>NZ_JANLOD010000049.1 GCF_025466085.1 Pseudomonas sp. 14P_8.1_Bac3
TCTGGTTGCCGCTCTCGTTCAAGAAGCAGGGGCTGCGAGCTACAGCCATATCCTGGCTGCCGCTACCTCCAACGGCAAAAACATCCTGCCGCGCGTTGCCGCTGCACTGGACGTTGACCAGATCTCCGAGATCATTTCGGTTGAAAGCGCTGACACCTTCAAGCGTCCGATCTACGCCGGTAACGCCATCGCTACCGTGCAATCGAACGCTGCAGTGAAAGTGATCACCGTGCGTGCCACCAGTTTCGACCCGGTTGCCGCTGAAGGTGGTTCGGCTGCCGTTGAAGCCGTTGCTGCTGCTCACGATGCTGCCATTTCCAGCTTCGTTGGCGAAGAGCTTGCTAAATCGGATCGTCCGGAACTGACCGCAGCCAAGATCGTCGTTTCCGGCGGTCGAGGCATGCAGAACGGTGACAACTTCAAACACCTGTACGCCCTGGCCGACAAGCTGGGTGCTGCCGTCGGTGCTTCGCGCGCCGCGGTCGACGCAGGTTTCGTACCCAACGACATGCAGGTCGGTCAGACCGGCAAGATCGTTGCGCCACAGCTGTACATCGCCGTCGGTATCTCCGGCGCGATCCAGCACCTGGCCGGCATGAAAGACTCCAAAGTGATCGTTGCGATCAACAAGGACGAAGAAGCGCCGATCTTCCAGGTGGCCGATTACGGCCTGGTGGCGGATCTGTTCGAAACACTTCCGGAACTTCAGGCCTCGTTGTAACACCGTCGGAAAAGTCCGTTAAACATTGATTTAAACGCTGTCAGTGAAATCGGCGCGGCCTGTTCTTCAACAGGCCGTGGGCGATGGGTTGTGCGCTCAAGACTCATATCAAAAACAACAGAGGTCGCCACACAATGATCAACGCTCAATTGCGCGGGAGGCATTCCTGCGCGCTTTTTACCGGTTTAATCGCTATGGGTTCGGTACTTTCCGGAGTTAACCAGGCCATGGCAGCCGGGCCTTTCGACAAAGATGCAGTGGGCATGACCGGCGATTGGGGCGGTACACGCAACGAACTTCTGCAGCAGGGTTATGACTTCACGCTCGATTATGTCGGCGAGCTGGGTTACAACGCCGATGGCGGTTATGACCAGGATCGAACGGCGCGCTGGGCCGGGCAGTTCACTCTCGGTGCGAAACTGGATTTGCAGAAAATCTTCGGTTGGCAGGATGCAACATTCAAGCTGGCCATCACCGAGCGTGAAGGCCACAACATCACCAATGACCGGATCAGTGACCCGCGCGCGCCGATGTACTCCTCGAACCAGGAAGTCTGGGGGCGAGGGCAGACGTGGCGACTGACGCAGATGTGGATCAGCCAGTCGTATCTGGATCAGAAACTCAACCTTAAATTCGGGCGCTTTGGTGAAGGTGAAGACTTCAACAGCTTCCCCTGCGATTTCCAGAACCTGGCGATGTGCGGTTCGCAAATGGGCAACTGGGCCGGCGGCGGTATTTGGTTCAACTGGCCAATCTCGCAGTGGGCCGGGCGAATCAAGTATGAACTGGCACCACAAGTGTTCGTCCAGGTGGGGGCTTACGAACACAACCCTTCGCTGCTGGAAGACAGTAACGGTTTCAAACTGAACCTGAGTGGCGGAGAAGGTTTGATCCTGCCGATAGAGTTGCTCTGGACGCCAACAGTGAACTCTCTGCCCGGCGAGTATCGGGTGGGCGCTTATTACAGCACTGCCGATGCCACCGATGTCGAAAGTCGTGAAGTGCCCGGTGATGTGTCCAGCAACCTGGTTTCACGTGACAGCAAATATGGTTACTGGTTAGTCGCACAACAGCAGGTCACCACTCATAATGGTAACCCCAGCCGTGGTTTGTCGCTGTTTGCCAACGTAACGGTGCAGGACCGGGAAACCAGTCAGGTCGGGCACTTTGTTCAGGCAGGATTGACCTATAAAGGCTTGTTCGATGCCCGTCCCCAGGACGATCTCGGATTCGGTGTGGCGCGCATCAGTACCAACTCGCGTTTTCGCAATAATCAGAAAGCGATCAACCAGGCCAACAACCAGACCGACTACGACAAGCCCGCGTATCAGCCGGTACAGGGTAACGAGTATGACGCTGAGTTGTACTATGGTGTCCACGCAACGAAGTGGCTGGTCATCCGCCCCAATATTCAGTACGTACACAATCCGGGAGGCGTTAGCGAGGTCGATAATGCCTGGGTGGCTGGGGTAAAAATCCAGAGCAGTTTCTAGCATTACGGCCTGAATCTTCAGCTCTATTTCAAAGCCACGACAGCACGTCGTGGCTTTTTTGCAGGTGCCTTGTTCATCTTTTGGAAGAGCGAGCGCTCAAGTTACTTCTTTCGGCATGGATGCAAGGTCAGGTTAAGCGCGCCAGACCTTGCATTCCGTACGCTGCAACTATCAGTCAGGGGTTGGCGCGTCTTCACGCAGAAGCCCGTGACGTTTCAATGCCTGCCAGAACTCGGCAGGAATCGGGTGACTGAACCACTCAAGATTCTTCTCCAGTTGCTCCGGGGTGCGTGTGCCGGCTACGAACGAGGGAATCGCCGGGTGAGCGACCACGAACTGCATGGCGGCGGCCGGCAGTGGTACGCCATACGCCTTGCACACCACTTCGATGGCTCGTACCCGCTCAAGGATATGTGCAGGGGCCGGGGCATAGTTGTATCGAGCACCTTCGACGGCACCGGTGGCCAATATCCCTGAATTGAATCCCCCTCCGATGAGCACGGCAGCCCCCCGTTCTTCGCACAGTGGCAAGAATTCATTGAGGGAGTCCTGCTCGAGTAGCGTGTAGCGACCGGCGAGCAGGAAGCAGTCGAAATCCCGTTGCTTAAGGGCTTCATGGCAGACTTGCCATTCGTTCACCCCGACACCGATCGCTTTCACCACGCCTTCGTCGCGCAGTCGTGAGAGCGCCCGCCAGGCACCGTCCATGGCTTGCTTGAACACTTGAGGTTGTTCCGATCCACGAGTGAAGACGTCGATGTCATGGATAAAGCAAATGTCTATTCGCTCCAGCGCCAATCGTTGGAGAGAGTCTTCGAACGAGCGCATGGTGCCGTCATAGCTGTAGTCGAAGGTCATTTCATTTGGGGCAGCGTTGCTCCAGGGACTGAAATCGATTTGCGAGCGGGGCTTGGCCTTGAGAACGCGTCCGACCTTGGATGAGAGCACGAACTCATCGCGATTCTTCCAGCGCAGCGAGTGCCCGGTGCGCAGTTCGGCCAGGCCGTGGCCATACATCGGGGCAGTATCGAAGAGGCGGACACCACCTTCCCAGGCGCGTTGGAACATTGCATCCGAAGTGGCTTCGTCGGTGGGGCGAAACAGGTTGCCGACGGGGGAGGTCCCAAAGGCAAAATTGCTGACATCCAGGTTCACTCGGCCGAGTTTTCTTTTTGTAGACGGCTGCATGAGTCAATCCTCAAATAGGTAGCTGATTAAAGTTCAATAGGGTCAGAGCTGTGGGCGACCTGCTCCCAGTGCAATGACTTGATCCACCTCGACTGTTGCACCCGATATCCCTAGCCCGCCTATGACCTTGCCTTGACGGTCGTGCAGAACAATGCCGCCACCGAAGCTGATCAACCCGCCGTTGGTGCCTTCCAGGGAGTAAATATCACCCCCCGGCTGAGCCCGAACACCGAGCTCAGAGCTGTCCGTCCGGAACAACGCAGCGGTGCGAGCCTTTTTGGTGGCGACTTCTATGGCGCCGGGCAGGGCGTCATCCATTCGCAGAAAGGCTCGCAAGAGTCCGGCGTCATCAACCACGCTGATGCAGATTGCGAAGCCTTGCTCGTTTGCCAGCGACACCGCGCGACTGACAATTTCCTGAGACAGTTTATCCAGCATGTTTAGCTCCTTGAGCTGAGAGGGCAGGAGTCCTGATCATCCGGGGGCTTTACGCTGACGTGAAGGTGGCGGGAGTGTTTGAGGGGGAAAGTTTGATGATGTCGGATGTTTAGCCCGCCAGGCAACGATGGCAGGTTAATGTGGCTGTGGAATGAAGAGTATATAGACGGTCGTAAATGGCTACGGTTTTGAACCAGGTAGCCGATGCGCTATGTCATGGCTGGCGCCATAAATAGCTCTCACTAATCAACATTGCCATCGCTGAATGACTGATCTTGGCCGATTTTTGCCGGTCAGGGCTGGCCGGAATGGACCTGAAAAAGCGCGCGGCGATCCCTACGACGCTATGAAGACACAGCACTAACTAAATCGACTTATGAAGGCAGCAGTGATCCTGTCGCGGTATAAACTGGAAAAGACATCATCGATTCTGCTGGCGGATGCTCGTAGGTCGAAGACAGCACAGCACTGAGTTGATCACCCAACAGGTCCCAAGCGTGCTTCTTCTCTTCGGCATAGTCGTGATGCAGGTAGTGCCGTCTCACCCGAGCCGGCGAGCACATGGTTTTGACAGCGATCGATAACGTCCAGGCTGACCCCTAAGGCCTGCATCATGGTCGCGCCCGTGCGGCGCAAGTCATGCGGTGTCCAGTCGCCGTTCTGGCCGTCGGCCAGCACCAGGGTGTCGTCATGACGCCGTCTGGAGAGGGCCTTGCGGTTTTTGAAGCGGGCCTGGCGGTCACCGACCTGCTTGCTCACCACTTTCACGTCCACATGCCCATCATCCTGCTTGTTGGGAAAGCACCACTGAGAATCTCCCGTGAGGGTTTTCAGCTCCTGAAAGAAATGCAGGGCAAAGGGCGAGAGGAAAACATGGTGGTCCTGTTTCTTGCCGCGGGTGCCTTTGACGTTTTCACTGGGTATGAACCAGGTCTGTCGGTCCAGATCGACATTTTTCCATTCGGCCTGCAGCAACTCGCCAATCCGGCACAGGGTGCCCAGGCTGATCCAGAGCGCGAGTTGGGTTTCCTTCTTTAGCGGCCGAATGCCGTCGTATTTTTGTCCGGCGGGGAGGGCGTCGTAATCGGCGGTCATTTGCTGGAAGCGGTTGTGCAGTTCCATCAGCTCAGCCGGCGAAAGGATCCTGCTTCTTTCTGCCTCGTAGTCGGCCGGGATCAAGGGGGAAATGTCGACCAGCTCCGTCGGGTCGCCCTCGATCAATAAGGCCCGCCAGGGCTGACGTTTTCTGGCCCAGCTGAACATCTGAGTGAGGTCGGCGAAGAAACTGATGGCTTGCCGGTGAGCGCCGCGGTTGACCACGGTGCGGATCAGCGCCCGAACATCGTGTTCGGAGACGCTGCTCACTGCGGTCTTGCTGAGTGCTGGCAAAAGGTCCTTGTTAAAGCGTCGTTGCAACTCGGTATTGCCGTCTTTACGCGAACAGCCAGGCCTTGACCAGATCCTGGACGGTCAGTGTTTGCACCTTCGACGTCTTTACCTGTTCGGCCTCTACGTTAGCCGCGGCATATGCCTGTGCCTTGGCGGTTTTCTTGTGCTCGTTGGGATTGATCTGTTCATCGATGAGCGCACGGGCCTGGTTGCGGGCCTTGCGGATGTCCGTCAGGGGTTTGCGCGGCCAGGACCCGCAGGCGTACTCTTTGTTCTGTTCGCCCCAGCGATAGCGATAGAAAAAGCTGACCAGAACAACACGCCGTCCTAACGGACTGAGATTCGACCGGCCAGATTGCCATCCTCCCGGAGGATTCGGCCGGCATCGTTGGCGGTCAGCGACTCGAGTTCTTTGATGGTGATTTTGGTCATAAAATGGATTCCCCCTACTTTTACCCCCACAAAAACGTCGGCTCTTGATGGACGTGACTAGACTCTCGTGGAGCAGAACACCGCTGGAGCTCAAGTAAATACTAGCTTGGAAAAATCCAGAGTAAAATTTTGGAGTCTTTCAAAAAGTACGAAAAAGGAGATGGGGTGCTAGGGGTCGAGTGTTCGAATCACTCCGTCCCGACCATATAATTCAAGGGGTTGCGAGATTTTATCTCGCGACCCCTTTTTATTTTAAGTGGTTTTTACCCCTACAAAACCACTGGCTCTCGGTGGAATCTCCCTCGGTGACCGTAGTGTCTCCTCCAACTCCATAAAAGTATTTGTGGCCGATTGTTCTCAGCACGACGATAAGTTTCATACCCCAGAAACGAGCGGCTCCGCTAAACCTAGGCAGCACTTGGGACTTTGTCCGCTTGATGTCGCGAGGTAGCACGTGCGCTGCACTTTTGATCGCTTGGCTCTGATCTCGATTACTCCACGTAAAACCCTTCGTAATCTCCACTTGTCTTGCTGTAGGCAGGTCTTCGGCCGCCTGTCCGTTATTCGAAAGAATTTCGAGGGTGAACTGTTTGACATTGATAAATCTATAGCTATATAGTTATCGAAAGGGTGAAAATAACAACGCGCACAAGGCGCTACTCGCCCTCGGTTTACCGCTCAGACAACCAGCAGGAGCAAGATGCATGTATGACGTAGAGCTAGGTCTGTATATCGACGGTCATTGGCGCGCTGGCGAGGGTCGCCGCACCATCCCGGTGGTCAACCCCGCTACTGAAGAAGTACTGGCTCATCTACCGCTGGCGAGTGAGCAGGACATCGCGGACGCACTGGCGTCGTCGCAGGAAGGTTTCGAAATCTGGCGTACTGTCTCGGCATGGAATCGTCAGGTGGTGATGAATCGTGCCGCCGACTTGATCCAGGTGCGCCGCGAAAACCTGGCTCACGTACTCACTCTGGAAAATGGTAAGCCGTTGGCTGACGCCCGAGGCGAGATCGACCGGGTGGTCGAGACCATCAAATGGTGTGCAGAGGAGGGCAAACGTGCCTACGGCCGTCTGCTGCCGCCGCGTCAGCCTGAGCTGGTACAGACTACCGTGAAACGCCCGATCGGCCCTGTCGCGGCCTTCGCCCCCTGGAACTTCCCTGCCGTACTGGTGGCGCGCAAAGTGGCTGCAGCCCTGGCTGCCGGTTGCTCGGTGGTCGTCAAGCCCGCCGAAGAAACCCCCGGTGTCTGTGTCGGTATTATCCGCGCCTTTATTGATGCCGGGTTGCCCAAGGGTGTGATCAACATGCTGTTCGGCGAACCGAGTCAGGTTTCCGAACTTCTGATTGCTTCGCCGATTACCCGCAAGGTTTCGTTCACAGGTTCCGTGTCTGTTGGACGTCTGCTCAGTACCCTGGCGGCGAAGCAGCTCAAGCCCGTCACCATGGAGCTGGGCGGACATTCACCAGTGGTGGTGTTCGACGATGTGGATGTGCAGGCCGTGGCTCGCGCCTGTGCCGGCTTCAAGTTCCGCAATGCCGGCCAGGTCTGCGTGTCGGCCAGCCGCTTCTTCGTACATGATCGGGTTTATGAGGAGTTCACTCGTCACTTTGTCGAATTCGCCAATGCTGTGAAAGTCGGCAATGGCCTTGAAGCTGACATCAGCATGGGCCCGCTGGCCAACGTTCGTCGTCTGGAGTCGACGATGGAGCTGGTTGCCGATGCCAAAGCACGAGGCGCCACGGTCGCCGCCGGTGGCAATCGGATGTTCGAGCGCGGGTATTTCTTCCAGCCAACGGTGCTGACCGATCTGGATCCGCAATCGCGCATTCTGCATGAGGAACCGTTCTGCCCGGTCGCGCCAATCATGCCGTTCAGCGACTTCGATGAAGTCATGCAGCGCGCCAACGGTGTGGATTTCGGCCTGGCGGCCTACGCCTTCACTAACTCAATCAAACGTGCAGCTGCAGTGAGCGAAGGCTTCGATGCCGGCTGGATCGGCATCAACTGCTTTACCCCCGCTTTGGCCGATGCGCCCATCAGCGGCACCAAACAAAGCGGTATCGGCCACGAAGGTGGCCCTGAAGGACTGGATGCTTACTTGCAGACTCGCTTCGTCAGCCAGGCAAGTTCCGTTTAGTCCGTGAAGTGATGCTTACCCTAAAAACAATAGTAATGATGAGGATCGAACCATGAGCCGTGCAGATGGTAAAGCGCAGAACATCCCTTTCGGTGGCTACCACTACAACATCATCCCGACTGAAGATGCCGAGCTGACCCGTGTCGGCCCAGGCACCGAAATGGGCGAGTACATGCGCCGTTTCTGGCACCCAGTCTGCCTGTCCGAGGAGCTGGGCCAACTGCCCAAGGCCATCCGCATTCTCGGTGAAGACCTGGTGGCGTTCCGTGACCGTAGCGGTCAGATCGGTGTGCTGCATCGCCACTGCGCCCACCGCGGCGCTTCGTTGGAATTCGGCATCATCCAGGAACACGGCATTCGTTGCTGCTACCACGGCTGGAAGTGGGGCGTAGACGGCACGCTGATGGAAACCCCTTGTGAACCGGAAGGCAGCAAGCTCAAAGAGAGCATCTGCCAACCCGCTTACCCGGCGTTCGAGCGCCACGGACTGGTGTTCGCCTACATGGGCCCACCGGATCAGAAGCCGAAGTTCCCTGAGTACGAGTCCTTCACCCAGCCGGCCGGTACCGAGCTGGTGGCGTTCTCCAACGTCTACCCCTGCAACTGGCTGCAGGTGTTCGAAAACATCATGGACCACATGCACACGGCGGTGCTGCATAACAACATGACGGTAGAAGGCGTGGACGCGGCGACCTCCGCCGGCGTCTCCTTGGAAGGCTTCGGCGACATGCCGGTCATGCACTGGGAACCGACCCGTGATGGCAACGGCGTCGCCTTCGTCGCCGGGCGCCGCGTCGGTGAAGACAAGGTGTGGACCCGCATCACCGAAATGACCTTCCCGCACCTATGCCAGATCGGCTCGCTGGTGCCGTCGGCGGCCGAAGAGCGTCACTCCACCGTCGCCATGAGCCGCTGGCATGTGCCGGTGGACGACACCAACACCATCCTGTTCGGCTGGCGCCATTTCAACGATGAAGTGGACCCGCGTCATCTGGGCTGCAAAGAAGATTGTGGCGTCGACAAGATCGACTTCCTCGAAGGTCAGACCGGCAGCCGCACCTATGAAGAAGGTCAGCGTGCACCGGGCGACTGGGAAGCACTGGTCAGCCAGCGTCCAATCGCGATTCACGGCATGGAGCACCCGGGGCGTTCGGACATCGGTGTCTACCTGTGCCGCAAACTGCTGCGCGATGCTGCGCGCAAGCTGGCCGAAGGCAAGCCGGTGGGGCGTGCGGACCTGAACAGCGATGACCCGCTGGCCATGTACTCCCAGGACTCGGTGCTGAAGATTCCCCGTGACCCGGCCCGTGACGATCGCGAATTGCTGATGGACATTAATCGTAAGGTCATCGGTGTGATGAAGGACGCTGACCGTTTCCCGGCCAGCGAGCGCGACGCCTATGTGCGCCAGCGTCTCGATGAGCTCGACGATCAGCAGCTCTCCCGCAAGGGTTGATTGGGTGGTCGGGCCTGGCGAGATCAGGCTCGACCCACGGACGATTCATCGCCCAGACAACAAAAAAGATCGAGGCGCAGCATGCAAACAGTCAAAGTACGGTGCATCGAGAACCAGGCGGCTGGTATCAACACCTTCGAGTTCGTCGATCCGGCAGGCAAACCGCTGCCTCCTTTCACCGCGGGTGCGCATATCGACGTGCACCTGCCCGGCGGTTTCATTCGTCAGTACTCCCTGTGCAACAGCCCGCAAGAGCGGGACCGGTATGTAGTCGGCGTATTGAACGTGGTCGATGGCCGCGGCGGTTCGCGAAGCCTGCACAGCAACGTGAAGGCAGGCGATCTGCTGCAGATTTCCGAACCACGCAACCATTTCCCTGTCGTCGACCAAGCGCAGCGGCACCTGTTGATCGGCGGCGGCATTGGCGTGACGCCGATGATGGCGATGCTTGAGCATTTTGAAGCGAGCGGTGCCGAATACATTCTTTACTACTGTGGCGAGACGCCTGAGCGCACCGCGTTCAAGGAGCGCCTGTCGTCCCTGCTCGGCAAGCACGTCGTCATCCACTACGACGGCGGTGATCCGGCCCGTCGCCTGGACATCCGCGAACTGCTGATGCACCACGAGCCCGGTACCCATCTGTATTGCTGTGGCCCTGGCGGGCTGATGGCCGGCGTCAAGGCGGCGGCCGAGCATTGGCCGGCAGGCACGGTGCACTTCGAACACTTTGCCGCACCGGTACCGCCGCCAAGCGCCGGCACCGCCAGTGAAGGTGAATTCCAGATCACCCTGGCCCGCAGCGGCCAGACTCTTGATGTGCCAAGCAGTAAGAGCATTGCGCAAGTCCTGCGTGACGCCGGCCTGCCGTGCGAGACCTCTTGCGAGGCCGGTATCTGCGGCACCTGCAAGACTCGTTTCATCGACGGCGAGGTCGACCATCGCGATTTCATCCTCAGTGACGACGAGAAACAGGAGCACTTGCTGATCTGCTGCTCCCGTTCCAAGAGCTCGATGCTGGTGCTGGACCTGTAAAAAAATTTCCCTGAGAAAAGCTACGTAGCTACCTAGCTTTGGAGAGCAAAATGACTAAAGCCAAGAACCTCATCGTGTTCATGTCCGATGAACATAATCCTAAAGCCCTCGGTTGCTACGGTAATGATTTCGTCAAGACCCCGAACCTGGACGCCATCGCCGCCGGCGGTACCCGTTTCACTTCGGCCTATTGCAACTCTCCGGTGTGCATTCCGGCCCGTGCGACCTTCGCCACCGGCCGTTACATTCACCAGATGGGCTTCTGGGACAACGCCGACCCCTACGATGGTTCCGTGACCAGTTGGCACCACCGGGTTCGTGATGAAGGGCAACACTGCGTCTCCATCGGCAAGCTGCACTTCCGCTCCATCGATGACGACAACGGTTTCAGCCAGGAAATCGTGCCGATGCATGTCATCGAAGGCAAAGGCGACCTGATGGGTCTGGTTCGCGAAGACCTGCCGCGTCGCGGCGGTGCCTGGAAAATGGCCGGGCAGGCCGGGCCAGGTGAATCGTCTTACACCATGTACGACCGCAACATCGCTGCGCTGGCGCAGACCTGGTTGCGTGAAGAAGCACCGAAACACCAGGACAAGCCCTGGGTGCTGTTCGTCTCTTTCGTCGCACCGCATTTCCCGCTGACGGCGCCGCCCGAGCATTTCTATCGCTACTACCTGGACGACAACCTGCCTTGGCCAAAGCTGTACGACAAGGCCGAGCGCCCGAACCATCCGTTCATCAAGGACTACGCCTCAAGCTTTGCCTATGACGAATTTTTCGACACTGAAGACAAGGTGCGTCGCGCGCTGGCGGGCTACTACGGCCTGGTCAGCTTCCTTGACGAGAACATTGGCAAGGTGATGAGCGCCCTTGAAGGCAGTGGCCTGCGCGACGACACCCGGATCATCTACACCAGCGACCACGGCGACAACCTGGGCAGCCGGGGTCTGTGGGGCAAGTCGACGATGTTCGAAGAAGCCGTTGGCGTACCGCTGATCATCTCCGGTGACGGTATCCCGGCGGGCGTCGAGAAGATGACCCCGGTTACCCACATCGACGTCTACCCGACCATTCTCGAAGCGGTCGGCATTGCGCCCAACGAAGAGGAGAAAACCCTGTCGGGCGAGTCCCTGTTCAAGCTGGCCAATCAGCCCGATGGCGACCGTCTGGCCTTTGCCGAATACCACGGCATGGGCTCGGCTACCGGTGCCTTCATGATCCGCGACGACCGCTATAAGTACGTTCACTACGTCGATTACTCGCCGCATCTGTTCGATCTGCTGGAAGACCCGGAAGAGTTGCTCAACCTGGCGGAGATCCCGGGTAACGAGGCGCTGGTCGCCGAGTACCGCGCGAAGATGGAAACCGTCTGCATTCCGAAAGAGGTGGATGCCCGCGCCAGAAAACGCCAGGCCGAGCTGCTGGAGCTCAACGGCGGCCGCGACGCGGTGGTGGCCCGTGGTGACCTGGGTTACTCGCCCCCGCCAGGGGTTGCGGTGGATTTCAACTGAGGCCCTGCCTCGGCTCCGGTAAACAATAAGGCTGGAACAAGGAGGTGCCTGCAGTCGCCCGCTTTCGCCAAACGAAGGCGGGTGGTGCAGGGCGCTGCCGGCCACCAAACGAGGAGAACACCCGTGAACGGACCTGAATACGATTACATCGTGGTGGGCGCAGGCTCAGCCGGATGCGCCCTGGCCAACCGTCTCAGCGAAGGCGCAAAACACACTGTCCTGCTGCTCGAAGCGGGCCCGAACGACCGGCACTTCTGGATTCACCTGCCAATCGGCTATGGCAAGACCATGTTCAACCCGACCTACAACTGGTCCTTCCATACCGAGCCGGTGCCCGCGCTGGACAACCGTCCGATCTACTGGCCGCGGGGCAAGACCCTGGGCGGCTGCAGCTCGATCAATGGGCTGGTCTACATCCGTGGGCAATCCCAGGACTATGACCACTGGCAAGCGCAGGGCAACCAGGGTTGGGGCTGGAGCGACGTGTTGCCGTACTTCAAGAAAATGGAATGCAACGAGCGCGGCGAAAGCGCCTATCACGGCGGCAGCGGTCCGTTGCATGTATCGGATCTGCGCGAGCCCAACGAATTGGTCGAAGCCTTCATCCGCGGCGCCAACCAGATCGGGGTGCCGCGCAACGATGACTTCAATGGCGCGCAGCAGGAAGGGGTGGGTTATTTCCAGCTCACCACGCGCAACGGTTGGCGTTGTTCGGCGGCCAAGGCTTACCTGAAGCCGATCCGCGACCGCAAGAATCTGACCGTCGAAACCGACGCCCAGGCCAGCAAGGTGTTGATGAGTGGCAAACGCGCGATCGGCGTTGCCTACGAGCAGGCAGGGCAACCGGTAACGGCCAGGGCACGCAAGGAAGTCCTGCTGTGCGCGGGTGCACTGCAATCGCCGCAATTGCTGCAGCTGTCCGGAATCGGCCCACGTGAAGTGCTGGAGCAATATGGCATCGACGTCGTCCACGAGCTGCCTGGCGTTGGCCGGAACCTGCAGGATCACCTGCAAATCCGCATCATGTTCAAATGCACCAAGCCGATCACCACCAACGATCAATTGCGCACCCTGTGGGGTCAGGCACTGATCGGCATGAAGTGGGCCTTCTTGCGCAAGGGGCCGCTGTCGGTGGGCATCCAGCAGGGCTGCATGTTCGCCAGGAGCCGAGAGCAGGAAAAGACGCCTGATATCCAGTTCCACTTCGGCACCCTGAGTGCGGACATGACGGCCGGCAAGCCACACAAGTGGCCCGGCTTCACCATGTCGGTCTGCCAGTTGCGCCCGAGCAGTCGCGGTGAATTGCGGATTCGTTCGAAGAACCCGAAGGACGCCCCCTGGATCGAGCCCAATTACCTGGCCACCGAAGAAGATCGGCAGACCATGGTTCGCGGTTTCAAAATGGCCCGCAAGCTTGCGGCGAGCCAGGCCATGGCCGGTTATATCGCCGAAGAGTACAACCCTGGCGTGTCGGTGCAGACAGAGGAGGACATGCTCAATTTTGTGCGTCGCAACGGTTCCTCGATTTTCCACCCGGTAGGCACCTGCAAGATGGGCAGCGGTCCGGAAGCGGTGGTTGACGAGCGGCTGCGGGTTCACGGCATTGAAGGGCTGCGGGTGGTCGATGCGTCGATCATGCCGACGCTGATTTCGGGCAACACCAACGCCCCGGCGATGATGATCGCTGAAAAAGCCGCGGACATGATCAAGGAAGATGAGCGTTATCCCACGGCCCGCGCTTCATCCGCTGCGCCGGTCGGTAACCCCACGATGACGGCATAGCCTATCCATGGCGGCAGTAAAAGGCCCTCACGGCAGACTGCCGTCGAGGGCATTTTTGGTTTTGGCATTCAACAGGCAAACAGGATCATGACGGCACAACAGGAAGACTTGAGCAAAATTCAGCGCGTCGATCGCGGCCCGCTGTCCTCACGGCTGCTGGCGGGCGGCAGTGAGCCCGATCCACGCTTCACCCTGGCCAACGAACGAACCTTCCTGGCCTGGATCCGCACCGCACTGGCACTGCTGGCCGGCGGCATCGCCGTGGAAGCCTTTACCCTGGAAGTGTTTAGCCCTGGGGTGCGCACGACACTCTCGGTGGCTCTGCTGCTGATGGCGCTGCTCATCAGCGGCTCGGCCTGCCTGCGCTGGCTGAGCGTTGAACGGGCACTGCGCAACAAAGCGCCGTTGCCACTGCCGTTGCTGGTGCCGCTGCTGTCGATCGGTGGTGCACTGGTGACGCTGACGTTGATCGGCGTCTTCCTGTTACGCCAGGTGCATTGAGCCATGATCGGCCGTCGCACTGATGGGCTCCCGCTTCAGGCATCGCACAATGACGCCGGGCTGCAGCCGGAGCGCACCTCCCTGGCCTGGGGGCGGACCTTGCTGGTGTTATGGGTCGTGGCCTGTATTTTCCTGCGCTGGATGCAAACCCGGGGGTGGCTGGGCGCACTGCTGGCGGTGCTCAGCGTGGTCGCCGCGCTGTACATCTGGATGACGCAGCGGCGTCGCTACCGGCGCAGTGCTCTCGCCATCCATACCGGCCGCTTGCGGGCCGATGTCGCGTCGGTGTTGTTTACGGGCGTGGTGGTGGCCTGCCTGGCCGCAGTGTCTCTTTGGGCCGTACTCGATACAGCCTGATTCTGTGGGATTCCCGCGGCGTCTTACACTCCGCCGTTACGCAGAAAACACCTTTTCTGTGGCGAGGGGGCAATCCCCCTCGCCACAGAGGTTGTACCTACCAGACCACCAGTTTATAGCCGACCAGCACGCGGTTCTCGTCGACATCGCGGGTCAACCCGCTGCCGGAGCGGAAACTGATATTACGCATCTGCACGTAGACGTTCTTCAGCGGGCCGGTCTGCACCGTGTAGGTCAGATCAATGTTGCGCTCGCGCTCGGTACCCTGCTCGCGGCCTTGGACCAGCGCGTGGTCGCCGCTGACGTAACGGGTCATGAAGGTCAGGCCGGGTATCCCCAGCGCAGCGAAATCATAGTCGTAGCGTGCTTGCCAGGAATCCTCTTCTTCTCGGGCGAAGGTGTTGTAGAAGGACAAGTTGACGACATAGGGATCGTTGCCAATGAACGGAAATTCGCCGGCACCGGAGATGCGCTGGTAGGCGCCACTGAACTTGTGGCCCCCCAGCGTCAGGCTGACCATGCCGTTGAGGTTGTTATTGGCGAAGCGGCCCATTTTGGCGATGCCGTCGTCGTTGCTGCGAAAGTACCGAAGGTCGGTGCGCAGGCTCGCGCTTTTGCTCAGGGGCAAGGTGTGGACGAGGCCGACGAAATGCTGGCGATAGATGTCTTTGAGTTCGCCGTAGTAATAGCTGGTGGTCAGCTGCGGGGTGAGCTTGTAGCTGCCGCCGGCAAAGTCGAAATGATCGCTTTCCACGCCGCCGCGGTAATAAGTGATGCGGTCATTGCTGCTGGAGTTGCGCAGGTTGGCCTGGGTGATGCGACCGGCATTGACGGTCAGGCCGTCGATTTCGTTCGAGGTCAACATGCCGCCGCTGTAGCTCGAAGGCAGCAGGCGGCCGAAGTTATAATTCAGCACCGGCAGGGTCGGGTAAAGCGTACCCAGGCGCAGGACACTCTTGGATACCTTGAGTTTTCCAGTGAAGCCCAGTTCGCTGAATTCATTCGCGGGCGTACCGTCGGCGCTCTGCGGGAGGATGCCGTTGTCGCCGCTGCGACCGCGGGCCGAATCCAGCTTGAGGCCGAGCGCGGCATGGGCATCCAGCCCCACGCCAACGGTCGTGTCGGTGAAGCCGGATTCAGCATGCATGACGAATCCCTGCGTCCATTCATCCTGTGTCTCTGGGCTACCTGGTTGCCGGTAATCGCGGTTCATGTAGAAGCTGCGAATGTCCAGGTTGGCCGTGCTGTCGGCTATGAAGGCCGCCGAGGCATTGCAGCACAAGGCGAGACTGGACAGGCCGAGCAAGGGGGTAGGTAGTGCGCTTAACCGTAGATGTTTCATTGTTTTTATCTCTAGGGCAGGGAGCTACAAGCTCAAGGCATAGGCTTTGAGAACTGCGGTGACACAACGGAAAAGGTTTTGCCCGGGCGCGCGGTCATGGCCGGCTTCACAGGGGCGGCCAGGGTGCTCGGCAGCACCGCGGTAAGCAGGATGAAACCACCCATCGCGACAAACAGGGCGAAGGCGCCGCGGCGCATGCTCAGGTCGGACAGTTGAGGTGGAAAACGCACATACAACCAGCTGGCCAGCATGGCGACCGGGATCGACAGCATGCCTGGGGACATGACCTCGGCGTTCAACTCACCTTGCAGGCCCTGCATGATCAAGCGGATCAAGGACATGACGCCGGACAGCGCCAACAAGCTATTACGGATGGCCTGAATGGACACCGGTTGACGATAATAGTGATAGATCAACGGTGGCCCCGGTATGCTGAACAGGCCGCCCATCAGGCCGCCGAGCAGGCCCATCAGGACGAAGCTCAGGGGGCTGGAACGGGAGGGATGAGGCCGTGGTTTGATGAACAGGGCAATACCGCCGGCCACGATCAGCCCGCCCAGCAGCAGTTGCAGCAGCGCGGTATGCTCTTCGCCCATTTTGCCCAGCAACCACAGGCCCAGCAGCGTGCCGGGTACCAGGCCGATGAGGGTCTGGCAGAACGATGCCCGGTCAATGTGCCGCCAGTGGCGAGCAAGGGCAATGGCGATGCCGGGTAGGGCGACGATGGTGATGGTGGTGGCGACGATGGCGATGGGGGCGGCGTGGGTGAGTACGGCAATCGCCAGTACCACAATGCCCAGCGCGAACCCGGTGAACGCTTGCAGGTAGCTGCCAATGGCCACCGCAACAAGAATGATGAGGAGCGGGTGCAGTTCCGGGTGTAGTTCCATGGATTAACCTGCCGTGACCGGCGGCTGTTCTAGCCGCATGATTGGGGCGATCGGCACCTGTGTCGGATCAGGCAGACACGGCGGAGCGTTTGTGGATGTCATGAGCTATAATATGAAGCTATATAGCTTTAGTCAACGTCTCTCTGGCAACAGCGTCGGAGGGTTTGAAGGAGCACAAAAAATGTCGGAAGTAGAGACGGTCGATTTTTACGATCGTTACCAGTCACAGGAAGTGCTCGGCTTGCCCAAGTACGCGCAGCTGCGGGAAACCCTGCTGGCGGCGATCAATGATGGGTACTGGGGGCCGGGTTCGCAGTTGCCCAATGAATCCACGCTGGCGGCCATTACCCCGTTCAGCCTGGGCACAGTGCAGAAGGCGCTGCGTGAGCTGGTCCAGGCCAAAGTGATCGTGCGCCGCCACGGGCATGGCACTTTCGTGGCCGAGCGGGCGATGCCGATGATGTCGCCGATGCACTTGCGTTTCGAGGACAGCGACGGACAAGTCCTGCCGATTTATGCCGAAGTGGTCGGTCAGGAAACCGGGCTGGACGGCAAGGATTGGGCCGACAAGCTGGGCTCAAACGTGCGTAACGTGGTCAAGGTCGACCGGGTGTTCGCCGTGGAGGAGCTGTTCCACTGCTTCACCCACTTTTATATCGACAGCGATCGTTTCCCGGCATTTGCCGAGGCGGAGTTGCTCGATTTTGCCGGGGCGAACTTCAAGGCGCTGCTGTTCAACCGGTACCACGTCAGCATCGCCAGCCTCGACCAGAAGCTGCGTTGCGAACGTTTCCCGGACGAGGTCTGCCAGCAGTTGGCGCTTGAAGAGGGCACGATCGGCGCGGTGCTCGAATTTCTCGCCATGGGCAACAATGGCCGGCCGCTGTATTACCAGGAAGCGTTCATTCCGCCCAATGGCTACCGGTTGCGGCTGGACGCCAATCTGGAGCCTTGACCCCGTCGGGTTCTTCATAGCGGGGCCATCCCCTGGTCCCGGTTGAACGCACGCTTGCCTGTTGCTGATGCGCGTAGCCGTGCGACGCGACCAGGACACGAGTCGGTCTGCTGCAGGTTCACCACAACCTGCGGTAATGCTGCCGATTCTGCACCAATAAACACACTTGATCGGCACCCCGGGCGGGCGAATAGCGCTGGGCGTCTCCTGATGGACGGCGATAAAATCGCTATACCTGCTTAGCTATAGTGCTATATAGTTATTCTGTGGTAAAAAACAACAACAACAAATTCGACTGGGGCCAAAGTAACTTCAGTCAGTCTGGAGAACGTCATGTCTGTGAACTCAACGTTTGCTGCTACCTTGAGTAATATCCTTTCCATGTCTGGATGTCCCCGCCCGCAAGACCGGACCTCATCCGATCGCTACGTTTCAGATTGTTCCAGTTAATCCCACTTCGGCTCGCATCACGACGACCCGGTGGTTTCAACATCAATTCTGAGGTGGGATATGGCTCGCATTAAAAGTACCAAAACGCATGCCTGGGTCATCACGATCCTGCTCGCGGTGTTCATGGTGATCAACTTCATGGACAAGGCGATTCTCGGCATCGTCGCAGGTCCCCTGATGGCCGACTTGGGACTTTCTCCCGCTGAGTTCGGCATGATCGCCAGTAGCTTCTTCCTTCTATTCTCGTTGTCGGCCATCGGTTTCGGCTTCGTCGCCGAGCGGGTGTCGTCGAAGAAATTATTGCTGGTATGTGCCGGCATCTGGGGCGTGGCGCAGTTCCCGCTGGCGTTCGTGGCCTCGGTCCCGCTGCTGTACTTCTCGCGCATCCTGCTCGGCATGGGGGAGGGGCCGGCTTATCCGTTGGCGCTGCACAGTTGCTACAAGTGGTTCCCCAACGACAAGCGCAACTTGCCGTCCGCGGTGATCTTTCAGGGAGTCACGGCCGGACTGCTGATCTCCGGCCCGCTCCTGACGTTTGTCGTGGTGAAGTGGAGCTGGCATGCGGCGTTCATGGTGCTCGGTGTGGCCAGCCTCGTGTGGATGGCGCTGTGGGCTTACTTCGGGGCCGAAGGCAAGGTCACTGAGCAAGGTTCGGTGCAGGCCGATGCCGACGCTCCCCGCCTGCCTTATTGGGAGCTGATGACCGACAGAACCTTCCTGGCCAACATGCTGATGTACTGGACCAGCTATTGGATCTTCTCGGTGATGTTCACGTGGGTACCGTCCTATATGGGCAAGGTGATGCACTACGACCCGACTGACGCCGGCTGGATGTTCATGGTGTTCACCGCGTTCAACATCCCGATCGTCCTTGGCGGCTCCTGGGTATCCCAGCGCTTGCTGAAATCAGGGCTCGCCTCGAAGTATGCCCGGGGTTGGTTGACCTCCTTGCTGGTGCTGACTGGCGGTGCGCTGATCCTGCTCGCGGTCTTTGCTGTGCACAATCCACTGCTCAAGGTCATCCTGTTGGCGATTGGTTGCAACTTGCCGCAGATCACCTTCGTGCTGAGTTCGGCGATCGTTGCCGAGATCATGCCGGCCGGGCAGCGCTCCTCGATGATGTCCATCAACAGCGCCTTGGCCACCACCGGCGGCCTGGTCGCGCCCGCACTGATGGGGGCTTTTATCCAGGGCGCCACCACACCTGCGCTGGGCTATGACAAGGGCTTCGTGGTCGCAGGCGCGCTGTGCATTGTCACCAGCGTCATCGGCTTGTTGCTCATCAATCCCGAAGCGAGCAAGCGCCGGTTCGCCCGGCTTATCGAAACCCGCCGGGCCCGTTCAGAGACCCGTTCCCGGAGCATTCTGGCCAAGTGATCGGACTGTCAGCGGTCGTGCATGGCGCCCGCTGACTCATCCCGCGTCTGCAACCCAAAGCACAGTCTGGCTGTTCTTTCTGGCTTCAGCCGTTTTGACTAGCCCCCGCGGCCTCGCGCACCCAACTGGCCGCCGGGGTGATTGATGGAGACAAGCAATGTTACCGGCGACTTTTACCACCGCTGTCGAGCGGCTGATCCCCCGTGATCGGCGTTTTGATGACCCGCTTTCGACGCTAGCGTTCGGCACCGATGCCAGCTTTTACCGGCTTATTCCCCAGTTGGTGCTGCGGGTCGAATCCGAGCAGGAAGTGATAGCGCTGCTCAAGCTGGCCAATGCCGAGCGCGTACCGGTGACCTTCCGCGCCGCCGGCACCAGCCTCTCCGGCCAGGCGATTTCCGACTCGGTACTGATCGTGCTGGGCGACCATTGGAACCGCCGCGATATCCGTGACAACGGCCAGCAGATCCGTGTGCAACCCGGCGTCATCGGCGCCCAGGCCAATGCTGCACTGGCCCCCTTTAAACGCAAGATCGGTCCTGATCCTGCGTCGATCAACGCCGCCAAGATCGGAGGTATCGTTGCCAATAACTCCAGTGGTATGTGCTGCGGCACTGCCCAGAACACCTATCACACCCTCGCTGGCCTGCGACTGGTATTGGCCGACGGCACCGTGCTGGACAGCGAAAGCCCATCCAGCATCGCTGCCTTCCGCGCCAGCCATGGCGAGCTGTTGGAGCAGCTCGCCGAACTGGGTCGGCAGACCCGGGCGAATTTGCCCTTGGCCGGCAAGATTCGCCACAAGTATCGACTGAAAAACACCACGGGCTTCTCGATCAATGCCCTGATCGATTTCGAGGACCCGCTGGATATTCTCAATCACCTGATGGTGGGTTCCGAAGGGACACTGGGGTTCATCAGTGCGGTGACTTATGACACCGTGCCCGACCACCCGCACAAAGCCAGCGCGTTGATCGTCTTTCCCGACGTCGGCACCTGCTGCAAGGCCGTACCGGTGCTCAAACAACAGCCTGTCGCGGCGGTGGAGCTGCTTGATCGGCGCAGCCTGCGCTCGGTGGAGAACATGGCGGGTATGCCCGAATGGGTGCGTGAACTGTCTGTCGGCGCCTGTGCCCTGTTGATCGAGTCGCGTGCCGCCACCGGTGCGCTGCTGCATGAGCAACTGGCGCAAGTCATGGCCGCCATCGCGCATTTTCCGGTGGAGAAACAAGTCGACTTCAGTGACGATCCGGTGGTCTACAACCAGCTGTGGCGGATCCGCAAGGACACCTTCCCGGCAGTCGGCGCGGTACGCCAGACGGGAACCACGGTGATCATCGAGGACGTGACCTTTCCCGTCGAACAGCTTGCCGAGGGTGTCAATCGACTGATCCAGCTATTCGACAAACATGGTTACGACGAAGCGATCATTTTCGGCCATGCCCTTGAAGGGAATCTGCATTTCGTCTTCACCCAGGGCTTCGATGACCCGCTCCAGGTGGCCCGTTACGAGGCCTTCATGGGCGACGTGACCCAACTGGTGGCGGTGGAATACGGCGGTGCGCTCAAGGCCGAGCACGGCACTGGGCGCAACATGGCGCCTTTCGTCGAGCTGGAGTGGGGTACTGAAGCCTACCAGCTGATGTGGCAAATCAAGCGCCTGCTCGACCCTCGCGGCATCCTCAACCCCGACGTGGTGTTGTCCGAAGACCTGCGCATTCATCTGAAAAATTTCAAGCCGATGCCGGCTGCCGATGACATCGTGGACACGTGCATCGAGTGTGGATTCTGCGAGCCGGTGTGCCCCTCCAACGGCCTGACGCTGACCCCGCGTCAGCGCATCGTCATCTGGCGCGACATCCAGGCGCGCAAGCGTGCCGGCATCGATACTGCTGAATTGGAGCGCGCCTACCAGCGCCACGGCCTGGATACCTGCGCGGCCACCGGGCTGTGCGCCCAGCGCTGCCCGGTGGGCATCAACACCGGTGACCTGGTGCGAAAACTGCGTGGCACCCAGGCCCACAGCCCCCGTGCGGCCAACTGGCTGGCCGGGCATTTCGCCGCGGCGGTGCAGGGCGCCCGTTTCACCTTGTACGTGGCCAGCACGGCGCACCGGATGCTGGGCACTCCATTGTTCGCCAGGACCACCGCGACCCTGACCAGGGTCAGCCAGGGCAAATTGCCCCAGTGGACGCCGGCGATGCCGCAGCCTGTGCAGCGTCTGCAACTCCCCAAACCTGCCACTGCGGATGAACGCCCACGGGTGGTGTATCTGGCGGCCTGTGTGTCTCGCGTCATGGGCCCGGCAGCCAGCGATCAGGAGCAGCAACCGCTGTTCGACAAGACCTGTGCGCTGCTGGAAAAAGCCGGCTACCAGGTGGTTTTTCCGGGCAACCTGGACGCGCTCTGCTGCGGTCAGCCTTTTGCCTCCAAGGGCTACGCCGAACAGGCCGAGCACAAACGCCAGGAAGCTCTCGACGCCTTGCTCAAGGCCAGCCGCGGCGGGCTCGACCCGATCTACTGCGACACTAGCCCCTGCACCTTGCGGCTGATGCAGGATCTGGCGGATCAACGCCTAGAGATCCATGACCCGGTGCGCTTCATTCGCACCTATCTGCTCGACCGTCTGGAGTTCGAGCCCCAGGACGCACCGATCGCCGTGCATGTCACCTGCAGCACCCAGCACCTCGGCGAGGCGCAAGCGCTGATCGACATCGTCCGGCGTTGTGCCAAGCAGGTAGTCATACCCGAGGGCATCCATTGCTGCGGCTTCGCCGGCGACAAGGGCTTCACCACCCCCGAACTGAACAGTCACGCGTTGCGCAGCCTAAAGGATGCCGTGCGGTTCTGTGAAGAAGGCATCTCCACCAGTCGTACGTGTGAAATCGGCTTGTCCCAACATAGTGGGATCGACTACCACGGGCTGGTTTACCTGGTGGACAGAGTCACCCGCCGCAAGCCTACCTTTCAACCGGCGTCATCACTGCTTGCAGTGCAGCATTCTTGAGGGGGCCGACGCGAGTCTCATAGGAGAAACTCGAAGTAATATCCTCATATGTCGATGCCGACGGTGGTTCCCCCTGATCGTTCCTCCTTAGATAAACGAATTTCGCTCAGCAGGTGCTATTTTCTCGCGTTATCCTCTGCTATGCGGCGTTTGGGAGACCACTACGTTTGTTGCATGGGGTCATTGAACCAAGTGAGAGATCTGCTGATCTGCAGCGCTTCGAAGGGCCGCTTTCGGGCAACGAGTTTGGCATGGCCAACGACTGGAATTGGCCGATTCTATTGAAAAAGTCGGCTTCGGTTTCCAGGGCAGAAAAGTACGCGTCGTAGATTGAAAACCTTACTTTCGGCAGAGGCCTCCTAGCTCAGATTTCACGTAGCAGCGCGCATACAAGGCGTTTTCACGAGTCAACACGCGGATGGTTCGGCAAACCGACTTTTTCAACACAATCGGCCGATTTCTGCCGGTCATGAAGCCGAAATCAAGCTGAAGAACGTGCTCGGCGATGAGCGCTCACAAAAGACACCGACTTAAGAGGGCGATGAAGAAGTATTCGCGGTATAGGCGGGAAAAGACATCGCCGATCCGGCCGGCATCATTGGCGGTCAGCGACTCGAGTTCTTTGATGGGATCTCAAGTAAATACTGGCTTGGAAAAATCCAGAGCAAAATTTTGCAAGCTTTCAAGAAATATGAAAAAGAAGATGGGGTGCTAGGGATCGAGTGTTCGAGTCACTCCGTCCCGACCATATAATTGAAAGGGTTGCGAGATTTTATCTCGCGACCCTTTTTTATTTTCGATCGTTCTTACCCCTACAAAATCACCGGCTCTGGGTGGAAGGCATTTCAATTGCCGCTGAGCCATAGCCAATTGGCGATCAAACTTGGCGTACGCGCAGAAAACATCAGCCGTCCGCTGGCCGACTGGCATCGCCAAGGGGTCATTGCTGGCCAGCGCGGGCAGTGAAGTTCCTCGACCGCGATGCACTTCGCGGTTTGAGTGGGGGGCCTGACCGGGTGTGCTGGAGGACGGCAAGAATCAGACGCTTCGACTGCCCGTCGAACTGACCTCCCGATCCTTAAGGCAAGGCCAATGCGTGCCGTATTTCCAAGTCGTGCTGGTGATCGCGTGCCCATTCGCGCAGGGCTTGAATAAACGCATTACTCAAAGGGGAAGTCTGGCTGTCGGCACGGGAAGCGATGCCCAATGGGCGCAAGGGATATCGATTGTGCACTGCAAGGCGACTGAAGCGCCCGGACCGAACCAGTGAGAGCGCGACCGGACTTGGGATCAGGCTCAGAAAATCGGTCCGCTCAAGCACCTCGCTGAGCAAACTCAGGGAGGCTGTTTCCATGGCAATGGCGCCGCGCATCACACCCAGCGAGACCATTGCCGCATCGACATCACAGCGAAGAGGGTCGGGTTCCAGGCACGCGACCCATCGATAGTGACGCAACTCGGCAGGTGTCACAGCGTCGGCGTGTGCCAGCGGATGATCGATGCGAGCGATCACCTCCAGATTGTTCTCCAAAAGAGGCTCAAAACGCAGCCCGTGCTCGGGCGGCAGCATCTGGGTACCGCCAATCACCAGATCGAGCTGACCGCTGTCGAGTTTCTCCAGCAGTTGCAAGGTCGAGCCCGGTGTTACGCGGATCGAGGCTTTTGGCCGGTTTATGAGAAAGCGGCTGACCGGCTCGGCAATCAGACTGTTGGCCATCGAGAACGACGCCCCCAGACGCAGTTCACCGACATCCCCCTGGCGTAGAGACGTGCCGGCCGTGGAAGCCTGTTGGCTCAGTTCATACAGCTTGCGCCCGTAGGAGGCCAGTGCCTTGCCCTCGTCCGTGGGGTGGGCGCCGTGCTTGCCGCGCACCAGCAACTGCACGCCCAGTCGTGATTCGAGTAAGCGGATGTTGCGACTCAGTCCGGGCTGGGTCAGGCCCAGCCGCCCGGCAGCGGAATGAAAGGAACCCAGCTCGACGATGACATGAAGCTGGATAAGGTGACGGGGGTCGATGATCACAGCGCTTGCCCTGAAGGTTTGGCCGGATACTAGCAATCCGCTCAGCGCCCGTGAAGGAACGATCTGCGCCGTGCAGTCGTCGCCTCTGGTTCGATGCCAAAAGTTATCGATGTGACGTGCGCGTGCATTCTTTTGATTAGACCCTGTTTATCGGCGCCCTTACCGTGATGCGACATCGTTTCCCGACGATCAATCACCACAAGAAAAAGGACAGGGTCGCCATGACGATTCGTAATATTCAGCATTTCTCCATGAGTGTTCCGGACCTGGAAATTGCCCGGGTTTTCTATGAAGACTTTGGCCTCGACACGTTCTATCGGGATGGCACCCTGGTGTGCCGCTGTTTCGGTCGCGACCAGGATCAGATCATCCTGACCCAGGGCCCGCGCAAGCGGCTGACCTATGTAAGCTTTGGTACCGATAGCGAGTCGCTGGCGGGCATCACCCAGCGTCTGGAACAGGCCGGGATCGAGCTGCTCGAACCACCGGCCAACGTCCCACCCCAAGGCATCTGGCTCCGGGATTTCGACGGCATGCTGACCAACATCAAGTGCGCCGAAGAAGCGCCTTGGGACACGGCCCCACGCGTGACCTACAACACCCTGGACAATCGAACAGCGCGTAGCGGACGCAGCGAGTTGCTCGACGAAAAACCAACCAAGCCGAGGCGAATGGGCCACGTGGTGCTGTTCTCCACCGACCCTAATCGCAAGGTTGAGTTTTACAACGAGATGTTCGGTATGCGCCTTTCGGATCGGGTTGCTTCCTTCCTGAATTTTCTTCACTCGTCCACCGGCAGCGATCACCACATCGTCGCCTTTGGCAAATCCAATACCTACGGCTTGCACCATGTCGGTTTCGATGTCGGCACCACCGATGAAGTCGGCGCGGGGGCGCGGCAGATGGTCAACAAGGGTTATATCCCTGGCTGGGGCCCTGGGCGTCACTTCGTCGGCTCCAATACCTTTGCGTACATCCGCGATCCATGGAACAGCATGCACGAGTACTTCGCCGACATGGACTACATCGGGCCGCAGGCGAACTGGGAACCGCAGGATTGGCTGGAAGTCGGCACGCGCAGCATTTGGGGTGAATCCGAGCCGCTGGATTTCCCGAAAAACTTCGAAACACCAGAACTCGATCGCTGATCGATGCCCCGATCATTTTTGAGACCGGGGCTGCGGCCCCGCTTTCTCTGTACAGGAAATGAACATGTCAGCGGTGTCTGAGTTTCAGCAAAACCTCTTCATCGACAATCAATTTGTTGAGGCCGCCAAGGGAACCACGTTGCGGGTGATCAACCCGTCCACCGAGCAGGTCATCACTGAGGTGGCGTCCGGGGGGGAGGACGATATCGACCGTGCAGTGCGCTCGGCACATCGGGCATTCGAGGGTGAATGGGGAGCCACTGATGGCTGCACGCGAGGGCGATTGTTGCTGCGTCTCGCGGAACTGGTGGAGCGCGATGCACAGCGCATTGCCTCTTTGGAAAGTATCGATAACGGGAAGGTCATCGGCCTGTCGCGACAGGCCGATGTCCCTAACCTTGTGCGCACCTTGCGCTATTTCGCGGGCTACGCGGACAAACTCGACGGACGCAGTATCAGTGTTCCGCCCATGTTTGGTCAGCCGGTATTCGCCTATACGGTGCGTGAGCCCCTGGGCGTCATCGGGGCCATTGCCGCTTACAACGCGCCTACCATGTATGTCGGGTGGAAAGCGGCGGCGGCCTTGGCAGCGGGTAATTCGGTCGTGCTCAAGCCGGCGGAAGAGGCGCCCCTGTCCACCTTGCATATCGCCGCTCTGGTGCAGGAGGCCGGCTTTCCAGCAGGGGCATTCAATATTGTCCCCGGCGTCGGTTCGGTCGCGGGCAGCGCCCTGGCCAATCATCCACTGGTGGCCAAGTTGAGTTTCACGGGCAGTGGCACGGTGGGGCGCATCCTCGCCACGCAGGCCGCGCAGACGCTCAAACCGTTGACCCTGGAGCTGGGCGGCAAGGCCGCGCAACTGATCACCGACAGCGCCGACCTGGCCGTTGCAGCCCCAATCCTGGCGATGGGCTTTCTGGCCAACCAAGGACAAATTTGCGCTGCCGGTACGCGCTTGCTGGTTCATCGCAGTCGGGTCGAAGAATTGGTCGAGCGTTTGTTGGTGATCCTGTCGACGCAAGTCATCGGCAATGCGCTTGACCCGAACACGACGTTGGGCCCGGTGATCAGCCAGCGTGCCTTGAACCGAATCATCGATGCCTGTCTCCACGCAGAAGAGCAGGGCGCGCAGAAAATCTGCGGTGGTCGTCGCGTCGACCAACCTGGCTATTTCGTCGAGCCGAGCCTGTATGTCGGCACTAATGCGATGAACATTGCCCGCGAGGAAATCTTCGGGCCGGTGGCCTGCATCATCCCGTTCGACGATGTGGATGAAGCGGTGGCAATCGCCAACGACAACGCCTACGGACTGAGTGCCGGGATTTTCACCCGCGAACTCAGTGAAGGCCATCGCCTCGCCCGGCGAATGCGCACGGGGGCCGTGTGGATCAACGGCTTCGGTTTGATCGATCCGTCCATGCCATGGGGAGGCATCAAGCACAGCGGTTACGGCCAGGAAAACGGCACCAATGGCCTGGACGATGTCACCCACGAAAAAGTTGTAGCCGCGCTGCTGTGAAGCAACAGGCACGCACCGAAAAATTTTTGACCAGGAGAAGTGAATGCAAACCCCAGTATCAATTCCGTCCGATGGCTTACAACTTGCTGGCGTGCTGCACGTGCCGGATGGCGTCAAGGAGCCGCGGCCCGCGGTGGTCGTGATGCACGGTTTTGGTGGCAACAAAGATGGCGAAACCCACGTCGTGGAGGCGTTGCTGTACGAGAAGCTTGGCTATGTGGTGCTGCGCTTCGATATGCGTGGCTGCGGTGAAAGCGGTGGTCAGCCCGGGCGCATTATCTGCCAGGACCAGGTTGCCGATGCGCGCAATGTGGTGACCTGGCTGACCGCACGCCCAGAGGTGGCCAACGGACGCATCCTGCTGAGCGGCCAGAGCTTTGGCGCTGCCGTGGGGATCTTTGCCGGCGCGGTGGACATTCGCGTTGCCGGGGTGGTGGCGCTGGGTGGTTGGGGGGACGGTTTGCGCAAGTCTCAAGACCAGCATCCCTCGGCCGAAGCCTGGGAGCGATTTACCCAAACCATGGAAAAAGGCCTTCGCCATCGCGAGCAGACCGGTGAGAGCCTGATGGTTAAGCGCTGGGACATCGTCCCGGTGCCAGAACACCTGCGTGGTCATTTGCCGCCCGGTTCGATAATGGACTTCACCGCGGAAACCATGGCCAGCATTTGCAGTTTCCGGCCCAAGGATGTCATCGACCAGTTGGCGCCACGCCCACTGCTGCTGTTGCATTCGGCGAACGACAGTGTGACCCCGACTTCACAGGCCATCGAAGTTTTTCAGCACGCCGGAAAGGGCGCCGAGCTGATTTTGCTGACCGAAGTTGACCATTTCCCTTTTGCCGATGGTGGCACGCGCCTGACGTCGATCTTGCAGGGATGGTTGGCGCGGTACTTTCCACTCAGCGAATAATTTCATGTTGCGCATCAAAAAAGCGCTGCGACCAACTCATTTCCAGCTAGTGGAAATGCTCAACGGCCGGATGTAGTCGAGGTTTATATTTGGGCCTCTCGTCGCCACCGTAACTTGCGGCGCGATAAAACGGGCCAATACGGGAGCCTTGGCCCGCCTTTGAAATAAATCCGCAGTGTAACGACTCAATATTCCTGGTCGATAAGTGGCGGCTATGTCCTGCGCTCGGCCCAGGAAAAGTGATTGGACGTTTCAAGTTTTTTTGATTGCTGCTTTGCCAACAAAAATAATTAATAGCGAAGGATGTATTTGATGAATAAGTTTCTCGATTGCATGCGTGCCCAGTCGAACAGGGTAATGCTGGCTTCAATGTTTGCATTTTGCAGTTCTGTCTACGCGTCAACTTATGAACCCACCGGGATAAACCTGGGGGGTACCAGCTTCATGGATGGTTTTGGGCGAAATGATCCGGGTTTTACACTGATCGAACTTTATCAATATAAAGACATCACCAAGATCAGCGATCACGGTGGCGATCAAAAGGTCATTTTCAATGATCCTGAAGTGGAAAGTCATGCGCTGACGTCTCTTGTGTCCTACACCTCTCCGTACCGGTTGTTCGGCGGTAATCTCGGCTTCGAAGCTTTGTTGCCGCTAGTCCACGTAAAGGCGACGGAAAAAGACGACAGCATCGTGCCTTTCGATTCGGACAGTGGAACACGGTTCGGCGATGTTACTTTCGGCCCTTACTTGCAGATGGACCCCGTGATACGTGACGGGCGCCCAGTATTCGTACAGCGTTTCGCGCTCACGGCCATTGCGCCAACGGGTGCCTACAACGACAAGCGTTCCGCTACGGTGGGTTCGGGTTTCTGGTCGTTCAACCCTTATTGGGCGATGACTTATATGCCGACGCCCAAAGTCGAAATGTCGACCCGTCTTCATTATCTCTATAACGGCACCAATAACTCGCCTAATGCACCCGCACCCGGCATTGAAAGTTTCCAGGCCGGCGAAGCGGTATGGGCGAACTTCACCACGTCGTATGAGTTCTGGGAGCATGTGCGGGTCGGTGTTAACGGCTACTACTTCAAACAGATTTCGGACGACGAGGAGAATGGGCATCGCGTCAGCGATAGTCGCACGACCAGTTTTGCCATTGGGCCAGGTGCGACATGGCAAGTAGACTCGAAAAACATTCTATTTGTTAATGCTTATAACCCGGTGACGGCGAAAAACACGATTTCCGGATTCAGTCTGGGCCTGCGCTGGATTCATGTGTTTTAAGCCTTCGTTTGTTTGAGTTGATGGGTGTAATACTTTTCGCAAGTAAGCGCTGGAGTAAGCATGAACAAATTATTTGAATCTGCGCTTTATAAGTTACTTGTCATCTACAGTTTGGGAGTGCTGGCTGCGATGTCGGTGGGCGGTGCCATTCCTGTTCTCGACTCGATTGCAGCGGAGTTTCATCCTGACAGCCCGGCCATGGTGGGCCTGATCGTGTCGCTGCCGTCGTTAATGGTTGTCCTCGGGGCCTTGGCGGTGGGGTATCTGGTGGACCGTTTTGGCGACAAGCTTGTGTTGATCATTGGCACCTTTGTCCTGGTCGCAGGTGATGTACTGGTGGTCAGCGCCGGCGACCTGACGATGCTCCTGGCGGGGCGCGTCGTCAATGGGCTCGGCTATGTTCTGATGTCGGTGTCTGCGATTACGTTGCTGATCCGCGTGACCCCGGCAGTCCAGCGGCACATGGCGATTGCAGTCTGGGCGACGTTTGTCCCCATGAGCATGATTGTTCCGTTTCTAACGGCCAGCTGGGTCGCAGGCAATTGGCGCTATGAATTCATCGCGCACGGCGTCATCGCCGTCATGGTCATTCTGATGTTGATGGCATCGATACCTTCTCGCGAGAAGCCTTCCGAGCAGCGCTCCAGGATCAGCGGTCTGGGACGAGTCATACGCTCGCCCTGGCCCTACATGCTGGGCCTCTCCATCGGCGGTGACGCATTCCTGCATGTCGGCATTATTTCGACCCTTGGGCCGTACCTGCAAAAGGAATACGGCGCGAACCTGATGTTCGTCAACGGCTGCAATATCGTTGCCATGGTGTTGAACATGATCGGCTGCCTGACCTTCGGCAAGTTACTTCAGACCCGATTGTCGCCCGTCAAAGTCGGTGTATTTTCGATCCTCGCCACGGGCATTCCCGCCATTGCCATTTACAGCTTGCCCATTGGGGTTGCAGCTTCGATTGCCTGCTCGTGGTTTCTTATGTTCTTCAGCGGTGTGCTGACGGGCATGTGGTCTTTCGTGCCCAACGTTGCGCCTTCGGAGTCCAGTATCGGCGCCACCAGCGGTCTGGTTACCCAACTGACCTTACTGGGCGTGCTGCTCAGCGGGCCGATCTGTTTCGCGGTGATCAGCCACGAAGCGCCGATTTCCATGGCCGCGGTGATCGTGCTCGGGTTGCTTGCCTGTCTGGTGCGTTTGCCCATTCTGGCGCGCGGCACCGTGCCACTTTGGGCTCAGCGCACGACCGCGGTGAATGCCTCAGCGTAATGACGTTGATTGTTTAGAAGTGCCATCTGGGCCCACGACGGGGCCCAGATTTTTTGCCGGGGCCACGAGGTCCCGGTTTTTTTTGAGCTGATGCATGGCACAGGCTACAAACATCGATAAAAAAAGCCCGAGGTGCATAAGCAGCTCGGGCTGGAGGAGGGCGTGACCTAGCGTGCGAGGATCCTGGTCATGACGTCAGCCAGTTCGGCGTACGGCTCATTGGGGGTGGACTGAGCCCTGAACGCGATGTGTCGATCAGGTCGTATCAGAAGGCATCCTCCCACGCCGATTTCACTGGTGTGAGCCCAGTCACCATAAATGTCGTCCGCTTCGGCTCCCAGGCCTATCGTCACACAGTCCAACGGAATCGACAGCGCGAGTGCCAGTTCACGCGCTGCGTCTTTCCAGGCATTGCCACTGATGCCGGTCAGCAAGGTAAAGCGTCCTTGTCCCACCAGGTCGAGGGTAGACACGTCCTTTTTATCGCGTGACAGCCAAACGTGAGGCAAGGAAGCGCCGGCGAGGGTTGTCGGCTGGTAATGGATCTCTGCGTCGAGGGAGTTTTGTGGCACTGCGCCCTCGGACATGATGGCCTCGGAACGGTAGAACTGGCCGAGTTCCACGCCCAGTGCATTGAAGTTGTAATCCTGGTTTTTCAACGCTTGATTGAGCTGTGAACGGCGCGCCTCGCCCTCGGCGTCAGTGGCGAAGGTTTTTTGCAGGCTTTCCCAGCCTTCCTGCTCCGTTTGACCAGGACGCAGTCCGACCGCTGCCACCAGTGCGAACAGGCTTTCCAGAGACTTGTTGGCCCGCAGGACGACCTGTTGGGCCACGGGTTGACGCTCTGCGTTATAGGACTCGAGCAGCGATGGGCCAGCCATACCCTTGAGTATGAAATCCAGTTTCCAGCACAGGTTGAACGCGTCCTGGATACAGGTATTGGCCCCCAGTCCACCGGCGGGAGGGTGACGATGCGCAGCGTTGCCCGCGATCACGACGCGACCTTTGTGCATCTCCTTGGCGTAGATCTGATTGATGGTCCATTTGCCTGTGGAGATCAGGTGCACATCGAGTGTCGGATCGCCCACGTATTGACGAGCCAGTGCGGTGGCGGCGGCTTCACTGGTATCGGGCTCGCCCAAGGCCGGATCGTAGGGCATCGACATCACCCACTCATCCCAAGGGTTGACGTTGACGAAGATGGCCGTGGTCGACATGAAATGGCTGGCCGGTTGCAGAATCTGGTACAGCGCGCCAGGACGATAGCCCGTATAGGGCGTCAGATCCGCCTTTATCCAATAGTTGAGCATGTGGCCCAGGCCCATTTTGCCTTCCACTTCAAACCCGATGTCTTCGCACACCTTGCTGTTGTCACCGTCGGCGCCGACCGCGTATTTGGACACGACCTGAATGTCTTCGCCGGTGATTCGATCGCGACAGGTGGAATACACGTGCTCATTGTCCTGACGCATCGAGATCAGTTCGAGGCTGAAGCGCACCTGTGCCCCGAGTTCGCGGGCAGCCTCGCACATGATGGGTTCCATGACGTGCTGGTGGATGTTGCACAGGTCCGAAGGGCTCGCCCGTTCGTACTCCGATTTGCGCTCAGTGCCTGCCCCCCAGGCTTTACGGCGCGCGAGTTCCTGGCCGGCAAAACTGGTTGCCCACACGACCTTGCCCATTAGCTTGCCAGGCATCGCCGCGGCGATAATGCGATCTTCGATGCCCAGGTCGCGAAACACTTCCATGGTCCGCTGGTTGATGATGTGCGCCCGGGGTGAGTTGGCAAGGCCCGAGTACCGGGTAATCGCCAACACATCCACCCCTTGCTTGGCCAGCAAGGCCGCACAGGCCAAACCTGTAGGGCCGGCGCCGACGACGAACACATCCACATGTAGGGTCTTTGTCACTTTTTAACTCCCGTCTTCGCTGTTGTAGTTTTAAGGATGCCCATTCACTAGGCATTGCGCTCAAATTACCTTTTGAACGAGGGGCCTGAGCGTGGGTTTTCTGTCTGATGGACAGAGATAGCGGAGTAAAAGAAGACCTCAAAACAGAGGTCTGTTTGATGAGGCTGATGGTTGGGGCTACATCTGAAATTGTTTGACGATGTGCTCAAGCTGCTTGCCGAGATCGTTCAGCTCCGCACTTGAGCTGGCCGTGTGATCACTAGCGCTTGCGGTGCGCTGCGTGATGTCGCGCACGTTTATTACGCTGCGATTGATGTCCATGGCGACGAGCGCCTGTTGCTCGGCGGCTGTCGCAATTTGTTGATTCATCTGTTGAATGGTCGAGACGGTACGGGTGATTTGCTCCAGGGATGTACCGGCTTGGCGGGTCAGATCCACACTGCTGGCGGCGAGTTCTCGGCTGGTTTCCAGCACGGATGCAACGTGCTCCGCGCCGTCCTGCAGGCTGATGATCAGTTCTTCGATTTCTTCCGTCGATTGCTGTGTTCGCTGCGCCAGGCTGCGCACTTCGTCGGCGACCACGGCAAAACCTCTTCCGAAATCACCTGCGCGCGCGGCTTCAATGGCGGCGTTGAGGGCGAGCAGGTTGGTTTGCATGGCCACGGAGCGGATGACATCGAGCACAGAGCCGATCCTGTCGCTTTGCTCTTTGAGCGTGTTCATCGCGGTGGTGGATTTTCCGACTTCGATGGCCTGTCGTTCGATCTGCTCGATGACTTGCCCCACAACCACTTCGCCTCCGCAGGCCTGTTGGTCGGCCGCCACTGCGGCCAGTTGAGCCTGTTGGGCGTTATGAGCGACCTCTTGCACGGTAGCGGCCATTTCATTCATCGCCGAGGCAACCTGTTCGGTTTCGTTCTTCTGCGTGTGGATGCCTGAACTGGTCTGCGTGGCGACCGTCGAGAGGCGCTCTGCGGCGTCGGTGATCTGCATCACGCTGTTGCTGATATTTCCGATCAGGTTACGCAGGTTCATGACCATCCGTTGCATGCTGTGCTGCAACTGCCCCAGCTCATCCCGGCGTTCAACCACGATGACTTGTGTCAGATCACCAGAGGCGATGCACTCGGCCAGCTTCAATGTCTGCTGGAGTGGTTTAACGATCTGTCGTGTGATGAACCCTGCGGCGAGCACGCCCAGGATCACGGCCAGAGCAAGGCTGGCGACGATCGTTTGCTGGGCGCTGTGCACATCACTGGCGCGTTTGCTGGCTTGATAGTCGATCAGGTTCTGATTGAGGGCTTCGAGTTGGGCGCTCGATTCGAAGAGTTGTTTGCCGACAGTCTCACTGGTAGCCACTTCATCGCAAAAACGCCGCAGGTGCTCGCGATACTGAGCCAGCGCCAGGGCTGTCTGTTGCATGTTGGAGGGATTGCTCTTTGATTCGGCGAGGACTTTACCGACTTCATTGATGATTCTGTTTATTTGCGCCAGGGCACTGCGACCTTTTTCCGGATCGTTCGTATAGTCAAAATCGTGCACCTGCAATATGAGTTGCTGAATGCTCTGAAAGAGCGGCCTGACCGATTGCAGGTTAATAACGCCCTGCTGCGCGTCACCCGAGCCACGGACAATGTCGTTGACCGCCTCATTCAATTGTTTGCCGGCCAGTCCGATGGTGTTTTCAAGAGTGCTGAATTCGCTGTCGCGATTGGCAAAGCTCTCGCTGATACGCGCCAGATGAGCCCGGTAAACCTTGGCGATGAGTTGTTGCTGTGAAAGCAGTTTCCGTTCCTCCGGGGTGGTCAGCAAGGAGGCGAGGTGCAGGTGTTGTGCTTCGATCAGATCCAGCGTTTGAACGATGTCCGTGGCGGCCTGTTGGCTGTGGCGACTTTGGTAATGCGCGTACTGCGTACTCAGGGTCTTGATCAGGCTGTTGATGCTACTGATCTGACTGATCTTGTCGCTGCGCTCGATAATGCTGTGAGTGCTGTACCAGCCGGTCGCGGCAATGATCATGGTTAACAGCAGAATGATGCCGAATCCGATCGAAAGTTTGGCGTTGATCCTGATATTGCAAAAACAATCACTGAGCCATCTGAGCATGGAATCCCCCGAAGTGTCGTGCACCGGGGCACGACCCGTCTGGCATACGAATGAAAAGAAAGTGCCCACGCCATTTCGGATCACGTGAGCGACCGTTACTCGGGCGAGGGCACTTCTCGTTTCGACTGGGCGTCAAAAATGCAGGGCAGGCCTGGCGGTCAAGACACTTGAACCACGCGGTTTTCGATATAGCCCAGATGTTCGATTTCGGCGCGCACGACGTCGCCGGGCTGAAGCAGCTTGCCGAGGGCAACGCCTACGCCCGACGGTGTGCCAGTGGCGAGAATGTCACCGGGCTCAAGCGTCATGACCGTGGAGAGGTATTCGATCTGTTGGTAGATGTCATAGATCATGTCGCCGGTGGTCATTTTCTGGCGCTCTTCACCATTGACCGTCAGGCGCATTTCCAGCGCCAGGGGATCTGCGATTTCATCGTCCGTGGTCAGCCAGGGGCCAATCGGGCCGTGGCTGTCGAACGATTTGCCCAGGGTGAAGGTGGGGGAGCGTTGCTGCCAGTCACGGGCACTGACATCGTTGGTCACCAGGTAACCCGCAATCACGGATCGGGCATCGCTAGCCTTGACGTTACGGCAACGCTGGCCGATGACGACCCCCATCTCGATTTCATAATCAAGCTGCTTGACCGCAGAGGGGAACAGGATCGGATCGTAAGGGCCTGTCAGGCAGGACACTTGTTTGTTGAACCAGAGTTGGCTGCTCGGGATCGGAATACCGGCGGCGCGGGCTTCTTCGGCGTGGGCTTTGTAGTTCAGGCCAATGGCCAGGTATTTCTGAGGATCGTTGACCGGATTCTCAAGCTGTACGGCCGACAGGGCAAACGCGGGCGAGCGGGCTGCTTCCAGGGCCGGGCGCAATTCGGGAAGGCGTCCGAGTAGTTGGCGCATCGAGTCGATCACTCCAGGAACACCGGAAAGATCAATCACCCGATCGCCTTCCAGTTTCCCGATACGCGTGCGGCCGCTTTCAGTAAAACGAACGATTTTCATAGAGTATCTGCCGTCTTGTTGTTTGTATTTGATTGAATGAGCTTTGAAATAACAGCCACTAGTCGCGCACGACCGTGAGCTGGAAATTGAGGAACTTCCATCCTGAAAGCGTGCGCCTGAGCACCTGGGTGACAAAGCCACGCATGTGTTCTTCTTTGCCATCGGCAGTGCGTATCTGATTGATGATCGGGCCTGTCAGGATGGCCATGTCATCGTTACCACGAAGGGTCAGGGTGCCGCGCTGTATCGCGTAAAAACCGCGTTTGCGGGCGATGTGTTCCAAAAGCTCAGGCTTGGTATGCACCAGGCCGGTGCTATGAACGTGCAACAGATCGTCATCGAAGAGATCTCTTAATGTGTCGATATCCACATCGACCAACGCCCGTTGCCTGCGCTGTTCCAACTCAAGAATTGCGAGTTCAGTTTGCTGATCGAACATGACGGGTTCCTGTCAATGAACTGGACGGGGGGGGCTGATCAGATCAACCCTTCGTACGAGCCACCGTCCAGTTGCAGGTTCTGGCCTGAGATGTAGCTGGCCTGGCTGCTGCACAGGAACGCACAGGCGTCGCCAAATTCCTCGGGCCGGCCGAGGCGTTTTGCCGAGATGGTTGAAGCAATCTGGCGACGGGCTTCTTCATTGCTGACGCCTTGTTCTTTCATCAGGAGTTGGGCCATGAATTCCTGGCGTGGTGTATCGATGCGTTCAGGCAGCAGGTTGTTGATCGTCACATTGTCCTTCACGACTTCAACGCTGATTGCCTTGCTGATAGCGGTCAACGCAGTCCGTGCGGACGTGGACAAGCCCATGATGTAGTGAGGCGATTTGACCATTGCCGACGTGATGTTGATGATCCGGCCAAAACCCCGGGCCTGCATGCCGGGAATGTAGGCACGCATCAGTTGCACGGCCGGGATCATGTTGGCTTGCAAGGCGCCGAGCAGTGCTGTTTCGTCCCAGTCTGCGAGGCGACCTGGGGGAGGGCCGGCGTTGTTGTTGACCAGGATGTCGACCTCTGGTGTTGCTTCCAGAATATCGGCGCGCCCCTGGGCGGTCGTCAGGTCCGCGACGACGGTCATGACCTGCGCACCGATCACTTCGGTGCGCAGCAGATCAGCTGCATGCTGCAGCTTTTCTTCATTGCGGCCATTGAGGATGATCACGACGCCTTCGCGAGCCAGTGCGCGGGCGCAGGCATAACCGAGCCCTTGCGATGAAGCCGAAATGAAGGCTGTACGCCCTTTGATACCTAAATCCATTGCTGTTGTTCCTCTGATGAAATCGAACGCATGTCGCCGCGATGGCACGTCGAATGGGTAGCGTTCGAGTAACGATGAGCCCGTCAGTGAGAGTGATCGTGACCATGAGGGTGGCTATGGTCATGATCCTGAGGATGGTCATGAGAGTGGTCATGCGCGCCGCCACGTTTAGCCATATGCGGCGAGCCGTGACGGTGCTCTTTCAGGTAATGCTGGCGCAGCAGGTCCTTGCCGTAGTCATTACCATTGGGGGTCCTGACCACCGTATGGATATGAAATTTTTCCGGGGTCGGGTTGTTGAGCCAGACACCGCTGTGGTGATCGAACTCCACCATGATCAACGGGCTGTGCACTCGGTAATAAAAGGGATCGTCGTCGCCGTGGCCGCCAATCCAGCTGAAGTAGGTGCGCTCCAGCATTGACTCGACCTGGCGCAGGCGCATCTCTCGTGGCCCTTCTGGCAAATACTCGATGAAGGCATCAACGATCTTCAGCAATTGTTCCTGTTGGCCAGATGAAAACAGCGCTGCGCAGACACCTTCATAGGGAATGACCCGGTTATCGCGATAAGCAGCACCTAGTTGGCGCTCGTCGGCAAAGTGCCAACGATCTTCAGGCATTGAAGGGTCTTTCATCTGTTTGTAGGTGGTGGCTCGTTCGCGCAATGTCGGTGAGAGAGAGCGCATCAATTGCAGGCCGAAGCTTTCTTCATTCTGGAACAAGGAAAACGCGCCATGCGGGCCCCGATCGATATGGGTCGGTTCCGCCCCCATGAACGTTGGCGAGACGATCATCTGGCCGCCGATCATCAGACAGTTCAGTGCCAGATGATGACCGTAGAGATTCCAGCCCCAGGGTTCGGTCAGTGAAGGTGTGCCGAACAGCAGGAAGTGATAGCTCCACTCATTCATGATGTTGCGCAGATCGTAAAGCTCGCCGAGGAACAGATTGGCAATACGACACTGTTCGGTTTTCAGGTAACCCTCTGCGCTCAAACTCGCCCTGAGCACATTCATCACGGCATCACGCGAGGCGCTCGACAGGTAGTCCAGGCGGACCCCGTTGGCGTTCATCGGGAATTCCGGGTTGTACCAGTCACGCCATTGAGGCGCATCAACCGGGTACTGCAGCGCCTTGCGTTCACCTGCGTTCAAACTGGCCAACAGTGCTTGAGCGGCCGCGACCGCATTGCGGGCGTCGAACCCTTCGTTGGTCAGTTGAAATAGTCCAGGTTCGACCTGGCCGTTAGCAGTCGTGCCCTTGAAGGGTTCCCGGTACAGGGTTTGCCATGTATCGATCAGCGACTTTGCCTTGGCCGAGGCAATAATGGGCTTGGCGTATTCGAACGGGTCCTTGCCACGGGCGTCGACAATTCTCGGCGAGTCCAGGGCCAGCAGAAAGTCACGGAAGTTATTGCTGCTCATAGCGTATGCATTCCTCGCTACTTGTTATTGGTATGGGGCGATAACGTTAGCGAGGGCTCTCAAGTTGCCAGGCTTTCTTCCAGAAAACGGTGCAGTGCCTCCCATGCGCGCTTGTCGCTTTGCGCGTGATAAGCGATTACCTGGGGTTTGTTCGCACGGTCCGAGTCCGGGCGGGTAAATCCGTGTCGGGTATGGCCATACAGATTGACCTCCCAGTCCACACCGGCGTTGTTCATGCTCTGTTGCAGTGATGCCAGCTTGGGCAGTGATGCCATCGGGTCTTCATAGCCAGTCAGCAGCAGGGCTTTGCGCAATGAGTGGGAAGGTGCCCACTCTTCAGAGACCAGATCGAGGCCTCCGTGAATGCTGACCGCCCCCCGGACATCGTCGACCGTACGCAAATACTCAAGTGCCGAGGCGCCACCGAAGCAATAGCCGATGATGACAATTCTGTCGCCGTCGACACCCGGTTGTGCCGCCAGGATTTTGCGGGCGGCCTGCAGGCGGCCCATCCACGTTTTGCGGTCAGCGGCAAAACGCCCGATCATCGGACCGATCTCGCTTTCGCTGGTCAATTGCTTCCCATCGCCCCAGACATCCGCGGCCAACGTGGCATAACCTGCACCGGACAATCTGTTGGCAATGCCCTTGATGAAATCGCTGACGCCGAAGGCGTCATGTACGAGCAGGATGCCCGGAAGGGCGTCGCCTCCAGGCCGGCTGAAATAGCCGTGCAAACGGGCGTCGTTGTAACTGTAATCAAGAGATTTGTTGAAGGTTGGTTCCACACACACGCTCCACTTTTATTTTCAAAAGAGGCGTAGCGCTGCCGTGTCTGGCAGCCTTACGTTTCCTGTCGTGGAGGGGAAGATAACGTGGGCCAGAGCCTTACCGGCGGCGCTTTCCGTTCTGCGGAAACGATTTGATCGCCGCGTGTTCATTCAAAAATGCTCAATCAATACACGGCGCGAAGCACGCATGGATTTCTCGATCAACAGCACCTGCTGCTTGAGCAATTCCACAATGATTTTTCGACGTGGTTCCTGCAGTCTAGAGTCGATAGTGCCGATGCTGATGGCGCCGATGGGGCGCCGCATTGAGTCGCGAAAGGTCATGCCCAATGCGGTGACACCCAGGGTCAGGCGATTTCGGATCAGTGAGTAATTCTGTTTTTTGGTTTCCTGTATGGCTTGGCGCTGTTGATCAAGGTTCAGGTGATGAAACTGACCCAGACGTGATGCCGTCGCTTCAAGGATGCGTTCGCATTCATCTTCGGCACAGGCCGCCAAAATGGCCAGGCCTCCGGCACCTACACCCAGGGGCCGGCGACTGCCGATATCCAGCGAGATGGTACGTGTGGAAAACGGGCCTTCGATGCGGTCGATACACACGGCGTCGTAGCCGCTGCGCATGATGAAGTAGGCCGTGGCTTCACTTTCCTGGCAAAGCCGTTCCAAGGCCGGACGGCAAAGGCTGCGAAAATCGAAAATCTCAGTGGCGGCAAGCCCCAGCTCATACGCGACCGGACCAAGCAGATAGCGTCTGGACTCTTCGCTTTGAAAAGTAAGGCCGGTATCTCCCAGCTGCTTGAGCAGGCGATGCACCGTGCCATGGGGCAGTGCACTTCGGCTGGCGATATCCGTGAGTGCCAAGCCGCGTTTACCGGCGGTGGCCAGCAAACGCAAAATGGTGCTTGAACGGTTGAGTGTTCCAATATCTGACTTGTTTGCCGACATAGCTATGCCCGTATTGTAATTGTTAGGCTAGTTGTGAACGATCGTTGCGTTTCAATGGTTGTGCTTACAACTCAATCCTTCGCGGTAAAAAGGTGATGCAAAGCAGTGCCGCTGTTGTGGCGCAAACCAGCATCACCAGAATGAGCCCCACGGCACCCAAATACGCCAATGCGCCCGAGGCGACCGTGACCAATGCGCCTGCACCGAATTGCAGCGAACCCATGAGTGCCGAGGCCGTGCCTGCATGTTCGCCTTGTTGAATCAGTGCCAGTTGACTGCCGGTGGGCATGATCGAGCCCAGCAGGGCGATCGTGATGAACAGGCCGGCACTGAGTACGACGAGGTATTTGTGGCCGCAGATCAGATAGCCCGCCAGCAGTGTCAGCACCATGAAGTAGGCGATGTTGAGCAGGCGGAAACTGCGTAATGCGCCGAAGCGGTGATGAATCCAGGGATTGATCAATGCGGCGATTACCAGGCCCAGAGCGTTCAACCCGAAGAGCAGGCTGAACTGGACGGGGGTTAACCCGTATTCGGAGATGAGCACACTGGCCGAGCCGGCGATGTAGGCGAAGAAGCCTGCCTGGCCAGTACAGAGTGCGAGTGCAAATGGCAAAAATCGCTTATCGACGGAGATTCTCGCGTAGTTTCGCAGCACGTGTTTCAGGGCAGAAGTGGCTCGCAGTTGCGCATTGCGTGTTTCTTCCAGCGTCAGTGCGACTGCGGCTGCAACCAAGACTCCATAGGCGGCGAGCGTCCAGAATATGCCGTGCCACGAAAAGCTCGTGAGCAGGGCGCTGCCGATCATTGGCGCGATAACAGGCGACAGCCCCAACACCGCCATGATGATGGAAATCATCTTGCCCATATGCGCCGCACGGAATGCGTCCCTGACGATTGCAAATGCGATCACCAGGCCGATGGAGCCTCCCAGACCTTGCAAGAAACGCCACCATAAGTGGTGGTCGAAATGGTCGCTCAACGCGCAACCAACGGAGCCGAGGACAAAGACTGTAAGGCCGGCGTAAATAAGCGGCTTGCGTCCGTATTTATCGGATAAAGGACCGTATGCCAGTTGCCCCATCATCAGCCCGAGAAAGTACACCATCAGGCTGAGCTGCATGGCGCCTTCATCGACACCCAGGTCGCGCGCCATATCCGGAAGGCCGGGAAGATACATATCAACCCCGATAGGGCCAGTGGCACTGAGACCGGCAAGCACAAAGGCAGTAACGCGTGAAGAGATGGACCGCATGAAGGGATTTTCTTTAGGATGGGCGGGGATTTTAATTATGGAACTATGTGGTTTCCTAAGTCAACGGGTGAACAATGGCGCGTACTGGACGTCCTTTGGCGATGCCGGCCGAAGAAAGAAAAAAAGAAATCTATGAGGCCGTCGAACAGCTCCTGGGAGAGCACGCCTACGAAAAGGTGACGATGTCCGAGATCGCGGCCAAGGCGGGCATGTCGAAAAAAACCCTGTATGTGTACTTCGCCGACAAGAACGAACTGATGGAATCGCTCGTGGCGTCGTCGTATGTCTGGCCGCAAAAAAATCTGGAAGATGCTGCGCCGGACCCGGTTGCGGCCCTCAGGATCAGGATTCACGGAATCGCCGGGCATGTGCTCTGCGAGCACCACCTGCGCCTGTGTCGATTGGCGATTGGTGAGCGCGTGGGGCATGCGAGGATTGCCGACATGTTCTATGAGATGGGCATTCGCGACAGTCGCGAGTCACTGATACAAGCGGTTGAGCGCATTGATCGATCCCGGTGGAACCTGAACATCAATAGCCTGCTGGTGGTGGAAATGATTTTTGGTGCGTCGATTGGCTACCATTTGATGGATGCACTGCTGACCGGGCAATTGCCTGACAGCAAACTGGTTGCCGATGCCATCGACGAAGTCATCTCATCGCTGTTTCGCACCGATACTGCGCCAGAGGCAGGCTGAATCACTGCGGCGTATCGGACGTCGCAGCAAGTCATTTCCATCAGATGGAAACTCCCGCAAGGCAGCGATAGCCTCGCGTTATCGTCACGGGTTCACCAACGGGGCTAAGTGCCTGGTTGGTCCGCGTTCTCGTTGCCTTTCGCCAGGAGTTTTCCATGAAAAAAACAATTGCTCTCGTTCTGTTGCTGATCGCCATGCCGGCCCTTGCCCATCCGGGGCACGACGGTAGCCCGTTGCAGGACGGCTTGTTGCACCCGCTGACCGGTCTGGACCACCTGTTGATGTTGTTGGGGACCGGCATGCTTGCCGCGTTGTCCCGGCGCAATCTCGTCTTGCCGGCCTTTACCCTGGCCTTGATGTTGTGCGGGGCGGTGATGGGGCATTTATTGGGTGATCTGATCGGGGTAGAGAGCATGATTCTCGGCTCGCTTCTGGTCATCTCTGCCGCGTTGCTGATGCCGCAACGCCAATCGCTGTTGGCCATGGCCATGCCGTTGTTTGCGCTGTTCCATGGCTGGGCTCACGGTGCTGAAGCCAGCCCAGATGCGTTCTGGAGGTTCAGCGTCGGGTTTACGCTAGTCAGTGGCTTGTTGCTGCTGTCGGGTTTTGTCGCGGGTGGGCTGTTGGCCAGGCACCCTCGGTTGCAGAAAGTGGTGGGTGGTGGGGTGCTGGCTGGATCGGCGATGATGATGCTGGGGTAATCATTGCATCCGAAAATTCTTTGAACACAGTGCCCGGCTTCTCCCCGGGCACTGTGCTTTTGGCGGGGCGTATTTCAAGGCAAGCGATAGGTGGCTGCTTGAGGCGCGAAGAACGGCGCGGGCATCAGGATCTTGCTTTCCTGATGTTGAATCAGCGGCATGATTTGCCGCACGTACTCAGTCCATCGCGGGTCAGCCTTGAGCAGGTTGCGGCAGTGATGCCGTTCGTTGAGATCGTTGTATCCCCACAGATGAATGATCTGATTGAGTGGCCCCAATTCAGTTGTGTAATAGCCCAGAGGTTGGCGTAAGTATTCGAGCTGGATGGGCAAGCCCGTGTCCATGTAGAGATCGAAATAGGCTTGTACCTTGCCTGGGTGAAGTCGATAGGTGCGGTGTTCGATGATCATGGTGTTTCCTTGTGGTTTATCGGAGGTTTTCACCTCTCGACAACCATGATCGCGGTTCCCGAAGCGCCGAAGTGCTGGATGTCTGCCTGATGGAAATGGCTTGTTCATCACGCGTGACAGGTCTGAAAAACAGCCCCGGACAGGGTCGTTTCCGGCAGATGGAAAACGCATATCTGTTATCCCGATTGTTTCGTAAGTTAGTGATCAACCGCACCCAGCAGTGTGTGACCACCGTAACTTTCGACTACCGGAATGCATGTATGAAACTGGCTTCGCTCAAAACTGAAACCCGTGATGGTGCGCTGATTGTTGTGTCCCGTGATCTGTCTCGCGCTGTCAGCGCCATTGATGTTGCACCCACGCTGCAGTGGGCAGTCGAGAACTGGAATGCTGTCAAACCTCAGCTGCAAGAACTCTCTGATGCATTGAACGCTGGCGACGTGGCCGGCAGTTTTGCATTCGATGAGACCGAGGTTGCTTCGCCGCTGCCACGGGCCTTCCAGTGGCTGGACGGCAGCGCTTACCTGAGCCACGTGGAGTTGGTGCGCAAGGCGCGCGGCGCGGAAATGCCCGACTCGTTTTTGCAGGAGCCTCTGATGTATCAAGGTAGCTCTGACTACTTCACCGGCCCACACGACCCGGTGATCGTAGCCAGTGAAGATTGGGGTGTGGACCTCGAAGCTGAGGTTGCAATCATTACCGATGACGTACCGATGCTGTGCTCTCCGGAGGATGCCAGGCAGCACATCAAGCTGGTGATGCTGGTCAATGACACTTCGCTTCGCCACATCATCCCGGCGGAATTGAACAAGGGCTTTGGCTTCCTTAACGGCAAAGGTGTCACTGCCTTTTCTCCAGTGGCCGTCACTCCCGATGAATTAGCAGGGAACTGGGATGGCGCCAAAGTTGATTTGCCGCTAACCGTGCATGTCAACGACGAAAAATTAGGGTCGCCGCTGGCGGGCGTCGATAACTACTTCGACTTCTCCAGGCTGATTGCCCATGCCACCAAAACCCGCACGCTGACTGCGGGCACCATCATCGGTTCGGGCACGGTTTCCAACCACGACCGTAGCCAGGGCTTCTGCTGCCTCTCTGAAAAACGCGCACTTGAAGTGGTCAACGAAGGGAAGGCAAAAACGCCATTTTTCAAGTTCGGTGATCGCGTGCGGGTAGAGATGTTTGACACGTTCGGCCACTCGATTTTCGGCGCCATCGATCAAGAGATCCAGGCACTCAAACGCTAGGACATGGCAGCTGCCGGCTCGTACGGAGCCGGCAACTCACTGTAACCTTTTGATCAGCGTGGAACAAAAATGACAAACTCCACTTCATCACAACCCTTGAATTACATGAGCGGCTTCGGCAATCAATTTGCGACCGAAGCGCTGGAAGGTGCCTTACCCAAGGGGCGCAATTCACCGCAGAATGCCCCTCATGGGCTGTACGCCGAATTGATTTCCGGTTCTGCCTTTACGGTGGCGCGCGCGGAAAATCGGCGCACCTGGGTCTATCGGTTGCTTCCTTCGGCGGTGCACGGTGCGTTTGAACCGATGGCCCATGCAACTTGGGAATCGGCGCCGTTCAAGGCGGTGGCAACACCGGCTAATCGTTTTCGCTGGGACCCTTGGCCTGAACCGGCTGCCGGGACCGATTTCATCGGCGGTATCACCACTGTCGGCGGTAACGGCGATGTCGATGAGCAGTCGGGCATCGTCGCGCACGTTTATCGCGCCAATGCCTCCATGCACGATCGCTATTTTTTCAACGCCGATGGCGAAATGCTGATCGTGCCGCAACACGGCCAATTGTTAATTCACACCGAGATGGGTGTCCTGCAGGCAGGTCCAGGAGAAATTGCTCTGATCCCTCGCGGCATCCACTTTCGTGTGGAGCTGCCGGATGGAACAGCGGCGGGCTACATCTGTGAGAACTATGGTTCATCTTTCCGCTTACCCGAGTTGGGTCCGATCGGCTCGAACGGCCTGGCAAATCCAAGGGATTTTCTCGTCCCGGTCGCGGCCTATGAATCGGGCAGTCGCAATGTGCGTGTAGTGCGTAAATTCCTCGGTCAGTTTTGGCAGGCCAAGCAAATCCATTCGCCGCTGAACGTTGTTGCCTGGCACGGCAATCTCGCGCCATGCAAATACGATCTGGCCAATTTTATGGTCATCGGCAGCATCTCCTTTGATCACCCGGACCCATCGATTTATACGGTGTTGACCGCGCCTTCCTTGCATCCCGGCGTCGCCGATTGCGACTTCGTGGTGTTCCCGCCGCGCTGGCTGGTGGCAGAGGATACGTTCCGTCCACCCTGGTTCCATCGCAATGTCATGAGCGAAATGATGGGCCTGATCAAGGGCATCTACGACGCCAAGGCCGAAGGCTTCGTGCCCGGTGGTGTGAGCCTGCACAACTGCATGCTGCCCCATGGTCCTGATGTGGCCACCTTCGAGAAGGCCAGCACGGCCGAACTGGCGCCACACAAGGTGGATAACACCATGGCGTTCATGTTCGAAAGCCGCCGAGTGTTTCGACTGACTCGACAAGCGCTTGATGCCGGCCACCGCCAGGCTGATTACGACGGTGTCTGGGATGGCTTCCAGAGCCCGGAAATCCAGCTTTCACGTTAACGATTTACGTGTCTTGAACAAGAAGAAAACGACCATGCAGACATTCGACGCAATCATCTCGGGGTACGGCCCTACCGGTGCCACGCTTGCCAACCTGCTCGGCACGATGGGTATGCGCGTAGCCGTCATCGAACGCGAAAAAAACATTTTCGACAAACCTCGGGCCATCACTGCTGATCATGAGGCGACCCGCGCTTTCCAGGCGGCAGGCCTGGCAGACGAGGTCATGAAGGGCACCTGTGCTCATCCGGGAACCGATTTCGTTGGTGTGCAAGGGCAGGTCATCAAGCGCTTTTACCCGATGCCGGCACCGGGCCCACTGGGCTGGGAACCCACCTACATGTTCTATCAGCCGGCGCTTGAGGCCACGCTGCGTGAAGGTGTTGAGCGCTTCAGTGACGTCGAAGTGTTCCTTAGACACAGCTTGGTCGAGTATCGCCAATCCGAACATAGTGTCGAAGTCGATATGGTCGATGGCGAGGGCCATCAAAAGACACTGAGGGGGCGTTATTTGCTGGCCTGCGATGGGGCGCGCAGTGTTGTTCGCACTCAAATGGGCGCGAGCATCCACGATCTGGACTTTGACGAGTGGTGGGTCGTGGTCGACGCGCAACTACTCGACGACATCGAACTGCCTGAACGTTGCGTGCAGTACTGCCGACCGTCACGTCCAGGAACCTACATCGTCGGACCGGACAAACTGCGGCGGTGGGAAATCAAGGTGCTGCCTGGTGAATCGCCGGAGTCCTTCAACGATCCCGCGCACCTGGACGAGGTGCTTTCCACCTTCGTCGATACGCGCTCGGTGCACGTGCAGCGTGTGGCGATCTATCGTTTCCATGCGGTGGTGGCCGAGCAATGGCGCGAAGGTCGCGTCTTTCTACTCGGCGATGCCGCGCACCAAATGCCTCCCTTCATGGGGCAAGGTCTGTGTGCTGGCGTTCGTGATGCCTATAACCTGGCCTGGAAACTTGATGTGGTGTCCAGGGGCCTGGCTGATCCGGCGTTGCTGGACACCTATACGGCGGAACGGCGTCCCCATGTGCAACAGGTGGTCGCTACGGCCAAGTCCTTCGGATTGATCATCGGCGAACTGGATGTGCGTGCGGCGCAAATTCGCGATGAGCGCCTGCAAGAGGAACTGAATTCGGGGGCCGCACTAACCGTCCGGCAGTCTTTCATTCCCGGGTTGAGCGCAGGCCTTTTGCATTTCGACAACGAAGGGGTTTTGGGGGCTGGAGCGGGTCAATTGTTCCCTCAGCCATGGGTCAGCGGACCTTCACTGCCACGGGCGCGCCTGGACGATGTGACCCGCGGGCAGTTCTATCTCGTGTGCCGTGACGCTCGCCTGGTAAAACAAATCAGTTCGCTGTTTGCCGATAGCGCCAGTCTGTTCGCCGGCGAGGTTGTGTGCCTCGATAAACGCAGTGATTCCGGTCACGAGAATGAAGCCGTTTATTGTTCGGAAGAGGGCACTTTTATCAAGCATTGGCTCGAGCAATTCGATGCTGTTGCAGTACTTGTTCGACCTGACGGTGTTGCCTTCGGTGTCGCCCGTGATTCTGCCGGCCTGGAAGACTTGATTGTCGATGCCGATCAGCAAATGGACGGTTTGACTTTCGTTCGTGAAGCAACGTGCTGAAGGTCCATTGGCAACGCTTTGAGCGGGTTTTTCTGCGTGTGTTACTTGTGGCGATTTAATAATAAAAAGTGATCGAAAGGACAATAAAAATGAAAGCCCTATCGAACTATGCTGGACACCTTGCGCGCTTGAAAAGCGCCGTTGCATTGACTGTTTTTGCCTTCACAGTTCAAGCCTCCAGTTATGCGTACTACGGACTTCCCCATACAGCGGGCGGTGCCTGGCGAAGAGATCGAACACCTATGTGGCCCAGTAAGGTTCATGTGCCGTGATCGGGGAAACCCGGACTCAAGATGAATGATCGCTGGATTTGATCTTTTCAATAGTTACTGAGTTGAAGTCTGTGCTCGATGTTTGAGTGCCGCATTAACACTGGAGTCTTGAATGAACACGTTTTTTGGGTCGGTTATTTTTCGTGTCGCCATCATTTATAGCCTGGGTGTATTAGCGGCTATGACGGTAGGCGGGGCAGTACCACAACTGGATGCGATTGCCGGGGAGTTCCACCCCGAGAGCCCATCGGTGATCGGTCTGGTGATGTCGTTGCCCTCGGTCATGGTGGTGGTCGGCGCCTTGCTGGTGGGCTATCTGGTGGATCGCTTCGGCGACAAACTGGTGCTGCTGATCGGTAGCGTCGCTTTGGTTATCGGGGATGTAGTGGTTGTGGCTGCACCCACGCTGCAAACCTTGTTGGTAGGGCGCGGTATTTCCGGCGTCGGCTATGTGCTGATGGCGGTCTCGGCGATTACGTTGTTGATTCGTGTCACTCATGAAAAGCAGCGCCACATGGCTATCGCGGTGTGGGCGACCTTCGTTCCCGTCAGCTTCATCATCCCCTTTCTGACCGCCGGTTGGGTCGTAAGCGCGGGCAGTTGGCGCTTTGCCTTTTGGGGACACGCTGTCGTTACCATCGCCATTGCCCTGATTGCCTATGTAGCGGTTCCGGCGCGTGTGAAAGTGTCGGAGCAGCCTTCGCGCACCAGTGGCTTACAGGCAGTCCTGCGCTCACCATGGCCTTACCTGTTGGGTATTTCCATCGGCGGTGATGCTTTTTTGCACGTCGGTGTTATCGCGACCCTCGCGCCTTACTTGCAAAGCCACTACGGCGCCGACCCGCTGGTGATCAACTCCTGGAACATCGGTGCGATGGTGCTCAATGCCTTGGGCTGCCTGCTGTTCGGCAAGCTTCTCAATCAAGGCTTTTCCCCGATCAAGGTCGGCGTCATTGCCATCATCGCCACGGGTATTCCGGCGTTCGCCATCTATGCGTTGCCCATTGGTGTCACCGGCTCCATTGCCTGCTCCTGGGTGCTGATGTTCTTCAGCGGCGTACTGACCGGGATGTGGTCGTTCGTGCCCAACGTTTCGCCATCGGCGGGGAGCATCGGTGCAACCAGCGGCCTAGTCACGCAACTGACCTTGCTGGGGGTATTGCTCAGTGGTCCTGTCAGCTTTGGCGCCATGAGCGGTGACCTGCCGATTTCCATGCAGGGGGTGATCGTCATTGCACTCCTGGCCTGTCTTGCCCGACTGCCAATCCTGGCCCGGGGCATCGTTCCCAAATGGTCCGATGGCGCCACTGTCGCTGTCGCCGGCCACTAACTCAGCATCGTTGCTTCACCTGGGCTTGTACGCTCTCAGGTGCATCCTGACGTACTGACCCGTAAATAAGAAAGTATTGAGGTTGACCTGCTCAACCTCACCATCTGCTGGAGAAAAGTGATGTTGAATATCGCGATTATTGGTGCGGGTATCGGCGGTTTGATGACCGCTTTACGCTTGCATGAACAAGGTTTCAAACCGCGTGTCTATGAAGCGGCTCCCGAACTGCGGCCGTTGGGCGTCGGTATCGTCACCCAGCCTTACGGCACACGTGAAATAACCGAAGTGGGACTGCTCGATGAGCTCAATGCGCGCTCGGTCGACGCCGTAGAGTCCTCCTACTTCAACCAGTACGGCCAGGAGATTTACACCGAGCAGTGCGGCGTGCACATGGGGTATCCCCATGGCCAGCGCTTCGTGCACCGTGGCATCTTGCAGATGATTCTGTACAAAGCAGTCATCGAACGTCTGGGGGCGGAATCGGTCGTCATGAGCGTGCGTTGCACGGGCTTTGAGCAAGACGATTCGGGCGTGACCATCAAGTTTGCATCCACCACCAATGACGCCATGAGCCTGCCCATCGAAGTCCGTGCGGACATCGCCATTGCCGGTGATGGGATCAAGTCCGCCATTCGCAATCAGCTGTTTCCCGAGAAGACCGAGCCCCATTACTCCGGCATCACCCTGTGGCGTGGCGTGACTTTGATGAAGCCGTTCAAGGAAGGCGGCACCATTTTGCACATTGGTGCGCCGAGCAAGGGCAGCCTGATCGTCTACCCGATTCTGGACAACGCCGATGACAGCGGTCTGACGCTGGTCAATTGGGTGGTTGAGCAAAATGGTCGTCCGGAAAGCATGGAGGACTGGAACCAGGAAGCGGACATCGCCGAAATCGCGCATATGTTCGATGAGTGCGAGCTGGACTTTATCAACGTCGGCGAGATGCTGCGCAATGCGCGTGAGGTCTACCTGTTCCCGCTGGTGGACCATGATCCATTGCCGCAATGGTCGTTCGGTCGAGTGACGCTGATGGGCGATGCTGCCCATGCCATGTACCCGCGTGGCGGTAACGGCGCCTGCCAGGCGCTGGTCGATGCGAGGGTTATTGCCGAAGCGCTGGCCACGATTGCCGATCCGGTTGAAGCGTTGAAGCACTATGAAGCCCAGCGCCGCGAGATCGCCAATCGCATTGTAATGGCCAACCGTGGCGATGGGCCTGAGGTCGTGCGTCGCATCGTCGAGGAGCGCACTGGGGGCCAGCGTTTCGAGGACATCGAGAAGGTCCTGCCGTTTGCCGAAGCCGACGCAATCTTCAATGAATATCACCGTATGGCGGGTATGAAGCGGCCAAATGAAGACACGGAAGAAAGGAAGGATTTCGCTTCCGCTTTTTCACACAGCGCATAAGGCCGGCATAAACAGCGCCGACGCTTAGAAGTGCTGATGGGGGCCAGGATAGAGGAAGAGACTTTACGGGTCGGGCCGCAGTCTCAACCCTCCACTGTTCTGGCCATCCCTTGCAATCGGTCAGCGGCCGATATTTGTGAGTGATGGTTAATCGTTAGACCGTGCCAACTATTTCAAGTAATGACCCAATGATCGAATTCAAAAATGTCAGTGCGTTTCAACATCAGACTCAGGTGTTGGAACGTTTTTCCTTAACGATTGAAGCGGGTGAGCGGGTCGCGATATTAGGACCGAACGGGGCGGGTAAAAGTACCTTGTTGAAACTCATTGGCCGGGAAATCTATCCCGTGGAGGAGGAGGGCAGTTTTTTCAAGTTGTTTGGACGTGAAAGAATCACGCTCTGGGAGCTGCGTGAAAGAATTGGTTTCATGTCCCAGGAGTTTCAGGAGGACTACACCCCGTACACTCAAGCGTTGGATGTTGTGGTCTCGGGCTTCTTTGGTTCAATTGGTTGTCACGACCGTTTTATTCCGTCACCCGAGCAGTACGCTCAGGCCCGGGACATGCTGGAGGTGGTCGGGTTGTCGGATTGCCAATATCTGATGTTCCAGCGTCTCTCTGCCGGGCAGCAGCGACGCTTGATACTGGCGAGGGCGTTCATACATCACCCTGAGTTACTGATCTTCGACGAGCCGACAAATCACCTCGATGTGGGTGCTAGCAGAACAGTGCTCAACCTGATGCGTGATTTCTGTCGCGCGACTCGAGGCGTCATCGTGACCACTCATGATGTTAACGAAATAGTCCCGGAAATAGACCGGGTCATTCTGCTTCAACAGGGTCGTATTCTGGTTGATGGTCCCAAGGACGAGGTCTTGAGTCGGGAGAACCTTTCGCGGCTTTATCAAGTCGATCTGCGAGTTGAAAAGGAACAGGGTTGGTATCACCTTCGATATGCATGAGGTTTGCAGCGAGCCCTAGAACATTGAGTTAAATGTACTTCAAAACTTTACTCTGCCTTACAAACTCTTTACACCCATAAACGATATCATCAGCGCCCTCCTATCATCGAATAACTACCCGCGTGAACAGTCTTTTCAGCCCGTTTTATCAGGCTCGAAGAACGCTCAGCCATGGATGCTCTTCCTTTGAAAAACTTGATCAATCGTTATGCAACACCTCTCACTACAGGCTTTTTCCTGGTTTCCCTGATTTCCGGCGTGGCTTTGTTTTTTCACTGGGCACCTGGACTTTTTCACGGCATGCATGAATGGCTCAGTATGGTGTTACTTGTTCCATTCGCCTTGCACCTTTGGAAAAACTGGGGCCCGATGGTGGGGTACATCAATCGCAAGACACTCTTTGTGCCCCTGCTGCTTTCGGTACTGCTAGCGATCCCTTTTGCTGTCTCAAGTACTGGAGGCAAGCAAGGCGGGAACCCTGCATTTGCAGCGGTGCAATTAGTGAGCAAGGCGCCTTTGGTCGACAGCGCGGCTTTGTTCAATAACACACCGGATGAGCTGGTAGCGAGACTGCGTCAGCGCGGGCTTGCGGTGACGTCCTCCGGCGATAACCTCAACCAGATTGCGCAGTCTGCAAAAATGCAGCCTGCGCAATTGATTGCCGAACTGATGAATGATCGCAAGTAACGATCTTGCATACTGAACCGCCTCTCTTTTCGTAGACACATGAATGACTGCAAAGGCCGATTTCTGCCGGTCATGAAGCCGAAATCAAGCTGAAGAACGTGCTCGGCGATGAGCGCTCACAAAAGACACCGACTTAAGAGGGCGATGAAGAAGCATTCGCGGTATAGGCGGGAAAAGACATCGCCGATTCGGCCGGAGAATGCTCGTAGGTCGAGGACAGCACGGCACTGAGTCGATCGCCCAACAGATTCCAGGTGCGTTTCTTCTCTTCGGCATAGTCGTGGTGCAGGTAGTGGCGCCGCACCCGTGAGCCGGCCAGCACATGGTTTTGGCAGCGGTCGATGACGTCCAGGCTGACCCCCATAGCCTGCATCATGGTCGCCCCCGTACGGCGCAGGTCATGTGGTGTCCAGTCGCCTTTTACCCCCACAGAAACGTCGGCTCTTGATGGACGTTACTGAACTCTCGTAGAGCAGAAAACCGCTGGAGCTCAAGTAAATACTGGCTTGGAGAAATCCAGAGCAAAATTTTGGAAGCTTTCAAGAAGCATGAAAAAGAAGATGGGGTGCTAGGGGTCGAGTGTTCGAATCACTCCGTCCCGACCATATAATTGAAAGGGTTGCGAGATTTTATCTCGCGACCCTTTTTTATGTTGGTCGTTTTTACCCCTACAAAATGACTGCTCTGGGCGGAATCTTTTGTCAGGCGGAGTGCCCTTGTTTCAGCTGAAACTCACCATAGCTTCCATGTGTAATCGACATTCACCCGTAGCTCATTGTCGTCCCTGTGGCTGGCCTGGGCGGTGAAGTCGTTGCGGTACCAGGCGTTGCGCACGCGCAAGGCCAAGCCGTTCAACGGAGTGCCGTGCAGCACGTAGGACAGTTCGATATCCTTTTCGCTTTCTTTCAGGTTGGAGCCTCCCAGCTTGGCCAGTTCGATATTGTCGCCGCTCACGTAGCGCAGCATGCCATTGAGCCCTGGCAAGCCCATGGCCACGAAATTATAGTCATACCGTACCTGCCAACTGCGCTCCTTGGGGTTGAGAAACTCGGAGCTCAGCGTGCCTTCGGTGATGACGAGTGGTTCGGTGCCGAACAGGTATGGCATGGCTGTCTTGCCTGTCAGTTGCATGTAGCCGGCTCCGAATTTGTGAGCCCCCAAGGCGTACGTCAGCATCAGTGCCGCATTGCGGTTGTCCACCGGGCCGGCCTTGGCTGCGCCGTCTTCACCGGTAACGAACAGACGAAAGTCGCTTTTCAGGCTGCCGCGGCCGATCGGGCGATTATCGACAAAGCCGTAGAAGTCCTTTCGGTACAGGTCTGCGAGTTCTGCGTGGTAATACTTCAGCGTCAGTTGCGGCGACCAGGCATAGTCGCCGCCGACAAAAGAAAAACGGTCCGACTCGGCGGCGCCATTGAAGCGTCCGTTAGGTGAACCGACCGACATTTTCTGGTAGTCGGTGGAGTCGCGCAGGTTGATGCGGTCCAGCCAGCCGACGTGCAGGGTCAGGTTATCGATTTCCTGGGACTTGAGGTACGCGCCGCGAAACGTCTGTGGCAATAGGCGGGTAGGGCTGGCGAAAGCGATCGGCAGAAACGTGCTGATGGTGCCTAATTGAAGCTCGCTTTTCGATGCCCTGACCTTGGCCGTCAGGCCCAGCTCCGAATATTCATCGGCCGGCTCACGGGTGGTGGCGCTGTACGGCAGCAGCCCGGTACCGGTGCGAGCGCGTGAAGAATCCAGACGCACCCCCAGCAAACCCTGGGCGTCGAGGCCGAACCCCACAGGCCCTTCCGTAAAACCAGAGCGCACATTGAGAATGAAACCCTGGGCCCACTCGCGGGCGGCGGCCTGAGGGGTTGCGTTCACGTAGTTACGATCGAAGTAAAAGTTGCGCATCGTCAGGTCGGCGTGGCTGTCATCGACAAAACCGCCGGCGCAAGCTTGGCCAAAGGATAAAACGCAGGTGCAGGCGCTGAGCGCCCGAAGAGAAATCTTGAGCATGCCGGTGTTCACTTTTATTGTTGTTGGGGATGAACCCGCACCGTTTCCGGCACGGGGTGTTGCGCGGGAGTTGTCAGTCAGGCTGAGCTCCGTTGCGGCGCACTGACAGGTAAAACATCGCCACTGCGGCGATGACGATTCCCGGTGCCGAGGCGAGCATCACCCCTGCGGTGCCGGTGCCCAAGGCGAGCATCTTGCCGGCCACCAGCGGGCCGCTCATTGCGCCGAGTCTGCCGATAGCCACCGCGCTGCCCACACCCGTGGCGCGCACGGAAGGTCGATAAAAATGCGGCGCCAAGGCATACAACACGCACTGTCCGCCGGTGGCGAAAAAACCGGCGACGAAGCCTGCCAGCAGCATGCTTTCCAGCTGGCTGGCCATACCCAAAACGGTCAGCGAAGCGAGAATCCCGACGTAGATCAGTGCGGACAGTGCCCAAGCCGGCAAGCGGTCCATTACCCAGCCCAGCATCAGGGTACCGACGGCCGCGCCAATCTGAAGCGCGAGCATGACCGAACTGGCCTGGTGGCCACTGAAACCCTGACCGATCAGCAAGCTTGGCAGCCAGTTGATCAGGATGTAGACCACCATGAGGGTAAAGAAATAGCTGACCCAGATCAGCGCGGTCGGCAGGGCTGCTCCTTCACGGAACAGGCCTCGGACCACGCCGATGGGTGCCACGTTGTGGCTGCGAAACTGCAGCGACTCCGGCAGGTAGAGCCCCAACAGAGGCACGATCAAAAGAGGCACCAGGCCGCCGACGTAGAACACTGTCTGCCAGTCGCCCGAAGAGCCGGCAATACCCATCGTCGCCGCCAGCGCCGCGCCCAACGGCACGCCGCAGTACATCAGGCTCACCGCACTGCCACGCAGGCGCGGGCCGGCCACTTCACTGGTCAGGGCAATCAGGTTAGGCAGGGCGGCCCCCAAACCGACGCCAGTCAGGCACCGGGCGATGAGCAGACTATTGAAGTCCCAGGCCTGAGCGGTGACCAGAGAAAACACTCCGAACAGCGCCACCGACGCCATCAGCACGCGCTTGCGACCGATGCGATCGGACAGCCAGCCGCCCACGAACGCACCGGGCAGCAGGCCAAAAATTCCGGCACTGAACACCCAGCTCATGTGCAATTTATCCAGTTCGAACGCGGCCGCCATGCCTTGGGCAGCGATCCCGGTGGCCTGTAGGTCAAGGCCCTCCATCAGGGCCACGAGGAAACACAGACCGATGGTCCGCGTCATGCGCAACGGTGTTGTCAGTTTTAGCGCAGTCATGGGTAGTACCCGTTTTATTGTTGTTGGCAAAGCAGGGCCGCCCGACCGCTGTGTGGGCGGTCAGTCGGTGTGGTGCTTGGTATCAGCGCTTGAGCAGGTCCAACGCAACATCAACAATCATGTCTTCCTGACCGCCGACCATTCGGCGCTTGCCCAGCTCGACGAGGATGTCGAGGGTCTTCAGGCCGTACTTGCCGGCAGCGATCTCAGCGTGGCGCAGAAAACTTGAGTAGACGCCGGCATAACCCAGTGCCAGGGTTTCACGGTCGACGCGCACCGGGCGATCCTGCAACGGACGCACAATGTCATCCGCGGCATCCATCAGCCTGTAGAGGTCGGTGCCGTGGTTCCAGCCCAGGCGCTCGGCAGCGGCGATGAACACTTCCAGCGGCGCGTTACCGGCCCCGGCGCCCATGCCGGCGAGGCTGGCGTCGATGCGGTCGCAACCTTCCTCGACGGCAGTGATCGAGTTCGCCACGCCAAGCGACAGGTTGTGGTGGGCGTGCATGCCGGTTTCGGTTTCCGGTTTGAGCACGGCCTTGAAGGCGCGGAAGCGATCGCGGATGTCCTGCATGTTCATCGCTCCGCCAGAGTCGGCCATGTACACGCAAGTCGCGCCGTAGCTCTCCATCAACTTGGCCTGAGCGGCCAACTGCTCGGCCGGGATCATGTGGCTCATCATCAGGAAACCGACCGTGTCCATGCCCAGCTCGCGGGCGTACTCGATGTGCTGTTTTGAGACATCCGCTTCGGTGCAATGGGTGGCGATGCGCACCACTCGGGCACCGGCGTTGTACGCGGCTTTCAAGTCATGCACCGTGCCGATGCCGGGCAGCAAAAGCGTGGTGATTTTCGCGTGGCTGATCACGTCGGCCGCCGCTTCGATCCATTCCAAATCGGTATGCGCGGCGAAGCCGTAGTTGAAGCTCGAACCTTGCAAGCCATCGCCGTGAGCCACTTCGATCGAGTCGACCTTGGCCTTGTCCAGCGCGCGAGCAATGTCCTGCACGTTCTGGATCGAATACTGGTGGCGAACCGCGTGGCTGCCGTCACGCAGGGTCACGTCGGAGATGTAGAGTTTTTTGCCGGGGTTGAAAGTCATGTCGGTCTCCTCAGGCGTTCAGCATCGACTGCGCCATGCGCTCGGCGGTGGCCAAGGCAGCGGAGGTCATGATGTCGAGATTGCCGGCATAGGCTGGCAAGTAATGGGCGGCGCCTTCGACTTCGAGGAACACCGAAGTCTTCAGGCCAGAGAATGTGCCCAGGCCGGGGATGTGCAGCGGAGCGTCTTCAGGGATGACGTCGAACTGCACTTTTTGTTTCAGGCGATAGCCCGGCACATAGGCCTGCACGGCGGCTGCCATCTCGACGATGGAGGCCTCGACCAGCGCCTGGTCAGCCGCTTCGGACAACACGAACACCGTGTCGCGCATCATCAGCGGCGGTTCGGCCGGATTCATCACGATGATCGCCTTGCCCTTGGCTGCGCCACCGATCACTTCGATAGCCTTGGAGGTGGTCTCGGTAAACTCGTCGATGTTGGCACGGGTGCCGGGACCGGCCGATTTACTCGCAATCGAGGCGACGATTTCGGCGTAGTGCACCTTGGCCACGCGCGATACTGCAGCGACCATCGGAATGGTCGCCTGGCCACCGCAGGTGACCATGTTGACGTTGAGCTGGTCGAGGTTCTGCTCCAGATTCACTACCGGCACGCAGTACGGACCGATGGCGGCGGGCGTCAAATCGATCAGGCGGATACCCGGTTTGATCGAGCGCAGGAAGGCGTCGTTCTTTACATGCGCGCCGGCCGAGGTGGCATCGAAGACGAAGTCGATGTCCTTGAACACGTCCATGCGGGTGAGGCCTTCAACGCCTTCGTGGGTGGTGGCAACGCCCATGCGCTGGGCGCGGGCCAGACCGTCGGAGGCCGGGTCGATGCCAACCATGACCGCCATTTCCAGGTGGTTGGCGTTACGCAGGATCTTGATCATCAGGTCGGTGCCGATGTTGCCGGAGCCGACGATGGCGACTTTAAGCTTGTTCATTTTTCTTACCTCTGTTGCACGCAAGTCGCCGATTACTCAGCTGTGAAGGCCACACCGACCCGACCAATACCTTCGATCTCGGCCTCGAAGCGATCACTGGCCGCGACCGGCACCATCGGCCCGAGTGCGCCGGTGAGAATGATGTCGCCCGCTCGCAGCGGATCGCCCAGGTGCGCCATGGTTTGCGCCAGCCACACGGCGGCATTGAGTGGATGGCCAAGGCATTCGGCACCACTGCCGCTGGACACTTCTTCGCCATTGCGGGTCATGCGCATGCTGGCCTGGCGCAGGTCCAGGCCATCGAGGCGGCGAGCCGGGCCACCGAGCACGAAGCAACCGCTGGAGGCGTTGTCGGCGACGGTATCGACGAAGCGAATGTTCCAGCCCAGCACGCGGCTGCCGACGATTTCCAGTGCCGGGACGACCCAGCCGGTGGCCGCGATTACGTCGGAAATCGTGGTATCGGCGCGCGGTAGATCACGCTCCAGAATCAGTGCAATTTCGGCTTCGATCTTCGGTTGCAGCACACGGCCCACCGGGACGGTTTCGTTATCGCCGTAGCACATGTCGGCGAACAGGGTGCCGAAGTCCGGCCGATCGACACCCAGTTGCGCCTGGACCTTGGGATTGGTCAGGCCGATCTTGCGCCCGACCACGCGTCGGCCGCTGGCCACGCCGTGGGCGACGTTGAGCCGCTGGATGGTGTAAGCGGCCTCGGCGTTGTCTTCGCCGATCTGCTCGCGCAAGGGTGCGATGGCTTCGTTGCGGGCTTCGGCCTGGCGCAGGTCGGCGGCGAGCTGTACCAGAGTGTCTTGAATAGGGTTCATGTCAGCCTCGGTGTTCAGTGAGTCAGGAAGTCCAGGACCATGCGGTTGAAGGTCTCGGCGTGTTCCCATTGAGCCCAGTGGCCGCAGCGATTGAACACGTGCAGTTGTGCATGGGGCAGGCCGGCCAGCAGGCGCAGGCCGGTGTCCATGGGTACGAAGCGATCTTCGCGGCCCCAGACGAGTAGCGTCTGAGCGGTAATTTCGTGCAGGCGATGGCTGAAATCCGGGAATTGCTTGGGATTGAGGGTGCTGCTCTTGACGAAATTTTCCAGGTGATCGCGGCGCGCCAGGATGTTGTCCAGGCGGGTCTGGAACAGTTCGTCGGTCAAGCTGCTGGCGTCGAAGACGAAGACGTTCATCATCTTCTTCAGGTTCTCGATGGTCGGTTCGCGGTACAGCGCGCCGATCAGCTTGATCCCTTCGGTAGGTTGCGGCACGAAGGCGCTTGGGCCGCCGGTGCCGCCGCCCATCAGTATCAGTTTGCCGATGCGCTCCGGGTAGGCGAGGGCGAAGGCTACGGTGCTGTGGCCGCCCATGGAGTTGCCGATGATGTGCACACGGTCCAGACCCAGCGCATCAACCAGGCCTTTAAGGGCACGAGCGTTGAGGTCTGAGCGCGAGCTGTCGCAAACAATCGGGTCACTTTTGCTCCAGCCCGGGCAATCCATCAGGATCACTCGGTAACCGCCGGTCACCAACGGTTCGATGTTGCGATGGAAGTTGGCCCAACCGCTGGCGCCGGGTCCGGAACCGTGGAGCATGACCACGGTCTCGGCGCCCTGACCCACGTCGTTGTAATGCAGTCGCAGCTTCAACTCTCCTTCGCTGATGTCGACAAAACGGCTGGTAGAGGCTTCGGTGAATGCTGGCGCAGTGGCAGTCATGGCAGTGTTCCTCGGATTCAGTGGTTGTTGTTCAGCGGCTTGGCGCCAAGGGCGGCGAAGCCTGCGATCCATTCGGGAATCGGACGGTAGTAGCGCCCTTCGGCCTGATAAGGGCCGAAGGCGCAAAGGGCAGCGAAGGCGGCGATCCAGGTTTTCACCTCGTGAGTGGACTTGCCGGCCAGTGCTGACAGTTCGTCATTGCCCAAGGCATCGAGGTCGCTCAGGCGGCCCTGTTCGAGGGTGTCGAGAAACTGCTGATCCCACGCGGGATTAAGCGGATGCAGGCTGCTTTGGTCTTCAACGAAATCCCGGGCGGCCTGGATCACGCGTTCCTGGCGCGCCTGTCGCTCATCAGCCGGCAATTGGCGACCGCTGCCCATCAGTCGATCAGCCATACGCGCATCGACCTTGGCCAATTCCGGCACAGGAGGCTGATGGGACAGTCCCCCGGACGCCAGGAACAGCACGCGCTTGTTCAGCGACTGCGCCCAATGGCCAATCGCTTGACCGAGCAGGCGGGAACGCTTGAAACCGGGCAACGGCACGGCGACCGAATTGACGAACACCGGAATCACCGGGCATTCCCTCAAACCGCCAAGCAACAGCTCCAGCGGTTGGGCGAACGCGTGGTCAACCTGCATGCGATAGGACACGGCAGCGTCCACACCGGCATCCAGGACAGCCTGGGCGCAGGATTCTGCCAGCACTTTGGGCACGTCCAAGGGACCGGCGGCGGTGTCGAAATCACCGATGGCGTGGGCGGCCATGCCGATGCAGAAGGCCGGCATCACGTCATAGAAAAAGCCGTTGTAGTGGTCGGGGCCGAACAGGACTATCAGCTCCGGATTGAAGCGCGCGATGCGCTCACGGGCATCAGCGATCATGGCGTCAACCTCGGCCAACACCTCAGGCGTCGGATCGACGTAGCCCACCAATGGCGTGTGAGACAAGCAGTGCAGATAGGCGCTCATGTCAGGCCACCTGGCTGGCGGGGATCGCCACTTCGGGTTGCGGCAGCGCCTTGAGTGCCAGGGCTAAGTCATCACAAGCCTGGCCGACGGTTTGCGGAATGGCCAGGCCGGCAAGGAAGCGATCCGGACGCACCAGGGCGATAGAGGCCGAGCCGCGGGCGAACCATTCCTTGAGGCGGCCGGTGCTGTCACCGATGCGCATCACACCTTGGCTAACGTCACTGGCAACTTTGAGCTGGACGTCTGGCAGTACCTGGATAAAACGCGTGCCCAGTGCTTGCCAGTGATCGATCTGTGCAGCCGTCAGGCCCCAAGTCGGGTCGCAGCCCCAGGCGATGATCGCGAAATTCTCGCCTATCAACTCATCCAGCAGCACGATTTCTCCCGCTTCGGTCAGTACCCGGGGTTGAATGAACATCTTGCCCACCGGAGAGCCTTTTTCGCTAGGTACGATCAAGGCGCCCTGGGTGTATTGCGGCATCGGTTTGAAGCGCATTTCCACGAAGTAGCGCTTGATGGGCGGCACATAATTGAGCAGCCACGAGAGCCCGTCACGCAGGGTGCCTTGCCAGCGTTTTTGCGGTGCCAACACGTGACCGGCCAACACAGACAGGTCGATCATCGCCTTGGCGTGGTCACGGCGCTCCTGTTCATAGCTGTCGAGCAGGCTGTCGGCAGCCAGGCCTTTGATGACCAGTGACAGTTTCCAGGCCAGGTTGGAGGCGTCGCGCATGCCGCTGTTGTAACCCTGACCCTGCCATACCGGCATGATGTGCGCGGCGTCGCCGGCCAGCAGCACACGGCCCTCACGGAACCGACCCGCCAGGCGAGCGTTGTGGGTATAGACGCGGCTGCGGATCAATTCAATGCGGTCCGGATTCGGCAGCACCTTGGCCAGCAGCTTGCGCATGTTCTCGGGTTTGCTCAGTTCGGCTTCCGTCTCGCCAGGCATGACCATGAATTCAAAACGACGCACGCCATGGGGCAGGGCGGCGGAAACGTACGGGCGTACCGGGTCGCAGCACAGGTAAACATGGGGGGTGCTCAACGGGTCGTTGGCGATGTCGACGACGATCCACTGATTAGGCGCGGTCTTGCCTTCGAAACTGATGTTCAGACTGCGTCGCACCAGGCTGTTGCCGCCGTCGCAACCAATCAGATAACGGGCCTGAAGACGTTCGCCCCGACCGTTCTGATGCTTGAGGTTGAGCACCACGGTGCTGTCATTTTGTTCGAAGCCTTCGAGCTCACGGCCGAACAAGACCTTGACGTTATCAAAACGCTGCAAGCCTTCGAACAATACGCGATCGGCCAAGGGCTGGATGAAGGCGTTTCGGCGCGACCAGCCGAACTCATCGGTCTTGGGCTGTATATCGGCAAAGCAGCGACCTTTGGGGGTCAGGAAACGCATGGCGTGCCAGGGTGTGGTGTGCGGCAGCACGGCGTCGGCCAAGCCAACAGCCTGGAAGGTGCGCAGGCTTTCGTCGTCCAGGCCGATGGCGCGGGGGTAATCGATCAGGCTGTCGAGCTTTTCTACCAAGGTGACGCTCACACCACATTGGCCCAGGTAATTGGCAATCATCAAGCCGACAGGGCCTGCGCCGACGATGGCAACGTCGGTGGTCAGGTCCAATGTGGATGGAATGGGTGCAGGACTCATGGGTATCTCCGTACAGCGCTTTTGGATTTCTTGTTGGGCGCAGTATGGAAATCACGGAGCTGGTCGACAACGACAACTGTTGGTAGTGTGCACTAGGTGCACATCGTTGATTTATAACAATAATGGAGCCATTCATGAGCGAAGCAGAATACAAGTCCGTCCGTGGGCTGATGCGCGGTCTGGCTCTGATCAATAGCTTGAACCGCTTCGATGGCGGGGCCAGCACCGCACAATTGGCGGAGCAGAGCGGGCTGCATCGCACCACTGTGCGCAGGTTGTTGGAGACCTTGCAGGCAGAAGGTTATGTGCGGCGCAGTGATTCAGATGATAGCTATCGACTGACGTTGAAGGTACGCGAACTCAGTGAAGGTTTTCGCGATGAACAATGGATCTCCTCAATCGCCGCACCCTTGCTCGGAGAGTTGCTGCAGAAAGTCGTCTGGCCCACCGACCTGTGCACGCTGGACGGCGATGCCATGGTGATTCGCGAGACCACTCATCGCTTCAGCCGCCTGTCGTTTCACCGCTCCATGGTCGGCCGGCGTCTGCCGTTGCTGATGACCGCGACCGGTCGTGCGTACTTTGCGCATTGCCGACCCGCAGAGCGAGAAGAGCTGATTGAGTTGATGATCAGCCGTGAAGATGAACAGTCGGCGCTGGCCGCCGACCGTCGTTTTGTGGAGCGCCTGGTGGAGCACACCTTGGCCAAGGGGTATGGCGAAAACAATTCGCACTGGGGCCTGGAACGCAAGATCGCCGCCATCGCGATCCCGGTCATGCACGAAGAACGGGTGATGGGCTGCCTGAACCTGGTGTACATCGCCAAGGCGATGCCCATTGATGAAGCGGCGCGCCGTTATCTGCCGGCGATGCAGGGGGTAGTGAAACAGATCCAGGCTCAATTGCGCTGATGTTGCCTGCGTTGAAAGCCAACTCACTGGGTAAAGCTTATTGGCGTTCTTGAGTAACAGTTGTCGAGGCTACGAAGCCACCGCTTGGGGAGACAATTACGCATTGATCGCTAATCCGATCGGCCTGTTGTCACAGGCCAGCGAAGCCACCGCAGGCCTGATCGGCAACAACATCGTCGCGCTCCGTCGACGCACTGAGTTGTTTGAAGAAGTACAGCCCCCAACCCTCTGTGACGAACAGGTGCCAATCCGCAGCGCGTTTGCAGCGGGTTACACCTGTTTCATCTTCCTGATTATCTATTCCAGCACCGGCCCATGATCGTCACGAGCGATCATCGCCGGTGGTTTGATGATCAACAGCAGCGGCATGACCGCCAGAGACAGCAGCATCAGCAGCTTGAAATCGTCGAGATAGGCAATCCAGAGCGCTTGTGTGCTGATCATTCCGTCAAGCATTGCCCGGCCACTTTCTGTCACGGGGTCGAGGACGCTGTTGAGCGGCCAGGCATGGAGCAGACGATTGAATCCTGTGATATGTGCACCGATTTGCTCATGGTTGACCTGGGTGTTTTGCACCAGCAGCACGGTGACGATGGAGATGCCTACGCTGGAACCAACGTTGCGCCACACTTGAGGTGTCCAGCCTGTCATCAGCCACATGGAGCCTGCGGACAGTGCCAGCCCCCAGAACAGCAACCAGCGAGTGTCGACCTGACTGATCAGTCGCCCGGCAAGGTACATCGTTGCCATCGTCCCCAGGCCACGCGGGCCCATGGCCAGGCCTGCCTTGAGTACCGGATAACCCATCAGGTTTTGCAGGTAAGGCGTCATCAGCGCCAGCGAGGCCAGGTAGGTGATACCGATGATAAAGATGAACACCACGCTCAGGCTGAAGTTGCGATCCTTGAATAGCGCCAGGCTGATAAAGGGATCTTTGGCAGTGAAGGTGTGGGCCAGAAAAACATACAAGGCCGACAACGCTATAACGGCTTCGAGCACGATTTCCATGGAGGAAAACCAGCCCAGTTGTTCGCCCCGGTCGAGGAACAACTGCGTGGCCATGATCGCCACGCTGAGTGAGCCGAAGCCTAGCCAGTCCAGACGCGATCCCTTGTCTGCCGGACCATTCCTGACTGATGTGGCAAAGGCTTGGCCCATCGAAGCGCGCGAAAAGTTCGACAATTCATTGGGGCGGCCAGGTCAACCACATGAAATCGTCACCGCTGCGCTTTATCTGGCGAGTCCGTTCAGTAGCTTTGTGACCGGCAGTCTGGTGCGTGTTGATGGCGGGATCCCTTGATCTGAACATCATTTGATTTTCGGCGAGGTCGCCAGCCAACTTTTGCGCACGACGCAACATGACGTTGCGCCAGGCCCCTATTCTCTCGCGGGGGCCTGCCGCCTATTTTGACCACCTGACAAACATTCAGGCGGATGACCTTTCAGTGGAAAGTCACCGCCGTCGAACCTCAGGAGTCCACGGCATGAGCGTTTCAACCAGCGGCACAACAGCGACGATAACCAAAGCTTCAATGACGAGAGGGCTGGTGCTTCTCTTTGCGTTCTGTTGTGGGGCCATCGTGGCCAACATCTATTACGCACAACCGATCATCAGTTTGATCGCCCCGGATATCGGCATGTCGAATGGCAGCGCCAGCTTCATCGTGTCGTTGACCCAGATTGGTTATGCACTGGGCTTGTTTTTCCTGGTACCCCTGGCGGACCTGGTCGAAAACCGCCGGCTGATGATCACGACGATCGTGATTACGATCTTCAGCTTGATTGCCGCTGGCCTGGCCAAGCAGCCGAGCGTATTTCTCGTGGTCTCGGCGCTCATTGGTTTCAGCTCGGTCTCCGTGCAGATGCTGATCCCGTTGGCCGCGCATCTGGCGCCGGAAGAATCTCGCGGCCGGGTGGTGGGCGGGATCATGGGCGGCTTGCTGTTGGGCATCCTGCTGGCGCGGCCGCTGTCGAGCCTGGTGGCTGATCATTTTGGCTGGCGCGCGGTGTTTATCGCGGCGGCGACCTTGATGCTGATTATCTCCATCGTGATCGCCATGACCATGCCCAAATGGCAACCGGCCCATCGCGCAACGTATGGTCAGTTGCTGAGGTCCCTTGGCCAACTGTTTTGCCACGAGCCGGTGCTGCGTCAACGGGCGCTGTATCAAGGGCTGATGTTCGCGGCGTTCAGTTTGTTCTGGACTGCGGTACCGCTGGTATTGAGCCGCGAGTTCGGTCTCACGCAGAGTCAGATTGCGCTGTTCTCGCTGGTCGGCGCGATCGGCGCAGTCGCCGCACCGATCAGTGGTCGGCTCGCCGATGCAGGGCACACTCGGCGCGCTTCACAGTTGGCCATGGTGCTCGGCGCGGTGAGTTTCCTCCCGGCCTTCATCAATCCCTTTTACGGTGTGATCGGGCTGGCGGTGACGGGTGTCGCGCTGGACTTTGCCGTGCAGATGAACATGGTGCTTGGCCAGCGAGCCGTCTACGCCCTGGGCACGGCCAACCGAGGCCGTCTGAATGCGTTGTACATGATCAGTATCTTTATTGGCGGCGCAATCGGTTCCTCGGTAGCCAGTTCGCTGTATGAACACTTCAGCTGGTTGGCGATTGCCGCGGTGGGAAGTGGATTGTCACTGCTCACGTTGATCGTTTTCTCGCTGGTGTCTCGTCGCGCCGGGCAGACCGCCGCTTGAATGAACGAGGGGGGCGAGCGCCCCTGTCGTCAGCCCATCGAGTCACGACGTACAATCAGGGCACTGCTCCAGGTGAGCGCCGGGTGAGTCAAGGAGTGTCATGGACAAGCTGCTCGCATTGAAGATGTTCGTCCAGGCGGTGGATTCGAAGGGATTTTCCTCTGCCGCTCGGCAGTTGGGCCTGGCGACCTCGTCCGTCACCCGGATGATCGATGGGCTCGAGGCTGAACTGGGCGCTGTCCTGCTCAACCGTTCCACCCGTCAGATCTCATTGTCCGATGCCGGGGCCGCCTACTATTTGAAGGCGCGGGAGGTGCTGAACGCGGTCGCCGAAGCGGATGCCTCGGTCACTGACCGCGGCGAAGTCCCCGCGGGTCATCTGCGTATTTCGGTGCCAGTGGCGCTTGGGCGGCGACTTATTGCCCCGCATATCGCCTCGCTGCTGCAGCGTTACCCGCAGTTGGTGCTGGACATGACGCTTTCTGACGACATCGTCGAATTGCTCGGTGAGCGGGTTGATCTATCGATCCGCTTGGGGTCGGCAGCCGCCATGGATGGGGTAGTCAGTCGGCCCATCGGCCATTTTCGACGTCGCGTCGTTGCCAGTGCGGCCTACCTGAATGCACATGGGTTTCCGCAACAGCCGATGGACCTGTTGCAGCACGAATGCCTGCGCTTCAGTTATGGGGCAAGGCAGCAGGTCTGGACGTTCCAGAAGGACGGGGAAGAAATCCGGGTCCCCGTTGAGGGCCGTTTTAAAAGTAACAACGCGGAGGTGTTGCGCGAAGTTGTGCTGGCGGGCGGCGGGGTAGCGCTGTTACCTGACTGGCTCGTCGATGATGATATTGGCAGCGGCGACCTGACCTCGTTGTTCGAGCCTTTTGTGATCAATCCGAACGATGCGAGTTCGGCCATTTCTGCGTTGTATCTACCCAATCACCGCGGCTCCAAACGCGTCAATGCGTTTATCGATTTCATCGGTGAACTGCTCGGGCCTGAACACCAGCCCCGGCACTGATCGCCAGGTGTGCTCACGAACGGCGGATCGCGGTTCATAGCCAGCGCATTCTTTTGTTTTGTATGATGCCTCGATGCAGCTTCAGCGAGGCGTTATGCAAGACTCAAAGAACCAAGACGAGCCGGAAACATCCACGGACTCAGAGGCCCCAGTCAAATCGACGGCTCGACGCCTGTCGCCCGAGGTCCGGGAAAACCAGATCGTGCAGAAGGCCATCGAGCATTTTGCGACGTGCGGATTTTCCGGGAGCACCCGTGAACTGGCGCGGCAACTGGACATTACCCAGCCGCTGCTCTATCGATATTTTCCCAGCAAAGAGGCGCTGATCGACCGGGTCTACGAAGAGGTCTATCAGTGGGACAGCTCATGGGAGGCGATGATCAAGGATCGCTCGGAACCCCTGCAGTCTCGCCTGGTTCGTTTCTATACCTCTTATGCAAAGGTGATTCTGCGTCGGGAGTGGATTCGGATCTTCGTTTTCGCCGGGCTGACGCGTGAGGGCATCAACGATCGGTACCTGGCCAAGTTGCGTGAGCGCGTCTTCATTCCCGTGATCGCGGAAATTCGCCATGCTCACGGTCTGGCACCTTCCTCGGGGGAAACCATCAATGAAAAAGAACTCGAGCTGATCTGGAGCTTGCACGCCAGCATTTTCTATATCGGCGTGCGCAAATGGATCTACGATCTCCCGGTGACCGAGGACATTGATGCGCTGATCGATCAGATGGTCGACGCGTTCCTCAACGGCAGTCCCCACGTGCTGCAACAGGTCGACAGCGGACTTGACGAACAGCCACGCGCAGACTGATTTTTCCGCTTTCCCCACCACCTTATCGCCCGCTTGCCCCTTCTTTTTGTCGACCGCTCATCACCTGTTTCAGCCTTTGGCTGATCGGGTGGTCGAGGGGCGAACGCCTCTGAAAAGCCCTTTCCAAACACCTGAAACACGCTTCGCGACTGACGGCATCACGCCGTGCTTCCGTGCAATCCTGAAAAATCTGAGCCTCCCGCTATTTACTTCAATTTCATCACTCCTTATTGTTTATCAACCGATAAATAAATACAAAAAACTGTTGGAGGCGCCATGCAAGTCCGAAAACTCGCTCACTACTCGATCCGGTCTTTCGACCTGGAAAAGTCCAGCCGCTTTTATCAAAAGGTGCTCGGTTTCACCCCTGGCTACCGGCCGCCGTTCGATTTTCCTGGCGTGTGGTTGTACATGGGCGGGGACGAGAAGGACTTCGGCACCGTCCATATCATTGGGATCGATCCCGCCAATCCCGAGGGCCTCAAGCAGTACCTCGGCGACAAGGACATCCCGCTGACAGGCACCGGAACCGTCGACCACATTGCCTTCCTGGTCACTGGCCTGGTTGAGTTCTGGAGCGTATTCGAGGCCGAAGGCATTGCCTGGCGCGATCGCACGGTGCCGAGCCTCGGCCTGCATCAGGTCTTCGTCGAAGATCCCTCCGGCGTCACCATCGAGCTCAATTTCCCGGCCTCTGAGATTGCAGCCGTCGGTTCCTATGGGTCCCATGTTGCGGCGGCGGGAGAACGGTCATGACCCATTCACTGCACAAGCGTCGCGCGATCGTCGTCGGCGGCTCGCTGGGTGGTCTGTTCGCGGCGAACATGTTGTTGCGCAAGGGCTGGGACGTCGAAGTCTTCGAACGCGTGCCGGATGAACTCGCCGGGCGTGGCGCAGGCATCGTGACCCACCCCGAATTGTTCGACGCGATGACCGCGGCGGGCATCCCCCTCGATGCCTCCGTGGGGATCGACGTGCGCTCGCGCGTCACGCTGGCCCAGGATGGCGATGTCGTACTCGAGAACGCGCTGCCGCAAACGTTGACTGCGTGGGGGAAGATGTACCAGGTCCTGCGTGCGGCATTTCCGGATTCACGGTATCGCTGCGGTGGAAGTATCGTCGCGGTCGACAGCACCGACACCCATGCCAGCGTCACGTTGGCCGATGGCAGCACTTATCAGGCCGACGTCGTGATTGCTGCCGACGGATTTCGCTCGACGATTCGCCAGCAGTTTTTGCCCGACGTGCATCTGCAGTACGCGGGGTATATCGCCTGGCGTGGACTGGTAGATGAAGCGGCGCTTTCTGACGCCGCCCACGCATCGTTGTTCGACAAGTTCGCGTTCTGTTTACCCCCGCACGAGCAGATTCTCGGCTACCCGGTTGCCGGGCATTCGAATAGCACGCTTGCAGGTGAGCGTCGTTATAACTTCGTGTGGTACCGCACCAGCGACGACGAGGAACTGAAAGATTTGCTGCGCGATGAAAGCGGCAAACAATTCGAAGGCGGCATTCCCCCTGCGCTGATACGCCGTGATGTGCTCGCCAATATGTACAAGTCGGCGGATACATTGCTCGCCCCGCAGTTCGCCGAAGTCGTGAAGAAAGCTGCGCAGCCGTTATTCCAGCCGATCTATGACCTGGAAGTTCCGAAGATGAATTTCGGCCGTGTGGCCTTGCTCGGCGATGCCGCCTTTGTCGCACGGCCTCATTGCGGAATGGGTGTGACCAAAGCCGCCGGCGATGCATTGGCCATCGTCGAAGCGCTTGAGCAACACCCATCCGTCGAAGCGGCACTGGCCGACTACAGCGAACAACGCTGCCGTTTCGGAGCGTCGATTGTTCAGCACGCGAGGCATCTTGGCGCGTATATGCAGGCGCAACTTAAAAGCGCGGAAGAGCGCGAAATGGCCGAGCTGTACCGCACTCCAGAAGCCGTCATGCGTGAAACCGCAGTGCCCGTGAAGTTTTAGTTCCAACAATAAGTCCTTCGCAGGAGACAACCATGGAACATGCATATCCGCAAGACGGTGGCCCAGCCGTGTCCGCTGGGCAGATAAATGAGGCTGTTCAGAATCCGATTCTCGCTAGTCCGGAGTTTCGTGCCCTGGTCAAACAGCGACGAATATTTGCCTGGAGCATGACGGCGCTCATGCTGGTGGTCTATTTCGGCTTCATTCTGTCCCTGGCCTTTATTCCGGCCCGCCTGGGAACGCCTATCACCGAAGGGCAACCGATGACGTGGGGCGTGCCGATTGGCTTTGGCATGCTCGCGTTCACGATTCTGCTGGTGGCCGTCTACGTATGGCGCACCAACACCTGCTACGACCCGAAAATAAAAACAATCATCAGGAGCTTCAACCCATGAAGCGTCTACTTATTACGCTCTCGGCCATTCTGACGTCGGCCGCCGTATACGCGGCCGACGTCCCGGCCGCCGTGCAGCCACATAATCCCATCGCCATCGGCATGTTCCTGGCGTTTGTCATCTTCACGCTGTTCGTCACTCGCTGGGCGGCCCGTAAAAACAATAGCGTTGCCGATCACTATGCCGCAGGCGGGAAAATCACCGGCTTGCAGAACGGCTGGGCCATCGCCGGAGATTACATGTCCGCCGCTTCATTGCTGGGCATCTCCGCATTGGTGTTTACCAGTGGGTTTGACGGGCTGATCTATTCCATCGGCTTCCTGGCCAGTTGGCCGATCATCCTGTTTCTGATTGCTGAACCCTTGCGCAATCTTGGCCGTTACACCCTGGCGGACGTGCTGTCTTATCGGTTGCAACAACGACCCATACGCGCTTTTGCGGCGTCCAGTTCGATCGTGATCGTGCTGCTTTACCTGGTTTCCCAGCTGGTCGGCGCGGGGAAACTGGTGGAGTTGCTATTCGGCTTCGACTACACCGCGGCAGTGCTTCTTGTCGGTACGCTGATGGTGATCTACGTGTTCTTTGGCGGGATGCTGGCCACCACCTGGATTCAGATCATCAAGGCGGTTTTACTGCTGACCGGCTGCGTATTCATGGCCTTCATGGTGTTGTCCGAATTCGGCTTCAGCCTGAACCAGCTGTTCACTCAAGCGACCAAAGTTCATCCATCCCATACGGCGATCATGAGCCCAGGCGGGCTGATCACCGACCCGGTGTCGGCCATTTCTCTGGGGTTGGCATTGGTGTTCGGCACCGCAGGCCTTCCGCATATCCTCATGCGGTTCTTCACCGTCGGTAACGTCAAGGCCGCGCGCCAAAGTATTCTGTATGCCACCGGACTGGTCGGCATAGGCTATGCGCTCATTGTCATCATCGGCTTCGGCACCATCGCCCTGGTTGCCAGCAATCCGGCGTATCACGATGCATCGGGCGGGATAGTGGGCGGCGTTAACATGGTGGCGATTCACCTCGCCCACAACGTCGGCGGCAATGTCTTCCTCGGGTTCATGTGTGCGGTGTCGTTCTCGACGATATTGGCGGTCGTGGCCGGCCTGACCCTGGCTGGCTCGTCGGCTGTTTCTCATGACCTGTATGCCCATGCCTTGCGCCGGGGCACCGCCAGCGACCGGGAAGAAATGCGCGTCTCTCGCGTGACAACCCTGGTGCTGGGTGTGTTGTCGATTCTCCTGGCCATCGCGTTTGAAAAACAGAACATCGCTTTTATCGTGAGCCTGACGTTCTCCATCGCCGCCAGTTCCAATTTCCCGGTGTTGTTGCTGTCGATTTACTGGAAAGGCCTGACGACCCGTGGCGCCGTGATCGGCGGATCCCTGGGGTTGGTCTCTGCCATTACCTTGTGCATTCTCAGCCCGACCGTCTGGGTCAAGATTCTTCATCACCCGCAAGCCTGGTTCCCCTACGAATACCCGGCCCTGTTTTCAATGGCCGTCGCATTCATCGGTATTTTCTGGTTCTCCGTCACTGACCGTTCTGCCAGTGCCCTGCGTGAACGCGGCCGGTTCGAAAATCAACTGGTCGACTCTGAACTGGGCACACCGGCCACCTGGAATGCCCAGTTGAAAGCTGACTGATCTGTTGACACAAAAATAATAATTTCCTGGGGTCGAACTAATGAAACGTACTTTGACGGTTGCGGCAGCCCTATGTGTGCTGGCGCAACAAGCCCACGCGGCTGGTTTCATCGAAGACAGTAAAGCAGCGCTCAAGATGCGTAACTACTACATCAATAGCGATTACCGTGACGCCGCGACACCGGCGCAGAAAGCGGCGAATCAAAGTTATCAAGCCGAGTGGGGCCAAGCCTTTCAACTTGAGTTCATCTCCGGTTATACCGAAGGGCCCGTGGGTTTCGGGGTCGATGCGTTAGGCATGCTGGGCGTCAGACTAGACTCAAGCGCCGGCAAGCATGGCAATCCAACGGGCACCAACTTCGGCGGGGTGGTGTTCCCAAGCGATGGCGATCATGCGGTCGACGACTTCTCCAGCCTGGGGTTGACCGGGAAAGTGAAAGTATCGAAGACCGAACTGAAGCTGGGCACATTGGTCCCCAAGTTGCCGGTGATCTTCAGCAACGATGGGCGTTTATTGCCGCAAACCTGGCAAGGCACTCAAGTCACCTCGGCGGATATCAAAGACCTGACCTTGGTCGGTGGGCAAATTGAAGGGGTCAAGGGCCGCAACTCCAGCAATAACGAAAATATGTCCATCGCCGGCGCCAACAACCCGGTCACCGGCCGCTTCAGCAATAAATTCATCTACGCCGGTGGCGATTACAAACTGACCAAGGACCTAACCCTTCAATACTATTACGGCAATCTTGAGGACTTTTATAAGCAGAACTTTCTCGGTCTGATCCATAACTGTGCCATCGGCCCCGGCGTGCTGACCAGCGATGTTCGCTATTTCAACAGCCGGGACGATGGTGCAAACGGCCATGATCCCGCTTACTTCACCAGCGGCTACTACGGTGGCAATACGCTAAAAGGCAAGGTCGACAATAACCTGTTCAGTGGATTGTTTACTTACGCTGTGGCCGGTCACACCTTCGGCGCGGGTTATGAAGTCAGCAACGGCAACAGTGACTTCCCGTACTTGAACCAGGGCGACGGTCCGACCACTTACACCATCACGGAAATGCAGGTTCAGAAGTTCGTGCGTGCGGGCGAGAAGTCATGGCAGGCGCGCTACGCTTTCGACTTCGCGAAAGTGGGCCTGCCAGGGGCGACGGCGGGTGTCGTGTACGTCAAAGGCGACGACATCAATACCATCGCCTCCAGCGATTCCAGCGAGTGGGAGCGCGATATAACCCTGGCCTACGTCGTGCAATCGGGCCCGTTAAAAGGCGTTGGCGTCATGTGGAAAAATGCCATGGTGCGAAACAACATCCCGAACGCCCGTCAGCAAGACGAGAACCGCGTGATCATCAATTACCAGCTGGCATTGTTCTAGGCGGTCTGTGCCCGCTGTACTGGACAGGCAGCACTTTTACGAGTGTTGCGTGTACCTGCCGTTCTCTTCCAACGGCATGGTTTATTGCAGAGAAACATTGCCCTTGATTGGGGTAGGGCGGTGCAAGCGATCCTTCACCGCCCTTTTTTCTCCCGCCTCACGATCCCAATGCCTCCTGCCAGCCACGCCGCGCCAGCGGCAGATCCAGCAAGCGCTTGCCGGTGGCATCGCTGATGGCATTGCCCAACGCCGCCGCCATTGGCCCCTGGACGATTTCCGCGGCACCGAGGAATGGCTGGCCCGGCTGATCAAGCATCAGCACCTCGACCTGTTTCGGCATTTCGGCAAACCGCAGGATCGGATAGCCACTCCAGTCGAAGCTGTGCACGCCACTGGCGTCATAGAGGATGCGTTCATAGAGCGTCCAGCTGGCGGACTGCACGATGCCTCCCTGAATTTGATTGAGCAGGCCATCCGGGCTGACGATCTGCCCCACATCGACGGCGGCCACCACCCGATCGATCGTCACCTGTCCGGTCTGGCGTTGCACATGCAGCTGCACGGCAATCGCGCAGTAACCCATGATGTTTTTATAGCGCGCGAAGGCGAAGCCGACGCCGCTGCCGGGGCCGTTTGCCTTGTGTGGCCAGTTGAAGGCACTGGCCACACGCTCCACCACGGCCCGTGCCCGCGGGTCGCTCAAGTGATTCAGGCGAAATTGCACCGGGTCCACAGCGGCCTGTGCCGCCAGTTCATCCACCGTGCTTTCGATGGCGAACACGTTGATATGGGCGCCAAGCGAGCGCATGGCCGAGGTCCTGAATGGCATGCTCAGAACGAAGTTCAGGTCGACCTGCAGATTGGGTATTTCATACAGCGGAACGGCGTTACGGTCGCCGTCTCCTTCGGGTTGGGCGATGGGAACCGACGGTGCCGGAGTAAAGGGATTCGCCAGCAGCCACGCCGGCAGCAGGCGCCCGGCATTGACGATGCGTTCGTTGTGCGGCGTGCTCCAAAGTTGGTATTTCCAGTCACGCAGGTGCCCGCTGTCGTCGAGCCCCGCTTCCACCTCGGCGAGCATGGCCGAGCTGTAGGGCTCCCAGAGATTTTCCTGCTCGCGCATCCATTGCACCCGTATCGGCTTGCCGGGCAGCGCCATGGCGATCAACGCGGCATCGGCTGCGGCATCGTCCGCGCCGTTGTGGCCATAACAACCGGAACCTTCAGTGTGAATACAACGCACCTGAGCCACCGGCAAACCGACCATCTCGGCGATGCCCGCGCGCAACGGATAGACCCCTTGAGAATGGGTCCAGACGGTCAGCGTCCCGTCCTGGAACCAGGCCACCGCGCAGGACGGCCCGATGGAACCGTGCATCAGGTACTGCTTGGTCACCCGTGCCTTGTAGGCTCGCGGCGCCGATTGCGTGAGCGCACCCTTGGCGCTTACCGGGTAACGCCGCGCCGGCAACTCGGTGAGCAGTTGATGGATGTGCGCCGAGTCGGGCAGCGGATTGCCTTCCGTCCAGCGGGCACTGGCATAGCCTTCGCGCATCGCCTTGACCGCCAGCCATTCATCGGTGGCGACCACGGCGAGGTAATCGCCGTTGCGGATCAGTTTCACCACGCCGGGCAGTTGCTTGACGGCGGCCTCGTCAATGTCCAGCAGCCGGCTGCCGCGCCGAGGCGGACGTATTACCCGCGCGTGCAACATGTCGGGCAGGCGCATGTCCTGCACGTAGGCCGCACCACCGCTGACCTTGGCTGGAATGTCCAGTCGAGGCAGGGAGGTGCCGATCAGGGTGAAGCTGTCGGCAGGCTTGAACGGCGAGCTGGCCGACGCGAAGCGATGCAACTGCACCCCGACCACCGCTTGTGCGTAAGTCATGCTGCGGCCTTGCGCGTCGTAGATGACGGCGTCCCGTGTGCTCAGGCTGTCAACGCTGCGCTGCCATTGCCGGGCCGCGGACTCCAGCAGCAACTGACGCACCTGGGCCGCGGCATTGAACAGCGCGGTGCCGCTGTCGACGATCGAGTGGCTGCCGGCGGTATAGCCTTCGTTGGGCGTCAGTGCGGTGTCGGCGGTGAGAAAGCGGATGAGCCCGGGCGCCACTTCCAGGCGTTCGGCGGCGATCTGCAGGAGCGCGGTCTTGACCCCGGTGCCCAGCTCCACCTTACCGGTGTAGACGGTGATGCCCTCTTTCCCGTCGATGCGGATCCAGGCATCCAGATACGGCGTGGCCCGCAGGCTGCCCGGTAGATCAGGCGCCAGGATCGCTGTGCCCAAGGTGTCGACCTCGGTATCGGCGAAGGCGCGCGGAATGCCAGGGAGCATCGCGAAGCCCATCACCAACGCGCCATTGATCACGAAGGCGCGGCGGCTCAGGTCGACCTGCTGCGTTGAGCTTTTCATACCGTGCCCCCTTGGGCGATAACCGACTTGATCGCGGCGAGGATGCGCACATGGGTGCCGCAGCGGCAGAGGTTGGGTGCCATGTGGCGAAGGATCGTTTCGTCATCCGGATGCGGGTTGGCTTCCAGCAGCGCCTGGGCCCGTACGATCATCCCCGCGATGCAATAACCGCACTGGGCCGCCTGTTCCTCGATGAAGGCCTTCTGCAGCGGTCCCGGTTGCTCGGCGCTGCCCAGGCTTTCCACGGTGCGCACTGATTTGCCCGCCAGCGCGCCGCACGGCGTGAGGCAGGAGAACACCGGCTTGTCGTTCACCAACACCGTGCAGGCGCCGCACTGTCCCAACCCGCAACCGTACTTGGCGCCATTGAGCCCGACCTGATTGCGCAAGGCATAGAGCAGTGGCATGTCCGCCGGGATGTCCAGTTCATGCGTCTTGCCGTTGATCTCGAGTGTAATCACGGTTGCTGCTCCTCGGCCCGAATGCTCTTGATGGTTGGGTCCAGGTCCGTCCAGGGCCTGGTCGCACAGCTCTGGTCGCGCAAATACACGGCAATGGCCGCCAGGTGCGTGTCATCCAGGCTATGGGCGAAGGCCGGCATGTAATGGCTCGGCGCGGCGCTGGACATCGGGATGCCCTGCAGGAGGGTCTGGATCAGATTGCGCGGCGAGTCGGCCATCACGGCGGAGGTTTGCGCCAGGGCCGGTCTCGACTCAAGGACGCGCATCGGTGCGGCGGGGCCGTGGCAACTCGCACAGGCGCCGTCGAACAGCGAGGCGCCGAGAAGCGCCTGGGCACTGGGCCGGGCCGCAGCGGTGCAGGGCGGCAACGCCTCACCCGAGGAGGTTTTCTTCAAGTCGAGAATGTAGTGCGCGATGGCCTGGGCATCTTCCTTCGGCAACTGCGCAATGCTCAGGCTGACCGGCAACATCGGCCCGGCGGCGGCACCGTGTCCTTCGGCGACCTCGCCTGTCAGGTAGGCGACCAGCTGGGTTTCGTTCCAGGGATGTTCGGCCGTCGCCATTCCGCGCAGTCCCGGGGCCGTCCAGCCGTCGACGACAGCGCCGTTGAACAGTTCGCCGCTTTTCTCCCCGCCAATCAGGTTCAGGGGCGAATGGCAGGACGAACAGTGTCCGGGGCCTTCGACCAGATAGCGTCCGCGGTTCCATTGCGCCGAATGGTTGGGCAATGCTTCAAGAGGGTCGCCATGCAGGAACAGCAGGTTCCAGAAAGACACCAGCGGGCGGAAGTTCATCGGGAAGATCATGTGGTTTTCCGGCGCGGTGTAGTTGACCGGGTCCACGCTCATCAGGAAGGCATAGGTATCGGCGATGTCTGCGTCGGTCATCTTCCGGTAATGCACGTAAGGGAACGCCGGGTAGAGAAAGTGGCCGTCGCGCGCGACGCCTTCACGCATGGCCCGTTGAAAGGCCTCCGGCGACCAGCGGCCGATACCGGTTTCCCGATCCGGGGTGATGTTGGTGGTGAAGAGTGTGCCGAAGGGCGTTTTCAGCGGCAGGCCGCCGGCCATGTAGGCCCCGCCCGGCCGTGTGTGGCAGACCGCACAGTCGCCGGCTTCGGCAATCCGCCGGCCCCTTTCCTGGGCTTCGCGGCCTGCCTGTCGAGGCTCGCTGACAGGGGGGATTGCCGGCCGCCACATCATCCAGAACGCGAATCCCATCCCCACGACGCCGAGCGCCAGAACGGCACCGATGATCGTCTTGCGCTTCATCGCCTTACCTCTCGAGCTGAATAAACGACAGATCGTTCAATCCGCCGCGTGCGATTGGCGTACGGCGACTTTCTGTGGCATGAGCTTAAAGAGGGTAGTTGCGGCGGTGTATCCCATCGAGGCGCAACGCTTCATTGCGCCAAGCGCAACGGCGCTGCCCTGATAACCCGCGAACCGGGTCAGGCGCCCACCTTTGCTTTTTGCGAAAAGCTGCGTTGTGCAACCGATGGATTCTCCGACCGCGTCCGGGCACCTACCGTAGCGGTGTGAAAACAATCCACCACGGAGACTGCCATGAGTTTGCAATCGACCACCCTTTACGTGACCTACGACTTCATTTGCCCCTGGTGCTGGATCGGCGAGGAAAATCTCGAGCGTGCGCTGGCCGCTTCAGGTTTTTCAACGGACAGCCGTATTACATTTTTGCCTTATCAATTGAACCCGGACATGCCGGTTCAAGGCATGGACCGCAAAGCCTATCGCACCGGCAAGTTCGGCAGCTGGGCGCGTAGCCAGGCCATGGACGCACAGGTCACCCACGCGGCCAGGGCGGTCGGCTTGACGTTCGATTACGAGCGAGTCCTCAAGACCCCCAACACCCTCGCGGGACATCGCCTGGTATGGCGCGAACAGCAGGCGGGCAGAGACGCCTCGGTACTGGTCAAGGCCGTTTTCAAGGCGTACTTCGGCGAAGGGCGGGATATCGGTGACCTCGATGTCCTGGCCGACATCGCGGCTGAATCGGGGCTGGACCGCGGCGTCATCGTCGCCTTCCTCAACTCCGATGAAGGCACTGCCGAGGTCTTGCAACTTGAAGCCGCAACCAGGGCCGCCGGTGTGCGCTCGGTGCCCAGCATTCAGGTCGGCGAAGCCGTGATCAGTGGTGCCCAGCCCACCGAAGTGATGATTCAGATCCTGCGCCGCGACCAGGCCGCTTAAACCGAAATTTCCCCCTACGAAGGAAAACATCATGCCCCGTCAATTGTTCAGCCCGATCAACATCGGTCCGCTTACCCTCAAGCACCGCGTCGCCATGGCGCCTCTGACTCGCTCGCGGGCGGGCCAACCTGGCAACGTGCCGACCCCGATGAACGTCGAGTACTACCGTCAGCGCGCCAGTGCGGCGTTGATCATCAGCGAAGCCACACAGATTTCGCAGCAGGGCCAGGGCTACGCCTGGACGCCCGGCATCCACAGCGACGAGCAAGTCGAGGGCTGGAAAGCGGTCAGCGCGGCCGTGCACGCAGAAGGCGGGCACATCTTCCTGCAACTGTGGCATGTGGGCAGGGTGTCGCACCCGGTCTTTCAACCCGACGGTGGCCTGCCGGTGGCACCGACGGCGCAGCCGGTCCCCGGCAAGACCTTCATTTTGAATGAGCAGGGCGAGGGTGTCTGGGGCGATGTGCCTGTTCCTCAGGCGCTGGACATTCCTGGGATTGAAGCGATCGTCGACGACTACCGCAAGGCCGCTCGCAATGCGCTGCTGGCCGGAATGGACGGCGTGGAAATCCACGCGGGCAACGGCTACCTGCTCGACCAGTTCATCAACAGCGCGAGCAATCAGCGCAGTGATCGCTACGGGGGCAGTATCGAGAACCGTGCCCGGCTGCTTCTCGAAGTGGTGGAAGCCGTGACCGCGGAGGTCGGTGCCGAACGCGTTGCCGTGCGCCTGACACCGATGGGCCGTTTCATGGGCATGGACGACGACACGCCGGAACAAACCTTTGGCTACATTGCATCCCGCCTCAATCAGTGGAAGCTCGCGTACCTGCACCTGGTCGAACCGATGATGGTCGGCACCGTGCTGGACGAAAGCAACGATCCACGCTGGGACGCGATCATCAAGCAGCTGCGCACGGACTTCCGCGGCGTCCTGATGCTGGCGGGTGGTTACACCGGCGAAACCGCCGAACAGGCTATCGCCCAGGGACGCGCCGACCTCATCGCGTTTGGGCGCCCGTTCATTGCCAACCCCGATTTGCCCGCTCGTCTGCGGGACCGTGCCGGACTCAACCTGGCGGACGGCAGCCGCTTTTTCGGCGGTGATGCCAAGGGCTACATCGACTACCCGGCGCTGGCCTGACCCGGCGTCGAGTCCGGCTGCCATGGGTATCACCACACTACGAGGAGAAAGGTTATGAAGAGTCCAGACATGCCGAAGGCCTTGGTCATCGGTGGCTCCCTGGGGGGGCTGTTCGCCGCCACCGCACTGCGTGCAATTGGTTGGCACGTCGATGTGTTCGAGCGATCTCCCGTCGCGATGGATAGCCGTGGCGGTGGCATTGTTCTTCAGGCGGACGTCGTGCGGCATTTCGGCTACGCCGGTATCAAGCCGGCCCATGCGCTGGGTGTCCGCTCCCACGATCGCTTGTATCTGGATCGGGACGGCGCCATCGTGCACAAAGAGCCAATGCCACAAACCCAGACGTCCTGGAACACGCTTTACAACGCCCTGTCCGGCGCATTCCCGGCCGAGCATTATCACCGTGGCAAGACGCTGGTGGATCTGGTGCAGAACGAGCACCGGGTGACGGCGATGTTTGAAGACGGCAGCAGCGCCGATGCCGACCTGTTGATCGGCGCTGACGGTGCCGGTTCAACCGTGCGCAACCTGGTGTTGCCAGGGACGGACTTCACGTATTCCGGGTACGTGGTCTGGCGTGGTCTGGTTGATGAGCGCGAGCTGCCTGACTTCGCCAAGTCGCAGCTTTACGAGGACTTTGTGTTTCAGCAAGACCCTGAATCGCTGATGCTGGAATACATGGTGCCGGGCCTGGATGGCTCCGTTGATCCGGGCAGACGACGGTTCAACTGGCTGTGGTATCTGAAAGCGGCGCCAGGGCCGGAGCTGGATGCCGTGCTCACCGATAACACCGGGCATCGACGCAGCCACTCCATTCCGCCGGGGGCCTTGGCAATCGGGCAGGACGCTTACATACGGCAGCGGGGAGAGCAGCAGGCCAACCCGGCTTTTCGTGAGCTGATTCGGCAGACCCAGGATATTTTTGTCCAGGCGATTCTGGATCTCAAAGTCCCGCGAATGGTGTTTGGACGGGGGCTGTTGACCGGCGATGCCGCGTTCGTGCCACGCCCGCACACGGCCGGAAGCACCGCCAAGGCTGCGCGCAATGCGCTGTCGCTGGCACAAGCGATCGACGACATTGGCGATCTCGATAAGGCGCTCCTGGTCTGGCAGCAACAGCAACTGGCCGAAGGCTCGCGCATGGGCGACTGGGGCGTGAGCATGGGCAACCGCATCATGGGCATCGTCCCGTCCTGATTCACGCGCGCGCCATCGATTGAGCACAACGGTGCAAGACGGCCCGGGCCTGATCGTGCACAGTCATTACTTTTACGTTTGGATCGCGGACTTTACTCATGGATAAGTTGCTGGCGCTGAAAATGTTCGTCGAAACGGTCCGCTGCGGGGGGTATTCGTCAGCGGCACGCAAACTCGGCATCTCCACGTCGTCAGTGACGCGGCAGGTCGCGGGGCTGGAAAGTGAATTGGGCGCCAGCCTGCTCAACCGCACCACGCGCAATACCAGCGTCACGGTGGCGGGGCAGGGCTATTTCGAAAAAGCCGTGGCGATCCTCGAGGCCCTCGACGAAGCCGATGCCGTGATTGCCGACCGTGGCAGCGAAGCCCAGGGGCGCCTGCGGGTCAGTGTCCCGGTGGAATTCGGCCGGCGTATCATCGCTCCCCATCTGAATCGCTTGCTTGAGCGCTATCCCGGCCTGGAGATCAGCCTCTCGCTGAGTGACGAAGTCACTGACCTGCTCAGCCAGCAAATCGATGTGTCGGTGCGCCTCGGTTCCTCGGTCGTCAATGACGACATCGTCAGCAAGCCGGTGGGGGATTTCCAGCGTTGGGTGGTGGCCAGTCCCGACTACCTGATGCGCGCCGGGCTGCCGCGGCACCCGCGGGATTTGCTGGCGCATCAGTGCCTGCGTTTCGATTACCGCACGGCCCACCACAACTGGACGTTTCAGGGCGAGGAGGAAGTGCTCAGCCTGAACGTGCAGGGACGGCTGCAAAGCAACAACGCCGACATTCTGCGTGAAGCGGCGCTGGCCGGCGGCGGGGTGACCCTGCTGGCCGACTGGCTGGTGCGTGATGACGTCAGCGAAGGTCGGCTGACCCGCGTGCTCGAGCAGTATGAGGCCAACCCGGGCAGTGCCAGCACCTGCATCAACGCGCTGTACCTGCCCAACCATCGCGGTTCCAGTCGCATCAACGTGTTCATCGCGTTTCTCAAGGAAATACTCGGGTCCTGAGCCACCCATGCACGCAATTCGATACTGCGCCGTTGGGGGCACCAACCGGCGTACCAAGGTCAAAGCGGCGCTCCGGCCCCGCCGTTTCCCCCACACCACACAAAACCCTGTAGGAGCGAGCTTGCTCGCGATGGTCGTTAACGATAACGCGGGCTACCTGAACGAACGCGGCGCATTCGAGTCCATCGCCAGCATGCTGGCTCCTACATGTTTTGCTGTATTTTTCGGGCGTTCGGATCACGCCTTCGCTGGCCCTTGCAAATAAATCTTCGGCGAGCACCCCGTCCTTTCCTTGAAGCACCGATAAAACGTCGACAACGAATTGAACCCCGCCGCACTCGCAATCTCATCGATCCGCGATGCAACGCCCAACTCGTTCAGCCGCTGTAGCGCCTCATCCAGTCGCAACTGATTGAGAAACCCGTAAAACGTCTGCCCCCGGACCTGGTTCAGAAAAAACGAGATCTGGTTACGCGTATACCCGGTTGCCAGCGCCACATGGGACAAGTCCAACGTAGGGTCCAGATAAGGCTTGGACTGCTCGAAGTACTGCTGCAAATCATTGGCCAACGCCCCGACCTGGCGCGCTGACAAGCCTAACCGGCTAACGGCGTCGGCGCTGTAGGCAGGGCGGGGCACCGCAGCAACCTGGCTGACCAGCACCGCATGTTCGTTGACCTTGACGATCAACCCGTCCTTCACCGACAGCGCTTCGACTGTGCGGAATGAAACCAGGCCAGCGCTGCCATTGAGCGTCACGCGGTACTGCAAAAACGCAGTATCACCATCGATGCGCAGCCGGTCAGTGTAAGTCTGCAGCTCCTGCGAACCCAGCGGCATGCTCGCCCCGAGATAGTCGCGCAGTTGCGCGTAGGCGATGGTGCGGTTCTGGAAAAAATCGTTGTACTCGACGGCCGGGTGATACAGCGCCATCACGCCGTCGAGGTCGCGGCGTTGCCAGGCCTGGTGATAGCGCACCGCAACGTCGTGGGTCTGCGCGCTCGCCGGGTCAGCCAGGAAGGTGGGGGTGGTGGGTAAATCCGGTACTTCCACGACGGGCTCCAGGGCGCAGATCAGGGCGAAGTCATGAGTATTCCAGAAGCCGTGCTTTTCCGCCCGTGTCCGCTGCGAGGTTTGCGCCTGTGAAAGCTCCGATGATTGCTTTAGCGTCGGCCCATGAATTTTTTCGGAGCATGAGCGCATGACAGATCACCTCGCGAACCGGTCCCTGGCAGGCGCTCGGCCTTATCCTGTCTGGCAGGACAGTCGAATTTCCGCACCCGCCGCGCCGCGGCTCACCGGCGACGTGTTATGTGACATCGCGATCGTCGGCGGCGGATTTGTCGGATTGTGGACGGCGCTGATGGCACGGCAGCGCTGGCCTGACGCAACTATTGTGGTGCTTGAAGCGGGGCAGTGCGGCGGTGAAGCCAGCGGGCGCAATGGCGGGTTTTGCGCGCCGAGTATTTCCCACGGTGTGTCCAACGCGTTGAAACGCTGGCCCAAGGAAGCGGAGCAGTTGGTGCGGCTGGGCAGGGAAAACCTGGTGGCCTTCGAAGAGGATCTGCAGCGCTACGGCATGGACGCAGCGTTCGAGCGCTCTGGAAAACTCAACGTTGCCAGTCAGCCCTGGCAGGTTGACGGGCTGAAGTCGATGCAGCGCAACTACGAGCGCTTCGGTATCGACTGCGAATTTTTACCAGGCGAGTCGCTCAAGTCGCGCCTCGATTCGCCAGCCTATGTCGCCGGCCTCTTCGAGCCGAATTACGCCTTGTTGAACCCCGTCAAAATGGTCGCTGAATTGCGGCGGGTATGCCTCGCACAAGGTGTGCAGTTGTTCGAGCGCTCCCCGGTCAGCGCCTTGCGTCAGGACGGCATGCATCAGGTGCTGGACACCGGCCTGGGCACCGTCAAAGCCGCGAAAGTCGCCCTCGGCACCAACATCGCGCCGCCGTTGCTGGGTTCGCTGAAGTCCAAGGTCATTCCGATTTATGACTACGCCCTGGCGACCCAGCCGCTCAACGACGAGCAGCTACGCGACATCGGTTGGGTCGGACGCTACGGGATCGCCGACAGCGGCAACCAGTTTCATTACCTGCGCAAGACCGAGGATAACCGCATTCTCTGGGGCGGCTACGACGCCATCTATCACTTCGGCAGTCGCCGCGACGAGGCATTGACCCAGCGTCCCGAGAGTTTCGCGACCCTGGCCCGGCAATTTCAAGCGGCGTTCCCGGCCCTGGCGGACGTCACGTTCAGCCATGCCTGGGGCGGCATCATCGACACCTCGGCGCGCACCACGATGTTCTGCGGCACCTCGTCGGGTGGTCGTGTGGCCTATGCCCAGGGCTTCACCGGGCAGGGCGTGTCCGCCAGTCGTTTCGCGGCGTTGACCCTGCTCGATCTGCTCGAAGGGAAATCGACCGAACGCACCCGACTGGCGATGATCTCGACCGCGCCGTTTCCGTTTCCACCCGAGCCGTTGCGTTACGTGGGCGTGTCGCTGGCCCAGCGTTCACTGGCCCGCGAAGACCTGACCGGGCACCGCGACTGGTTGCTCAAAGGCTTCGATGCGCTGGGCATCGGTTTTGATTCTTGAACTGGAGTGAGCACGACCATGAGTAAACCCGAACACATCATCGACTTCGCCAACGCTGACCTGCCGGTCGTCGAGCTGGAAACCAGCGACCCGGCGCTGGTCGACACCCCGTATCGTAGCCGCAGCTGGCGGCATTTCGTCGAGCCGCAGAAGAAAGCCACCGGCGGAATCTGGGAGGCGCCCGAGCACCTTGAGCGCTGCGAGTGTGACTACGACGAGCTCTGTCACCTGCTCGAAGGACACGTCCGCCTGACCGACCGCCATGGCGTCAGCCAGGAGTTCAAGGCCGGCGCTACGTTCGTGGTCGCCGCCGGGTTCAAGGGCACCTGGGAGAACCTGACGCCGGTGCGCAAGGTGTTCATGATCCTCAAGGGCTGAGGTCTCAGTCCACCCGCGCAATCATTTCCAGTTCCCGCATCAGCCAGTCCGCAAAGGCTTTCGCCAGGTCATTCGCACCCCGTGGCGGCATGATGATGAAGTACGGATGCGGGGCTGGAAACTCGATATCGAACAGGCGGATCAACGTCCCCTGCGCCAATTGTTCGCCCGCCAGAATGTGGTCGCTGATGGTGATGCCGGTGCCGGCAATCGCCGCATCGATGGTCAGCGCGGCGTTCGGCAGGTAGATGTTTTGCCGGCCCTGAAGGCTGGGAATGCCCGCCGCCAGGAAGTAGCGGCTCCAGTCGTAACCTTCGTCCTCGTGCAACAGCACCTGTCGCTCCAGATCCCGTGGCTTGCGCAACGGCTCGCTGCCGTTCAGCAGGCGCGGGCTGCCCACCGGGAAATACATGATGTCGCCCAGCGCCGCGATGCGCTGGCCTTCGACTTCACTGTCGCCGAACGAAATCACCATGTCGGTGCTTTGATTGGCCTGGCCGATCGGCCACAGGTACAGCGACACGTCCGGGTAGTCCCGAAGAAAACGATCGAGAATCTTCGAGATGCGCGCCAGCAGCGCCGGAGCGCAGGCGATGCGCAAACTGCCGGAGGGCGTCGAGGTGGGCAGGGCGGTTTGAATGTCCCGCAGCTGCTCAAACGCGCCATTGACCAGCTGACTCAGTTTGCGGCCGGCCGAGGTCAGGTGCACGCCTTTGCCGGGGCGCTCCACCAGCGCGACTTCCAGTTCCTCTTCGAGCTTCTTGATCTGATGGCTGATGGCGCTGTGGGTAACATGCAGTTCCAGGGCGGCGGCGCCCGTGCTGCCTTGGCGGACGAGCGCATCGAACGCGCGCAAAGCGATCAGGGAGGGTAGTCGACGGGTCGCTTTAAGGGCCATGGCGATGTGCTTTTCGGTTAGTTAAATTCACATGAAAGCTAGAAAACAAATCATTTGATGTCAATCTGATTTGACTTGAAGATGGCTGCATGAGTGAGCGACTTAACCCGTTTGCAGCGAGGAATATCGAATGTCGGTTCAGCATGAGCATTTTGTCGACCTGGTACGGCTGGGTAAGTCCTACGGTGAAACCCGCGCGCTGAGCGACCTGACCCTGCACATCAAGCGCGGCGAATTCCTGACCCTGCTTGGGCCGTCCGGCTCCGGAAAAAGTACGACGCTGATGATGCTGGCGGGTTTCGAGCAACCGACTGAAGGCCGCATCGAACGCAACGGCGAGGACATCACGCATCTGCCGGCCGATCAGCGCGATTTTGGCGTGGTGTTCCAGGGCTACGCGTTGTTCCCGCACATGACCGTGGCACAGAACATCGCGTACCCGCTCAAGGTGCGTAAAGTGCCCGCCGCGCAGATCACTGAGAAGGTCGGGCAGATGCTCGAAAGGGTCGGCCTGGAGGGTAAGGGTAATCGCGGCATCAAGCAGCTTTCCGGTGGTCAGCAGCAGCGGGTCGCGCTGGCCCGGGCGCTGGTGTTCGAACCGTCGTTGCTGCTGCTCGACGAGCCGTTGTCTGCCCTTGATCGCCGCCTGCGCCAGGAGATGCAAGTCGAGCTGGCACGTATGCACAAAGAGTTCGGCACCACCTTCGTGTTCGTCACCCACGACCAGGAAGAAGCGTTGGCGCTCTCGGACCGGGTCGCGGTGTTCAATCATGGCCGGCTGGAGCAGCTGGGAACGCCGCAGCAAGTCTACGAACGTCCGGCGAGCCGCTTCGTGGCGAATTTCCTCGGCGATATGAACCTCCTCGGCGTGCAAGGCATTTTTCGCCAGGACGACACGCTGGTGTGCGATTACCACGGTCATCCGCTCGCGGTCACGCAGAGCGCCGACCACGTGGTGCCGAGCCATGTCGGCCAGAGCTGGCTGGCGATCCGTCCCGAGCACATCGACCTGCAGCCGTTCGCCCAGGCCGGCGGCGGCAATGGCGTGGTGGCGCACATGGAAAAACTGACCTACCTGGGCACTCATGTCAGCCTCGATATGCGGCTTGCGGACGCGCAACCGATGGCGCTGCGCATCCCGGTCAGCCACCCGATGTTAAGCAGCCTGGAACGCGGCCAGCCCTATTGGTGCTCGTGGTCGCGGCAGCATGGTCACCTGATTTCCGCTTAAAACAACAATGAAGCAACACACCTAATAAAAACTGGTTCGATCACCTGCCCACAACCTATTGCATGGGGTACCGAGGATGAAAGACAAACAGCGCTTTATCGACGACACCGTGGACATCGCCCGGGAACGACTCGAGGCTGGCACGCTCAGCCGTCGCAGCTTCAACCAGGCCCTGATGGTCGCGGCCGCCATGGCCGGGCTCGGTCCACTGCGCAGCGCGTTCGCCGCGGGTGGCTCGCTGGTGGTGTCCAACTGGGGCGGCGATGCGGTCCCGGCGTTTGAAAAAAGCTACGTGGACTTCAACGCCGCCAGCGGTCTTCAGCTCAAGATCGACGGCAGCGGCCCTACCGAAGGGGCGGTCAAGACCCAGGTCAACAGCGGCGCCGTGCGCTGGGATGTGTGCGACGGCGAAATGTATTCCTCGTACCGCCTGGGCAAGGAAGGCGTCCTGGCCCCGATTGATTATTCAGTGGTCGACCGGTCACTGATCGGCTACGGCGACATTCATGAATTCGGCCTCGCGAACTACACCTACAGCTACGTGATCGGCTACGACGCCAAGCGCTTCGGCAAGAACCCGCCGAAAAGCTGGGCGGATTTCTGGGACGTCAAGAAGTACCCCGGCAAGCGCACGCTCTACAAATGGATGAGCGCCAACCTCGAGTGCGCCTTGCTGGCGGACGGCGTCGCCCCGGACAAGCTCTATCCGCTGGACGTCGACCGCGCACTGCGCAAGATCGAAGAACTCATGCCGCACGTGGTCACGCACTGGTCGACCGGTGCCGAATCGCAACAGCTGCTGCGTGACGGCGAGGCCTCGATGGGGCAGATGTGGCACACCCGCGCCGAGCTGGTCAAACACGACACCGGCGGCGCCATCGACTGGACCTTCGATAACGCCATCGTCGCCCCCTCGGTGTGGATGGTGCCCAAGAGCAACCCGGCCGGCGCCGCGAACGCCATGAAGTTCATCGCCTATGCGCTGCGCCCGGAGGTTCAGGCGAAGCTGATGGAGGTCTACAACATGGGCCCGGTGGACTCGAAGGTGAACGCCTTGCTCTCGCCCGAGCTGCAGCGCATCAACCCCACCGCGCCGGAGAACCTGCGCAAGCAAGTGTCGATGAACAACCTCTGGTACGCCGATCACTACGGTGAAACGCTCGAACGTTACCTGGCTTTGATTGGTGGCTGATATGCGACTCGGTTCCCAAGGCACGTTGCGGATCTATGCGCTGCTGATCCTGCCGTTGCCGCTGATCATCCTGGTCGGTTACCTGTTGCCGACGCTGGGCGTGCTGGGCTGGAGCTTCAGCCTGCCGCAACCCGGCGTCCAGCATTACGCGACCATCATCGACAGCGCGACCCTTCACGCGGTGATCTGGCGCACGCTGCGGATCTGCCTGCTGACCACGCTGATCAGCGTCGCGATCGCCTACCTGATCGCCTATCGCTGGCGATTTGCCTCAGGGCGGGGGCGGCAGTTCATCGAGTTGTTCGTGCTGTTGCCGTTCTGGCTGTCGATGCTGATTCGGGCGTTCGCCTGGCTGGTGTTGCTGCGTAACGACGGCTTGATCAACCAGAGCCTGCTGACCCTGGGGATCGTCGACGAGCCGCTGGCGTTGGTGCGCAATGAAGTCGGGGCCTTGATCGGCATGGTGCATTTCATGGTGCCGTACGCAGTGCTGCCGTTGCTGTCTTCCATGCGCCAGATCGACGACGGCTTGCTGCGGGCGGCGAGCAGTCTGGGGGCGGGGCGCTGGGCCACGTTGAAAGACGTGTTTCTACCCCTCACCGTACCGGGCGTGGCGGCGGCATCGGCCACGGTGTTCGTATTCAGCCTCGGCTGCTTCGTCACCCCGGCGCTGTTGGGCGGTGGCAAGGCGGCAATGTTGGCGGAGAGCATCTACATCCAGATGTTCCAGCTCTCCAACTGGGGCCTGGGCGCCGCACTGAGTATTGTCCTGATGTTGATGGTCGCGGTTTGCGCGGTGGTGTTCGGCAAACTGGTGGGCTTTGGTCGTTTTACCGGGAGAACCGCATGAGTACGTTGCCCACAATGACCCGGCTGGCGGCGCGAACGCCTGCCGCCGCCCGATTCAAACCGCGCATCGATCTCGCCAGGTGGTTGTCGTTTGCCGGTCTGCTGCTGGCGGCAGGGTTTCTGCTGCTGCCGATCCTGGTGATCGTGCCGCTGTCATTCGGTGATCAACGCTACCTGGCGTTTCCGGACGGTGCGTGGTCATTGCGGCACTACCTTGAGCTGCTCAATACCGCGTGGCTGAGCTCGATCCTGCAAAGTCTCGGGCTCGCGGCGGCCGTCGGTGTGGTCAGTACGGCGCTGGCGTTCATGTTCGCCACCGGGATCTGGCTGGAGCCGCGTTACCGCGTTGCGCTCACCGCCGTGGTGTTGCTGCCGATGATCGTGCCGCAGGTGGTGTCGGCCATGTCGATCTACTACCTCGGGGCGAAGGTGCAGCAGCTCGACACGCTGCTGGGTGTGGGGTTCGGCCACTTGATGATGGCGTTGCCGTACTCGCTGATCGCCATGCTGGTGGCTTACAGCCGGCTTGAAACCAGTCTGTACAAAGCCTCTCGCTCGCTGGGCGCCGGGTTGTGGATGACCATCCGCCAGGTGTTGATGCCCAACGTGCGGGTTGGCCTGGCGGGGAGTTTCTTCATGGCGTTCATCATGTCCTGGGAAGAAGTCGTGGTTACGCTGTTCACCAGTGGCCTCAACGTCATTACCTTGCCCAAACGGATCTGGGATGGCCTGCGCTACAACCTGGACCCGGCCATCGCCGCCGTCTCCACCCTGATGATCTTCATCACTCTGGTCGTGCTGTTGGTGCGCCTGTACCGGCACGACAAGAACGCTGACACACCGGGTCGCTAGCCGACCCGCCATCCTTCGGCTTTTCACTGTTTACCCGTGCACCTTTTCCCTAAGGAGGGATACCTCATGATGACTGCATTTCCCCTGCGCACTTATCGTCAACGCATCGAAGCGGTAAAACGCCGCATGAGCGAACGTGGCCTCGATGCGCTGGTGGTCAATTACCCGGACAACATCAACTACCTGACCGGTTTCGACAGCCTGGGTTTTCTCTGGTATCAGGCACTGATCATCTCGCCGAAACTGGCTGATCCGATCTTCCTGACCCGTACCAGCGAGGAGCCGTGCACCTATGAACTGTCGAGCATGGAGGAGGGGATTTTCTACGACATCGCCAAGCAGGATCCGCTGCGCATCGTCGCCGATTCGCTCGAGGAACTGGGGCTGAGCCAGGGGCGTATCGGTCTGGAAATGCAGGCCTCGACCTTCAGTCCGCTGCAATACACCACGCTGCTGCGGCACATGCCGAACGCGCATTTCGAGGACGCTTCGGTGGTGGTCGCCGAGGAGCGACTGATCAAGACCGCCGAAGAAATCGAGTACCAGCGCAGTGCTGCGCGCATGGCGGATTACGGCATGCGTGCCGCGTTTGAGGCGTTGCGTCCGGGCATGTCGGAAGTGGAGATTTCCGGCATCGTCTCCAAGGCGTTGGGCGAGGCGGGGAGCGAGTATTCGGCGATCAGCCCGATGTGCGCGACCGGACGCCGCAGCACCATGACCCACGCGATGCCGCATCGCCTCACCATCAGTCCTGGCGACGTGGTGATTCTTGAGCATGCGGGCGTGTGCAACCGTTATCACGCGATCCTGATGCGCACCGCAGTCATCGGCAAACCGACGGCGCGGGTGCGGGAGGTGTCGACCTTGCTGACGGAAGCGTTCAACGCCGCCATCGACGTGGCGAAGCCGGGCACCCCGGTCGGTGAGGCCAACCGGGTGTGCAACGAGATCCTGGATCGCATCGACCTGTCGCGGACCCGCGTGCACCGGATCGGCTATAGCCTCGGGCTGGCGTATCCACCGACCTGGCTCGAAGCGATGATGGTCGATGAGGCCGACGATCATGTGTTCCAGCCGAACATGTCGTTCTCGATCGAACCGAACCTGTCGCTGTATTCCGAAGGGTTTGGTCTGAAACTGGGCGACACGGTGTTGTGCGAAGCGGAGGGCTCGCGCAGCCTGTCGGAGATTCCACCCGAGCTGACGATCATCGACTGAGGAGCCGCTTATGTCTGCATTGATGGACGTTTTCTGGCATGACGATGTGCTGCGCCACGACACCGGCTACGGCGTGTTCGAGGCGCCGCCCAGCAACCTTCTGGACACACAGACCCAGCACCCGGAAAGCAGCCCGCGGCTGATCAACATGCGGGCGATTCTGCGTAATGGGCCGGTGGCCGGGAATCTGGCCTGGCACGCCGGCCGGCACGCGACGCGGGACGAACTGTTGCGCTTCCACACGGAGGATTACCTAAGGGCAATCGAGGCGGCGGATCAACAGGGGCGGCGATTCAGCAGCACCACCTTGATCAATGCCGGAGGGTTGTCCGGGCTGCTCGCCGCCGCCGGGACCAGTGTCGCGGCGCTGGAGCAAACGCTGCGTGAGCGGCGTCCCGCCATGGCACTGGTGCGCCCGCCGGGTCACCACGCGGCGCCGGACATGGCGGACGGCTACTGCTTTTTCAACAACGTCGCCGTGGCAGCGCGGGCTGCCCAGGCGGCGGGCATTGAGCGGGTCGCCATCGTCGATTGGGACGTGCATCACGGCAATGGCACCCAAGAGGGTTTTTATCGGGATCCGACGGTGCTCACGGTGTCAATGCACATGGACCATGGCGCCTGGGGGCCCAGCCATCCACAGACCGGTGGCGTTGATGAACGGGGCAGCGGCGCGGGTGTCGGCAGCAACCTGAATATCCCGTTGCCGATGGGGTCGGGAGACCTGACCTACGAGTTGGCGTTCGAACGGTTCGTCGAGCCGGCGTTGACGGCGTTTACGCCGCAACTGTTGATCATCGCCAATGGCCTCGATGCGTCGCAATTCGATCCCAATGGACGGCAATTGCTGACCATGAACGGCTTCAATCGCCTCGCCCAACGCGCCCGGCAATTCGCCGATGGGCATTGCGAAGGACGCTTGTTGATTGTCCAGGAAGGCGGCTACAACCCGGCCTACAGCGCATATTGCCTGCACGCAGCGACCCAGGGCTTTCTCGGACAGGCATCAACCCTGGCGGATCCGCTGGCCTACATGCCGGTATTCGAGGCGCGGAGTGAGGCGGATGTCCAAGCGTTGGACAAGGCGTTGCGGGAGGTGGGTTGGGCGCTTTGACAAGGTGCGCACCGAACATGTGTACGGCACAGGTCAACTGTAGGAGCCAGCTTGCTGGCGATCGCGGTGGGTCAGGCGATGGCTTTATTGCTGGACGGAAGCTATCGCCAGCAAGCTGGCTCCTACAGGGATTTGCGGTGTACTGCTACGGCAGCGCCATGATTGCTCGGGCGGCGATGTCGGTGCCGCGGGTCGCCTGCATGTTCTGGCTGATTGATTGCAGGCGTTGTTTCATCGGTTGATCAGCCAGCATTTGTGCCAGCGCGGCCGGCAAGGCCGAGAGGGGGTCGGCAAACCGTGGCAGGTAGCGACCGACGCCAACTTCCTCGGCGCGCGCGGCATTGTCGTGGCCGTCCCAGCAGTACGGAATGATCAATGACGGCAAACCGAAATACAGCGCTTCGCAAAAGCTGTTGTTGCCACCGTGGTGGATGAACAACTGGCATTCCTTGAGCACCGCCGGCTGTGGAAACCAGCTGTCCAGGTACACGTTGTCCGGGACGGTGCCGTACATGTCCCGATAGGCGCCGACGTTGATCAGGAACCGATACGGCAGGTGTTCGATGGTGCCGATCAGGCGCTTCATCATCCCGGTGTCGGCGGCCCCGAGGCTACCGAAACTGACGTAGATCAGCGGCGCGTCGTTGTGCCGCGGGAAGTCGGGAACGATGTAAGGCGCTTCGCGCCGCACGCAACCGTCGAGGTAGACATAACGCTGCGGGTCCAGCGGCGGCTGGCGGTCATAGCGCACCGGTGTCGGCGACAGCAGCAGGTTCAGCCACGGCGAATCAACGAGAAATTGCCCAGGCGGACAAGGCGCCGTGCCGTTACTCGCGAGAAACTGCGAAAAACGTTCATGGGCCGGCGCTACCGCTTCCAGATAGTGCTCGGCAAAACGTTCACGCGCCTCGCTGTCGCCGGCCAGACAGCCCGACAGATAAGGCGGCACGGCAGCGTCCGGCAGTTCGGTTTCGGCGCAGGACACCATCCGCACCCACGGGCAACCCGCGTTGGCGATGGCAGGGAACATGACCACGTTATCGAGGACGATAACGTCCGGCTTGAGACGACCCAGCAACTGTTGCAACGGCTTTTCCGCTTCGATCGCCGTGTCGATGATCGCTTCCCAGGCCGGCGCCACGTAGCTGTCGATCTGCGCCAGCGGAGTCTGGTCGAAGTAGGGGATGTTGCGCTCGATAAAGCGCTCCCAGTAATGCTGATGTTCCGCCGCCGACAAGGGACTGGCTTGCGGAATCGGGTACTCGTCGAAGCCGTACTCGGCGAAGAGCCCCTGGAAATGCTCGTGGCAGATAAAGACCGGTTTTGCTCCCAGCTCACGCAGTGACTGGGCGATACCAATGCAGTTCAAGGCCGCGCCGAAACTGGCTTCCGGAAACAAGGCGATCAGTTTGTGTGTGTGCATGGCGAAGAAAGTCCATGGCGGATAATGCCCGCCGTGCCTGAGATGACTGGATGCTGTCTTATTTTATAAAAAAAATCATCCTGTTTTTTTAAGCGATTCAACGGCGCCCGAACAACTGGCTCTGCGGAATGCCACGGTTGGCGGTTTGCGGGCGCTGGGCCGCGCTCAGGCGCAAGTGCAGGCGCAGCAGGTCGGCCGCGATCTCCAGCTGTCCGCGTTCGATGTGCGCAATGATTTGCAGGTGTTCGCGCAGGGCTTCCTGCAGGCGGTGAACGCTGACGCTCGGCAACAGGTTCGGCAGGCGCCGCAGGCTCTGATGCTGGAGCAGGGCGTCGCCGATAAAGCGGTTGCCGCAGCTCTGGCCGATCAGTTCATGGAAGCTGATGTCCAGCTCGCGAAACTGCTGGATATCAAAGTGCTCGACCGGGCTGGCGAGCAGGGTTTGCATGGCGCTGCGCAGCAAGGCCAGGCGTTGCGGGTCGGCGCTGAAATTAGGGTTTAGCAACGCTTCCGGCTCAAGGATCAGGCGGAATTTCAGGCTTTCCTCAAGGGCGGCCAGGCTGTTCAGTGAAGGACGGAACAGCCAGGACTGGCCGGGCCCGCGCTCGATCGCCTGGCTTTCGCTCAACTGCTGCAGGGCTTTCTGCGCTGCGGGCCGGCCGATGTCATAACGACGCATCAGCTCGCTGATGCTGATGCTGTCCCCGAGGCGTCCGGCCATACGGTCGCGCAGGACCGAGGTTGCCAGTTCTTCTTCCTCGGCTTGCGGCAAGGCGGCGTTGAAGGCCTGGCCGCCCGGCGCGGCGAGCAATCGATAGCCTTTGCCGGCTTCGTGGCTCAGCAGGTTCTCTTCCAGCAGGACTTTCAGCGCGCCGCGAATCAGCGTGCGCGACACTTGGAACGTGCGTGAAAGCGCTTGCTCGGCGACCGGATCGCCGGCCACCAGCCCGGTTTCCTGGGTGTGCTCCAGGATCCGCCGGGCGAGTTCCAGGTGATTGGTGCGGGGTTTTTTCTCGGGTGTCGTGCTCAAGCGTCTTATCTCTTTTGGTCGCTTCGGACTCAGGTGCTCATCTTAAGCCATGCACTGCCGAACCGTCAGGCATGAAAAAAGCGTTGACATCTTTCCGTGCTGGTCCTAATTTCTAAAAAAAAACACATGCAATCGTTTCTCTTTTTGCCGTACTGCCTTCGAACACAACAATAAACAATCGTCGGGTGAGTATTATGAGAAAGCTGAAAGGCCTTATGTGTCTGGGATTGAGCGTCTCCCTGGCGATCGCGTCACAGGCCGCCACCGCAAAAGACATGGTGATTTCCATCTGGGACGGCTACATGGCCCCGGATGCGCTGGACAAGTTCAAGGCGGCCAGCGGCGTTGACGTCGACAAGGCGTTGCACGCGACCAACGAAGAAATCATGGGCAAGCTCATGGCGTCTGGCGGCGAAGGCTATGACGTGGTGTTCGTCTCTTCGCCGTTCGCCGAAGTCCTGCACAAGCAGGGCCTGCTGGCCGACATCGATCCGGTCAAAGTCCCCAACCTGAAAAACCTCTATCCCGAAGCCAACAAGCTGGAATACGACCCGGGCAACCATTTCTCGGTGCCGTACACCTGGGGCACGACCGGCATCTGCTACCGCTCCGACAACGTCACGCCAGCACCCCTAAGCTGGAATGAACTGCTCAACCCGAGCGATGCGCTCAAAGGCAAAGTGACAATGCTGGCCACCGATCGCTGGATGCTCGGCGCCGGTTTCCTGGCCAGGGGCTGGTCGGTCAACGACAACGACCCGAACCACATCGCTGCGGTCCGCGATCAGTTGATTGCCACCAAGAAACGCATTCTCGCCTTCGACGACACCACCTTCTATTCGAAACTCGCGTCCGGCGAATCGATGATGGCGCATGCGTGGGACGGCTGGTGCAACTACGGCACACAGGCCAATGCGGCGATCAAGTTCGTGGTGCCCAAGGAGGGTTCCGACCTCTGGGTGGACACCATGGTCGTGCTGAAAAGCTCGAAGCATCAGGAGCAGGCGTTCAAGTTCGTCAACTTCATGCTCGCCAAGGAAAACCACGTCTGGGTCGCGGAAAACATCCTCTACAAAATCCCCAACCAGGCCGCCATGGCCGGTTTGTCCGCTGACCTGCTCAAGCAATACCCCAACCTGACGATCGCCCCGAGCGAGCTGTTGAAGATGGAGCAATTGCGCGACCTGGGCGGCACCACGCAAAAAGCCTACACCCGGGCCGTCACCGAAATCATGGCGGCGCAGAACTAAGCCCCACACAACGTAAGCCGCAACGATCCGGGGCATGCCCGTCATGCCCCGCCACGCTCGCAAGCCGCCTCCGTTCCGGGGCGGGAGGATATGGGTAATGAGTGCTTTGCATGCTGACAGGCGTCTGTCGGCCTGGCTTCTTGCGCCCGGCTTCGGCTGGCTGCTGATATTCCTGGTGGTGCCGTGCCTGCTGGTGCTGGTCTACAGCTTTGTCGAACGCGGTGCCTACGGCGGTATCGACTGGCTGTTCACCTGGGACAATTATCAGCGCGCGTTCGATCCGCTGTACCTGGGCATCCTGCTCAAATCGGCGAAGATCGCCGGGCTGGCGACGCTGTTCGCGGTGCTGATCGGCTACCCGGCGGCGTACGCCATCGCCCGCGCACCGCGGCGCCATCAAGCGGTGTTTCTGTTCCTGGTGATGCTGCCGTTCTGGAGCAACTACCTGATCCGCACCTACGCCTGGATCGTCCTGCTCAATCGCGAAGGCCTGATCAACAAAATGCTGCAGCTGTTCGGCTACAGCGGCGAACCCATCAGCCTGCTGTACACCGAAGCGTCGGTGGTGCTGGGGCTGGTCTACAACTACATCCCGTTTGTGATCCTGGCGATTTTCTCGTCGCTGTCGCGCATCAACAACGAACTCTGGGACGCCTCGAAAGACCTCGGCGCTTCGGGCTGGATGACCTTTCGCCGGATTATCCTGCCGCTGAGCGTGCCGGGTGTCGCCGCCGGCGCCGTGTTTGTCTTCGTCCTGAGCATCGGCAACTTCATCACCGCCGACCTGTTGGGCGGCAAGCAGGTGCAGATGGTCGGCAACCTGATCTACGCGCAATTCCTCACGGCGCGGGACTGGCCGTTCGGCGCGGCGCTGAGCTTTTTCCTGATCGCCATCATGCTGATCCTGTTGTTCGTCCAGGCCCTGGTGGCCCGTCGTGCAGAAGGAGGCCGCGCATGAGTCAGTCTCGTTCGGCAGGCGGCACCCTGCTCAACACGCACCTGGGGTTGGTGTATGCCTTCCTGTATGTGCCGATCCTGGTGCTGATCCTGCTCTCGTTCAACAAGTCCGGATTACCCACGGCCTGGGGCGGCGTGTCGCTGAAATGGTACGTGTCGCTGGCGCACAACTCGGCGATTCTGTCGGCGGCCCTCAACACCCTGATCGTGGCGCTGTCGGCGACGTTCATTGCCTGCGTGCTGGGGACGTTCCTGGCGCTGGGCATCGAGTTGCGCCGCAAAGGCAATGACAAGGGTCAGGTGGTCGACACCTTGTTGATGGCGCCGATGATCATTCCCGACATCGTCCTGGCGATCGCGCTGCTGAGCTTCTTCAACCTGCTCAAGGTCGGGCTCGGTCTGCACTCGATCATCATCAGCCACGCCGTGTTCAACATCGCTTTCGTCTGTGCGGTGGTACGCACACGGCTCAAGCACTTCGACTACTCGATTCTCGAAGCCTCGATCGATCTCGGCGCGAGCAGGTTCACCACGTTTCGCCGGGTGTTGTTGCCGGCGATCTTCCCCGGCGTGCTGGCGGGTGGCTTGCTCTCGTTCACCCTGTCGGTGGACGAATTCATCATCGCCTTTTTCAACTCCGGTTCCGGCCAGGCTTCCACCACGTTGCCGATGCAGATCTACGCCATGATCCGCTTTGGCGTCACTCCGGAAATCAACGCCCTGGCGACGCTGGTGATGCTGGTCAGCATCACCGCGCTGCTGGCTTCGCAGCGTCTCAACAAGGCTCCTCGCACCCATGAATAATTCCTCTGCGGTACTGATCCTGGACAAGGTCAGCAAGTCGTATGGCAACGGTCTGGCGGTCGACGAGGTGTCGCTGAACATCCGCGAGAACGAGTTCTTCGCGTTGCTGGGGCCGTCCGGCTGCGGTAAGACCACGCTGTTGCGCATGCTCGCCGGATTCGAAACCCCCAGCGCCGGATGCATCTACCTGGACGGCAAGGACATCTCGCCCCTGCCGGCCAACAAGCGTCCGTTGAACCTGATGTTCCAGTCTTATGCGCTGTTTCCCAACATGACCGTGCGCAAGAACATCGCTTATGGACTGGAGATGGAGCGTTTGCCGGAAGCGGAAATCCGCCGTCGCGTCGATGACGTGCTGAACACCGCGCAGCTCGGCGAACTGGCTGAACGCAAGCCGGATCAGCTCTCCGGCGGGCAACGCCAGCGCGTCGCCCTGGCACGGGCGTTGGTCAAACGCCCGCGGGTGTTATTGCTCGATGAACCTTTGGGCGCCCTCGACAAAAAGCTCCGGGAAAAGATGCAGCTCGAACTCAAGCGCCTGCAACTTGAAAGCGGCATCACCTTCATCATCGTCACCCACGACCAGGAAGAAGCACTGGTGATGTCGGACCGCATGGCGGTGCTCGACGGCGGCAAGGTCTGCCAGTGCGGCAGCCCCACCGAACTCTACGAAAACCCCAACAGCCGCTTTGTCGCCAACTTCATCGGCGTCAGCAACCTGTTCGAAGGCGCGCGCACCGGGCAGCACACGGTGCGGGTCAACGGTCAGGAGCTGGCCGTCGTGACCGACGCGCCGCTGGTGCCGGGGCAGAACGTCGCCGTGGTCGTGCGCCCCGAGCGCCTGCAGGTGCTGGCGCAGGAGGGCGGGGCTTGCGACAACCAGGTCAGCGGTCAGATCGTTGAAATCGCCTACCACGGCCTCGACACCAACGTGCATGTGCAGACGGTGCTCAGCGACAAGGCGTTGATCGTCCGGGTGCCGTCCTCGCAATTCGAATTCGCTCATTTTGCTATCGGTATGAGTATCCGGCTCGGCTGGCAGGCTCGCCACGCCCGTGTATTGACGCGCTGAACAATAAAAAAGACCAGGCAGGAGAACCGCTCGATGAAACAGAAAGTGATCGCCTTCTTTCCGGAAGCCGCCTACGGCCCGGCCCTGAACTCAGTCGGTATCGCCCAGGCATGCGAAGCCCTCGGCCACAAGGCGGTTTTCCTCACCGACCCGGGCATGAGTGGCGTGTATGCCGGCTACGGTTTTGAAGAACACATGGTCAACATGTCGGCACCGATGCCCGCCGAAGAAATGGCCCGCTACTGGGTCGACTTCATCAACGGCCATATCCCGAATTTCCGCAAAACGCCGCTGGAGCAGATCGACAACTACGTGAAGGAATGCTGGGCCGCCATCGTCGAGACGGCGAAGTGGGCGCAGAAGGACCTGCCGGCGGTGCTGGACAAGGTCAAGCCCGACCTGATCTGCGTTGACAACGTGATCCTGTTCCCGGCCATCAAGCAATACGGCAAGCCTTGGGTGCGGATCATTTCCTGCTCGGAAAACGAGATCGAAGACCCGGATATTCCGCCGCACCTGTCGGGCATGAGCGTCGACGACAAGGCCGGCCACGCGCAATTCCGCCAGCGCTTCGAAGAAGTGGTCGGACCGATTCACGACGACTTCAACCGGTTCCTGCAAGCCCATGGTGAACAGCCGTATCCACTGGGGACGTTCTTCGAAGCTTCGCCCTACATGAACCTGTTGTTGTACCCGGATGCGGTGAAGTTCGAGCGCCGCCATCCGTTGCCGGCCGAGCGGTTCCATTACCTGCAAGGCTGCGTGCGCCACGACACGAGTTACGAGATTCCGGAGTTCCGCGCCAACAACGACAAGCCATTGCTCTACGTCAGTTTTGGCAGCCTCGGCTCTGGCGATGTCGATCTGCTCCAGCGCCTCATCAGCGCCGTCGGCAAGTTGCCTTACCGCGCGTTGTTCAACGTCGGCGAGCACCTTGATGAGTACCCGGACCTGCCCGACAACGTGCTGATCTCCAACTGGTTCCCGCAACCGTCGGTGATTGCCCAGGTCGATGCGGTGATCCACCACGGCGGCAACAACAGCTTCACCGAATGCCTGTTTTTCGGTAAGCCGGCGATCGTCATGTCGTACGTCTGGGACGGCCACGACAACGCCATGCGCGCTGAAGAAAGCGGCCACGGCTTCAAGCTCGATCGCTACGAGTGGAGCGAAGCACAGCTGGCGGAAAAGCTGGCGGCGTGCCTCAACGATCAAGCGATGCGCCAACGTCTGCAGCGCACCAGCGCGCAGATGCAATCACGCAAAGGGCCTGCGGACGCGGCCGCCATTCTCGACAAGGTATTGAACGATGTTTGACTCGAACACCACGGTGGGCACGACGCCGTACCTCGAAGACGTCAGCCGCCGCACCGATCTGGTGGACTGGGGCGTGCAGAGCGACGCCATTGAAGGTGTCTCGCATTCCAGCGGGCGCCTGCTGTTCAAAGGCCCGAACAACAGTCCCGAAACCGGGCTCTGGGTGTGCACGCCGGGGCGCTGGCGCCTGTCGATTCCCCGCGACGAGCTGTGCCACTTCATCGCGGGCGAGGCGACTTACCGTCATGACGACGGTGAAGTGATCGAAGTCCGCGCCAACACCCTGGTGCTGTTCCCGGCCGGCTGGACCGGCGAATGCAACGTCCGGGAAACCCTGCGCAACGTGTACATGCTGGCCTGAACCTGAACCTGTAGGAGCGAGCTTGCTCGCGATGGGCGTGAACGAAAACGCTGGCTGTCTGGATTTCCGCCTCGTCTGGGCATCCTTCGCGAGCAAGCTCGCTCCTACAGAAAACCCGATTTTTTGGAGAACAATCATGACCACCCCGTTTCTGTACAACCCGCTGCAAATCACCGACGTCAAGGATTGGGGCGTGATCCCGACCATGCTTGACGGCGAATCCCGTGTCTCCGGCGTGGTGCTGCACAAAGGACCCGAAGGCCAGTCCGAGTGCGGGGTGTGGATCTGCACCCCGGGCACCTGGTTTTGCCACGTCACCAGCGACGAGTTCTGCCATTTCCTCGAAGGCCGCTGCACCTACGTCCACGAGTCCGGCGAAGTGATCGAGATCAAGCCCGACACGGCGGCCTTTTTCCACAAGGACTGGAAAGGCGTGTGCACCGTCCATGAGACGGTGAAAAAGGTCTACATGATCCGGTGAATGCCATGACTGAGACACGTGCTTCATCGCCCGATCGCGACAGCCAGCGCGCCGCCTTTCTGGCCCGCGCCGGTTTCGCCGACGCCCCACTGCTCGCGTTGCCGGCGGATGCCTCGACCCGGCGTTATTTTCGTTTGAGCGGGGAAGGGCTGTTGCTGATGGATTCGCCGCCGCTCAGCGAGCCGATCGGCCCGTTCATCCAGGTTGCCCGGCACTTGCACGGGCTGGGGCTTTCCGCGCCGGCGCTGGTGCAGGTCGACGAGGAAGCGGGGCTGGCGCTGATCGAGGATTTCGGCCACGACACCTACACCCGGCTGTTGGCGGCGGGGCACCCGGAAGCGGCGCTGTATCGATTGGCGGTCGACGCGCTGGTGGCGTTGCACCGCGCGCCACTGGCGGCAGACGTGGCGCCTTACGACGCCCGACAACTGAGTGATGAATTCGCGCTGCTGATCGACTGGTATATCCCGCTGTTGATCGGCAAGGACGCCGCGCTGGACCTGCGCGAGTCATTTCTGCGGGTGTTCGCCGAGGTCTGCGGTGAGGTCGCGCAACGTCGCGAAGCCTTGGTGTTGCGCGACTTCCACGTCGACAACCTGATGCTGCTGGAAGGCCGCGAAGGCGTGGCCGCCTGTGGTTTGCTGGATTTTCAGGACGCGTTGATCGGCTCGGCGGCCTACGACTTGATGTCGTTGCTCGAAGACGCCCGTCGCGACGTACCCGAAGCGCTGCGTGTGGCGCTGCTGACCCATTACCTGATGCAACGTCCGGAACTCGCTACGCCGCGTTTTCTCGAGGATTACCGGCGGCTCGCCGCCCAGCGCCACGCCAAGGTGCTGGGGATCTTCGTGCGCCTGGCGGGGCGCGACGGCAAGCATGGCTATCTGGCGCATTTGCCCCGCACCCTCGGTTTGTTCGTTCGGGCGCTGCAGGCCGAAGCCCTGGCGCCGTTGCGCGACTGGCTCGACCACCACGTACCGGCGTGGCGCGAAGCGTTGCCGCCCGCGACCCTGGCGATGTTGCGCGAAACCCCTTATCGACTGGTTCAAGGATCTTCCCATGGCCACCTTTGACACTGACACTGCCCAACGCTTCATCAATGCCGAGTACCTGCCCCTGACCGACGCCCGCGTGCGCGAAGTGCTGGATCCGGCGACCCTGCAACGCGTCGGACAGGTCGGCGTGTGCGGCGCAACCGACGTGCAAGCCGCCGTCGATGCCGCCACCGCTGCGCAACAACAGTGGCGGCTGATCGATGCGAAAAGCCGCGCCGCGCGCTTGCATCAACTGGCCAATGCCATCGAACAGCACGTCGCCTGCAATCGCGAGGTCGCACGGTTGATGACCCTGGAAATGGGCAAGCCGTTTCCCGAAGCCATGGGCGAGCTGGCCAACTGCGCGCCGATCTTCCGTTACTACGCGGAAATGGCCCGGGACGATGCCGGCAAGGTCGCCGGCACCACGCAAATCGGCTCGTTCCAGCATGTGCGTTATGAGCCGTATGGCGTCAGCGTGCACATCATGCCCTTCAACTTTCCGATCCTGTTGATGTGCTGGACGGTCGCGGCTTCGCTTGCAGCGGGCAACGCCTGCATCATCAAACCGGCGGAAGCCACGACCCTGTGCACGCTCAAGTTCATGGAGCACTTCACCGCGCTGCTGCCGGGTCTGGTGTCTTGCGTGCCGGGCGATGCCGTGACGGCACAGTGGCTGGTGAAGTCGAGCGGCACCCACGCGGTGGCGTTTACCGGCAGCGTGGCGGCGGGCAAAGCGGTGGCGATGGCCTGTGCCGAACAGATGAAACCGTGCGTGATCGAGGCCGGTGGCAGCGACCCGCTGATCATCTCCAAACATGCGCCGCTGGAGGTCGCGGCCGCAGGTGCGGTCACCGCCGCGTTCCACCTCAGCGGGCAGATTTGCACCTCGGCGGAACGCTTCTACGTGGTCGATGAGATCCACGACGAGTTCGTCGCCCGGTTCGCCGAACGCACCCGCGCCCTGCGCATCGGTCATGGCCTGGAGCGCACGGAAATCGGGCCGATGGTCAGCGAGGCCGCGCGCAATAAAGTCATGCGCCTGGTCGACGACGCCGTGGCCAAGGGCGCAACCCTGGTCTGCGGGGGACGGATTCCGCCGCAGCACAGTGTGGGCTGGTTCTATGAACCGACCATCCTCACCGGGGTGACCGGTGACATGGCGATTCTCCAGGAAGAGTGCTTCGGCCCGGTCGCCGCGATCTGCCGGGTCAGCGATTTTGACGAAGCGGTGCGTTTGGCCAACGATTCGCCGTTCGGTCTGGGGGCCTCGCTGTTCTCCACCGATCTGGCGGAAGCGATGGAGGCCGCCGAGCGTCTTGAAGCCGGGATGGTCTGGGTCAACAACCCGCTGATCGACAACGACGCGCTGCCTTTTGGCGGCTGGAAAATGTCCGGCTTGGGGCGTGAACTCGGGCGTCAGGGCCTCGAAGCGTTCCGCCGCTCGAAAATGGTCATCATCGATCACCAGCCGAAGATTCAGGACTGGTGGTATCCGTATGCCGACGACGTGTTCTATCGCGATCAGGTTTGACTCACTGGGAGGGTCGTATGAGCGACAACGTTTCCTGGCCCACCCTGGCGGTGATACTCGCCGCCGGGCAGGGCACTCGCATGCGTTCGCCGCTGCCAAAGGTCATGCATCTGGTGGGCGACCGGCCGTTGCTCGGTCACGTGCTGGCGGCGGTCGAGGCGGCGGACATTGAGCACTGCGCGGTGGTCGTGGGCGCTGGCAGTCGGGTGGTGCTCGATTATTTGAAGCAGGCCGTGCCGACGGTGCGCACGTTTACCCAGCAGGAACAGCTGGGCACAGCGCACGCGGTGCTCGCCGCCCGGCCGGCGTTGCAGGCTCACGAGCAGGGCTGTGTGCTGGTGCTGTTTGGCGATTCACCGTTGATCAGCGCGCAGACCTTGTTGCACCTGCGGCAGGCACTGATCGACGGTGCCGCCGTGGCGGTCGCCGGGTTTCGTACCGAACAGCCGGGGCCTTACGGGCGCTTGCTGGTGGAAGGGGGACGCTTGCTCGCGATCCGCGAAGCCAAGGACGCCAGTGCGCAGGAACGTGAGATCAATTTCTGTAATGGCGGGGTGATGGGTTTGCGCGCCGACACCTGCCTCTGGCTGCTGGACCGGATCGGCAATCAGAACGCCCAGGGCGAGTATTACCTCACCGATGCCGTGGCGCTGGCCAACAACGCCGGCCTGCCCGTCACCGCGGTGGAGGTGGACGAGACCGACGTGCTTGGGGTCAATGATCGTCAACAATTGCAGGCGGCCGAACAGCTTTACCAGCAGCGTCGAGGTCGCGAATGAAGGAGTGGGTCATGGCTGATTATCAGCGGTTGTACATCGGCGGCGAATGGGTCGCGCCGGTGCAGCGTGGTGTATTCGAAACGTTTGATCCGAGCGATGAATCGGTGCTGGCACAGGTCGCGGCTGCCACGGCCGAAGACATCGACCTGGCTGTCGCTGCCGCGCGCCGGGCGTTCGACGAAGGTGACTGGCCGCGTTGGAGTGGAGCGCAACGGGCGCATGTGCTGCGGCGTATTGCAGAAGGCATCCGTGCGCGGCAGGACGAACTGGCGGCCATCGAGGTGCGCGACAACGGCAAGCCGCTGCCTGAGGCATTGTGGGACATCGCCGACACCGCCGGGTGTTTCGACTTCTATGCCGGGCTCGCGGAAGGTTCCGATCAACACAGCGAGCAATCGATCAGCGTGCCGGATGAACGCTTCAACGCGTCGGTGATCAAGGAACCGGTGGGCGTGGTCGCGGCGATCATCCCGTGGAATTTCCCGATGCTGATGGCCTCGTGGAAAGTCGCGCCGGCCCTGGCGGCGGGCTGCACGGTGGTACTGAAACCGTCTGAGCTGACGCCGTTGACAGCCCTGGAGCTGGCCGGCATTGCTGATCGTGCGGGGTTGCCGGCCGGGGTGCTGAACGTGGTCAGCGGAGTGGGGCGTGAGGCCGGCGCGCCACTGGCCGAGCACCCGGACGTCGACAAGATCGCCTTCACCGGCAGCGTGCCAACCGGGCGCAAGATCATGCAAGCGGCGGCGGCCGAGATCAAAAACATCAGCCTGGAGCTGGGCGGCAAATCGCCGTTCGTGATCTTCGCTGACAGCGATCTCGATGCGGCGGTGGAGTGGATTCTGTTCGGGATTTTCTGGAACCAGGGGCAGGTGTGTTCGGCCACTTCGCGGGTGTTGGTGGAGCGTGCGTTGTATCCGGCGTTGCTGGCGCGTTTGATCGAGGCCACCGAGCAGATCCGGATTGGCCAGGGTTTCGCCGAGGGGGTGAAGCTTGGGCCGCTGGTGAGTCAGGGGCAGCTGGACAAGGTGCTGGACGCTATTTCGCTGGGGCAGAAGGAGGGCGCCCGGCTGGTGTCCGGCGGTTCTCGCCCGGCTCATCTGCCCAAGGGGTTTTACCTGAAGCCGACGATCTTCGCTGATGTGCCGGAGGAGAGTTCGCTTTGGCGTGAGGAAATCTTTGGGCCGGTGGTGTGTTTGCGTGCGTTCGATACCGAAGCCGAGGCGATTCGGTTGGCCAATGATTCGCCGTTTGGTTTGGCGGCGGCGGTGATGTCGCGGGACCTTACGCGCTGTGAACGCGTGGCGCGGCGTTTTCGTGCCGGGATTGTCTGGGTCAACTGCTCGCAACCCACCTTCGTCGAAGCGCCTTGGGGTGGTTACAAGCAGAGTGGTATCGGGCGCGAGTTGGGGGAGTGGGGGTTCAACAATTACCTGGAGACCAAGCAGATTACCCGGTATCACGGCGAGGCTTGGGGGTGGTATTTGGGGTGATGGGTTAGGGCGATGAACTCAAAGGCGCCGTGTTCATTCACACAGCCCGCGTCATCGTTAACGACCATCGCTGGCAAGCCAGCTCCTACAGGTGGAACCGGGATCACACAATCCCTTGTAGGAGCCAACTTGCTGGCGATGAACCCAAAGGCGCCGCGTTCATTCAGACAGCCCGTGTCATCGTTAACGACCATCGCGGGCAAGCCAGCTCCTACAGCGTTCGGTGTCGTGTGATGGACTCGGATTACACAGCAGTAACGGATATGCCCCCACTCCAAACCCTCTAGTCGAGCGGCTTCCCAGCCGTCTCCTTCACCATCGCCAACCCAACCAACGTCAAACACAAACACGCCATCACATACAAAGCAGGCGCATTATTGTTGCCAGTCAGGCCAATCAGCCCGGTAGCAAAGAACTGCGCAAAGCCACCAAAGATCGACACCCCCAGGCAATAAACAATCGACAACCCAGTCGCCCGGATCGCCCGCGGGAATAGCTCGGTCACCAGCACCAGCGTGGGCACAGTAATCAGCACCAACAACAACGTAGTCACCAATGACACGGCTAACAGCATGCCCAGCGTCGGATACTGATTCATCAGGACGAAGGCCGGATAAATCAGCAGCAACATCGGAAAACTGCCCAGGGCAATCGTCCGTCGACGACCCATGCGGTCGCTAAGCCGGCCCGCCCAGATCGACAGGCCGATCTGCACCAGGGCCCCGAGACATGCCGCGGTGGTGCCCATCGTCATCGGCAGATGCAGCACCGTCACGGTGTAGTTGGTCATGTAGTCCAGCACGATGTAAGTCGAAGCCGTGCTGCCAATCACCAACAAAACCCCGGTCAGAATCCTTCGACGGTGGCGGGTGAAAATAAGCTTTATGCTGGAGGGCGCACCTTCGTCCTGCCCAGGCTCGGCAGCGGTTTCCTTGAGATGGCGACGGATGTAGATGCCCACCGGTATCACCAGCATGCCCAGCACAAACGGCAGGCGCCAGCCCCAGCTTTCCAGCGCCTCAGGGGGCAAGGACGAGCTCAACGCCAACGCCACCAACGCTCCCATCAGAAAGCTCAAGCCCTGACTGAACAACTGCCAGCTGCCATAGAATCCGCGACTGTTATCGTCCGCATATTCCATCAACATAGCCGTCGACGCGCCAACTTCACCGCCAATCGCGAAGCCCTGGACCAGCCGCGCCAGCACGATGAGCAGCGGCGCGGCGATGCCGATCTGCGCGTAGGTCGGGGCTATGGCAAACAGTAGCGACCCCAGCGCCATCAGCCACAGCGTCAGCATCATGGCCGGTTTGCGCCCGGCCCGGTCGGCATAGGCGCCCAGCACCAGCCCACCGATGGGACGCATGCCGAAGCCGACGCCAAACGTCGCCAGCGACAGCAGCAACTGCCCAAGCGTGCTCTCGACCGGAAAGAACTGCCGGCCGATCAACGTTGCGAAGAAGCTGTACACAGAGAAATCGTAGAACTCAAGGCCGGAGCCAATGGTGATGGCGGCGATGGCGCGCGCGCTGATCGGCTGCCGCATTGAAGATGCGACAGGCACAGCGGTGGAAACGGGAGTGGACATCGTGCGAACTCCTGGAGACGAGGCGATATCGAAGGGGTGGAAGGATCAGGCCAGGAAGGTTTCGACCAGCCGCACCCAATAACTGGCGCCCGTCGCCAGACAGCCATCGTTGAAGTCATAGCCAGGGTTATGCACCATGCAACCGCCTTCGCCATCCCCATTGCCGATCAGCAAATAACTGCCGGGGCAACGTTGCAGCATCACCGCGAAATCCTCGCTGCCCGTCAGCGGTTTCATGTGAGGGATCAGGCCATCCTCACCGAGCCAATCCAGCGCTACCTGCTGGGCAAATTCGGTGCTCTCGGGGTGGTTGAACAGGGCCGGAAAGCGCTGCGCCTCATCCACCTCGACCGTGGCGCGCGCGCCGAAGCTCGATGCCTGCGATTCGGCTATTTGCGTGATCCGGTCAATCAGCGTATCGCGCACCTGTTCCTTCAGCGCACGCACACTCAACTGCAAGTCGGCGTGATCCGGGATCACATTCGCCGCCAGACCGGCATGAAACGCACCGACCGTAACGACGGCGGTGTCGAGCGGGTCGACATTGCGCGAGACCACGCTTTGCAAAGCCATGACGATGGCCGAGCCGACCAGCACCGGATCAACCGCCTTGTGCGGCATGGCGCCATGACCGCCGACGCCATCGATGCGGATCCTCACCGTATCGGTGGAGGCCATGAACGGCCCCGGCAGAAAGCCGAGCTTCCCGAGCGGCAGTCCCGGCATGTTATGCATGGCGAAAATCGCGTCGCAGGGAAACCGTTCGAACAGCCCGTCATCGAGCATGCGTTGCGCGCCGCCATCGCCTTCCTCGGCGGGCTGGAAAATCAACACCAGCGAACCGTCGAATTCACAGCTGGAGGCCAGGTGTTTGGCGGCGGCAAGCAACATGGCCGTGTGACCGTCATGACCACAGGCGTGCATCACGCCTTCGTGGCGGCTGGAATAAGCCAGGCCGGTTTGCTCGACAATCGGCAGCGCATCCATGTCGGCACGCAAGCCGATGGTCCTGGCGCTATCGCCGCTGCGCAGCAGCCCTACGACCCCCGTACCACCGAGCCCCCGGTGCACCTGATAACCCCATTCTTCCAGTCTGGCGGCCACCAGGTCGGCGGTGGCGAACTCTTCAAAGCTCAGTTCCGGGTGCGCGTGGAGGTGTTGGCGTAGCGCAATCATCTCTGCTTCGAGCGCACGAATGCCGGGCAACGCAGGTTGTTGGGTCATCAGGTTTTCCTTGTTTTTATGGCTGGTGTTCAGCGGTTCGACTGATACCCTGCGATCCTAATGAGTTGATGAATGCCGTGGCAGTCGCAAAAACCGGTGGGTGAAAACCGTGGGTTTACACCGCTGAAGCCAGGAGGATGGATGAAGCTACATCAATTGCGCGCGCTGGTGATGATTGCCGACTGTGGCAGCATCCGCGCGGCGGCGCGGCGCCTAGAGGTGTCGCAGACCGCCGTCGCCAAGGCGCTGCGGGAACTGGAAGAACACCTGCAATTGCCGTTGCTGGTGCGCAATGCCAGCGGCGTGGTGCTGACCACCTACGGCCAGTCGCTGCTGCAGCATGCGCGGCAGATGCTCAGCCAGCTGGAGCGCGCGCAGCTGGAACTGGCGCACCTGAGCGACCAGGCCGAAGGGCAGCTGCGGCTGGGCATTTCGCCGTGGATGGGCATGACCCTGTTGCCTGAGGTCGTCACCCTGTTCCGCCAGCGGATGCCACGGGTGCGGCTGGAGATCTTCGAGGGGCTGATGGCGGTGACGTTGCCGCGGCTGCGCGACGGCACGATGGAGTTTGCGGTCGGGCTGGTGTCTTCGTTGCTGCCGCGCCCGGAGTTTGTCTGCGATCCGCTGTTTTCCTATCGGATGGCCGTGGTGGCCCGCCACGGTCACCCGTTACGTGACAGCCGTTCCATCCACGATTTGCTGGATCAGGATTGGGTGGTCAATTACCCGGATGCCAATTACGAAATTTTAATGACCGAACTGTTCTGGCAGCACGGTGCGCAAATCGATCTGCAGCACATCCACCGGGCACACTCGCCGCAATTGACGTTATCGCTGATCGAGCAGACCGACATGCTCAGTTTTTTCCCGGAGCCGATGCTGACGGTGCCGAGTTACCGCGAACGAGTGGGGCGGCTGGCGTTGGCCGAAACCTTCGCGACCGACACCATCGGCATCGTCACCCCGCGCAACGCGCAGCTGGGTGTCGCCGCGCAGTGTTTTGTCGAATGCCTGCTGCAAGTCATCCGCCGCCGCGCCCGTTCGGCTCGGCCGGAGGATGCTGAGTTGTTTGATACGCTGGAATTGCTGATTTGAGCCGGGCCTATTTCAGGTACCAACCCCACGGTCGATCACTCACGTACTCGGTCACCTGCTTGACCTCCAGATAATTGTGCAGCCCCCACTCACCGAGCTCCCGGCCGATACCGCTGTGTTTCATTCCGCCCCACGGCGCCTCGACGAAGGTCGGTTGCGAGCAGTTGACCCAGATGATCCCGGCGCGCAGCTGATTGGCGACGCGGGCGGTGCGTTGCAGGTCGGCGCTCATCACCGCCGCAGCGAGGCCGAAGCGGCTGGCGTTGGCCATTTGCAGCGCTTGTTCTTCGGTCTTGAAGCGTTTGACGCACAACACCGGCCCGAACACTTCCTCGCGCCAGAGAATGCTGTTGTGCCCCGGCTCGTCGAAGATCGCCGGCTCGATGAAATAGCCCTCGGCAAGATGCGCCGGACGCTGACCTCCGGTGAGCAAACGCGCACCGCTGGCGAGGCCCTGATCGATGAAGCCAAGCACCTTGTCGTACTGGCCCTGACTGACCAGCGGCCCCAGCAACACGCCGGGCTCCATGCCCGGGCCGATGGTGATCTTGCGGGTTTCCTCGACCAGCCGCTCGATCAATCGCGGGGCAATGTTTTCCTGCACCAACAGACGCGACGTCGCGCTGCACACCTGGCCCTGGTTCCAGAAAATCCCGAACAGAATCCATTCCACTGCGGCTTCAACGTCAGCGTCATCGAACACGATGAGCGCCGACTTGCCGCCCAGTTCGAGGCTGATGTTCTTGATGTCACGGGCCGCCGCCGACATGATTTTCGCCCCGGTGGGCACGCTGCCGGTGAACGCCAGTTTGTCCACGCCGGGGTGCTCGGTGAGCGGACCGCCGGCATCGGTACCGAGGCCGCTGACAACGTTGAGGACCCCGGCCGGCAGTCCGATGCGGTCGGCGGCCGCCGCCAGTTCCAGCGCCGTGAGCGGGGTGAGTTCCGAGGGCTTCAACACCAGCGTCGCCCCCGCCGCCAAGGCTGGCGCGACTTTCCACGCCGCCATCAACAATGGGTAGTTCCACGGAATGATCTGCCCGGCGACGCCGATCGGCTCATGTCGGATACGGCAGCGGAAACGTTCATCCGGCAGCGCCAAGGGTTGGTCCTGCTGCTGATCCAGAGCCCTGGCCAACCCGGCGTAGTAGCGGAAACAGCCGATCGCGTCGCCCACGTCCCACTGCGCTTCGGGCAACGGTTTGCCGTTGTCGCGCACTTCCAGTTCGGCCAGCGCCGGTTGACCGTTTTCCAGTTCATCGGCCAGTGCTTCCAGCCACTGCGCGCGTTCGGCGCCGGTGGTCTGGCTCCAGCCATTATCGAAAGCGCGGCGGGCAGCACGCACCGCATGATCGACGTCTTCTTCGGTGCCGGCCGCGACCCGATGGAACACCTGCCCGGTGGCCGGGTCGATGACGTCCAGGTAACCGCCCAGGTCCGGGCTGACCCACTCGCCGTTGATATAAAGCTGATCACGCATGGTGTGGCTCCTGGACGCCGGTGCGGCGGTTTTGCAGGTGACGGGAAGTGAACAGCAACGCCAGCGACGCGCAGATGATGACGGTCGAAACCGCGTTGATCTCCGGGGTCACGCCGCGGCGGATGGAAGAAAAGATGTAGATCGGCAACGTCGTCTCGGAACCGGCGACGAAAAACGCGATGATGAAATCGTCGAAGCTGAACGTGAACGCCAGCAGGAACCCGGCCATGATCGCCGGACTGATCTGCGGCAAGGTCACCCGCCAGAACGTCTGCATCGGTGGTGCATAGAGGTCCGCCGAGGCTTCGAGCAAGGCTTTGTCCAGCGAGTCGACGCGGCTGCGCACGATCACCATCACCAGCGCCATGGTGAACAGCGAGTGCGCGGCGATGACCGTGAAGAAGCCCATGTTCAACCGTGGCACGCTGGGGATCCAGGCCGCCAGCAGCGGGTTGATCAGGTCGAACAGGCTGATGAACGCAATCAGCGTCGAGATGCCGATCACTATGCCGGGCACGATGATCGCGCAGTAGGTCAGCGCATCGAACAACAGCCGAACTTTGCCGCCGGCGCGCTGCAGGCCGAATACCGCCAGGGTGCCGAACAGCGTGGCGATCAGCGCTGAAGTGAAGGCGATGAACGCACTATGCCCCAAGGCTTCCATAATGAACGGGTTGCCGAACGCGGTGCCGAACCACTGCACCGAACAGCATTCGAACGCCAGGCCGCTGCGCCCGGCGTTGAAGCTGAACAGCACGATCAGCGCAATCGGTGCATAGAGAAACAGGTACAGCGAAGTCGAATAACTGCGCAGCCACATGTCACAACCCTCCGTCGGCAGGACGGCCGCCGTAGCGCGCCACCAGTTTCAGATACACGCCGATGATCAGCAGCATCATCGCCACCAGGGTCATGGCCAACGCACTGCCGAACGGCCAGTTGCGCGATTGCAGGAACAGATCGACCAGCGCGTTGCCGACGAAGAACACCTTGCCGCCCCCGAGAATGGCCGGGATCAGGAATTCGCCCATCAGCAGGATGAACACCAGCATGACTCCGGTGATGATCCCCGGCGCAGAGAGCGGCAGGGTGATGCGACGGAAGCTTTCAAAGGCACTGGCGCCCAGGTCTGCCGAGGCTTCGAGCAGGCGCTTGTCGAGTTTTTCCAGGCTGACGTAAATCGGGAACACCATCAGCGGCAGGTAGCCGTAAACGATGCCGATCAGCACCGCCCACGGCGTGTTGATCAGCCGCACGTCTTCCAGCCCGAGGCTGGCGAGCAAGGCCGGGATGCCCTTGCCACTGAGAATGAAGATCCACGCGTAGGTGCGGATGAGGAAACTGGTCCAGAACGGCACGATCACCAGCGTCAGCAACAACGAGCGGTTGCGGGTGACTTTGACCGCCAGGAAGTAGGCAAGGGGATAGGCCGCCACCAGGCACACCAGCGTGCCCAGCGGCGCCAGCATCAGCGTGTTGCTGAAGGCTGCACCCCGTGAGCCTAGGTTCAGGTAATTGGCCAACGTGAAGCCACCGGCGTAACCGCCCACGGCACTGCGCTCGCCGAAACTGAAGACCAGGATGATCACCAGCGGCATCAACAACAGCAGCAGAAACCACAAGGTCGAAGGCAAGAGCATCAGCAGGGTGATCCGTCGGCCGAGGCTGCGCCGCTGGCGCACCTCGACTGACAGGGCACTGCCCGGCTGCACCGTTTGCGGGTGGGCGGCAGCGTTCATGGGGGACTCCTCGTTGGCCATGGGGCAGGCGATCAGGCGGACTTGAAACGCGCCATCAGTTCGGCGCGCGCCGGGCTGGTGAGCGTCGCGGCAGCGCCGAACTCCAGCGGGCTCAGGGCTTCGGCGGCCGGGTACATGATCGGGTCGTCGAGCATGGCGGTGGGCAGTAGGGCATCGACGCGCTTGTCGCCGCTCGGGTAGCCGTGGCTCAACACTTCGAGCTTGTTGTGCTGCGGGTCGAGCAGGTAGTTGATGAAGGCGTACGCGGCGTCCTTGTGCTCCGAGCTTTTTGGAATGGCGAAGAAATCGCTCCAGAGTTCGCCCCCTTCCTTGCCCAGTTCGAACTGCATTTTTGCGTTGTCGCGGTGCAGCTGCGAGGCGTCGCCGGTCCAGGACATCGCCAGCCAGGCATCGCCGCTGCGCATCGACGGCTGAATGTCGGAGTTGATCGCGAACAGGTGCGGCTTGACCTCGATCAGCAGTTTTTCCGCATCGGCCAGCTCTTTCGGGTCCAGTGAGTTGAAGCTGTAGCCGAAGCTTTTCAGGGCGTTGCCGATGGCGGTCAACTGGTAGTCATGGACCATCGTCCGGCCACTGGCCGGGCCCTGGGCGGCGGCCCAGAATTCTTTCCAGCTGCTCGGGCCGTCCTTCAGTTTGCCGCTGTCGTAGAGCATGCCGGTGGTGCCCCAGTTTTTCGGCACCGCGTAGACCTTGCCGTCCACCGTCCCTTGGGCCATGAACTTCTGCTGGAACGCCGAGGCATCGAAATTGGGCAGGCGCGACAGGTCCAGCGGTTCGATCAGGCCCAGGCCGACGTAGGTGCTGATGGTGTAGTTGGTCGGCACCAGCACGTCCCAGCCGCTGCCGCCGGCCTGCAACTTGGCGAGCATTTCTTCGTTGGAACCGAACACGCTCATCGACACCCGCGCCCCGGTGGTTTTACCGAAGGCGTCGAGGTTTTCCTGGCTGTGGTAATTCGGCCAGGTCGCCAGCGACAGGCGATCGCCGAGCTTGGCCTGCTCGGCCGCTTCCGCGGTCGATGTCAGCAGGCCGGGCATGTGGGTGGCGACCACCGCCGCGGCAATCCCGAGGCCGGTACGACCAAGAAACTCGCGGCGGCTGATCGAGCCGTTCTGCCAGCTGCGCAGGGTTTTGATAAACGTCTTCTGGTCCATAGCACGCTCCACATCCGGTTGATGAATCGAATCGATGATTTACAACGCCATGGCCAGGCCGTTGGCGTGATCCCAGCCGACGCTCACTGCGGCGCCGTGTTCGAATGCATTGGCGCCGTGATCCTGCTGGCGCGGCACCCGCACGCAGACCACGCCAAAGGCCTGGGTGCGTACGCGATATTCGGTAGAGTTGCCGAGGTAGATGCGGTCTTCCACGCAGCCTTGCAGCTTCACCTCGCGGGGCATTTCGGCCTGGGCGCCGGCGATGCTGATCAGCTCCGGACGCACAGCGATGCAACCGGCAGCGTCGGCGCTCAAGGCCTTGCCGGTTGGCGTCAACGGGCTGGTGAGTTCCAGGCCTTGCTCGGTGCGCAACACCACGGAGTTGCCGTGCAGGTGGCGCACCGTGCCGTTGAACAGGTTGGATTCACCGATGAAATCGGCCACGTAACGGCTGGCCGGCGCTTCGTAGAGTTGTTCCGGGGTGGCGGTCTGGATGATCGAGCCGTTGTGCATCACGCTGATGCTGTCGCTCATCGACAAGGCTTCTTCCTGGTCGTGGGTGACCAGCACGAAAGTGATGCCGACTTCCCGTTGAAGGCGCAGGAGTTCGGACTGCATCTCCTTGCGCAACTTGCGGTCGAGGGCCGCCAGCGGTTCGTCGAGCAGCAGCACGGTGGGCTTGTTGACCAGCGCGCGGGCGAGGGCGACGCGCTGCTGTTGCCCGCCGGACAGTTCGCTCGGCTTGCGCTGGCCGAAGCCGCTGAGACGCACCATCTCCAAGGCTTCGTCGGCCATGCGCAACTGGCTTTTCTTGTCCGGTCGCGGGGTGCGATAGCGCAGGCCGTAGGCGATGTTCTGCGCCACGGTCAGGTGCGGGAACAGCGCGTAATGCTGGAACACCATGTTTACCGGCCGCTCGAAGGCCGGAACGCCGGCAACGTTTTTGCCGGCCAGGCGCACTTCGCCGCTGGTCGGTTGTTCGAAGCCGGCGATCATGCGCAGGGTGGTAGTTTTGCCGCAGCCCGAACCGCCGAGGAAAGAATGAAACGAGCCGCGGCGCACCGCGAAGTTCAGGCCATTGACGGCCGACACCTCGCCATAGCGTTTGACCACATTGCAGAATTCGATATCGCTGGGCGAAGTGTCATTCAGGCTGTTGTTCACGAGGCGGCTCCCTGGCAGTGATGAATCAGTGCGTCGGGGGCCAAACTAGCAATGGGGGTTTTGCGCTGTATATATCCCTTGGGGGATAGAGTCGTTTTCAGGTGTCAGGCGTCGACGACCCGTTCCTGGCCGGTGAGGTCGCGGATGAACAGCCCGAGCAATTCGGACTGGCTGCCAATGCCGAGCTTGGCGTAGATGTTCTTGCGATGAATCTTCACCGTGCCGGGGCTGATGCTCAGTTGTTCGGCGACCGAGGCGCTGGAGTGACCGCGCAACAGCAGCTGGACGATTTCCTGCTCGCGGCCGGTGAGGATGTGCGCGCCAAACTGATCGAAGGCTTCGCGGATCTTGAAGTCCAGGTCCTGGGCGGGGCGCGGTTGCTGGGCCTGACGCAAACGCCAGGCTTCGTTGATTACCTGCTCGACCACGGCCTGCGCGCACTCGATCAACTGCATCTCGTCCCGGCTGAACGCGCAATTGGCGGAGGAACGCATCAACGACAGCACGGCCATGGCGCCGCCGCCCAGCTCGACGAAAAACGCCACTTCTTCCGCCAGGCCGGTTTGCTGGTAGTAGGTCAGGTAATACTCGCCGAGGTAGAAGTGATCGGGCGCGAACTGACGCAAACGCCACAGCCCTGGTGCCTGGCCGCGGGTGCAGGCGAGGTAGAACGGGTCCAGCAGATAGGGCCCGCACTGATAGTCATCGACATACACCGCACGCTTGTCGGCGGCGAAGGTGTCGAACAGCGCCAACGGCCGATGGTTGCCTTCGTAGACGAACAAAACGAAATGATCGACCGGACACACCTGACGCAACCAGTGACTCAACCCCGCCAATCGCGAGTGGCCCGCCGGCAAATCGAGCAGGTGGGCGACACCGGTGGTCCAGAGTTTCAGTTCCTTGGGGCGCATGGCAGCTTCAGGTAGAAGGGGAGTGCGTTGGGATGCACAAACTACGCCATGGCTGTTTGGGCCTTGCAGGGCGGGACAGGCCGCGATGCATCGCTGAAAAGACGCACCGCAACAGGGCTGTTTGTTACCGAGTGCTACACGGTGAGTAGCATCCGCCAAGCCATTTCGTGACTGGAACCGTCAGAGCGCGTAGCCGACAACCGGGCCAAGAGGGTTGTCCTGGGCGCTCGCGATCAGGTGCAGTGGTACGTGTGGTTGTGTGTCAACTGAAGTGACTTCGAAGCCACCGACCACCAGGGGTTGGCGCTCACACATTTCGGTCGACTCTCCCGCCAGTTTTTCCGCCATTTTCGCGTGGTTCGCTGCGATTTCATTGAGAGTTGACACGGTAAATCTCCGGGTAACCGACCCAGCGTAGTGCTGGCGTAGGTGAGTATAGATGATGGCCGCCACGTCAGAATTACGTCGTTCAGAGGTGGCTACGGCGAGCGTGTGCAAACCGTGCGCCAGACGCTGTGGTGTTTTCTTGGCGGTGGTTCTCAAGCGACGAATGGTGAGGTGGGATCACGACTCCATCGCACGACACGGACCTGTAGGAGCTGGCTTGCCCGCGATGGACGTTAACGATAACGCGGGCTGCCTGAATGAACACGGCGCACTCGAGTCCATCGCCAGCAAGCTGGCTCCTACAGGTTTTTGCGTGAACCCGGCCCTTTGGCACACCACAGAACCCTGTAGGAGCGAGCTTGCTCGCGATGGTCGTTAACGATGACGCGGGCTACTTGAATGAACGCGGCGCACTCAAGTCCATCGCCAGCAAGTGTGACGGCTGCTATTCGCAACCATCGAGTTGATCCAGCGCCCGGTTCACCGAGAGTTCACCGAGCATGATGACCTGGGCAATGCCCAACAGGGTGTTGACGCACGGCCCGTGGGTTCGATCCGCCAGGTCCAGGGTCATTACATGCGCCGAGGCCAGTGATTCGCAGGCATCGCCCAACAGGGTGATGACATCGATTGACGGGTCGATGGTGTACATCGCGCAAGGTCTGCGCGGGAGGGCCCGGATGTCAGCCGCAGAGGGAATGCGATCGGAATCTTCGAAGGTGAAGGCCGGATCTGGATTTGGGGGATTGGGGGTTGGTTTGATCATTGATGAAACTCCTGGAATGAAAAGAGGAGCCATCACCCCTCGCTACCAAACGATGGGTGGCAGCCATACGCAGGTTGGTAGACCGGTCCAGGAACCCGGCGCGTCCGAAAACGCCCCGCGCATGGCCACCATAAAAAGCAGAAAAACATGCACTGCATAAGGTGGCGCGATGCGCCTGGAAAATCCGGGCTACCAAACCCGATCGCTGTTTTTTTCAGCGACCGACCAACGATAGAGCCCGACCCCAAGGCGCACAAGCCGGCGGATTCTGGCGTAACCGTAGGCAATGACGCAAGGCGCTGTAGCTTTCGCGAAGTAACCTGCAGGGCTTTTAAACACGCGAGTGTTTATCGGATGGAATCGATATCCAGCCTGTACGGTGCGCCGATGGTGTACCCGTAGATCGACGCCATCAGCGCAGGGTGATTCGGGTCCATCGGCGCCATTGCCTACAGCTCCTTGACCTGGTTTTCAGGATGTTCCAGCCAGCGTGTCAGAATTTTCTCCAATTGCTGGCTCGGTGTAGCGCTAGCCAGCGCCCGCAGGAATTGATGTGTCAGACGCTTCCTACAATGTTGTTACACATCCGTCAGGTGAAATGGAGGCGAAGGTTTCGCGAGCGAGTTCGGGAACAACCGCGCACCCGCTTCGCCGCCAACTCAATTGGACGTGAACAGCTGCCGAATCAGGTTCGGCGTACTCCCGGTCCAGCGTTTGAACGAGCGCCGAAAATTCGCTGGATCGTTGAAGCTCAGGTACTCCGCGACTTCTTCGTTGCTGAAGCCCTTGATCTGATACAGGTACAGCGCCACGTGTTTGCGCACGCGGTCTACCTGTTGCTGGAAACCGGTGTCGTGTTTTTGCAGTTTGCGCTTGAGGGTGGCGGGGCTCATGGCGAAGGCCTGGGCCGCCTGTTCAAGGCTGGGGGCTTGGCGCACATGGGTTTGCAGGTAGCGGTAGAGGCAATCGACGAAGCTGGAGGCGAAGCCCAGTTGGTCGATCTGCCCTTGGGCCTCCTGGCGGGCGACCTGGCCGGCGGTGGCGGATGCGGCCGGCCAGGCCAGTGCGAGGTATTCCCGCGGGATGCGCATCAGATCCAAGGGTCGTTTGAACTGGGTGTGTTCGCCCAGATGCACCCAATACTGCTCAACGTAGCGCGGCTCGGCGTGACTGAAGCTGCATTCCCACGGCAGGCGCTGGCCACTGAGTGCCCGGCTCATGGCCACCAGCGAGGTCATGCTGGCCTCCAGCAGGAAACGCCATTGCTCTCCCGCCCCGCAACTGTCCAGCCAATAGAACCAGGCGTGTTTGTCATCGAGCACCAGCCGCGGTGTCACCAGTGGACTGAGCAGGGCTTGTTGCTGCACCAGTGTGTCGAGGGCCTGGTGCAGGTTCTGCGCATGCTGCAAGGCGTGGCTGGCCGGGCCGTAATGCCCGGGCAGCAAGCGCTGGCCGAAGAGGAAACTGCTGTCGTCGGCGTCGAGCAAACGCCGGCTGTTGCTGATCAGACCAAAAAACTGCTGCGGACTGAGGCGGGTCTGACCGGCGAGAATGTCTTCATGGAACAGGCCGGTCCCACGCAGCAGGCGATGGCTGTCGATGTCCCGGGACAGGGCCAGATCGATCAGGGTCGCCGGCTGGTAATGCCCGGGAATGAAGCGACTGTCGGCTTCGTACCAGGTGGTTTTCAAGGTCATGAGCGCGCCTCAGGCAGTTTTTGCCAGGGGTTGCTTGGCCCGGGCCAGTGCCAGGTTGAGGCGTTTGAGCAAGGCGTCCGGCGCCTCGTCGACCGCCATGACCACGGCGGTGCTGGCGGCCAGGTGCACGCGTTCGCCGTGTTGCCGGGTTTTGTGCGCCAGGCCTTGAACCGCCTGTTGCAGCTCCAGCGCCAGCAAGCGCGCCTGACTCTCGCCAGTGTTGGGCAACAACACCACGAAGCGGTCGCCGGCCAGGCGGCAGAGCAGATCCTGACGCCGCAGGTTGAGCAGCAATAAATGGCTGAGCGCCTGCAACACCGCATCGCCTTCAGCGTGGCCGAAGGTCTGGTTGATGGCGGTGAAGTTATCGATGTCCAGCGCCAGCAATGACAGCGGTTGCTGTTGCTGCCGACTTTCTTCGAGGCTGGCGGTGAGCTGCCGCTTGAGGTAGTCGGCGCCGCCCAGGGGGGTGAGTTTGTCGAACAGCCGATGCTCGCGGAACAGCTTTTCGCGTTTCTCCATCTGTGCACTGATCGCCAATTGTTCGCGGTGCCAGTGATAGATGCCGATGGTCAGCAGAATCATGCCCACCGGCATCGGCCCGGACTCCAGCCAGTGGTCCCAGGTGATGCTGTCGGGCAGGCGAATGAACTCGTCGAGGCTGTCGATCCACCAGGAGAAAAAGATCCCGCTCAAGCCAAGCGCCAGGTAATTGGTGACCCGCCCGGCCGGGCGACTCTTGAGCACCAGCCCCAGCCAGACCAGGGCCAGCAGCGCGGAGCCGCCTTCGCCGACAATGTCCAGCCAGACCCATTCACTGACGCTTTTCAGCTCGCCGCAGGCCAGGTGCAGCAACAGTCCCGCGTTCGCCGCCAACAGCAGCAGGCCGAGTTTCCAACGATGGGGTTTGAGCACTGAGAACATGGCCGGGATCCTTTGGCGAAGAGGCAATGGGCGTCAGCACAGCAGATGTTTGTGACAGTGGGGTGACCGCGGTTTCAGGCGCATATGGGGTCGAATCAGCTCATCCGGTCAGGCATTTTTTTTTCGCCGCACTCTGCAGGAGCCGGCTTGCTGATGCTGGTCGTCCTCGCAGCACTGCATAGTTGAAGATCAATCGCCAGCAAGCCGGCGCCTGCCGGGGGCGTGTCGGCGGGTCAAATCAGCTCAATTTCGCCTTGATCGCCGGCAAAACCCCGGTTTACCGCGTCTTCCGCCAACCCCTGTCACAGAACCGTCATCCCCCGACCCTAGCTTGCCCTCCCAGTTGCCGGGCTACTTGCCTGGCGTCATCGGACTCTTGGGGGAGGACCAACATGTACCAGCGCAGCAGCACCGCCGGGCTTGTCAGCTTTACGCTCACCGCATTGGCCATGGCGATGGCCAGCGAACGCCTGAGCGCTGCCGAAACCAGCACGAACACCGAACATGTCGAGGTCGTGGGGCAGGCGGCAAGCATCGACCAGGCGCTCAAGGAACAGCGCAATTCCGACAGCATCAAGAGCGTGGTGCACGCCGACGGCGTGGCGCAGTTGCCGGACGAAAACGTCGCCGAAGCGGTTCAGCGCTTGCCGGGCGTCAGCGTCGAGCGCGACCAGGGCGAAGGGCGGTTTGTCAGCGTGCGTGGCCTCGGGCCTGATCTCAACAGCGTGACCATCAATGGCACGCTGGTGCCGTCGCCGGAAAGCGAACGCCGCGCCGTGGCCCTCGATGTGTTGCCCTCGGAGCTGGTGCAGTCGTTGTCCGTGATCAAGACCCTGACCCCGGACATGGACGCCAACTCCCTGGGCGGCACTGTCGATGTGAAGAGCCTCTCGGCGTTCGATCACAAGGGCCTGTTCTATACCGGCAGCAGCGAAGCCAGCTACGACAAGAACACGCACCAGACCAGCCCGAAGTTTTCCGGTGCCGCCAGTAACCGCTTCAGCCTCGGCGACGGCGTCGACAACTTCGGTGTCGCTGCGGCGCTGAGCTGGCAGAAGCGCGACTTCGGTTCGGACAACGTCGAAACCGGCGGCGACTGGGATTTCGAGCGAGGCGCCAGGCTCGAAGAATTCGAACAGCGCGACTATGACATCAGCCGCGAACGCGCCGGCGGCGGCCTGAACTTCGACTACAAACCCGATGACCTCAGCAGCTATTACCTGCGCACGCTCTACAGCCGCTACAAGGACAGCGAAACGCGCAACGCCGCCGCTTTCGAATTTGCCAACCCACAGGCCCCGGGCGAATTGGGCGACTCCGAAGGTTCGCGCAAACTCAAGCAACGCGAAGAGACCCAGGAAATCCAGTCCTACGTGTTTGGCGGCGAGCGCATGTTCGGCCTCTGGACCCTCAGCGGCCAGGCCGGTTACAGCCGCTCCAGCGAGGACAGCCCGGGGCACATCGCCAATGCCGCGTTCGACGGCATCGATGACTTCGCCGACAGCGGTTTCTACGACAAGGACAAACCGCGGCCGATCATTGGCCAGAGCTTCTACGACCCGGCCAATTTCAGCCTCGACAAGGTCGAGTGGGAAAAGCAGAACACCACCGACACCGAGAAAAACCTGCGCCTGGACCTGGCCCGGGATTACGACTTCAAGGGCTACGCGTCCCAGGTCAAATTCGGCGGCAAGGTCAGCCGGCGCAACAAGGACAACGACCTCGACGCGTGGGTCTATGAAGATTTCGACGACCTGGGATTCAGCGATGACCAGCTCAACCTGTCGCAGTTCAGCAAGGGCTCGGTTGACTATCGCCTCGGCCGGTTCGGCCCGGGGATCAGCGGCAGCGCCATCAAACAGTTGATCGGTGGCCTCGATCGGGCGGACTTCTATGACGAAACCGAATCGCGGGTCAACGACTTCAAGATCAGCGAAGACATCAATGCCGGCTACCTGATGAACACCCTCGACATCGACGACTGGCGCTTCATCGCCGGCCTGCGCTACGAGGGCACCGAGTTCGAAGCCAAGGGCACCGGTGCGACCGATGGCGAATTCCGCTCCACCGAGACCAAGCGCCGCTATCACCACTGGTTGCCGGGCCTGCACGCGCGCTATCAACTGGACAAGAACACCCAGGTGCGCGCGGCCTGGACCAAGTCCGTGGTGCGCCCGACCTTCGGCCAGTTGGCGCCGGGCTTTGTCATCGACGATGACGAGGCCACCTTCGGCAACCCGGAGCTCAAACCGCTGGAGTCGAGCAACCTCGACCTGGGCATCGAGCACTACATGGGCCGCGCGGGCACCGTCTCGGCATTCGTGTTCTACAAAGACATCAAGAACTTCGTTTACAACACCGACCTCGCCGGCACCGGCGCCTGGGTCGATTTCTCCGAGGCCCATACGTTCGCCAACGGCGACAGCGCCAAGCTGTATGGCCTGGAGCTGGCGTACTCGCAAAAATTCGACTGGCTGCCGGCGCCCTGGAACGGCCTGCTGATTGGCGCCAACACCACCTTCAGCCGCTCCGATGCCGAGATCAAGGGCTTCGATGGCGCCAGTGGCACCAACCGCAAGCGCGGCATCGACCTGCCCAATCAGTCCGACACGGTGGGCAACCTGATGCTCGGTTGGGAAGACGACACGCTGAGCCTGCGCCTGTCGGCCAATTACAAGTCGGATTACCTCTACGAACTGGCCTCGATCAACGACAAGGCCCACGACCTGCACGTCGATGCCCAGACCTTCATCGACTTCAGCGCCCGTTACTCGCTGACCAAGAACCTGCAAGTCAGCTTCGAGGCGCAGAACCTCACCGACGAGTCGTATTTCGTCTACACCGGCCACCGCTCCTACAACGGCCAATACGAAGAATACGGCCCGACCTACAAGCTCGGCCTGACGTTCACCCACTTCTGACAAGCGCCGATGCGGCTGCCCCACGACAAGGATTTTGCCTGTTCATGAGCATTTCATTGCTACCCAAGCGCCACTGGCTGGCGGTACTGATCAGCCTGGCCGCCGGCCAGGTGCTGGCGTCCGCGCCAAGCCTGTCCCTCACACCCTGGGCGCCGAACCTGACGGTGGATGCCGTGACGTTCGTTCCCGCCGATCCGGCCGGTAAACGCCTGGCTGCCAGTGGGCGTGACGGCTTGTTGCTGCTCGACGAGCAAGGCCGGGAGCTGGCGCGTCTGCCGGGATCGTTCAGCGGCGTGGACAGCCGCGCCTCCGGCCAGCAAGTGTGGGTCGCCAGCCTCGACAACAGTCGTCAGCAAGCGCTTCTGGTCAGCCTCGATCCGCACAAGCGCAGTTGGGGCCAGCCGTTGTACTTGCCCGCACGGGATTATCCGGTGAACGGCCTGTGCCTGTATCGCGACGAAGCCAGCAACCTGTTCGTGTTCCTGGTGGGCGAGGAGGGCAAGGGCGAACAATGGCTGGTGGGCCACGGCGCGACGCTGAACGCGCAGCCACAGCGTGTGCGCGGCCTGTCGCTGCCGCCTTCGGCCACGGACTGTCAGGTAGACGACGGAGCCAATCAGCTGGTGGTCAATGAGGAGAACGTCGGGTGGTGGGCCTATCCGGCGCATCCCGAAGCCGAGGTCACGCGCACGCCGGTGGCCATGCGCGAACCGTTCGGCGAGATCAGCCACAGCGCCGGTGCCATGGCCCTGGTGCCGGGCGGCATGGTCGCGCTGGACCCGAAAACCGCGCAGTTGCATGTCTATCAACAACAAGGCGAACGCTGGGCGACTCAGGGCAATGTCGCCCTGAGCGGTTTGAAGGAACCGGAAAACCTCGCCGTGCGCCCGACGGACAAGGGCCTGCAGATCCTGCTGCGCGACGATGACAACGGCCATCTGTATCAGGGCGAACTCGACTGGCAGCCTACGCCGGTGCCCTTGGCCCCGGTGTTGCCGAACGTGAAGGCCCTCGGCCAGAGCGAGCCGGTCGGGCGTCAGGGCGACGCGGCGGATGACCCGGCGATCTGGATTCACCCGCAGCAACCGACGCTGAGCCGGGTGCTGGGCACCAATAAAAAGCAGGGCCTGCTGGCGTATGACCTGCAAGGCAAGTTGCTCCAGGAACTGCCGGTCGGGCGCCTGAACAACGTCGACGTGCGGCCGAATTTCAAACTCGGGCAACAGACCGTCGACCTCGCCGTGGCCAGCAATCGCGATCACAACAGCCTCAGCCTGTTCAGCATCGATCGTCGAACCGGCGAGCTGCGCGAAGCCGGGGAGATTGCCACGCCGCTCAAGGAAATCTATGGCATCTGTCTGTTCCAGCCCGCCAGCGGCGAGCTCTACGCCATCGCCAACGGCAAGGACGGGACCTTCCTGCAATATCGCCTGAGCGCGCCGAATGGCAGCGTGCAGGGTGAGCTGGTGCGCCAGTTCAAGGTCGACAGTCAGCCCGAGGGCTGTGTCGCCGACGACCAGCGTCAGCGGTTGTTCCTTGGGGAAGAAGATGTCGGCGTGTGGGCGGTCGATGCCCGCGCCGATCAACCGGCGACGCTGACCAGTGTGATCAAGGTCGGCCCGCAGCTGCATGCCGATGTCGAAGGCCTGGCGCTCTATCAGAGCGAGGCGCGCGACTACCTGGTGATCTCCAGCCAGGGCAACGACAGCTACCTGGTGCTGGACGCCGAGCCGCCGTTCGCCTCACGCGGCGCCTTTCGCGTCGGGCTGAATGCGGCGCTCGGCATCGACGGCGCCTCGGAAACCGACGGCCTGGAAGTCACTTCGGTGAACCTCGGCGGTCCCTGGAGCAAGGGCCTGCTGGTGGTGCAGGACGGCCGCAAACGGATGCCCGAGCAGACCCAGAACTTCAAATTCGTGCCCTGGGCCGAGGTCACTCAAGCCCTGGAGCTGCCCTGATCCCGTCCCGTCATCAACCTGTCATCGCACTTTCATCCAATAGCTGGACGGCCGTCGCGCATCGACGGCCCGACAGCGCCAGACAAGGAGTTTCACCATGCAGGCCACGCTCGAACACATGACGATCTGGGGGCTGATCAGCGACGCCAGCCTGTTGGTCAAGGCGGTCATGCTCACCCTGTTGCTGGCGTCGTTGCTCAGCTGGTACCTGATCATCCAGCGCAGCCGCGTGCTGCAACAGCATGAGCGGCAGATGAACGCCTTTGTGCAGCGCTTTCGGGGCGCTTCGGACCTGCTGCCGCTGTACCGGGAAACCGCGGGCAGCGACAGCGGAGTGGCCCCGATCTTTCACGCCGGGCTGCACGAGTTCAACCACCTCAACCAGCGTCAGGGCAACGCTCCCGAGGTGGTGCTCGACGGCGTGGAGCGTGCGTTGTACGTGGCGATCAGCGAGCAGGAAGTGCAGCTGGAAAAAGGCTTGCAGGTTCTCGCCACGGTGGGTTCGGTCAGTCCGTACATCGGCCTGTTCGGCACGGTGTGGGGGATCATGAATTCCTTTCTCGGCCTGTCCCAGGTGCAGCAAGCTACGTTGTCGACCGTGGCCCCAGGCATCGCCGAAGCGTTGATCGCCACGGCCATCGGCCTGTTTGCGGCGATACCGGCGGTGATGGCCTACAACCGTTTTTCCTCCCGCAGCCAGACCTTGCTGACCCGTTACTACGCCTTCGGCAATGAGCTTCAGGTGCGCCTGCACCGCACGTTGCACGGCACGCCGTCGACCCTGGCTGTCGCCGCCTGAGAGGAGCGTGAAGATGCTGATCCGACCGCAACGCAAGCACGGGCCCAAGGCTGAAATGAACGTGGTGCCGTACATCGACGTGATGCTGGTGCTGCTGGTGATTTTCATGGTCACCGCGCCGATGCTGACCCAGGGTGTGAAGATCGAATTGCCCAAGGTCGCCAGCGAGGCCCTGGCCACGGATACGCGCCAGCAAATCCTCACCCTGTCGGTGAAGGCCGAGGGCGGTTACTACTGGAATCTTGGCGGTGAGCTCGACACCCGACAGCAGACCGACAGCGCCGTGAGCCTCGACGAACTGCAGGCGAAAGTCTCCCGGGTCGTTGCCGAGCGGCACGATACCCAGGTGTACATCCGCGCGGACAAGGATGCCGGCTACGGGAGTGTCGTCGCGGCCATGGCGGCGCTGCAGCAGGGTGGTGTCAGCAATCTCGGGCTGGTGACCGAGGCCCCGCAATGACGGCGATGACCATGCACAGTCCTTTGATGACGACGCAGCGTTCCGGGCGTAGCGGGTTCTGGCAGAACAGTCTGGCGGCGAGCCTGGCGGTCGCGTTGCACGGGATTGTCCTGGCGCTGCTGGTGCATGGCTGGTCGCCGGACACCCCCCGCGCCGATCCGCCCGCGGTGCTGAGAACCCAACTGGTGATGTTGCCCCCGGCACCACCGCTGGTGGCCCCGCCGCCAACGCCGGCATTGGTCGAACCGACACCGCCTGAGCCGGTCGTTGCGGCGCCCGTCAAACCTGCCGTCGACCCACAACTTCAGGCGCAAAAGCTCGAGCAGGCCGCGTTGGCGCGCAAGCGGGTCGAAGACAAAAAACGCGACCTTCAGGCCGAGCAGCAACGTCAACGGCTGGAATCGGAACAGCGCAGCCGCGAGGCGGAACAACAACGTGTCGCCGAGCAGCAGGCACAACACGCCGAACAGGCACGGCTGAATGCCGAGCGCGCCCGCCAGCAATCGGCACAGGCTGCCGCCAACAGCCGCCAGTACCTGCCGTTGAGCAAAGAAGCCCCGGACTACCCGGAGCGGGCGCTGGACAAACACATCGAAGGCGATTGCACCGTGGAATACACCGTCAACCCCCAGGGCAAAATCGAAAACCCCAAGGTGCTCGATGGCTGCCATCCCCTGTTCATCCGCCCGTCATTGGCGGCCGCCAACACCTTCCGTTATCAGCCGAAAGTCGTCGACGGCCAAGTGGTTTCAGTGCCGGCGGTGCGCAACACGTTTCATTATCGGATCAAGTGACTGGATGTCCGGCGCCTTTGAAATCGCCGCCGCCAGCCCCTCCGATTACGGACTGATTGATCCAGAGTGATCGGAGCCGCGGCCCGTTTTTCTGCGGCGACAAGCTGCCTAGCATGGCTCCACTTATGACTGTGGAGCTTTCTTATGAACGATAGGCATGCAATACCCGCCGGCGTTGCGCTCGCGCCAACGCCGGCTTCCTCCTGGCACGACTGGCTGTCGGTGTTTTCCGTGGCCTTGGGCGCCTTCGCCTTTGTCACCACCGAATACCTGCCGGTGGGCATACTGCCGCAGATCGCCAACAGCCTGGCCATCACCGACGGGGTCGCGGGGTTGATGGTCACCGTACCGGGGATCGTCGCGGCGGTATCCGCGCCGGCGATCATGCTCGGGGCCGGGAGGATGAACCGTCGTCATTTGTTGCTGCTGTTAACACTGTTGCAGGTGGCGGCGAACTTGATCTCGGCGTTCGCGCCTTCGTTGCTGGTCATGCTGTTGGGCCGCGCGTTGTTGGGGGTCGCGCTGGGTGGGTTCTGGGCGGTGGCGATTGCCGTGGCCGCGCGTCTGGTCAATGAATCCAAGGCGGCAAAAGCCACGGCGCTGATCTTCGCCGGGATCACCTTGGCGACGGTGTTTGGCGTGCCGTTCGGTACGTTTCTCAGCACACTGTTTTCCTGGCGCGTGTCGTTCGCCGTCGCCGCAGGGTTGGCGCTGTTGGCGTTGATTGCACAAGGCCTGACCTTGCCTTCGCTGCCGTCCCGTGAAGGCTTGCGTTTGCGGGCGCTGCTGGAGTTCCTGGCGCGCAGGAATGCGCGTCGCAGCATGTTGCTGCTGGCGCTGGTGGTCGCGGCACACTTCTCGGCCTACACCTACATTGCGCCGTTCCTCGGTCGTGAAGCGGGCTTCTCCGCCAGCGCGATCACCTCGGTGCTGCTCGGTTTCGGCCTGGTCGGGATGCTGGCCAATTTCGCCATGGCCAGCGGTGTGGCCCGGCATCTGCGACTTTCCCTGGGCGCGGTGGTGGTGCTGATGATCATCGCCCAACTGGCCTTGCCACAATTACAAGGAGCAGGCGTGGTGCTGGCGGTACTGATATGGGGCATTGCCTATGGCGCGATTCCACTGGGCGTGAGCACCTGGATGCAACTGACGTCGCCACAATTGCCGGAGGCCAGTTCTGCGATGCTGGTGACGATGTTCCAGGTGGCGATCGCTTCCGGTTCGCTGTTCGGTGGTCTGATGGTGGATCATCACGGCGTACCGTCGGCACTGTGGCTGGGCGCCGGGATCGGCGTGCTTGGCCTGGCGGTAATGCTCAGCTTCGGCATCGGCAAAGCGCCGATTGCCGAAGCCCTGCAACGCTGAGTTCATGCTTTGAGAATGTTGTCCTTGAAGTAGTCGATCAACACACGCAACCGCGGTGCGGTCTGCTTGGACGCAGGCCAGAGCATCCACAGGTTACCCGTGTGGTCAGTAAAATCCTCCAGCAGCACCTTCAGCCTGCCGTCGGCCAACGGCTGACGGATTGAAAAATCCGGAAGGCAGGCAATCCCCACCCCATCAATCGCCAGGTACGTCAGCGGATCCATCGTCGTGCACGCCATCGACTTGGCCAGGTTCGGCTCGATGTGCGTGTCGCCGATGCGCAGCGGCCAGCGCTCGATCATTCCCGTCGCCGGAAACTTGTGCAGCAGGCACACGTGGTTGATCAGATCATCCGGATGCTCAGGCTCGCCATGCCGTTCCAGGTACTCCGGCGACGCCACCAGTTGCAGTTGATAACCCCCGAGCTTGCGCGCCATCAACCGTGAATCCTGCGGCGCACCGGTGCGGATCACCGCGTCGAAGCCTTCCTCGATCACGTCGACCATGCGGTCGGACATGTCCACGTCCAGTTCGATGTCCGGATAGGCGCGGATGAATCCGGCCAGCACCGGCATGATCAGCACGTTCTGGATCGGCACGCTGATGCGCACTTTGCCCCGAGGATTGCTGGACAGCTCCAGCAGCTCCATTTCCGCCGCTTCCACTTCACTGAGGATGCGTTTGCAGCGGTCGAGGAACAGCTCGCCTTCGGTGGTCAGGGTGACGCTGCGGGTGCTGCGATGGAACAGGCGCACACCCAGCCGCTCCTCCATCCGCGCCACGCTTTTGCCCACCGCCGACGAGGAGATTTCCAGCAGGCGGCCGGCTTCGGTGAAGCTGCGGGTTTCAGCCACCTGAATGAAGGCGGTGATGCCGCTGAGGCTGTCCATCATGGGAGGCGTGCTCGGTGCAGGGAGGGTTAACGCAGAGTAGAGGGGGGCGGGGGATTTGCAAAGCGGGGGAGTGGCTGGGGGGCATTTCAGAAAGATCGAGTTGCGCCCATTCGCGAAGAAGTCGAATGGGCGCAAAGACGGTTATATATTCAACGCAACTGTCAGGCAGTGGCTTGGTAGAACGGATAATCCGTAAACCCGACCTCAGTGCCGCCATAAAACGTATCGCGGTCATAAGCATTCAACGGCCGGTCATGACGAATGCGCTCCGGCAGATCCGGGTTGGCGATAAAGTCCCGTCCAAACGCCACCAGGTCCGCATCACCGGCCTGCAAAATCTGCTCGGCAGACGCCGCGGTGAAGCCACCCGCCGCGATGATCAAACCGTGGTAGTGCCGGCGAATCAACTGCGCCGCCACCGGGTTCTGATCCTTGCTCTCGTCAATCGAGTTGCCCAGCACTCGCGGTTCGATCAAATGCAAATACGCCAGTTTCAGCGTTGCCAGTTGCTCGGCGACGTAGACAAACAATGCTTCTGGATCGCTGTCCTTCATGTCACCGAAGTTGCCGCTCGGCCCAAGGCGTACGGCCACTCGCTCACTGCCCCATACCGAAATCACCGCACGGGTGATGTCCAGCAGGAAACGCGCACGCTTAGCGAGGGTGCCGCCATAGGCGTCGGTGCGGCGGTTGCTGCCGTCCTGCAGGAACTGGTCGATCAGGTAACCGTTGGCGCCGTGGATTTCCACGCCGTCAAACCCGGCTTCCAGGCCCCGTTGCGCGGCGCTGCGGAAGTCTTCGACCAAGGCTTCGACTTCCGTTGCGGCCAGTGCACGGTGCGGCGTGCTTGGCACCCAGCCGTTGGCGGTGTAGGCGACGCCGTCGTAATCGACGGCCGACGGGGCGACCGGCTGCGCGCCATCGGGCTGCATGTCGCGGTGGGACTGGCGACCGGCGTGGAACAGTTGCAGGAAAATCCGCCCGCCCTTGTTGTGCACCGCTTCGGTGATAGCTTTCCAGCCGGGGATCTGTGCGTCGTTGTACAGACCAGGCGAACCCAGGTAGCCGTTGCCGGTGGTGGACACCACCGTGGCTTCGGAAATGATCAGGCCGCCGTCGGTCGCCCGTTGCGAGTAATACTCGGCCATCAACGCGCCAGGCAGGTCGCCGGGCTCGGAACGCATGCGCGTCAGCGGCGCCATGACCACGCGGTGGGAGAGGGTGTAAGGACCAATCTGGATCGGGGAAAGCAGGGTGGAATGTTTCATGGTGACCTCCAATAAGTGTCTGGGGGCTACCTTAGGCCGGTACGGCGATTAGAAAAACGGGTCAGCGATCCGCTCTCTTTGGACGGATTTGTCCGTAATCAAAGTAGGACTGGTCTTGCAATAATGTAGTCCCTTGGAAGAAAATGAGAGTCATTATCAAATAATCTTCCCGGGCCTTCTTCATGTCCTCCGTTGATCTTTCTCTGCAACACGCCGTGCATTCGCTCTATGAGGACCATCACTCATGGCTTTGCGGCTGGCTGCGCAAGCGAATCGGTTGCGTCGATAATGCGGCGGATCTGGCCCAGGACACCTTCATTCGCGTGCTGACTCAGCGCAAGGCCCCGGAACTGCGCGAGCCGCGGGCCTACCTGAGCACCGTCGCGCGCAGCCTGATGATCGACATGTTTCGCCGCCGGGCGCTGGAACAGGCCTATCTGGAAACGCTCGCGCTGTGCCCGGAACCCGTGGACATCTCGCCCGAAACCCGCACGCTGATCATTGAAACCCTGATGGAGATCGACCGCCTGCTCGATGGTCTCGGTGGCCGCACACGCGAGATTTTCCTGTTGGCGCAGCTCGACGGCCTGAGTTACGTGGAGATCGGCCGGCGCCTGAGCGTCTCGGTGAACACGGTGAAGAAACACACGGTGCGCGCCCTGACGCACTGCCTGCTGCTGATCGAGGACTGAGCGATGGCCCGTTCGCAAAGCCTGGATCACGCGACCCTCGAAGCCGCCGCGCGCTGGTACGTCGATTTGCGTGGCGAGGTGCCGGACGAGGCCACCCGCGAGGCGCATCGACGCTGGCTCGAACGCGATCCCCGGCATGCGCAAGCATGGGAGCGCCTGGCGCGGTTGCAGGACAAACTCGGCCAGGTCGCCCCCGGCATCGCTCGGCCGACCCTGGCCAATGCCCGTGCCAGGCGGCGCGACGTGCTCAAGGTGTTGTCGATCCTGATGGCCGCGGGCGGGGCGGGTACGCTGGCCTGGAACACCACAGCGCTGCCGACCCTGATGGCCGACCAGCGCACCGGAACCGGCGAACATCGCCGCCTGCGCCTGGACGACGGCAGCCAATTGCAACTGAACACCGCCACGGCGGTGGACATTCGGTTCAGCGCCACCCTGCGCGAAGTGCGCTTGCTCAGTGGCGAAATCCTGATTGAAACCGCGCGCGACGATCTGGCGCGGCCGTTCATTGTGCACACGGCCCAAGGCAGCGTCCGCGCCTTGGGCACTCGGTTTATCGTCCGCAGCGACGCGGGGCGCACGCTGGTCTGTGTGCAGGAACATGCGGTCGAAGTGCGCGCCGCCAATCGGCTTGGCCGGGTCGTGCGTGTCGACGCCGGTCAGCAACTGAGCTTCAGCGATAACAGTGTCGGTCCCGTGCAGCGCGCCAACCCTCAGGCCGACGCCTGGACCCGCGACATGCTGGTGGTCGACGACTGGCGCCTGGGTGATTTCATTCGTGAGCTGCAACGCTACCGTCCGGGCCATCTGGGCTGTGATCCGGCAGTGGCGACGCTGCGTATTTCCGGGGCGTTCCACCTCGGCAGCACCGACACGATTCTGGACAACCTGACCGCGACGTTGCCGGTGCGCATCCGCCGTTTCAGTCGGTACTGGGCAAGCGTGGAAGCGGTTTGAGCGTGTCATCGAAAAGAAATTGCGGCGAGGGGTTGTTGATTGTGATTCTCGTTCGACCTTGTAGGTAGAGGCGCAACAGACGCCGCCAATCAATGCCACCGGGCGAAAGGAAACTGCATGACCCCTCGCAACCCCTCTATCGGTTTTTCTGCTGTAAACCTGTCCGTTAAACCTCTGAATCGCGCGGTGCATGCGGCGTTGCTCGGCATGGCGCTGATGGTGCCGGTGGGTTTCACGCTGCTGGCACAACCCGCGTGGGCACAGACCAATGCTGAAACGCAATTCGATATCCCGGCCGGTTCGCTGGCGTCGGCGCTGACCCAATTCGCTTCCACGGCCGGGGTGACGGTGTCGTTTGAGCCGGCCGCTGCCAATGGCCAGAACACCGCGGGGCTGCACGGTCGCTACAGCGTGGACGCCGGTTTGCGCCAGTTGCTTGCCGGCAGCAAGTTGCAGCTGGTGCGCCATGACAACGGCAGTTATTCGCTGCTGCCGGCGGCAGAGGGTTCGGCGCTGCAACTGGGGGCGACCAACATTTCCGGGCAGGTCATCGAGTCGGCCTACGGCCCGGTCGACGGTTACGTCGCCACCCGCAGCGCCACCGGCACCAAGACTGATACGCCGATTCTGGAAATTCCCCAGGCCATCAACGTGGTGACCGCCGCGCAAGTCGAAACCCAGGGCGCGCGCAACCTGACCCAGGCCCTGCGCTACACGCCGGGGCTGAACACCGGCGGCTTCACTGACCGCAATTCGATTGCCGACGAAATCACCAGCCGCGGTTTCGCGCCGACGCCGTTGTACCTGGACGGCGCCTACATTCCTTACGCCGGCAGCCTCGGCGGCGCGCCGCAAATCGACCCGTACACCCTGGAGCGCATCGAGGTGCTCAAGGGGCCGTCGTCGGTGCTCTACGGGCAAAACCAGCCGGGCGGGCTGATCAACCTGGTTTCCAAGCGCCCGACCACCGAGCAGCGCAGCCAGGTCAAACTTGGCGCGGGCAGCTACAACCGGGTCAACGGCGCCTTCGACGCCAGTGGCCCGATCGATGATCAGAAGGCGTTTTCCTATCGTCTCATCGGCGTCGCGAACAAAGGCAACGAACAGGTCGACCACACTCACAGCGAACGCCTGTTACTGGCGCCGAGCCTGACCTGGACGCCCACCGACGACACTTCGCTGACCCTGCTGGCGCAGATCCAGCGTGACGACGGCCTAGAGGATTATCAGTCGCTGCCGCGGATCGGCTCCCTCGATCGCGGCCCGACCGGGCAAAGAATCGACCGCCATTTCTTTTCCGGCGACACGCGCTTCAACGACTACAAACGCGATCAGTACGTCTTCGGCTACGACTTCAGCCACAACCTGACCGATGACCTGACCTACCGCTCAACCGCGCGTTACACCGACGTGCGCGACCAGTACAAAGGCTTCTACCTGCGGGCGTTCGCCACCGACGCCGCGGGCGAGACCGATTACACCCGCGCGAGTCGCACCAAGGTTGACTGGCGCCAGCACAACATCGCCTACACCATCGATAACAACCTGCAATACACATTCAACACCGGCGACCTCGAACACACGCTGCTTACGGGCGTGGACTATCGCCATTTCAACCGCAAGTACGATGGGCTCAACGCGTACAACGTGATGCCGGTCAACCTCTACGGCCAGAACAACTTCGACACCGGCAGTGTGGTCCCGGTGCTGGACACCCGCTGGGACAACACCCTGCGCCAGACCGGCGTGTACGTGCAGGACCAGATCAAGCTGAACCAGTGGATCCTGACCATCGGCGGGCGTGAGGACTGGGCGGAAATCGATAACAAGGACATCCTCGCCGAGACTGTCACGTCCCAGCGCGACCATAAATTTACCGGTCGCGTGGGCCTGACTTACGTCACCGAGTTCGGCCTGGCGCCCTATATCAGCTATTCCGAATCGTTCCTGCCGACCCTCGGCACGGCGGCACCGGAGCGCGGTGGCAAGGCGTTCGAACCGACCGAGGGCGAGCAATACGAAGTGGGCGTGAAGTATCAGCCGTTCGACAAGACGCTGATTACTGCCTCGGTCTTTCAGGTCAAACAGAAGAACGTGCTGACCGGTGACGATGACTACCCGCAGTACCAGACCCAGGACGGCGAAGTGCGCTCGCGCGGCGTCGAACTGGAAGTCAAATCCAGCCTCGACAACATCGACGTGCTGGCCGCCGCGACCTACATCGACTCGTTCTATACCAAGAGCAACTACGGCGACCAGGGTAATCGCAACGAAGCACAGGCGCCGGTCTCCGCCTCGTTGTGGGCCGACTACCACTTCACCCAGGCGACCCTCAACGGTCTGACCTTCGGTGCGGGTGCGCGCTATACCGGGCGCAAACCGGGTGATTCGTCGCACTCCTTCGAAGTGCCGTCGTACGTCGTCTACGACACCACGATCAGCTACGACCTGGGCAAACTGGACGCCAGCCTGCGCGGTCTGCAGACCCGCCTGAACGTGCAGAACGTGTTCGACCGCAAATACATCTCGGACTGCAACTACTCGTTCGGTTGCTACTACGGCCAGGAGCGCGTGGCTGCGGTGGAAATGTCCTACGACTGGTAACGTTGCCCCGATCGGAGTTGCTGGCGATGGTCGTTAACGATAACGCGGGGCGGCCCGATTCAACGCGGCGCCCTTTGAATCCATCGCCAGCAAGCTGGCTCCTACAGTGTTCGGTGTGATCCCGATGCCGTCGCACGACAGGGATTTTCGTCAGTCGCATATCCGAGCTTCACCACGGACACTGTGGGAGCGGGCTTGCCCGCGAAGGGGCCGCAACTGACACACTACGTCGTCCCGCCAGCGCGTTATCATAGGCGCCCCGCGAACCCACGCTTCACGCCCGCCCGTCAGAGCCAACTCAATGCCGCAGATCAGCCACTTCAAAACCCCATGCCCCGAGCACCTCACCAGCCAGATCCTGCAGATGGTCGTCGACAACCTGACCGACATCAGCATGGTCGCCATCCCGCCGAGCAACCTGTTGTACAACGTGTACCAGTACGCGATCGGCTATGAGGTGCACCTTTACCTGGAGGCGCTGAATGGGGCAAAGGGGATTGCGGTGGAGCTGATCGTCGCCACGGACGTGGACGATCCTGAAAAAGTCATCGGCTTCTTGCTGTACCTGCCGATCAAGGACGACCCCGAGGCGTGCGGCGTAGCCTACATGGCGGTGCAGGCCGGTTATCGGCGCCAGGGCGTGGCGCGCAAGATGGTGCGGGAAATGGTCGGTCGTTATCCCCATGCGGAACTGACCTGCGCGGTGGCCAAGGTGACGTGGTTCGAGTCGATGGGTTTTCAGGTGCTGGGCGTGCGCGGTTCGCAAGTGCTGATGAACACCCGCGATCACAGCGCCGACGGCTTGATGGGGTTGCTGGATGTGGCGTCGATTTATAGCTCGCTGGAAGTGCGGCAGATTCATACGTACCTGCTGCAAAAGCACGGCAAGCGGGCAATGATCGATGCGGAGAAACAGCGCGACCGGCACCTGGACCAGCTCACGCACAAGGCCAATGAATTTGTCCGGCAACGCCGGAACCACGCCGATTCACTGTAGGAGCGAGCTTGCTCGCGATGGACTCGAAAGCGCCGCGTTCCAGTCAGAAAACGCGCGTGATTATTGAGATCATCGCGAGCAAGCTCGCTCCTGCAGAATAAACGTGCACAAAAAAAAGAGCCTCAACGCTCTTTGATGGGGAGGAAGTAGAGCCCTTGAGGCTCAAGATGCACGTGAAGCAAAGCGGTGAGCTTGGTAGGGTTCAGAACACTCACCACTTACGCAACCGCTTGAGTTGAGCAAACAAACGGCCGCGTAGACTCATCGTAGGAACATGCAGTTTGGCACTCAAGTACCGCTAGTCGTCTCCTGGCCCGGCCAGCCGGCTCGCCGTAACGCTTTGAGCAGCGTCCCGGCGTCCAGCCCCGGCACCGCGTGGCCATTGCCCTCGGCGGTGTCGGCGGCCAGCAAGGCATTGATGATCGCTTCCTCCACCGCTTCCGTAGCCGCCAGGAACAACTCGCTGATGTGATCGTTGTTGACCATGCTCAGGTTGTCGCAGGTCGGTGACTTCTTCGATTCATACGCGGCCGGCGGCACATCGTTGCCGGTCGCAAAGGCGATAAAGAGGTCGCCGCTGTGGTCTTCATTGCCGCCGCCGGTGCGGGCGAGCCCGAGGCTGGCGCGCTGGGCGAGGCGGGTGCATTGGTGCGGCAGCAACGGCGCATCCGTGGCGAGGCAAACGACAATCGAGCCCATGCCCGGATGCGGTAACGATGCCTTGAGAAACGGTGAGTCAGCCTTTTCCATGTAGCGCCCGACCGGGTAGCCGTCGACGCGCAGTTCGTTGCGGATACCGTGGTTGGCCTGGACGATGGCGCCGACCGTCCAGCCGCCCTGGGCGCTGTTCAAACGCCGCGAAGCGGTGCCGATCCCACCCTTGAATTCATGACAGATCATGCCGCTGCCACCGCCGACATTGCCCTCGGTCACCGGTCCGCCAATGGCGGTGTTCAGGGCTTCGGCCACGTGTTCGGGCTTCACGTGAAAGCCATTGATGTCGTTGAGCAAACCGTCGAACGTCTCCAGCACCACCGGCATGTTCCAGTAGAGCCGGCCGTCGTCCGGTTGCTGTTGACGGTCCAGCACGATCAACGCATCGCGCACCACGCCCAGGCTGTGGGTGTTGGTGAAAGCCACCGGGCTGGTCAGCAAACCGGCCTCGCGAATCCACTCCAGACCGGTGGCATCGCCGTTACCGTTGAGCACATGGACACCAGCGAAACAGGGCTGCTGACTGGTGGATCCGGTGCGCGGCTCGATCACGGTGACGCCGGTGAGGATGTCGCGTCCATTGGCGGTGCGGCCGCGCACATTGCTGTGGCCGACTCGCACACCGGGGACATCCGTGATGGCGTTGAGCGGGCCGGGTTGGAGTTGGCCGAAGCGGATATTCAAATCGCGGGCACGTGGTTTCATGCAGGAACTCTCAGGCAGGTTAAACGGAAAGGAGGGCGGTTCAGTTGCCGTTCTTGATGTTGCTCCAGACGCGCGTACGGACACGTTCGATCTCATGGGGCTGCGGCTGCAAGGTGAAAGCCTTGGCGATCACCTCGGCTGAGGGATAGATATTGCTGAACCGGCGCACTTCGTCCGAGACCAGTGCAGTGGCGTCTTTGTTGGCATTGGCGGTGAGCGCCAGATTGGTGGCGGGTGCAATCACCTCGGGCTGCAGCAGGTAATTGATAAAAGTCAGCCCCTGTTTCGTATTGTTGGCGTCCTTGACCATGACCAGGTTATCGGACCAGAGCGGCGCACCTTCGACCGGGATGCTGTACTCGATTTTTACACCCTTCGCGGCTTCATTGGCGGCCTGCTTGGCCCCGAATACTGTGCCGGACCACGTCAAGGCGACGCAGATGTCGCCGTTGGCCAGGTCGGTCTGAATCTTCGACGAATTGAAATAGGTGATGTAGGGACGCAACTTCAGCATCAGGGCTTCAGCTTTTTTGTAGTCGGCGGGGTTGCTGCTGTTGGGCGGCAGGCCGAGATAGTGCAGGGCGATCGGGATGATTTCGGCGGGAGCGTCCAGGATCCCCACGCCGCATTGGCTCAGCTTCGCCAGGTTCTGTTCCTTGAACAGCAGGTCCCAGGAGTTCACCGGCGCCTGGTCGCCCAGGACTTCGCGGACCTTGTCGACGTTGTAGCCGATGCCATCGGTGCCCCACAGATAAGGCACGGCGTATTGATTGTCCGGGTCGTTCGCACGCAGCTTTTCCAGCAACACCGGATCAATGTGGTGCAGGTTGGTCAGTTGGCTGCGGTCCAGTTTCTGCAAGGCGCCGGCCTTGATCAGGGCCGGCAGGATGAAGTTGCTGGCCACCACCACGTCGTAACCGCTATGGCCGGTCATCAGCTTGGCTTCCAGGACTTCGCCGCTGTCGAAGGTGTCGTAGACGGTTTTGATCCCGGTGTCGCGCTGGAAATCCTTCAGGGTGGTAGGGCCAATGTAGTCAAACCAGTTGTAGACGTGCACGGTGGGCTCATCCGCCGCTGCGAGCGCTATCCAGGTCGACAGGCAAGCGCCCAGTCCCAGGTTGATATACGTGCGGTGACCACTCATGATGCGGCGCTCCTGGCCTGCTGCAGGCCGGTGATAATCAGGAGCTTGCAGCGTATCGACCGGGATGGGCGTCACCCATTCCCATCATGGGTTACTCGAAAGGGGTAGGGCGTGGACGCGTTGTTAAAAGAACTGCCGGTGCACCAAGGGCTGGCGCGGGTGTTTGGCGCATTGGGCCACGACGGATTCTGGCGGGCGCTGGTGGATACCTTGCGCCTGCTGGTGCCGCTGGATAACGCCTTGGTCGCGGTGATGCAAGCGGGGCGAGTGCCGCGTTTGCTGATCGATTTCGACTCCCGCAGCAGCGGCGACGAGGCTGAAGAACTCGCCGGCTACAGCGCCGGCATGTACCTGCTCGACCCGTTTTACCAGGCTGCCTGCGCCGGCATTGCCGACGGTTTGCACAGCCTTGACTCAGTGGCCCCGGACCAGTTCCAGCAGAGCGAGTACTACCAGAGTTACTTCCGTTCCGTGGTGGGCGGCGATGAGTTGCAGTTCATGATCAACCTCGACGGCGCCGTGCTTGGTTTGTCTTTGGGGCGAGTTGCGCGTTTCACCCTGGAAGAACAGGGACGTCTGCTGTGCGTGCGCGACTGGGTGCTGGCGGCCATGGGCCGACACCTGCAACTGGTGCCGCCGGAAGGGCCGACGGCCGTGGCCGGAGACCTGGCAACCCTGCTCGATCAGTTCGATGCGCGATTGACGGCGCGGGAAGTCGAAACCGCGCGGCTGATCCTCCAGGGTTTCTCCAGCAAAGCCATCGCCCAGCACCTGGGGATTTCACCGGAAACGGTGAAGGTGCATCGGCGCAACGTCTATCACAAGCTCAATGTGAACGGGCATGGCGAGTTGTTTGCATTGGTGTTGCAGCCGCGTTGATCCCACCATCCCCTGTAGGAGCGAGCTCGCTCGCGATGAACCTGAGCGCGCCGCGCAGAGTCAGGAACCGCGCGTTATCGTTGACGACTCTCGTCGGAACGCCGCCCGGAGCCTGCTCGCTCCTACAGGGATCGCTTCAGCGGCGACGCGCTCTTAAAAACGGAATACCAACGCCTTCAACCCGGCCTCGTCATCCGCATCCGGAAACTCCGGCGGGTTCGCCAGCCGCTCCACAAAACGCAAGCTCGGCGCCTCACGGGTCACGCCCTCGATCAGGAAGTCCGAACCCAATGCCGGGTCGTTCATGCAGGCCAGCACAGTGCCTTGCGGGGTGAGCAATTCCGGCAAGCGGCGCAGCACCCGCTGGTAGTCCTTGGTCAGCAAAAAGCTGCCTTTCTGAAACGACGGCGGGTCGATGATCACCAGGTCGTACGGACCCTTGCCGATCACCTTGCCCCAGGACTTGAACAGGTCGTGGCCGAGAAAGCTCACTTTGCTCAGGTCGTGGCCGTTGAGCCGGTGATTGTCGCGGCCGCGATTCAGGGCCGGGCTGGACATGTCCAGGTTGACCACGTGTTCGGCGCCGCCCTCGACAGCCGCCACGGAAAAACCGCAGGTGTAGGCGAACAGGTTCAGCACACGTTTACCCACCGCGTTGGCGCGGACCCAGTCGCGGCCGTAGCGCATGTCGAGGAACAGCCCGGTGTTCTGCTTGCGGCCGAGGTCAACGCGATAACGCAGGCCGCCTTCGGTGATGGTCATGTCCTCGATCACTTCCCCGACCAGCCATTCGGTGGTGCTTTGCAGCAAATAGCGATGCTGTAGCGCCAGGGTGTGCGCACCGGATTGCGTCCACTCGGGCGAGCGGGTGATGTCCATCAACCGCTGTTTCAACCCTTCCAGCTGCGCCGCTTCCGGCTCCTTGAACAGCGACACCAGCACCACGCCCTGCAACCAGTCGACGGTCACCTGCTCCAGCCCCGGCCAGCATCGACCGCGACCGTGGAACAGCCGGCGGGTTTCTGCGGGGGCGGCCGCGAGGGCAGTCAGCAGATGGTCGTGGAGGGTGATGAGAGCTTCAGGGTTCATCGGGTTCGGTCGGTCATTGGGAGGGGGCGGCATTTAACCATAGTTGAGCGATGGGCGGTCGACACCAAACTCTGGAGCGGGCGTGCTCGCGAAGGCGGTATATCAATCGCCTTGTCATTGCCTGATACACCACCTTCGCGAGCAAGCCTGCTCCCATCGCAGTTATCACGGTTAATTTAACTTTACGTGAGGATTTGGCGATCTTCCGGCTTTCATACTCGGCTCCAACGAATAACAACCTGGAGCCGGACATGTCGCAGTCAACTGCCGCACCCAAGGCCAGCCACCCCCGCTGGCTACGGTTGACCCATTGGCTGAATGCCCTGGCGGTGCTGGTCATGGTCACCAGCGGCTGGCGCATCTACAACGCCTCCCCGCTGTACGACTTCAGTTTCCCGACAGGCATCACCCTGGGCGGCTGGCTCGGCGGCGCGTTGCAGTGGCATTTCGCGGCGATGTGGTTCCTCGCCCTCAACGGGCTGGTTTACCTGGCCATCAATCTCGCCAGTGGCCGTCTGTCACGACGCTTTTTCCCGGTCTCGCCCAGCGGTGTGTGGCGGGACCTGGGGGCCGCGTTGCGCGGTCGGTTGGGGCATGCCGACCTGAGTCATTACAACCAGGTGCAACGGCTGGCGTACCTGTTCGTGATGCTCGACATTGCGCTGCTGGTGATCTCCGGGCTGGTGTTGTGGAAGTCCGTGCAGTTCCCGCTGCTGCGTGAACTGCTCGGCGGCTACGACGCAGCGCGGCATGTGCATTTCATCGCGATGACGTTGTTGATGGCCTTTGTGGCCGTGCATCTGGTGATGGTCGCCCTCGTGCCGAAAACGCTGCTGGCCATGATCATCGGTCGCAAGGAGCCGGTATGAAAAAGCGCATCGAAGGTCTCGACGAATCCTCGATCCTGAAAGACGCCCGCAAGATCATTGCCCCGCAGATCGAAGACCGCTCGCGCCGCTCGTTCCTGCTGCGTGGCCTGACCCTTGGCGGCGTGGCCATGCTCTCCGGCTGCAACATCAGCGATAACGACAGCGTCGAGACTGCGCTGTCGTCGATGTCGCGGTTCAACGATCGGGTGCAGGGCTGGCTGTTCAATCCCAACGCCCTGGCGCCGACCTATCCGGCGTCGATGATCACCCGGCCGTTTCCCTTCAACGCTTTTTACGGCATCGACGAGGCGCCGACGGTCGAGGAAGAAAGTTATCGGCTGGAAGTGACCGGGCTGGTCGCCGACAAGCGCACTTGGCGCCTCGAAGAACTGCGCGCCATGGCGCAGAACGAACAGATCACCCGGCACATTTGTGTTGAAGGCTGGAGCGCGATCGGGCGCTGGGGCGGCGTGCGTTTCAGCGATTTCCTGAAGCGGGTCGGCGCCGACACCGATGCCAGATACGTTGGCTTCAAATGCGCCGACGATTACTACACCAGCATCGACATGGCGACCGCGCTGCACCCACAGACTCTGCTGGCGCTGACCTATGACGGCGCGGTGCTGCCGCGCGAATACGGCTTCCCGATGAAGCTGCGCATGCCGACCAAGCTCGGCTACAAGAATCCCAAACACATCCAGGCGATATTCGTCAGCAACACCTACAGCGGCGGCTACTGGGAAGACCAGGGCTACAACTGGTTCGGCGGCAGCTGACGGCGCCCGACAGCTTCACCGCGCAGCATTCGCTGCGTTCAATCGCAACCTGTGCTTCAAGGAGTTTCATCATGAAAAAGTTAACCACCGTCGTTCTGTCCATGTGCCTCGCCATGGGCGCTGCCAGCGTATTTGCCGCCGAAACCACCAACGGCATGAGCAACGACAGCATGAGCAAAGACTCGATGTCCAAAGACGCCATGAAAAAAGACACGATGAAAAAGGATGCCATGAGCAAGGACACAATGAAGAAAGACGCCATGTCCAAGGATTCGATGAAGAAGGACGAAATGAAAAAAGACGCGATGTCCAAGGACGCCATGAAAAAAGACGCCATGTCGCAGTAATCCGAAACCACACAATCCCCTCAGGAGCGAGCCTGCTCGCGATGGTCTGTCAGTTGGCATCAATGCAGCTGACACACCATCGCGAGCAGGCTCGCTCCTACAGGTTTTTGGGGTATGACTTGAAGTCATGCCCTCATGACTTTTAATGGTTACAGCCCCGCCAACCCCCAGTGTTAAAAAATCGCAAACACAGCTCATCAACAACAAAAAAGAGCGTTTGCACCCATGACTGATCCTCTCCGCCATACCCAGCGCTCTTCGACCTCCGCCATTCGCCACGCGACCTGCACCGTCCGCGTGCATTGCTGATCCTCCAAAAAAATCACTGAAGAGTAACGACCCATGAAAGAACTCGACCTGTACATCGGTGAAGGCTTCGAAGGCCCTGGCGTCAACGCCGCTCACATCAACATCCTGATCGGCCCGCGCAACGGTCCGGCGGGGCAGGCGTTCGCCAACAGCCTGGCGTCGCCGAGCCAGGGCCATTGCCCGTTCATGGTGATTGCCCAGCCCAATATCCCGGTCAAACCGATGACCCTCTACGTCAACAAAGCCGCGATCAGCAGCGACCTGCACGGCAACGCCACCTGGGGTGCGTCGCAAGCCGGGATCGCCAAGGCGGTTCTGGAAGCGTTGCTCGACGGCACCTTGCCGCCGGAAGCCGAAGATGAATGGGCCATCGTCACCGCCAACTGGGTCAACCCGGCGTGCGATGACCTCGATGCCGTGTACTTGAACAACTACAACGCCTGCCGCACGGCGATCCGTGCCGCGCTGACCGGCAAGCCGGAAACCGCGCAACTGGCGGACGTGGTCAATCACATCAGCAACCCTTTCTACACACCAAAAGCCTGAGGTCCGCGCCATGCAATACATTCGTTTGGGCAACTCCGGCCTGCAAGTCTCCCGCCTGTGCCTGGGCACCATGAACATGGGCACCCCGGACTGGAAGCCGTGGATCTTCGATGAGAAGAAAAGCGAGCCAATCGTCGCGCACGCCCTGGACAACGGCGTCAACTTCATCGACCTCGCGGACTTCTATTCCGCCGGTGTCGGCGAGGAAGTAGTGGGGCGCATCGTCAAGCGCCTGGCCCGCCGCGAAGACCTGGTGATCACCACCAAAGTCGGTTACGGCACCCGCACCGGAATCAACGCCAGCGGCCATTCGCGCAAGCACATCATGGACAGCATCGACGCCTCGCTGCAGCGTCTGAACATGGATTATGTCGATGTGTTCATGCTGCATTACTTCGATGTGAACACCCCGGTCGAAGAGACCATGAGTGCGATGAACGACATCGTGCGTTCCGGCAAGGCGCGTTACATCGGCGTGTCGACCATGCTCACCGGGCAGTTGGCGAAGATCCTCATGGCGTGCGAGCGCAATGGCTGGGTCAAGCCGATCAACATGCAGCTGCAACTGAACTGTGCCTACCGTGAAGAAGAGCGCGAAATGATTCCGTTCTGCCGCGACCAGGGTCTGGGCGTCTCGGTATTCAGTCCGCTGGCCCGTGGTCTGCTGACCGGTGACGTGCAGTCGACCCGCAACCAGACTGACTTCTTCACCCAGCAGATGTACAGCGACGAAGCCTCGTTCGAGATCGCCCATTCGGTGCAACGAGTGGCCCGCGCGCGTGGTGTGTCCAACGCGCAAATCGCCCAGGCCTGGGTCGCCAACCATCCGGGGGTGGATTGCATGCTGGTCGGCGCCGACACCACCGAGCAGTTCGACAGTGCCCTGGCGGCGCTCGACACCCAGCTCGACGCTGACGAGCTGCACGAACTGGAACGCAATTACACCCCGTGCGATGTGATCAACGATTACACCGCTGGCAAACGCATCCTGCGTTCGGCCCGTCCGGGCCTGGAACGCTTCACGTTGACCGAGGCTGTGGCATGAGCGCGCTGATCCGTCACGGCCATTTCATCGACGGCCAATGGTCTTCCGGTGGTTCGACATACCCGGTGTTCAACCCCGCCAATGGCGAGTTGATCACCGAGGTGCAGCAGGCCGGCGCCGAGGAAACCAACCTCGCCATCGACGCCGCCAACCGCGCGTTGCCGGCCTGGCGCGCGCTGACTGCGAAGGAGCGCAGCCAGAAGCTCAAGCGCTGGAGCGAACTGATGCTCAGTCACCAGAAGGAGCTGGCGACGCTGCTCAGTCGCGAGCAGGGCAAACCGTTGGCCGAAGCGATGGGCGAAGTGGTCTACGCCGCGAGCTTTCTCGAGTGGTTCGGCGAAGAAGCCAAGCGTGCTTACGGCGACGTGATCCCGAGCCACAAGGCGGACGCGCGGATCATCGTGGTCAAGGAAGCCATCGGCGTGGTCGCCGCGATCACTCCGTGGAACTTCCCGCTGGCGATGGTCACCCGCAAGGTCGGCCCGGCGCTGGCGGCGGGGTGCACAATGATTCTCAAGCCATCGGAAGAAACACCGCTGTCGGCCTTCGCCCTGGGGGTGCTGGCCGAGCAGGCCGGGATTCCGGCAGGCGTGTTCAACATCGTCAGTGGTGACGCCGTGGCGATCGGCGGTGCGCTGCAAGCCTCCGGGGTTGTGCGCAAATTGTCGTTCACCGGCTCCACCCGCACCGGCAAGTTGTTGATGCGCCAGGCTGCCGAGACCCTGAAAAAAGTCTCGCTGGAACTGGGCGGCAACGCGCCGTTCATTGTCTTCGACGATGCCGATCTGGACGCCGCCGTGAAAGGCGCAATGGCCTCGAAGTTCCGCAATACCGGGCAAACCTGCGTCTGCGTGAACCGCTTCTTCATTCAGGACAGCGTGTACGAAGCCTTCACTGGCAAACTCGCCGAGGCGGTGGCGGCCATGCGCGTCGGCAGCGCTCTGGAAGGCGAAACCGAGCAAGGTCCGCTGATTAACAATGCGGCGCTGGCCAAGGTTGAACTGCACGTGAGCGACGCACTGGAGAAGGGCGCCAAACTGTTGTGCGGCGGCCGTCGTCACGCGCTGGGCGGCACGTTTTATGAGCCGACCATTCTCGCCGAAGCCAGCAGCGACATGCTGATCGCCCAGGACGAAACCTTTGGCCCGGTGGCCGCGTGCTTCCGCTTCAAGGACGAAGCCGAGGTGATGCAAATGGCCAACGACACGCCGTACGGCTTGTCCGCTTACTTCTACAGCCGCGACATCGGCCGCGTCTGGCGCATGGCCGAAGGCCTGGAAGCGGGCATGGTCGGGATCAACGAAGGGATCATTTCCACGGAAGTGGCGCCGTTCGGCGGCATCAAGGAATCGGGCCTCGGTCGCGAGGGTTCGAAGTACGGTCTGGATGACTACCTGGAGATCAAATACCTGCTGATGGGCGGCCTCTAACCCCCCCTTGTAGGAGCGAGCAAGCTCGCGATGGACGTTAACGATAACGCGGGGAGCCTGACGCACCACGGCGTTCTCAGACTTTTCGCGAGCATGCTCGCTCCTACAGAAGAGCACACCGATTTCGCTTTCATTTCTCCGTCAATAACAACAATTGGAGATTTACATGTCCGTACAACCGGTAAAAATCGACGACCTGCCCATCGGGCGCTTTCACCTCAAGATCGCCGGGCTGACCTTCGGTGCGCATTTCACCGACGGCTACATCCTCGGCCTGATCGGCATCGCCTTCACCCTGCTGAGCCCGCAGATGCAACTGGATGCCTTCTGGCAAGGATTGATCGGCGCATCGGCGCTGATCGGGCTGTTCCTCGGCAGCCTGTTTTTCGGCTGGATTTCCGACAAGGTCGGTCGCCAGAAGATCTTTCTGGTCAGCTTCGTGCTGATCACCCTCGCCTCGGTGATGCAGTTCTACGCCGAAACGGCCATGGGCCTGTTTCTCTGCCGGGTATTGATCGGCATCGGCCTCGGCGGTGATTTCAGCGTCGGCCACGCCATGCTCGCCGAGTTCTCGCCGAAGAAGCACCGCGGCGTGTTGCTCGGTTCGTTCAGCGTGATCTGGACCTTCGGTTACGTCGCCGCCACCTTCGTCGGCACCGCCATGCTCAGCCTCGGCGACGATGCCTGGCGCTGGATGCTGGCGTCGTCGGCGATCCCGGCGGCGTTGATCCTGATTGCCCGAATCGGCACGCCGGAGTCGCCGCGCTGGCTGGTCAACCAGGGGCGGGTTGCCGAGGCGCGCGCCATCGTCAAGAAACACCTGGGCGCCAACGTCGAACTCGACGAAACACAATCCACCGAAACCCGTTCCGGCTATGCGGTGCTGTTCAGCCGCGAATACCGCAAGCGCACCGCGTTCAACTGCCTGTTCTTCGTCTGCATCGTGATGCCGTACTTCGCGATCTATACGTTCCTGCCGTCGATCCTGCAGAAGATGGGCCTGGCCGAAGGCTTCGGCACCGAACTGATGCTGAACATGCTGCTGATCCTCGGCGCGTTGATTGGCATCTGGTGCACGATCAAGTTCTCGCGACGCGGGTTCCTGATCAACTCGTTCATCATCCTCGCGGTCGCGTTGTTCATGCTGGCGGTGCTGCCCAGCAGTGCGGCGTTCCTGATGGTGCTGGTGTTCGGCTTGTTTACGCTGGTGTTGTCGGCGGTGAGTAACCTCGTGGGGGTGTTCCCGGCCGAGAGTTTCCCGACCGAAGTACGGGCCAGCGGGATTGGCCTGGCCACCGCGGTGAGCCGCCTGGGTTCGGCGGTCAGCACGTTCTTGCTGCCGGTGAGTGTGGCGGGGATCGGCCTGAGCCCGACCATGGGTATTCTTGCGGCGATCCTGGCACTGGGCGCGTTGCTGTCCTGGGCGTGGGCGCCGGAGACCAAGTCGCTGACGCTGAGCCAGGCGTGCAAGGCGCAGAGTCCGGTGGAGGGGAGTGCGGCGGTCGCCGTCAAAACCGCTGCTCCGATCTAAACTACAGCCACAAACTTAACTGTGGGAGCGGGCTTGCTCGCGAAGGCGGTGTATCAGTCAACATAGATGGCGACTGGCACTCCGCCTTCGCGAGCAAGCCCGCTCCCACAGGGGATACCGGTGGTTCAGGGATTGCTGACCAGTCCCAACCAATCGGTGAACAACTTCACCTTCGACAACCCCTGCTTGTCGTTCGCCACGTCCAGCCAATAGCCATAAGGCCCGATCACCTCCACCGGCGTGATCGGCAGCAGGCTGCCATGGGCCAGTTCCTTCTCGATCATCTGCCGGTCGATCACTGCCAGTCCGCCGCCCGCCAGCGCGGTATGGATCACCTGATCCAGCGTACTGAACTCCAGCCCTTGGCCCGCATCGACATCGTCCCGGCCCATCGCCGCCAGCCAGTTCTCCCACACCTTCAGGCGCTTGCCGTCGTGCAGGATGTGCAGCAACGGAAATTGCCGCAGGTCCGGCGGCTGGCCATCGTTGAACAGCTCGGGGCTGGCCACGGCGATGTGCCGCTCCATGACCAGCAACTGGCTGTTGCAATGGGGCGCGGCTTCGAGGCCGAAGCGAATGTGACAGTCGATCTCGGCCAGACTGTCGTGCCCGGCCTGGTTGGTCACGCTCAGGCTGATGTCCGGGTAGCGCTGGCAAAACACCCGCAGGTGCGCCGACAACCACCGCGTGGCCCAGGTCGGCGGCGCCAGGATGCGCAGGCGCTGGCGCAGGTTGGGCACGCGCACGGCTTGCAGGGCGCGTTCGATGTGGTCGAAGGCTTCTGCCAGATGCGGTGAGAGGGCGCTGCCGGTTTCAGTCAGTGACAAGCCTTGCGGCGTGCGGATGAACAGCGCGACGCCGAGGTAGTCTTCGAGCTGCTTGATCTGCCGGCTCACCGCTCCCTGGGTAACGTTCAGACCCAGCGCCGCCTGGCTGAAACTGCGATGCCGCGCGACCTCTTCGAAAACGCGCAGCATATTGAGCGAGGGCAGTTGGCGCATGGCAGAAGGGCTCCGCACCGGCCTCGGGTGTTGCGTCGGGCCGGTTGTTGTAGAGGTTGGTTTTATGGTGCCTATCTGACTATCAGCAAGAACCTGATGCAAGCGTTGTTTGGGCCGTCCTTGGCGACGCCAAAATCCCGCCCGCACCTGAATTACTCAATGTTTCGTCCGCCCGTCCCCTGGGACGTTTGATTTTTTACCCTGTGTGGCATCAAAAATGAATTTCCGCCGAGCCCGCTGCTCATACCTGTAAGCAGCGGATTTGAGCCCGCGAAATCATTAGGCAATCAGGGAGTGGCAATCATGTGTCCAGTATCGGCGGCGGGCGAGCAGCTTTCTGGCGGGTTGATTCTTGTGGTTGAGGACGATCCGTTGATCCTGGAGTTTCTCTGCGAAATTCTGCAGGAGGAAGGTTTTACGGTCGAACCGCAGATCAGCGCGGATGCGGCGGCGGGTTATCTGGAGCAGCACGCGGACAACGTGGCGCTTTTGCTGACGGACATCACAATGCCCGGCAAGCTGAATGGCGCCGATCTGGCCAATCAATTCGGTGACCGCTGGCCGGACAAGCCGATCATGATCATGTCCGGGTTCGAAACGCCAGAAACCTCAGGGGTGCGGCACGAGGTGTCTTTCATCAAGAAACCCTGGGCGCTGGGGCAATTGCTCGATTGCGTCGAAGGCGCTTTGAAGTCGAAGACGGTGGGCTGAAAACCGGCGGTACGCGAGCCGCGCGAACTTGCTACATTGCGTGGCAACCGCCGTCCGGCTCCTGCGAAGGAAGTGCATCCTTGTCAGATCAAACATCGGTTTTTAACAAACCTTATCGCGCCTTTCTATTTGATATGGACGGTACCGTCCTCAATTCCATCGCCGCCGCCGAGCGCATCTGGACCACCTGGGCGTTGCGCCACGGGCTGGATGTCGCGACGTTCCTGCCGACCATTCATGGCGCTCGTGCCATTGACACTGTCAACCGCCAGGCCTTGCCGGGTATTGATCCCAAGGCTGAGGCGGCGTGGGTGACCCAGGCGGAAATCGATGACGTCGAGGGGATTGTCGAGGTGGCCAGTGCGGCGAAATTTCTCGAGTCGTTACCGGCGCGGCAGTGGGCGATTGTCACGTCTGCGCCCAGGGCGTTGGCGCTGCGGCGCATGGCGGCGGCGGGGATTCCCGAGCCCGAGGTGATGGTCACGGCGGAAGATGTCAGTGCCGGTAAACCGGACCCTGCGGGATACTTACTGGCGTCCAAGCGCTTGGGAGTGGACGTCACGGAGTGCCTGATATTCGAAGATGCCGCGGTCGGCATACGCGCTGCCGAAGCGGCGGGGGCAGACCTCTTGATCATTACCTCGACGCACGACCACCCGATCGTAACGCCACATGCAACGCTGGCCAGCTACGATGCGGTCAGCGTTCACCTGGATGCCACGGGGTTCATCCGTTTGCTCCCGATCTAACAAATGTGGGAGCGAGCCTGCTCGCGAATACGGCGTGTCAGACCACATCTTTATGGAGTGACATTCCGCCTTCGCGAGCAGGCTCGCTCCCACAGTTTTGTTCCTCAGTACAAGCCAGGAACCAACCGCCAACTCCGAGCGCAATACGCCTCATATTCACTGCCAAACTGCGCCCGCAGCAGCGCCTCTTCGGAATGAATGCGGGCGATCAGCGGGATGACCGTCAGCGCCGCCAACAGCAAACCAACGCCGGAACGAAACGCCAGCGCCCAGCCCACGGCTATCACCAGCATGCCCAGATAGCTGGGGTTGCGTAGCGTCCGATAAATCCCGTCAGTCACCAAGCGGTGCCCCGGCTGGATCGCCACCAACCCGCTGAAACGGTTTCCCAGGACAAACACCGGCCACAGACGCAACACGCCGCCGACGATGAACACCAGTGCACCGAACCAGCGCACGCCTTCGCCACCGAAGGTCCAGACGCCGATGCGATCGGTGTAGGCCGGGAGAAAACCGCTCAGTATCCCGATCACTCCGAAAGCCGGGAGCACCCAGCGATTGGCCCGGTCTTCACGATCGCCAGAACTGAGATTGACCTCGGTGAACAGCGACGCGAGCGCCATGCCCAGCGTCGCCAAGGCAACGACCACCAAGGCGCCGTGAGAGAAAAACGCTGCAGATCCGCCGAACCCCCACACCGCGAGCCAAAGGTAGGCGAGGGTGCCGACGATGGCGAAAAATGCCAGTTTGGCCGAGATTTTCATACGCTCCGCTCCAGGAGAACCCATGCATATCATTGTAGGAGCTGGCTTGCCGGCGATGACGATTTCAACATCACCGCATGGCTGGGGCCTGATCGCCAGCAAGCTGGCTCCTACAGGATTCCGGCTCGGGCGCTGCGGCGGATGACTTGCGGCGGTTGGCCGAAGGCTCTGAGGAAGGCTTCGCGCATGCGGCGGGGATCGCAGAAGCCGGTCTCGGTCGCAATCTGTTCCAGGGTCAGGCGCCCGCGTTCCAGCATTTGCCGCGCGGCTTCCAGGCGCAGGTTTTCGATGGCCTTGGCCGGCGACTGGCCGGTTTCGGCGCGGAAGGCGCGGCTGAACTGGCGCGGGCTCAGGCGTGCGACGTCCGCCAGTTGTTCCACCGACAAGGTGTCGGCGAGGTGTTCCCGGGCATAGCCGAGCACGGTCTGGATGCGGTCGGATTTCGGCTCCAGCTCCAGCAGCGCCGAGTGCTGGGACTGGCCGCCCGCGCGCCGGTGGTACATCACCAGTTTCTGCGCCACGGAGCGCGCGAGTTCGGCGCCGTGGTCCTTCTCGACCATGGCCAGGGCGAGGTCGATGCCGGCGGTCATCCCGGCCGAGGTCCAGATCGAACCGTCGACCACGTAAATCCGGTCTTCCTCGACCTTGATCGAGGGAAACCGTGCTTGCAGCTCCCGCGTGTAAGCCCAGTGCGTGGTCGCCCGGCGGCCCTCGAGCAAGCCAGCCTGGGCCAGCACGAACGCGCCTGAACAAATCGACGCTGTACGCCGCGCGGTTTTCACGCTGGCGCGCACGTAATTCAATACACCTTCGGGCGCCTGCTCGAGTATGGAATCACCGCCGACCACGATCACCGTGTCGAACAGCTGCTCATCAAACGCCTGGGTGCCGATGCTCAAACCGCCAGAAGCACGCAACGAACGGCCGTCCTCGGACACCACGCTCACCTCGTAAAGCGCTTCGCCAGCGCTGACGTTGGCGTACTCGAACACCGGCATGGCGGCCAGTGCCATGGACTGGAAACCTTCAAACACCACGAACGCTACGGAAGTCATGAGCGAACTCTCAATGGGCATGTCCTGAAAACGTACTTTAAACGTCATTTGAGACAAGCGTCAGTCCCTTTATAAAGGTTCACACCCGGCGAATACCTCGCCTCACTTATGAAGGACACTGAACATGGCTCTCTCATCCAAAGGCACTGCACTGATCACGGGCGCTTCTTCCGGCATCGGCGCGGTCTACGCCGACCGTCTCGCCCGGCAAGGCTACGACCTGATTCTGGTCGCTCGCAGCCAGGCCAAACTGAATGCCCTGGCCAATCACCTGAGCAACGAAACCGGACGTGCGGTGGAAGTGGTCGCGGCCGATCTGAAAGACAAGGCCGATGTGCGCCGGGTGGAGGACATCCTGTGCACCGATGCCAGCATCACCTTGCTGGTCAACAACGCCGGGGTCGGCGGGGTCATGCCGCTGCTGGGCAGCCCGGTGGACGAGATGGAGGACATGATCACCCTGAACGTCACCGCGCTGATGCGCCTGGCCTACGCGGTCGTTCCCGGATTTGTCGCCCGAGGCACCGGCACGGTGATCAACATTGCCTCGATCGTGGCGATTGCCCCGGAAATCCTCAATGGCGTATATGGCGGCACCAAGGCCTTCGTGTTGAGCCTGAGCCAATCCATGCAACATGAACTGGCCGACAAAGGCCTTCGCATCCAGGCCGTGCTGCCCGGCGCCACTGCGACCGATTTCTGGAGCGAGGCGGGCAATCCGGTGGAAAACCTGCCGCAGGAAATCGTGATGACCGCCGAAGACATGGTCGATGCCGCGTTGGTCGGGTTGGCGAGCGGGGAGGTGGTGACGATTCCAGGGTTGCACGACGGCGCGCAGTTCGAGCGGTACGAAGCTCAGCGCAAGCTTTTGTCTGGCTTGTTCGGCAACTCCACAGCGGCACCGCGGTATCGCTGATAAGCAGGCGCGTCCTTAGAAGGGGTCGGCAAGCCGGCTCCCACGAGGGCTCGCAGGTAAACATTGGAGCTGAGGCGAAGCAGGGCCGGAAACGCTATCCAGGTGTTACAAGCCCCACCGCGACTGGTTCAGCTTCATTGCCCGGCAGCATTACCATCCTGGATGAGAATGGCTCTGGCCAGGTCTTCATCGCTGGCGTTGAGCCCGGGATTGTCCTGGCGGATCTGCTTCATGACCGACTCCAGATACACGCCACGAATGGCACCGCCACTGGCCACGAAGCTGGAGGCGTCATCCCGTGCGGGAATCATGAGTTTATGGTCTTTGAACGTCGAGTACAGCGAAGCAGAAACCCCGGCCGAGGTGGCAACATCGCCCGCATCCACTCTCGCGAAAGCCGAACCGAAAGGTAAACACAACACAAGGGAAGAGATAAGTATCAGACGGCGCATGACGGTGTCCTCCGAAAGCGTGAAGCGTAAAGGAAGTACCACACAGTTTAGGATACGTGGCGGCCGTCAGGAGTTCCTTGCTGCGCAAACAATCACTTCAACGCGTAAGGCAGGATCCGCCAGTTTCGCCTCACCGCAGGCCCGCGCCGGTGCACAACCTGTTGGCACCCAGCCATCCCACACCGCGTTCATCGCCTCGAAATCCTCCATGTCGGCCAGCCAGATAGTGGCTTGCAGCAGGTGGTTGCGGGTCGAACCTGCTTCCACCAGCAAGGCGTCCACCCGCGCCAGCGCGTCACGGGTCTGGTCGGTCACCGAGTGGTGAGGTTCGCCGACCTGACCGGCGAGGTACACCGTGTCGCCATGGATGACGATCTGGCTCATGCGTTGATTGGTATGTTTGCGCGCGATGGTTTGCATCAAGGGCTCTCCTGTGGAGTGACGTCGTTCAGAAGCGTTGCACGGAAAAACTGTCCAGCCATGACGGCGCCTTGCCGGCGATGCACTGGGCGACCAGTTGGCCAGTGGCACCGGCCAGCGTGAGGCCCAGGTGTTGATGGCCGAAGGCGTAGATCAGCCGAGGTTCGTTCGGCGATGGGCCAATGACCGGCAAAGAGTCGGGCAGGGACGGCCGGAAACCCAGCCATCGACGGGCGACCGGCGTCGTCAGACCCATGACCCGACGCACATGGCGTTCCAGATAATCAAAACGCTGGGGATTGGCCGGGTCGTTGATCGAGCCCAGTTCGACGGTGCCCGCGACCCTCAGCCGCCCGGCCATGGGGGTCATGTAGAACGCACTTTCCACCGGGCAGCAAGGCCGGTTCAGCAGCGTGTCCTCAAGGTCGAATTCGATGTGATAGCCGCGCTCGGTATCCAGTGGAATGCGATCCCCGACCTGCCGCGCCAGCGCCGCCGACCACGCACCGCCGCACACCACGGCCCGATCTGCGCGATAGACCTGGCCTTCGGCGCTCAACAGCTGCAGGCCATTGGGCTGACGTTGCACGGCGGTGATCGTCGCCTGGTGCAACGTGCCGTCGGCCACCAGCGGTGCGGCGAGCGCTTCGATAAAGGCCCGTGGGTCATCCATGTGGGACGACTCGGGAAACAGAATCCCCGCCACCGCCTGGCCCGCCAGCGCCGGTTCCAGTTGTTCGACATCCGCGGCGTTCAATACCTGCTGCGCGATGCCCAGGGAGCGGCGCAGCGCGATGGCAGCCTGGGCGCCGGCAAAGCCTTGCTCGGTGCCGTACGCATAGAGGCAGCCGTTGTGACGCACGTGCTGGTCGGCCTGCGGACAATCAGCCAGCAACGGCGCATACCCACTGTAGGTGTGCTGGAGAATGTTCATCAACGCCAAGGTGTTGGCTTCGCAGCGCGAGGCTCGACATTCATTGAGAAACCGCAGCAGCCAGGGCATCAGCCGCGGCAGGCGTGCCCAGTTGATGACAAAGGGCGATTCCTTCGAAAACAGCAGCGACGGAATCGCCTTCAGCAACGAGGGCTGGGCAATTGGCATAACGCCGTAGGGCGCCAGCGTGCCGGCATTGCCGTAGGACGCGCCCGCGGCAATCGCCTCGCGCTCCAGCAGCAACACCCGATAACCCTGGCGGCGGAGCCAGAGTGCGGTGGCAACGCCGACCACGCCGGCGCCGATAACGGCGATTTCGCAATGAACTGACTGTGTCATGTCCTCAGATCCGGTTGTGCATGTAGAGGTGACCCTGACGTGCCAATTGGCTGATGACGCTCAGGGCGTTGATCAGTTGTTCACGCGACAGCGCCGCCGAGATATTGATGCGCACCGCTTGCGGCGAGAGTTCCGGACGCAAGGTGAAGGCGCCACCGGCCAGCAACACCACGCCGCGATCCTGGCACAGGCGGGCGAAGCGCGAGCCGGTCCAGGGTTCCGGCAGGACCAGCCAGGCGTGGGTGCCGGTGGCGCTGTGCTGAAACTCCAGGCCGTCGAGGTGCGTGGCGAGCAGCGCCTGGCGGATGCGCAATTCTTCGCGCTGTTCCGACACCAGTTGCTCGGCATGACCGTCCTCGATCAGCCGGGTGGCGATCAACGCGGTCAGCGGCGAAGTGCTCCAGCAGTCGATGCGCTGCATGGCGGCAATGTCTTGCACCAGTGGCTGTGGCGCCATGACGAAGCCCATGCGCAACCCCGGAGCGATGCATTTGGACAGAGCCGAAATGTAGATCGTCCGTTCCGGCATCAATGTCGCGAAGGGCGCCGGCGATTGATCCAGCAAAGGTCGGTACACGTCGTCTTCGATAACCAGCAGGTTGGTTTCGCGAATCACGGCCGTCAGTGCTTCACGGCGCTCGGCGTCGAGGGTGATGGCGGTCGGGTTGTGGATCGACGGCACCAGAAACAGCAGCCGTGGCTGATGTTCGGTGCAGGCCTGGCGCAACGCTTGTGGCGACATCCCGCGGGCATCCGCGTCGACGCCGACCAGGATCAGTCCCAGGGAACGGCACAACGCGTTGATGCCCTGATAGGTGACGCTGTCGGCCAGCACGGTGTCGCCGCTGTTGGTCAGGCTGCGCAGGGTGCTGGCGATGCCATGCTGGGCGCCTTCGACGATCAGCATCTGCGAGGCCTGGGCCTGCACGCCGGTGTGGCGCAGCCATTGCGCGGCGGCTTCACGGGCCCAGAGCGGACCTTCGGACGGGTGATAGTCCTTCATGTCACCGAAGCGTGGATCACTGGAAAGTCGTGGCAGCAACTGCGCCAGCACCCGATTGAAACCGTCGGTGGCGGGGCGGTTGACGCTGAGGTCGACGGTGCCAGGGTCGTTACTTGGCGCCGATTGGAACTGAGCCGGCGGATGACGCGGCTGTGCGACTTGGGTGCCACGCCCGGGCCGGCTTTCCACCAGGCCTTTCTGCTGCAGCACGGCCATGGCTTTGGTCACCGTGGTGATGTTCACCCCCAGTGCGCTGGCGAACTCGCGATGGGGCGGCAGACGCTCGCCTGGTTTGAGTTTGCCCTTGCCGATCGCCTCGGCCAAGGAGTCTGCCAGTTGCGCATAAAGGGTTTCCGCTTTGTCCCGCTGCAAGGCCGCACTGGCCTTGAGCTCGTCCAGCAGTTGTTCGAATTGACTCATGGTGCTTTATCCCTGCTTGTCATGCTTGTAGCAAGACAATAAGCAAATTTGTATTGCTTTTTATCCGATACAACGCCCATTGACAAGCTAAAAAACCGTGATTAGTGTGTGAGTTGTAATGCTTGTCATGCAACACAATAAGAAAAAATGGCTGCCATGCTCAGCCCAACGGGTACGCACATGACTATCGACACCTTCTCGCCGGGCACGTCCTCGGCGCACCGGCACCACCGACGTTCCAGGCTGTCAGCGGGCGGCACAGGATATCCGCTGTGTTGTCTGGTTCGCAGAAAATCTTCGACGAAATTATCCGGTCGAGCGACCCCACCCTGTCACACGGAGGTCATCCAATGAGCACTCCCCACCCAACCGATACAAAACCTGGCCAGCAGCGTCTGAGCGGGGCCTTGCGCCAGCGTCATATCACCATGATTTCCCTCGGCGGGATCATCGGCGCCGGTCTGTTTGTCGGCAGTAGCGCCACGATCCAGGCGATTGGCCCGGCGGCTTTCCTGAGTTATCTCGCTGCCGGCATCGTGGTGATGCTGGTCATGCGCATGCTGGGTGAAATGGCGGTGGCATTGCCCGGCGTCGGCTCGTTTACCGAGTACGCCAGGATTGGCCTGGGTAATTGGGTCGGCTTTACCAGTGGCTGGTTGTACTGGTACTTCTGGGTGATCGTGGTGGCGGTAGAAGCGGTGGTCGGCGCCAACATCCTTGAGCAGTGGATACCGCTGCCCGCGTGGATGATCGGCCTGAGCCTGTTGGCGATCATGACCGCCATCAACTGCCTGTCTGTGAAGTCATATGGCGAATTCGAGTACTGGTTCGCGTCATTGAAGGTGTTCGCGATCATCGTCTTCATCTTCGTGGTCGGCGCCTACCTCTTCGGTTTTGCGCCGAGCACCAGCGCCTTGATGGGCAATCTGGTGAACGACCGCGGCTTCATGCCGTACGGCGTCAGTGCGATTCTGGCGGGAGTGCCGACGGTGATCTTCGCGGTAGGCGGGGCCGAGATCGCGACCATTGCGGCCGCCGAATCCGACGATCCTTCGAAGAATGTGGCGAACATGACCCGTTCGGTGATCTTCCGCGTGATCACCTTTTATGTCGGCTCGATCTTCCTGATTGTCTGCGTGGTGCCATGGGGACAAATCGTCGCCGGTCATTCGCCGTTCGTGGCGGCACTGGAGGTGATGCGCATTCCCGGCGCGGCGATGATCATGCAAGCGGTGGTGCTGGTGGCGGTGCTGTCAGCGTTGAATTCCGGCTTGTATGTGTCGTCGCGGATTCTGTTCGGCCTCAGCCAGCGCGGCGATGCACCGGCGCAGCTGTCGCAGCTGACCGGGCGCAAAGTGCCGCGGGCCGCCGTGCTGCTCAGCAGTGTGATCGGCTACCTCGCGATCATGGCGGCGATCATTTCTCCCGAGGGCGTGTTTCTGTTTCTGGTGAACGCTTCCGGCGCGGTGATGCTGTTCGTGTACCTCGCCGTGGCCGTGGCGCAGATCAAGGTTCGCCGTCAGGTCGAAGCCACGGAACCGGCCCGGCTGACCCTCAAAATGTGGCTGTTTCCGTGGCTGTCCTATGCTGTGGTAGCAGTGATTGCAGGTGTTTTGGTCGCCATGGCGCTCCAGGAATCCTTGCGTACGCAATTCCTGGCCAGCCTCGTCAGCCTCGGCGTGGTCTCAGCCGCCTATCTGATGCTCAAGCGTCGTCGCCAACCAACCCATAAACCCCACGTCAACGCCATCGACATCCTGGCGGGCTTGCCGACGCGGTCGTGAAAAAGGCAGGGAAATCGAGCCACGGACGGCGGTAAGGCGTGTACCGGTCAACACAATAACTTGCCCCATAGGTGATCTATGTCCGATTTCAAGTGTGATACCCAGGGTTTCTCCCGACGCGGCCTGCTCAAGGCGACTGGCTACGGTTCATTGGCGGCGCTGGTGGGCAGTGCGATGGGCCCGATGTCCTTCGCTTTCGCGGCGGGGCAACCGATCAAGACCGTGCGGCCCGGCTACCTGACCGCCGCGTGCCTGGGCGACATGCCCTTGGGCGCATTGCGCGAAGGCGTGCCCATTGGCACCGACCTCGAATTGCTGAACATCATTGCCAACCGCCTGGAACTCAAGCTCGATGTGCTGACCATGGGTTTCCCGGCGGTGGTCGAAGCGGTGAGGTCGGGGCGGGCCGACTGGTTCGGTGGCAACTTCGCCTGGAACCCGATGCGCTCGAAGATCCTCCTGCTCACCGACCCGGTGTTCTACACCGGGGCCTACGTGATCATGCGCGACAGTGAGCCGTTCGACAGCACCATCACGGTCAACGATGTGAAGGGCCGCACCATCGGTGCCATCACCGGCTATTTCACCATCCCCGACATGAAGAAAATCCAGGGCGTGAAGGAGGTCAAGCTCTACGACAACACCGATTCCTGCCTGCGCGATGTGCGCGCCGGGCGCCTGGATTTTGCTGTGCTGGATGCTCCGACCATCGACTACATGATCCTCCAGGACCCAAGTCTCAAGCTGAAACAGATCCCCATGGCCTACGATGAAAACTTCCCCAGCCTGACTGCCAAGTTCGAGGCGATCTGGGGCGTTCATCCGCAGCATCAGGATCTGTTCGACGGTATCAACCAGGGCCTGCGCTGGTTGAAAGCCACCGATCAGGTCAAGCCGGTCCTGGCCAAATACGGGATCAAGAACCCCGACTATCTGGTGCCACCGTCCAAGGATCCGCGCATCGGCGTGGATCGCGACGAAAAAGGCAACCTGATCGGGCCGTTCGAACATCCCGCCCGTGATTTCAGCCAGGCCTTTGCCTGAGTCGAGGAGCTAGCGTATGGCTGAGTCAACCGCACTGGTGCGAATCGAAGGGCTGTACAAGTCCTTCGGCAGCCTGGACGTTCTCAAGGGCATTGACCTCAATGTGCAGCAAGGTCAGAAGATCTCGCTCATCGGCCCCAGCGGCTCGGGCAAGACGACCTTGTTGCGCTGTGTCAATTACCTGGAAGAGCCGACCAAGGGCGACATCTACATCGACAACGAGCTGATCGGCCAGCGCCTGGCGGGCACACGGAAAGTGCCCATGAGCGACAAGGAGCTGGCGCGGATGCGCGCCGGCATCGGCATGGTGTTCCAGCGTTTCAACCTGTTTCCGCATCTCTCGGTGCTGGACAACATCATCCTCGGCCCGCTGAAGGTGCAGCAGCGCAACCGCGCCGAAGCGGTGGCGCTGGCCGAGGATTTGCTGAACAAGGTCGGCATGTTCGCCAAGCGTGACGCGTTCCCGGAACAGCTCTCCGGCGGGCAACAGCAACGCATCGCCATCGCTCGGGCACTGGCGATGAAACCCAAGCTGATGCTGTTCGACGAAGCCACCTCTGCCCTGGACCCGGAGCTGGTGGGCGAAGTGCTGGGCGTCATGCGCAAGCTCGCGGAAGAGGGCATGACGATGATTATCGTGACCCATGAAATGAGCTTCGCCGAAAGCGTTTCCGACCAGGTGATCTTCATGGCCGACGGCAACATCGTCGAGCAAGGCCCGCCGCGACAGATCTTCCGCGAGAGCCAGGTCGAACGCACCCGCAACTTCATCCGCGCCGTGCAGGAGCATTGATCGATGTTCGATTCGACCGCACTGCACAAAGCCCTCGAACTGCTGCCGTACTTTTTGAACGTGCTGGGCCTCGGCGCGCTGACCACCGTAGGCCTCACGGCCGCCGCGTTTGTCGTGGCGACGTTGCTGGGGTTTTGCTTGGCGCTGATGCGGCTCTCGCGTAGCCGCATCCTTAGCCTGATAGCCAGCGTGTACCTGGAGGTGTTTCGCAACATTCCCATCCTGACCCAGTTGTTCATTCTGTACTTCGGGCTGACCTATATCGGTATCACGCTGCCGGCGATCGGCGCGGCGATTATCGGCTTCGGCCTGAACGGAGCGGCGATTCTGTCGGAGGTGTTTCGTTCGAGCATCCGCACCATCGATCGCGGGCAGAGCGAGGCGGCGTTTTCCATTGGCATGACCCGCTCGCTGGCGATGCGCATCATCGTGCTGCCCCAGGCGTTCAAGGTCGCGATTCCGGGAATGGCCAACTTCGCCATCGGCCTGCTCAAGGACACGTCGCTCGCCTCGGCAGCGGCGGTGCCGGAGCTGACCTTCAAGGCGCGGATGCTGGTCAGCGAAACCTACCAGACCAACCTGATCTATTTCCTGCTGGCAATCATCTACCTGGCCCTGAGCCTGGTGCTTTCCCACTGGGCGGCGCGCACCGAGCGCCGGCTGAAAGTGGTCAAGGAGAACTGATATGGGTTATGGCGAGTTGTGGGAAGCAGCCCATGTGGAATTGCTGGCGGCGGCCTGGGCCACGCTGCAACTGGCGTTCGGGGCGTTGGTGATCGGCTTGATTGTCGGTCTGCTGGTGGCGCTGGCGCGGTTGTCCAAGAACCGGCCGTTGCGGCGTGCCGCGCTGATCTACATCGAGGTGTTTCGCGGCACGCCGGCGTTGGTGCAGTTGTTCATCGTCTACTTCAGCCTGACCGAAATCGGGGTGCAGTTCAGCTCGTTCCAAGCGGCAATGATTGGCCTGGGGCTGAATGCGGCGGCCTACCTGTCGGAGATTTACCGTGCGGGTCTGGAGGCGGTGCCCAAGGGCCAGGTGGAAGCGGCGAAAGCGATTGGCATGCCGCATCTGAAGGTGTTGCGCTGGGTCGTGTTACCCCAGGCCATTCGCATCGTGCTGGCGCCCATTGGCAATGTCGCGATCTCGCTGCTGAAAGACACCTCCGTGGCCTCCCTGATCGCCGCGCCGGATTTGATGCTGCGGGCCCAGGATTTGAGTTCCGTGTACTTCATGCCGTTGGAGATCTACATCCTCGTCGGCGCGATTTATTTTGCGCTGTGTTATCCGTTGTCATTGGGGGTGCGGTTGCTGGAGCGCAGGACCCGGCATTGATCCACAGAGGCCCGTGCTCATCGTCGCGGGTAACCCGCGTGTCCAACGGCTAAAGCCGATCACTGTAGGAGCGAGCACGCTCGCGATGGACGCTAACGATGGCGCGTGAAGCCTGACACGCCGCGGCGTCCTCAGGTTTTTCGCGAGCAAGCGCGCTCCTACAGGAACCCGTCTCCATACGTGATAATCCGGAACAAGTCATTTGCCCGGCCCGGGCTGTTTCCCTTCGCCGTGCCCTTGGCTGACAGTGGTAACGTAAGGCTTTCAAACCGTCGGGAGCATCGTCATGGAGTTGGGAATATCGGGTCGCTGGGCCATCGTCTGTGCCGCCAGCAAGGGCTTGGGACTGGCCTGCGCGCGGGCGTTGGCGAAGGAAGGCGTTAATCTGGTGATCAACGCCCGTGGCAACGCAACCTTACAGGCTGCCGCCACGCAATTGCGCAGCCTGGCGCCGACCATCGAAGTACGCACAGTGGCCGGCGACATCAGCGAGCCGGCGGTGCGTGCGCAGGTGCTGGCGGCCTGTCCGCAGGTCGACATCCTGATCAACAACGCGGGTGGCCCGCCGCCGGGCGACTTCCGTGACTGGCAACGGGAAGACTGGCTGAAGGCGCTGGACGCCAACATGCTCACCCCCATCGAGCTGATCAAGGCCTGTGTCGATGGCATGGCCGAGCGTGGTTTCGGCCGCGTGGTCAACATCACCTCCGGTGCGGTGAAGGCGCCCATCGATGTGCTCGGACTGTCCAACGGCGCCCGCAGCGGTCTCACCGGGTTTATCGCCGGTCTGGCCCGCCAGTCGCGTCTGGCCGGGAACAACGTCACGATCAATAATCTGTTGCCCGGCCCGTTCGATACCGAGCGCCTGCACAAAACCCTGAGCGCTGCCGCCAAGGCCAACGGCGCCAGCGTCGAACAGATCAGCGAGCAGCGGCGCAACAATGTCCCGGCTCAACGGTTCGGTCAGCCCGACGAATTTGGCGCCTATTGCGCCTTCATCTGCAGCGCCCACGCCGGTTTCCTCACCGGGCAGAATCTGCTGCTGGATGGCGGCAGCTACCCCGGCACGTTTTGATCCCGGCATTGAAAGGGCAGGCCTTCAGGTTTGCCCACGCGTCAATCGACCGATGATCAGCGTTTGCGGCGCTTTCGGGCACGAGGGCTATGCTTGGCAGTGTGCCCCATCGCCATGGGAGACCTCTGATGATCAACGTACGCACGGCCCGCCTGCTGGCCGATTACAAGCGCTGGGCCGACCAGCGTCTCTTTGACAGCCTGGCCGAGTTGCCGCCGGGCGAAGTCAATAAAGAGCGGGTCTCAGTGTTCAAGAACATCATCGGCACCCTCAACCACATCTACGTCGTGGATTGCATCTGGAAGGCCCACCTCGAAGGCCGTGGCCACGGCTTCAAAACCTCTCACGATCTGCTGCATCCCGACCTCGCCGAGCTGCGCCTGGCACAGAGAGGCATCGATCGCTGGTATTGCGACTGGAGCGAATGGCAGACCGACAGGTCGCTGGATAAACCCGTCGAATTCACATTTGTCTCGGGCGAGAGCGGCACCATGAGCGCCGGCGCGATGCTGATGCATGTCGTCAACCACGCCAGTTACCACCGCGGCTGGGTGATCCAGATGTATTTCGACATCCCGGCCATGCCGCCGATGACCGACCTGCCGATCTTCCTGCGCGAGACCGATCCGGCTTTCCACTCGATCAATCCACCGGCAGTGGCGCCGACATGTGTTGGCCAATTCAAGAGTGCAACCAACGTTCTGCCGGATCGTTATCGTTGACGCTGTTCCAGGTCAGCATGGCGATCTGACCGACATGGGCACCGGAGATGCCGAACGTCGCGGCAATCAGCGGCAGCATGGTCTGGTTGTAGTAAATGGTGGCGACGGAAAAGCCGTAACAAATGGCCAGTGTCAGCGCGACGCTGGCGGGCAACCCGGTTTTGCTGTCAGGCATCGAAACTGTTCCCTGAACATGACCCTGTAGGTGCGAGCAGGGGAGGTGTATCCGCACCGGGGTCCGTCAGCACTTTCCTGAACGTTTCCACCAGTGGCCGCAGATTGACCCGGTGCCACGCCGCCCACAAGGGTGTGGTGAAGGAAATCCACGGCACTTCCCGCAGGACCACGCCCGGCGGCGCGTTGCGGCTCAAGCCTTTCTGGATCATCGCGATCCCCAGGCCCGACGCCACCAGCCCCAGCGCGGTAAACGGCTCGGTGGCCTCCATGCGAATGTCCGGGGTGAAACCAGCGCGGATGCAGGCGCTGATGAAGTCGTCGCGGCTGGCGCAATTCTGCCGGTGCTGCACTCCAATCCATTCCTGATCGGCGAGATCGGCCGGCGCCAATGTTGCCTGGCGGGCGAGGACATGGTGCTCAGGTACGGCCAATAGCATCGGGTCATCAAGCACCTGGAAACCGAGCAGATCCGGATCGTCGGCGACAGGCGGCTCACCGACCAGGGCGATATCGAGACTACGCTGTCGGAGGCCCTCGAGTTGTTCGGCAGAACTCAGGTTGTACAACGCGACGTGCACGTTCGGCCGGTCGACCCGCAGCACCCGCAATGCGTTCGGCAGTACGCCGGCATGCATGGCGTTTTCGATGTAGCCGATGCACAGGCCGCCTTCTTCGCCGCGACCCAGGCGTTTGCCCAGGGACTCCAGGCGATTGGCGTGGGTCAGCAGGGCGCGGGTTTCGGCGAGGAAGGTCTGGCCGTCGCGGGTCAGGCGGATGCGTTGCTGGCTGCGCTCGAACAGCGTCAGGCCCAGGCGTTCTTCGAGCTGGGCGATCTGCCGGCTCAAGGGCGACTGGGAAATGTGCAGGCGCTCGGCGGCGCGACCGACGTGTTCTTCTTCGGCGACGGCCACGAAATAGCGCAGTTGGCGGATGTCGATCATGTCAGACCTGTAGGGACTCAAGTGGTGCACATTATGTCTTGGACGGTCCGATCCCGGCAATCTAGGATTTGCCCATCGGTCATCTGAACTGACCACTGACACCAAGAGGATTTATTCATGAGCCTGAAAGACAAACTGCCCGGCGCGTTGGGCTTCGGTACCGCTCCGTTAGGCAACATGTTTCGCGCCATCCCGGAAGAAGAGGCGATGGCCACCGTCCACGCCGCCTGGGAGGCCGGCGTGCGTTACTTCGATACCGCGCCGTTTTACGGTTCGGGTTTGTCGGAGATTCGCCTCGGTGCCGCGCTGGCCCACTACAACCGCGACGACTATGTGCTCAGCAGCAAGGTCGGCCGGGTCATTCTCGACGAAGTCGAAGACGCCGCGGCGCGTGACCTGGGCGAGAAAAGCGGGGTGTTCGAGCACGGTCGCCCGAACAGGATCGTCAACGACTACAGCGCCGACGCGACGATGCGCTCGATTGAAGACAGCCTCAAGCGCCTGCAGACCGATCGCCTGGACATCGTCTGGGTGCACGACATCGCTCAGGATTTTTATGGCGATCAATGGCTGGAATACTTCAACCAGGCCCGCACCGGCGCCTTCAAGGTACTGACCCGCTTGCGTGAAGAAGGCGTGATCAAGGGCTGGGGCCTGGGCGTGAACAAGGTTGAGCCATGCGAACTGACCCTCGACCTGACCGAGGCCCAGCCGGACGGTTTCCTGTTGGCCGGGCGCTACACGCTGCTCGATCACGACCGTGCTTTACAACGTCTGATGGACGCAGCGCTGGCGCAGAACGTCGAGATCGTGGTCGGTGGTCCGTACAGCTCGGGCATTCTCGCGGGCGGTACACACTTCGAATACCAGCAGGCCAGCCCGGCGATCGTCAGCAAAGTCGAGCAGATCAAACGCATTGCAGCGGCGCATGGGGTGAGTATCAAGTCGGCGGCGTTGCAATTCTCCCTGGCGAACCCGGCCGTCGCGGCGGTGATTCCCGGTTCCAGCCGTCCCGAGCGGATTGCTGAAGATGTCGCAGCTTTGTCCGCCGTCATTCCGGCGGCGTTCTGGCAGGCAATGCGCGAGGCGAAACTGGTGTCCGAGCGCGCTCCATTACCTATCGCAGGAGTTTGAGCATGAAAATCGATCTGACGGGAAAACTCGCCATTGTCAGCGGCAGCACTGCCGGCATCGGCTTGGGCATCAGCAAGGCGCTGGCCGAGTGCGGTGCCACGGTGGTGGTGATCGGTCGCGACACGGCCAAGGTCGAGCAGGCACTGGCGAGCATCCGCCAGCGTGTGCCGGGCGCGCAACTGCGGGGCGTGACCGCGGACCTGGGGACCGCCGAGGGCGCCGAGAAATTGTTCGCCGCCGAACCGCGGGCGGACATCCTGGTCAACAACCTCGGCATCTTCAAAGCCGTGGATTTTTTCGACACGCCGGACAGCGAGTGGACGCAGTTCTACGAGGTCAACGTGATTTCCGGCGTGCGTCTGTCACGGCATTACGTGCCGGACATGGTCAAGCAGGGCTGGGGCCGGGTGATTTTCCTGTCTTCGGAATCCGGGATCGCGATCCCGGCCGACATGCTTAACTATGGCGTGACCAAAAGCGCTTACCTCGCGGTGTCCCATGGCCTGGCCAAACGGCTGGCGGGCACGGGGGTAACGGTCAACGCGATCCTGCCGGGGCCGACCTTGACCGACGGTGTGGAACAGATGCTCAAGGACGCCATGGCGCAATCGGGGCGTAGCGTTAAAGAGGAGGCTGACGCGTTTGTGCGCGAGGCCCGGCCGACGTCGATCATCCAGCGTGTGGCGGATGTCGAGGAAGTCGCGAATCTGGTGGCTTACATTGCTTCACCGCTGTCATCGGCGACCACCGGCGCGGCGTTGCGTGTTGACGGTGGCGTCGTCGACAGCATGGCGATCTGAAAATCATTGATTGAACGAGAGGACTACATGGCAACTGCATCAGCATCTATCGACATCCCGGCTTCGGCCGAGCAGGTCTGGCAATTGATCGGTGGCTTCAACGCGCTGCCGGACTGGCTGCCGTTCATTCCGAAAAGTGAGCTGAGCGAAGGCGGGCGCGTGCGCAGCCTGCAAACGGCGGATGGCGCGGTGGTGGTTGAACGACTTGAGTCGTTTGATAACGCCGGCAAGACGTACAGCTATTCGATTGTGCAGGCGCCGTTTCCGGCGACGGATTATCAGGCGACGATTCGCGTTGAAGCCCAGGGCGAGGGCGCGCGGGTGACTTGGTCGGGGCGGTTTGCGCCGGTCGGAGTGACGGAGGAAGAAGTGGCGGCGCTGTTTGACGGGATCTACAAGGGCGGGCTTGAGGCGCTGCGGGCTAACTACCCGGCCTGATCAACCGCAAATCCCCTGTAGGAGCGAGCTCGCTCGCGAAGCGGTGCATCAGGCAATGACGATGCGATGACCCACCGCCTTCGCGAGCAAGCCCGCTCCCACAGGTTTTGTGTGGTTCAGGCGGGCGGTATCAGGCTCTGCCGACAATCCAGCATCAACCTGGCCCCGCCCAATTCACTGTCACCCACTTCCAGCGTAAACCCGTGCAGGCTGGCAATCGCTGCCACGATCGACAGCCCCAGCCCGAACCCGCTTTGCTGGCTGCCACCTTCAGCGCGGTAGAAGCGCTGGAACACCGCCTTGCGCTCGGCCAGTGCAATGCCAGGCCCGGAGTCGAGCACTTCGATCCGCGTACGACCGCCTTCGTTGATCCCCCGCAAAATCACCTCGCCACCCGGCGGTGTGAATTTGATCGAGTTGCTCAGCAGGTTCGCCAGCGCCTCGAACAACAACGCCCGGTCGCCACACAGTGGCGGCAGGTTTTCAGGCAGTTGCAGTTTAAACGTCAGTTCGCCTTCCTCCGCCAGTGGCAGATAAAAGTCGTGCAGTTCCTGCAGCAGTGGCATGGGATCGAGCTGCACGAAACCGGAACGGCGCTGCCGGTCTTCCAGCTCGGAAATCCGCAGCAACCCGCGAAACCGCGCCATCAACGTGTCCGCTTCCGCCAACACCGAATCCAGCTGCGCCGCTTCCGGTGAGCCTTCGCCGGCCTGTTGCTGCATGCGGTACAACTGCGCCCGCAAGCGGGTCAGTGGCGTGCGCAAGTCATGGGCAATGTTGTCGCACACGCCCTTGACCTCGTTCATCAGGCGCTCGATGCGTTCGAGCATGGCGTTGACGATGGTGGCGAGCATGTCCAGTTCGTCACGGCGATTGGACAGCGGCAGGCGTCGGGTCAGGTCGCCGGCGACGATGGCTTCGGCGCTCGCCTGAATCCCGCGGATGCGCCGCAGCGGCCGGCGGCGCAACAGGTGCCAACCGGCGATGCCCGGCAAGATGGTCAGGGTCACCCCCCAGAACAGCGCGTGCAGAATGATCCGGGTCACGGCGAACAGCGAACCGTTGTCGCGCACCAGGATCAGCCAGCGCCCGTCGCGGGTCTGGGTCGCCACCGCGTCGCAACTGTCGCTGGGCAGGGTCGGGTCGTCGGAGTCGGTGCAGTCGCTGAGCATATGGATCTTGCCGTCCAGCGGCAGGCCGTCGGGAATGTGCCGCAGAGCGCCGCTGAGGTAGCGATGGTTGGCGTCGAACAGGCCGTAGGCGTCGATGCCGCGAATGTCGAAGGTCATGCTGACCGCGAGGGCATCGACCAGTTGCTCACCGGAAAAACGCGAGAACAAATGCTGACGTTGCATCAGCGAATGTTTGGCGAGGTTGTCCAGGTAGGCGGAGACCTCGTAGTACATGACCCCCATCAGAATCCCGCTCCACAGCACGAACAGCGAACTGTAGAGCGCGAGCAAGCGGCTGCTGGAGGAGCGCCAGCCCTTAGACGGGTTCGGCAATGACATAACCCGAGCCTCGCACGGTCCGAATCAGTGGGACATTGCCAGGCGGGTCGATCTTCTTGCGCAGTCGGCCGATGTGCACGTCGATCAGGTTGGTGCCGGGATCGAAGTGATAACCCCAGACCTCCTCGAAAATCATCATCCGCGACAGAATCTGCCCGGTATTGCGCATCAGGAATTCCAGCAGTTTGTACTCGGTCGGCAGCAGCGTCAGCAACTGACCGTCGCGACTGGCTTCGTGGCTGATCAGGTTCAGTTCCAGGTCGGCTACTCGCAGCGTCGTGGCCTGGGTGGCCACGGTGTTCTGCCGCCGCAGCAGGACTTCCACCCGGGCGGCCATTTCATCGGTGGCAAACGGCTTGGTCAGGTAATCGTCGCCGCCGGCGCGCAAACCACGCACACGCTCATCGACATCGGAGAGGGCGCTGATCATCAGGATCGGCGTCGCGACGCCCATGGTTCGCAATGTGGTGACAATCGCCAGGCCATCGAGCTCGGGCAACATGCGGTCGAGGGTGATCAGGTCATAGTTGCCACTGACCGCACGCTCCAGGCCCTCGCGGCCGTTGTCGACCCAATCGACCTCAAGGCCGTGGCTGCTCAGTTCGGCGACGATTTCCCGGGCGGTCACGGCGTCGTCTTCGATGGTCAAGATGCGGGTCATGGGCTGGCCTGATAAGAGTTCACAACGATGTGCGGCATTTTGCCAACAAATGATCGGTGGCTTTCTAAATAAAACTTCATTAAAGACGTTAATTCCGAGCAATGCAGAAAACCCGCTGATATTGACATTTCATTGCAAAATGCATGAAAAAAGAAAGTTCAAACTTTATAAGTTATTGAAATTTATGGATTTATTTAATTGATGTGACTGGCACGGTGACTGCAATTCATCTGATGACAAGTTGTAACACCATCTTTCTTGCCTGGAGCGACACAACAATGAATAGATCCTCTGATGGTTTCTATCCTGCCGCGGAAGAATCAAGCACGCTGTCGGGCGTTTCCTGGGGGGCGATATTCGCCGGGGCCGCTGCGGCGGCGGCGTTGTCGCTGATCCTGGTATTGCTCGGTTTCGGACTTGGCTTTTCGGCAGTTTCCCCTTGGGCCCATGAAGGCGTGAGCGCCAAGGGCCTGGGCATTTCCACCATTATCTGGCTGGCGGTGACGCAAATCGTCGCTTCCGGGCTCGGTGGCTACATCGCCGGTCGCCTGCGGGTGAAGTGGGCAAACATGCATGGTGACGAGGTGTATTTCCGCGACACCGCCCATGGCTTCCTGGCCTGGTGCGTGGCGACGCTGGTGACGGCGACGCTGGTGGTCGGTTCGGTCAGCAGCATCGTCAGCGGTGGTGTACAGGCCGGAGCCAGTGTCGTCGGTGGTGCCGCCAGCGTGGCGACCCAGGCCGCCGGTACTGCCGCCGCCAACACCAACAGCGACCAGTACGGCTACTTCGTCGACAGTCTGTTCCGCGACGATCGCCCGGCTGCCGTCAGTGATGACGCCGCTCGTGGCACCGTGACCCGGATCTTCGCCCGCTCCCTGAGCGACGGCCAATTGTCGGCCGAAGACCGTACCTATCTGGCGCAACTGGTGGCTCAACGGACCAACCTGAGCCAGGCAGACGCTGAACGTCGCGTCGATGAAGTCTACGCCCGCACTCAGAAAGCCGTCGCCGATGCCAAAGTGGCTGCGCAGCAAGCCGCAGACACCGCCGCCAAAGTCGCTGCCTGGACGTCGCTGTGGATGTTCATCGCACTGTTGATCGGCGCGTTCTTCGCCAGTTTCGCCGCTACCTTCGGCGGTCGTCGTCGCGATGCCGTGGTGTACCTGGAAACCGACACCTACGTCACCAACACACCTGTTCGCTAAACCAGGATTCAACCAGGAGATACGTCATGCGCTCATTACTGTTGTTCTTTCTCGGTGTACCTATCCCGATCATCATCCTGATCGCCCTATTCATGCACTGATACCTCTGGGCAATTGCCTGTGCCGCTTCCGCCTCTGGTGGAAGCGGCGTTTTATTTGGGGGCTGTATTAGAAGGTGACTGTGAGGGCGTCTTCGCGAGCAAGCCCGCTCCTACAGTTGAACGCGGCCCCCTGTGGGAGCGAGCCTGCTCGCGAAGACGATGGACCGGACACTACAAAGCTTTCTATTCGATCGGCGTGCTTTTAAACACCTCAAGCCCCTCCGCATAAGCAGTAAACGCGCTGATCCGTGGAAACTGCTGTGCATTCACCTGATCAGGCACAACGAGGTTGGTAAAACTCCAGGCCACTGCCAGCGTGATCCCGTCCTGGTCGATCGCTTCATCCACCTTCAGCGGTTGCTTCTCCAACTCCCGCTCCAGCGCCGAATACGCCGCCGCCAGTTGCCCCTCGACCCGTTGCACCCAAGGCTCGAACTGAATGTCGGCCGGGCGCAGGTTACGTTCGTAATACAGCTGCACGGATTTCTCGCACGCCGCCAAAGCCAGACCGATCAGGCGCAGCGAACGCAGACGCTGATCCAGTTCGCCGGGCATCAGGCTTTTACCCGCCAGCGCTTCCAGATAGTCGATGATCAGCGTCGAGTCGATCAGCACCTCGCCGTTATCCAGGACCAATGTTGGCGCTTTGACCACCGGGTTGATCTGCTCGAACTGATCGAAGTGGCGGAACACCGAAACCGATTGGTGGTCGAGGTCGATGCCCAGGCGTTTGGCCGAAATGGCGACGCGTCGTACGTAAGGTGAATCCAGCATGCCGATCAGTTTCATTGCAGCGCTCCTTCAAACGTCCGTTTCGGGAGCGACAACCTTAGCTGAGGTTCCACGGGCTGCAAACGGGGTCGTGCATGCGGCTCATCAGTCATCGCCAGCGGCCGACAACTCGCGCTGCGCGAGCCGTTTGTCTTCTATATACAGCCGCTCGGTTGAATTTCTTGCTATAAACGCACTCCGATAACCACCGCAAAGGCTGCCATAGAGCACTTTCAGGGCTTTGTCGGACAAATTCGCTGTCTTTTCAGTTGCTGATGCCTCAAGTGGGCCTTAGACTGCCGCCCCTCGTAAATTGAGTGCCGGGTGGCGCTTGGAATAAACGGCGCCGTTCCGATGGCCAGACCTGGTCTGCCGGGACGCTCCCTAATTCGCCTTAATGCACGTTTTTTTATAGAGATATCAATGACAAAGGACAAGTTGCTGGCCATGCCGGCGGATGACTACATGAATGCCGAGCAACATGCTTTTTTCTCCGAGCTGTTGCAGAACATGAAAGTCGAAACCCATGAGCGCATCGAACAGAATCGCATCGCCATCGAAAGCCTGGACTCCCCGGCCGATCCGGCTGACGCGGCTTCTGTCGAAGAAGAGCGCACCTGGCTGGTGAACGCGATCGATCGCGACCAGCGCATGCTGCCTCAGTTGGAACAGGCGCTGGAACGCATCAAAGAAGACAGCTTCGGCTGGTGCGACGACAGCGGCGAGGCCATTGGCCTGAAACGTCTGCTGATCAGCCCGACCACCAAGTACTGCATCGAAGCCCAAGAGCGTCACGAACAGATCGACAAGCACCAGCGTCAGGCCTGATTTCGTAGCGCCACGCATCGCGGGGCAGCCCGACTCCCACAGGAGCAAGGCTGGCCCGCGATGCTTTTTTTCGTCCGCGAAAAAGTGCGCGCACTGCTGTTGATCGGCTGCAAGGCCCACGACTAATGGACCATGGATAATGGCCCGGTAGTGGCGTTTAATGCCGATACAACAATTAGAAGTGTGTGGGGTGACGATATGACGCGAGACGGATCTCTGGTCGGGGCAGCGCCTTCGCCCGTGCGGTTGCCGAAATACCTGTGGTTGACGCCCACCCTGCAAAGCATCGCCTTGATGCTGTTGTTGTGCGGCATGACCCTGGGTAGCTGGTCGCTTTACCTCGGCCTGCCATTGGCCGTGTTGATTATCTGGCTGCCGCGCCTGCGATATCGCGCCACCCCCGGCGCCGCTCCCGCCGACAGCACCCGCGCCATTGCCGAGCTAACCCGCGATCTTTCCTACACGACCAGTCACAACGCGCTGTCAGCGGCGGGGGTGGCCTATTCGGTCAAGCAACTGGCGGACAAACTGCAATCCCAACTCGGTGCCGCCGCGCGGATTGTCAGCAACGCCGAAGTGATGATCGCCACCGAACAAGCCACTTCGGCACTCAGCCGGACCGCCCTCAGTGCCGCCAGCGAGGCTCACCAGAGCAGCGCGTTGGGACGCACGGAACTGATCGAGTCCATCAGCCGCATGCATCAACTCAGTCAGCGCGCCAGCAACAGTCGCGAGCTGATCGAGGCCTTGAGCCTGCGCAGCGACGATATCCAGCGAGTCACACTGGTGATCCAGTCGATTGCCAGCCAGACCAATCTGCTGGCGCTGAACGCGGCCATCGAAGCGGCCCGCGCCGGGGAACACGGGCGCGGGTTTGCGGTGGTCGCCGACGAGGTCCGTGGCCTGGCTGCGCGCACGGCGACGGCGACCGGTGAAGTCGGCGAGATGGTCGCCGACATTCAGCAACGCACCGCGCAAGTGGTCGAGCAGATCCGCCAGCTGTCCAGCGACCTCGACGTGGGTGTCGAACAGGTCGAGCACACGGGCCAGCACCTGGAGAACATCGCTCGTCTGGCGGCCGGCGTCGAAAGCCAGGTCGGCGATATCGCCAAGGGCGCCGAGACCAACCGCGAGCAGCTCGACAGCCTGTTTCATGCGATCGAACAAATGCGCAGCGACCTGGCGATCAGCGATCAACAGACCCAGCGTCTGGCGCAAGCGGCGGTGCAAATGGAAGGCCAGGCCGAAACCATCAGCGAACGCCTGGCCGAAGTCGGACTGGATGACTATCACCAGCGGATTTATGACCTGGCCCGCGAAGGCGCGAGTCAGATTGCGGCGCGGTTCGAGGCGGATGTCGATGGGGGGCGTGTCAGCCTCGAGGACTTGTTCGACCGGAATTATCAGGCCATCCCCAACACCAGTCCGGCCAAGTACCAGACCCGGTTTGACCGCTACACCGACCAGGTTTTACCGGCGATTCAGGAGCCGTTGCTGCCTCGGCACGAAGGATTGGTGTTTGCTATCGCCTGCACGCAGCAGGGGTATGTGCCGACGCACAACAAGGTGTTCAGTCAGCCGCTGACCGGGGATGTGCAGGTGGATACGTTGCAGAATCGGACCAAACGCAAATTCGCTGACCGGACCGAAATTCGCTGTGGCAGTCATCAGCAGGCTGTTTTGTTGCAGACGTATACCCGGGACACGGGGGAGCTGATGCATGATCTTTCGGTGCCGATTGTGATCAAGGGGCGGCATTGGGGTGGGTTGCGGCTGGGGTACAAGCCGGAAAGTGCGCGCTGAAGTGTTGGGTAAGGTTTAACCCGGCGTCCATGCCGGGTTGCCCATTTCGCAGACTCTGCGCTCGTATCGACTAATGAACCTGATGCATTCGCAGGTTCAGGTCATCGACCACCCGTGCCCAATCGGCATCTTCACGCAATTGTTCCTTCAGGAAACCGGCTTGCTGCGGCGTCCAGAACTCGGCGTCGATGAGTTTTTTATCGTCGGGCAGCGGGGAATGCCTGGCGATGAAATCGTCGATGGCTGTTTCGCTGGAGTCCAGGCCGAGCTGGTCGAACAGGCCTTTCAGGTCATGTGTAGGTGAATCCATCTTCATCTCCTTGTTGGTCGCGCGGGTGCGAGATCTGAGGTGCGGCTGCATAGCATCTGAGGGAGCCGCGCTTCAGGAGTTCGATAGCGATGTTCGAAAGCAGCAATGAGCATAGACTGCGGGCCGGCTGATCAGGCTTTCAATGCACCTTGATCGACGGCGAGCTTCAGGGCCTTGGCGGCTTCCTGAGCGGCGACGGCAGCGACGTCCGAGGTTTTGAACCAGCGATCTTTCTCGATCTGGTGGCAGGTGACCGTGTTCAGCGGCGTTTTGGCGCGCATGATGATGACTGCCTGGAACTCGCCTTCGACTTCTCTGGCTTCGCCCCGGATAAAAAATTCACCGATATCAAATTCCGTCACGTGGCAGCCTTCCCTTGGAAACATTCTATTGTGTTGAACGCCGCCCGGCCTGGGTACGGGTTCATTGGTTCGGCAGTATGGCAGTAGTCGCCTGCCGACGGCTGAGTTAAGTCGTCGGCATGACGAAACGTCTATGGCAATGGATGAAGCACTACGCTCAGCAACGTGCTTCAAGTGCCCGGGCCAGTGCGCAGGCTTCATTGTGATTGCTGCGGAAACCTCTTACATGGCCAGTGGAAATTTCCTTGATATGGAAGAAGGCATTTCCAGCCAAAACCACCTGAAAACGTGGCGTGGTGGCCTTCTCAGGGTGAAACACAGCGTGCGGAAACATCGCCGGGTGCAGCGTCGATGAGGAGCTTGGGACGGGTTGGAAGTGTGTCAGGGTGCACATATGAAGTCCTTTTCATGATTTTGCCGACGCGTGTACGTCGTTTTGGGTAGTCTCGATGAGCATCGCTGCTCTAGAATCACCGACAGGGGTTAGCGATTGACGGTTATCTAAAGCAATTTTTTACGAGGGATATGTCGGAAAAATGCTTTTTTTGCAGCGTTTTTTCCCTAAGGTTGGTAATCCTGTTTTTCTGGCAGCCAGAAGGGCGATTTCCTTCAACCTCTGACGAATACCAGGCAGGACGACGCGAGTGACATTCCAGTAGTCTTCCTGCGTCTCGCGATGAATGAGCCCTGCGCTCATACCGGATTTGACCCGGACCCTTTAGCTGCACCCTCGGCATTGCCGCTTTTTTCTGCTGTGCGCTGTTCGTCTGCGTGCAGCATCATTTCAGATGTGGGGATGTTTCCTTGGCAGTAAGTAATCTCGATATGCATGCTTTGTTCGTGCTGGGTGATTTGCGCGCAAAGCTGGTTAAACAGTTCCAGTCCCGTTTTGTTTACATCACCGAACAGAATGCTGAAGGCATTTACATCGCCGAACTCGACACCGAATCGGCGCTGGTGGTGGACGACAAGCCGGGCCTGAAACTCAAGGTTGGCGATCATTTCAGCGCTTCGGTGTTGCCGAGCCGTGAAGGCGGCAAGCTGGAAATCAAGTTCCGCGAAATCAAGCTGACGGTGTACGGCATCGGCGATTACGCGTTCGTGACCACGGCCGACGGGCACGGGATCGTATTCAAGGAAGGCCATAGCGTGGTGATGGTGTTTGCCGCTCACCAACAGTTGCAGGAAGGCCTGACCAAGACCCTGAAAGCCGTGACGGCCAAGGCGGCCAAGTGGCGCAAGGGCGAGCTGGTGACGTTCAAGGCGAGCGAGTAATGCCCCTGACCCGCGCCTATTTCCACGAGCAGAACCAGGCCAGCGCCGTCATCGAGGCGCGCCGGTTGTTCGACCAGAAGGCCGTTCTGCAAGGCGCCTGGCTGGGTTGGGTGGCGTCGCAGATCTACACGTTGCGTCCGGCCGAGTACGCCAGCATGGTCAGAAGAGAGCTGGCGCGCTTGCAGGAAATGTCTGAAAAATAATCCTTGCCCCTCGAAAGCAGGAACCTCTACTACAGTCAGTTGACTGAGTATTTTGAGGCTTGCGGTCTTTTGTCAGGCCATCCTGCTATTGCTGTGAACAGCACGAGGTGCAAAAGCATGAACGGATTTCGACGGTTGCTGACCGCTGTCCTGGTCGCTTTCGGTTTGTCGGGTTCGCCCGTCCCGGCATTGGCCGCACAGGCGCCGATCCACTTCGCGGACCTGAACTGGGAAAGCGGCAGCCTGATCACCGATATCCTGCGGATCATCGTCGAGAAGGGCTACGGCCTGCCGACCGATACCTTGCCGGGAACCACCATCACCCTGGAGACGGCACTGGCCAACAATGACATTCAGGTCATTGGCGAAGAATGGGCCGGTCGCAGCCCGGTCTGGGTCAAGGCGGAGTCGGAGGGCAAGGTCGCCAGTCTTGGCGATACGGTCAAGGGCGCCACCGAAGGCTGGTGGGTTCCCGAATACGTGATCAAGGGTGACCCGGCCAAGGGCATCAAGCCGCTGGCGCCGGACCTGCACAGCGTCACCGACCTGCCGAAGTACAAGGGCGTGTTCGCCGATCCGGAATCCCCGGGCAAGGGCCGTTTCCTCAACAGCCCGATCGGCTGGACGTCGGAGGTGGTCAACAAGCAGAAGCTCAAGGCTTATGGCCTGGACGACAGCTATGTGAATTTCCGCAGCGGCTCCGGCGCGGCACTGGATGCCGAGATCAGTTCGTCGATCCGTCGCGGCAAACCGGTGCTGTTCTATTACTGGTCGCCGACGCCGTTGCTCGGAAAATTCAAACTGATTCAGCTGGAAGAGCCGCCGTTCGACGCCGAGGCCTGGAAAACCCTGACCGACGCCGACAATCCCAACCCGAAACCCACGCGTTCATTGGCCTCGAAGTTGTCCATCGGGGTGTCCACGCCGTTCCAGAAACAGTACCCGCAGATCGCCGAATTCTTCAGCAAGGTCGATTTGCCGATCGATCCGTTGAACAAGGCACTGGCTGAAATGAGCGAAAAACACACCGCGCCACGCCAGGCGGCGGAAGCATTCATGAAGGCGCACCCGGATGTGTGGCAGGCGTGGGTGCCGAAAGATGTGGCGGATAAGGTGGCTGCCGAGCTGAAGTGATGTGGCGAAGCTTTTGGCCTTTACACCACTCCGTCCATTCCGGCGCCCGACCGATGCGCGAACGCGCCATGCACTTCGTCGTTCCCCCGCGCACTTCCAAAAATGCCGACTAGGATGATGCTGTTCAAATCCCTTTAAAGGATTCCTGACCATGACATTTGTGTTGGCTCAATGGCTGGTGACGATCTTTGCGGTGATCAGCCTGGTGCATGTCTATTGGGGGCTCGGTGGGCAGTGGGCGGCCGTGGCGGCTGTGCCGCAGGTGCCGGTGGAAGGCAGCGCCAGATCCCGGCCGGCGTTCAAGCCTTCCGGCTGGCTGACGTTGCTGGTGGCGTTCGGATTGCTGTTGATCGCCGCGCTGGTGTGCTTGCGGGTGGGCTGGTGGATGCCGGCGGTGTCGCATAAATCCCTGCAATGGGTGATTAGCGCTGTCGCCCTGCTGATGTTCGCCCGGGCGATCGGCGATTCGGATCTGGTGGGATTCTTCAAGCAGGTCAAGGGGTCGCGGTTTGCCCGGCTGGATACCTGGGTTTATTCGCCGTTGTGTGTGCTGTTGGGGGCAGGGTTGTTGGCGGTGGCTTGGGTGTAGGAGTGCGCCTGCCCGCGATGGCCTTGAGAACATCGGTATCAGGCTGGCGGCGTTACCGTTCACGACTATCGCGAGCATGCTCGCTCCTACAGGTTTTCAGTCCGCCGGCTACTCACCTCCGCCGGCACATCATCCCCCGCCATGCGCTTGCGGAACAACGCCGCCCGTGCCAGCAGCAACGTCGTCACCGGCACGGTAATCGCCAGCAGAATCGGAATCAGCCAGGCATGCAGCACCGGTCCGGACTTGAGCGCGGAGAAATAGATGATCGACGCCAGCGCCACGCCCCACGCGCCCAGCGTCGAGGCCAGGGCCGGTGGGTGCATGCGCTGGAAGTAATCCTTCATTCGTACCAGCCCGACCGCTCCGATCAGGGCGAACAAACTGCTGAGCACCAGCAGGATCGCCACCGGGATTTCCACCCATAAAGACAATTCCACATTCATTCGATCACCTCGCCCCGCAGCAGGAATTTCGCCAGGGCAAACGAGCCGACGAAGCCGAACAGCGCGATCAGCAGCGCTGCCTCAAAGTAAGTGTCACTGGCATAACGAATGCCCAGCGTCAGCATCATCAGCATGGCGATGATGTACAGGTAATCCAGCGCCAGAACCCGGTCTTGCGCCGACGGACCTTTGAACAGACGGATCAGGGTCAGAATCATCGCCAGGGAAAAAATGAACAGGCTCAACAGAATCGCATTCGACAGCAACGGGCTCATTCGAAAATCTCCATCAAGGGCCGCTCGTAAGTCGTCTTGAAGTGCTCGATGAACAGCGCTTCGTCTTCCAGATCGAAGACGTGCAGCAACAAAATGCTGCGGTCCAGTGCCAGTTCCGACCACACCGTGCCGGGGACTACTGTGCAGATCATCGCCAGCGCGGCCAGGCCGTTGGCGTCGCGCAAGTCCAGCGGCACCTTGATGAACTGCGAGCGTGGCGCCTGCCGACCGGCGTTCAACACGCCCCAGGCCACGGCGATGTTGGACACCACGACGTCGCGACCGACGGTAAAGATCAAGCGAACAATGACCCCGGGGCGCCGGATACGGATCGGCAGCGGCCGCAACTTGCGCATCATCAACGGCGCGCAAAACCCCAGGACCGCGCCCAGCAACAGATTGCCGGGGCTGATCGACAGGTTCAGCACCAGCCATAACAGCCATAACGCCAGGGACAGCCACGGTGCCGGAAACAGACGCTTCATGGCTGCACCTCCGCAATCGCAGCCTTGGCTTCCGGACTCGGTACGGCTCGGGTGCCAAGCACCGCCATCACGTACTGCTGCGGATTGTTCAGCGCCTGGGCGGCGGCCTGGGTGTAGCGCAATAACGGTTCAGCCTGGAAGGTCAGCACAATACTCAGGCCCAACAGGGCAATGATCGGCACGCATTCGAACGGGCGCAGCAACGGTGAAGGTCGTTCCTGGGGTGTCCAGAAACGCTGGATGCCCAGCCTTGAAAAGGCGATCAGCGACGCCAGCCCGGAAAGGATCAGCAAGGCCAGCAAGCCCCATGCGGCGTTCGACAGTGGTTCGTCCGCGCCATTGCCCAGGCCCGACGGGTTGAGCAGGGCGCTGAGCAAACCCAGTTTGCCGATGAAACCAGACAGCGGCGGCATGCCGATGATCAGCAGTGCGCAGGCGATGAAACTCAAGCCGAGAAACGCCATGGTCCAGGGAATCACCTGGCCGACCACGGCCTTCTGTTCATCATCGAGGTTGATGCCTTTGGGCGGTTGCAAGGATTCCAGCGGCCGCGCAATCAGGTCGCCGTCGTCAAACAGCGGCATTTCATTGGCCGAGCGCGAACGCTCGATCAATTCGGACAGCAGGAACAGCGCGCTCAACGCCAGGGTCGAGCTCACCAGGTAGAACAGCGCCGCGCCGATCAGGTTTGGCTGGGCGAAACCGATGGCCGATAGCAGGATCCCCGCCGAAACCAGAATGCTCAGGCTGGCCATGCGCTCCAGCCGTTGCGCGGCCAGGATCGCCACGGCAGCGCCGACGATGGTCGCCATGCCGCCGTAGATCAGCCAGTCGCCGCCAAAGTACGCCGAAGCGCCGGCCTGACCGGAGAACAGCAGGGTCCACAAGCGCAGCAAGGTATAGATGCCAACTTTGGTCATGATCGCGAACATCGCCGCCACCGGCGCGCTGGCCGCGGAATAGGCCGGCACCAGCCAGAAGTTCAGCGGCCACATCCCGGCCTTGGCCAGGAACGCCACGGCCAGGATCGCCGCACCGGCATGCAGCAGGCCGCGATCGGCCTCTGGCACCAGCGGGATTTTCAGCGCCAGGTCGGCCATGTTCAACGTGCCGGTGACCCCATAGATCAGCGCCGCGCCAATCAGGAACAGCGACGAGGCCAGCAGGTTGATCGAGATGTAATGCAACCCCGCCGACACCCGCGCCCGCCCCGAGCCGTGGAGCATCAAGCCGTAGGATGCCGCCAGCAACACCTCGAAAAACACGAACAGGTTGAACAGGTCCGCGGTCAGGAATGCGCCATACAAGCCCATCATCTGAATCTGGAACAGCGCGTGGAAACTCGAACCGGCGCCGTCCCAGCGGGCCATGGCGAACAGCAGGGCGCTGACGCCGATGATCCCGGTCAGCACCAGCATCAGCGCCGACAGCCGATCGACCACCAGCACGATGCCGAACGGCACCTGCCAATTCCCCGGCAGGTATACGCCGATGGAGCCGGGCACGCCGGTGCTTTGTGTCCATTGCAGGAGCATGACGGAAATGCCCAGGCCCAACAGGCTGGAGAGCAGGTTGATCCGGGCCTTCAGCGGCCGGTGTTTCTCGCCCAGCATCAGCATGAGGGCGGCGGTCAGCAGCGGTAGCAGAATCGGTGCGGCGATCAGGTGAGTCATCGCATTCATTCTTTAGGCTCCCGGCCATCCACATGGTCGGTACCGGTCAGGCCGCGCGAGGCCAGCAGCACCACGAGAAACAGCGCGGTCATGGCGAAGCTGATCACGATGGCGGTCAGCACCAGTGCTTGCGGCAGCGGGTCGGTGTAATGCAGCAGGTCCTGGGGCACGCCGTCCTTGATGATTGGCTCCTTTCCGATAAACAGGCTGCCCATGCTGAAGATGAACAGGTTGACGCCGTACGACAGCAGGCACAGGCCCATGACCACTTGGAACGTCCGTGGCCGCAGCACCAGCCAGACGCCGGACGCGGCGAGTACGCCGATGGCGATTGCGATGACTTCTTCCATCAGACGGCTCCTTTCGTGGCGACGGATCTGGGCAGGGCCGCGGTTTTGTGGCCGCGCACCGATTGGTGGGCGAGGGCGGTGAGGATCAACAGGGTTGAGCCGACCACCACCGAATACACGCCGATGTCGAAGAACAGCGCGCTGGCGACGTGAATGTCGCCGAGCAGCGGCAGGTCAAGGTGCCAGGTGTGCGTGGTGAGGAACGGATAACCGACCGCCATCGCCCCCAGTCCGGTCGCCGTGGCGAACAGCAGCCCGGTGCCCATCCAGCGCAGCGGTCGCAGACTCATCTGCGCCTCGACCCACTGCGTGCCGGCCACCATGTATTGCAGGATGAACGCCACCGACATCACCAGCCCCGCGACGAACCCGCCGCCCGGTTGGTTGTGGCCGCGCATGAACAGGTAGATCGAGACCACGAACGCAATCGGTAGCAACAGGCGCACCAGCACCGCCGGCACCATCATGAAGCCCAGGGCGGTGTCGCTGGCGTGCCGCGGGTTGACCAGGTCGGTGACCACATCAGGTGCCAGCAGCCGCTGTTGCGCCGGCAGTTGCAGGCTTTCTTTCGGCGGGCGGAAGCGGCGCAGCAGGGCGAACACGGTCAGCGCCACGGCCACCAGCACGGTGATTTCGCCGAGGGTATCGAAGCCGCGGAAGTCCACCAGCATCACGTTGACCACGTTGCTGCCGCCGCCTTCGGGCAGGGCGCGGCTGAGGTAGAACGAGGAGATATCGTTGGGCGTCTGCCGCGTCAGCATCGCGTACGACAGCAGCGCCATGCCGCCACCGACGGCGATCGACAGCAGCAAGTCGCGCAGACGACGGATGCGCGCCTTGCGCAACGTGCTCGGCAGCGGTGAAACCTCTTCGATCCGTCGCGGCAACCAGCGCAGGCCCAGCAGGATCAGCACCGTGGTCACCACTTCGACCACCAGTTGCGTCAGCGCCAGGTCTGGTGCGGAGAACCAGACGAAGGTGATGCAGGTCATCAGACCGCACACACTGACCATGGTCAGGGCCGCGAGACGGTGATACTTGGCCTGCCACGCCGCACCGAGGGCACAGGCAATCGCCAGCAGCCACAAGGTCACGAACACGATCGAGCCCGGTATCTTCGGCCGGTCGCCCCAACTCAGATTGCTGTGAAGCATCGGGATCAACCCGGCCAGCACGGCGGCGAGGACCATCAGGAACAATTGGGTTTGCAGGCGCTTGGTGCTGATCCGCCGCTCCAGGCGACGAGCCAGGCGCATCATGATCACCAGGCTGCGTTCGAACAGGCGCTTGCCGTTGAACAGGCCAATGATCGGCGGGTATTTGAACCGCCCGCGCTTGAGCTGCTTGCGCAGCAACAGGTAGAGCACGATGCCGCCGGACATGGCGATCAGGCTCATGATCATTGGTGCGTTCCAGCCGTGCCAGATCGCCAGGCTGTATTCCGGCAGGGTCCCGCCGACGACGGGCAGGGCCGCCGCGGCGAGCAGCGGGCCGACCACTTGCGCCGGGAAAATCCCCACGATCAGGCAGGCCAACACCAGCAATTCCACCGGCGCACGCATCCAGCGTGGCGGCTCGTGGGGGACGTGCGGCAGGTCCGTGGCGGGTGGACCGAAAAACACATCGACCGTGAAGCGCAGGGCGTAGGCGACGCTGAACGTGCCGGCGATGGTCGCGACAATCGGCAGGGTGATTTCGACCCAGGCGGTCGCGTTGATGAACACCGTTTCGGCGAAGAACATCTCTTTCGACAGGAAACCGTTGAGCAATGGCACGCCGGCCATCGACGCGCTGGCGACCATCGCCAGGGTCGCGGTATGCGGGATCAGCTTGATGAGGCCGCTGAGCCTGCGAATGTCGCGGGTGCCACTTTCGTGGTCAATGATCCCGGCGGCCATGAACAGCGAGGCCTTGAAGGTGGCGTGGTTGAAAATGTGGAACACCGCGGCCACGGCGGCCAGCGGACTGTTCAAACCCAACAGCAGGGTAATCAGGCCGAGATGGCTGATGGTCGAGTAGGCCAGCAGGCCTTTGAGGTCGTTCTGGAACATCGCGCAATAAGCGCCGAGCAGCAGGGTGCAGGCGCCGGCGCCGCTGACGATGTAGAACCATTCTTCGCTGCCCGACAAGGATGGCCACAGCCGCGCCAGCAGGAAAACCCCGGCCTTGACCATGGTCGCCGAGTGCAGATAGGCCGAGACCGGTGTCGGCGCCGCCATGGCGTGGGGCAGCCAGAAGTGGAAGGGGAATTGCGCGCTTTTGCTCAGGGCGCCGATCAGGATCAGGGGGAGCAGGACAGGGTAGAGGGCATGTGCGCGAATCAGATCGCCGGCGGCCAGGACCTTGTCGAGGTCATAGCTGCCAACCACATGGCCGAGCAGCATGACCCCCGCCAGCAGGCACAGACCGCCGGCGCCGGTGACCATCAGCGCCATGTATGCGCCGCGTCGGGCATCCGAGCGGTGGTGCCAGTATCCGATCAACAGGAACGAGAAGAGGCTGGTCAGCTCCCAGAAAAACACGATCTGGATCAGGTTGCCGGAAATCACCAGGCCGAGCATGGCGCCCATGAACGCCAGGAAAAACGCAAAGAACCGTGGCACCGGATCGTCCGGCGACATGTAGTAGCGGGCATACAGCGACACCAGCGTGCCGATACCCAGCACCAGCAGCGAGAACAGCCAGGCGAAACCGTCCATGCGCAGCACGAAGTTCAGCCCGAGGCTGGGCAGCCAGAAAAATTCTTCACGAATAACCCCGCCATCGGCAATCTGCGGGTACAGCAAGGCGACCTGGAGGGTGCCGATCAGGGCAACCACACCCGCCAACAGCGATTCGGTATTACGCGCATTGTGCGGCAGCACGGCTGCCAGACAGCTGCCAATAAAGGGCAGAAGCAGTAGAACTATCAGGGACATAGGCTTCTAATCTGCGGAAGTTTGTGAAGCATCATACGTGCCACTCCCCGGATCACCAAACGGCAAGCTGTCGCAGAGTCCTACAAGGTAGACCGAAAAAACCTGATTCACATTGTTTCGATAAGTGCTCAGGCAGGTCTGGCCCCTTCGCGAGCAAGCCCGCTCTCACATTGAACTGCATTCCAATGTGGGAGCGGGCTTGCTCGCGAAGACGATCAATCAGACGCTGAAGATTGAGGCTTCAACCCTGAGTCTCCCGCTCCAGCTCCTCCGCAGGCGCCGCACTTTTACCCATGGTCTTCAACTCACTCACAATCACCGCCGCCACAATCAATCCCGCACCCACCAGCGCAATCGCCGGCAAGCGCTCCCCGGCGATCCGCCCGACGATCCCGGCCCAGACCGGCTCTCCGGCATAGATCAACGTCGCCCGGGTCGGCGAAACACTCTTCTGCGCCCAGTTCATCGCCACCTGAATCGCCGCGCTCGCCGCACCGAGGCCGAGGGCGCTGCACAGCAGGAACCAGGAGAAGTCGGGAAGGGCCTCTTGAGTCGGCACCACCATCAAAAACGCCAGCACCGAGGTGGTCGCCAATTGCACCACCGTTACCCGCCGCACATCGACCTGGCCGGCATAATTGCTGATCAGGATGATCTCCGCGGCAATCGCGATGGCGCTGATCAGCGTGACGATCTCACCGGGGCTGAAATCGAAGGAAGCTCCAGCAGGCCCCGAGAGCAACATCAAACCGGTGAAGGCCATCATGATGCCGATAGTCGGCATCAACCCCGGACGCCGCCCCAGCACCAGCCATTGCAACAAGGGTACGAAGGGCACGTACAGCGCGGTAATGAAGGCCGACTGACTGCTGGGAATACTTTGCAAGCCAACGGTCTGCAAACCGTAACCGAGCATGATCGCGACACCGATAAAGGCACCGGCCTTGAGTTCGAACAGGGTCAGCTCGCGCAGGTGACGCCAGGAGAACAGCGAAACAATGATCGCCGCCGCGGCAAAGCGCAGGCCGACGAAAAACATCGGGCCACTGACCGTCATCGCGTGCTGCACCAGCAGGAAAGTGCCGCCCCAGACCATGGTGATCAGCACCAGCACGCACTCGGCCTTGCTGAACTTTGAAAAACGGGAAGTTGCCGGGGAAGAGTTCAACGACGTCATGACCTTGCGCGCTACCTGAGGGCGACGCACAATGCGCCGAATGTTGCGCAGTATACTGCCCAACCCCACCGAGTGAGCAATATAGTGCACAAAGATTCCACGCAGCGGGCTTCGGTCCTCCAGCACGTCAGTTTGAACGTTCGGCGTCTGCGCCATGCCGCCGACATGAGCCAGACCGCGCTGGCGGAAAAGTCCGGGGTCAGCCGGCGCATGCTGGTGGCCATCGAGGCCGGCGAAAAGAACGTCAGCCTGACCACTCTCGATCGCGTGGCCGAAGCCCTGGACGTGGCGTTCAGCGATCTGATCCAGGCCCCGGATGCACGCGACCCGAGTCGCATCAATGAAGTGGCCTGGGCCGGCGAAATTCCCGGCAGCAAAGCAATTTTACTGTCCAAAGCCACCGCGACTCGCGAGGTGGAGCAATGGGAGTGGTGCCTGCAACCGGGGGAAATCTACCCGTCACAACCTGACGCCGAAGGCTGGAGCGAACAGATCTTCGTCTTCGAAGGTTGCCTGACCCTGATGCTCAGCGACCGGCCGCACAAGATTGCTGCCGGCGAGTTCTACATGTTCGCCAGCAACCAGCCCCACACCTATCGCAACGATGGGCCGGTGGCCGCGCGGTTCGTGAGAAACGTGGTGATCTAACTGTTGGCCTGCCAACACCGAACGAACACTTTGCTGTTCTAAAGCAGCGAATGTTTGTCGGATATCCTGTTAAATCATTGAAATAAAAAGAAATTAAATTCAGGCACGACTCCTGCAAAGCACTGGTGCATTCACCAGAATTCCGGAGTCGGCCCATGACAGCCTCTGCCCAACCCCCTCGTACCGCCCATGTGATTCGCTCGGACGCCGAGGCGATTGCCGTCGCCCACAAGCTCGCCGCGCGCTTTGCCGTCGAGGCCAGCGTGCGCGATCGCGAGCGGCGCTTGCCAGTCGCCGAGCTCGACGAGTTTTCCGCCAGCGGGCTGTGGGGGATTACGGTGCCCAAGGCCTACGGTGGCGCCGGCGTGTCCTACGTCACCGTCGCTGAAGTGATCAAGATCATCTCCGCCGCCGATTCTTCCCTTGGCCAGATCCCGCAAAACCACCTTGGCGTGCTCGACATCCTGCTGCAAACCGCCAGCGACGAGCAGAAGCGCTACTACTTCGAAAAAGTCTTGCAGGGCTACCGGTTCGGCAACGCCTTCTCCGAGTCAAAAAGCAAAAACGCCGGGGCCTTTGAAACCCGCATTCGTTTCGACGCGGACAGCGCCCAAATTGACGGCGAGAAGTTCTACTGCACCGGCGCACTGTTCGCGCACATCGTCCCCGCCGTCGCGGTCAACGAGCAGAACCAGGCCTTCATTGCTTTCATCGAACGGGACAATCCCGGCCTGACCGTTATCGACAGTTGGGACGGCTTCGGCCAGCGCACCACCGCCAGCGGCGGTGTCACGTTGAACGCAGTAAAGGTGCCACTCAGCGCGGTGATTCCGGCACACAAGGCGTTCGACGAACCCACCGCCGACGGTCCGATCTCGCAAATTATCCAGGCCGCGGTGGACACCGGCATCGCCGTCGGCGCACTGGAAGAAACCAAACGCTACGCCCGTGAATCCCGGCCCTGGATCGACAGCGGCCAGGATCATGGCTGGCAGGATCCGTTCAGCATCGCTGCGATCGGCGACCTCGAATGGCGCGTCCACGGCACGGAAGCGATCCTCAGGAAAGCCGGCCAGGCCATCGACGCCGCCTTGCTCAACGCCAACGAAGACACCGTGGCCAACGCCTCGGTGGTGGTGGCCCAGGCCAAAGTCCTGTCTGCCGAAATCGCCTTGCTCGCCAGCAGCAAACTGTTCGAACTGGCCGGCACCCGCTCGGTGCTCGGCAAATACAACCTCGACCGCCACTGGCGCAACGCGCGAACCCACACCCTGCACGATCCGGCACGCTGGAAATACCACCTGATCGGCAACTACCTGCTCAACGGCGTGAAGCCTGCGCGCCACGCCTGGAACTGAGGAGCTCACCATGAACGCCTTGACCCAACCGCTGGCTGCCGGGCATTCCCTGGCCAAGAGTCAGCATGATCTGCACAACGCCCGCAGCCTGCTCGATGCGACCCTGCGGGTGGTCCGCCAACAGACCGACCTCACGCATGACCCGTATGTCATCAGCCGATTTGGCGACGTGCAGATTCGCATCGACGTGGCCGCCGCGCTGCTCGAACGGGCCGCAGGTTTCCTCGACAGTCATGAAGACGGCACCGAGATCAGTGTTGCCATTGCCGAATCCGAACTGGCCAGTGCGGAAGCGCTTAACACCGCCAGCAACGCCGAGTTCGAACTGACCGGACGCCGCACGGAGTTGCCCGGTTCGCTGCACGATCCACTGCGCTGGAAGCTCCACCTCATTGGCAACTTCCGCCTCAACGGCATTCATCCCCCCGGTTTTTCTCCATCTGCAAAGGGAGCCGAGTAAATGGCCCGTGAAATTCGTCTCAACGCCTTTGACATGAACTGCGTTGGTCACCAGTCGCCCGGTTTGTGGGCACATCCGCGGGATCGCTCGTGGCAGTACAAGGACCTTGAATACTGGACCGATCTGGCAAAGATCCTCGAGCGCGGCAAGTTCGATGGCCTGTTCATCGCCGACGTGCTGGGCATCTATGACGTCTACAACGGCAACGGTGACGCGGCGATTCGCCAGGCGGCGCAGGTGCCGGTCAACGATCCGCTGCAATTGATCCCGCCGATGGCGCTGGTCACCGAACACCTGGGTTTTGGCCTGACCGCGTCGCTGTCGTTCGAGCACCCGTATCCGTTCGCCCGCCGCTTGTCGACGCTGGATCACCTGACCAAGGGCCGCGCCGGCTGGAACATCGTCACCTCTTATCTGGAAAGCGGCGCCAAGAATCTCGGGCAGAAAGCCCAGACCGAGCACGACGCCCGCTACGACTTTGCCGAGGAATACCTGGAGGTTTGCTACAAGCTCTGGGAGGGCAGTTGGGAAGAGGGCGCCATCCTGCGCGATCGCGAGCGGCGGATCTTCAGCGACCCGAGCAAAATCCACGAAATCCAGCACGTCGGCAAACACTTCCAGGTGCCCGGCATTCACCTTTGCGAACCGTCGCCGCAGCGCACGCCAGTGCTGTATCAGGCGGGAGCGTCGAGCCGTGGCAAGCAGTTTGCGGCCGAGCATGCCGAATGCGTGTTCGTCGCGGCGCCGTCGAAAGTGTTGTTGAAAAAAACCGTCGCCGACATCCGTCGACGCGCCGCCGAGGCCGGACGCGATCCGTCGAAGATCCTGATTTTCAACCTGCAGACCGTGATCCTTGGTGAGACCGATGCCAAGGCCAAGGCCAAGTTCGAGGAATACAAAACCTGGGTCAGCTATGAAGGCGCGATGGCGTTGATTTCCGGCTGGACCGGGATTGATTTCAGCCAGTTCAAACCGGACGAACCGCTCAAGCATGTGCACACCAACGCCATTCAATCGGCGGTGGAAGCGTTCTCCACGGCGGATCCGAACAAGGTCTGGACGCCCAACGAACTGGCGGATTGGGTGGGGATTGGCGGGTTTGGTCCGCTGTTCGTCGGCAGCCCCGAGACCGTGGCTGACCTGTTGCAGGAATGGGTTGAAGAGACCGATGTGGACGGTTTCAACCTGGCCTATGCGCTGACCCATGAAACCTTCATCGATGCCGTGGAACTGCTGGTGCCGGAGTTGCAGAAGCGCGGGGTCTACAAGACCGAATACGCGCCGGGCACGTTGCGCGAGAAGTTGTTCGGCGAAGGGGCGCGGTTGCCGGAGATTCATCCGGGGGCGGGGTATCGGGATCTGGCGGGGTTGCGGCAGCAGCAGAAGAAGGTGGTGTCTGCGTAGACGCCTTCGCGAGCAAGCCCGCTCCCACAGGTAATCGGAGTCGTACACGGATACTGCGGCCCACAGGAGTCAAATGTGGGAGCGGGCTTGCTCGCGAAGAGGCCGGCACATTCAACAGTGATATCGCCTGCCACACCGTTTTCGCGAGTGAGCCCGCTCCCACAGGTAGTTGGTGTCGTTTCACATATTCAGCCCAGCGGACCACCGCACGCTTTTGCCATGAACAGGAGGTCATCCATGAGCGTGCACGAACTCAAGCGTCCGCCAATTGCGGACATCGCCGAGTGGCGGGTCGATCTGCCAAGGACTCTGGAGCAGTTGCGCCACTGGGCCCAGGTCAGCCCGTTGCACCCGGCATTGCGCCACAAGCGTCATGGCCAATGGTTTGTCTGGCGCTGGATCGATGTCCTGCGGGATGTCGAGCGCCTGGCCGATGGTTTGCGCCAGCAAGGTTTCACCGAGGATTCGCGCCTGGCCCTCAGCGGCGCGTTCGACCCCGATTTGTTGCTGCTGGCCCTGTCTGCCCAACACATCGGTGGGCAGATACTGACGCTGCCGGACAACCTCGACCCCGAATCCCTGCAGCAAACCCTGAGGCGAATCCGCCCCACCCACGCCTTCGTCCAAGGCCGACAGACCCAGCAACGCTGGCTCAACCAGGGCCAGACCCTGCTGAACTTCAGCGACTTGCTCGGCCCGGCGGACGCCCCGCAACGGCTCAACCGCTGGAACACCGGCTCGCAGCTCTGGAGCGAAGAGGGCACGCACTGGCAGAGCGGCCTGCACGTACTGCTCGAGCAATGGCTCAACAGCGGCCACTGCCTCGCCTTCCCGGAAAGCCCCGGCAGCGCCAGCCGCGACCGTCGGGAAGTGGCGCCATCCGGCCTGCTGCTGTCCGCCGAGCGCCTGCAACGGTTGGCGGCGGAAATCGAAAGCCGCCTCGCCCCCCAAGGCACCTGGCGCCGACGCCTGTGCGACTGGGCCATCGCCCATCCGGAAAAAGGCCTGCGACGGCTGATCAAAAATCGCGTTCGCCGACTGCTCGGCTTCCACAATCTGCATTTCATCTGGCAAGCCACGCGCACGCCGGACGTGAAAGCTGCACCCACCTGGCTCACCGAATTCAAACGGGACATCGCATGAGCTCGACCGATTCCATCCTGCAAGTCAGCGGCATTTCCCTGTCCTTCAAAGGCGTGAAAGCGATCAACGAGCTGTCCTTCGACGTGCGGCGCGGCGAGATATGCGCGCTGATCGGTCCCAACGGCGCGGGCAAGAGTTCGCTGCTCAATGTGCTGAACGGTGTGTACCGTTTCGACGCCGGTTCGATCGTTTTCGAGCAGCAGCCATTCACCCGCATCGACCCGCTGAGCGCCGCACGCCGGGGCATTGGCCGGACGTTCCAGAACAACGCGCTGTTCAAGAAGATGAGCGTCATCGACAACCTGCTCACCGGCCTGTCGCGGCACCTGCGCAGCAGCTTCATCGAGCAGGCGCTCAACCTGCCGCGAGCCCGCCGCGAGGCCGAGGACTTCCGCCAGCAGGCCCAGGGCATTCTCGAATTCCTTGAACTGCAAGCGCACCGCGACGTGCCGGTGGGCAATCTGTCCTACGGCCTGCAAAAGCGCGTGGAGCTGGGCCGTGCCTTGATCGCCGGCCCGCGCCTGTTGCTGCTGGACGAGCCGATGGCCGGGATGAACGCCGAAGAGAAACAGGACATGGCGCGCTTCATCGCCGACATCAACCGCGACCTCGGCACCACCGTGGTGCTGATCGAGCACGACATGAGCGTGGTGATGGGCCTGTCCGATCATGTGGTGGTGCTGGATTACGGACGCAAGGTCGGCGATGGCACGCCCGCCGAAGTACAGGCCAACCCCGAGGTGATCGCGGCGTATCTGGGAGTGGTGCACTGATGACGTTCTTCTTCGAAACCCTGCTCGGCGGGCTGCTCGCCGGGACCATGTATTCGCTGGTCGCCATCGGCTTCGTGCTGATCTACAAGGCCAGCGGTGTGTTCAATTTCGCCCAGGGCGCGATGCTGCTGTTCGCCGCGCTGACCTTCGTCAGCCTGCACGATCAGGGTGTGCCATTTGCCCTGGCGCTGCTGCTGACCGTGGTGGTGATGATCGTCGGCGCGTTGCTGATCGAGCGATTGGTGCTGCGGCCCCTGGTCAACCGCTCGCAGATCACCCTGTTCATGGCGACCCTGGGGCTGTCGTTCATCATCGAAGGCCTGGCCCAGGGTTTGATGGGCTCGCAAGTGCGAGCGCTGGACCTGGGCATCGACGACGTGCCGGTGTTCATCGGCGGAATGATGGTCAGCCAGTTCGACCTGATCGCCGCCGCTGCCGCGATTGTGCTGGTGACGGTGCTGGCGCTGCTGTTCAACAAGACCCGCATCGGCGTGTCGTTGCGGGCGGTGGCGGATGACACCACGGCGGCGTTGTCGATCGGCATCAACCTCAACCGCATCTGGCAGATCGTCTGGGCCGTCGCCGGGATTGTCGGCCTGGTCGCAGGCCTGCTGTGGGGCGCTCGCCAAGGGGTGCAGTTTTCCCTGTCGCTGGTGGTGCTCAAGGCCTTGCCGGTGCTGATCATCGGTGGTTTCACCTCGATTGGCGGGGCCATCGTCGGCGGCTTGATCGTCGGCGCGGCGGAGAACCTCGCCGAGGTCTACATCGGCCCGCTGATCGGTGGCGGCATCACGCCATGGTTCGCTTACGTCCTGGCCCTGGCCTTCCTGTACATCCGTCCCGCCGGCCTGTTCGGCGAGCGTGCCATTGAGCGAGTCTGAACCCATGTCGATCTCCGTTGCCCGCGAAACCGCGCCGTCGGTGTTGATCCAGCGCCGCGTGCCGTTCGCACTGCTCGCCCTGTTGTTGATTGCTTTCGTGATCGTGCCGCTGACCGGCAACGATTATTGGCTGAACGCGATCCTGATCCCGTTCCTCGCACTGTCCCTGGCCGGGCTCGGCCTCAACCTGCTCACCGGCTACACCGGCCAGACCTCGGTCGGCGCCGCCGGGTTCATGGCGGTCGGCGCGTTCGCCACCTATGGCTTGCTCCTGCGTTTGCCCGAACTCGGGTTGCCGGTGGCGTTGCTCGGCGGCGGGCTGATCAGTGCGGTGGTGGGCTTCGTTTTCGGTCTGCCGAGTTCGCGGATCAAAGGCTTTTACCTGATGGTCACCACCCTGGCCGCGCAGTTCTTCCTTGAGTGGTTGTTCGTGAAATTTCCCTGGTTCTACAACTATGGATCGTCGGGGACCATTTCCGCGCCGAAGCTGGCGCTGTTCGGGCATGACCTGAACACGCCGCTCGGGCGTTATCTGCTGACCCTGAGCACGGTGCTGCTGTTGACCTGGGTCGCTGCGAACCTGGTGAAAAGCCAGATCGGCCGCAACTGGATGGCGATCCGCGACATGGACACCGCCGCGGCCGTGATCGGCATCCCGGTGGTGCGCTACAAGCACCTGGCGTTCGCCGTCAGTTCGTTCTACCTCGGCATCGCCGGGGCGTTGTGGGCCTTTGCGTACCTGGGGACCGCCAGCGCCAGCAGCTTCGATATCAATCGGTCGTTCCAGATCCTGTTCATCATCATTATCGGCGGCATGGGCAGCATCGCCGGCAACTTCGTCGGCGCGGCGTTCATCAGCCTGCTGCCGATCCTGCTCAGCCATGCCGGGCAAGCCTTGTTCGGCGGTTCGGTGGATGCCGGGCAATTGCAGAACCTGCAAAAAATCATCTTCGGCGTGCTGATCATCGTGTTCCTGATCAAGGAACCCGAAGGGTTGATCCGCCTGCTGGGCAATCTTCGTGAACGGCTGAGTCACTGGCCGCTGCGCTTCTGAATCCTTCCCACTATTAGAGAGACAACATGCGTGCATCCTTGAAACGTTCCCTCGCCGGCGCCGCTCTGACGCTGGCGGTTTTCGGCAGCGCGGTGCCGGTGGTCCAGGCCTCGGCCGACCAGCAATTCTTCCCGTTGGCCACCTACCGCGTCGGCGCCTACGCCTCCAGCGGCGTGCAAGTGTGGGCCGGAATGCTCGATTACCTGAACTACATCAACGATGTGGAAGGCGGGATCAACGGGGTCAAACTGGTCTGGCAGGAATGCGAAACCGAATGGACGGCGGAGAAGGGCATCGAGTGTTACGAGCGCTTCAAGAAAGGCCTGGACGGCGCCCCGGTGGCGATCTATTCGCCGAACGGCGCACCGGCCGCGTATGCCTTGAGCGAGCGCGCGGAGGTCGACAAGATCCCGCTGATCACCCTCGGCTACGGGCGCACCGAAGCCACCGACGGCACCGTGTTCCCCTATAACTTCCCGGTGATGCTGACTTTCTATAGCGAGGCGTCGAGCCTGGTGAATTACATCGCCCAGCGCGAGGGCGGTTTCGACAAACTCAAGGGCAAGAAGATCGCCACGGTCTACCACGACTCGGCTTACGGTCGCGAAACCCTCGGCCCATTGAAACTGCTGGCGGAGAAATACGGTTTCGAGAACATCCAGATTCCGGTGGCTGATCCGGGCAACGAGCAATCGGCGCAATGGCGTCAGGTTCGCCAGCTCAACCCGGACTGGGTGTTCCTGCGTACCTGGGGCGTGTCGACGCCGGTGGCGGTGAAGACGGCCGCACGGTTCGGCTTCCCGGTGGACCATATCGTCGGCGACATCTGGGCCAGTTCCAGCGAAGACGTGTTGCCGGCCGGCGCCGCTGCCAAAGGCTATCTGGCGTTGACGCCATACCCGGCCGGTGCCGATTTCGAGATCCACAAACGGCTCAAGCAATTCATCCTCGACAAGGGCAAGAGCGACCTCAAGGATTTGAAAAACTTCGGCAGCGTCTATTACAACTCCGGGCTGGTGAACGCCGCGGTGATGGTCGAAGCGATTCGCACGGCCCAGGGTAAATTCGGCAAGCGTCCGTTGAATGGCGAAGAAGGGCGCTGGGGCCTGGAGCACCTGAACATTGACGACGCGCGGCTCAAGGACATGGGCTACCTCGGCCTGATGCAGAACCTCAAGTTGTCCTGCAAGGATCACGAGGGCGGCGGTTCGGCACGGGTCCAGCAGTGGGACGGCGCCAACTGGACGCTGATCAGCGACTGGATCGCCGCCGACCGTGCCTTGCTGCGGCCGTTGATCGATGAAAAATCCGCCGCGTTCGCCAAGGAAAAAGGCCTGACGCCACGCACCTGCAACGGGGACGAATAACGTATGAGCCAAGCCGCCAGCGACAATGCCGTCAGCGACCTGCTGCAGGTCAACGACATCGAGGTGATCTACGACGGCGTGATCCTGGCCGTGGCGGGGGTGTCGCTGACGGTGCCCAAGGGCGGCATCGTCGCCTTGCTCGGCGCCAACGGCGCGGGCAAAAGCACAACGCTCAAGGCGATCTCCGGTCTGGTCCGGGCCGAGCGGGCGGAAGTCAGTCGCGGCAGCATTGCGTTCCTGGGACGCGACACGGCGGGTATCGATCCCAGCGTGCGGGTGCGCCAGGGCATGGTGCATGTGCTGGAAGGTCGCCACGTGTTCCCGCAACTGACGGTCGAGGACAATCTGCGCAGCGGCGGCTTCGTGCGGGGCTTGAGCCGCCAGGACATGGCGCGCGACCTGGAGCGGATCTACGCCTGGTTTCCGCGCCTGAAAACCAAACGCAAGACCCAGGCCGGCCTGACCTCCGGTGGCGAGCAGCAGATGGTCGCCATCGGTCGAGCATTGATGACACGTCCTACTTTGGTACTGCTTGATGAACCGTCCATGGGTTTGGCGCCTATTATCGTCCAGGAGATTTTCGAGATTGTCGCCCAGCTCAATCGCGACGAGCAGGTGAGCTTCCTGATTGCCGAGCAAAACATTAATGTGGCGCTGAAGTACGCGTCACACGCTTACGTCCTCGACACCGGGCGCGTGGTGTTGTCCGGCAGCAGCGAGGCGTTGCTGGCGCGGGGCGATCTGCATGACTTTTATTTAGGCAAACATTGATTATCGAGAGCGCCATGACTGAAACCCGAAGCGGACAGACGACCGACGTCACCCGCCATGCAGACATCCTGATCATCGGCGGCGGCCTCAGCGGCACGATGCTCGCGGCACAATTGCTGCGCCTGCCCGGCAAGCGCTCGCTGCTGGTGATCGAACCCCGTGCCGAACTCGGCCGCGGCGAGGCCTACAGCGCCGTCGAGCTGGGGCATACGCTGAACGGTAACGCGGCGCGCATGAGCGTCGACCCGGACAACGCCGACGACCTGACCCAGTGGCTGACCGAGTTCATTGCCGCCGGCGGCTGGCCGGAGTCCGACGAGCAGCATGTGCCGGTCAGCGAACTGTTCCCACCCCGCGGAATTTTCGGCCTGTACGTGCAGCAGCGCCTGGCCGAGGCGCAAGCCGTGGGCGCGTTGAACGGCTCGACGGTCGAGCATCTGCGGGCCGAGGTGGTTGATCTGGAAAGCTTCGACGATGCGGTTCGGCTGAGCCTGAGTGACGGCCAGCGGTTACAGGGCGCTTACGCGGTGCTGGCGACCGGGATGTTCCCCGCCGCGCGCACGCCGCAGACCCAGTCCAGCGGCTTGAACGCTGCGTCACTCGATCCGTGGGATGTGGCGGCGATGCGGCAACTGGATCCGCAATCGACGGTGCTGATCATCGGTTCCGGGCTGACCATGGTCGATGCCGTGGTGTCGCTGGAACAGGCCGGGCACCGCGGGCCGATCGAGGTGTTTTCCCGCCACGGGTTATTGCCCCATGTGCGTCGGCAACCGCCGGCCTGGACCGATTTTCTCGCTGAGGATCACAGCCTTCGGACGCCGCGGCAGTTGCTGCGTGAACTGCGCCGGCATTGCCGCGACGCCATCGCCCAGGGCATCGACTGGCAGGCGCCGCTGGACACGGTGCGGGCGCACATTGGCCGCTTGTGGAATCAGGCGACGGACGCGCAGCGTCGGCAGTTTGTGCGGCATGTGCGGCCGTGGTGGGAGAGTCATCACCATCGCTCGCCGCCGTTGAGTGCGGAGCTTGTGGCGCGGTTGCACGGGGAAGGGCGGTTGCGGATTCAGGCGGCGTCGTTCAAGGGGCTGGAGCCAGCTTCCGGAGAGGGCGTGGGCATTCGCCTGCGTCGGCGCGGTGAAGCGGACACCGTGGTGGTTCGTGGGGCGGCGCTGATCAATTCCAGTGGCATCGAATACGACTGGCGACGCGTGGCGCGGCCATTGCCCCAACAGTTGCTGGCCCGTGGGTTGGTGCGGCCGGGTCCATTGGCGTTGGGGATTGCGGCGGCAGCCGATGGCGCGGTGTTGAAGGAGGACGGACAAGTGGCTTCCCGTTTATTTGCCATGGGACCGCCGTTGCGGGGGATGTGGTGGGAGAGTACGGCGGTGACGGACGTGGCAAGCCAGGCGAAGGTTTTGGCTGTTCGTTTGGTCAATGAGATTTGAGGATCACACCAAACCTGTAGGAGCGAGCTCGCTCGCGAAAAACCCGAGGACGCCGCGGGGTGTCTGATTTCCAGCGTTATCGTTGACGACCATCGCGAGCAAGCTCGCTCCTACAGTTAAGCGTCGCCTTGATTGAAATCCTTTAGGGCGTCGCGTCCTTGCGCTCGCCGCGCCTTAAAGCAGCGGAATGCTGTAGCTCACGATCAGGCGGTTTTGGTCCTGGTCCCGACTTGCTTCGCTGTTGGACTTGCCGTTGCGCCAGCCGAATCCGATCCCCTTGAGCGCGCCGGACTGAATCGTGTAATCCAGGCCGATGTCGCGCTCCCATTCCTTCTGTGTGTCGCCGCTGACGGTCTTGATGTTGTCGCCGCTGAGGTAGATGACCGAGGCCTTCAACCCCGGCACCCCGACACCTGCGAAGTCATACGCATACTGACCGAACGAGGTGCGCTCGCCCGCGCGGGTGAACGTCTGGATCAGGCGATCGGTGTACAGGTACAGGCTGACCCCGCCAGCACCTTTGTCGGCGAGGCCGCCCTGGTTGAGCTGGGTGAAATTGCTGCCGCTGGAAACGCTTTGATAACCGGCGGTGAGCGCATGGGCGCCCGCGGTATAGATCAGCGCGGCGCTCCAGGTGCGGTTGTCGATTTCGCCATCATTGCCGTCGGTGTAGCCGCTGATGCGGTAGCCCGAAGTGCCCGAGCCGTTTTTACCGGACGAGTCGGTCTTGAAGTAGCGCAAATCGGTTTTCAGCGATTGATTGTCCGAGATCATCAGCGTGTGCATCAGGCCGAAAAACTGCTGGGTGTAGTAGTCGTCCAGGTTGGCGTAGTAATACTGGACCGTCAGGTCCCTGGTGATTTTCCAGTCGCCGCCGGCGAAGTCGAATGCGTTGCTTTCTCGGGTGCCACCGGTGGCCGCCAGCCCGTTCTGGTCGCTGGAACCGCGACCGGTGGCGTGTTCGATTCGCCCGCCCGTCAGGGTCAGGTCCTCGAACTCGCCGGAAGTGATCTGGCCACCTTCGAACGTCTGCGGCAGCAAGCGCCCGTCGTTACTCACCAGGATCGGCAGTTTCGGCAGCAGCGTGCCCAGGCGCAGTTCGGTCTTCGAGACTTTAACCTTGCCAGTCAAACCCAGCCGGCTCCACTCATCGACCGCGCGATCGTCGCTGTCGGAAGGAATCATGCTGCCGCCGACATGGCGTCCTTTGCCGCTGTCCAGCGTAACGCCCATCAGCCCCAGCGCGTCGACGCCAAAACCGACCACGCCATCGGTGTAGCCCGACTTGAAGTCCAGCATGAAACCCTGGGCCCACTCTTCGGTTTTCGACGGCGCGGCCGGGCCGTCGCGGTTGTCGTTGTTGAAGTAGAAATTTCTCATCCCCAGCGTGGCCTTGCTGTCGCCGAGAAAGTCGGCGTGCGCCTGGGGGCTGAGTGCAATGGCGCCCAATGCCAGGGTGAAAACGGTGTGCTTGTTGCTCATGTAAAAACGCCCCTATTGTTTTTGTAGTTGGATTCAGGAGGGTGGCTCCCGCGGTGACAGATGCGCTGCCTGCGGGAGCGTGATGCTCGGGCTAAATACCCAGCACGTTGGCGCCAATGCACGGATCGATGCCCCGCTCGAGGCGACGCTGGTGGACGATCACGGTGATTTCCATCGAGCCGGTGGTGACCTCGAAATCGAGGATGTGGCCGCCGTATGCCTGGAACGTGGCGTCCCCGGCGACGCCGTGCATATGGATCGACGGCTGGTCGTTCTTCCACGCCACCGAACCGGTGATGCTGGCCATCTCGACGCTGTTCAGCACCTTGGCGTCAAAATCCTTCTTGTCCTTGTTCCAGAACCCGAACTTCACGTTGCCGAAACCAATGCCGCTGATCGAGGCACTGGGAATCTTCTCGGCGATGGCCAGCTTGGTCAGTTCCTTGAACGCGTTGTCGCCCATGCGCAGCACCATCAGGTAGCCGGTGGGGGTCTTGGTGTAGCGCGGTGTGGCTTCAGTGGCACATTGCATGGGGGCGGTCGTCGTGGCAGGGGTGGTGTCGGCAACGGCCAATTGACTGCCGGCCGTGTTGATCATCACGGCGGCGGTCACGGCCAGCATCAAGTTGCACAAGCGGTGTTTCGGGTGACGGTAAGCGTGCATGAGACTTCCTCTGTTTTTGTTGTTGTGTGTTGAAACGCGGTTTTCGGGACGAGCGAATCCGACGCCTGTTGTTCAACAGGCGCGGAAGGTGCAGCTATCGGTGGGTGTTAGTTGAAGCCGCGTGGCCTACAGCGCATCGCGGCTGCTGGCGCCGTCAACCAGTCGGGCGATGCCCAGCGGGTTGGCGTTTTTCAGCGCGTCTGGCAACAGACTGTCGGGGCAGTTCTGGAAACAGACGGGACGCAGGAAACGGTCGATCGCCAGGGTGCCGACCGAGGTGCCGCGCGCATCCGACGTCGCCGGGTACGGCCCACCGTGGACCATCGCGTCGCAGACTTCCACGCCGGTGGGGTAGCCGTTGAACAGCACGCGCCCGACTTTCTGCTCCAGCAGGTCCAGCACGCCGCCAACGCGGGCGAGTTCCGAATCTTCGACGATCAGTGTGGCCGTCAACTGACCGCGCAAGCCGTGCAACGCCTGGAGCAATTCGGCGTGGTCGGCGACTTCCACGACCAGAGTGGTCGGGCCGAACACCTCTTCCTGGAGCACTTCATCGCCGTTGATCAACAGGTTGACGTCGGCCTTGAACACCTGCGGCTGAGCCTGCTTGCCCTGTTGCGTGCTGCCGGCCAGGTGCGTGATGCCGGGATGTGCGTGCAGGTTGTCGAGGCCGTGGCAATAGCTTTTCAGGGCGCCGGCGTTGAGCATCGTCTGCGCCGGTTGCGCGTTCATCAGCCCGACAAAACGTTCGAGGAATGCCGTGAATTCCGCCGAGCGAATGCCCAGCACCAAACCGGGATTGGTGCAGAACTGGCCGGCACCGAGCACCACGGAAGCGCTCAGCTCGGCAGCGATTTTTTCGCCGCGGGCCTTGAGGGCCTCGGGCATCAGCAGCACCGGGTTGATGCTGCTCATTTCGGCGAACACCGGAATCGGTTGCGGGCGCGCCGCCGCCATGTCGCACAAGGCCCGACCACCGCGCAACGAACCGGTGAAACCGACGGCTTGAATCGCCGGATGCTTGACCAGCGCTTCACCGACGCTGCCGTAGAGCAGGCTGAACACGCCCTCGGGCATTCCGGTTTTGCGCGCCGCGCGAGTGATTGCATCGGCGACGTAATCGGCGGTCGCCATGTGCCCGCTGTGGGCCTTGAACACCACCGGGCAACCGGCGGCGAGGGCGGACGCGGTGTCACCCCCCGCGGTGGAGAACGCCAGCGGAAAGTTGCTGGCGCCGAACACCGCCACCGGACCGAGCCCGGTGCGGTACTGGCGCAGGTCAGGACGCGGCAGCGGCTGGCGGTCTGGCAGCGCCCGGTCGATGCGCGCCCCATGGAAATCACCCCGGCGCAGCAGCGTTGCGAACAAGCGCATCTGCCCGCTGGTGCGGGCTCGCTCGCCTTGAATGCGCCCGGCGGGCAGGGCGGTTTCCCGGCACACGAGGCTGATGAACGACTCATCCAGTGCATCCAGTTCGGCGGCGATAGCGTCAAGAAAACCGGCGCGGCGCACGGCGGAAAGATTGCGAAAGGACGGGTAAGCGGTGGCCGCGGCTTCGGCGGCGGCGTTTACTTCTTCCGCGGTCGCCTGATGAAAGCGATACGGCAGTGCATCTCCGGTGCTGGCGTCGTGGCTTTGCAGAGTGGTCGTGCCCTTCGCCGAACGTGCGCCGGCGATGTAGTTGTGGCCTGAAACTTCAAACATGGTGAACTCCTGATGAGCGATCGGATCGGGTCAAGCGAGGCGGTAGATACGCCGGGCGTTGTCATGAAACAGGGCCAGCCGCTCGGTGGGCGAACGGTCCCTGACAATGGTTTTGAAACCGTCGAACACTTCGCTGAGGCTGTTCACCACGCCGTCGACCGGGTAATTGCTGGCGAACGCGCAGCGGCTGACGTCGAAGATGGAAATCGCGTCGTTGACCACCGTACGGTTCGCCTCGGCCGGCCAGGCCTGACCGGGGATACAGAGGCCGGAAATCTTCAGCATGACGTTCGGCTCGCGCGCCAGCAGCGCGAGGTGTTCACGCCAGCCGGCCAGGCCTTCCTCCGAGCGGTCGGCGGGCAGCGCGGTGTGATTGACCACGAGGGTCACGTCGGCAAAGTCCCGGGCCAGCTCGGCGGCTTCCGCCAGATGCCACCACGGCGCCTGCAACTCGAAGTGCAGGCCGTTTTCCGCCAGCCGCGCATAGCCATCGCGCCAGCGCGGATCGCGCATGGAGCCGGGCGCGACGAAATCCTCACGCCAGGCCTCACGCCGGGTCACCGTTGGTTTGTGGCGGATGCCGCGCACCAGCGGATGCTTGCCGTACAGGCGTAGCAAGTCGGCGGCGTCTTCGCGGTCCAGCCAGGCCTGGGCCACCATGGCGCCGAGGCTCGGTTCGGTTTTCGCCAGCGACTCGACAAACTTCACTTCCTCAAGCGGTGTCGCCGGGTCCCATTCGCCCTCGATCACCACCGTTTGTACGACGCGATGACGTCCGCTCAGCCGCCGGTAATCGGCCGGCAGGAAGTTGCGGCAGATCGACGAGTAATCGCCATATCGGAAAGGCCGCAACGGCCGGTCGTTCAGCCACGGGTAGTAATGGTTTTCGACGTCGAAATAGTGTTGGTGCGCGTCGACGATGGGCAGGTCGGCGTCGTCGCCGCTGGCGAGAAAGCGCGTGCGCCAGTCGATGATCGAGCCGTTATCCATGGGACGCCTCCAGGCGATAAAAACGTCGAGCGTTGCCAGCGAACACCGCTTCCTGCACCGCACGGCCCAGCGGCGCGAGCATCGTGGCCATGCCATCGGCGATCGTGTCGTAGGACGCACGCAGCCCGGCCACCGGGAAATTGCTGGCGAACATGCAGCGCTCGGGGCCGAAAATCTCCAGCGCGGTCAGCACCACCACGCGGTTGTCGTCGTAATTCCACGGCGAATCCTTGAGCCCGAACTCCGACAGCTTGATGTGCACGTTCGGCTGCAGGGCCAGCGCTTCCAGGCCTTGGTGCCAGCGCGCCATGCCTGGCGGGCTGCGATCCCAGGCGAAACCGGTGTGGTTGAGCGCGATGCGGACCTGCGGAAACGTCGCCGCCACCTCGGCCGCTTCGACCAGATGCCACGGCGGCACGCGCAGGTCCCACGACAGACCGTGCTCGGCCAGCCGGGAAAATCCGTCCAGCCATTGCGGGTCCTGCATGGTGCCCCTGGCCCCGGCAATCGACACGTCTGGCGATGCCGAAGTGACCGGTTTGGAGCGGATGCCTTTGACCAACGGGCGAGCGGCCTGGGCAGCGAGGATTTCCGCGCTGTCTTCGCGATCGAACCAGGCGTGGGCGACGATGGCATTCGGGAAGCCGTACCGTGCGTTGACCTGTTCCAGCCAGCGCGTTTCGGCGACCTGCTCATCCCGTGCGCGTTCGGCCTCGACATGCACGGTGCCCACCAGACGCTGGTGTGCGGTCAGGGCGAGGAAGTGCTCCGGCAGGAAATCACGGCACAGGCTGTGATAGTCGCCGAGGAAAAAATCCTCGTGATAGTCATCCTGCAGCCACGGATAACGCCCGTTGCCCAGGTCCCACAGGTGATGGTGGGCGTCGACAACCGGTAGCGCATCCGCGGCGGCAAGGTTCGGCAAACCGTTGCGTTCGTGCAGGGTGATCATGAGTCCGTCCCTTAGCGCGACGCGGAGAATTGCGAAGGGCTGAGCACGCCGTCTTCGACTTCGCCTGCCGCAGCCGCCTCGGCTTTGGCCTGGACACGGCTGCGCAGCTTGGCGACGTTCACCACCACCCGGGTATGCGCCGCCGTGGCGACCAGTTCGACGTCATCGCGCACCTCGACGTTGAAGGTGACGCTGCGACCTTCGATGCGGGTGACCGTGGCGACGATGTTCGCCGACATGCCCAGCAACGTGGCGCCGACGTGACGGATATCGACCGCCGCGCCGACGGTGTTTTCACCGTCATCGAGAAAGCCAAGCAGGTAATCGAGGCACGTCTGTTCGATGTCGTCGACCAGGCGGGGCGTGGCATAGATGCGCAGGTCTTCGCCGAGAAACGAGATGGTGCGATCGCGGTCGACGATCAGTTTGCGTTCGGTGGCGGTGCCGGCGACGAGCGTGGAGAAATTCATGGGAAACCTCGTGGTTGAGTGCTGTCAGTCAAAAGTGATTCAAGCGTTGGGCAGGAAACCGATGGAGATCCACGGCACCGCAATCAACACGCCCAGCGCCACGACCAGCGCGCCGAGGTACGGCCAGACCCGGCGCATGGCACCGCTGGGGTCGACCTTGGCGATGGCGCATGCGGCGTAGAAACCCACGCCAAACGGCGGGGCGAACAGGCCCAGGCCCATGGCGAAAATCGCGACCATGGCGTAATGCACGTCGTTGATGCCCATGGCCTTGGCAATCGGAAACAGCAGCGGTCCGAACAGCACGATGGCCGGGATGCCTTCGAGGAAACTGCCGAGCAGGATGAACGCCACCGCCGAAATGATCAGGAACCCCAGCGCGCCGCCCGGCACCGTCGCCATCACTTGCGCCAGTTGGTGCGAGAAGCCCGATTGGGTCAGCGCCCAGGCCATGGCGGTGGCGCTGCCGATGATGATCAGGATCGCGCCGGACAACGACGCGGTGCTGACCAGGATCGGGTACAAGCGGCGCCAGTCGAAACAGCGGTAGCACAGCAATCCGACGATGAAGGTGTAGGCGACGCCGATGGCGGCGACTTCCGTGGCAGTGGCCACGCCCTCGACCACCGCGGTGCGGATCACGAAGGGCAGCGCCAGAGCGGGCAGGGCGATCAGCAGCGAGTGGCCGATTTCCTTGAGCGAGGCGCGTTTGCCGGTGGAGACCTCGCCCTTGCGATTTTTCCACCAGATCACTGCCGCCATGGCAATCGCACCCACCACCGCCGGCATGAACCCGCCAGTGAACAACGCGGAAATCGACACGCCGGTCACCGAGCCGATAGTGATCAGCACCAGGCTCGGCGGAATGGTTTCCGACATCGCGCCGGAGGCATTGAGCATCGCCACCAGTTCGTTTTCGTCTTCGCCGCGCTTCTTCATTTCCGGAAACAGCGCCGGGGCGATGGCGGCCATGTCGGCGGCCTTCGAGCCGGAAATACCGGAGATCAGGTAGATCGCGCCGATCAGCACGTATGACAGACCGCCGCGCACATGGCCGATCAACGAGCACAAAAAATGAATCATTGCCCGCGCCATGCCCATGGCCTCGATCAACGCACCGAGGAACACGAACAGCGGAATGGCCAGCAGGATCAGGCTGGCCATGCCTTCGTCCATCCGTCCGACCACCAGGGTCAGCGGCGTGCTGGTCATGGTCGACAGGTACGCCACCGTCGCCAGGCCGAAGGCGACCATGATCGGCACGCCGATGACGATCATCGCCATCACGCCGATCATGAAGAAAATCACCAGGTTCCAGTTGCCCATCAGCAGCATCCAGCCTTCGGCCACCCACAGCAACGCGCCGAGGGAGGCGAGTATCGCCACCGAGACCGAGAAGTCGATCAACCGCGCACTGGTCAGCAGTCGCGCCACGCAGGTCATCAGCATCAGGCTCAGGCCGACGGCGATGGCGGACACGCGGAAGGCGTTGGGGATTTCCAGGGCGGCGGTGGTGATGATCCATTCATCGCTGACGTACTCCCAGGCCGGGGTGAACAGCAGCCCGATGAACGTGATGACGATCACCGCGCCGAGGGTGTCGACAAACGCGCGTTTGTCCGCGGGCAAGCGGCCGATGAATGAGGTCAGGCGCATGTGCTCGCCCCGCCGCATCGCCACCACAGAGCCAAGCATTGCCAGCCACAGGAACAGCAGCGACGCCAGCTCGTCACCCCAGACGATCGGCTGGTTGAGCACATAACGCGAGAACACGTTGCAGAACAGCAACGTGACTTCGATCACCACCAGCAACGCCGCGCTGCCTTCGGTCAGCCAGCGCAGGCCGGTGTCCAGCGCACGGCCGAGTCGGAACGTGGTCTGGCGCGGGCTGACGCCTTCAGCCGGGGAAACGTCCGTCATTGGCATTTGATTTTTCATGACCTTGTCTCCGGCTTAGGACAGTTGACCCGCGTACTGCTCGAGCAAGCTCCAGGCCTCAGTGCCGTACTTTTCCTTCCATTGGGTGTAGAAGCCTTTCGATTGCAGGTCAGCGCGGAACAATGCGCGGTCAACTTTGTTGAAGGTGATGCCGTGGGCGGTCAGCGACGGCTCCAGGCTGGCGTTGAGGTCGATCACCTGTTGGCGCTGGACCAGCGCGGCGGCGTTGATCTGCCGGGAGACGATTTCCTGAATGTCGGCCGGCAGTTTCGGGAAAGTCTTGCCCGAGGCGACGATCCAGAAGCCGCCCCAGATGTGGTCGGTCAGGGAGCAGTATTTCTGCACTTCGTAGAAGCGTGCGGACTCGACCACCACCAGCGGGTTTTCCTGGCCGTCGACCACTTTGGTCTGCAACGCCGAGTAGGTTTCGTTGATGCTGATGCCGGTCGGTGAGGCGCCCAGGGCGCTGAACATGGAGGTCCACAACGGGCTGACCAGCACGCGCAGCTTGAAGCCGGCGAGGTCTTGCGGGGTGTTGATCGGCCGGGTGGAACTGGTGATCTGGCGGAAGCCGTTGTTCCAGACTTTTTCCATCGGGATCAGCCCGACTTTCTCGGTCTTGGCGCGCACGTGCTCGCCGAGTTTGCCGTCCAGGGCGGCCCAGACACTCTCATAGTCCTTGAAGGCGAACGGCATGCTTTCGATCGACATGGCCGGCACCAGCGTCGAGAGGATCGCGCCGGGTAACGGGATGAAATCGATGGCGCCGGCTCGCACCTGGGACAGCATATCGGTGTCGCCGCCCATGGCGCCGTTGGCGTACACCTGCAGGTCCACCGCGCCATTGGTTTCAGCCTTGATGGCTTCCGAGGCGGCTTTCATCTGTTTGTTCAGCGGATGGGTGTCGGGCAGGCTGCTGGTGTAGCGCAACACGATCGGTTTGGTCGCGGCGAAGACACCGGAGGGCAGCAGGTTGGCGGCAAACGCGCCGCCCACGGTGACGCCGGCGGATACCAGGAATGATCGGCGGCTGACAGACTCGGTCAAGATACGGCTCATGATGTTCACCTTATTGTTTTTGTAGTTGTTCTGAAAAACGGCGGATCCATGCTGCGAACGCTGCTTTTCTGTAGGAGCGAGCTTGCTCGCGATAAACCTGAGGGCGTCGCGTTCATCCAGGAAGCGCGCGTCATCGTTCACGCCCATCGCGAGCAAGCTCGCTCCTACAGGTTTATGGATTCAGGAGGCGAGGGCCACCACCGCCTGGCTTTTGATCAGTTCGTCGATTTCATCCTCGGCATAGCCGCTTTCCTTCAGCACCTCGCGGGTGTGCTCGCCCAGCAGCGGCGCCGGGCGACTGGTCGGCGGCGCGGCGTTGTCCATGTCGGAGAAGTGAATCGGCAAGCCCATGCCGCGCACCCGGCCTTCGGTCGGGTGTTGGGTCTCGACGACCATGCCGCGGGCCTGGGTTTGCGGATGAGCGAGCGCGGCAGCGATGTCCAGGACCGGCCCGGCAGGCAGGCCGAGGCTGTCGAACAACACCATCCATTCATCGGTGGTACGCGCCACCAGCACTTCGTTGAGGATGTCCACCAGCGCCAGGCGATGCTCCATGCGCAAGGCGTTGCTGGCAAAACGTGGGTCGGCTTTCAGTTGCGGCACGGCCAGCGCTTCGACCAGGCGTTCATAGTTGGCCTGGTTGGCGGCGCCGATATTGATCCAGCCGTCCGCGGTGCGGAACACCTGGTACGGCGCACTGGTGGAGTTGGCCGAACCCATTTTCGGCAGAATGGTGCCGTCGGCGAAATACGCTGCCGCCGGCCAGTACATTTGTTGCAGGCCGGCTTCGAACAGCGAGGTGTCGACCATTTGCCCGAGCCCGGTTTTCTGCTTGGCGGCGTACGCGGCACAGATCCCGAGGGCGGCGAGGATCCCGGAGTTGATGTCGGCCACCGGCGAACCGGCCTTGACCGGTTCACGCCCGGCTTCGCCGGTCATGCTCATCATGCCGCTCATGCCCTGGGCGATCAGGTCGAAGCCGCCTTTATCGCCGAACGGGCCGCTGCGCCCGTAACCGGAGATCGCGCAGTAGATCAGGCCGGGATTGAGGGTTTTCAGGGTTTCATAACCCAGGCCGAATTTCTCCATGGTGCCGGCGCGGTAGTTTTCCGTGACCACGTCGGCGTCCATCAGCAGGCGGCGCAACACGTCGCGGCCACCGTCGGTTTTCAGGTTGAGGCCGATGCCGCGCTTGTTACGGTTGACCACCATGAACGATGCGGATTCGCCGCTGGCCATGATCGGCGAAAAGCGCCGTGAGTCATCGCCGTCCGGGACTTTCTCGACCTTCACCACGTCCGCGCCCATGTCGGCGAGCATCATGCCGCACACCGGGCCGGACATGATGTGAGCCAGTTCTACCACGCGCATTCCTGTCAGCGGTCCCATGTTATTTGCCCTCGAAGTGTGGTTTGGCTTTGGCGATGAACGCGTTCAGGCCGATCTGAAAGTCGTTGGTGTCGTAGCAGGAATAGCTGTCGTCGATCTGCTCGGCCGTGGGAACGACGCCGGCCTCCAGTTGCCGCGCCGCCTGGCGATGCCAGCGGGCGACGAGGGGCGCGCCTTGGGTGATGCGTTTGGCGGTGGCGAGGGTTTCCGATTCGACCTCGGCATCGGCGACGACGCGGGTCACGAGGTGCTTCACGTAGGCGTCTTGGGCGTCGAGGATCCGCCCTTCAAGCAGGATCTCCAGCGTGGTCGAACGTCCCGCCAGTGCCACCAGCCCGGCCATTTCGTCATAGGACATGACCAGCCCCAGCTTGCCCACCGGCGCGCCGAAGCGGCTGGAGCTGCCGCAAATACGCAGGTCACAGAGCGCGGCGATTTCCAGGCCGCCGCCGACGCACACGCCGTGGATCATCGCGATCACCGGGTGCGGGCAGTCGGCCACCGCGCGCATCGCTGCCGAGGTGACTTCTGCGTAGTGACGGGCCTGGGCCTGGTTGGCGCGCACGCTTGGAAACTCGCCGACATCGGCGCCGGCAGCGAAGGCTTGTTCGCCGGCGCCGCGCAAGATCACGCAGCGCACGCTGAGGTCGGCGGACAGTTCGGTCATGACGTCACCCAGGTCTTGCCACATGGACAGGGTCAGGGCGTTCATTTTCCCTGGGTGGCTGAGGGTGACGATGGCAATGGCGTCTTGCCGGTCGATAAGGACGGTGGGCTTCATGGTTGTTCCGCTGACGCCGGACGGGCCTGCGCTGCGGATGCCTCCTGATTTATTGTTGTTGGATAGCAGCTGATTACAGCGATTGTTCAAGCATCGACAGGTAATCCGCGGATGACGCTTCGCGGGGGTTGGTCTTGTGGCTGTGATCGTGCAACGCACCTTCGACGATGCCGGCGAACAGGCTTTCATCGACGCCGATCTGGCTCAGGCGGGTTGGCAGGCCCAGGCGTCGGGTCATGTCTTCGATGGCCGCGCCGATGTTCGCGTCGGTCTCAAGGCCCATGGCCTGGCGCAGGCGTTCGAGCTTGCGTTCGTCGCGCACGGTCGGGGCGTTGGCGTTGAAGTCGACCACCGCTGGCAGAAAAATCGCGTTCAAGGTGCCGTGGTGCAGTTTCGGATTGATCCCGCCCAAGGCGTGGGACAGGCTGTGCACGCAGCCCAGGCCTTTTTGAAAGGCGAGTGCGCCCTGCATCGAGGCGCTCATCATGTTCATGCGCGCCTCGCGATCGCCGGGCTTGGTGGTGGCGCGTTCGATGTGTTCCCAGGCACGCCACAGGCCATCGAGGGCAATGCCATCCGCCGCAGGGTTGAACGCTGGCGCCATGAACGTCTCGATGCAATGGGCGATGGCGTCCATGCCGGTAGCCGCCGTCAGCATCGGCGGCAGACCCAGGGTCAGTTCCGGGTCGCAGATGGCCACGCGAGGGACCACGTACGGCGAGATGACGCCGACCTTGCGCCCATCGTCGAGAATCAGGATGGCGCCGCGGCCGACTTCGCTGCCGGTGCCGGCGGTGGTGGGAATCGCGATCAGCGGCGCGGTCGCGGACGTGATGCGATCCAGCCCGCCTTCGATTACCGCAAAGCTTTGCAGGGGGCCGTCATGGGTGGCGCAGACCGCCACGCCTTTGGCCAGGTCGATCGACGAACCACCGCCGACGGCAATGATGCCGTTGCATTCGCCGAGGTGGTATTGCGCCACGGCTTCACGTACGGCGTGTTCGTTCGGGTTGGGCGGGGTGGTGTCGAAAATCGTCGGTGTACGATCGGCGCCAAGGGCGGCAATGACTTTGTCGACGATGCCGGCATTGCGCACGCCGACGTCGGTGACGATCAGCGGGCGGGTGATTCCGGCGCGCTCGGCTTCGGCTGCAAGGTGCTGCAGGCTGTCGTAGCCGAACTGGATTTTCGTGACGTAATTGATGAGTGACATGATTCACCACAAGTTATACAGGATTGTTATTGTTGCGACCGGTCTGGGGCAGGAGGGCTTTCGCGCCCTGGTCAAACCCGTTGCATTGCCTGGTTGTGGGGTGGACTATAGGGCCGTCCTGGCCAGCCTCGATACTGACAACTTTCGATACCTCTATAACTTTTAGTTAACCCTGATGACGCCCTCACTGAACTCGATCATGTCCCGCCTGCATATCAAGCAGCTTCGTCTGCTGATCGCTCTGGATGAGCACGGCTCCTTGCTGGGCGCGGCCAGGCAGGTCGCGTTGACCCAGCCCGGCGCGAGCAAAGCGCTGCAGGAAATTGAAACCACCTTTGGCACGTCGCTGTTCACCCGTACTAACCGCGGGCTTGAACCGAACGACGCCGGGCGTTCGGTGATCCGGTACGCGCGGCTGATCCAGACCGACCTCGCACACCTGCGCGAAGAGATCATCGGCATCATGAGCGGCGAGGGTGGGCGCGTGTCGGTCGGCACCATCATGGGCGCGGTGCCGCTGTTGACCACGGCGATCAGCCGGGTGATTGCCGATAACCCGAAGCTGTCCATCGAGATCGTCGAGGACACCAGCGCCGCGCTGCTCAGCCAGCTCGACGCCGGGCGCCTGGACCTGGCGATCTGCCGTACCACCATCAGCACCACCCCCTACTTGTATGAAAGCGCCGCATTCGTCGAAGAAACTCTGGCGGTGATCGCCAGCACCCAGCATCCGTTCGCCTATGCCCGGCAGCTGTCGCTGAAGGACCTGGTGGATTACCGCTGGGTTGTCTATCGCGCCAACATGCCCATGCGGTTGTTGCTGGAGCGGGAGTTTCACGAGGCGGACCTGCGTTTCCCCGTGCACCTGCTGGAAACCACCTCAGCCTTCGCCACGCTGTCGCTGCTCCAGGAAAATCCGACCCTCGTCGCCCTGGTGTCCACCGACGTGGCGAAGTTCTGCTCCGGCTACGGCTTCACCACCACGCTGCCGCTGCCCATCACCTCGCGCAGCGAACCCTATGAGCTGGTGTCGCGCAAAAACGTGCCGGACTCACCGGCGGCCCGGTTGCTGCGGGAGGCGTTGTTGAATCCGCTGCAGGGTCTGGCTTGAGGTTGATGCAGGCCAGAGGGGCCTCAGCTCAGCAAACCGGTTTCTGCGAGTGATCGGTGTTGTTATTCGGAATAGTGCCCGGCATTGCAGGCGGGCATTCGTGCGATTCAGGCAAAATTGATTTGTGATTCGCGCGGTGGCTACGGCGGGTTGGCGCCGCGATACTTGACGGGATTTTGCCTTTTCCTGAATGGGCCCACGGATGGCCATTGCGAGGTTCGAACATGCCTGTCTCCCGCCGCCTGGCGCTCCTGATGACCACTGCCGCGTTGCTCTGCGCTTGTGGTGAATCGTCGAAACTGCCGCCTCAGGCCAGCGTCGGCCCAAACCCGCAGTTGCCGGAACCGACCACGTCGCTGATCCCCACGTTGAAGGTGTCCAAGGCCGTGGGCTGGTCGGGCAGCGACATGCCCAAGGCGCCTGTCGGTTTCACGGTGACCGCGCTGGCGGACGGTCTCGAGCACCCGCGCTGGATCTACCTGCTGCCCAATGGCGATGTACTGGTCGCCGAAAGCAATCATCCACCGATGCCTGAGGGCGCCACCGACGGCGGCAGCGGACCGCTGGCCTGGGCGAAGCGCACGGCGATGGGGATTGTGATGGGCCGGGTCGGCGCCGATGCGCCCAGCGCCAATCGCATCACCTTGTTGCGTGACGCCGACGGTGACGGTCATGCGGAAACCCGCACGGTGTTCATGAGCGGGCTGACCTCGCCATTCGGCATGGCGTTGGTGGGTGATGAGCTGTTCATCGCCAACGCCGACGCCGTGGTCAAGGTGCCTTACACCACGGGGCAAACCGAGATCAGCGCGATGCCGGTGAAGGTCACCGACTTGCCCGCGGGCATCAACCACCACTGGACCAAAAACGTCCTCGCCAATCCCGAGGGCACCAAGCTTTATGTGTCTGTAGGCTCCAACAGCAACGTCGGCGAAAACGGTCTGGACGCCGAAGAAGGTCGCGCGGCGATTTGGGAAGTCGACGTTAAAAGCGCCGAGAAGCGCCTGTTCGCCAGTGGCCTGCGCAACCCCAATGGCCTGGCCTGGAAACCTGGTTCGAACCAGTTGTGGACCGTGGTCAACGAGCGCGACGAAATCGGCAGCGACCTGGTGCCGGATTACCTGACATCGGTGAAAGACGGCGCGTTCTACGGCTGGCCATGGAGCTACTACGGCAACCACGTCGACACCCGCGTGGAACCGCCGCGCCCGGACAAGGTGGCCCAGGCCATCGCCCCGGACTACGCGCTAGGCACCCACGTCGCACCACTGGGCCTGGCCTTCTCTGACGCCCGCGCGATGCCGGCGGCTTTCGCCAGCGGGGCCTTTGTCGGCGAACACGGCTCATGGAACCGTAATCCCCAGGCCGGCTACAAAGTGGTGTTCATCCCGTTCAGCGACGGTAAGCCTGCCGGTGTGCCAATGGACTTCCTCACCGGTTTTCTCAACGCCGACGGCGAAGCCCAAGGGCGCCCGGTCGGGGTAGCGCTGGATCAGAGCGGCGCTCTGCTGGTGGCCGACGATGTCGGCAACAAGGTGTGGCGCGTAGCGATGGCCAAACCCACCCAATAACTCGCCCCCAAAGGCCGGGGCAGACGCAAAACCTGTAGGAGCGAGCTTGCTCGCGAAGAGCCGGAGGACGCCGCGGGGTGTCTGGTTTCCCGCGTTATCGTTGACGACCATCGCGAGCGTGCTCGCTCCTACAGTGGAGCGTCGCCTCGATCGAAATCCTGTAGGAGCTTGCTCCGCGCGGCGTTCCGGCGGTGGGGCATTAGCCGACGCGGGAATCATCTCCCCCTCGCGCGTGCAGTCTCTAAGCCAATTTAAAGCCCCGTCCTCTCAAAAAGGGCGGGGCTTTTTCCGTTGCTGAGTCGACCTGGAGTTGTTCGAAGATGTAACAGCTTCCTCACATGCACCGCAGCGTTTTAAACAATATCCATTTAAATCATTGTGTTAACGACAAATGCCGTCTGTTACGACGTATTTCCGAAAGGATTGCCTCGTTACTGAACAGTTGTTTAGTATCGACTGCAGTTCCGTACCTCCTGTCCAAATACAATAATGACGAGGACCTTTCATGACTTCGCAACCGTCACTGCTCAGCCGGGTTGAAAACGGCATCGCCTGGATCACCCTCAACCGCACCGAACAACGTAACGCGCTGGACATTCCAACCCTCAAGGCCCTGATCGAGCTGATCGATGCCCAGGAAGCCGACACCTCGGTCCGGGTGCTGGTGCTGACCGGCAACGGCAAGGGTTTCTGCGCCGGTGCCGATGTGGCCGAGTGGGCCGACGCCGAAAGCCGCGGCATCCTCGAAACCTATGGCTGGACCGAAACCGCTCACCAACTGATGAACCGTCTCCACGGTTTCAGCAAACCAACGATCGCCGCCATCAACGGCATCGCCGTCGGCGCCGGCATGGACCTGACCCTGTGCTGCGATTTCCGCCTCGCCGCCCAATCCGCGCGTTTCAAGGCCGGCTACACCAGCATGGCGTATTCGCCGGACGCCGGCGCCAGTTGGCACCTGCCCCGTTTGATCGGCCTCGAACAAACCAAACGCCTGCTGTTCCTCGACGAAATCTGGAGCGCCGATCGCGCGTTGGCCACCGGCCTGGTCAGCGAGGTCTGCACCAATGAAGAACTGATCGCCACCACCACGGAGCTGGCCACACGCCTGGCCAGCGGCCCGACCTTCGCTTTCGCGCAGACCAAAGTGCTGATCCGCGACGGCGCCCGGCGCAGCCTGGCCGAGCAGCTGGACGCCGAACAAGCGGCCGGTCTGCTCTGTGGTCGCAGCCAGGACGGCGCCGAAGCCCTCCGGGCCGCAGTGGAAAAACGCACGCCTCATTTCATCGGCCAGTAATCAGGTACGTACCACCATGAATTTTCAATTGACCCAAGAGCAGGACATGTTGGTCGAGTCCGTGCGCAGTTTCGTCGAAAAAGAATTGCTGCCGCACGAAGACGCCGTCGACCGCGCCGATTCGGTCCCTGAGGAACTGGCCGCGCAGATTCGCGCCAAGGCGATTGCCGCCGGTTTCTACGCGTTCAACATGCCGGAAGAAGTGGGTGGGGGCGGGCTCGATTACCTGTCCCAGGCGCTGATCGAGCGTGAGCTGTCCAAGGTGTCCTGGGCGCTGCACGTGTTCGTTGCGCGGCCGTCGAAAATCCTCATGGCCTGCACCGGCCAGCAGATCGAGGACTACCTGCTGCCCTGCGTGCGCGGGGAAAAGGTCGACTGTTTCGCGCTGACCGAGCCGGGCGCCGGTTCCGACGCCAATGCGATCAAAACCCGCGCCGTGCGTGACGGCGATGATTTCGTGTTGAACGGCAGCAAGCATTTCATCAGCCACGCCGGCCACGCCGACTTCGCGATCGTCTTCGCGGTGACCGACACCTACGAGCACAATGGTCGCCAGCGCAACGCCGTGACTTCTTTCCTGGTGGATCGCGACACCCCCGGCATGACCATTCGCCGTGGCCCGAAATGCGTGAGCAACCGCGGTTACCACACCAGCGAAATCTTCTTCGACGATTGCCGGGTGCCGGCCTCGAAAGTGCTGGGTGAAGTCGGCAAAGGCTGGGACGTGGCCAACGCCTGGCTCACGGCCGGGCGGGTGATGGTCGCGGCCAACTGCGTCGGTCAGGCGCAACGGGCGCTGGACGTGTCGCTGCAATGGGCCGCCGACCGCAAGCAGTTCGGCCACGCCATCGGCACCTACCAGGGCATCTCTTTCAAGCTGGCGGACATGGCCACGGAAATCCGCGCTGCGGAACTGCTGGCCCTGAACGTCGCCTGGAAAATGGACCAGGGCACCATGACCGACGGTGAGGCCGGCATGGCCAAGCTGTTTGCCAGCGAAGTGCTCGGCCGCGCGGCGGATCAGGCAGTGCAGATTTTCGGCGGCATGGGACTGATGGACGAAAGTCCGGTGGAGCGTATCTGGCGCAACGCGCGGATCGAACGGATCTGGGAAGGTACGTCCGAAATCCAGCGGCACATCATTTCCCGTGAACTGCTGCGGCCGTTGCTGCGCTGATTGGCCAAGGAGATTTTCATGTCGATCAGAGACAACCTCAAGCGTCTGTTCGCCCCGCGTCACCTGGCGTTCATCGGCGGGCGCAGCATGGCGCGGGCGCTCAAGCGCTGCGCCGATGGCGGCTTCCAGGGCCAGATGTGGCTGGTCAATCCGCAGCACGCCAGCCTTGAAGGTGTGCCGTGCGTGGCGTCGATTGCCGACCTGCCGTGCGGGCCGGACGGTGTGTTTATCGCCACCAACCGCGAGCACACGCTGAGCTGCGTCGCCGAGCTGGCAACCAAAGGCGCGGGCGGGGCGATTTGTTATGCCTCCGGCTTCGCCGAAACCGGCGAGCAAGGGCAAGCGTTGCAGGAGCAACTGCTGCAAGCGGCCGGCGACATGGCGCTGCTCGGTCCCAATTGCTACGGCTTGCTCGACTACCTGCACAGCGTCGCGCTGTGGCCGGTGGCCCATGGCGGCAAAGCGGTGGAGAAGGGCGTCGCGATCCTGACCCAGAGCGGCAACTTTGCCTACAACCTGTCCATGAGCGATCGTTCACTGCCGCTGGCCTACATGGCATCGGTGGGCAATCAGGCGCAACTGGGCGTGGCCGAGTTGATGGATGTGCTGCTCGACGAGCCGCGGGTCACCGCCATCGGCTTGCACCTCGAAGGCTTGAAGAACGTCCCCGGTTTTGCCCGTGCCGCGTACAAGGCGCTGGAAAAAGGCATCCCGGTGATCGCCCTGAAAACCGGCGTGTCGCAGATCGGTGCCGAGTTGGCGCTCAGCCACACCAGTTCGTTGGCCGGGTCCGATGCGCTGTACGACAGCCTGTTCGAGCGCCTCGGCGTGATTCGCGTCAGCGGTCCGGTGAGTTTCGTCGAAACCCTGAAAGCCGCCGCTTGCGGCAACTTGCCGGCAGGACCGAGCCTGATCGCGCTGGCCTGTTCCGGTGGCGACGCCGGGCTGATTGCCGACTACGCCGAACGCAATCATCTGACCTTGCCGAAGCTCGATGCCAGTCAGACGGAAGAATTGATCCACGTATTGCCGAGCTACGCCAATCTGGTCAATCCGCTGGATTTCACCACGGCGATCTGGGGCGACCGTGACGCCCTGGAAAAGATGCTCGACACGGCCCTGCGCACACCGGCCGACGCGGCCTTGCTGGTGCTCGACTATCCAGCGGAATCCACCGGCGAACGCAAGGAATGCGACTTGCTGCTGGACCTTTACTGCGACCTGCTGGCGCGCCACGGCAAGACCGGTTTTGTCAGCTCGGCATTCCCCGAGCTGCTGCCGGCCTCGGCCCGTGAACGCCTGCATGCCCGTGGCGTGGCGGCGTTGCAGGGGATAGAGGATGGCCTCGGTGCCTGGTCGCGAATCGCGCATTACCGTGTGCGTCGACACGTCTTGCTCAACGGCGGCGAAGCGGCGCTGGCGCCGATCTGCCCGGATGCCAGCGTCGGGCGGGGCCGGTTGCTGGACGAGTGGCAGTCGAAACAGGCCTTGCGCCTGTTCGGTCTGCCGTTGCCCGATGCTCGATTGTGCCGGCCCGAGCAGGCGCTGGACGAGGCGCGCAGCCTCGGGTATCCGCTGGTGCTCAAAGTGGTCAGCGCGGACCTGCCGCACAAGACCGAAGCCGGTGGCGTCGCCCTCAATCTCAAGGACGAAAAAGCCCTGGGCGCCGCGCTCGACACCATGCGCGGCAACCTTGCGCGACAGGCTCCGGGGCTGAGCTTCGATCAGGTACTGCTGGAACGCATGGCTGCACCACCCCTGGCGGAACTGATCGTCGGCATCAAGCGCGAAGCCGGCTTCGGCCTGGCGCTGGTGATCGGTGCCGGCGGGATTCTGGTCGAGCTGCTCAAGGACAGTCGTAGCCTGTTGCTGCCGACCACCGACCAGGCGATTCATGACGCGCTGCTGGCGTTGCGCTGCGCACCGTTGCTCACCGGTTTTCGCGGCGGGCCGGCGGTGGATATGCCGGCGCTGGTGCGGGCGATTCGTGCGGTGGCGGATTACGCCTGCGAGAACGCCGAACAGCTGCTGGAGCTGGATGTGAACCCTTTGCTGGTCAATGCCGAAGGCGCGGTGGCGGTGGATGCACTGATCCGCCTGGCCTGAACATTGACCGTTTCACGATCGCCATAAGGTTGCCCCAATGAATGTATTGATTCTCCATGCCCATCCAGAGCCGCAGTCGTTTACCACGGCGTTGCGCGATCAGGCGGTGCGGACCCTGGAAGCGCAGGGTCATCAGGTGCAAGTCTCCGACCTCTACGCGATGAACTGGAACCCGGTGGCCAGCGCCGAGGATTTCTCCGACCGCGAAAACCCGGATTACCTGGTGTATGCCCTTGAGCAACGTCTGGGGGTGAAGTCCAAAAGTCTGGCCCCCGACATCCAGCAGGAGCTGGACAAACTGCTGTGGGCCGACCTGCTGATCCTCAATTTCCCGATCTACTGGTTCGCCATGCCGGCGATCCTCAAAGGCTGGATCGACCGGGTGCTGGTGTCGGGCGTGTGCTACGGCGGCAAGCGTTTTTACGATCAGGGTGGGCTGGCGGGCAAGAAAGCGCTGGTCACCGTGACCCTCGGCGGCCGCGAGCACATGTTCGGTGAAGGCGCGATCCACGGTCCGCTGGAAGACATGCTGCGCCCGTTGCTGCGCGGCACGCTGGCGTATGTCGGGCTCGACGTGTTGCCGCCGTTCGTGGCGTGGCATGTGCCGTACATCAGCGCCGAGGCTCGCGAGCAATTCCTGGCCGATTACCGTCAGCGCCTGGAGCATCTGGAGCAGGATGTGCCGCTGGTTTTCCCGCGGCTGGAGCAATTTGACGAGGCGTTGTATCCCCTGCGCTGATGCAATGCTGTACCGTCAGCCATCGATTTCGAAAAGGGAAGGAGCATCATGGCCGAGGAAGCGCGTTTTCTGCGTATGGACCCCGAGCTGCGCAAGGCCAATCTGGTGGCTGCGACGCTGACGTGTCTGAAGAAGTACGGATTTGTCGGCACCTCGATCCGCAAGATTTGCGCCGAGGCCGGCGTGTCGGTGGGCTTGATCAGCCATCACTACGCCGGCAAGGATGAATTGGTGGCCGATGCCTATTTTCATATCACCGGGCAGGTCATGAGTCTGCTGCGGGAATCGGTGGCCAATGCCGGCGACGGCGCCCGACAGCAGCTGTCGGCGTTCTTCGAGGCGTCGTTTTCCCCGCGCATGCTCGACCCCGAACTGATCGAGGCCTGGCTCGCGTTCTGGGGCGCGGTGAAAACCGCTGACGCCATCAACACCGCGCACGATCACTCCTACGGCGAGTACCGGAGGATCATGGGCGACGCCTTGCAATTGCTGGCGCAGGAGGAGGGCTGGGAAGCCTTCGACAGCGAACTGGCCGCGATCGGCTTGACCGCCTTGCTCGACGGTTTGTGGCTGGAGTGCGGGCTCAACCCCAGCACGTTCACCCCGGCCCAAGGCGTACTGATTTGCGAGGCGTGGGTCGATGGCGTGCAAATGGGCGGTTACAAGCGGTTCGTCCGGGCTTGAGCGCCGCTGCCAAAAGTACGAAAAAACGGCCGCTGGTGGCGTGAATGTTCGAAGATGTAACAACTCTGTCCCGGCTTTCTGCTGCTGCGGCTTAATTCCTATTTAAAACAAATAATTACGTGTCGTTCGTGAGGCTTTTTCACGACTCAGGAAAAGATTGCTTCACTGTTGAACGAGTGTTTAATATCAACACCATCCTCCACCCCATCACAACAATAAAACGAGGGCTAGCATGAGTTCCCCATCGACCCCGCAACGATCATCCTCGACCCTCACCGGCGGCCAGGCGCTGGTGCGCCTGCTGGCGAATTATGGCGTCGACACCGTCTTCGGCATTCCCGGCGTCCACACCCTCGAGCTGTATCGCGGCTTGCCCGGCAGTGGCATCCGCCACGTGCTGACCCGTCACGAACAGGGCGCCGGGTTCATGGCCGACGGCTATGCCCGGGTCAGCGGTAAACCGGGTGTGTGCTTCATCATCACCGGCCCCGGCGTCACCAACGCCGCGACCGCCATCGGCCAGGCCTACGCCGACTCGATTCCGATGCTGGTGATCTCCAGCGTCAACCACACCGCCAGCCTCGGCAAAGGCTGGGGTTGCCTGCACGAGACCCAGGATCAACGGGCAATCACCGCACCGATCACGGCGTTTTCCGCGGTGGCCTTGAGCACTGACGATCTGCCCGAACTGATCGCCCGCGCCTTCGCCGTGTTCGACAGCGAGCGGCCACGGCCGGTGCACATTTCGGTGCCGCTGGACGTGCTGGCCGGGGCGATCAGCCGCGACTGGAGCGCCGACGTGGTGCGTCGTCCCGGACGTGGTCTGCCGGCTGACGCAGCACTCGATGAAGCGGCGCGTCGTCTGCAACAGGCCAAGCGCCCGATGATCATCGCCGGTGGCGGTGCCCTGGCGGCGGGTGCCGAGTTGCAGGCCTTGAGCGAGCGCCTCGGCGCGCCACTGTTCACCAGCGTCGCCGGTAAAGGTTTGTTGGCCCCGGACGCGCCGTTGAACGCCGGCTCCAGCCTGTGCGTGCAACCCGGTTGGGACCTGATCGCGCAAGCGGATGTGGTGCTGGCGGTCGGTACTGAAATGGCCGACACCGATTACTGGCGTGAGCGTCTGCCATTGAATGGTGAAGTGATCCGCGTCGATATCGATTCGCGCAAGTTCAACGATTTCTATCCGTGTGCCGTCGCCTTGCAGGGTGATGCCCGGCAAACCCTCGCCGCATTGCTGGCACGGCTGCCGGCCCAGGTGCGGGATTCTGCCGAAGCGGTGGCTGCGGTCGCGGGCCTGAAAGCTGCCATTCGAGCCGGTCACGGTGCGTTGCAAACGCTCCATCAGAACATCCTCGATCGCATCGCCGCGGCGATGCCCGCCGACACGTTCATCAGCAGCGACATGACCCAACTGGCCTACACCGGCAACTACGCGTTCGCCAGCCGGAACATCCGCAGCTGGTTGCACCCCACCGGCTACGGCACCCTCGGCTATGGCCTGCCGGCCGGGATCGGCGCGAAATTCGGTGCGCCGCAACGGCCCGGCCTGGTGCTGGTGGGGGACGGCGGTTTCCTCTACACCGTGCAGGAGCTGGCCACCGCCGTCGAGGAACTGGACAGCCCGCTGGTGGTGCTGCTCTGGAACAACGATGCGCTGGGGCAGATTCGCGACGACATGCTCAGCCTCGATATCGAACCGGTGGGCGTCCTGCCGCGCAATCCGGATTTCGTCCTGCTGGCCAAAGCCTTCGGCTGCACCGTGAACGAGCCGCAGAGCCTCGACGAGCTGGAGCGCGACCTGCGCCGCGGGTTTGCCCATGCCGGCGTGACCCTGATCGAACTCAAGCACGCTTGCGCGGGCCAGTAACACCCGGAAAAAACCGTACGAAATAGCGGCTCGACTGTCGTGAAAACGACCTGTTTGCGCTGAACGCGAACCCGTACGATTTTTCTGTTGAACGACTGTTCAGCTTCGACTATGTTGGCTCCACCACCCCCGGTTGGTTGCGGGCTTGCGTTTCTTCCATTCGAACGAGGCACTGGCATGCGGTTTTCACCCTTTGTTGAGCGGATTGCAGGCGACGGCGTTGCCGCCTGGGATATTCACAATGCGGCGTACGAAGCCAAGCGCCGGGGCGAGGATGTGATCATCCTCAGCGTCGGCGATCCGGATTTCCCAACGCCTGATTTCATCACCGATGCGGCGATCCATGCCCTGCGTGAAGGCGACACCCACTACACCGAAATCGCCGGCCGCCAGGCCTTGCGCGAAGCGATTGCCGAGCGCTACGGCAGGCTGTTCGACCGCGAGCTGCAAGCGTCCAACGTGATCATCGTCGCCGGTGCGCAGAACGCGCTGTTCGCCACTTCGATGTGCCTGCTCAACAGCGGCGACGAAGTGATTGCCCTCGATCCGATGTACGTGACCTACGAGGCAACGCTCAAGGCTTCTGGCGCCACGCTGGTACGCGTGCCTTGTTCCGCGGACGCCGGTTTCCGGCTCGACGCCGCCGTGTTGGCCAAGGCCATCACCCCGCGCACCCGGGCGATTTTCTTCTCCAACCCGAACAACCCCACCGGCGTGGTGCTGACCCGCGAAGAGCTGCAAGGCATCGCCGACCTCGCCATCGCCCATGACCTATGGGTGGTGGTGGACGAGGTCTATGAGAGCCTGGCTTTCGAGCGCGAGCACGTCAGCCTGGCGTCGTTGCCCGGCATGGCCGAGCGTTGCGTGGTGATTGGCAGCCTGTCGAAATCCCATGCGATGACTGGCTGGCGCACCGGCTGGATCATCGCCGACCAGGCGCTGGTGGCCCACGCCGAAAACCTGGTGCTGAGCATGCTTTACGGCCTGCCGGGGTTCGTCATGGAAGCGGCGCTCAAGGCCGTGCTGGCCCACGAAGAAGTCACCCACGGCATGCGCGATATCTATCGCCATCGTCGTGATCTGGTGGTGAACGGTCTGGCGGGGTGCCCGGGGATTTCCGTGCTCAATCCCGATGCCGGCATGTTCGTGCTGATCGACGTGCGCGAAACCGGGCTGACCTCGATTGAATTCGCCTGGCGCCTGTTGCGCGAGGCGGGGGTGTCGGTGCTGGATGCGGCGGCGTTCGGTGAGCCGGCACAAGGGTTTGTGCGGCTGTCGTTCACCCTGGGCGAAGAGCGGCTGGCCCAGGCCTGCCAACGCATTCGCGATTTTGTCCGGGTGCTGAACGGCGAAGCACCGCGGCCAGTGATCGCCCGGGTCAGCAGCTGCGCGACAGCCACCGAGCCGGTCGCGGCCAAGACCATGATCGAGGTCGATCGCCTGCATAAGAAGTTCGGCAATATCGAGGTGCTCAAGGGTGTTTCCCTGACCGCCCGCGAAGGCGATGTGATCTCCCTGATCGGCGCCAGCGGCTCGGGCAAAAGTACCTTGCTGCGCTGCATCAACATGCTCGAAGTGCCGGACCAGGGACGCATCCTGGTGGACGGCGAAAGCATTCACCTGAACCACTCGCGCCCCGGTGCGCCGCTGGTGTCCGACGCCAAGCAACTGGTACGGATACGATCGAGCCTGGGCATGGTGTTCCAGAACTTCAACCTCTGGCCCCATCGTACGGTGCTGGAAAACCTCATCGAAGCGCCGACCCAGGTCCTGCGTGAAAGCCGTGCCGAGGCCACTGAACGGGCCGAAGCCTTGCTCGAACGCGTGGGCCTCGCGGCCAAGCGCAACGAGTACCCGGCGTTTCTTTCCGGGGGGCAGCAGCAACGGGTGGCGATCGCTCGCGCCCTGGCCATGCGGCCCAAAGTCATGCTGTTCGATGAACCCACCTCGGCACTCGACCCGGAACTGGTCGGCGAAGTGCTGCGGGTGATTCGCTCTCTCGCCGAAGAAGGCCGGACCATGATTCTGGTGACTCATGAGATGGCCTTTGCCCGCGATGTGTCTTCCAAAATCGCCTACCTGCACCAAGGGCTGATCGAGGAAACCGGTTCGCCGGATGAAGTGTTCGTACACCCACGCAGTGAACGTTGCCGGCAGTTCGTCAACGCTCATCAGACTCGCTAACGCATCATAAAAAGACGGGAAAAAATCATGGGAAATCGACGTTTGGCAAACTGGTTGACCGGCGTGGCCTGCGTAATGCTGGCCGGCATGAGCGCGGCGCAAGCCCAGCCGATCAGGTTCGCGGTCGCCGCGGAACCCTATCCGCCGTACACCGAAAAGCAGGCCAACGGTGAGTGGAAAGGGTTCGAAGTCGACCTGATCCACAAGCTGTGCAGCGAAATGAAAGCCGAGTGCGAGATCAAGGAAGTGGCGTGGGACGGCATTATCCCGTCGCTGCTGGCGAAAAAGATCGACGTGATTTTCTCGTCGATGTCGGTGACTGAGGAACGGGAAAAACAGATCGCCTTCAGCAAGGCTTACTACGACTCGGTGATCGCCGTGGTCGGGCCGAAAGACGCGTCGGTGAAAAAGTACCCGGATGACCTCAAGGGCAAGACCATCGGCGTGCAGAACTCGACGGTGAGCGCGAGCTACCTCAAGACCTACTACGAAAAAATTGCCGACGTTAAGTATTACGACACCCAGGACTCGGCCAACGCCGACCTGATTGCCGGGCGGATCGACCTGATGATGGCGGACGGCACCGCCATGGCCGCGTTCGTCAAGACCCCCGACGCGAAAGACCTGGCCTACCTCGGCGCAGTGCCTTACGACCCGATCTTCGGCAAAGGCGTGGGCGCCGGTCTGCGCAAGGACGACGCCGAGCTGAAAGCCAAACTGGACAAGGCGATCACCTCGCTCCTGGCCAGCAAGGACTACGACGATCTCTCCCAACAGTACTTCGGTACCAGCGTGAAACCGGCGTTCTGAGACAAGGCAGAACACAGATCCCTGTAGGAGCGAGCTCGCTCGCGAAGAACTCGAATGCGCCGCGGTTAACCAGACAAACCGCGTCATCGGTAACGTTTTTCGCGAGCAAGCTCCCTCCTGCAGGAATTGCGTCAACCGGTGTTGCGTTAACTGGAGAGAGAAATGCCTGCAATGTTCGATCTGATCAATTTCACCGAAACCGGCTGGGGCGGCGCGTTGTTGAAGGGGCTGTGGATGACCCTGCAGATCTCCGCCGGGGCCTTCGTGGTCGGGCTGGCGATCGGTCTGGTCGTCGCCTGTCTCAAACTCAACGGGCCGCGGCCGATCGCCTCGCTGATGCGCGGCTACACCACCCTGTTCCGTGCCGTACCCGAGTTGTTGCTGATCCTGTTGCTGTATTACGTCGGCTCCATGTTGATTAACTCGTTGATGACCGAAATGGGTTACGGCGTGGTGAACGTCAGCGGCCCGCTGGCGGCGATTGTGGTGCTGGGCCTGGTGCAGGGCGCCTACGCCTCGGAGATTTTTCGCGCGGCGATCCTGGCGATTCCGTTTGGCCAGATCGAAGCGGCGAAGGCGTTCGGCCTCAGCGGGTTCGGCCTGTTCCGGCGCGTCACGCTGCCGATCATGGCGCCCTACGCCATGGCGGGCATGGCAAACCTGTGGATCAACCTGATCAAAGACAGTGCGCTGATCAGCGTGGTCGGCACCAACGAACTGTTGTACACCGCCAAGCAAGGCGCGGGTTCGACACGTCATTATCTGTTGTTCTACCTCACCGCCGCGGCGATGTATTACGTGGTGACGCTGGTGTCCAACTACCTGTCGGGACGGCTTGAGCGACGCATTCGTCGCTGGATGCCCTTGGTCGAGTGATTGAAATGATTCCAGCGTGGATAGTTGAATACGCGGCGCTGTTGGGCCGGGGTTTGCAAACGACGATTACCTTGCTGTTGCTGTCCAGTGTGTTCGGGTTCCTGCTGGCCATCCTGGTGGCGCTGGCCCGGATCTCGAAATACAAGGTGATCGCCAAGGCCAGTCTGTTTTACACCAGCGTGTTTCGCGGCACACCGTTGCTGATCCAGATCTACATTTTCTACTACGGACTCGGCAGCCTGTTTTCGCAATTTCCGCTGATTCGCGGCAGCTTTCTCTGGCCGTACCTGCGCGATGGTTACTGGTACATCGTGTTTGCCCTGGTGGTGTCGGTGGGCGCCTATGTCGGCGAAGTGATTCGCGGTGGCCTGCTGGCGGTGCCGAAAGGTGAAATGGAAGCCGCCTCGGCCTTCGGCATGACCTCGCGCCAGTCGCTGCTGCGCGTGCGTTTGCCTCGCGCCATGCGCCTGCTGTTGCCGACATTGGCCGGCGAGACCGTGATGTTGCTCAAGTCCACGGCATTGGCCTCGACCATCGCGGTCATCGACCTGCTGGGCGCTGCCAACGTGGTCAGGGCGCAGACCCTGCAAGTGTATGAGCCGCTGTTGCTGGTGGCCGGCGTGTACGTGTGCCTGACCTTCCTGATCGAGGCGATGTTTGCCTTCTTCGAGCGGCGCGGGACGCCCGTGCGCAGGTCGGCGTAATGAATGCGTCACGCAGGGGTGACCGCACGTTGCAAGCCATTGGCCTGTGCACCCTGGGCTACGCGTTCCTGGCATTGCAGGACGCGGTCATCAAATGGCTGGTGGCCGACTATTCGGTGGTCACCATCCTGTTCTGGCGCAGCCTCTTCGTGGTGCTCGTCTGTTTGCTGGCGGGGCGTTTGCGCATGGTCCGGCGCGCCTGGCGTTCGCCAAGCCGTCGCGTGCTGGTGGAACGCGGCTTGTTATCGCTCGTGGCGTGGGTGCTCTACTACACGGCCGCCCGGGACCTGACCCTGGCGGAAATGACCACGCTGTATTTTTCGGCACCGATCATGGTCACGGTGCTGGCCGGGATCTTTCTCAAGGAGCGGGCCAGCGCCTGGCAGTGGTTGAGCCTGGTGATCGGTTTTGTCGGCGTGCTCATCGCTTGCCGCCCGAGCAACATGGTCGAACCCTTGCCCATCGTGCTGTCGCTGCTGGCGGCGGCGTGCTGGGCGTTCACCTACATCCAGTTGCGCCGGGTCGACGAGCAGACGTCGGTGCTGGAGCAGATGCTCATCACCAACGTGGTGTTCGTCGTGTGCATGATGGTGGCGTTGCCCTGGAGCTACACCCCGGCGTCGACCCCGGCCTGGCTGGGCATGCTCGGTGCCGGGCTGGTCGGCGGCATCGGTCAGTTCCTGCTGTTCGTCAGTTTCCAGCGCGCCACGGCGACCGTGCTGGCGCCGTTCGAGTACACCGGTCTGGTCTGGGCGTTCCTGCTGTCGAGCCTGGTCTGGGGCACGTTGATGGACATGTCACTGATCGTCGGTGCGGTCCTGATCGCGATCAGCGGCACGCTGGCGATGATCTTCGGCCGGCACGACGCCCAGGACGTCGTCGGTGCTGAATGCGCCGTGACGCAGCCCCTTTACCCAGCAACGACTGATGTGGAGGCCGTTGGCGGGGCTGAAGGTCTCGGGGTTGAGGCACCACTCGAGCCAGAGTCCGTCGAGCATCGCCGATAGGCCGATGGCGGCCAGGCGTGTGTCGTGAATCACGAAGCCTTCGCTGGCGGCCAGGTCGTCCAGCAGGGTGCGCAGCAGGTCGAGGTAGGCGCGGTAGCTTTTTTCGTGGGACTGGCTGACGAAGTCCGAGTGCCGGATCAGGCTCCAGAACACCACCCAGACGCCGAGCAGTTTCGGGTCCATGACCCGCGGCGAAAACGAGCCGATGAGGAAGGTGTCCATTTTTTCCGCGGGCGTGCCGGACTGCTGGATTTCCTGGTGCAGGGCGGTGGTCAGTTCGCTGGCGAGCTTCTGGTAAGTGTCGGCGATCAATGCGTCGATGCTGCCGAAATGGTGGTTGAGCAGGCCAACGGACACCCCGGCCTCGGTGGCGATGCGACGCACGGAAATCCCGGCGTGGCCGTCACGGGCCAGGCAGCGCAGGGTGGCTTCCACCAGCAATTCACGGCGTTCATCGGGTTCGACACGGCGGTATTTTGGAAGGTCGGTGGTCACAACGAAATCCTTGGATGCGGTGCCAGGTTGGCGAGCTTAGTTGAACGTGCGTTCAAGATCCAGTCTGGCAGCCGCTGTTTTTAATGATCAGATGAGGAGGGCAGGCAGATGGTGCAGGATATTTCGTTCGATGTTCGCAACAACAACGGCGACGCCGTGCGGGTCGGGGCCTGGCGTTTCGAGGGCGATGGCAGCGGGCCGGTCGTGCATTTGCAGGCGGGGGTGCATGCCGATGAAATCGCCGGGATGCTGGTGCTGCACCTGTTGATGCAACGGCTGCACATCGCCGAGTCCGAAGGGCGTCTCAAGAGCCAGGTGACTGTCGTGCCACAAGCCAATCCGCTGGGCATCGGCCAGTTTCGCCAGGGGCGGATTCTCGGGCGCTTTCATGACGCCACCGGCCACAATTTCAACCGCGGGTTCGACCAGTCCACCGCCATGACCCGACCTTCGACCAACGTCCAGGAATGGCAAAAAAGCCTGGTGCAACTGACCGCAGGCGCCGAGGTGATGCTGGACCTGCACACCGATGACGAATCCTTGCCGTACCTCTACGTGCATCGCAGCTTCGCGGCACGCGGTCGCGAGCTGGCGGCGGCGATGAAGATGGACGTGGCGATCATCTGGGATGACGGCGGCGACGGTTCCTTCGAGGAAACCATCATCGCGCCCTGGCTGCGCGACGGCGTTACGCCGCGGAACATGGCCGCGACCCTGGAGCTGCGCGGGCAGGGCGACGTCAGCGACCGCTTCGCCGAGCAGGACGCCGAGGGGTTGTATGCCTGGCTGTGCAACAGCGGGGTGATCGATGAAGCGTTGACAGTCGGCGACTGGCCGGTAGAGGTGAAGGATATGGAGCAGATGGAAACCATTCTTTCGCCGCAGCCAGGAGTGTTGATTTTCGAAAAAGAGCTGGGGGATTTCGTCGAAGAAGGCCAGCGCTTCGCCCGCATCCTGGGGCGGCCGGGCGATCCATCGTCGGAAGTGGTGCTGCACGCGGAACAGGCGGGGAGGATGGTCACGCGTTATCGCGATCGCTTGATTTCCCAGGGCGCGGTGGTGGCGAAATTCACCGGCACCAGGACGTCACGTAACTGGAGCGGTGGGTTGCTGGACCCGAATTGAGGGCTGATATTCTCGGTGTACCTGAGGGCCTGGTCGCAACAGTGTCCGGTGTGATCGCGATTCCGCCCCACGACACAAAACCCGTAGGAGCAAGCCTGCTCGCGATAGCGTCCGCCCGGACACCACAACTTCCCGACCCACCCCGGCCGTGAACTAGACTGACTCCCACATCAACCGGTGGGAGTGACCCGCGTGGCGCAACTCAAATGGATTCGTTGATCACCGCCGCCGCGCGGGCCTTGGCGGCGGGGGATCCGCTGGGCGCGCTGGACCGGGTGGCATTGCGTGACGATGCGCCGGCGCTCGCCTTGCGCGGCATTGCGATGGCGCAGCTCGGCGATCTGCCGCGGGCGAAGGCGCTGGTGAAGCGTGCGGCACGTGCGTTCGGGCCCAAAGAAGCACTGGCGCGGGCACGCTGCGTGGTGGCAGAGGCCGAGATTGCCCTGGCGTCGCGCGAACTCGGCTGGCCGGTGAAGGCCCTGGAAGCGGCGCGGTTCACCCTTGAGGCACACGGCGACCGGGTCAACGCTGCTCACGCACAGTATTTGCAGATCCGCCGATGGCTGCTGATCGGTCGGCTCGACGAGGCCGACGCACGGCTGGCCGCGCTGGACCCTGCGCCGTTGCCGCCAGCCCTGCGCGCTGCCCACGAACTGGTGGTGGCGGGGATTGCCATCCGCCGACTGCAATCGCAAGCGGCCCGACAGGCACTGATACGGGCCGGGCATTTTGCCCACGAGGCCGGTATCCCTGCGCTCACCGCAGAAGTCGAACACGCCTTGCTCGTCCTCAATACCCCGGCCGCGCGCCTGATCGCCCACGGCGAAGAGCGGCCGTTACTGCTGCAGGAGGTCGAAGCCGTGCTCGGCTCAACCTCGCTGGTGGTCGACGCCTGCCGCTACGGCGTCCGTGCCGCTGGCATGTCGGTGTCCCTCGCCACGCGCCCGGTGTTGTTCGGGCTGGCCCGGGCGCTGGCTGAAGCCTGGCCGGGCGATGTATCGAGGGAATTGCTGATCCGCCGGGCGTTTCGCCTGAAGCTTTCCGACGAGTCCCATCGAGCCCGCTTGCGCGTCGAAATCGGACGGCTGCGCAAAGCGCTGAAGCCTTTGGCCGGGATCATCGCCACCCCACACGGGTTTGCCCTGGTGGCCCTGGTCTCATCCGACGTTGTGGTGTTGGCGCCTCCTGTCGAAGAGCAGTACGCGGCGCTGTTCGCCTTTCTCGTCGACGGTGAATCGTGGTCGAGCTCAGCCTTGGCGCTGGCGGTCGGCAGCAGTCAACGCACCGTGCAACGGGCCCTCGACGCACTGGCGGCAGGGGGCAAGGTGCAGTCATTCGGGCATGGACGGGCACGGCGCTGGATGACCCCGCCAGTGCCCGGTTTCGCGACGACCTTGTTACTCCCGGCACCGCTGCCGAGTGATTAGGATGAACGTCACGAACCCCAGAAGAGGCAACCGAGATGAAACCGTCAAGCGCAGAAATCCTACGTGAATATGGCCCGTTTACCGGGGTCGACGCCGTGCATGGCGTGACCTGGGACGGTCAGCAGGTCTGGTTTGCCAGCGGCGAGAAACTCATCGCCCTCGACCCGCAAAGCGGCAAGACCGTGCGCTCGATCGACGTCACCGCCGATGCGGGCACGGCGTTCGATGGCCAGTATCTGTTCCAGATCGCCGCCGACCGTATCCAGAAAATCGACCCGCAGAGCGGCAAGGTCCTCAACACCATCCCGGCACCGGGCGGCGGCAACGATTCCGGGCTGACGTGGGCCGAAGGCACCTTGTGGGTCGGCCGCTATCGCGAGCGGAAAATCCATCAGATCGACCCCGAGACCGGCGCGATTCTGCGCACGATCGAATCCAACCGCTTCGTCACCGGGGTGACCTGGGTCGAGGGTCAGCTGTGGCATGGCACCTGGGAAGGCGACGAGAGCGAACTGCGCCGGGTCGATGCGAAAACCGGGGAAGTGCTGCACAGCATCAGGATGCCCGCCGGTGTCGGCGTGTCGGGGCTCGAGTCCGACGGCGCCGAGCGGTTTTTCTGCGGCGGTGGTGGCAGCGGGAAGGTGAGGGTGGTGCGGCGCCCGCAATGAGGCGCCGTCCTGCTCAATCCATGCAGGCGTAGACCACCAGTTCCACCAGCATGTCCTCCCTGGCCAGACCGGCGACGACCAGCGCGGCGCGGTTAGGGTAGGGCGCCTGGAAGTACTCGGTGTAGAGCGCGTTCACGGTGGCCAGGTAGCTGCGGTCGGTGACGTAGATCATCACCTGGGTGACGGCGTCAAGAGAACTGCCGGCCGCCTCCAGGGTATGGCGCAGGTTGTCCAGCGTTTGCCGGGTCTGCGGTTCAATACCACCGGCGACCACCTGGCCCTCACGGTCGATGGGGATTTGCGCGGTGTACAGCGTGCCGTTGCCGACCACGGCCCACTCCAGGGGCGCGCGCGAGGCGAAGAGGTCGGTCTTGATGGCGTATTTCATCGATAGCATCCTGAAGCGGGTTTGAAGGTATTCAGCGGGCATCGCTGCTTTCGCCGGCGCCGCGGCGGCGGGATTCCTCGGTGCTTTCCACCAGCACCTGTTCACCCAGTTTCTTCAACATCGACCAGACTTCATCGTCGACCTCCAGGCCATCGGCGAGCCGGCGGGCGGGCGAAGGCCGGGTGATTTCCGGATCGATACCCTCGGCACTGAGCCGCGGGAGCAAGGTGAAGTGACGGGAGATCAGGACATTGATGCTTTGCTCGTCGCTGTCGGCGGGTTGCGGCAACGCCTGCACCCGCAACGATGGAATGAGCTGACCGGCACTGAGGGTGGCCACCCGTTCCTGGCGAGCATCGCGCCAATAAACGCAAAAGTTCAGGCCCTGGTCGGCGCAGCGTGCCAGGTAGCCGAGCAACAGAAGACGGTTGTGACAGTGGCGGATACGGATCAGCGCGCTGCCGCCACGCAGCGCCTTGCTCACCCCTAGCTCAATGGCTTGAGCAGCGCAACGCAAGACGCTTTGGCCGTGTGCATCGAGGGTCAGTTGCCCGGCGTCTTCGTAGCAGGTAGCGAAGGGCCGATCGACTTCATCGTGGAGAAAGGCCAGGGCATTTTTCAGCGCGCCGATGCCGTCGAGGCCTTGCAGTTGCAGCCAGGCAATCATTTCGGCGGCATCGTCGCAATCACCGGGAGCAAAGCCGATGCCTTCGAAGGCTTTGCGGCAGACCACCTGAATTTCATTGAGCGAGACACGCATCAGACTTCTCCAGCGACAGCGGCCAGCGATGGCATGACCGCGAAATTCCAGTCATCGTCAAAGGGCTGACCGATTTCGCGGATCAACGGCGCGCCCTGGAACAGGGTGATGCGCACCCAGCGGCTGGACTTGGGGTCGAACTTGCCGGCGCCGAAGAACGCCAGTTTGCAGCGCAGCAAGTGGATCGGCAGCATGCGGCGGTCCATCAGGTTGGCGCGGATTTCCCCGTAGGTGCAGCGGGCCATGCCCTGCAAGCGACAGACCGTGCCCTTGAACTGCGGTTGCGCCAGCAAGAAATGCGCGGTCAATTGCTGCGGATGCTGTTCGCGGTAAGCCAGCAGGGCGCGGTGGCAACGCTGGATATTGTGCGCAAGGCCCAACTGCATTTCCTTCTCGGCACCCGGTTCCATGGCGCGCTCGCCCAGGCGCGGCTCTTCCTTTTCAGCCGAGCGATACCAGAAGAAGTGGTTCGCATCGGCTGTGCCCAGGTCGTAGTCGAGTGCCCAGCGATAGTGCGTCTCCATCAGCTCGCACAGCTCATTCAGCGGCATGTCGGCATTGAGTCGAAAACCCTCTTTGGCCGACATTTGCTCCGCCAGCGGATCGACTTGCTCGGGGTACAGCTCCAGCAACAGGCTCACCAGCAGTTCCTGGCAGCCGATGCCGCAATGCGACTGTGTCCAGGCTTGCAGGGCTGGCCACAGGTCGGAGCTTGCCGGTTGAAGCTCGAACCATTCCGTCAGTTGCTCCAGGTCGATAAGGGTCTGCTGATCGATCGCGCTTTGGCGTTGATCTTCGGTGATGGTTTCCTGCAGATGCTGACGCGCCCGCGCCAGCAATGAATGCAACCGCTGTACTTCAGGCAGCTGCGCAGGCTGCGCCATTACCCGCATCAGCGCGGTTTCCCTGGCCCAGACCCATTGATCGACCAGTTGCGGATGGTTGATCAGGAAGGGCGCCATGCCCAGCCCCGTGGAGTTGCCGACCCCTAGGTAACGTTGCAGGGCGGTGTCCAGCCCGACCGCCCGTTGTGGATTGCGCGCCCGCGCCATGTGTTCGATTTGCTCGATGCTGAAATGCCTGAGCAAATACACGGTGAACATCTGCGCGCTGAAGGGTTGAGTAAAATCCTCACGTTCTTGCAGGCAGCTGAAATCGGCGATGCCGAACTTGCCGTTGCCATACACGGCGGTGGTGCGATACAGGTAGCCGACCGCGGCAAGTTGCCGAGGGTCCGGCTGACAGCCTTCGGCCAGCGCCTCGACGAAACGCTCGAAATTGCGCAGGCTGCGGTTGGCCCGCGACAGCACCAGCACCCGCGCGTCAAAGCGCCCGGCTTCCTGCAGGGGCACGTTGCGCCGCAGATCCGCCAGTTGCTGCTCGTCGACATCCCCGGCCAGCAGCACGAAGCTGACGTCCCACTGATCGGCGATTACCCGGTCGCTGCGCTTTTCCGGCGGCAGGTACATCGAGAAAATCACGCAGTGATAGTGGGCTCCAGGCGTGTCGATCCGGTAGATAGCCGTGCCATAGCCCTCAGCGTCCAGGTCGAAGCGGGTACGCTGGATGCGCCATTGCTCATTCATCATGCGCCGCATGCTGCTGCGCACGAAACTCAAGCGACTTTGAAAATGGCTGCCCAGCCGGTCCAGGTCCATGACCTGCGCCGCGGGGCGCAGGGTCGGTTGTGACACGGCGTCGGAGTGGGTGGGAAACATCATTGCGATTCCTGAACTATTCATCATCAGACAGCCTGTTCGCGCGCCATGTGCCGGGCGATACGCAGCGCATCCCAGAGCGACGGCAGGATCAACAGCGAAACCGGCACTGCGGTGATTACGATAAACGATTGCAGCGCGGTGACACCGCCTGAACCGATGGTGATCAGCACCACCGCGGCCAGGCCCATGCCGATGGCCCAGAATGCCCGCAGCCATTTTTTCGGTTTGTCGTTGCTCGACATGGCCATCGCCACGGTGAACGCCATGGCGTCGCCATTGGTGGCCACCGAAATGAAGCTCAGGAACAGGAACAGCGCGGAGACCAGGCCCCCCAGCGGCAGGTTTTGCGTCACGCCCAACAACAGCGCTTCGGGTTGTGCACCGTTGGCCGTGACGATGCCCGGCGTTTGCAGTTCCAGGCCGATGCCGGTGCCGCCGACCACGGTGAACCAGAACATGGTCACGATGGGAGCAATGATCGACAGCGTCATGATCACTTCCCGAATTGTCCGCCCCCGGGAGATCTTGGCGACGTAGAGCGCGACCATCGGCGCATAACCGATGAACCAGCCCCAGTAGAACACCGTCCACCAGTCGAGCCATTTCGGGTCGGCGCGAAACAGCGTCATCGGAATGAACTGTTCCAGGTGCAAGGCGAACGCGGTCGGGAAACCACCGAGGATGAACATCGTCGGCCCGAACGCCACCATGAAGACCGCCAGGCCGATCATCAGCCAGACATTGATTTCACTGACGAAGCGGATGCCCTTGAGGCCTACCAGGCAGGACGTCGTGTACAGCACGGTGACCAGCACGATGGTGATCGACTGAACCATCAAATCGTTGGGGATGCCCCAGACCGAATGCAACGCGCTGCTGATTTGCAGGCCGAGGAAACCGATTGGTCCGATCGTGCCGGCGACGACCGCGATGATCGAGGTAGCGTCCGCCAGCGTACCGATCGGTCCCTTGAGTGCGCGCTCGCCGAGCAGTGGATACAGCAATGTCCGCGGAGCCAGCGGCAGGCCTTTGTCGTAATGCAAGTGCATCAACACGATCGACAGCAGGCTGCCCAGCACCGCCCAGGCGAGAAAGCCCCAATGCACGAAGGACTGGGCAAGCGCGACATGCGCAGCCGCTTCGGTGTGCGGCTGTACGCCGGCGAACAGCGGCGGCGGGCTGGCGAAGTGCATCAGTGGTTCGGCCGCGGCCCAGAAGGCGCCGCCACCGGCGAGCAGGGCGCACATGATCACGGCGATCCAGTTGAAGGTGCTGGTGTCAGGTCGCTGGTCGATGCCGCCAAGCCGCACCCGCCCGCATCTGCTGAAGCAGATGAACAGGCTCACGGCGAAGGTCAGCAGCATCAGTATCTGCCAGTACAAGCCGAAGAATTTCGTCGACCAGGCGAACAACGTGTTCACCAGTGTCGAGACGCCATCAATGTTGACCAGCGACGCGATCAGGAAGGCGGCAAGGAAGCCGCCACTGATCAGGAACAGCGGCCAGTCGATGTCTTTTTTCGCTGGCGCAAGGCTCAGTGGCTGGCCATCGACTTGCAGGGTGCTGGAAGTTTTCATGATGCCTCCAAAATACGCGCTTGACGCTGTCCGTCGCCGGTTGGGGAGATGAACGGGAAGCTGTTGTTTTTGTTTTTCATGCTGTCCTCACGGTGTTTATCAGGCGTCAGGTTTGTGGGGTGGTGGCGTTTTCCAGCAGGCGCAGCCAGTTGAGTCCCATGATGTTGCGCACCTCGATCTCTCCGAAACCGCGGGCGCGCAGGCCCTGGGCGATGGCCGGGAAATCCCGGCTGTCGCGGAACCATTGCAACGGCGAGGGCCAGCTGGCGTTGTCCGCCGAACCTTCGCCATAGTCCTTGTCCTTGCTCCAGCGGCCATTGCGCATCCACTCGAGGACCGCCAGGGGTTGCTGCTGGCACAGGTCGGTGCCGATGCCGATGTGCTCGACGCCCATCAGGTCTGCCGTGGTGGCGACCATGTCGCAGAAGGTCTCGAGGGTGCAGCCCGACGCGCCCTTGAGGTGGAAGGGGTAGGTGCTGAAACCGAGCAGGCCGCCCGACTCGGCGATACCGCGCAGGACCGCATCGGATTTGTTGCGCTTGGCCGCATGGAAGCTCGACGGGTTGGCGTGGGAGACGATCACCGGCCGACTCGATAGCTCAATGGCTTCCAGGGTGCTGCGCTCGGCGCTGTGGGACATGTCGATCAACATGCCCACGCGATTCATTTCACGGATCACCTGGCGGCCGAAACGGCTGATGCCGTTGTCTTCGGCTTCGTAGCAGCCGCTGGCCAACAGGCTCTGGTTGTTGTAGGTGAGCTGCATGATCAGCACGCCCAGCTGGCGGAAGACCTCCACCAGGCTGATGTCGTCCTCGATCGGCGAGCAGTTCTGGAAGCCGAAGAATATTCCCACCCGGCCTTCCTGGTGGGCCAGGCGAATATCCGTCGCCTCACGCACCGGACGAATCAGCTCGGGCCAGGTCTCGAAACGACGGTTCCATTCGCCGATGCGCGACAGGGTTTCCCGGGCGTTTTCGTGATACGCAATGGTCGCGTGGACCGCGCTCAGGCCTCCGGCCTGCATCTGCCGGAAGATCTCTTCGTTCCAGTGAGAATATTGCAGGCCATCGATCATCAATAAGTCGTGCATGGTGATCTCCGCTTCAAGGGCGCACGTAGGTGGTCTTGACCACGGTGTAGAAATCGCGGGCGTATTGCCCTTGCTCGCGCGGGCCGAAACTCGAGTTCTTTCGTCCGCCAAACGGCACGTGGTAATCGGTGCCGGCGGTGGGCAGGTTGACCATGACGCAACCGGTGCGGGCGCGACGCTTGAAGTCGCTGGCATAACGCAACGACTGGGTGATGATCCCGGCGGTGAGGCCGTACTCGGTGTCGTTCAGCACCGCGAGGGCCTGTTCGTAGTCGTTCACCCGGATCACGCAGGCAATCGGCCCGAAGACTTCTTCGCGGTTGATGCGCATGCCGTTATGGGAGTCGATGAATAACGCCGGGCGCATGTAGTGGCCGGCGGGCTCGAGGGCCAGCAGGTCGCCGCCTTCGATCAGCGTGGCGCCTTCCTCTTCGGCCAGGCGCAGGTAGTTCAGGTTCTGCTCCAGTTGCCGGGCTTCCGCCACCGGGCCGATGTGCACGCCTTGTTCGAGGGCGTGGCCGACTTTCAGCTGACGCATGCGCGCAATCAGGGCGGCGACAAAACGGTCGTGGATGCCGTCACAGACGATCAGGCGCGAAGAGGCGGTGCATTTTTGCCCCGTGCCGAAGAAGGCGCCGTTCAATGCGCACTCGACGGCGATCTCCAGATCGGCGTCGTCCAGCACCACCAGCGCATTCTTGCTGCCCATCTCCAGTTGGCAGCGCACCAGGTTGCCGGCCGTGGCCACGGCCACGCGCCGGCCCGTTTGCAGGGAGCCGGTGAAGGTCAGCGCGTCGATGTCCGCCGAGGTAATCAGGCCCTCGCCGACGACACTGCCGCTGCCCATGACCAGGTTGAAAGTGCCGGCGGGGAGCGCCTGGCGGCTGATGATTTCACTGAGCGCCCAGGCGCTGGCGGGCACCAGATTCGCCGGTTTGAACACCACGGCGTTGCCGAAGGCCAGGGCCGGGGCGATCTTCCAGGCGGCGGTGGCCATCGGGAAATTCCATGGGGTGATGATGCCGACCACGCCCACGGGTTCACGCTGCACTTCGATCTCGATGCCGGGGCGCACCGATGCGGCGGTTTCGCCCATCTGGCGCAGCACTTCGGCGGCATAGTAGTGGAAGAACTGCGCGGAACGATTGACCTCGCCAATGCCCTCGGCCAGCGGTTTGCCTTCTTCGCGCGAGAGCAATTCGCCGAGTTCATCCTTGCGCGCCATCAACTCGTTGCCGATGGCCATCAACACCTGCTGGCGCTGCTCCAGGCCAGTGGCGGCCCAGTGTGGCTGGGCCTCGCGGGCGGCGGTGATGGCCGCTGCGGTTTGCGCGGCGCTGGCCTGGTGGTAGTGGCCGATCAGGTCTTCGACGTCCGAAGGGCTGTGGTTGGCGATAACGCCCACGCCTTCGCACCAGTCGCCGGCGATGTAGTTTTTGTAAGGTTGCAGTGCCATGGGGAACCTCCGATTGCGTGGTCCCCATCTTGAGAGTATTAATCTGCAAATAAAAATTAATAATAAATATGAAACGATAAGGAAAACTTACCGTGTTGCCAGAGCTGAAGATCACCCAATTGCGCTATTTCGTCTTGGTTGCGCAGCTGAAAAGCTTTCACGGCGCTGCCAAACAGGCTTATCGCTCGCAACCGGCGCTGTCGCTGGCGGTGCGTGAGCTGGAACAGAAGCTCGGCCAGGCCCTCTTCGAGAAGGGCGGCAAAACCGAGTTGACGCCGTTTGGCGAACACTGTTTGCCGCTGTTCCAGGACCTGCTGGCGCACCACGACCGGATCGCCCGGGAAGTCAGCTTGCTGGCCCGACATGAAATCGGCCAGGTGAGCATCGCCACGGTGCCGTCGGTGGCCAGCCGACTGCTGCCGCACCTGCTCGCGCGATTTGTCAGCGAGCAGCCGAAACTGCAGATCAGCATTCAGGACGGCAACGCCGACAGCGTTCAGCAATTGTTGCTGCAGGGACAGGTGGACTTCGCCATCAGCAGTGTCTGGATGCCCGACGAGCGCATTGATTTCCTGCCCATCCTCAGCGACCAGGTCGGTGTGGTCTGCCGTCATGATCACCCGCTGGCGGAGGCGGGCGGCGCCTTGCACTGGTCGAGCCTGCAAGCGTATCCGCTGGTGCGCAATGGCACGTCACGCCTGCTGGAGGGCACCGACGCGCAGGGTTTGCTGGAGAGCAGTCTGCTGTTTGTCTCCAACATGATTTCGCTGATCGCGATGCTCGAACAGGGCATCGGCATCACGACACTGCCCTCGCTGGCGTTTCCCCAGGGCAATGATCAATTGGTATTCCTGCCGCTTTCAGCGCCGAAAGTGGAGCGGCAGATCGGCATCCTGTGCCGCAAGGGCCACAGCCTGTCCCCGGCGGCGGCGGAGTTGATGAAGTTCCTGCAGGCGAATATGCGTGGAACTGTGGCGCAACGGTAGGACCTGCCGCAGGGGCCGGGTCACAGGCCCCAGCCTTCCCGTACGGCGCGCCGAATCCCCTCCAGCAACATCGCAAACGCCGGGTTGTCATTGTTCTCCCGCCAGATCAGGTGCAGCTCGCTCTGCACGCCTTCGCCCAGATCGATATCGCGAAACACCACATGCTTGAACACCACACTGCTGGCGCAACGCGGCACCAGCGCCAGGCCCATGCCGGCGTTGACCAGCGCCAGGATCGTCAGCGACGAACCGAGCCATTGCACGTATTCCGGTGCGACCCGCGCCGAGCGCAGCATACCGGTGAGCAGTTCGTTGAACGGTGGGTAGGCCGCGTGGGAGTACATCAGAAAGGGTTGCGCATCGAGGTCGTTGACCGACACAGTTTCAGCGCTGGCCAGGCGATGATGGCTGGGTACGGCCAGCACGAACGGCTCGCGCACCAGACATTCGGTGGCGTAGCCCGGTTCAAGCAGCGGCGCGCGGACAATGCCCAGGTCAATTCTTCGGGCGCGTAACGCTTCGTGCTGCTGGTAGGTGTTCATCTCGGACAGGTCGATTTTCACGTGGGGCTGTTTGAGCCGCGCTTCGGCGATGACCTTCGGCAGAAACTCGTACACCGCGCTGCCGACGAAACTGATGTTGACCGAACCGATATCTCCTTCGGCGAAGCGGCGGGCGGTGACCGCCGCTTGTTGCGCGCGCTCCAGAAGATTCTGCGCTTCGATGAAGAACGCGCGGCCGGCCGCGGTCAACGCAACGCTGCGAGTGGTGCGGGTGAACAGTTCGACGCCCAAGTGATGCTCCAGCAGTTGAATCTGTCGGCTGAGCGGCGGCTGGGTCATGTTCAACCGCTCGGCAGCGCGGCGGAAGTTGAGTTCGGTTGCCACGGTGGTGAAGCAGCGCAGTTGCGTGAGTTCGAACATTGATCTAATCCAGGTATCAATCGAATGCCAAGTTAGATTAGACGGGATCAATGCCTGCGTCCATGATCGACCCGTCCCCTAAAAAAACAATGAACGGGAGTTGCCCCTTGAATACCCTCCAGAGTCCGCCGGACCCGACTGTGCTCGCCCGCGCAGCGGCCAAGGTGAAGCGCCATGTGCTGCCGCTGTTCGTGGTGATGTTCATCGTCAACTACATCGACCGGGTCAACATCGGTTTCGTGCGCAGCCACATGGAGACCGATCTGGGCATCGGTGCCGCCGCTTATGGCCTGGGTGCCGGGCTGTTTTTCGTCGGCTACGCGATTTTCGAAGTCCCGTCCAACATGCTGCTGCAACGCTACGGCGCCCGTGCCTGGCTGACGCGCATCATGTTCACCTGGGGCGCCGCGGCGATGGCCATGGCGTTCGTGCGCGGCGAAACCAGCTTCTATGTGCTGCGCTTTATTCTCGGTGCGGCCGAGGCCGGGTTCTTCCCGGGGATCATTTATTACTTCACCCAATGGCTGCCGTCGACCGAACGTGGCAAGGCCATGGCGATCTTCCTCAGTGGCTCGGCGATTGCCTCGGTGATCTCCGGGCCGGTGTCCGGTGCGTTGCTCAACGTCAGCGGTTTCAGCCTGCACGGCTGGCAGTGGATGTTCTTGATCGAAGGCTTCGCCTCGATCGTGCTCTGCGGGTTTGTCTGGTTCTGGTTGCAGTCTCATCCGCGCCAGGCGAACTGGCTGAGCGCTGAAGAAAAGGACGCACTGATCGGCGCCATCGCCCAGGAACAGCAGGCCCGTGAAGCCACGCAGACGGTCAAGCCGTCGATGTTCAAACTGCTGGCGGACCGGCAGATCGCGCTGTTCTGCTTCATCTATTTCTCGATTGCCCTGACCATCTACGGCGCCACGTTCTGGTTGCCGAGCATGATCAAGAAAATGGGCAACCTCGGCGACTTCCAGGTCGGCCTGTTCAACTCGATTCCGTGGATCATTTCCATCGTCGCGATGTATGGCTTCGCCGCGATGGCCAGCAAATGGAAACACCAGCAGGCCTGGGTCGCGCTGACCCTGGTGATTGCCGCGTTCGGCATGTTCATGTCCACCATCGGCGGGCCGATCTTCGCCTTCGTCGCCATCTGTTTTGCCGCGATCGGTTTCAAGGCGGCCTCGGCGCTGTTCTGGCCGATTCCCCAAGGTTATCTGGACGCACGCATCGCTGCTGCGGTGATCGCCTTGATCAACTCCATCGGCAACCTCGGTGGGTTTGTCGCGCCGACAGCGTTTGGTTTCCTCGAGCAGGAAACCGGCTCCATCGAAGGCGGCCTCTACGGCCTGGCGGCCACTTCGCTGGTGGCGGCCGTGGTGATCTTCTTTGCCCGTACCGCACCGCGGGGCGATGCGCGCCGGGTGTTGAGCACTAAACCTGCCGCCACCAAGTCGCCGCCAAACGCTTTAAGTCACCCCGCTTTGAAACCTGATCCAAAGGGAGCTGCCTCTTGAAAATCAAACGAGTCACCGTCACCCCCATCGCTTTCCGTGATCCGCCGCTGCTCAATGCCAGCGGGATCCACGAGCCGTTCGCGCTGCGTTCGATCATCGAAATCGAAAGCGACACGGGCTATATCGGTCTGGGTGAAAGTTACGGTGATGCACCGGCGTTGGCGATCCAGCAGCAGCTGCAAGCGCAACTGATTGGCCTCGATCCGTTCAACCTCAATGAACTACGCCGCATCGTGCAAGCCACCGTGGCCGCGAACAAACCGGTGAGTCTGGCCGGGGCTGAACTGGCGCCGGGTTCTCATGCGAGCAAAGCGGTGAGCAACGCGTATTCGGCGTTCGAAGTGGCGTTCCTCGATTTGCAGGCGCACTCCTTGAATGTGCCGTTGGTGGACCTGCTGGGCGGGGCGATTCGTGACGAGATTCCGTTCAGTGCCTACCTGTTTTTCAAGTACGCCCAGCACGTCGATTCGCCGTACAAGCCGGACAATTGGGGCGAGGCGCTGAACGAAGAGCAGATCGTCGCCCAGGCGCGGCGGATGATCGAGGCGTACGGGTTCAAGAGCATCAAGCTCAAGGCCGGTACGCTGCCGCCGGAGCACGAAGTGTCGTGCATCAAGGCGCTGAAAAAAGCCTTTCCGGGGTATCCGCTGCGCATCGACCCGAACGGCAACTGGTCCCTGGAAACCTCGATTCGCATGGCCGAATTGCTTGGCGATGACTTGCAGTATTACGAAGATCCGACCCCGGGTCTTGAAGGGATGGCCGCGCTGCACAAACGCACCGGGCTGCCGCTCGCGACCAATATGGTGGTCACCGATTTTGACGAGTTCCGTCGCAGCGTGGCGTTGAACAGCGTGCAGATCGTCCTCGCCGATCACCATTACTGGGGCGGCCTGCGCGATACCCAGGCACTGGCGAAAATGTGCGACACCTTTGGTCTTGGCGTGTCGATGCATTCCAACTCGCACCTGGGCATCAGCCTGATGGCGATGGCGCACGTGGCCGCCGCGGTGCCCAATCTGGATTACGCCTGCGACACCCATTACCCGTGGCAGGAACCGGATGAAGAAGTGATCAAGGGTGGCAAGCTGCCGATCGTTGACGGCTGCGTGAAAATCACCCGCGCAGCGGGGCTGGGCCTGGAGCTGGATCACGATCAGTTGGGCAAGCTGCACGACCAATACCTGACCTGCGGCATCCGCCAGCGCGATGATGTGAAACAGATGCAGCGCTACAAGCCGGACTGGAAAGCCGTCAAACCACGTTTCTGAAACCCGCACGCCCTGTAGGAGCCAGCTTGCTGGCGATGGCCGTGAACGATAACGCTGAAAACCAGACACCCCGCGGCGCACTTGGGTTTTTCGCGAGCAAGCTCGCTCCTACAGGATTTCGCACACGACGCAGAACTCTGTAGGAGCGAGCACGCTCGCGATGGTCGTCAACGATGACGCGGGAAGCCAGACACCCCGCGGCGCTCTCGGGTTGTACGCCGCCGAACCCGCGCAAAAAAATCAACACGGTTTAGATCGATTATTTCTTTGGGTTATTTGCATAGACACGCAGCGCATATCCATAGCCCACAAAAACACACTCGGGCAGTGCACCTGTTCGTGATAACGGTTGCTTGATCGTTATGACAGCGAGCACCGTGCCAGGCACCACACTCCCACGGCTGCAACATCCGTTTCTGCTGTTCTACCCCCGTCTTGCCGCCCATCCCCCAATCCTTAGAATCGCCTCCATCAGCTTCGTCCAACTATTCAATCCTTCGGGGAACAACACCATGATGAACGCCATGCAGATGCAAATGCCGATGAACACCAACATGCCGATGATGGGCATGCCGATGATGATGGCGACCATGACCTGCGACATGATGGACGACGGCATGATGTGCAAGATGATGCCGGCTGCCGGCATGGACATGGCCATGTTCAAGAACAGCGCTGAAATGATGCAGATGATGATGAACTGCGGCATGCCGATGATGATGCATTGCGGCAACATGAGCATGATGTGCATGTCCCAGGCGAGCATGGCCATGCCGATGATGAACATGATGATGCCCATGCCGATGATGGGCATGCCGATGCCGTCGATGAAGTGCGTGATGGAATGCACCCTGATGGACGATTGCATGATATGCAAAATCATGCCGATGGCCGGCATGAACATGGACATGATGAAAAACTGCTGCGCCCTGATGATGAAGATGATGAACGATTGCAGCATGCCGATGATGATGAGCTGCAACGGCATGCCGCTGATGTGCTGCACCTGCTGATCCTTCGCGACAGCCATTAAAAAGCCCGGCCAATGCAGATTGGCCGGGCTTTTTGTTAAATGAAATCTGTGCGCGTCCTGCTCGCTCCTACGGGATCAATCCAGCCGCTCCGGATACGTCACCACCAGATACGCCACCGCCTCACTGTCCGCCGGGTTGCGATAGCGGTGGGGCTGGTCGGCGTAAAACAGAATCGAATCGCCCGTGGACAGCAGATAGCGTTCGTCATTGACGCTGATTTCCAGCACGCCCTGGGACACCACCAGGTTCTCCTGAACGCCGGGGCCATGACCCTCGGAAACGTCCTCGCCCAACGGGCTTAAACGCAATTCGTAAAATTCCGATTGGCGCGCCACATCGAACGGGAACAGCGCGCGGCTGACAAAGGCGCCGTTGCCGCTGACCAGCCGTTTGCTCTGACTCACCGATAACACCGCCACACCTTCAAATGCCCGATGTTCAAGAAACGCGGCCACCGAGACCTTCAAGCCTTTGGCAATTTTGCACAGCACTTTGATGGACGGAACGCTGCGGCCGGATTCGATCTGCGCAAGCATCGCCCGGCTCACACCGCATTGCCGTGCCAGGGCGTCGAGGGACAGATGACGCTTGGCGCGCAAGCGCTGCAGATTCTGCGCGACCCGCTCGCAGATAGGGTCTTCTTCCAGTGATTCCAGCTGATTCAGATCCAGTACGGGTTCATCGGCGCTCGCCAGAAAGCGCGAGGGTTCGTTGCCGCTCACGCGTGACGGGTCTCGGTCGAGTGCGCGGCCTGAACCCATTGAAAGGCCTGGAGACCGGCGTTGCGCGCGTACATTTCCCACATGGCCCGCGCTCGTTGCTGAGCCTGTTTGCGTTTGCGATAAGCGACGAAATCAATGAGGTTGGCAGTCGGGTTCATAAGGCACTTCACTGTCGTGATGAATGACGGGATAGGTTGAGAGTACGCGGATATTTTTATAACCATAAATATTTATTATGTATTTATTAATTCTTATTGGTTATTAGAGGTTTTGTTCGTGGCGTGACGCCGTCAACGATAACGCGGGAAGCCAGACACCACGCGGCGCGCTCGGGTTTTTCGCGAGCATGCTCGCTCCTACAGGGGGCTGCGTGGTTGGCAAGCCAGCGCTTGCTGCGGAAATTGTATTGGTCGTCGATGCAAAATCAGCGGCGTTCAATGGCCCACCAACTCCTCCAGCAACTGCTCTTTGTACCCCTGCAACACCGTTGACGCCCGATCCCGTGGATGCGGCAAGTCGACGACGATTTCATGCTTGATCCGCCCCGGATGGGCGTCCATCACGATCACCCGGTCGCCCAGGTACAGCGCTTCTTCGATGTCGTGGGTCACCATGATCACCGTGCAACGCTGCTGCACCCAGATGCGTTGCAACTCGTGTTGCAGGCGCACCCGGGTCAGGGCATCGAGGGCGCCGAGGGGTTCGTCGAGCAGCAGCACTTTCGGTTTGTTGATCAGTGCACGGGCAATTGCCGCCCGTTGCGCCATGCCGCCGGATAACTGGTGCGGATACGCATTTTCAAACCCTTCCAGGTTGACCAGCGCAATGTGCTCGGCCACCAGCCGATCCTTTTCCGCTTGGGACAAGGGATGGTTTTTCAACGCCAGGCCAATGTTCTTGCTCAGGGTCATCCAGGGAAACAGCCGATGGTCCTGGAACACGATCCCGCGCTCCAGGCTGGTGGCGACCACCCGTTTGCCGTCCAGCAGGATGTCGCCTTCATAGTCGGCTTCGAGCCCGACGATCAGGCGCAGCAGCGTCGATTTCCCGCAACCGCTGGCGCCGACGATGCTGACGAATTCGCCGGGACGCACGCTCAGGTTGATCTGCTGCAGCACCGGCAAAGGCTGGCCCTCGATCCGATAGGCCTTGCTCAGATCGCGAATCTCCAGTGCACCAGTCTGTAATGAGGGGCTGTGCAGCACAGCGTGTTGGGCAATTGCATTCATGATTTTCGGCCTTTCAACGGATGTTGCGCCAGCGCAGCAGATGGCGGCTTAAAAGAGAGAACAGCAGGGTCATCAGGTAGCCGCAGAGGCCGATGCACAGCACGCTGAGGACGATGACCTCCATGCGTGAGCCGGCCTCGGCGTTCATCATCAGGTTACCCAGGCCGGCGCCGGAGGACAGGAACAGCTCGCTGCCCACCGCGGTGACCCAGGCGAACGCCAGGGCATGCAGCACGCCGGTGGCAATGCTCGGCAGCGCCGCGGGCAGCAGCACATATCGAAACCGTTGCCAGCGACTCAGTACCAGCACTTGGCCGACTTCACGATAACGCTGCTCGACATGGCTGAAGCCCTGATAGGTGTTGAGGACCATCGGGTAAAACGCCGCGAGGCTGACGATCAGCACCTTGGAAAACTCACCATTGCCGAACCACATGGCGATCAGCGGAATCCAGCCAAGCATCGGCACCTGGCGGATCGAGTGGAACAGCGGCCCGATCAAGCGATTGGCCACTGCGGACAGCGCCATCAGCACCCCCAGTACCACGCCAAAGACAATGCCCAGCGCCAGGCCGGTGCTGGTGCGCGCCAGGCTAGCGAGCAGGTTCACCAGCAACTCGCCGTTGGCCAGCAGTTCGAGCAGCGCCGCACCGATCGTCGACAGCGGCACAAACGCATACGCCCCGGCGGCGTCCTGGCGCGACAGGTATTCCCAACCCGCGATCAGCAACAGCGGCAGCAGCAGGCCGCGGGACTTGGCAAGCAATCGAGACATCGTCGGCTCCTAGCGGGTTTGCCAGCGGAACAGGCGCTGTTCCAGTTGGCGAAAGGTGAAGTCCAGGGCGAAACCGATCAGGCCGGTGACGACGATCCCGACCATCACCACATCGATGCGCAACATCTGTCGACTCATCTCGATCATCTGGCCGAGGCCGCTGTCGGCCGCGAGCAATTCGGTGGCCACCAGCACCACCCAGGCGCGGGTCAGGCTGATGCGAAAACCGGTGATGATCGGCGGCGCGGCGGCGGGCAGGGCGATCTCGCGGACGAAGGTCGGCCAGCGCAGGCGATACACGTCAGCGACTTCGAAGTAGCTGCGCGGGATGGCCTTGACGCCTTCGCTGGCGGCCAGGGCCACCGGAAAGAACGCGGTCTTGGCGACGATGATGATCTTGAAGGTTTCATCGATGCCGAACAGCAGCACGAACATCGGGATCAGCGCGATGCTGGGAATCTGGCGCAGGGTGTGGAACAGCGGCGAGCAGTAGATCTCGACGTTTTTCGACAGTGCCATCAACACACCGAACGCCAGCCCGCACAGCGAACCGATGCCGAAGCCCAGGCCGAGGCGTGACAGGCTGTTGAGCAGGTGGTCGAGCAGCTCGCCACTGGCCGACAGCTCCTCGAAGGTCTGCCACACCTGCGCCGGCGGCACGAGCAGGTTGCGCGGAAAAATCCCGGCCTCGGCCACCACCGCCCACAGCAGCAACAGGGCGATGGGGGAGATGAGCCAGGTCAGGGAAAACAACAGACGTCGGGTGCGCATGGCGGGTCTTATTTCGGCGAAGTACCGGAGGGGTATCGCAAGAGGTGTGCCAGCGTCAGGGGATCCTGGTGTTGCCGCCGACGCCATCGCCGGCAAGCCAGCTTCTACAGGGACGGCGCATGACCTGTAGGCGCTGGCTTGCCAGCGATGACGCCAGTGAAAACACCGTTGATTGATGCTATGCCAACACCGTTTGCTGCCCCAGCAACACCCCACCAGCAGCCTCGTCAGAACTCGTAACTGACACTGGTGTAATAAAACGCCCCCTGGGCTCCTTCGGGACTGGTGATCGAATACTTCGGCACGCCATACAGCTGCGCGCCGTCGGCCTTGTCCGGATGGGTATCGAACAGGTTGATCGCACCCACCGAGACCTTCAGCGCCTTGTCGAAGGTGTACGACAAGTCCAGGTCGGTGACCCATTGCGGGCTGTAGGTCTGGTCCAGGGTCGGGTTGGTGGCGTTGAGGCTTTTCCACTCGCCATAACGGCGCTGAGCCACGGTCACACCCCAGTTCTCATACAGCCAGTTGGCGCTGAGAACCAGTTTGGTTTCAGGCGTGCCGTCCTCGATCAGGCCCTGGGTAGTGCGCCCGACAATCTGCGAACCGCGGATGTTGCCGACATCCCGCAGCGCGGTGATTTTCGTGTTGTTCTGGCTCACGCCGCTGCTCAGGTTCAGGCGGCCCCACTGCTGCAGATCGAACTGATAGTTGCCGGTCAGTTCGATCCCGTCGGTGCGGGTGTCGGCAACGTTGGTGTAGAACGCCGCGCTCTGGATGTTCGCGTACGGCGTACCGGCGAAGATCGGCGAGACCACCGCCGCCGGCAACTGGTCGGAAAGGGTGATGCGGTTGTCGATGTTGATCCGGTAGGCGTCCAGCGTCACTGACGCATTGGCCAGCGGTCGCCAGACCAGGCCGAGGGAGTAGCTGGTGGACTCTTCCGGTTTCAGCGACTTGCCGCCGAGCAACGCTGCTTCCGGGCTGTCGGCGCGCAATGTGCGTTGTTGCACCTCGGCGTAATTGCCACTGCCCGGCGGCTGCTCGACCACCTGCACGCTGAACGAGGACAAACCGCTTTGCACCAGGGACGGCGCGCGATAACCGGTGCTGGCCGTGGCCCGCGCAGCGATCTGCGGCGTGAAGTCATAACGCAGGGAGAGCTTGCCGTTGGTGGTGTCGCCGAAGTCCGAATAGTGCTCGGTGCGCACCGCGATGCCGGCCTGGAATTTCTCGGTGATCTGACCTTCGGCGTCGATGTACGCCCCCAGCACGTTGCGATCCAGGGAGGCCGCATCGACCTGGGTGATGCCCGAGTAGTAACCCGGGATGCGCCGGCCGGTGACCGGGTCGACGGTGTTGAACAACGGACCGTTCTGCCAGCCGGCCGCTTCGCCCGCGCTCAGTTCGTAGTTCTCCTGGCGCCAGGCCAGGCCGGCGGAGAGCGTCAGCGGCTTGAACAGCAGGTCGGTGGGGAAGTCCCGTACCCAGTCCAGGGTGACGTTGGTCTGATCGGCCTCACGTTCCCCGGTGTAGATTTTTTCCGGGCTGGTGGCGCCCCAGCTCGGGTTGATCGCGTTACGGTCGGTGGACTTCAGGGTGTTGTTGCCATGGTTCACGGCGAGGTCGAATTTGCCCAGCAGGTCGTCTTCGTAACGCAGGCCTCCAGTCAGTGCGTAGTCTTCCAGCGAATAGCGGGTGATTGGCAGGCGCCCGTCCGGGAAGCGCCGCAGGGCGGTGCTGCTGTAGTTGTTGCGCAGCGTGGTCGGCGGGTCGAAGAAGCCTTCGGCGTCGGTGTTCTTGTGGGAGTAGGTGGCGAAGCCATAGGCGGTCAAGCCTTCGCCTATCCCGACTTCGCTGTTGGCGGCGAAGTTGTATTGGTCCGAGACATTGCCCGAGCCCCAGCGCCAGGTGCGATAGCGGTTGTTCTGTTCGCGCGGGGTGTTGATGCTGGTGGACCCGGGGTAAAAGATCCGGTTGTCGGGGTTGGTGTCGCTGGCCGGGTCCTGGCTGCCGGCGTCGAAACTCAGGGTCAGGAAGCCGTCGTTGGGCAGGGCAAAACCTTTCCAGCCGCTGAGTTTGCGCGAAATGCCGTCGCCTTTGTCGTAGCCGCCGAAGCGGTAGCCGAGGTTGCCGCCGTCGTCCTTTTCCTTGAGCACGATGTTGATCACCCCGGCGATGGCGTCGGAGCCGTACTGGGCGGCGGCGCCGTCGCGGAGGATTTCCACGCGCTGGATCGAGCTCAAGGGAATCAGGCTCAGGTCGACCGCCGCCGCGCCCCGGCCGTTGACCAGGCTCTGGCGGGTGACATTGGCGCTGGTGTGACGGCGTTTGCCGTTGACCAGCACCAGCACCTGATCGGAAGCCAGGCCGCGCAGCGAGGCGCCTTGGGCGATGGAACCGGCGAAGGCGCCCTGAGGTGCTTGCGGATAGCTGAACGACGGCGACAGTGCGGTCAACGCGCCGGACAGGTCGCCGGCGCCGGTCTGTTGCAGCTGCTCGCCCGACAGCACATCGACCGGCGCGGCGCTTTCCAGGGCCGTGACATCACTGCGCCGGGTGCCGACCACGACCACGGTGTCGAGGTGATCGCTCTTGGCGGCAGGTTGAGTGTCGGCAGCTTCGACAGGCATGGCAAGGCTGCCAACGACCAGCGCGATGGCGCCGGCCAAAGGAGTGCGATGAAACATGAATAGATTCCTTCCAAAAAAGTACGCCGGCCTGGTGATGGCTTCCCAAGCGGCAACGCATGACTTGAGGGCCCCATCGCCAGCAAGCCGGCTCCTACAGGGTGAGCGGTGTTGCTGAAGCTGGGTGCGCCACATCCTTGTAGGCGCCGGCTTGCTGGCGATGGCGTCCCGACCGGCGACGCATGACTTAAGGGCCCCATCGCCAGCAAGCCAGCTCCTACAGGGGTGAGCGGTGTTGCTGAAGCTGGGTGCGCCACATCCTTGTAGGCGCCGGCTCGCTGGCGATGGCGTCCCGACTGGCGACGCATGACTCGGGGGCCTCATCGCTGGCAAGCCAGCTCCTACAGGGGTGAGCGGTGTTGCTGAAGCTGGGTGCGCCACATCCTTGTAGGAGCCGGCTCGCTGGCGATGGCGTCCCGACTGGCGACGCATGACTTAAGGGCCCCATCGCCAGCAAGCCGGCTCCTACAGGGGTGAGCGGTGTTGCTGAAGCTGGGTGCGCTACATTCTTGTAGGAGCCGGCTTGCTGGCGATGAGGCCCTCGAGCCACGCGCAATCCGGATCAGAAGCGGCTGGTCACGCTCAGGCCAACCGTGCGCGGGTCGCCGTAGGTGATGACGTATTGACCCAGGGTGCCGTTCGGCCGGCCATGGACCTGGTAGCGACGGTCGGTGACGTTGTTGACGAAACCGGTGACGCTGAGTTTTTCATCCGGGCTGTACCAGGTCAGGCGGCTGTTGGCCAGGGTGTAGTGGGACTGGCTGAGCGTCTTGTCGGCGCTGCTCTGGCGATCCGCGAGGAAATATTCCTTGTCGCGGAAACTCACGTCACCACCGGCCACCAGCTTGCCGCCGATTTCCAGCGGGAAGGTGTAGTCGGCACCGAGCGACACCACGTTGCGCGGCGAGCGCACGAAGCTGTTGCCGCTGTAGTCACCGGTCACGACGCCGGTGTTCGGGTTGGTGTTCTTGAAGTCGGTGTATTCGGTATCAAGGAACGACACCGCCGCCCGCAAGTGCAGGTAATCGGTCGGCTGGCCTTCGAGCTCCAGCTCGGCACCCTTGACCGTACCCTTGGCGCCGTTGGTCAGCGCGGTGGTCAGTACGCCATTGTTGACCGTCAGCAGGTTCACCTGAATGTCCGAATAGTCGTAGTAGAAGATATTCGCGTTGGCGGTCAGGCGATGGTTGAACCACTCCGACTTGAGGCCGATTTCGTAGGCGTCGAGCTGTTCCGGGTCGACCGTGGTCAGCTGCGCAAGGCTGGTGGACAAACCGGTGTTGAAGCCACCGGAACGGAAACCGTGGGCGTAGCGAAAGAACACCCGCACGTTGTCGTTGATCCGGTATTCCGGCGTCAGGTCGTAGGTCCAGGCTTCCCAGGTCTTGTTTTCATCACGACTGCCGTTGGTGCCGACGCCACCCAGCGGCACCAGCGGACCGTTGGCCGTGGTGCGGGTCAGTTGGGTCAGGTCGAGGTCGATGTCTTTCTTTTCCTGGGTCCAGCGCAGGCCGCCGGTGACGCTGAAGTTGTCGGTGAAGTCGTAGGTCAGGTTGCCGAACAACGCATAACTGTCGGTGGTGTGATCGAAGCCCAGATCACGGTAATCGGTGGCACCACCGGTCTGGTTCGAGCCGGTGCCGTTGGGCGTCGGCCCAGGCGTGATGATGCGCTGGGCCGAGCTGTCGAGGTCCTCGTGGAAGTAATGCGCGCCCACCAGCCAGCGCAGGGACTCCTGCTGTGGCGAGGCCAGGCGCAGTTCCTGGGAATACTGGGTGTACTTGTTGTCGGAAATCGCCGCGCCGTTCACTTCGTAAGGTGTGTAGTCGGCATCACTGGTGGATTGGCCGCGGATGTAGTCATAGGCGCTGATCGAGGTCAGGGTGTAATCGCCCAGATGCCAGTTCAGGGTCAGCGAGGTGCCGTCGTGATTGAGCTTGGAATCTTCATTGACGTTGATCGCGATGTCGCGCCCGCTCGGCCGTTGATAGCCGACGTTGTAATAGCGGCCTTCGGTCAGCGAGCCGTTGCTGCCGTCGCCTTTGAATTCACGACTGTGAATCTTCAACAACGCATCCAGGTCCGGGTTCACCTGGGCGAGGAATTGCAGGCGCACGGCTTTCTTGTTGACGTCGCCGTAGGTGTTGTCGTCGACGAGGTTCTTCTGGAAGCCGTCCCGTTCTTCGGAATACAGCGACACCCGCGCCGCGAGTTTTTCATCCACCAGCGCGCCGCCGAGGGCACCGCTGACAATCCGTTCGTTCTTGCTGCCAAAGCCGATGGTGCCGAACCCGTCGGTGTCGAAGGTCGGCTTCCTGGAGATGATGTTCACCGCACCGGCGGTGGTGTTCTTGCCGTAAAGAGTGCCCTGCGGACCGCGCAGAATCTCGACCCGCTCCAGGTCGAACAACGGCCCGCCACCGGCAATCGGTGCGTTCAGATAAACGTCATCGGCGTAGATCCCCACCGGGAATACCGTGGCCGCGCCGGTGTCACCGGTGCCCAGGCCACGAATGTACCAACGCGGTCGTCCATCGCCGTCGGGGTTTTTCGCCGCGACGTTGGGAACGAAAGTCGTCAGGTCGCCGATGTAGCGCACGCCGTCCGCCACCAGGTTGGTGCCCTGTATCGCCGACACCGCGACCGGAACGTCTTGCAGCGTTTCTTCCCGGTGTTGAGCGGTGACGGTGACGGTCTTGAGTGAAGGCTCCGTGGTGGTCTTGTTGCTGTCGGCTTCCGTGGCTTCTGCGGCCAGTAACCCCTCGCTGACGCCGCCCCCGGCAAGCAGCAAGCTGAGCCAGATACTCTTGGTGATTGGATTAAGTTTATGCATGTGAATCTCCCCCGTTAAAGTTTTGCTAAGAGGGCTAGAGCAGAGATCGTGCCAAGTGTTTTTAATGGTTCTTTAGTTTTATTAAAGTATTGTTTTGTATAGGTTTTATTGTTGATTAAAGTTGCAGGTTCAGGCGTTTTTTAATAGGTGCGTTAGTTGGATCCAGTATGGCGCTAAGAGCCTGTCATGGATTCAGCAGAAAGTTGCTTGGCGGGTGTTGCTGGAGCAGCAGCGGTGGGGCGGGGATGTGTTGCTGGGCACGCAATGTGTAGGCCTTGCGCAGGCTATCGCCAGCAAGCCGGCTCCTGCAGGGGTGACGCAAAACCTGTGGGAGCCGGCTTGCCGGCGATTGCGGTCTTACAAACGACGAATGACTCAAACCGCCAATCGCGACGTCGAACCAATCACCGTCTCCAGCGCGCTGAAATCGATCCACTCGCGCACATCGAACCGTCGTGGAATGAAATCCCAGCGATGCAGGAAATCGGTGAAATCCTGCAGCGCCTCGATCGAACGTGCATCCAGGGTCGTGCGCAAACGCCGATGCGCATCTTCGCCGTACGCCGCGGCCACCCAGTACTCGCTGGTGTTCAATTCCCGCGCCAGAAAGCGCCGGGTTTCATCCGGATTGGCCCACGCCCATTGTTCGGTGCGCAACACGGTATCGACGATTTTCACGCTGGCGTCGAAATGCTCGTGCAGCAGATGGGTGTCCACGGTCAGCGTGCGTGGCGTGCCGTTGTTCGAGCGAATCAGCGGGTCCGGGTGCGAGCCGGTATCGACCACCACGTGCAAACCGAATTCGTTCGCCAGGTGGACCGCATGGGCACCCTTGAGGAAGATCGCGTCGATGTCGCCGCGCAACAGGCCGATCAGTTCGTTGTTGCGTTTGCTGAAGCGCGAAACACCCAGGCTGACTTCCGAGCCGAAGACGTGCTGCTTCTGATCGTCGCTGTAGGTGCCGCCATAGGGATAGTCCACCAGCTCGACATCGGACACTTCCAGGCCTTCGAGCTTGAGGGCGTTTTCCAGGCCGCGCAGGGCCTGGGCGCGGGTGAAGTCGATTTGCACGTTGGCCCATTTCGGCACGCCGAAACGACGGTTTTTCAGGTCGCGAATGCTCTTCACACCGCTTTCCGCGGTGGTCAGGATCAACTGCACCTCATCGCTCCACGACAACCCCAGCACCCGGGTTTTCACGCCGCTGGCGTAGGCCCAGATCGCCGGAATGTTGCCGCCATGGCGCACCGAATTTTTCAGGTGATGGTCGTAGTGGGCTTCGCGAACCTCTCGCTCACTGGATTCGCGCAAGGACTGAATGTTGGTGCCGAACGGCAGGAAGGCTTCCGCCAGGCGCCCGGACTGCACGGCGATGCCAAGCCCGGTGGGCACCGGGCTGTGGGTGTACCAAAGCGTATCGAGTGGTTTGCTCATAAGGGTCTTCAGTTCGAATCCATGAAACCTGGCGGGTTAGCCTGCCAGTGCGGTGGGTGCTTCGAGCAACGCTTGCAGCGGCCTTGGATCAATCCAGTCGCGCACATCGAAGCTGTTCGGGATGAAGCGCCAGCGATGCAGGAAGTGCGTGAAATCCTGCAAGGCGTTGATGGCTTGCTCGTCGAGTTCGGTGCGCAGGCGCAGGTGCGCGTCATCGCCGTACGCGGCACTGACCCAGTATTCGCTGCTGTTGGTTTCCCGGGCCAGGTAGCGTCGGGTTTCTTCCGGGTGGATGTGCGCCCATTGTTCGGCGCGCAGCACGGAATCGAGGATGCCGGTGGCGACGTCGAAATGCTGGTCCAGCAGGTTCAGGTCCACTGCCAGGGTGCGCGGGGTGCCGTTGTTGCTGCGAATCAGCGGGTCGGGGTGCGAGCCGGTATCGATCACCGTGTGCAGACCAAATTCATGGGCCTGGCGGGCCGCGCTGGCGCCCTTGAGGAAAATCGCATCGACCTCGCCGCGCAGCAGGCCGACCAGTTCCAGGTTGCGACCCTCTACCCGCTGAGCGCTGACCGGCGTGCCGTTCACGGTCTGCACCTGCGGGTCGCTGAACGTACCGTCGTAACGGAAGTTGACCAGCTGCACGTCGCCGACTTGCAGGCCCTCCAGCTTGAGCGCGTTTTCCAGGCCGCGCAGGGCCTGGGCGCGAGTGAAGTCGATCTGCGCCCCGGCCCAGTCCGGCAGGCCAAAACGCCGGCCTTTGAGATCTTTGACGGTTTTGATGCCGCTGTCGGCGCGGGTCAGGATCAGTTGCACTTCATCAGCCCAGGACAGGCCGATCACACGGGTTTCCCGACCCTGTGCGCGCGCCCAGATCGCCGGGATGTTGCCGCCGTGGCGCACGGAATTACGCAAGGTGTGATCGAAATGCGATTCACGCACGGCTTTGTCAGCGGACTCGCGCAGCGACTGAACCTCGGTACCGAGGGCGCCGACGGTGTCTTGCAGCCAGCCTTTCTGCACGGCGATGCCAAGCCCGGTCGGGACCGGACAGCGGGTGTACCAGAGAGTGTCGAGTGGTTGTGTCATGGATGATTCTCCCGCAGCGTTCAGGCGCTGGCCTTCAAGTGAGTGGCAGGGGTGGCGACCGCGCGTTGATGCACCAGCGGCAGCACTTCCTGGCCGATGCGCAAGGCTTCTTCCAGGTGCGGATTGCCGGCGAGGATGAACGTCGAGAACCCGGCGTCGCGGTATTCCGACAGGCGTTCGGCGATGTTCTGGTGGCTGCCCACCAGGCCCACGGTCGGCCCCGGTTTGGCCTTGGCGAAACCGGCCCACAGGTTCGGGCCGATGATCAGGTCGTCGAAGCGATCGACGTTCTGGTGGTAGGCCGTCTGCCGCGCGCCGCCGACCGAATCGGAGCCGCTGGTAAAGCCTTTGGCGACCACGCTGCTTTTGCCGTCGAGCTTGTCGAACTGGCGACGCAGATCTTTCCACGCCTGCTCTTCGGTTTCCCGGGCGAACAGGTCGACGCGCAAGCCGAAACGCACGCTGCGGCCTTGCTTGTCCGCCAGTTCGCGGACCCGCTCGATGTGCGGCTTGAGCTTGTCGATCGGTTCGGCCCAGTTGAGGTAAACGTCGGCGTGCCTGGCGGCGACCTCCAGCGCAGCGTCGGAGAATCCGGAGAAATACACCCCGGGTTTGCGCTCGTTGTGCAGGCCGTGGGGCAGGGCGCCATTCTCCAGTTGGTAGATATCGCCGTCGTAGGAGAAGCGCTCGTTCTCCCAGAGGCCCTGGATGATGTCGAGGAATTCGCCAGTGCGCTTGTAGCGCAGGTCGTGTTCGAGGAAATCACCGTTGGCGCGCTGACTGGCCGGGTTGCCACCGGTGATGATGTTCCACTCCAGGCGGCCGCGGCTGAGGTTCTGCAAGATCGCCGCCTGCTGGGCGGCGTAGGCCGGCAGGGTCCAGGTGGCCTGGAACGCGATCAGGAATTTGATCCGCCGGGTTTCCCGGGCCAGCGCCGCGGCGGCGATCCACGGCTCAGGGCCGGTGGGCAACAGGGCGCCTTCGAACCCGGCCAGTTCCGCGGCCTTCGCGACCTGGGCGATGTAGTCGATGTAAGTGAAGTCGTCCGGTTCACCGTTGGGCAAACGCCCTGGCGCGATGTTGCCGGGACGGTAGTGCGGGTTACCGCGGTTGTGCTTGTCCGTGGTCAATTGCGGACCGTCGGTACCCAGCGGCAGGCGCCAGAAAAATTCAGTGCTCATGGGATGCTCCTGATTCAAGTACGCGTTGCGTCGCGCAAATGCGTGGACGCCTTGTCAGGGTGGTTGCAACGGACATGCCATGGTCAGCGAGTCGGGTTTCGGCCCGTGGCGGCGGGTGTTTGCCTGGGATGGTTGAGCAATCAGCGGGTAGAGCTGCTTCTGGAGCAGCAGTCCGTCAGCAGTGGTTGTTCGGGGTGCAGCAGGTGGTTTTGCGCTGTTATGCCGATCGTCTTCGCCAGCAAGTCGGCGCCTAGGTAGGAGCCGGCTTGCTGGCAATGGCGGTCTCACTCACGCCGGGGCGGTGGCGACGATATCGTCTATCGACGCCCCTGCTTCGGCACTGCGCAGGTAGGTCTGGTACAGCGCCGCATACGCGCCGCCCTGATCGATCAACTGCCTGTGCGGCCCTTGCTCGACCAAACGCCCTTGGCGAATCACCGCAATGCGGTCGGCATCGCGGATGGTCGCCAGACGGTGGGCAATGATGATTGCAGTGCGGCCCTCGCAGAGTCGGCGAAACGCGCGCTGAATGCGCCGCTCGGTGTGGATGTCGACGGCCGAGGTGGCCTCGTCCAGCACCAGCACCGCCGGATCCGCGAGGTAGGCGCGGACCAGGCACACCAGCTGCCGCTGGCCATGGCTCAAGTGTGCCCCCAGCGGCCCGACTTCGGTGTGGTACTGATGCGGCAGGCGCTCCAGCACTTCGTCGGCACCGAGCTCGCGGGCCGCGGCGATCAGGCGGGCATCGTCGGCCTCCGGCGCGGCGAGGCGCAGGTTGTCGAGGATGCTGCCGCTGAACAGCACATTGTCCTGCAACACCACGCCGACGTTACGTCGCAGTTCCTGCTGGGTGAGGTCGCGGACATCAATACCGTCGAGTTTCACCGCCCCCGATTGCGCTTCATAAAAACGCGTCAGCAACTGCACCAGGGTGCTCTTGCCGTGACCGGAGGGGCCGACAATCGCCAGCACCTCACCGGCCGGAATGTGCAGGTCCAGGTCATTGATCACCGGTGCGGACTGACCGGCATCGTAGGCAAAGCGCACCTGCTCAAAACTGACTTCGCCGCGGGCCTTGCCAACCCGCAGAGGCGCAGCGCTGTCAGTGATTTCCGGGCGCGTATCGAGCAGCAGGAAGATCCGCTGCGCCGAGGCCGAACCGGTGGCGTAGCGCTCGAACAGGTCGGAAAGCTCCTGCAAGGGCCCGAGGAACAGGAACACATAAAACAGGCTCTCGGCGATCTGGCCTACGGTCACGTCCGCCTGCGCCAGCCCATAGGCGCCCACCAGCAACAGCAGCGCCATGCCGGCGGAACTGAGCAGCGCGGTGAAGGGCGCAAACCAGCTGGAGCGCAGGCTGCCGCGAATCAATGCCTGATTGAAATCATCCAGCAGGCCGCGGTAGCGCTGCAGGTTGGGTGCCTGTCGCGAACATTGCTGCAACATGCGCGCACCGCTGACACTCTCGACCAGGTGGGCGGTGAAGCGGCTGCGGTTCTCGGCGACCTTGGCCCAGTTGCGCTGCGAGATACGCTTGAAACTCCAGGTCGCCAGCACCAGCAACGGCACCGTTGCGGCGAGGCTGAGGAAGAAGCGCGGGTCGATCCGCCACAGCATCACCGCGGCCAGCCCGCAGCGCAGCAGCGCGCCCAGCAGTTCCGGTGGGCCCTGGATCAACAGCGGTTCCAGCGCATCGACATCGCGGTCGGCGCGGGAAATGATGCGCCCGGCCTTGGTCCGGTCGAAGTAGCTGACGCTCAGGCTCTGAACGTGGGCAAATACCCGCACGCGCAAGTCATTGAGCACGCGGATGGCGGCGCTACCGGCGACGAACTGCGAGACGCCGGCAAGGAGGAATCGCCCGAGCCAGCTGGCCGCCAGGCCGAGGCCGAGCCACAGCACCAGACGCTCGTCGAGCAGCCAGTGATCGTCCTGCCGGATCAATCCGCGGTCGAGCAACTCGCGCACGAACCACGGGCGCAGGAACACCGTGCACACCAGCAGCAGCTCAATGCCGATGACGCCGACAATGTGCCCGCGAATCGGTTTCAGCAGCGGTAGCAGGCGGCTGAACATGCTACGGTCCAGGGCCTTTTTGGCGAGCATCTCTTCAATTTCTATATCGCTCAGGGCCTTGCCGGCGATTGGGTTAGCCATGATCGATCCCTAGCAGGTCGCGGTAGTCCGGGTGGGTGTTCAGCAGTTCCGTGTGAGTGCCGTTGGCGACGATGTTGCCGTCCTGCAGCATCAGCACGCGGTCCGCCAGGAGGATGGTCGAGAGCTTGCTGGAGATCACCAGCAACGTGGTGGCGCGGCCTTGGTCGCGGCGCAGTTGGCGGATGTTGTTCAGCACCTGGCGTTCGCTGATCGCATCCAGGGCGCTGGTGGCGTCGTCCAGGCAGAGGATGTCCGGTGCGCCGAGCAGGGCGCGGGCCAGGCTCAGACGCTGGCGCTGGCCGCCGGACAGCGTGACACCGCGATCGCCCAGCGGCGTGGCCAGGCCTTGTGGCAAGCGTTCCAGCACATCTTCCGCGGCGGCCAGGCGCAGACCGTTGCGCAATTGCTGATCGCTGGCGCCGGGGTGGGTCAGGCGCAGGTTGGCGGCGAGGGTGTCGGAAAACAGGAAGCTTTCCTGCGGCACCACGTGGACCCGCCGTCGCAGCTCGTCGAGGTCCAGCTGGCGGATGTCCTGCCAGCCGGCGCTGTCCGAACCGATCAGCAGGCGACCGGCACTGATGTCGGTCAGGCGTGGCAACAAGCTGGCCAACAGGCTTTTGCCGGTGCCGGTGGCGCCCACCAGCGCAACGATTTCGCCCGGCTGCAAGGTCAGCGAACAGTCGTGCAGAATGTCCAGGCCGCCGCCAGGGGCGCTGACGTTGACGTGTTCCAGTTTCAGCCCCAACGGTGTGTCGGGCAGGGTGGCGCTGCCGCTGCGGATGGCGGCCGGCTCGTCCAGCAGTTGCCAGATGCGCCCGGCGCTGGAGCGTGCGTCGGCGAAGGTCTGCATGACCCGGCCAATGCCTTCGATGCGGAACACCAGAGTGGTGGCGATCAGCAGTGAGGTCACCAGCTCGCCGATGCCCAACTGCGCGGTGGCCACCAGGTGCGCGCCGTAGACCAGGATCCACACATGGCCGAGGGCGACGACGGCTTGCGGTAACGGAATCCGCGAACTCGAATAGGCGAGGGCCTGGCGGGCGTGCTCGGCGAACACCGCCACTTGCCCGGCGAAACGCTGGATGCGGCTGTGCTCCAGGCCAAACGATTTGATCACCCGAACCCCGCCGATGCCTTCGCTGAGGTCCTGATTGACCCGGTCGTAGGCCTCGCCGACGGCGCGGTCGAGGCTGACCAGGTGTTCGGTCTGGCGCACGAAAATCCACAGGCCGAACACTGTCAGTAGCAGCGGCACCAGGCCCAGCAGCGGGTTGTACCAGCTCAACAGGCCGACCGTGGCCAGCACCACCAACGGCGTTTCCACCACCTGACGCCAGAAGCTGATCAGGGCGTCGCGCACCTTGTCGGCATCGCGGGTGGTGCGGGTGATCATTTCACCCATCCCGTGTTGCCAGTGATAACCCAGGTGCAGGTTCTGCACCTGTTGCAGGATGCGCTCGCGCAGGCGCGTCAGCAGTTCCTGGCTGAGCACCAGCGACAACACGCTGGCGGCGTATTGCAACACGCCGCGACCCAGGGCCACGGCGAGCATCAGCCACAGCCAGTACCAGCCGAGGCTGGCGTCGAGACTGCCATCGGCCTGGCGAACCACCGCACGACCGGCGCTGACGTCGTTGACCGCGTGGCCGATCAACCACTGCTGCCAGACCAGCCCGAGGTTCACCGCGATATACAACGCCGCCACCAGGGCGAAGCGCCAGGGCATCTCCCGGTAAATCGCCAGGCTGCGCAAGAGGGGGTGTTTTTCGCTCATGAAAAAACTCTGTGAAGGTGCCAGCCCAAACCCGCGCCGGCGAAGATTTTTGTGTTTATCCAGGCATGCGCCGTTCCTGCAGGCGCCGGCTTGCCGGCGATGAGGCCCTTGAATCAACGTGCGGGACTGGTCGCCCCCTGTTTTTCCTTGGCATTGAGGATGGCGGTGTATTCACCCGGATCGACGCCGTTCAGGTAGTAATTGCCGACATGGTGCAGACGCCAGCGGATCGGGTCGTGGGTGGTGTGGACCCGGGCGTTGCGCCAGAAGCGATCAAGGTTCCATTTGCTCAGCGAAGAGCTGGCCCCGAGCAGGGAGAAGATATCGCTGGAGATCTTCAGCGACGCCGCATCGGAATGCGCGCGGGCAGTGGCCACCGACAGAATCAGTTCGTCTTGCAATGCCTTGTTGTCCGGGTCCAGTTCATGCTGGTCGAACACCCGCGCCGCATCTCGCAGCAACGATTGCGCCCCGCGCAAGGCCACGGCGTATTCGCCGATCTGCTTGATGATGTGCGGCTCCTGATTGGCCTGCTCGACACCGCTTTCCACCCACGGGCGGGCGTTGTGATTGAGGTACTCCACCGCGGCCAGCAGCGCACCTTCGGCGATGCCGGTGTCGATGGCGGCGTGGAGAATCTGCGGGAAGGTCAGGCCCGTGCGTTTCATCGGCCCTTTGCGTTGCGAGACGAAACCTTCGTCGAGTTCGATGTTGTCGAAAATCACCGTGCCGCTGACCGAGTTTTTCTGGCCGAACGCCTCCCAGTCATCCACCAGGGTCAGGCCCGGCGTGTGGCGATTGAGCAGCACACCGGCGCCGCCGTCATCGCTGGCCGCGGTCAGGGAAATCCATTCGGCCAGGTAAGAACCGGTGGAGTAGAACTTGCTGCCATTGAGGATCAGCTTGCCATCGGCGCGGCGCTCGACGCGGGTCTTGAGGGCGAACTTGTTCTTGCCACCGACCTCCGCCAGGGCATTGCCGAAACGCTTGCCAGCGAGGACATCGCGGATCAGCCGGTCGCGGATCTCGTCGGCGTAGCCGGTAAAAATCCCCCGCAGCATGACGTTATGGATTTGCAGCAGCTGACCGACGCCGCCGTCGGCAATCGAAATGAGGCGCACGGTTTCGACGATGGTTTCCACCGATGCGCCGAGCCCACCAAACGCCTTCGGTACGCCAATGGCGGTCAAGCCGCTTTCGGATAGTAGCTGCGCCTGCCGCCGTGGCAGTTGGCCGTTCTGACTGGCGTCGGCGGCGATTTCGGCGATTTCCAGCGCAATCTCCTTCGCCACGGCGATGGCCTGCGCTTCGCTGTCCAGCAGCCGAATCGGCGCCTGCTCGGCATTCAATTGCCCGACGGGCGTGTGCTCAACCTTGCTCATTGCTGTACCTCTGATAATTGATCTGTTTATCCCTGAGAACCCGCGCACCCCCCTGTAGGAGCCAGCTTGCTGGCGATGGCGTCCTCAAGGTCTACGCGAGGCTCAGGCGCGTTGAGAGGCCTTGAGCAAGTTCTGCGCCAATGGCTGCAAAGCCCGCCCGCCGCGGGGTTGCAGGGGAGGGGTGTTGCTGGGGAAGCAGTGCTGCGGGGGCGACTGCTCGATCAGCAGCAGTCGCCGCGCAATGCTGCTGGCAGGTCAGCAATCGAATGCCCTCGGTGATCGGCGCATCGCCGCAAAGCCCGGTAAACCGGGCGTTTCCGTTCTTGGCACGGGCGCTGCAATAGCCCTGGCAACAGTCACTTTGCCCAACCCTCGGAGCTGCCCATGACGCTTGCTGCCAAACTTTCCCCACCCGCTGCCCCGGCCGAACTGGAGCAGATCTGGTTCACCCGTTGCCCGGTGCCGACCGCTTCCGGCATCGCTTACAAACTCGGCTGGCTCAGCGAAGAATTCGCCGCCGACGGGCTGCCGGTGTCGACGTTGCAGGAGGCCCGTCAACTGGGCCGTCACCATTACGATCACGAACTGCCGGGGCTGTTTCGCGAAGGCGGTAACGTACCGGCCCTGGCGGCGCGTGCGGCCGGCGCCCCGAGTCGGTTGATCGGCCTGACCTGGATCGAAGAATGGCAGACCATCCTGGTTCGCCCGGACTCCGGCATTCGTCGCCCGGAAGACCTCAAGGGCAAACGCCTGGCGCTGCCGGCCTGGGGCGAAACCCGCCCGGGCAGCATCGCCCGTGCCATGAGCCTGCACGGCTATAAAGGCGCGCTGAGCCTGGCGGGTCTGGGCTTCGATGACGTCCAACTGGTGGAAGTCGCGCTGCAGGATCAGGATCAGGCGGCGAATCCCCAGGAAGGCCTGCAACGTCTGTGGTCCGGCCTCGATTACCTGGTGCGCGGTGAAGTGGATGCGGTCTACGTCAAAGGCGCGTCTGCCGCCGATGCAGCACGACGTCTCGGGCTGGTGGTGGGTATCGACCTCGACCTGATCGCCGAACCGCGCTACCGCATCAACAACGGTACACCGCGTCCGATTACCGTCCACCAAAGCTTGCTGGACAACCATTTCGACCTGGTGGTGCGCTTCCTTGCGCAAACCCTCGCCGCCGCTGACTGGGCCGCCGGCAACCGCGACGCGCTGAACGCGATCCTTGAAGAAGAAACCCGCGCCGGCAGTGCTGGCGTCGCCGAGGCCTATCGCGGTGAATTCCACACCACGCTGGCGCCGGACCTGTCGACCCAGCGTCTGGAGTTTCTCGATACCCAGAAAAATTTCCTGTACCTGCACGGCTTCCTGGAACGCGATTTTTCCATCGCCGACTGGGTCGATCCGCGCCCATTGCAAGCCGCCCATGAACTGTTGGCCAAGCGCCGCGCCTGAATCCGGAGAATTGCCATGACCGTCCTCATCAACGAACAACTGATCAGCGAAGAATTGAAGAACTTCATCGACAAGGTGCTGATCGAGGCTGAAGAAGCCTTCACCGTGTTCCGTGAAACCAACACCATCACCGCCAACGGCACCGTGGGGTTCATCGAGCGCGTTCCGGGCCAGGAACTGCTGGTGTCGGTGAACTACGGTGGCCCGTGGAATTACCGCAAGCCGCTGCAGGCCACGGTCACCGATTTTGAAGGCAAGGTGATTTACGGCAAGGGCAAGGGCGGGTTGGGGCGCTACACCAAACTGTTCCAGCAGCACGCCGATGTCACCACTGTGTCCCACGTGCACTCGCCGTACCTCGGTGCCTGGGCGCAAACCCATCGCACGTTGCCGTTCCATTACGTGCCGGTGCAGCGTTATCAGCTCGCCCGGGAGTTGCCGGTGTACATCGACCGTCGTCAGCCGGAAGTTGATTTCATCCTCGACAAGATCGCTGAGAACCCCTTTAACCTGGCGATCCTGGAGGCCAACGGGGGTTCCACGGTGTGGGGCAAGCAGGGCCTGCGCGCCACCGCCGAATTCATCCTGCTGCTGGAAGAGGGCGCGCAACTGCAACTGCTCGCCGACGCCCTCGGCGGCTCCCGCGCCTATGGTCCCGGTGTGCTGACTCAGCAATGGAAAATGAGTGGCCTCTACGACAAGGCCACCGAGCTGGGCCTGGTGCCGGCGATTGATCGGCGCAGTTAAACCTTGCCATCACGAAACCACCGTAGGTGCTGGCCTGCCGGCGATGGCGGCCGAACGGTCGGCACATAACCAAGGAACACACCATGGCAGTCAAGATTCTCTGGTACCTCACCACCCCCGACGGGCCTTATCCGTGGGAGCCCGAGGGCCGCTGGGCAACTGATTTCGAACATTTGAAACAAATCGCCGTGGCCAGTGACCGTCTCGGTTACTACGGTTCGCTGCTGGGCTCCAGCCCCAACGAAAGCCTGGCCGTCTCGGCCGCCTTGATCGATGCCACGAAACGTTTGCGCTTCCTGGTGGCGCAACATCCCGGCGAACTGTCGCCTGCCGTGTTGGCCAAATGGGCGCTGACCTTCGATCAATTCTCCAACGGCCGCCTGCTGTTCAACGTGGTCAACGGCAACGACGCTGGCCTGGCGACCCTCGGCGTGCATTATCCGCACGACGAACGCTACGACTTCAGCCTCGAATACTGGCGCGCCTTCCAGGGTTTCTACGCCGGCGACACCTCGGGCTTTGACGGTCAATACGTCAAGCTCGCCCCGCGTTCACCGGGCGCCGCCCGCCATCCATTGGGCGGCTGGCACCCACCGAAGCAAAAGCCCGGCATTCCTTTGTGGGGCGCGGGCACTTCGGGGCCGGGCGTGGCGCACTCGGTGCAGTTGCTCGACGTCTACCTGAGCTTCGCCAACACCCCGCCGAAACTCGGCGAAAAATTCCGCAAGGTCGCCGCCGAAGCCGCGAAAATCGGCCGTGAACTGACCTTCGGCACCCGCCTGCAAATCATCGTTCGCGAAACCGAAGAAGAAGCGTGGGCCCACGCCGAAAAACTCCTGCAACGCACTTCGCTACAGACTGCGCGAACCGCCATCGAACGCCAATTGCCTGCCGGCCAGACCCTGGAAAGCTTCCACAGCGACGACCCGCAGATCCAGCGCAATGTCGACGCCATTCGCGCCGGCCACTTGCCCAAGGCTCGCGACCTGGAGATCTACCCGAACGTCTGGCTCGGCCCGAGCCTGTTCGGTTTCAACATCCTCGGCCCGGCGGCCGGCACGTACCTGGTGGGCAGCGCCGAGCAGGTCGCCGAGCGCATTCGTGAGTATGAAGCGCAAGGCACGTCGGCGTTCATTCTGTCCGGCTTCCCGCTGATCGATGAAGCGCACCGCGTGGCGGATCTGCTGTTCCCGCTGCTGGAACTCGATCACGGCTTCGAGGTGCCGAGGCTGGGCGTCGGCACGCCGGTCCCGCCACGTGTCGCGACGGTCGAGCCAGCCTGAGGAGGGTCACATGAGCGAGGTAATTTCCCGGCGCCGGTTTCTCGGCAATGGCCTGGCCGTCGGTGGTGGCCTGTTGCTCGGCAGCAGCCTGCTCAGCGGTTGCGACAGCGGGGCGGCCGTCAGTGGCGCAGCGGCCTTGTCCAGCACCCCGGTGCGGGGCGGCCGTTTGCGGGTCGGAATCATCGATGGCGATCAGTCGGGCAACCTCGATGCGCACAAACCGGTGGGCGGCGGGATCATTCGCGGCTGGGCGCTGTACAGCAAGTTCTGGGAATGGAACCCCGACGTCAGCACACGCCTGGCCCTGGCGGAATTCGCCGAGCCCAACGCCGACGCCAGCGCCTGGACGATTCGTATCAAGCCGGGCCTGGAATTCCACCACGGCAAGAGCATCGGCGCCGATGACATGCTGTTCTCGATCCTGCGCCTGACCGACCCGAAACTGGCCTCGCCGTTTGCCGGCCTGGTGGGCGCGATTGACCGCAACGCGCTGCGCAAACTGGATGCGCGCACCATTGAGATTCGCTTCAAGGAAGGCCAGAGCTTCTTCCCGCTGGATGAAACCCTGATCAGTTTCGGCGGCATCGTCCCTACCGATTACGACCCGATCAGCAACCCGGTCGGCGCCGGCCCGTACAAGCTCAAAAGCTTCATTCCCGGCCAGCGCTCGCTCTATCAACGCTTCGAGAATTACTACAAACCTGGCCAGCCTTACGCCGACGAACTGGAAATCATCGAATTCAAGGACCAGGTGTCGCGCGCAGCCGCCTTGCGCGCCGGGCAGATCGACGTCGCAAGTGGCGTGCAGGCCGAACACAGCGCGCTGCTCAAGGCCGATTCGCGACTCAGGCTCTACGCGTCACCCAGTACCTCTTTCACCGGGTTCAACCTCAACCTGGCCAAGGCGCCGTTCCAGGATCAACGGGTGCGCGAGGCCTTTCGCCTGTTGGCCGACCGGAAAGAGTTAGTCGATCGCGGCCTCAACGGTTTCGGGCGCATCGCCAACGACCTGTATTCTCCCCATGATCCCACGTACAACCACGCCATCACGCAGCGGCCCTATGACCTGGAACAAGCGCGTTCGCTGTTGCGCCAGGCCGGGCAAACCGACCTGCGGGTGGAGCTGACCACCACACCGGGGCCGGGGGTGAACGCGGCGCTAGTGTTTGCGCAACAGGCGAAAAAAGCGGGCGTCGAGATCAAGGTGACCCAGGTCGACGGCTCGGTGTTCAACGGTCCGCAACGGGAAAACTGGCTGCTGTCGCCGGGCTCGACCCCGGCCCGGGGTTTCCTCGCCTCGGCGCTGCACAACGATGCGCCACAAGCCATCTACAACCGCAGCAACTTCCATGACGAGCGCTTCAGCGCGTTGTATCGCCAGGCCCTGGCGCAACCGGATCTGGCGCAGCGCAAAGTGCTGGTGCATGAAGCGCAAAGCATCCAACACGCCCGCGGCGGCCTGCTGATCTGGGGCTTCAACGATGTGCTGGACGCGGCTTCGGTGCGTGTGGGTGGGCTGCAACCGGAACAGACCACTTTTGCCTCCTGGCGTTTTGATGAACTGTGGGTGAACCATGCCTGAGTCGTCCTGCAAAGAACCGCGCACGCCGGCCTGGCTGTCCTGGTTTATCGGGCGACTGGGTTACGGCCTGCTCACCGCGTGGGTCATCAGCCTGGTGGTGTTCATCGCCACCCAGGCACTGCCCTCGGACCCGGCCCGGGTCATCCTCGGTCCCGACGCGCCGCTGGAAAGCATCCTCACCCTGCAACGCCAGTTGGGCCTGGACCGGCCAATTCTCGAGCAATACCTGCGCTGGCTCGGCCATGCCCTGAGTGGCGAACTTGGGGTTTCCCTCGACTCCAACGCGCCGGTCGGCAGCCTCCTGTTCGGCCGTTTCGGCTACACCCTGGCGTTGCTCGCCGGGGTGATCGCCGTGGTGGTGCCGACGGCGTTGTTGCTCGGGGTTTCCCTGGCGTTGCGACGTGACAGCCGCCTGGATCGCTGGAGCCTGTCGCTGCTGATTTTCCTCAAGGCCACGCCGGGTTTTCTGTTGGCCATCGGCCTGGTGTTGCTGTTTTCCATGCCGCACATGGACCTGTTGCCCGCCGTGTCGATCCTCGACCCGGACAAATCGCTGCTGCGCCAGTTGCAGTTTCTGGTGCTGCCGGTGCTGGCCTTGAGCCTGTCGGCATTGCCGTACCTGACCCGTATGGTGCGGGCCTCGATGATCGAGGCGCTGGAATCCGACTACGTCATTGCCGCGCGCCTGAGAGGAATTCCAGAGTGGCGCATCGTCTGGCGCCACACGCTGCCCAACGCGCTGATCCCGGCGATCCAGGGCGTGGCGCTGACCCTGCGTACGCTGATCGGCGGCGCACTGCTGGCCGAGGTGATTTTCAGTTACCCCGGGATCGGCACGTCGCTCAATTCGGCGATCCAGATGCGCGATCTGCCAATGGTCCAGGCCATCGTCCTGGTGATCACCCTGGGCGTGGTGCTGATCAACCTGTTCGCCGACCTGCTGACCGTGTTGCTCACCCCGAAACTGCGCACGGCACGCCGGGTGACCATGATCCAGCGCAACCGCCGGGGCATCCAGCCGTGGTGGCGGCGCTCCCCATCCAAGGCACCTTGAGAGGTGATGCATGACTGACTTCCGACGTTCGCGCTGGCAGGTTTGGCTGGCGGAACCGCAAACCCGCAAGGGCGCTGTGATCACCCTGTTGGTGATCGTGCTGGCACTGCTTGGGCCGTGGCTGGCACCCCACAGTCCTACGGAAATGCTGGGTTCCGTGTATGGCGCGCCGGTTGGCGCCGCACTACTGGGTTATGACTTTCTCGGCCACGACGTGGTCTCGCGGTTGCTCAGCGGCGGCCTGTCGGTGTTGTGGATGTCCGTGGCGGCGGCCTCGCTCGCCTTGCTGGCCGGCAGCACGCTGGGGCTGCTGGCGGGATTTTCCCGGCGCCGGCTGGATCAACTGATCACCTGGCTGGCGGATGTGTCACTGGCTTTTCCCGATCTGATCCTGGTGCTGTTGATCGTCTCCATGCTCGGCCGCGCGCCCTGGTTGATCGTGCTGACCGTGGCTATCGCCTTCACCCCCGGGGTGATTCGCCTGGCCCGTGGCAGCGCCGTGGCGGTGGCGGGGCAGGAGTTCGTCGAGGCGGCGCAGATGATGGGGTATTCGCGACGGCGGATTCTGTTCCGGGAGATTCTGCCGAACATCCTCACGCCGCTGCTGGTGCACTTCGGCAACATGCTGACCTGGGGCGTGGGCATGCTGTCAGGGCTGAGTTTTCTCGGCTACGGCGTGGCGCCACCGACCGCCGACTGGGGGCTGATGATCAATGAAAACCAGGCCGGCTTGCTGGTGCAGCCGTGGGCGGTACTGGCGCCGGCGATCCTGATCGGCATCTTCGCCTATGGCACCAATATCCTGGCCGAAGGCATCGGCCGCAGCAGTTCACGGATCGGAGAAAAACAGCCATGAATGCGATTGCCGGGATCGAGTCGCGTCACTCGGTGAGCACTGCCGCCGTGTTGCAGGTTCGGGATTTGCGGGTCGAGTTGGCGGGCCAGATCGATGTGCTGTCCGGGGTGTCGTTCAGTCTGGAGGCGGGCGAGATCGTGGGTCTGGTCGGCGAGTCTGGCTCCGGCAAGACTACTCTGGCCACTGCGCTGCTCGCCCATGCACGGCGCGGCGCGCGAATTGTCGGCGGGCAGGTCGAGGTGTCCGGGCATTCATTGCTGGCGCTGCAGGGCGAAGCGCTGCGCCGGGCCCGTGGCAGCCTGATCGGCTACGTCGCGCAGGACCCGGCGACGGCACTGAACCCGGCGCTGCGCATCGGCAGTCTGCTGCGCGAAACCCTGGCGGCGCATCAGGTTGAACTGGACCGTGCGGCGCAGCAGCAACGCATCGTCGACACCTTGCGCGACGTCGGCCTGCCGGACGATCCGGCGTTCCAGCGACGCTTTCCCCATCAGTTGTCCGGTGGGCAGCAGCAGCGGGTAATGCTGGCGCTGGCGTTCGTCCTGCGCCCGCAGTTGATCGTGCTCGATGAACCGACCACGGCGCTGGACGTCACCACTCAGGCGCATATCCTCGCGACGCTGCGCCGGTTGTGCAAAAGCCTGGGGGTGGCGGCGGTGTACGTGTCCCACGACCTGGCGGTGATCAAGGACCTGGTGGATCGGGTGATGGTGATGTACGCCGGGCGCATCGTCGAAGTCGCCGAGCGTGAGGCACTGTTTCATCAACCGGCTCATCCCTATACCCGAGGGTTGCTAGCGGCGATTCCGGATGTTGCGCAGCGTCGTGATTTGCAGGCGATTGCGGGGCATGCGCCGGCACTGGGTCAGCGCCCGCACGGCTGTGCCTTTGCGCCCCGATGCTCGCGCCGCGCCGCGGAATGCTCGCAGGCAGAACCGGTGTTGCAGGACCTGTCTGCGGCGCAGCGCGTGGCGTGCCTTGATCCACATCGTCAGGCGTTGCAGTTGATTGCCCAGGCGCCGCCGCGTGTCGGTGATGTGATGGAGCGCGCGCCATTGCTCGAGATCAAGGACCTGAACGTGGCCTATGACCGCCAGGTGCTGTTCGATGTTTCCCTGCGCGTGGGTGCCGGAGAATGCCTGGCGCTGGTGGGCGAGTCCGGTTCGGGCAAAACCAGCCTGGCCCGCGCCATCGCCGGGCTGGGAGAAAATGCCGAAGGCGATTTGCAGTATGCGGGCGCGCCGCTGAGCCTGTCGGCCCGCCAGCGTAACGGCGGGCAACGGCATCAGATTCAGTACATCTTCCAGAACCCGTATCGGGCGCTGAACCCGCGGCAGACGGTTTACCAGACTTTGAGCGCGCCGCTGGAACACTTTTTCGGCATCAAGGGCGAAGTCGCACGGCAGCGCGTGGAGAGTGTGCTCCAGCGGGTTTCCCTTCCGGCGTCCGTGGCCGAACTGTATCCCCACAGCCTCTCCGGCGGCGAGCGCCAGCGTGTGGCGATTGCCCGAGCGCTGGTGTGTGAACCGAAACTGCTGATCTGCGATGAGATCACCTCGGCGCTGGACGTCTCGGTGCAGGCATCGATCCTGGCGCTGTTGCGCCAATTGCAGCTCGAAGGGCTGACGTTGTTGTTCGTCACCCACGACCTCGGCGTGGTGCGTGCAGTTGCCGACAGGGTGTTGGTGTTGAAGCTGGGGAGGGTGGTGGAGCAGGGGGCGGTGGACGCCGTGCTGGACCAGCCGCAAGCGGCCTATACGCGGACGTTGCTGGAGAACTCGCCGACGTTGGGCTGAGGCCTATCGCGGCTATCGCCGCATCGCCAGCAAGCTTGCTCCTGCAGGTGTTTATGCTTCAGGCATCCCGCAACAGGTCGTTCGCGTTCAGCAGTTCGTAGGCAATTTCCGGGCGTTTCTCCAGCCCGCGGCGGATGGCGGTCGGGATGGCCTGGCGGGTTTTGCGGCACAGGCCCGGCAGTTCGCCGATGGTGATGGAAATGCCGCGCATGGTGCGGACTTCATTGAAACCGGGGGCGATCTCTACCCGGATACCCAACTGCTCATACATCCGCTGCTGCAGTCGCTCGAGGTCGCTGAGGCTCTGGAGATTTTCCAGGCGGTCGAGCAGGCGTTTTTCTTCGTTGCGGGTCAGAAACAGGATGCGCAGGTCCGCGCCCGGGGTTTCCAGCAGCGGGTCACGCTCGCAGATGCAGGCACCGGGCGGGCAAGGTTGGCGGATCGGCAGCGAGGTTGTCATGGGCCCAATCATAGAGCGCCCCGCTCGGATTTGCCCACAGTGTTATCCATCAGCGGCGGCCGGTCGCCATTTCAACGGGATGGGCCGCTATCCACTCTTTAAGGTGCGCGATGAAGCTGCTCACCGGCGGGGCGATGTTGGCTCTGGAGGGGTACACCGCATAGATGCCGCTCGGCGGTCCGATCGTCCAGTCGGCAAGGGCCTCTACCAGTTTCCCGGAGCGCAGGTCATCGGCCACATGCCAGTCCGCCAGCAAGGCCACGCCATGTCCGTCGACTGCCATCTGCCTGACCACCTCGCCCATGCTGGATTCGAACCGGCTGCGTATCCTGAAGGTTTTCTCAACGCCGTTGCGGGCCAGCGTCCAGCGATTCTCCTTGCCGATGATCAGCCCGTCGTAATCAGACAACTCCTTCGGCGAGGCAGGCATACCGTTTTGTTCCCAATAGCGCGGTGAGGCGCAGATCAACCGGCGTGAAGGGGAAACCCGCTGTGCAATCAGGGTCGAATCGGCCATGACACCGTGACGAATGGCAAGGTCGATGCCTTCGGCGACCAGATCAACCGTCCGGTCGGTCGGGTCGAGTTCCACCACCACCTTCGGGTAGTGAATGAGGTAACTGCTGATGACGCTCGACAAGTACCCCGGCGCAAACGACGCGGAGGCGGTGATGCGTAAGCGTCCGGTGATTTCAGTGGCGTCGGACAAGCCTCGCTCGGCTTCCTGGACGCTGGCGAGAATGGCCTGGGCATCTTGATAAAAGGTCTGGCCGTCCGTCGTAGCGCTCAATTTGCGCGTCGTGCGATTGAACAGGCGCCGGCCGACGCGATCTTCGAGGGCGAGAAGGCGCTTGCTGCCGCCTGCGGCCGTCATTCCGAGGCGTGCAGACGCTGCCCGAATGGAGCCTTCCTCAAAAACAGCCACGAACAGGCGCAGTTCGTCGATGGAATCCAGCATTTGATTAACAACCATTGGGACCGAAAGATTCAATAACTATCGCCTATTGCTTTCATTTTTTCGATGATAGTTTTCAGTCACTTCTTTTACAGTTCACTGAGGGTCACGTCATGGGTACTAAACATGTAGCGCTGGTAGTCGGATCGAGCGGCATTATCGGCAGTGCGCTGGTGGAGGCGCTGGTCAGTTCTGCGGACTGGACAGTGCGAGCCTTGCGCAAGACGTCCGTGGCGGGCGTCCAAACAATCGACTGTGATCTGAGCGATCCACAGGGGACCCAGGCTGCACTGGTCGCGGCGGCCGACACCACGCACGTGTTCTACGCCGCGTTGCAAGCCGACCCGGATCTGGCGCGCGAGTCTGAGCTCAATGCGGCCATGCTGCGCAACGTACTCGACGGCTTGAAAGCGGCAGGCGCTGCGCTGAAGCGGGTGGTGCACTACCAGGGCGCCAAGGTCTATGGCGTTCATCTGGGCGCCGCGGTTGCGCCTTTTTATGAGGACGACCCGCGCCATATCGCGCCGAACTTCTACTTCGCACAGGAGGATGTGCTGCGCGAGCGTCAGGTCAGCGAAGGGCTTGAATGGACCATCCTGCGCCCGGACGTGGTGATCGGCGATATCGCCGGCAACCCGATGAACATTGCGATGGTGATTGCGGTGTTCGCGGCGCTCAGCAAAGAGGCCGGTGTGCCGCTGCGTTTTCCGGGCACCATGCGCACCTACCGCGAGGTGGTCGCGCAATTCACCGACGCCCATTGGCTCGCTCGTGCCAGCTTGTGGGCCGCGCTGGCACCGACGGCGCGTAATGAGGCATTCAATCTGGTGGGCGAACCGTTTCGTTGGGAGCGCATCTGGGGCAAAGTCGCCGAGGCGCTGGGCATGCAGGTCGCGCCACCCCAACCATTTCCCCTTGCCAGGCACATGCCGGGTAAGGCCGAGGAGTGGGCGCGCCTGGTCCAGGCCCATGGTCTGGACACCTTGCCTTACAGCAAACTGGTGGGCTGGCCATTCGGTGATTTCATCTTCAATACCGAGTTCGACATGATCTCCGACATGAACAAGATTCGGCGGGCCGGGTTTACCGAAGTCGTCAACAACGAAGAGATCATCATCGAAGCGCTGAAGCGGCTTGCGCAGAAGGGCGTTGTTCCCGACTTCCGCGCCGGCTGAATACCGCGCCCCCTGGCGGACTCACCCTTGGCACGCTCCTTGAATCTAATCCATGATCTCCAGGGCCAGTTTTGCCGAACGCTTTCGCCAGGTAGTGGGCCAGACCCCGCGTGATTACCTGGTGAGCTGGCGCATCAGTCTGGCGCATGAAGTGGGCTATGAAAGCCCCTCGGCGCGGGCTCGGGCATTTCGGCGCAAGACTGGAGTCAGTTCACGGAAATGGATCCAAGGCGATAAGCATTGATGGTTTTTTGTCACTGGTCTCGCGACGAATGGTAGGGGTAGGTTTTGGGCCAATGAACACGGGGTTTTTACCCGGTTTCAGACCCTTCAAGGCAGATAGAAATTCATGGAATGAAGGGCTTTTGCTGTCATTATTTTGACGTCACTCTCCTTAAATTTTTATTTTTATTTATTGTCGTGACAGAGCATTGACGTAATGGCGATGTGCTTATACGATCCAACCAGCTGGGTAACGAATCCTTCATTCGATATCAGATAAACCCTGTGTGCAGGGAGGCGGTCACATGCGTTCGTCAGTTCTCCTCAAGTCCGTTTTGTTTTGTGTGCTCTTTAATGGTGCAGCCATCGCTGGCGCCCAGGCGAGCAATTTGGCCCATGAAATTAACCGGATAGGCAATTCTTGTGAGGGGTCTGCGCCAGAAGTGGGCATGGCCGTCGAAGAGCAGGGTGGCGCACCTTATACAGTCGGTAGCGGTCTTGGCGCACCAACTTCCGTGAGCGATGTTTACTTCACTGATACTACAAAAGATCAACTCAACAGCCTTGTCGCCTCTGCCGCCAAGGGGAGCGCTTCCGTCAATAGTTCTTCATGTGACGGATTAATGGCGCAACTTGCGACTGAAAAGTTCACTGCCGATTTAGATGCTCAAAGTAAAGTATTGAGTGGTGGCGCTGATGCGTTCACCAGTCAGCCGAACGCAGTCCCGCTGCCTGCTGCAGCCTGGCTGTTTTCGTCCGCATTATTTGGTTTCGTCGTGGTGGCTAACCGGCGGAAAGTGTAGCGAGCTATTGTTTTTTGCGAATGCTTAGATGTGGCGTAATGACACTAGTAAGTGATAGCAGTTGTTGCGTTAGTGGTTGGCGATGTATTAGCTGAATGAAGGCTCTGTTGAATAGAGCGCTGTTAATTTGGCAAACAGGCATCGGAGGCAGCATGTTTACTTACGCGTCGTTGTTTAACCAGGAACTTCCTTCCCGAGAGGTCGCTTTTCAGGTAACTGATACGTTGGGACGACGAAAAATGGCCGCCGCCAGCCGTGAAAAAACGCTCCTTGAGCGTTTCCTCGACATGAAAATGAGCGCGCGTGATTTGCCCTCGTTTTTATGTGAAACTCTTGGCAAGGCTACTTAGGCGGAGGGATCCCGATGTTGCGTTTCTTGTTACCTGTGGTTTGCGCGCTGGCAGCTCTGCCCAGCATTTCCAATGCCGTCGCAAGCGATGCGACGTATCTGCTGAGCCCGGGCGATAACCTCACGGTTTCTGTCTGGGGCGAAGACAAGCTCAAACAGGATGTCCGCGTCCTTCCCGATGGCAGCATCACCTTCCCGCTGGCCGGGCAGGTCAATGTGGCAGGGCTCGATGCTACTGCGGTCGCGAAGCAAATCGCTACCAAGCTCGAGGCGTTCATTCCGGATCCGCAGGTCAGCGTTGTCGTCACCGGCACCGAAGGCAATCTGGTCTACGTTCAAGGCAAAGTGCTGAAGCCCGGCACCGTGCACATGTCTGGTCAAACGTCGGTGCTGCAGGTATTGAGCATGGCGGGCGGGCTCGACAAATTCGCCGACAAGGATGACATCAAGGTCGTGCGTCTCAATGGCACCAAGCAGCAGATCCTGCGCGTCGACTACAGCAAGTTGATGTCCGGCGATGACATGACCACCAACTTTCTGCTGAAGGCCGGCGATACGCTGGTTGTGCCTTAGCCTTGCGCGATGCATGGGGAGTTGCCTTGCTTGCGCTGCGAACGACCGGGGTTGCCACTGCCGTCCTGATCTTTCCCTGTTCCGGTATCGCTTATGCCGCCACCTGGAGTTCATCGGTTTCGGTGCCATCGACTGTCGAATACGACAGCAATCCGACGCTGCTGAGCCGTAATGAGAAAGGCGTGACGCGTTACATCATCGCGCCGAACCTGAACCTCGTCGGCACTTCCGGGCCGGATGAGTACCAGGTCGGTCTCGGCGTCAATGTCGTGCGGTCGTCTGATACCAATATCGTTTCGAATCGCGAGGATCCACGGCTGAAGTTCGGCTGGCAGCGCGAAACCGAAACCGGTGCATTTGGCTTGACCGCCCGATACGAAGAAAGCTCGACGCTTTCCTCGACGGTTCAGGACACCGGCGTCGTTTCCCCCGATGCCACGCAAACGCTGTATGGGCTCGCCGGCAACTGGCGTACCGCCCTCAGTGAGCGCAGCACGCTGCTGAACGAGACCGAGTTCAACCATGTCACTTACGATATCAATTCGCTGACGGACTACGACGAACTGTCGAACCGCTTGAGCTATACCTATGCATGGAGTGATCGCATGGAGCTGTTCACGCGCCTGGGGCTGAAGCGTTATGAGCCGGATACGGGGTCGACGGGATCGACGGTGGGCTCCTCGAACAGCTATACCCCTGATATTGGCATGAACTACCAATTCTCCGACCGGTTCAGAGGCTCGGTGTACGTGGGGGCCAACGAAATCTCCGGCACGAACAGCGGTCCCAGCGCCCAGGGTGGTTTGACCTTGAACTACAGCGGGGACCGCGTTGAAGCCAGCATCGATGCCGGTCGTACCACGCTCGCCAGCGGTGACGGCGGTTTTGTCGAGGTGGATAGCGTCAGGGGTTCCTGGAGTTACCTGGTCGATGAGACCCGACGCACCGGGATTGATGCCTCCTGGCAAGACACCAAGGGCCAGACACCCAACACGCTGAACAATTACAGTGCCTGGTTTGATCAGGAGCTCTCGCCTTTTTGGATTGCGCGCCTATCCTACACGTACAAACAACGCCAGCAAGTTGGCTTGCCGGATGCCACTGCAAACGTCGTCGGGCTGACGCTGACTTATAGTTATCCCGGTCTCTGAAAAATCTGCTGCGTGAGAAATATGGCCTCTGAATACGAAATGTCGGTTAACGACTACATTGCAATCATCAAGCACCATGCCCTGCTGATCATCCTGAGTTTCGTGGCGATCCTCGGCGTGTGTGTGGCGGTCGCACTTTCTCTCCCGCCTACTTACGAATCGTCCGGTACGATCCTGATCGAGTCGCAGCAGATCTCGCCTGAGCTGGTCGCGGCGAACAACAACACCTTTGCCGATGAGCGCATCGAAGTCATTCGCCAGCGTGTGATGACCCGCGAGAACCTGATCGCGATCATCGACAAATACAACCTGTTCAATTCGCAAGGCCGGCAGTTGAGCGTTTCCGAAAAGGTCGAGGAGATGCGCAATGCGATTGCGGTCACCTTGGTCAGCGCCGCGGTCAAGGGTCGCGGGGAAGTCACGATTGCATTCAATCTGTCTTTTGAGCACCGGCAGCCAGAGATTGCCAACAAAGTGGCGAATGAGCTGGTAACGCTGTTCCTGAATGAGAACATCAGGCAGCGGACCGAGCGCGCTACTGAAAACACCGAGTTCGTCAAGCAGGAGGCGGACAAGCTCGAGGTGGCCCTGAATGCCCAGGACAATCTCGTGGCGGACTACAAGCAGAAGCACAGCGACGCGTTGCCCGAGCATCAAGAGCTGCGCATGAACATGTTGTCGCGCGCCGAAACCGAACTCAAAGAAGTCGAGCGTGACTACAAGGCTGCGCGTGAGGACTTGCGCTTCAACCAGTTGGAGCTGACTTCTGCCAATGCCGGTATAGCGACCAAGCCGGGTGCGGCGGCGACCAATGATCAACCGCAGGACCTGGCCAGTCTCAAGGCGGAGTATGCCCGTCTGCTGACGCTGTACACCGAGGCCCACCCCGATGTGCGTGCGGTGAAACGCAAGATTGCGGCACTTGAGGCAACCAACGCATCGGCGGGAAGTGCGGCCGCTCCGGTCAACATGGATGTGGCGAAGGCTCAGGCGCAGATCGCCGCGACCAACGGCCGTATCCAGTCGCTGGCCGATCAGAAGCAGCAGATACTGAAGAAAATATCCGAATACGAAGCGCAGATCATCGAAACGCCACAAGTCGAGCGTGGCCTGATCACGCTGATGCGCGACCATGAGAACGCGAAAAAGAAATACGAGGAAATGCGCGCGAAGGAGATGAGTGCGAGAATTTCCGAAAGCCTGGAGCAGGAAAACAAGGCCGAGCGTTTTGTACTCCTCGAATCACCGCTGATGCCTGAGAAGCCAGTACGGCCGAATCGCAAGAAAGTGGTGGCCATGGGCTTCGTGCTTGCTCCGGTGGGCGCCGGCGCATTGGTCATGCTCCTGGAGATGTTGAGCCCACGCGTACGCGGTGCCGAAGCGCTGGCTAGTGTGCTGGGTAAACGTGTACTGGTGTCGATTCCGTACATTCACACCAGGGCGGAAATGGCGCGCCGCAAGCAGTGGCGAACGCGGTTGATCATCGGTGCGGTCGTGGTGATCACGATATTCCTGGTGCTCCTGCACTTCCTCTACATGCCCCTGGATCTTCTTTTGTTTAAGGCTCTGGGCCGGTTTGCCTAAGGAAATATAGCGATGGACATTATCAAGCCCGATGGCGATAAGGCCGAGCAGCCGATTTCGTCGAAGGCCATGACACCGACCGGGCAGTCGCCTGGTCTGAACGCGTTGAGTTATGTACAGACCAAGGTGGTGCCGTTGCGGCCCGATCACCTTGAGCGCAACCGTATTGTGGCCTACAACAAGAATTCGAACATGGGCGGGGCGTTCGATCTGCTGCGTACGCAGATTCTGAAAGCGATGGAAGAAAATGGCTGGCGCACGCTTGCCATCACCTCGCCGACGCCGGAGGCCGGCAAGACAGTGCTGGCCATCAACCTGGCAATGAGCATCGCGCATCACACCACCAAGACCGCGTTGCTGGTGGACTTCGACTTGCGTCGGCCGACAGTGGGCAAATGCCTGGGCCTGCCGATGGAGAAGTCACTCAATGAGCTGTTGAACGAAGAAGCGGAACTGCAGGATGTGTTGGTGAACCCGACCTTGCCGCGCTTCGTGGTGTTGCCGACACGCGAGCCGATTCCACTCTCCACCGAGGTGTTGTCATCGCCCGAGGTCAGTCATTTGATTTCTGACCTGCGCGAGCGCTACAGCTCGCGCATCGTGATTTTCGACCTGCCGCCGATCCTGAGTTCGGATGATGTGCTGACCGTCCTGCCAAAATTCGACTGCGTGTTGCTGGTGGTCGCCAACGGCAAGAACAGCAAGAAAGAGATCGAGGAGAGCCTGCATCATCTCGGCACGGCGAATCTGATCGGCACGGTGCTGAACAAGGCCGAGCCACAAAACCGCTCGTACTACTAGAGCGTCTTGCCCCGGCCCTGGGCGTTATACGCCCGCGCCGGCGGTCAGTGCCAGGGGTGCTTCTGCTCCCACGTCCAGGCGTGCGTCACAATCTGTTCCAGTGAGGCAAATTGCGGTTGCCAGCCGAGTACCGCATTGGCCCTTTTCGGGTCGGCGACCAAGCGTGGCGGATCGCCCGCGCGGCGCGGCGCGTCATTGACGGCAATCTCCTGGCCCGTCACCCGACGCGCCGTGTCTATCACCTGCTGTACGGAAAACCCTTGGCCATTACCGAGGTTGAACGCCGTGCTGACACCCCCCTCCAGCAGATACTCCACCGCCAGCGCGTGCGCCGCGACCAGATCGGCAACGTGCACGTAGTCGCGGACACACGTGCCGTCAGGCGTGTCGTAATCACGGCCATAGACCGTGATGGCGTCGCGTCGGCCGGAGGCCGCCTGCAGGATCAGCGGCAACAGGTGAGTTTCTGGTTCATGACGCTCGCCCAGCTGGCCTTCCGGATCTGCACCGGCCGCGTTGAAGTAGCGCAGGCAAACCGATTTAAGCCCGTAGGCGCGATCGAAATCCTCAAGCATCTGCTCCACCATCCACTTGCTGCGACCATAAGGGTTGATCGCAGCTTTGGGGTGGTCTTCGTCGATCGGCACGTACTGCGGGTCACCGTAGACGGCGGCGGTCGAGGAAAAAATGAAGTGCCTGACGTCGGCGCGAACCATGGCCTGCAGCAGCGTCAGCGTGGCCGCCAGGTTGTTCTGATAATACTTGGCCGGCTCGTTGACGGATTCGCCGACCTGTATGAACGAGGCGAAATGGAACACCGCATCGAAATGCCGTTCGGCGAACAAGGTGTCCAGGGCTTGCGCGTCGGCGATATCCAGCTCGACCAGTTTTCCACCCGTCAACGCGCTGCGATAGCCCGTGGAAAAGTTGTCGGCGATCACCAGGTCGTGACCGTCACGCAACAATTGTTTAACCATGTGCGAGCCGATGTAGCCGGCGCCACCTACCACCAGAAAATTCATCCCGTCCTCCTGGAAACCCTGTCGTTCATGCGCGGATTGTACCGTCAGCGCGTCGCATTTTTTCGCAAAAACAGCCATTGGGATGCTTCCAGGCTGTCGAGCTTGATTGTGTAGCGGCCATCGGCGTAGGTAGCGGGCAGCTTCTTCATTTGCGCCAGCGTGCCTTGGGCGAACAGCGTCAATCCCGGTGGAGCCTGAATCGTTAGCGTGCCTTCGAGCGGCTCGACATTGAACGGTGTTTTTTCGTCGTCTTTGGGGATCGCGCGGCTGCCCAGCGAAATCATCAGGTCCTGCGATTGACCCAGCGGCTTGTCGTTCAGGCTTTGCACCGCCACGCTCGCATTGGCCGTCGTTACGTTTATCTGGAGACTGCCCAAGCTGATCGACTGGCCGCCGATCCAGCCGGTGGCGACCTGAGTGCGCGGCGTATTGATGGTGTAAATGCCCTGTTTCCAGTTGCGCTTCAATTCACCGGTGTCGGTGGTGGACTCGCTGGCATTGGCGTCCAGCAGCGACTGGTTCGGGTCATGAAAGACTTGAGCATCACTGGCAATGGCGCCGGTTTGCAGCCAGGGCAGCTCCGGCGTCTGTGGCATGGCGATCTGCAACTTGCCTTTCTCCACCGCAGTGCGCAGCAAAGCCGAGTTGGCCGCTGTGATGGGTTGGTTGAACAGGGTGTCTGGCGTCGGTGCGAAGACATACGTCGTGCTGGCTTCACGCACGTCGCCGCGGCGATAGAGCAGGGCGGCGGCGGGCAGGGTGGCCAGCAGCGCAGGATCGTTATAGGCGTGCCAGTTGCCCGCCGTGACCCAGCCGCCGGACAGCGGTTCCTGGCTGTAGGCGTACTGCATCAAGGCGTCCCAGCCCTGGTGGCTGGCGGTGCCGGCGATATACAGCGGCAGTGAGTGACGGTCGGGCGTCGGAAACGGTTCGTTGTTCCACTCGGTGACGGTCAGCGGCTTGCCCGTGACCTGGCCGGCGGCAATCCAGTCGACGATGCCGGCGCTGGTGAGCGGGTTTTTCTCCAGTTGCCCAGGGCCGCCGTAGCTGTGCGTGTCGATCACGTCACCGGACGTCAGGGCCGGCAACGAGGCAAGGCCATCGAAGCCCCAGCTGCTGGTCGTGGCGATGGGCACTTTCACGCCCAAATCGCGCAGGCTTTGAATCATGTCCACGTTGAAGCGGCGCTCCAGATCATTGAGGAACAATTTGGAAGGGCCATATTCCCAGGCGCGCCAGGTTTTGTTCGCCGACAGGTTGTGCTGGTTGGCAAACGCTTCGGCTTCCGCCATGTAAAGCTTGCTGTGCTTTGGAACGTTCTTGTCTGGCAGCAGGGCGTTGCCGAAGTGATTGGTGATGTCGTTTTCGTTGGTGATCAGTACGGCGGCGATGGCCGGGTCGTCCTTGTAGGCGAGGCCTGTGTAAGGATTGACGTGGCTCAGATAGGCGGCCGCAAAGCGTTTCATCGCCTGCTGGATGGTGATGTTGACGTAGGCATAGCCCTTGAGATCGGCAGTACCCGCGCTGTTTTTCGGCATCTCGTCGAAGCCGAAGATATTGTCTTTTGCCGTAAAGGCGCGCTCGACATGCATATCGAGCCACACATAAATGCCTTCGTCCTTCAGTGCCTTGATCCACAAGTCGATTTTTTTCAGCGATTCCGCGTTGGGCTGCTGGGTGTCATGAGGGAGGGCGGGATCACCGAAGATGTTCGGGCTGACCCACGGTGAATCGTGGTGATGCAGGCGCACCAGATTGAAACCCAGTGCCGACAGGCGTTTGGCCTGCAACTTGATGTCGTCGTCCGGTGTGCGGAACAACGAATAGGCCGACATGTTGGTGCCCCAGAAGCGCGCGGGGGTGTTGTCGGCGAACAGCAGTCGTTCGCCCGACGCCTTAACGAAACCGCGCTTGCCAGCCGGTTTTTCGTCCGCGTTGAGGAAGGACAGATCGACCGGCGAGGTTTTCACGTCGAGCTTGTCATTCGGCCAGCTCTTCGGATCGCTCAGACCGAAACGTTCGTTGATGGTGGGGCCGAGTTCCACATCGCCGGAGAGGCTCAAGGTTGCCTTGATAGTCTGCTGGCCGGGCTTGATCGTGTCCTTATAGAAGAAGGCACGTATTTCGGACTTATCGCCCGGCTCGAAGTAAACCCTTTCCAGCGCCGGCTCGAAACGCATCTCGATGCGCCGACCCTGTGCATTGCCCCAGGCCCAGCCTTTGTTGTCGGGAAGCAGGACCGGCTCGCCCATGTCGCCCGGGAAAAGGGCTGGGTCGAAGTTGAAGACGACACCGCCGCCCATCACCCCCGACTTCGCGCTGTGTGCATCCAGGGCGAACTCCCAGGTCAGCTGCTGCTCGCCGTCCTTGTGGATTTTTGCAGCTAGGTCGAAGTCCAGCGCTTTGTTCTGTCCGGCGAGGGCATAGCTGTAGGGGGCGTTTATCTTCAGTTCGGTAGGGAAATAGGTCCAGCCCCAGTTGCTCTCGAAGAAAACGAATGAGGCAGCAACGACGGGGCTGCCGCCACGCGCCACCACTGGCAGGCCGCTTTGATCGTCGATCCTGGCGACCCAGTCAGACGCCGAAGCGCCAAGCGGCCACACGACGAAAGACAAAATGACCGGGAGCAGCAAACGGGTGCGGCGAAAAAAATTGACCATTAGGGTTACCGAAGTTGGAGGTGGGCGCTCGCAGCGACTGCCGTGGAGGTGTGCTTGAGGCGGCGCGTCATCTGGATATAGGCAACGCCCAGTCCGGCGACCGACCAATACACCACGGGGATGATCGTGATGCTGCTGACCGTGACGATGGTCACCAATATTCCGACGAGTGTCGCCAACAGCGCGCGCCCGAGTCGTCGTGTCTCATCGTCTTTGGGGAACGAGCGCATCGCCTTGCGGATGCCGAGCAGCACCGTGGCAAAAAAAGCCACGAAAAGCGTCAGCCCGACCAGGCCGAAAGACAGTGCCACGCCGATGTAGGTGTTGACGATATCGATGATGCCTTCACCCTGAATCATGGATTGCATTTCGGGCGTGTTGCGGTAATCGAAAGAGCCGAACAGCGGGTTGCGCTGGATGACGATAATGGCGTTGTCGAACAGGCGCTGACGGTAAGTGATGTTGTCCACGTCTACGCTGCCGATGAACGGCAGCAGGTCCAGCACTTTTTGCCCGCCCGGCACGATGGCCAGCAGCGGAAGCGCGAGCACGCCGGCGAGCGCCAGTAGCATGAGGCGTTTGAACGCCTGGCGGCCGGTGGCAATGTACATCATGAGCATGGCGGCTGCGCCGATCCAGGGGCCGCGCGACAGCGGCGCAAACAGACCGCCGGCGAGCAACAGGGCACCCAGGCGTCGTTGCATTTTGCTGCGGACACTCTCTTGCAGGAACAGGTAGAAACCGATCGCGGTGCTGATGACGAGCCCCAGCGCGATGGCCTGCCCGGTGGTGACGCTTGCGCGGAGCAAGCCGCCACGGTTCAGGTAGCTGGACATTTCCCAGTGCATGCCCATGGCGCCGATCAGCGCGCTGTAGAGCAGCCAGCTACGGGCAAATTCGAACATGCCGATCAGGGACATCACCATCGCTGCGAGGACAAAGCCCAGCAGGGCATCCTTGAAGTCGCTGAGGTTTTTCAGCGCCCGGCTGGCGACGTAGTACGGCAGGAAAACGTCGGTGAACAGGTAGAACGTCTGGCGCAACATATCGGTGACCGTGGTTTCGCGCAGTAAAAGCACGCTCGTCAGGATCAGATTGGCGGCGATCAGTTTGTCCGGCCAGGTCCGCCCGAACACCAGCGTGTCTGATTGCCTGCGCAGCGAGAAAAAAGCTGGAAGCAAGACGCACAAGGACAGCAGGCGAACATAGTTAAGGTCGATGAAGTAATTGATCACGCCAAAACCGGGGACCTGTGCCGAGGCGGGCGGGATCAGAAACAGCAGAAAGAAAAACAGCGTCGCAGGATTGCGCTCGCGCTTTCTCGCGATGGTCAATACCACGACTAAAACGGCCGCGTACACCCAGAAGCTTTGCGAGATAAACGCCAGAATGGTCAGCGCGAACCACAGATTGCGCCGACGAGTAAAGTCGTTTCGGGGGATCAGGTCTACCGCGGGGCGGCGTGCCATGAAAAAAACTACACCGGCAAGAACCAGGATGACGACTAACGCGCGAAAGTGCTCAGGCATGGATTGTCAGGCTTATTGATGAGTGAACGACAGATGCTAGTGGAATGGCCAAATGCGACTATAGTACCTTTCGTGCCATTGAGTCCGGGATTGTTGTTATGCCACCAGCTGATTTATCGCCACCGTTGAGCCTGCGCAGGCGAGCGATATCTGCCGGAGCATGGAATCTGGGGGCGCTGGTGACGTCTCAGGTCTTTCGTCTGGGCGGCAACCTGATCATGGCTCGCCTGCTGATGCCGGACATGTTCGGCATCATGGTCATCGCCACCACCGTTTCGGTGGTGCTGCACTTGCTGTCTGATGTCGGCTTGCGCCAGAACATTATCCAGAGTCCGCGCGGCGACGATCCGGCGTTTCTCAATACCGTATGGACCGTGCAAATCATTCGCGGTTTGATCCTGTTTGCCTCGACACTGCTGATCGCCGGTTTCGCCTGGTTCGCGCAAGTCATCAATTTGTGGTCGGCCAATTCCACCTATGCCGCGCCGGAGTTGCCATTGGTGCTGGCCGTGACCGGTTTTTCCGCGATCATCTATGGTTTTCAGTCGACCAAAGTCGACGTGGCTGTTCGCGACTTCCAGCAGAAAAAAGTCGTGCTCGCCGAGTTTGCCTCGCAGCTGGCCGGTTTGCTGATGATGTTGGTCATCGGCTATTTCAGCCGCTCTATCTGGTCGCTGGTGGGCGCCGGGCTGATCTCTGCCCTGGTCATGACGCTGCTCGGTCATTTCTGGTTTTCCGGACCGCCCAACCGTTTGCATTGGGATCGTCCAGCGCTTCAGGAGCTGGTTGTCTTCGGTCGCTGGATGCTGCTGTCTTCGGCGGTCGGCGTATTGGCCATGAACGGTGATCGCATCTGGTTCGGCGGCAGCATGTCGGCCAGCGAACTGGGGGTCTATTCGATTGCCGTGCTGATTCTCGGCGCCCTGCAACAGGGCATGCAACGGCTGGTGGGGGCCGTGGCCCTGCCGGCGTTTGGCGAGGCCGCGCGCACCAATGACACCGCCCGTCTACAGGCGTTGTATTACCGTTTCAAAATGGCATTCGACCTGGCCTCGCTGTTTCTCTGCGGCTTGTTCTGGACCGGCAGTCCGCTGCTGATTCACCTCTTGTACGATGAGCGCTACGCCGGTGCGGGCCACATGCTGTCAATTCTTTCACTGTCTTTTTTTACTTATCGCTTCGTAGTATCGCATCAGGCGTGGCTGGCGTTGGGACTCACCAAATACCAGGCCATGGATAACATCATTCGTGTCGTCTCGTTATGGGCGCTATTGCCTCTGCTGCTGGCGCTGGGTGGCGTGAACTATGCGATCTGGGGCGTCGCCCTGCATGCATTGCCGACGCTGGTGCTGGTGGTGTATGTCAATTGCAAAGTGGGTCTGTTCGATATCAAGCGTGAACTTGTCGTATTGCCGATGGTGCTGGTTGGGGCTTTGTGCGGTGAATTGATGGTGGGGCTGGTTAACGGGTTTTAACTTGTGTATCGGGGAGCTTTGAATCATGAATGAACTTGATTTGAATACTTCTGTGATCGACCGCAGAGGCTTCCTCCAGGCGGTTGCCCTGGTGAGTCTGGGAGGACTCATCTTTGGATTTTCAGAGGCCGTCGCCCGGCCTTCTGTCGTTAAAAAATCCGAGTACGTCGTCATTAACGGATGGGTGCTGCCTGCCCAACACTTTCGGCAAGAGCAAGCATGATAAAAGACTACGAATCGCAGAAAGAACTTCGCGACGGTTATGACTTTTGCATCATCGGCGCGGGGCCGGCCGGTATTACGCTGGCCCTGAAGCTGGCCGGCAACGGCCGGCATGTGCTGCTTATCGAGGGCGGGGGGCGCGAGTATTCGCCGACCTCGCAAGACCTCTATCAGTGTCCATCGACAGGTCTTGAAGTCTACGCCGAGGAAACCCGCCTGCGTTTTCTGGGCGGCACCTCCAATCACTGGGCCGGCCGTTGCCGTCCCTTCGAACCGTCCGACTTCAGCGTGGGCCCTCCGGTGCATTTGCCCGGTTGGCCGATCCCGTTTGCCGAGATCGAGCGGCATTTGCCGGAAGCCATGGCCATTGTGGACCTTCCACCGAACGCCGGCTTCAAGGCGATCAATCCTGCTCTGGACGGTGCCGACTTTGAAGCGGATCGTTTCCTGCTCAGCCCACCGACGCGATTTGCACAGAAATATGCCAAGGAACTCAATGAAACCGAGGGACTTGATGTCTTCATCAATTGCAACTGCGTCGATCTTGAATTCGACAGCAAGACCGGCCGCCTGGCGACTATCGTCGTCTCGGACTACAAACTGCATAAGGAGCGCGTGACGGCGAAGCAATTCATCCTGGCAACGGGCGCGATCGAGAATGCCCGGCAGTTGCTCAACAGTGAATCCCTGGCCGCGGGCGGCATCGTGACCAAGGATGGTTACGTTGGCAGGTGCTTCATGGAACACCTGAACGTCGAGCTCGGCACCTTCATCCTGAAAGAAGGGCAGGAAAAGGGGTCTCGCGAATATTTCACGACCGATGCCTTCGTGGCGGAGCACGGGTCGGGCAAAGGCAATGTGAGCGCCTCACTGGTGGCTGAAGTGAAATCCTACGGTCGAACCGCGGCGATCAAGAGCTTTTTCGAGAATCTGATCTGCGACGTGGGTGTGGAGAACAAGATCGAATTCATCACCAAGTTCGATTGTCCCGGAGATGGCGTGATCGGCACATTGATCGAACAGTTTCCCAACCCCGACAGCCGCCTCTCGTTGCTGGAAGAGAGGGATGCGCTAGGGGTGCGAAAGACCCACGTTCATTGGGAGCTGGCGCTTGCCGACCGAAATACCGTGAAAGTCATAGGGCTGGAAATGGCCAAGTGTTTTGCCGACACGGGACTGGGCCTGGTCAAGCTGGAACAGTGCGTGTATGACGTCGACGTGCCACTGAAGGTCAATCCCCATGCCCACCATATGGGCACTACCCGGATGGCCAGTTCGCCTGATTTCGGGGTAGTCGACGAGAACTGCAAAGTGTTCGGTGTAGAAAACCTGCATGTGGCGGGCAGCAGCGTTTTTTCTACCGGCGGTGCCTCCAATCCGACGATGCCTCTTCTGCAGCTTGCGCTCAGGTTGGCGGAGCATTTGAATAGCTTGAGTTAGTGGTTCTATCGTTTACTCGCGTAATGTAGTGGACTTGAATAGGCAGCCTCTGATTTCCAGGGGAGATTGGAGTGTTTTAATGAGAGTGACGTTTGTATTGCCTGTGGCGAGCCTGTCTGGCGGGATTCGTGTCGTTGCCATTTATGCCCAGGCATTGTCTGAAAGGGGACACGAAGTCACCATCGTTTCCCAGCCTTATCCTTCTTCACCGCTGCGCAGGAAGATAAAGAGCTTCGTGACCGGAAAGGGCTGGCCGGTAACCCCGACAATTCCCTCGCATCTGGACGGTCTTGGCCTTGATCACCGGGTGATCGATAAATACCGGCCTATGTCGGATGCCGATATTCCAGATGCAGATGTTGTCGTTGCCACTTGGTGGGAAACCGCTGAGTGGGTGAATGCGCTAAGTCCGTCGAAAGGCGTGAAAATGTACTTTATCCAGGGGCATGAGATTTTTCCTTTCTGCCCGGTGGACAGGGTGATAGCGACGTACAAAATGCCCTTGCATAAAATAACCATTTCCAAATGGTTGGTTGATTTGCTGCGAGTCGAGTATGGCCAGACGGATGTTGTCCTGGTCGGCAACAGCGTTGATCATCAGCAATTTCACGCTGTGCCGAGGGGCAAACAGCAACGCCCGACCATCGGCTTTTTGTATCATGAAACACCGCTGAAAGGTGTTGATGTCACGCTTGAAGTCATCTCCAGGCTCGAGGCGAAATTTCCAACGCTTCGCGTGATCGCCTTTGGCAGCTTTCCGGCGACCGGTATGTTCCAGCTGCCCGCAAGCCTTGAGTTTTATCTTTCCCCGGATCAGGACTCCATTCGCGATTTGTATTCGCAATGTGATGTATGGCTGTCTGCAAGCCGCAGCGAAGGTTTCAATCTGACGGCGATGGAAGCCATGGCATGCAGAACGCCCGTTGTTTCAACGCGTACGGGTTGGCCGGTGGAGGCAATTGCCAATTTCAAAAACGGCGTACTCGTTGATATCGACGACAGTGAGGCGTTGGCTCAGGGTGTGGAACATATTTTGAACTTGAGCGATTCGCAGTGGCGTGAGGTTTCAGAGATGGCCTTTCAGACGGTGGCTCCGAGTACCTGGGAAAACGCTGCGAAACTGTTCGAGGCGGTTCTCGAAAGGGCGCTGGCGAACGAGACGCCAAGCCAAAGCGTTCGGCAGTGAGGCGGCGATCCGCGCAGCCGACCTGGTACGGGCTTGCCAGGCTTATTAACCGGTGAAGGATAGATACTAGTGGAATGGCAAAACGCGACTATAGTACCTTCCCCTCATTGAGCCCGGGATTGTTGTCATGCCATCAGCTGATTTATCGCCACCGTTGAGCCTGCGCAGGCGAGCGATATCTGCCGGGGCTTGGAATCTTGGGGCGATGGTGACGTCGCAAGTCATTCGCCTGGGCGGCAACCTGATCATCGCCCGGCTGCTGATGCCGGAAATGTTCGGCATCATGGTCATCGCCACCACCGTTTCGATGGTGATTCATCTGCTGTCCGATGTCGGTTTGCGCCAGAACATCATCCAGAGCCCGCGAGGCAATGATCCGGCGTTTCTGAACACCTTGTGGTCCGTGCAGATCATCCGCGGCTTCATCCTGTTCGCTTCGACGTTGCTGATCGCCGGATTCGCCTGGTTCGCCCAGGTCATCGACTTGTGGTCGGCCAATTCCACCTACGCCGCGCCGGAGTTGCCCCTGGTACTGGCCGCGACGGGATTTTCCGCGATCATCTATGGTTTTCAGTCGACCAAAGTCGACCTGGCCGTTCGCGACTTCCAGCAAAAGAAAGTCGTGCTCGCCGAGTTTGCCTCGCAACTGTGCGGCCTGCTGGTGATGCTGGTCGTCGGTTATTTCACCCGGTCTATCTGGTCGCTGGTGGGGGCCGGTCTGGTCAGTGCCCTGGTCATGACGCTGCTCGGGCATGTGTGGTTTTCGGGGCCGCCTAATCGCCTGCACTGGGATCGCCCGGCGCTCAAGGAGTTGGTTGTCTTTGGTCGCTGGATGCTGCTGTCTTCGGCGGTCGGCGTATTGGCCATGAACGGTGATCGCATCTGGTTCGGCGGCAGCATGTCGGCCGGCGAGCTGGGGGTCTACTCGATTGCGGTGTTGATTCTGGGCGCGCTGCAACTGGGCATGCAACGGCTGGTCGGCGCCGTGACGCTGCCGGCCTTCAGCGAGGCCGCACGCACCCACGATACTGCCCGGCTCCAGACGTTGTATTACCGTTTCAAGCTGGTGTTCGACCTGGCTTCACTGTTTCTGTGCGGGCTGTTCTGGACCATCAGTCCACTGCTCATCCGCCTCCTGTACGATGACCGTTATGCCGAGGCGGGCGGCATGCTGGCGGTACTTTCACTGTCTTTTTTCACGTGGCGCTTCACTGTGGCGCATCAGGCCTGGCTCGCTTTGGGGCTGACCAAATACCAGGCCATGGACAACATCATTCGCGCCGCTTCGTTATGGGTACTGCTCCCCCTGTTGCTGGCTGTTGGCGGGGTGAATTATGCGATGTGGGGCGTCGCCCTGCATGCGTTGCCGACGCTGGTGCTGGTGGTGTATGTCAATCGCAAGGTGGGGTTGTTCGATCTCAAGCGCGAGTTGGTCGTGCTGCCGATGATGCTGGTCGGGGTGGCGTGTGGGGAATTGGTGTTGGGGCTGGCTAACTGGCTTCGGATCATCTGAACGGTCGGATGGCTCCCCAGATGCTCAGGTATTCTTCGGGAGAAAGCATTTGTCGATTATCGGAGTGTCGGATTTCAGGCAGCGGGCTACGCTAAGGTTCACGGTATCGAGAATCAGGGGATGCACCCTGGCACTGACGTTTTTTTGAAGAATTGGGGCTAACAGGATGATTGGTCTGCTAAAGCGCGCTATTGCTTATTACGCCAAAAGAACAGGGCGTGGAACTTCGCTCTATAAAAGGTTTTGTAAACCGGACGGCTATGAATGGGCTCAACACATGGCGCGGTGGGGGGGGCTTCACTCCATCGGAAAAGGCGTGTGGATCAACCTCGGGTGCAACATCACCGACCCCTCGATGCTGCGATGCGGGAACAACGTGGGTTTATCCGATTGCACGATATTCGGCCACGATGGCATCGTCGCCGTATTCAACGCGCGTGACGGACTGAAACTCGATTCTGTCGGCCCCGTTGATATCCGTGACAACTCCTTCGTTGGCCATGGCGCTATCGTCATGCCCCGCGTAACGATCGGCCCGGATTCGGTGGTAGCCGCTGGCGCCGTGGTACTGCGGGATGTTCCGCCCGGTGTGGTGGTCGGGGGTAATCCAGCCAGGGTTATCTGTACGATGGAAACGCTGTTGAAGAACATCGAAGAGCGTTGCGCCACTTATCCGTGGATTGACCTCATCCGCCAGCGTGAAGGCGTGTATGACCCGGAACTCGAACCGAAACTGACAGCAATGCGAGCGGCGTACTTTTTTGGTGAACAATCCAATGGTTAGTGCTCCTCTTGATGTGTTGGTCGTTAATTACAATACCGCAGGCCTGTTGCAACCGATGTTCAATGCGTTACGCCAACCCGACAGTGCGGCTCAAGCGCGCTATCTGGTGGTGGACAATGCCTCGGTCGATAATTCGCTGGAGTGCCTGGCGGCTGTCTGTCCCGAGGCACTGCTGCTGGCCAATCACGACAATGTGGGGTTTGGTCGCGCCAACAATCAACTGGTCGAACACCTGCAGGGCAAGTACGCACTGCTCCTCAATACCGATGCCTTCGTGGCCGCTGATACCCTGAACAAGACACTCGATTACATGGAGGCTCATCCCGATTGCGGCGTCCTCGGCGTGCGCCTGGTGGGGCGAGAGGGCGATCTGCAGCCTTCGTGCCGCTATTTCCCGACGCCGTTGAATGTCTTTCTCTCACGCACGGGGCTTGAACGCTTTTTCCCGATGGTGAAGCGAGTCGATGACATGGAGTGGGATCATGCCTCGGTCCGCGAGTGCGACTGGGTGCCGGGCTGCTATTACCTGATCCGCCGCGAAGTCATCGACCAGGTCGGCTTGTTCGACCCGCGCTACTTCCTTTATTACGAGGAGGTGGATCACTGCAAACGCGTCAAGCAGGCCGGCTGGAAAGTCATTTACTACCCGGACACCACGGTGGTGCATATCGGCGGTGAAAGTGCCAAGTCGATTGTCGAGCTCAATGCCGTCAGCCGGCAGATACCCAAACTGCAAATCGAAAGCGAGCTGTTGTACTTCCGCAAGCATCACGGCGTGTTGGGGTTGGCCTGGCATATGTCACTGGTGTTCCTGGGTGATCTGATCCTGGCACTCAAGGCCCTGCTGAAAGGCCGCGGCCGCGCCGCCATGAGTGCGTGCTGGGAACATGCCCGGGTGACCTGGGCGCTGCTGCGTGAGACCCAATTCGCGACCCAACCGACACGGTAGAAACCTTTATGTTCGAAAACATACGCGCGGACTTGCGTGCCTACGCGGGTGATTGGGGCGCCCAGGGATTCTGGGTGATGCTGGTATACCGTTTCGGACGCTGGCGCTACAGCGTGCGGCCGGCACTGCTGCGCAAGTTGTTCTCCTTTATCTACAAAGTACTTTTCAAACTGGTGCAGATCGTCACCGGGATCGAGCTGCCGTGTGAAGTGGTGGTCGGGCGTAACTTCGTCATCGACCACTTCGGCGGCATCGTCATCAGTGGTTACGCGCAGTTTGGCGATGATTGCCGCATCCGCAATGGCGTCGTCGTGGGCCTGAAGAACGTCAGCGAGCCCATTGCCCCGGTGATCGGCAACAACGTCGACATCGGCTCCGGGGCCAAGGTGCTGGGCAATATCCGCATCGGCAATAACGTCGTGATTGGTGCCAATGCCGTGGTGTTGATCGACGTGCCGGACGACTGTGTGGCCGTGGGCGTACCGGCAATCATCAAGAAACGACAACCTGCACAGGCAAAGGAAGGCTGATGGACTTTTTCGGTTGCGAGGCGCGGTGAACGCCTTGGTCAGTGGCATGGGCGTCGTGGTGATCGGGCGCAATGAAGGGCAGCGGCTCGAGCGTTGCCTGGCCTCGCTGGTCGATGCGGCGGACCAGGTGGTGTACGTCGACTCTGGATCGACCGATGGCTCGGTGCAGAGGGCGCAGGCGCTCGGGGTGGCGGTGGTCGAGCTGGACATGACGATTCCGTTTACGGCGGCCCGCGCGCGAAATGAAGGGTTTGCCCGCGTGCAAAGCCTGCTGCCGGACCTGCGTCATGTGCAGTTCGTCGACGGTGATTGTGAAGTGGTCGCGGGCTGGTTGTCCCGGGCCCAGGCCTTCCTCGACGCGCGGCCCGAGGTGGCGGTGGTCTGTGGTCGGCGCCGGGAACGCTTTCCTCAACGCTCGGTGTACAACCTGATGTGCGACATCGAATGGGACACGCCGATCGGCGAGGCCAGGGCCTGTGGCGGCGACGCGTTGATGCGCGCGGACGCCTTCGCCGCAGTGTCCGGGTTTCGCGCGGAGCTGATCGCCGGGGAAGAGCCGGAATTGTGCGTGCGCCTGCGGGCGAAGGGCTGGAAGGTCTGGCGCCTCGACGAGGAAATGACCTTGCACGATGCCGCCATGACCCGCTTCGGCCAATGGTGGCGGCGCACGTTGCGCGGTGGCCACGCGTTTGCCGAGGGCGCTTTTTTGCATGGGGCCACGGCGGAGCAGCATTGGCGACGTGAATCGCGCCGGGCCTGGTTCTGGGGCCTGGGTGTGCCGCTGGCGACGCTGGTCGCCTGTTGGCTGGTGGGCGCGGCGGGGCTGCTGTTGCTGCTGATCTATCCTTTGCAGGTGATGCGTCTGGCCCGTCGGGGTGACAGGTCGACAAGGGAAAACTGGTTGCTGGCTTTTTTCCTGGTGCTGGGGAAATTTCCCGAGATGCTCGGGCAGGTCAAGTTTCTTTTGAACAGATTCGGCGCCGGCAAGACGGCGTTGATCGAATACAAGTGAGACGTTCATGGATTGGCTGACCATCAAAGGCGTGTTGAGCCTGCATCCCGGGTACTCGTTGAGGGCGTTGAAAAACAAACTCAAGATGCTGATCCTGGTGGCGAAAAATCGCGCAGCGCTGCAGGTGTTCCGGTCGCGCATGTCGACGGCGCTGGGCACCAACGGTATTCAGAAACTGGGGGCCGATTGCCTGGGTGTCGTGCAATGGCCCTACGTCAGTAAAAACTGGGACGCTCCGGAACGACTGAACGCCATCGCCTCGCATTACGAAGTGGTCAGCAAACGCTGTCCGCACCTTTTATTGTCTGGCCGCGATGACAGCCTGGTTCTCGGTGATCTGGCCGAGTGGGCCGAGGGCTGCACGCTGGTGCTGGACCGCCCCGTATGGTTCATGCGCGAAGGGGAGTTGGTGCTGAACCTGTTTCAAGGCGATCTGCGCATCGCCTCACTGGGCTTCACGTTATGTCGTACGGATGCCGGGCTGTGCCTGTTTATCGGCGCGGTTCAAGGCATTCACAAGGGCGTGGAGAGCGACAGGTCCTTGAGCATCTACCGGGATTTGACCAAGGCGTTTGAGGGGCTGCGTCCAAGAAGCTTGTTGATTGAGGTCATCAAGCATATGGCGGTCAATCTCGGGGTCGGGAAGATCTACGCGGTAGGGGATCTGTATCGTCATCATCGCCATCCCTATTTCGGCGTAGAAAAAGCCCAGGAACTGGCGGCCAATTACGATGTGATCTGGCTGGAGCATGGGGCGATCCCGTCCGATCGAGAAGACTTCTTCGAGATCCCGATGGAGCCTTCGATCAAGCCACTTGAGACGATTGCGGCAAAAAAACGCGCGATGTACCGCCGGCGTTATGAGCTGCTGGACAGCACGTTCAAGAAAGTCGACAGCGTGTTGCCCGGCGACCACGCTGCGAACGCCGGCCTGCTGGTTGAAGCAGTCGATCATCGTGCGGCTGTGGGCATGCCTGCCGCCGTCACTACCCCTAACGATATTTAAGTCCGGTCCTTATGCGCATCGCTTATTTCATCAATCAATACCCCAAGGTCAGCCACAGTTTCATTCGTCGCGAGATCCTGGCGCTGGAGCGTCAGGGTTTTGAGGTGCAGCGCATCGCCCTGCGCGGCTGGGACGCCGAGCTGGTGGATGCCGAGGACGAGTCCGAACGCAATAAGACCCGCTATGTGTTGCAGGGCGGCGTCAAAGAGCTGGTCATGCCCGTGCTGCGGGTACTGCGCGAGCGGCCTCGGCGCTTTTTTTCGGCGCTGTGGCTGGCGCTGCGCATGGGCCGGCGAGCCGACCGCTCCTGGCCGTACCATTTGATCTACCTGGCGGAAGCCTGCCGGCTGCTGCCTTGGCTGCAGGCATTCGGCGCCGAACATGTGCATGCGCATTTCGGCACCAACTCCACCGAGGTGGTGATGCTGGCCAACGCACTTGGCGGGCCCGCGTACAGCTTTACCGTGCATGGTCCGGAAGAATTCGATAAACCGCAGTTCATTCATCTGGGCGAGAAAGTCCGGCGCTCGGCATTCGTCGCGGCCATCAGTTCCTATGGGCGCAGCCAGATGTTTCGCTGGGTCGATCATGCGCACTGGCCCAAGGTGAAGGTGGTGCACTGTGGCCTCGAGCGGGCGTTTCACGACGTGCCGACGGTGCCGGTTCCGTCTGCGCCGCGGCTGGTGTGCGTGGGTCGTTTGTGTGAGCAAAAAGGTCAGCTGTTTCTGCTTGAAGCCGCTCGCATTCTGGCGGCGAAGGGCGTGGCGTTCGAAATCGTGCTGGCGGGCGATGGTGAGTTGCGTGCGCCAATCGAAGCCTTGATTGCCCAGCATGGCTTGCAGGCGCATGTGCGGATTACCGGCTGGATCAGCAGCGAGCAGGTGCGCGCGGAGATTCTTGCGGCACGCGCGCTGGTATTGCCAAGCTTCGCCGAAGGTTTGCCGGTGGTCATCATGGAAGCCATGGCGTTGCGTCGCCCCGTCCTGACGACCTATGTGGCGGGCATTCCCGAACTGGTACGCGAGGGCGAGAATGGTTGGCTATTTCCCGCCGGTGCCGTGGAGGAACTGGCGGCGGCGCTGGAGGACTGCCTTGCGCAACCTGTCGAGGTGTTGCAGCGAATGGGCGAGGCCGCGCATCGGCGCGTGCTGGAGCGACACGATATCGATACCGAAGCGGCCAAGCTGGCCGACTTATTCAAGGCGCACGCATGATTTCATTACTGGGTTGGCTGTTCAGCGCACTGCTGGTACTCCTCGTACTGCCGGTGTTGGTGCTGTTTGTGCAGGTGCTGCTGGCCTGCCTGCCCGCGCGGTCGCGTCCGTCCCGGGGCGGACCGCGGCCTCGACTGGCGGTGCTGGTGCCAGCGCACAACGAATCCTCGGTAATCGTCGCGACGATACAAAGTATTCGGCAGCAGCTGCTGGAAGGCGATCGCCTGGTGGTGGTGGCCGACAACTGTTCTGACGACACCGCCGCGGTAGCCCGCGCGGCGGGCGCGGAAGTGGTCGAGCGCAGCAATGACCAGCAGCGTGGCAAGGGGTACGCGCTGGAGTTCGGCGTGCGGCATCTGGCGATGGGCGCGCCGCAGGTCATGATCGTCATCGATGCCGATTGCCAGTTGGGTGAGGGCACCCTTGAGCGGCTGGCAAGGTGCTGCGTCGATTCGGGACGGCCCGCGCAGGCCCTGGATTTGATGCATGCACCGGAAGGTGCGGGGTTGAAGGTGCGGCTGGCCGAGTTCGCCTGGTGCGTGAAGAACCGGGTGCGGCCGCGAGGCTGGGCGCGCCTGGGCTTGCCTTGCCCTTTGATGGGCACGGGCATGGCGTTTGTCTGGAAGGACCTGGCGCTGATCGAATTGGCCAGTGGTCACATCGTCGAAGACTTGAAGATGGGCCTGGATTTCTGCCGTAGCGGCAAGCCGCCGCTGTTTTGCCCCGAGGCGCTGGTGACCAGTTATTTCCCGCGCAGTGACGAAGGCCTGGCCACCCAGCGGACACGTTGGGAGCACGGTCACCTGGGTGTCATTCTTGGCGACGCGCCCAAGCTGTTCGTGGAGTCCATCAGCAAGCGCAACGGGAGCCTGCTGGCGATGACCCTGGATTTATGGGTGCCGCCATTGGCCCTGCTGACGCTGGTGTTGGTGGCGGGTTTCGGCCTTGCGTGGCTGGTGTTCTTGTTTGGCGGACCTTCGGCACCTGCAGTGATAGCGACCGTCGGTTTGGCCCTGTTGGCCGTGGCGATCCTGCTGGCGTGGAGCCAGTTCGGGCGCGGGATCATCTCCTTTTCTACCTTGATGTATGCGCCGTTCTACGCGTTGAAGAAAATTCCGCTGTACATAGGCTTTTTGCTTAAGCGCCAGGTGGAATGGGTGCGTTCGAAGCGGGATGACAACTGATGGCCTGGCAGCGTAACTGGCAAACGATCGTGCAGAAACTGCGGGTGGTCGGGGATTCTGCCGATGAGCAGGCATTGATCGAGGCGTTGTCGAGGCCGTCGGCAGCGACGGTGCTTGGATTCGTCAACGCGCACGCCATGAACCTGGTGGCGGGCAATCACGATTATTACCACGCATTGTCGTCCGCCGATGTGCTGCTGCGCGATGGATCTGGCATGGCGATCCTGTTTCGTCGACTCGGCCGGGAGCCGGGGCTCAATATGAATGGCACCGATTTGATCCCCAAGTTACTGGACGCTTTCAAGGGGCGGCGCGTGGCATTCTGGGGCACGGAAGAACCCTGGCTGGCGAACGCTGTGCAGCAGAGCGAGACGAGGTTCAACGTTAACGTCGTCTCGGCTCACCATGGTTTTTCGCCGGTAGAGACCTACATCGAACTCGCCCGAACGTTGCAGCCGGAGCTGGTGGTGCTGGGGATGGGCATGCCCAAGCAGGAAGCCGTCGCCGCCAGGCTGGCTGCCAGTGGCGAGCCTTGTCTTATCGTGTGCGGAGGGGCGATCCTCGACTTTCTGGGCGGTAAGGTCAGTCGCGCTCCGCAGTGGGTGCGTGGTCTCGGCTGTGAGTGGGTATTCAGGCTGGTCAGCGAGCCCAAGCGACTCTTCACGCGCTACGTGGTGGGCAATCCGATGTTCCTGCTCCGAACGCTGATCAGCAGTAAATCCTCAAGTTGAATGCGACCTGAAAACTCCGCTGAAATATCTTGCAAAACTCTCCCGCAGCATCTTTACTCTGCCTTGTAATCGCCGGATTCAAGGCGTCTTGCAGATAGTTTCTTCATCGACTCAGGACAACTAAATGGCGCCAGAAAAGCCTCGGCCCCACGAGGGAGTTGGGAGTTTTTCGCAAGAAGGAACGCTGGGCATGAATTCCATAGAGGGGCGGACCCAGGTGATGCAGTAGTAGGGTTTCCACAACTTTTGAACATGTGCGTAGTTGTCGACTTCTCATGTCGAGTATCTAGTTTATTAATTGTCAACCCCCAATGAACTTTACTTGGCTTGTGCTGATAACCAAATGAAAGAATCCATAGCAGAATTAATCCGCAAGCTCATATCTCCTTCCCAGCGTTTTGAGCTGAGAAAGGTGAGTGCCTGGCTGCGCGACATACTGGGCCGAGCATGTTTTTGGCGCTGGGAAATTGCCAGGTTCAAACTGCGTGAGGACAGCACTTTCGACATTCTCTATGTGGGCAGGAAAGCCCAGCGGGAATTCGCCAAAGTGCTGTTGGGTGCTCAGCCCCAGGTCGCTGATAGCCAATTGAAAGTGCAAAAATCAGAGCGCACGGTGCTGGTCAGCGAGGTGCCGACTCCGGGCGCGTTGTACGTGCCGCACTACTTGAGCGCTGTCGTACCGCTCAGCCGATCTCTTGATGAAATTACCGCGCGATACAACACCGAGTTGCGACGAAACTTGCGCAAGAACCGCCTGCGCTATCGCCTGAAGCAGGCTTTGAATGATGATGAAATCGAGAGTGCTGACCGGGAAATGCTCCAGCCTTATGCCAAGGCGCGGCATGGTTCGGCGGCTTCTCAAATTGCCACCCAGGAAGTTCATCGGGTCGCCAAAGTGGCTGGACGGCTCGATCTTGTTCTGCTCGAAGATCAGGTCGTCGCCTGTCACCTTGGGTGCGTCATCACCCGGGCAGGCAAGCGCTACTGGAGCACGGTGCGTTTCGGCTATCCGGACAGCGTGTTTACCGACACCAAGAAGTTGCGTGAGGTCAACTCGATCACCACGTTCATGGCGCTGGAATGGGCCATTGAAAATGGCTTCGATTATTACGATATCGGCACTTGCCTGGCACGCCCGGACGATGGACTTCTTGAATGGAAGAGAAGACGCGGCGGTGACGTTGATACACTTAATAATCATGGCTATTTGTTCGTTCGACTGCCAAAAGTGGGCGCCGCGCAATTTCTATGGGAAACGCCTTTGTTTGCCGTCGAGGGCAAACATCTGACACTTCATCTCGGCTTGCCTGACGGCCCAAGTGATGAAGAAGTTGCTAACCGCTATCGCGAAATGGGTTTTGGCGGACTGTATAAAATATATATTCATTACGCTAAGTTGCCAGGCGAAGAATTACTTGAAACTTTGCGTGGTCGCTACAGTCATTTGAAATCGCCGCCTGTTCTGGAATGTATTCAATCCACCTGAAGGGGTGGTGATTAAATAGGTTGTTTATCATCACTGCAGTAAGAGGGCGGGCGCATGTTGGAATTCAATGCATTGAGCAGTGGTAGCCCGGCCAAGTGGAGCCTTGCTGCGTATAAACATCTGTTCAACACACGGGTGTCGCGCAAACCACCGATCGCGCTGGAAAGCCTGGCGATAAAAACCTGGGAAATTGCACCAGGCTCGAGCGCCATTGCGCCGCCCGCTTTCTTCCTGCCCAACCAGCTGGAGCGCGTTACAGGGTGGGAAGAGGCCAATTTTTTTCCTTACGAACATCCCCGCCGCACGATGGAAGGCTTAGGTCCGGTCCAGCATGGTCCGACCCGAGGTTTCCTGCTGAAAGATGTCTGGATGATCGACGGCGCGCTTTACAAAGGCAATGCCAAATCATGGCTGACGCCTGGGTCGAGCAGGTTACCGGGCATTCGTGTAGAAAACGAAATCCAGCGCGGCGCGCTGTATTGCACGACCGGCGGAAATAAATGGTTCGGCACGTGGCTGATGGATGATTGTTTAACCTATCGGTTGGCTTGCGACGAAGGCGTTCCGGTGACCACGGCACCTTTTGCGACCAATGTTTCCGTGGCCAGGAACGGCATACTTCACGCCCCCGGTTATGAGAGCTGGCTGGGCATGAAGCCGGTTCGTTTACGTAATGCGTTTTTCCACGAGCTGGTTATCTTTGACGATCTCAGCCAGAACCAGAATAAACACCTGCGTTTTCGCGCGATGGGTGAGCAGTTGCTCTCGCATGTCAACGCCAGCGCTCATCCTGGTGTGTTCATTCTGCGTGGCGGTACGGGCGATTTACGCAAGTTACGCAACGAGATGGAGCTGGCCGAGCGCTTGCGTGATCGTAGGGGGTTCCGCATTCTCGATCCGGCAAAATCCGATGTGCCAACCATCGTGGCCGCCTGCGCCGGGGCGAGGACCGTGGTAGGCATCGAGGGGAGTCATCTGATCCATGGGGTGAACGTACTGCCACCCGGTGGCTCGCTGCTGGTGTTGCAGCCGCCTAATCGCTTCCTGTGCTTTTTCAAATACCTGACGGATCGCGATCGGCAGAACTTCGGTTTTGTGGTGGGTATACCCGAGGGCGATGGTTTCAGGATCGACCCGGATGAAGTGGAGCGTACACTCGATTTGTTCCCGTCAAACGGTTGACCCCTGTAGGAGCAAGCTCGCTCCTACAGGTTTCGGCATCTGGCTAGTACGCATGCTTGCCAGAGAACGCGAACACCGTCCGCAACAGAATCACGAAGTCGAGCCACAGCGACCAGTTGTTGATGTACTCGATATCAGAGTCAACCCGCCGAATCATCTGCTCGATGTCCTTGGTTTCGCCGCGCAGGCCGCGCACCTGGGCCAGGCCGGTGATGCCCGGTTTGATGTTGTGACGGGCAAAGTAGCCCGAGACATCCGGCGAGTACTGCACATCGTGTTGAATAGCGTGCGGCCGCGGCCCCACCAATGACATTTCGCCCACCAGCACGTTGAACAGCTGTGGCAGCTCATCCAGGCTGGTCTTGCGAATGAAGGCGCCCACGCGGGTTACCCGGGGATCATTCTTCTGTGCCTGCTGGACGGTGCCGTCCGACGGCTGATGGACCACCATGCTGCGGAATTTCCAGATACGGAAAACCTCACCACTCCAGCCCATTCGTTGCTGGCGGAAAAAGATCGGGCCGGGGCTGTCGAGCTTGATCGCCAGGGCGACCAGCGCCAGCACTGGCGCGGCAAACAGCAGGATCAGGAACGCGCCGACCTTGTCCTCGAGGTTCTTCAGGAACAGGCGCATGCCCATCAGCGGCGTTTCGGACAAGGTCAGCACGGGAATGCCGGCGATCTCGCGAACGCTGTGGTTGATCAGGCGCAACGAGAAAATGTCCGGCACCCAGTTCACCGAGATGTGTTTGTCGAACAACCTCAAATAAACGTCCTGGATCACTTCCGAGCCGCCCAGTGGGGTCACGAAGTAAACCGTCCGGATGGCGTGTTTAACCACCAGCTCATCAAGGTCGGAGATATCGCCGAGGATCGACAGGCGATGCTTGCTCTCCGGACCATGCTTGTTCCGATCATCATCCGCGCCAATCAACACGCAACCGACGATGCGCTCACCGAGCCAAGGGTTATTACTGATTTTCTTGTGCAGGTAGCTGGCCAGCTCGCCCGACCCGATGATCAATGAATTTTCCAGTTGTGTCGGATGGGCCAGAAACTTCTTTTGCATTTCCCGCGTGGCAAGGTGCAACAGCAGTTGGGCGAAATAGCCAAGCACAAACAGCTCACCCATCAACAGCCGCGAATACACCTCGCTCTGTTTGGTCAGGAAGGCCATGGCCACCAGGAAACCGAACGTGGCCGTCCAGGCTTTCAACAGCTTGAAGGCTTTGACGGTGAACCCGACGTTGCTGCGGTAAATAGCGTAGTGGTCGTAGACCACGGCCAATGCCCCGAGCAGCAGCAGGAGCATGATCACGTAATCTTGTGAAATGAAGCCGATATGATAATTGATCAAAAACCAGGCAACGCCGGTTACCGCAACGCAATCGAGACCGGCCTGAATGACGATACTGGTGCTGCTTCTTCGCTGGAGAACGGAACGGGTACTGTTTGGCTCAAAAATCATTTCTAGACCTCATTTGCTTTCCCTTGCGCTCGATGATGACGGGATTCAGGTCCAAACGCCCTCGCGTGAGAGTCTTGGCGTCAACGGCAAGCTGCTCTGGCTCGTCACAAGGCCTCCACCCTCGGGTGTGTAAAGCTGGTGAGACGAAGACGGGTGCTGTCACTTTAGCACCACTGCGTAATGATTCACTGAATCGCTGCGGTTTCATACAACATTCAAGGCAAAAAATGAAGTTCGTCACGTGCGAACGAGTAAACCTCTAGAGGTGCCGGCGGGGGTGAATGCAGGGTGGATTTTGTCAATAGTCGGAAATGCCGATTCGCGTCAGAAAACAGCGAATGGCTTGGCGCAAGCGGCGGGGCGGGAACCGAGGTTCCCGTTTGAACGGCTGGTTCAGTCAATCGTTTGTCAGTTGCTCATCCCGTCTTCAATCGCGATGCCTTGTGCACGCATTTGCTTGATCAGCTCGGCGCGGGTGCCGGGGAGGTTGAGCATGGTCTTGGCGCGCAGTGCCGTCACTTCTTCGGCGGTGTAAGGCTGATAATCCGTTGGCGTGCTTTTGCCGGCCATGCCGTCTGGACGCATCAGCCAGTTGAGCAGGTCGGCCAGTTGTGCATTGTTCAGCGCTGATTGCGACATGCCGGGCACCCGCACGAGAAACTCGCGACCACCCGGTACTTTCAGGAAGTTGCCGACAAACCCGGCCATTCGCGGCGTGTCATTGGCGGGGGAACCCATGCCGTTGCCCAAGTGGCAACCGGCGCATTGCAGCTGATAGTTCACCCCCACGCTGTAGCCGGCTTGGGCAATGGGCGTCTGGGGCGCTTCATTGCCCGGAGCATGACGCTGCTTCGGGTCGGGAATGGCCCTGGCATGAACGAGCGGGGCGGCTACGAGGCAGGCAAGGCCGAGGAATAGCAACTTACGCATGACAAACACCTTTTGCTGATTGCCGGTAACCAAAAATAAAAAACAGCCGTAAACCGAAAAAAAAACCGTCGATTGGGTGAGCAATCGACGGCAAATGCGCGTTAGACCGCCACGCCACGGATGATCGAAACGGTGCAGTGATAGATGTGCGATTTGGCGGCGAGGCACCAGTTCACATCGTTGTTGTTGAACGGGCGATAGGCCGGTTCTTCACTGTCGTTCCGGGTGCAGGCGCACTGGGCGCAGCTTTGTTTACCGCAGCAATCGTTGTACGAAATGATGTAATCCTTGCCGTCAGCCGGGTTGCGGCAGGTGCCGATCCAGGTGACTTGCGACGCTTCGGTGCCCGGTGGGCAGGACGTCACCGACCCCCCGCAGCAGCTGCACAAAAAGCCGTCGATCGAGCAGTAGCGCCAGTAGTCGCAGCTGTTCGGATCACCCGGGTCGCCGGCCTTCGGGTTGTCCGCGGCCAACGCTTTGCTGGTGCGGTCCAGCGGCAGCAGCAGCGGCAGGGCGGCACCCGCGACCATCAGCGAGCCCATGCGCGACAGCAATTTACGGCGCGAGGTGGTGTCGGCAACACGGCGCGTGGAGCGCTCGAATAACAGATCCAGCAGTTTCATGTAGGTCTCCCTGCCTTAATCAGTGGCTATGGCCGTGGCTGTGGTCATGGGCGTGGTCTTGAGGCTGAGCATTGAGGTACTGCTGCAGCGTGGCGTGCTTCAAGTGTTCAACTTCGAACAGGCTGTCCAGGTGCTCGCGGGAGTTCACCAGGCCTTTGGCGCGCAAGGTGCCGGTCTTGTCGATCAGGGCGGCGTACGGCAGTTTGCCGATCTGGTAGGTCATGCCCACTTCCGGCCCGACCACGTAGGTGGCGTCGTCCAGCTTGTGTTCGCGGATCAGCGCTTGCTGGGCGTCCATGTCGCCGTCGCTGATGAACACCACGTCGAGGCGATCGGCCTGTTCCCTGGCGATCGACTTGATCGCCGGCAGCAGCGATTTACAGATCGGGCAGGTTGGCGAGAGGAAGAACAGCAGTTGCGATTTTTCACCGGCATAGCCGAAGTTCACCGGGCGGCCGTGACGATCAGAGGCCGTGACTTGCGGCGCGGCTTCGTTCACCGCCACGCCCTTGTCGACCATCAGCGCGCCGGCCGGAGCCAGACGACCGTGCAGCACACCAATCTGCCGGACCAGGCCCATGACGACAAACGCCACGGCCACCAGCAGCACCCAGAGCAGAACGTTGGAAACGATTAAGCCTTCCATTGATCACCTACCAATCAGTTTGAGCAGAAGAGGGGAGTTCGCCAGCAAGCCATCGGCTGCGGCGTAAATCAGCAGCGCCACGGCGCTGGCGGCGACGGTGACGAAGCCGTCGAAAAAGCCCAGGTCACGCGCGACCGGCAGGACGCTGGCCAGCAGCGCCAGGCTCACCAGTGCGCTGTTGCGCAGCAGCAGGACCGGGCGCAATGGCTGCGCTTGATCCGGACCGGCACAGCCGCAATCGATGTCGCGACGACCGCGCCACAGGTTGATGCCGATGGCGGCGGCGTACAGCGCGATCAGGCCGGCGGCACTCAGCGCGGCCCATGACCGGCACGCCGGCACCAGCAGCGCAAAGGCGATCGCCAGTTCCACCACCGGGATCACCCGCGCGACGGGCCGCACGACCGCGTCGGGCAGCAGTTGGTAGTCCGCCAGTTGCCTGGCAAAACGTGCCGGCGCGCGCAACTTGTGGGTCGCGGCGCTGGCCAGCAACACCGCGATGGCGAGCGCGCTGGCGATGATGAAGATCGGATCTAAATGCATGGCCGAACCTCGATTAGTAGCTCATGACCTGGGTCGCGGTCTTCGCGACTTTCGGCATGCTGCCGGTGAGTGTGTTGGTCTTCAGGTCGAAAATCTGCAGTCCGCCTTCAACGTCGGCACCCAGCAGTAACGGCTTGTCGTCGCCGGTGGCCTGCATGCTCCACACCGGCACCGGTGCTTCCAGGGTCGCGACTTTCTTGTGGGTTTTCAGATCAAACGCCCAGATCAGCGGGCTTGGGTCTTCCCATTTCATGGGCTCGTGCGCGTCGTGCATCAGCACGTACAAACGATTCAGCTTTGGCGCCACCGCGATCAGCTGCCAGCCACCCGGTGCCCAGCCGGCTTTCTTTTCCTCTTCGCTGGTCAACGTCCAGGACGGCAGGATTTTCGGCGCGTCGGCGGAGAAATCCACCGGGCGCACGGTGCCCGTGGTCGTGGTGAAGTAGTAGGTGTCACCGACGTTTACCGCGCGCTCGACGAGTTTCTCGGCGTTCGGGTCGAAGAATGGGGTGCGGTTGCGCGCGACTTCCTGGCCCTGATCGTTCAGGGTTATGACCTGCAGGCTGCCGTCGCCACACAGCGAGGCGAAGCGGCGATTGCCGATCGGGTAGTTGAGCACGCAACCGGGGATCGCCAGTTCAGCGGTGACGGACTTGGCCTGGGTGTCGACCACGGTGACCGAGGTCGACGGGGTGAAGTTGTAGACGTAGACAAAGCGGTCATCGCCGCTGGTTTTCAGGCCATAGCGCTGGGTCAGCGACTCGGCGCGTTTGTTCGGGATCAGCACTTCCCAGGCCGGCGACAGGGTCGAGCTGTCCCACGCGGTCAACACGTCGGTGCGGGTGCCACGGGTGCCACGCGAGTACCAGATGTCGGCGCTGTACAGCGTTTTCTGGTCGTGGCTGAGCGTCGAAGGCGCTGCGAAACCGGTCGGCACCATGCCGAGCACGCGTTTTTTGTCGGGGTCGACCACGGTGACGCGGCCCGCCACGAAACTTTCGAATTCAACGTCGACGACAAAGGCCCGATGGGCTTCCGGCGGAAATGCCAGAACGGTCTGGCCGATCGTGTCAGCGGGCAGATCCGCGCTGGCATTGTTCAAACCCAGTACCAGCAGGCTGAGACTCAGCGCTGACTGTACGGTGATCCTGGTGGCTCGCATTAGGGGGAACTCCCTGAATTATTGTTCACGCAAATCGCGGGTGCATTGGCAGATTTTTGCAGTTCGATTCTGCCTCGCCGGCCGAGCGGGTGAATTGCTGTGGCTGCCAAGTGTTTGTGTGTCTGTGCCAGTCTTTGAAAACCGGTTCCACACCGCGCGATTACGGCGATTTTCGCCCGTTAAATGACGGACCTGTGGGAGCGGGCTTGCTCGCGAAAGGGGCGTGTCAGGCGACAATGAGGCCACTGATACATCGCTTTCGCGAGCAAGCCCGCTCCCACAGGTGTCACAAGGTCAGGCTTCAGGCGGGACTGGCGAGGGGAAGGGAAAAGGTGAAGACGGCGCCGCAGGGCTCCAGGTTTTGCGCCCAGATGTCGCCGCGATGGCGGCCGATGATGTTTTTGCACAGCGCCAGGCCGATTCCGTTGCCGCTGACCTTGGAGGAGAAGAAGCCGTCGAACAGCTTCTCCTGCGCTTCGGCCTGAATGCCGCGACCCCGGTCTTCAATGCGCACCAGTGCCTCGTCGCCGTCGGTGCTGGCCTGAATGCGCAACACGCGCCGTTCGAACGGCAAATCACTCATCTCTTCAATCGCGTTGAACGCCAGATTAAGGATGACCTGGCCGATCAGCACCTTCTCGCAACTCACCCACAACGGCGCGGGCAGGGTGACGATCTCGACGCGGACCACACTCGGGTCGGCGCGCAGGCTGATGAAATAGCGGGTTTCGCGCAGCAATTCATTGAGGTCGATCCGCTCTTCGCTCTGCTCCAGCTTGACCACGTAATCGCGCACACTCTTGATGATCAGTGATGCGTGCTCGATCTGCCGCACGGCGTTTTGCAAACCCCAGGCAACGCCCTGATCGGCGGTGGGCTCCTTGCCCAGGCGAATCACCGCGCCTTCGATGAAATTGCGCGTGGCCGCCAGCGGTTGACTCAGTTCATGGGCAATCGCCACGGCCATTTCGCCCATGGCGTTGTAGCGGGCCAGGTATTCGAGTTTCTGCTCGCTGACCCGCCGGGCTTCTTCGGCGCGCACCTGTTCGGTGACGTCGCGGAACAGCAGCAGATGGCCGACCAGATCGTCCTCGATTTCAATGAAGCGACACGTCGCCTCATGCCAGCGCCACTCCCCATCGCGACGTTGCACGTGGTAGTGCACGCTGAACGGTGCATGTTCCGGCGTCTCGCGGGCCAGCTGTTGCAGCAGACGCTGACGCGAATCGTCGTCGCACCAGGCCAGGAAGTTTTTGCCGATCAGCACGTGCTCTTCGCTGTGAAGCAGGTGCGCGCCAGAGTCGCTGATAAAGCGGATGTCACCGTCGGGACCCAGCACCGCCACACCCTCGGCCAAATCCTGCATGAACGCCTTGAGCCGACTTTCGAAGCGCTTGAGGTCGCGCTTGACCTTGTCCTCCCGGGAGATGTCGCGGAACTGCACCATCAGCACATCGCGGCCCTCCAGGTGCACCAGGGTAGCGACCGCCTCGGAGAGAATTTCCACCCCCTGCTTGGAGCGATAGCACCATTCGATGGCGCGCTGGCCCGTGCGCGCCGCGCCTTCCAGCCAGCGCAGGCCAACCGAACGGCGGTACTTCGGCGCGTCACGGGTCATGTCCGTAGCCTTCAGCGGCGTCAGTTCCTCCAGAGTAAAACCGAGCGCGTTCAGAGCGGCGGTGTTGGCCCAGAGAATTTCCTTGCTGTGGGCATCGTGAAGAATGATGCACAGCGGCATGGCTTCGATCAGTGCAAAAAAGTCGTTCGGTTTTGGCAAGTACATCGCACGGCCCTTGGCGGCAGAGGGTTGCAGTATGGCGCTTTATACCTGCTCGCACAGGTGGATGCGCTCAGAGGTAACCGGTGGGGTACTAGGGGTTTTCTTTAGCCGGGGGGCGGCACGCACCAATAGTTGCCGCTGATTGCCGTTTCTACACTGGCCTCCAATGCAAGGGGCACGCATCTCCCCTGTAGGAGCGAGCCTGCTCGCGATGAACCCGAGAGCGTTACGGGGTGCCAGGTTCCCCGCGTCATCGTTGACGACCATCGCGAGCATGCTCGCTCCTACAGGTCATGGTGCAGCCCACTAACAATAAGCAAAACGGAGAAAGCCCATGCTGCGCTCAGCTGTCGCGGAGAAAGACCCTCTGCCAGGCGTCGACGAGAAGGTTGTCGACAGCCCGCTATTTCAGCAGGTGCTGGATGAAGTGCGCGCACGTCGCGATGAATTCGACGCCGGCTCCCATGTGCCACGGGACATGATCGAGCGCTTCAAACAGGTGGGCATCTACCGCGCCGCCACGCCGAAACGCTTCGGTGGAGACGCCCTGGCACCGGCGCTGTTTCTGCACATGATCGAACGCATCTCCGAGGCCGACGGCTCCGCAGGCTGGGTCGCCAGCTTCGGCAGCGCTGGCGTCTACCTCGCCGCATTGCCACCGGAAACCCTCGCCGAAATCTACGCCAAAAGTCCCGATCTCGTGTTCGCCGGCGGCCTGTTTCCGTTGCAACCCGCCGAAGCCGTCGAGGGTGGCTGGCAGGTCAACGGCACCTGGAAATTCGCCAGTGGCTGCAAAGGCGCCGACCTGCTCGGCGTTGGCATCGGCGCTGCCGGCGGCAAGCCGCGCACCGCGGTGTTCCGGGCCGATCAGGTCGACATCGTGGAAAACTGGGACGTGGTCGGCCTCAAAGGCACCGGCAGCCACGACCTGCGTGTGACCGATAAAAAAGTCGACGAGCGCTGGACCTTCATCCGTGGCGGCGCTTCGACCATCGACGAACCGCTGTTCCGCTACCCGTCGATCGCTTACGCCGCGCAGGTGCTGGCCGTGGTCAACCTCGGCCTGGCCCGCGCGGCGCTCGATGAAGTCAGCCGCATGGCCGCGGGCAGCGGCATCACCGGCGCGCCGAAAATGGCCGACCGCGCTTATGTGCGCATCGAGATCGCCAAGGCCGAAGCCCGACTCGCCGCCGCCCGTAGCTTTTTCTACGGCTCGACCGAACAGGTGTGGCATTCGATTCTGGCCGGCAACCCGGTCACGGCCGAACAGACCAGCCTGTTGCGCCTGTCCGCGATCCATGTGTCCCAGGCCGGCGCAGCCGTGGTGCAGAGCGCCTACAGCCTCGCCGGAACCACCGCGATCTATCTGCGCCATCCGTTGCAGCGTTACCTGCGCGACTCGATGGTGGTGACCCAACACGCCTTCCTCAGCGAAGGCCTGTACGACGGCGCCGGCTCGGTGTTCCTCGGCGTGCCGCCATTCCCTGGCTACATCTGAACCCTCTCTTCAAGGATCGACACCCATGTCCCAAACCACTCAAGAACCGTTGCGCGTCGTCTTCTGCATCGGCATCACCCAGAATTTTTTCGACCTGCCGACCGGCGAAGGCCTGAGCGTGTGGAAGGGCTTCAGCCAGATGATGGGCTCGCTCGGCGCCATGCCCGGCATCACCGTGCTCGGCGCGATGGACGATGACCGGCTGATGGTCGGCCCCTCGACCACCTCGCCGTGGACCGTCTACATCATGGCCGACGTCGATTGCCACCAGTCGGTGATCGACGCCTGCAACCTGTTCCGTACCACGCCGGTGAACGAATACAGCCTGTGGCGCTACGCCAAGGTCGAAGCGCGCATCGGTCGCCCGCTGACCATCCCCGATGCGGCCAAGGTGTAAACCATGAACGAGGCCTTGTTGCAGCGTCTTGCGACGCTCGAAGGGGAGAGCCAGGTGCGCCGCCTGATGGCGCGCTACATGGACCTGTGCGACGTACCGCGGGCAGTCACCCACGTCAGCGAACTGGCCGAATTGTTCTGCAGCGATGCGATCTGGGAAGGCATCGGCAGCCAGACCGCGCAGACCTTCGGCCAGCACCGCGGACGTGACGCGGTGGCGGCGTTCGTCGGCAGCTACTTGCCGCCGTCGGAACACTTTCGCCTGAACCTGCATTACCTCACCAGCGAGTCGATCGTGGTCGACGGCAGCACGGCCCGGGGCCAATGGATCATGCAGCAGATCTCCACCTACGCCGATGGGCGCAGCGAGTTGTTCGGCACGCGCCTGAACATCGATTTTCGCTGTGTCGACGGTGCCTGGCTGATCGCGCATTTCCGTACGCAACGCTTGTTCAATACGGAGCTGGTCGCATGAGTACGTTTATCAGCGAATTTTTGCTCGGTGGCAGCGGCAAGCGCGTGGCGATCAAGGATTCGATCGACATCGCCGGGCACCCGACACGCTCGGGCAGCCGCGCTTTTGCCGAAGCCGAGCCAGCGGCGCGCAATGCCGACGTAGTGGATGCCATCCTCAAGGCCGGCTGGCAAATCGTCGGCAAGACCAACATGCACGAGCTGGCCTTCGGCGTCACCGGGATCAACGACTGGACCGGCACGCCGATCAACCCGCAGGCGCCTAACCGGGTTCCGGGCGGCTCTTCCAGCGGTTCGGCCGCGGCGGTCGCTGCCGGTCTGGCCGACATCGCCATCGGCACTGACACCGGCGGTTCGGTTCGCGTACCGGCGGCGTGCTGCGGGATCGCCGGGCTGAAACCGACGTACGGGCGAGTCAGCCGGGTCGGCGCGCATCCGGCCGAATCCAGTCTCGATTGCGTCGGCCCGTTTGCCGCCGACATGGCCGACCTGATCGCCGCGATGCAGGTGATCTGCCCCGGCTTTCAAGCGCAAGGTTTGCCGTCGAGCAACGCATTGGTGGGCTTCCTTGACGTCGATTGCGACGCGCATTTGCACGCCAGCCTCGGCGCCGCTGCCGACCGCGCAGGCTGGCGTCGCAGCAACCTGCGCCTGAGCGAATTCGAAGCTGCATTCGCCGCCGGCCTGACCGTGATCAACTTTGAAAACTGGGCCGCCTTCGGCCACCTCACCGGCAAAGGCCTGATCGGCGCGGATGTCGAGCAACGCCTGCTGGCCGCCAGCCGCACCAGCGCCGCTGACCTGGCGCAAGCCGAGAAAATTCGCACGCGCTTCAGCCAACAGGTGGATGCCGCGCTGGAAGACTTCGCGGTGCTGCTGTTGCCGACGATGCCCAGCCTGCCACCGACACTGATCGAGGCCCGCAGCGCGAGCAAAGCCGTGGCCGGCATGACCCCGCTGGTGCGGCCGTTCAACCTCAGCGGCCATCCGGCGCTGACGGTGCCGGTGGAACTGGATTGCGGCGGGCTGAAAGTCGGCCTGCAGATTGTCGGCCGCAAAGGTCAGGACGAACAGGTCTGCGCTTTCGGTGCACAACTGCAACAGAGCATGGCCGGTGAACCGTCCGGCTCTAAAAAGAAATCATAAAAAGAAGCCATGAGGAGAACCGCATGAGCACTCATGAATACCGGCTGATCGCATCGTCGAAAAGCCCGGAAGAACTGGTCAGTCACGACCGCGTCGACGTGTCGCTGTACAACGATCCGGCGCTGTTCGAAGCCGAGCTGGAAAAGATTTTCTACCGCACCTGGGTCTGGGTTGCGCACGAAAGCGAAGTGCGCAACAGCGGCGACTTCAAGACCGCGACCATCGGCCGTCGTCCGGTGATTGTGGTGCGCGACAAGAAGAACACCATCAACGTCCTGGAAAACCGCTGCCGCCACCGTGGCGCCACCGTGTGCGAGAAGCACAAGGGCAACGCCACCGGTTTCACCTGCCCGTACCACAGCTGGTCGTATGGCCTGGACGGCAAACTGCGTGCGCTGCCGTACCCGGATGGCTACGAAGGCATTCTCGAAAAGTCCGAACTGCCGCTCACCAGCCTGCGCGTCGAAAGCTACGCCGGCATGGTGTTCGCCAGCTACAACGACGAGATCGAGCCGTTGGAGGACTTCCTCGGCGGTGCGAAACACTGGATGGACCTGTTCATGAAGCAGGGCGCCGGTTACCCGATCAAGACCCAGGGCGAACACAAGTTCAGCTTCAAGGGCAACTGGAAGATCCAGCTGGAAAACACCACCGACGGTTATCACTTTCCGATCGTGCACAAGTCGTTCATGTCGTCGGTGGATGAAGAAACCTCGGAAATGCTTTCGTTCATGACCGACGAACAAGCGGTCACCCATTCATTGGGCAACGGCCACAGCGTGATGGTGATGGTGCCGGAACACGTCGATCTGGATCACGACGACGGCACCGAACAGTTGCAGGAGCGCTTCGCTCACGTGACGCAAGAGCTGTCGAAAACCATGCCGCCGGAACAGGTTCGCCGCATCGTGCGTTCGCTGCACGGCGCCGGTTTCAACCTGAACCTGTTCCCCAACGTCGCAATGTCGATGTCGTTTTTCCGCGTGCTGCGGCCAGTCTCGGTGACGGAAACCGAGATCCGCCATGTCGCCCTCGGCATGGACGGCGGCCCGGAAATCGCCAACCGCGAGCGGATGCGCATTCACGAGCACTTCCAGGGGCCATTCGGTTTCGGCAGCCCGGACGATGCCGAGGCCTGGGACCGTGTGCAGCGCGGCTCCTACGCCGGCGTCGATGCGCCGATCCTGGTCAACCGCGGCCTCAATCGCGAAATCATTGCCGAAAACGGCGACAAGGTGTCCCACGCCACCGACGAAGGCGGCATGCGCGGTGCCTATGACATGTGGAAAAGGATGATGAGCCAATGAGCAATCACGACTCCCTGAACGGTTTTTCCGGTCCGCTGGCCCAGGCCATCGAATTCATCTGGCGCGAAGCCGAACTGCTCGATCACAAGCAATACGCGGAATGGGCGACGTTGTGGAGCGACAACGGCAAGTACATCGTGCCGATCGACCCGGACACCGAAGACTTCGAAGCCACGCTCAACTACGCCTACGACGATGCACGCATGCGTGACTTGCGCATCGAACGCCTGACCGCCGGCTACTCGCCGTCGGCAGTGGACGCGGCGAAAACCATCCGCACCGTCTCGCGGTTCCGTTTGGTGGAAGCGGCCGGCGACATCGTCGAAGTCAATTCCGCGCAGTTGCTGTACGCCTATAAGCGCGGCGTGCACACGCCATTCGTGGCCGACTTGAACCACCGCATTCGCTTCACCGACGGCGTGCCGACGCTGGAGCGCAAGGTCGTGCGCCTGATCAACTCTACCGACAGCCTGAGCGCGCTCGGCTTCCTGCTGTGAGGGCCTTGACCATGAACCGAGTAGCCTTGGTGACCGGCGCTTCGCGCGGTCTTGGCGAATGCATCGCCCGTCGCTTGCATGCGGCGGGGTATCGCGTGGCGCTGGCGGATGTGCACCTCGATGGCGTGCAGCGTCTGGCGCAAGAACTGGATGGCAGCGGCGTGAGTGCCGTCGCCATCGAACTGGATGTGCGCAACAAAACCGACTTTGTCCGCGCCCGTGATCTGCTCGCCGAGCGTTGGGGCGGGACTGACATTCTGGTGAACAACGCCGGCGTGTCGAAAGTCGCGGCGCTGATGGACATCACCCCGGAGGAGTTCGACGAATCGATGGCGATCAACCTGCGTGGCACATTTGTCGCGTGCCAGGTGTTCGGCGCGCACTTTGCCGAGCGCGGGTTTGGTCGCATCGTCAACATCGCTTCGCTGGCCGGGCAGAACGGCGGTACGGCCACGGGGGCGCATTACGCGGCAGCCAAGGGCGGTGTGGCGACGCTGACCAAGGTCTTCGCCCGTGAACTGACGCCGAAGGGCGTGACGGTCAATAGCGTCTCGCCGGGGCCGCTGGATTTGCCGGTGGTGCGCGAGAGCGTGGCGCCGGAGCGTCTGGAGCAGATTCTGCAGATGATCCCGGCGGGCACGCTGGGTGATCCCGCGTTCATCGCTGACAGCGTCTTGCTGTTGATCGCCGATAACGCCACGTCGGTCACCGGCGCGTGCCTGGACATCAACGGCGGCCTGTTCATGCGCTAAATGCCGAACAACCCCTGTAGGAGCGGGCTTGCTGGCGATGTCACGCTCATCGGCGATGCAAGGCTCAAGGCCGCTATCGCCAGCAAGCTGGCTCCTACAGAGATCTGTCGCATAAACACAGGGCACCCACGGGTGTCGTGACAACAAAAACAACCGTATTTCGGGTGATGCAATGATGAAGGTGAAGATCGAAAGGATCGTCGACGAAGCGCTGGATATCCGTTCCTTTCGCCTCGTGCGCAGTGACGGCCAGCCGCTCGACACCTATGAGCCCGGTGCCCACGTCGACCTGACCGGGCCGACCGGAGTGACTCGCCAGTATTCGCTGTGCAGTCCGCCGCAGGACCGTCGCGCGTACCTGGTGGCGGTGAAGAAAGAAGCGCAGTCCCGTGGTGGTTCGGCGGCGCTGCATGAGGTGGAAGAGGGCATGGAGTTGGAAATGGGTGCACCGCGCAACCTGTTCCGCCTCGACCCGGCGGCCTCCGAGCACGTGCTGTGCGCCGCGGGGATCGGCGTTACGCCGCTGCTGAGCATGGCCTATCGGCTGACGGAAACCGGCCAGCCGTGGCGCTTGCATTATTTCGCCCGTTCGCCGCAATACGCCGCGTTTGCCGAGTTGCTGGCGAGCACCTTCGCCGGGCACGTGCAGTTTCACTACGGTGTCGAGCCGGGTGACATGGACGCCGCGTTGAGTGACTGCCTCGGCCAGGCAAGCAGTGCCGCCCACGTGTACACCTGCGGCCCGGCGCCGTTCATGAACAAAGTGGTGGAAGTGGCGGCGCGCAGTCGTTCCGACGAGGCCATCCACCTCGAACACTTCCAGGCGGATCCGGCAGCGAATGCCGGCCCGAGCGGCAGTTTCGAAGTGGAGCTGGCCAGCTCCGGCGTGGTGCTCCAGGTGCCGGCCGACACCCGTCTGGTCGACGTCTTGCAGGCCCACGGTTGTGACATCGACACCGAATGCCGCGAAGGCATCTGTGGTACCTGCATCGTCGACGTGCTGGACGGCGTGCCGGAGCACCGCGACAACTGCCTGTCGAACAAGGAGAAGGCGTCCAACAAACAGATTTGCGCCTGCGTCTCCCGTGCGGTTTCCGCTCGTCTGGTATTGGACATCTAACGCAAAGGAAGGCTGGCCAGCCAGCGCCGGAGCCTGTTGAATAGCGCTCCGGCGGCCGTCAAGGGAGGAGACAGCCAGGGATGTCTTATTTGCCGAACCGCTCGACGAAGCGGTCGAAAAATAACAATAAAACATGCGTGAGGCTTTGCAGTGATGATGACTTCTTCGGCGGTTCGCAACGAGGCGTTCGAAAGCTGGCTGAGCCAGGTCAACCAGGCCTGTGGGCGTTTCGATGCCCGGGCCCTGGATACGGATTTCTACGGGGAGCTCGCGGAATACCGCAGCGGCGCGATCAACCTCAGTGTCGTCGACATGGCGCACGTGCACCTTTACCGCACCAGCAAAGACGTCAGCGTCAGCAGCGACGGCCATTACTACGCGGTGTTCCAGATGCGCGGCAGTTCGCAGCTGGAGCAGGGCGACAATCGCGCGCAACTCGGCGCCGGTGACATCGCCTTGATCGACGCCTGTCGTCCTAGTGACATGACCTACAACGACGATTCCCGGCAGTTGTCGCTGATTTTGCCTCGCCAGGTGGTGGAGCGTGGCTCGCACTTCAACGCGGTCAACTGCGCCACGCGGATCGGCGCGAACTCGCCGCTGGCGGCGATGGCCAACAAACTGGTGCTGGACACCCGGCAGCAGGAAGGCCTGGACATGCAGGAAAGCGAGGCGGTGCTCGATGCGCTGGTCAGCCTGCTGTTGCCGGGGATCAGTGCTCGCGACAATGGGGGCGATGCCCACGAGCGGCAGTTTCGCAAGATCATCGCCTACATCGACGACCACATCAGCGCCGAAGAACTGTGCCCCGAGCTGATTGCCCGGGAAGTGGGGATTTCAGTGCGCGGCTTGTACCGGATGTTCTCCAAGCGGGGCTTGGTCGTGGCGCAATACATCAAGCACCGGCGTCTGGACTTCTGCGCGGAAAACCTGCGGCGCTCGCACGTGGAACAGAAACTGTCGGCGCTGTGTTACGCCTGGGGGTTCTCGGATTCCAGCTACTTCTCGTCGGCATTCAAATCGCGCTTCGGCGTTTCCCCGGGCGCCTACCGCAAGCGCTATAGCCAGATCTGATACCGCGTGTCAGCCACGCCGCCAGCCCTGCAGGAGCCAGCATGCTGGCGATGGCGGCCTCGGGCTCACCGAATGACTCTTCCAGGCCACAACCACCTCAATGCCGCGCCGGCTCTTCCATCGGCAAATGCAGCACCTCTCTCACCAGCATCGCGATGCTCGTCACGCCCATCTTTTCCTTGATCTTGGTCCGGTGCACATCGACGGTTTTCACGCTGATGTTCAGCTCCCGCGCGATGACTTTGCTCGCTTTGCCATCGATCACCAGCATCAACACTTCCCGCTCGCGGCTGGTGAGCAGGGCCAGTTTGCCCTGCAACTGCTGGCGCTGTTCCTGATCGGCCTGGGCATGCACGGCGGTTTTCAGTGCGGCCTGGATACGGTCGATCATCTGCTGCGGGTTGTACGGCTTTTCGACGAAATCCAGCGCGCCGTTCTTCATCGCCGTCACCGACATCGGAATGTCGCCATGCGCCGACACGAAGATCGTCGGCAGGGTGCTGCCGCGCTGGTTGAGGATTTCCTGCAGCTGAAAGCCGCTGGTCTCCGGCATGCGCACGTCCAGCACCAGGCACGCCGGCTGCCTGGGGTCGTATTGGCTCAGGAACTCTTCGGCGCCGGCAAAACACTGCGCCTGCACACTGACCGACTCCAGCAACCAGGCCAGCGAGGTGCGCAAGTCTTTGTCGTCATCAACGATATAAACAATCGGTTTGCGGGTTTCCATCAGGGACTGCCACGAGAATTTCTATTTATTGTTTTCGCACGCGTGCACGCTGCGGCGGACATCGGCGCCCAGGTGAGCGCCAATGAGCAGGATACCCACTGCAGCCAGCCCTGACGATAAAGAAACCACCTAGTCGACTAGCGGAAAGCCCACCTCGCCATGGGGATCGTCAGAATGGTTGCGCGCCATGCCGGGCCTTAGTCTTGTTCCATCACAGGGCCGCGCAACGACGGTCCTCCAGAAGGAAGGGGCACCGACATGGCCGACCTGAGCCAGCAGCAAATCGACTTTCGCAACGCCATGGCGCAGCTGCCGGCGGCGGTGAACATCATCACCACCAACGGCCCTGGCGGACGCTGCGGGATCACCGCCAGCGCGGTGTGTTCGGTGACGGACTCGCCGCCCACCGTGCTGGTCTGCGTCAACCGCAACAGCGCCACCCACGACGTGTTCCGCACCAACGGCCGACTGTGCGTCAACGTGCTGTGCGGCGAGCAGGAAGAGCTGGCCCGACACTTCGCCGGCATGACGAAAGTGTCGATGGAAGAACGGTTCGCCTGGGACCTGTGGGACGGTGGCGACACCGGCGTGCCGGTGCTGCGTAACGCGCTCGTTCAGCTGGAAGGACGGATCAGCGAGTGCAAGGAAGTGGGGTCGCACTCGGTGATGTTTGTTGAGTTGTCGAAGGTCGGCGTGCGTGGGGAAGGGGACAGCCTGGTGTATTTCAACCGGTTGTTTCATCGTTTGGAGCATGCGGCGGCGGCTTGCTGAAATGCCGCGTTAAGGATCTCGCGAGCAAGCCCGCTCCCACAGGCGCTGCGTCGTTCTCGGATGCCGTGAACGCCACAAACACTGTGGGAGCGGGCTTGCCCGCGAAGGCGGCCTGCCAGGCAGCGCTATTGTTGAAGGTAATCCCGCGCCAACCGGCATGCCCGCTCAACCAGCATCGGCGCCATTTCGATGGCGGTCGGCGTGCCCTGGCGGGTATGAATCCAGCCCAGGTACGTGGTGCCGCGTAGCATCAGAAACAGCGCCAACGTGTTGCGATCCGCCGCGGTCAACGGCTTGACCGCGTCGTAACCATGCAGCAGCGCCGCCTCGATCTGCGCATAACGCGGATCGTCCAGGCAGAAATACAACGCAGTTGCCAGTTCGAACATGTGCCAGCCGAACCCTGCATCGTCGAAGTCGATCAACCGCAACTGCGGACCCTCGATCAGCAGGTTCTCTGGCACGAGATCGGCGTGGATCATGCCGAAGTTACTCAAGTGACGACCATACTGACGCAGGTCGCGACGCGCCACGCGTCGGGCCTCCTGCAACACTGACCGCTGCTCGCCACTCAGTTGCTCAAGCTCCCAGAACCGTCCCCAGAACGGATTGGCGCCGATCAAACCGTCCTCGTCCCAGGCGTGCCGGACGAACTCATCCGGCTGCTGCCAGTCTGCCGCATGCAAGTGAATCCGCGCCGCGATCGCCCCCGCTTCGGCAAACAGAAAATCAATTTCCGTGTCCGCCTGTACGCCGGCTTCCGAAGTGCCCGCCGTCGCCCCAGGCAGCCAGGCGAGCATGTCGACATGCCGCGCTTCACCGATGTCAGCGTGGATCACCTCGATCAGGTGGCGCTCGTCTCGCGCCCGGATAATCTGCGGCACGGTGATGCCGGCGCTGGCCAGCGCCTCCATCCATTGCAGTTCGGAACGCAACGCTGCCTCGCAGTGATAGCCATTGCGATGGATGCGCAGGGCGACACGCTGGCCGTCTTCGCGGCGTGCGGAGAACACCGCGTTCTCGCGGAATTTCACCAGTTCAATTTCGCCAAATGTGCCGTCCCAGTGCTGCAGGGCATGACGGGCGAGGTCGTGCAGTTTGGCGACTTGCTGGTCGTGGCTCAGGGTGTGGAAATCAGTCATGGCATGGCCTCAGAGGGCGCTCAGGGCGCTGTCCAGTGTGTCAACGAAGAGGTCGGCGTGTTCGCGGCTGAACACCAGCGGCGGCCGCAGTTTGAGAATGTTGTCGCCGGCGCCGATCTTGCTGATCAGCACGCCGCGTTCGCGCATGTCGTTCACCACCCGCCGCGCTTCCGTCCCGGCGGGCTCCTTGCTGGCGTGGTCGCGTACCAGCTCCATGGCGAAGAACAAACCCTTGCCGCGCACATCACCGATGATCGAATGCTTGCTCGCCAGCGCTTGCAGCCGCTGTTGCACATAGCCGCCAACCGTCAGTGCGTTGCGCAACAACTGCTGCTCTTCAATCACATCGAGGACCGCCATGCCGACGGCCGCCGCCACCGGCGAGCCGCCGAACGTGTTGAAGTACATCGCGCTGCGTCCGAATGATTCGACCAGCGCTTTGCGGGTGACCAGGCCGGCGAGGGGATAGCCGTTGCCCATGGGTTTGCCGAGGGTGACGATGTCCGGCACCACGCCGTGGGCCTGATGCCCCCACAGGTGCTCGCCGGTGCGACCGAATCCGGATTGCACTTCATCGGCAATGAACAACCCACCCGCTGCGCGAATCAGCCCGGCTGCCTGGTTGACGAAACCGGCGGGCACCCGTGGCAACCCTTCGTTGGCAAACAGCGTGTCGATCAGCAGCGCGGCTGGACGAATGCCCTGGGCTTGCATTGAGGCGATGGCGGCCTTGATGTTGGCGACATACTCCTCCAGCAGTTGCGCCTCGCTGGTGCCGGCCGGCGCCCGGTACAGGCACGGGATTGGCACTGCCCGGGCATGGGCGGCAAACGGCTCCGGCGACGGCAGTGCGGTGGTGACTTCGGCCAGGGACGCTGAGTTGCCGTGGTAGTTGTAGTCACTGACGATGATGCCGGTGCCGCCACTGGCGAAGCGCGCCAGGCGCAGGGCAAGTTCGTTGGCTTCGCTGCCGGTGCAGGTGAACATCACCGTGTCCAGCGGTTCGGCGAAGGTAGCGGTCAGGCGCTCGGCGTAACGCACCACGTGCTCATCGAGGTAGCGCGTGTGGATGTTCAGCGTCAGCGCCTGGCGGTGCATGGCGTCGACAACGTGCGCATTGCAGTGGCCGACGCAGGGCACGTTGTTGTAGACGTCGAGGTAGCGGCGGCCGTCGACGTCGTACAACCAGACGCCTTCACCGCGAACCAGGTGCAGCGGTTTGTCGTAGAACAGCGGCGAAGCGCTGCCGAGCACGCGATGGCGGCGTTGCAACAAAGTGTCTTCAGGCATGGTCTGGAACCTCGGTGTCGTCGCTGCGGCCTTGCAGACGGGCGCGCAGCAGGAAGTTGAAAATGCACAGGACGAAGGTCACCGCGAGGGCGATCAGCATCATCAGGTCGAGTTGGAAACAGGCGGCGATCACCACCAACGTCAGGGCCAGGCCCAGCCAGGCAATCACGCTGCCGCCGGCGAGACGGAATGGGCGCGGCAGGTCCGGCTGGCTGCTTTTGATCCGCAGGTAGGCGCCGAAAATGAACAGGTAGCAGACGTTGAGCAGCAGCACGACCGCGAGCATCACGGTGGCCGGGTCGACGGCGGACAGCGGCAGGCCGATAGCGCCGATCAGCAACAAGGCCGGGAACGGCGTGCCGCGTTTTCCGGTCTTGCCCAGCCACTGCGGGAACAAACCGTCGCGAGCCATGGCGAACAGCTGTCGCGACGCGGCGTACACCAGCGAGAAGAAGGTAGCGATCAGGCCGAACACACCACCGCAACCAATCACCTTGGCCAGCCACGAACCGTCGCCGAAGGCGCTGTTGCCGGACATCGCCGCGTAAAGCGGATCGCCCGCCGACCCCACCAGTTCTACACCGCCAGCACCCGGTGCGCAGACCAGCACCACCAACGCGGTAACCAGCAGGGTGCCGATGGCCGCAAGAATGCCGCGGGGCATGGTGCGACCGGGGTTTTCGGCTTCCTCCGCCGCCGAGCCGGTTTGCTCCACGGTGATGAACAGCCAGATCGCGAAGGGTACGCAGGCGAAAATCCCGGCGAGGCTGACGGGGCTGGTGACATTGGCCGGCAATCTCAGCAAGTTGGCCAGTTCGACATGGGGCGCCATGGCCACGCCGAAGGTGAGCAGGGCAACGACCGCGATCACTCCGGCAATGAACGTCAGGCCCATGGCCTCACCGACACCGCGCAGGTGAATGCCAATGATCACTGCAAACAGCGCGATCTTCACCGGCCAGCCGCCGAAGCCGAAAATCGATTCGGTGTAGGCACATATGAACGTCGCCGCTGCACCGGTGCCGACGGTCAGCGCCAGGGCACAGGCGACGCCCACCAGGTAACCCACGAACGGCCCGAATGCGCTTTGCGCATACACGAACACACCGCCGGCACTCGGCAGCGCCGTGGACAGCTCGGCCACGCACAACGCCAGGCCACCGCACAGCAGCGCCATCAACAGCGTGGCGATCAGCATGTTCAACCAGCCGCCGGCCATCAGCCCGAAATTCCAGCCGGAGAACTGCCCGGCCACCACCAACGCAATACCGAGGCCGGCAATCTTTGGCCAGCCCAACGCACTTTTCTTAAGCACAGAAGTCTCCCGCGACCCGAAGGCCGATTTGTTGTTTTTGGGGTTAGAAGGGATCGGTTTTGATACTACGCGCGGTGGGTGGAGGGGCTTGTTCGCGCGTGTGCCATCCGGTTGGTTGTGGGTGCCAGATTTGGTAGGGAGAGGTGGGCAGAACTACCGCGCAATCGTTCTTCGCGGGCAAGCCCGCTCCCACAGTTGAAAACGCATGCCCCTGTGGGAGCGGGCTTGCCCGCGAAAGCGATCGGTCAGGCACCACCCCTCTCAGATGCGAAAGCTACCCACCAACTGATTAAGCCGCGCAGCCTCGCGCTCCAGCTCGGTGCACGCGCGCAAGGTCGATTGCAGGTTTTCCACTCCTTGCTGGTTCAGCGTGTTGATCTCGGTGATGTCGACGTTCAACGCCTCGACCACCGATGTCTGCTCCTCAGTCGCGGCAGCGACCGACTGGTTGACGTTGTCGATCTCGCCGATGCGCAGGGTCACGCTGCCCAGGCGCTTGCCGGCGAGGTTGGCGATGTTGACGCTTTCCTCGCTGTGTTGCTGGCTCTCGGTCATGGTGGTCACCGATTCACGCGCGCCGACCTGCAGCTCTTCAATCATCTGCTGAATCTCCGCCGCCGAGGTCTGGGTGCGCCCGGCCAGGCTGCGCACTTCATCGGCGACCACCGCAAAGCCACGGCCCGCTTCACCGGCCCGGGCGGCTTCAATCGCGGCGTTGAGCGCCAGCAGGTTGGTCTGCTGGGAGATGCCCTTGATCACTTCGAGGATCTGCCCGATGTTCACGGTCTTGGTGTTCAGCACCTCGATGTTGACGCACGATGCACTGATCTTGCCGGACAGCTCGTTCATCACCTGAATCGTCCGCTCCACCACCTGCCGCCCATCTTCGGCCTGTTGCCGCGCGGCGGAGGCTTGCTGTGACGCATCGGAGGCATTACTGGCGATTTCCTGGGCGGCGGCCCCGAGTTCGTTGATCGCCGCGGCAACGCTATTGGTGCGGGTCGATTGTTCGTCGAAATTGCTCAGCGACGAATTCGACGCCAGCAGCACGCGCTTGGCTCCTTCATTGACCCCCAGCGCCGCCGAAGACACTTCACGGATCGAGTGATGAATGCGCTCGACAAAGCGGTTGAACGCCGTGGCCAGTTGACCGATTTCATCCCTTGATTGCACGGCCAGGCGACGGGTCAGATCGCCTTCGCCGAGGGAGATGTCTTCCATGACCCGCGTCAGCAATTGCAGCGGCCGGGTGATGCGATACGCCGCGTACCAGATCAGCGCCAGTCCCAGCAGGGCCGAGCCGCCGCCCAAGAACAATTCCAGCGCGGTGCTTTGCACGCCCTGGGCGTCGAGTTGCTGTTGCAGGGTGGTGACCGGCGCGAGCAGCACGTCCTGCGGTACGCCCACCAGCACACCCCACGGCGCGGAACCGGTGATAGGTGCCAGCGGTTCGAGGACCTTGATTTGCTGAAGGTCGACGAACACCTTCGGCTGGCCCTGGCGCAGCGAGTCCATGACGGCGGGGTTATCCAGCGGTTGACCGAGGCGACTGATGTCCTGGCTGTCGGCGGAAATCACCCCGCGCGGGCTGACGATGCTGATCTGGCCGTTGCCATCGAACAGTTCACGCGCGCTGGCTGCACTGTTTTGCTGCAGGGCGGCAAGGTTGATGTCGAGGCCGACCACGGCAATGACTTTGCCGTTGTCCATCAGCGGAAACGCGACGCTGGTCACCAGTTTGCGGCTGCCCGAGGCCTCATCGAAATACGGCTCCAGCACGCAGGCCTGACGGGTGTCCCTGGCGCAGGTATAGAAGGCGTTGTACGGTGCGCCGCTGGGACCGGGCGAGGTGTTGGCGAGCAGCGCTTCGTCGCCGATCACCGCTTGCAGTTCGCCGGGCTTGCTTTGCACCCAATACAAGGAAAATCGCCCGGTTTCGTTACTGCCCATGGCGGCCTGATCGACGAAAGCCGAGTCGGCGCCATCGAGGGCATCGGGTTCGAAAATGACATAAAGCCCGAGCAGGTCGGGCTTGTCGATCAGGGCCTGTTGCAGCTGGGTGCTCAGCTCCTGGCGCAGTTGCGGACGGGTCAGATGGCCCTGTTGTTGAAGCTGCCTGAGGTAGAGCAGGTAGCGCGCCAGCCCCTGGCCATATTCGTGCGTCTGCATAAAGGTGCGTTGCACCTGCATCGCTTGCACTTTGCCCAGCGCCTGCATGTGTTCACGAGCGGCGTTGGCCAGCATGTCGCTGCTGGCCCGGGCCACTTGCTGACTGCTCTGATGGGTCTGGTACAGCGACAACCCCATCAGCAAGCCCACCACCAACAGCAGGCAGAGGCCTGCGAGCAGGGCGATCTTGCTCTGGATCGTGAGGAATTTACTGTGCATTGGAAAAGCCTTTTTCCTGGAGGCGAACCCGATCCCTTGTAGGAGCGAGCTTGCTCGCGATGGCGGCCGGAACACCAGCAGGATTCAGGCAGTCCGGGTTTTCGTTCACGTCCATCGCGAGCAAGCTCGCTCCTACAGGGATCGCGTGGGGCTTAGAACGTCGTGGCGAAAATCACCTGGCTGTAGAGGTTCTTGTCGTTGTTGCCCAACTGCGTTCCGCCCTGATCGGCGCTCTTGTCCGGCTGGAACAGACCGATCAACGGCATGATGCTCAGGTGCTCGTTGACGTGCCATTCGGCGTAGAGGTCGGCCTCGTGGCCATCGGCGTTGCCCAGGTTGCGGTCGATGGTGTCGAAGTTGAAGTACATCGCGCCGACGGTCAGGTTCTCCAGCGGCGAGACCGTGAACTTGACTTGCTGGATGCGTGCGTTCGAGTTGAACGGGCCGGCGTAGTTGCCCGCCACTTCACCCTGGAACCAGGTGCCGAAGCCACGGCTGAAACCGTAGAACAGCGTGTCGTAACCTTCCGAGAAACGGCTGTAGCGGTAACTGACATACGGTGCCCAGGCCACGTCGGAAAAGGTCCAGCCGGCTTCCAGGTACCAGGCGTCTTCGGTCGAGGTGTGCGGTTTGTCCTGCTTGGCGTATTCGCCGGAAAGGAACAGGTCCTTGAACCCGGCGTTACCGGTGGCGCGCAGGCTGTAGGTCTTCATGCCGTCGCGTTCGGTTTGAATCGGCGAGGCGTATTGCTCGTCGACATCGGTGGTGTCGATGTAGGTCAAGCCAACGGTGCCGACGTCGGACACATGCTCCAGGGTGCCGACATACATCTCGGTCTTGGCCTGGGCACGGTTGTCGGATTTCAACCACATCAGGTCGCCACGCCAGCCTTCCTTGCCACCGATGCGCAACACGGCTGTCTCGTCGAACGCCTTGCGCGCGGCCAGCCAGTAGGCGCCGCCACGGTTGAACTCGCCATCGGCCAGGCCCTTGCCCATGTTCAGCGCGTCGCCATCGATCAGGAAGCCGTCGCCCACCACGATGTTCTGTCGGCCGAAGGACAGGTCGATACCGTCAGCCCCCAGCACCGGAAACAGATCTTTCGAACGCCAGCCGAGGTAGGCGTCTTCGAATTTGGTGGTGCGCTCCGAACCGTCGCTGAAACCCGCGGCATCGCCGTCGCCCCAGCTGCCGGAGCTGAGCAGATTCGCTGCGCCATACGCAGTGCCCGCGCCGCCCAGGCCCTTGTCGAAGGCCAGGCCATATTTGATGTAGCCCTCGCGCCACGACGAGGAGCCTTCGTTGAGACGACCCGAGAGCGCGTAGTTTTCCTGGCTGTGGAAAATGCCGAATACCGCTTCCAGCGTGGCGTTCAGGTGACTGTCGTCATCGGCATAGAGTTCGTAGGCGCTGGCCTGGCCAGCGCTGATCATCAGCGCGAGGGTAGAGAGGCGAAGCAAGGGGGACTTGAGCATGGTGTGGCATCCGTTCTTGTTCTTGATCGCAGGTTTGCGGTCTTTTTCGATACTAAGGCGCGGAACTTTCCCGGCCTTTTGTGTGGTTGCCAAAGAGTTGGCTGTGCTTGCCAAAAAGCCCGGTTTGGCAGCCTCGCCAATACGACTGGCACGCAGGGCAAAACCCACGCGCCACTGACCGTCGACAATCCGTCGCAACCCTGCCGATGCTCCGCTGCGTCGGCATTCCCGTGTTAGCGCTCAACTGACGAGCGCGGATTTTCAAGGTCGTTTCCCTATGGTCACCTCGCTGCGCTTGCCCCTCATCGGTCTGCTCTCACTCACCCTGGCGCACACCGCGCTGGCCGCCGACTGCGCGCCCGATCAGGGCCATGGCGCCCAGGTCTTTGCCAATGAATGCGCGGTCTGCCACTCGGTGACTAAAGGCACGACGGGAATGATGGGACCGAACCTGGCGGGTGTGGTCGGACGCAAATCCGGCTCGCTGGAAGGCTTCAACTATTCCCAGGCGATGCGCACCAAGGACATCACCTGGCAGGCCGAGACCATCGCGCAACTCATCACCCAGCCCCAGGCCTTCGTGCCGGGGACCTACATGCCTTACATGGGCCTGGCCTCGGCGGACGACCGTCAGGCGGTCGCGTGTTTCCTCAAAGAACAACAGTAATCAACCGGTATTCCGGCTGAACAACGCGTCTGAACCAAAGGTGATTTATGAGCAACGTTGAAATCCTGCCGCAGGTTGCTGCATTTCTGGACCGCCGCCATGGCTGCTTCATCGACGGCGAATGGGTGTTCGCCGAGGGGCAGACCATTGCCGTGGTCAACCCGGCGACCGGACAAACTCTGTGCGAAACCCTCGACGCGCCGCTGGCAGTGGTCGAGCAAGCCGTGCAGTCGTCCCATAAGGCTTTCAAGTCCGGGGTCTGGTCGGGTTTGCGCCCGGCGGACCGCGAACGCATCCTGCTGAACTTCACCCGTCTGGTTGAAGCGCACGCCGAAGAACTGGCGCAGCTGGAAACCCTGAGCCAGGGCAAGTCGATCAACATGGCCCGTGCGCTGGACTTGAATGCCACCGTGGAGTTCATGCGCTACATGTCCGGTTGGGCGACCAAGATCGAAGGGCAGACCTTCGACGTGTCGATCCCGCTGCCACCGGGCGCGAAGTTCACCGCGTTCACCAAGCGCGAGCCAGTCGGTGTCGTTGTCGGGATCGTGCCGTGGAATTTTCCGCTGCTGATCGCCGCCTGGAAGCTGATGCCGGCGCTGGCCACCGGCTGCACCGTCATCATCAAACCCGCGATGGAAACCCCGTTGACCGCCATGCGCCTGGCTGAACTGGCGCTGGAAGCGGGCATTCCGGCGGGCGTGTTCAACGTCGTGACCGGCGGCGGTGCTTCGGTGGGCGGCGTGCTGACGGCGCACCCGCTGGTGAGCAAGGTGTCCTTCACCGGCTCCACGGCGGTGGGCAAAAGCGTCGGCGTGGCGTGCATGGAAAACATGACGCGGTTCTCGCTGGAGCTGGGCGGCAAGAACCCGATGATCGTGCTCGCCGATGCCGACATCGAAAAAGCGGTGCAGGGCGCGATCCTCGGCGGCCTGCTGAACAACGGTCAGGTCTGCGCCGCGGCGTCGCGCTTCTACGTGCATCGCTCGATCCACGATCAGTTCGTCGAAGCACTCGCCGCTGCAGTTTCGGCGATGCCGATCGGCGCGGGCATGAACGGTGACGCGGCGATCAACCCGCTGGTGTCGCGCAAACAGCAGCAAAGCGTGCTGAAACACATCGAGCTGGCTCGCCGCGAAGGCGCGCGTGTGGTGTCCGGTGGCGAGTTGCTGGAAGGCGAGGGCTTCTATGTGCAGCCGACGATTCTGGCAGACATCGACCACAGCATGGCGGTGGCGCGTGAAGAGGTGTTCGGGCCGGTGCTGGGGGTGATGCCGTTCGATGACGAAGACGCGGTGATCGCCCTGGCCAACGACAACCGTTACGGCCTGGCCGCCAGCCTGTGGACCAACGACCTCGGCAAAGCCATGAACCTGGTGCCGCGCATCGAAGCCGGCACCGTTTGGGTCAACGCTCACGTGCTGCTCGACCCGGCGATGCCATTTGGTGGCGTCAAGCAGTCCGGTATGGGCCGCGAGTTCGGACGTGCGGTGATCGAGGCCTACACCGAGCTGAAATCAGTGTGCATCGCCCACTGATTCACACCGTGGGTGCCGGCTTCGCCAGTTCGATGCCGGCGGCCCCCAGGCGCTTGAGGATTTCAAACAGCAGGTCGCTTTTGGTGGCGCCGACAATCCTCGGGCTGCCGACGTAGCCGGTGACGGTCAGCGTGATGCCTTCGGGCGTAAGCTTGCTGAACCGCACCATCGGCGCCGGTTTCTCCAGAATGGTTTCGTGCTCGCAATAGGTGTTGTAGAGCAGGTTTTTCACCTGTTCGGGGTCGATGTCCAGGGGGAAGGTGAGTTCGAGTGTCGCCACTCCCTGGGCGCTTCCGCCCAAGGTCACGTTGCGCAGGTTCTGCGAGATCAGCTGCGAATTCGGGACGATGACGATCGAGCGGTCGCTGAGCTGGATTTCCGTGGCTCGCACGTTGATTCGTCGGATGTCACCCTCGACGCCACTGATGCTGATCAGGTCGCCGACCTTCACCGGGCGCTCGGTCAACAGGATCAGGCCGGAGACGAAATTCTTGACGATCTCCTGCAAACCAAAGCCAATCCCCACCGACAACGCACTGACGATCCAGGCCAGGTTGGTCCACTGCACGCCCAGGGACGACAGGGTCATCAGGATGACCAACGCGTAGCCGATATTGGCAAACAGCGTGGTAAGCGACATGCGCATGCCCGGGTCCATGGCGGTCTTCGGCAGGAACTCCTTGTCCAGCCAACGGCCAAGGGTACGAATCAGGTAGATGCCGATCAACAGGGCCAGCGCGGCATTGAGCAAGTGACCGGGGATGATGTTGAGCTTGCGCAGCCCGGCGCCGCCGAGAATGGAAAAAACGTTGGTGAGCAGTTGACCGAGGGTCGTGCCGATACCGCCAACGAACAGCGTGATGATCGCCAGGAGCAACAGCCCGGCCCGACCGGCTCCTGACAGAATGATCGAGATCTGCTCAAGGCGACGGTCTTCGATGCCCAGCATCTGCTTGAGCGCCTTGCCGCTCGCGCTTTTGGTGGAGAACAGGTACTCGCAGGCATCCCTGAAACACTGAATCAGCAGGTAGAAACCAGAAAGAATGATGAAGCCCCAGACCAGTTCATAGGTGATGAACCTGGCGAGGGACACGTAACCGGTCAGCAGCGCGACCAGGCACACAAACATCGCCAGGCTGGCAAAGCTGTAGATCAGCCCGGCGAAGGTGGTGCCCGCTTCGGCGGCGGTGCCGGTGGCTGCGACGGATCTTCGGACCTTGCCGGTGCGCACCAGCAACACAATGAAAATGCACGCGACGATCAGCGCGACGATCCCGCGGCCGGCGATCACGACCCCGCTGCTCATGCCGGTGGCATTGGTGATCTGGATCACCGTCACCAATACCAGCAGGGTGCCGGCCAGAATCCTGGGAAACGGTTTCAGTGTCAGCGCCACCGCATCGGCCATCATCGGCAGCCGCCAGGAAGGGTGATGCGTGGACAACAGGGCGCGGCTCAGCGCAGTGATCAGCACGCAGGTGTAGGCGACTTTTTCGAATTCCTGGGAGAACGTCGTCAGCATCGGCGTCAGGTCTGTTTGGCGCGTGATGGTATAGAACAGCAGTTGCAGGGCCAGGCCGACGGTCAGCACCGTAGCCAGCACCGACGCCAACGCAAGGGAGCTGCGGCGCAAGCGTCCTTCCGGCATGCGGTGGATGCACAGCCAGGTCAGGCCGCGTTCGGCGACCCGGCGGCCCAGCGTCCAGATGACCAGCGCGAGCAGCAGCAGGACGCTGGTGATGAGGCGCTGGCCGGGTTGCCATGCCGCTTTGACGACCTCAGCCGCCTGGTCGAAAAACGTCTTGAAGCGCAGCCGGTCATCCATTGACGGGTTGAACAGCGGTGACCAGAAACCGGGATTGAGGATGCTTCGGGTGCTCAGGGTCAGTTCGTTTTCCAGCAGGTTGCGTCGCAGGCCGGCGATCTGGGTGAGCAGGTCGGTCGCACTGGTTTTCAGCGCAGTCAGGGTTTTGAGGGTCGCGTCGACCTTGTTCTTTTGCTCGGTGAGCGTCGCTCGTTGCGTGGCGATCTCGGACTGTTCGGACGCAGCTTCAGTGTCGGGAACCGGCCCGAGCACGCCGAGTTGCGTGCGCAGCTGGGTCTGCAGGGGAAGCACCGAGGCGGTCAGACGATCGATGTCCAGCAGGAACATCTGGACTTGGTCCTGAGGGCCTTCCAGCTGATTGTAGTTGTCCACCACCGAGATTTGCTGTTTGAGGCTGTCCAGGCGGAGCTGCAATGCCTGGAGATCGCTCGGGGAAACGGTGAGGACCGCGGCGGCTGATCGAGGCGCGGAAGCGTCCGCGAGGTCTGCCGCCGAGAGCATCCCGGGGCCCGCTCCGAAAAGCGTGAGCGCGACGAGGATCATGGCTCTCAGTGCATGGCGCATAGGCGTGCCTGACTCTGTGGTTAGTCATCCAGCCTATGAGGTTAGGTCAATAGTTTGATTCGTGGGGGCCGCAGGACGAGCGTGCTCGCGATGGTGATAAACGATCACGCGCGTTTCCTGGTTGAACGCGGCGTTCTTGAGTCCATCGCGAGCACGCTCGCTCCTACAGAAGGCACGTGTGACCTGCCCCGTGGAGCGGGGCAGGGGGCGTCAGACGCGTTCGAACAACACGGCGATGCCCTGGCCGCCGCCGATGCACATGGTCGCCAGGGCATAACGGCCCTGGACGCGGATCAGCTCGTGGATGGCTTTGGTCGCAATGATCGCGCCGGTGGCGCCGACCGGGTGGCCCAGCGAGATTCCCGAACCGTTCGGGTTGACCTTCTCCGGATCGAAGCCCAGCTCCTGCGCCACGGCACAGGCTTGGGCGGCGAAGGCTTCGTTGGATTCGATGACGTCCAGGTCGGCTACGCTCAGGCCGGCGCGTTTCAGGACCAGGCGGGTGGCTGGAATCGGACCGAGGCCCATCAGTTCCGGCTCGACACCGGCGTGGGCGTAGCCGACCAGCCGGACCATCGGCTTGAGGCCCTGGGCACGCACCATTTCGCCGGTGGCCAGGATCAGCGCGCCCGCGCCGTCATTGAGGCCGGAGGCGTTGCCGGCGGTGACGCTGCCGTCTTTCTTGAAGGCCGGCTTCATCTTCGCCAGTTGTTCGGCATTGACCTCGCCACGCACGTGTTCGTCGGTGGCGAACGTCACGGTGCCTTTGCGCGACGCCACTTCGATCGGCACGATCTGGCTGTCGAACCGGCCTTCGGCAATCGCTCGCGCTGCGCGCTGCTGGCTGAGCATGGCCAATTCATCCTGGGCCTGGCGGCTGATGCCGTAGCGCTCGGCGATGTTTTCCGCGGTGATACCCATGTGGAAACCGGCAAACGGGTCTTGCAGCACGCCGAGCATGTAGTCGATCGCCTGCATGTCGCCCATGCGCGCGCCCCAGCGGGCTTGCGGCAACAGGTACGCGCCACGGCTCATGGACTCGACGCCACCGGCCAGCGCGGCGCCGGCATCACCCAGCATCAGGCTTTGTGCGGCACTGACAATCGCCTGCAAACCGGAGCCGCAGAGGCGGTTGACGTTGAAGGCCGGCGTCTCTTTCGGCAGCCCGGCATTCATCGCCACCGCGCGGGAAATGTAAGCGTCACGTGCTTCGGTCGGGATGACGTGGCCCATCACCGCATGGCCGATGTGCTCAGGCGCCAGCCCGGAGCGTTCGATGGCGGCGCGGCAGACGTCCGTCGCCAGTTGAATCGGCGGCACGTCCTTGAGCGAACCGCCAAAACTGCCGATGGCGGAACGGACGGCGCTGATGACGTAAATGTCGGATGGGTTCATGTGGGTTTCCCTGGTTCGGTCTGGTGCGCGGTTGGCGCTGTCATGGGGGAAAGAGTCTAGGGGCGAGGTCGATGTTGGCCTATGTCGAAAGTGCTCAAGGGGGGTGGAGTTTTTTGCCATTTCGGCTTCGGATTTTTAGATCCCGTAAGCGATTTCTGCCCTGCGCCCGGAGCCTCTGTAGGAGCGAGCATGCTCGCGAAAAACCTGAGAGCGCCGCGGGGCATCTGGTTTCCCGCGTTATCGTTGACGACCATCGCGAGCATGCTCGCTCTTACAGGGGATTGTGCTGGTTTGCCGTATGTCGGGCGCAGGGAACGGTCACCCGCGCGTGAATTTCCAAACAATGACTAACTTTGGGGATTTGACCATGACCGACGATCTGCGACGTCAATCTCTGGCGGCCTGGTACAAACTCCTCGCGACGCCCGAGATCCGCATGGATGTGGAGGAGCAATACGACGAGTTGCTCAAGGCCGCCGATGAGATGGAACGGGCCGGGCTGATCAGCAGCGCTGAATGGCGCAAGCTGGTGCGGGAGGCCGGCGTGGCGTTTTCCAATGCGGTGGAAGGTGTGGGCGGAGGCACCTAAGGCTTGGCCGTAGCCTGTTCGGCCTGCTGCGCAAACCAGTGCAGGACCAGCGCGCAGGCCGGATGCGCTGCCGCTGCAGGTTGCAGGTTCAGCGCGTAGACTCCCCGGGTTTCCAACGCCGGCCCGAATGGAATGACCAGCAGCCCCCGTTCAATCGATTCCCCCGCCAGTGTCCGGTCCGTCATCGCCACGCCCAATCCCCGCGCCGCAGCATCCAGCGCCAGTTCATCGAGGTTGAACGGAATGTGCCGGTAATCCTCCAGCGGCCCGCCATCATTGGCTGAAAGCCACTGAAACCAGTCATTCCGGTCTGCCGAGCGATGCAATAACGGAAAATTTACCAAGTCCTGCACCGACGCCAGTGGCCGCGTCGAATGACCCAGGCCGGGGGCGCACACCGGCACCAGCGCTTCCTTGAACAGCGTCAGGCAATCCGGATCACTCGACGGATCGGGCAGATAGAGAATGTAGGCATCACTGTCGGCGGCAGGCTCTACCACTTCCGTCGCCACGGTTTCGATCGACAGCGAAACCTCCGGATGACTTCGATAGAACTCGCTCAACTTCGGCAGCAACCAGCGCACGGCCAGCGACACATGCATGCGGATACGGAACGGCCGCTCCTGCGGGGCGAGCCGATCCTCCAGGGTTTTCAGTTGCGCGAGGATAGTGCGCGCAGTGCCCAGCACCTGCTCGCCTTCCGCTGTCAGCGCGACATTGCGGCTGTTGCGCACAAACATCGGCACTCCAAAATGACTCTCCAGCAGCTGAATCTTCCGGCTGACCGCACTTTGTGTCAGGCACAGCCGGAGCGCCGCCTGGGTGAAGCTGCCCGAGTCGGAGACTTCCACCAGCGCCTGCAAGGCCTGGAGCGAGGGAACGTGGCGAATTTTATCCATGCGATTTCTGAATGACTCGATGAGTTTATAACGTTGGTTGTATCACCACAGGCCTTATAGATTCTAGCTCTGGCGAGCATCTTTGGAAAACCAGCATGCGATTCTGGCATCGCTCGCCGAATGACAGTCGAATTGAGGTGTGGCATGACCAATGAATGTGGCTGGATTGCGCAGGCGGGTAGTTCACCCGCGCGCCGTCCTCTCAATGGCACGGAAAAAGCCGACTGGCTGATTATCGGTGCCGGTATCACCGGGCTGAGTGCCGCGCACTCGCTTGCAGAAATGCACCCTCAGGCGCGGATCGTGGTGGTTGACCGGCAGCGTGCGGCCCAGGGTGCTTCGGCGCGCAATTCCGGCTTCGTGGTTGGCCATGAACATCCGACCCGGGATGAGCTGATCGGGCACCGCGGCTTTGCCGGTTATGAGGTGGATACCGCGATTTCACGCGCCGCCAGTGACGAGGTTCGCCAGCGCATCGCCCGTCATGGCATTGAGTGCGACTTCCGCGATGCCGGCTATTTCTTCGCCGTCAGCGATCCGGGCAAGTTGACAGACGTCGAGGCCAAACTGGCGACGTTGCGCGCCGTCGGCGCCTCCGCGCAGTTTTTGCACGGCGAACCGCTGAATCAAATACTTGGCACCCGGCACTATCAGGCCGCGATCTGGTGTGGCCAGGGCAACGCGCTGTTGCAACCGGCGAAGTACGTGAAAGGCCTGCTGGAGGCGTTGCCGGAAACCGTCACCGTCTTCGAAAACACCGATATCACGGGGCTGGAACGTCTGGGGCAAGGACGAATTCGCGCCACTGGCAGCGTCGGCAACATCGAAGCCAAGCAGGTGCTGGTGTGCCTGAACGCCTTCATTCCCCGTGCCGGGATCGACGACAGCGCCACCTTCCCGATGGAACTCAGCGCCAGCCTCACGCGACCGTTGAGTGATGAAGAGTTCCAGTCCATCGGCGCTGTCGAGCCGTGGGGCGTGCTCTCTACCCGGCCACTCGGCGCCACGGTGCGGCTGACTCCGGATCGTCGGGTGATGATTCGCAACACCGCGGAATACCGTTCCCGCGACCTGAGCAACAGCGAGCTGCTGCATCGGCGTAAACACCACGTGCTGGGTTTGCAGCGGCGCTTTCCGTTCCTCGGCGAGCAGGACATCCAGTACACCTGGACCGGCCATTTGAGCGCTTCGCGCAGCGGCCAGCCTTATTTCGGCAAGGTCGAAGAGGGCGTGTTCGCCGTGGCCGGCTGCAATGGCTCGGGTGTCGCGCGCGGCACGCTGTGGGGCCGGTTGCTGGCGCAAATGTCCTCCGGCGCTGACTCGCCACTTCTCGAATCGGTGATGCGCCGAGCCCAGCCGGGCTGGCTGCCGCCGCGGCCGTTACTGGATATCGGTGCCATGCTTCGTATGCGTGTGGAGGCGGTCAGGGCCAGAACAGAAATCTAGACAACCCGACGATCAAAAAAACAACAAAAGCTCATCAACCAGGTGATTGAACATGCGCATGAACACACTTCCCCTGATGGTCGTACTGACCACTTTATCGGCCGCTGCCTGTGCAGATGAAGTCGTCAATATTTCCAACTGGAACAGTTACATTGCCGACGACACGTTGCCTAGTTTCACCAAGGAAACCGGGATCAAGGCGATTTACGACATCCATGACAGCAACGAAGTGCTGGAATCGAAACTGATGACCGGCAATACCGGCTACGACGTGGTCAGCCCGTCGAACCATTTTCTGTCGCGCCTGATCAAAGCCGGCGCCATTCAGAAGCTCGACAAGAGCCAGTTGCCCAACTGGAAAAACCTCGACCCGGCATTGATGAAAAAACTCGAAGTCAATGACCCCGGCAACCAGTACGGCTATCCGTACATGTGGGGCACGGCGGGGATTGGCTACAACGTCGAGAAGATCAAGGCCATTTTCGGCAACACCGACGTCACCCATTCCTGGAAGCTGTTTTTCGACGAGGAGAACATCAAGAAGCTCAGCCAGTGCGGCGTGGCGATCATCGACAACCCGACTCAGGTCCTGCCGATCACCCTCAACTACCTGGGGCTGCCACCCCACAGCCACGAACCGGCGGACTACAAGAAAGCCGAGCAGGCGCTGCTGAAAATCAGGCCATACGTGCAATATTTCCACGCGTCCAAGTACATCAGCGACCTGGCGAACGGCAACGTCTGCGCGGTGATCGGTTTCAACGGCGACGTCGTCCAGGCCGCCGCCAGCGCCAAGGACGCCAATAACGGCATCGATATCGCCTATTCGATCCCTGACGAAGGCTCGACCCTGTGGTTCGACATGGTGGTGATGCCGAAAAGCGCACCGCACGAGAAGAACGGCTACGCCTACATGAATTACCTGCTGGACCCACACGTCATTGCCAACATCAGCAACAGCATCCATTACGCCAACCCCAACCTGGCGGCGGATCCGTACGTGACCCCGGCAGTGAAGCAGGACCTGGCGATTTATCCGCCGAAAAGCGTGCTGGACAAGCTGTTCACCGTCGAAGAACTGCCAGCGGCGATTGCGCGATTGAGCACGCGCCTGTGGACCAAGCTGAAAACCAATACCTGACGCGGGGTGCCTGTTCCTCGGGTTGCAAGGGGGCGACTCGAGGAAGGGCTATCCGCTGAAGCTCAACAACCATCCCGCGACCCCGCAGCCGATCACCACCAGCCACGGCGGCAGCTTCCAGAACATCAAGGCCACCAGCGCGATCAAGGCCAGGCCGAAGTCTTGCGCGTTGAGAATGGCGCTGGTCCACACCGGCTGATAGAGCGCGGCCAGCAACAGCCCGACCACCGCGGCGTTGACCCCGATCAGTGCGGCCCGGGCGCGTTGGCTATGACGTAACCGTTCCCAAAACGGCAGGGCACCGAGGATCAGCAGAAAGGACGGGGCGAAGATCGCCAGCAGGCCGATCAACCCGCCAATCCAGCCCGAGGGCGCAAGGTTCATCGAGGCGCCGAGGAACGCGGCGAAGGTGAACAGCGGGCCGGGAACAGCCTGCGTGGCGCCATAACCGGCGAGGAAGGCATCATTGTTGACCCACCCCGAAGGCACCACTTCCGCCTGCAGCAGTGGCAGCACCACGTGGCCGCCGCCAAACACCAATGAACCGGTGCGGTAGAAGGCTTCCACCATGGCAAGGGTTTGATTCGGCACGAGCTGGTTCAAGAGTGGCAGGCCGATCAGCAGGGCAAAGAACAGCGATAGCCACACAGCGCCAGCTCGCCGCCCAACAGTAATGGGCAGAACGTCATGCCCGGCAGCCTGCGTGGGCTTGAAAAGGAGTAGACCCGCGACGCCAGCGACGGCAATCACGCTGACCTGCGCCCAGGCGGACCGCTCGAGCAGGACAACGCAGGCGGCGATCATCATGACGGTGACGCGTGTGCCGTCCGTGCACAGCTTGCGCGCCATGCCCCACACCGCCTGAGCGACCACCGCGACGGCCACCACTTTCAGTCCGTGTAACGCGCCGGGCGAGAGCGCGGATCCTTGGCGGGAAATACCCAGTGCGAACAGGATCAGCGCAACGGCTGACGGCAAGGTGAAGCCGGCCCATGCGGCCAGCGCTCCGCGGTATCCCGCCCGAGACAGGCCCAGGGCAATGCCGACCTGACTGCTGGCAGGCCCCGGCAGGAACTGACACAGCGCCACCAGGTCGGCGTAGCTGCGCTCGCTCAGCCAGCGTCGGCGTGTGACGAACTCCTCGCGAAAATAGCCCAGGTGCGCGATGGGGCCGCCAAAAGACGTCAGGCCCAGACGCAAGAAAATGATAAACACCGACCACGCGCTGCTGCGCTCATGAGCACGGGAATCGGCCATGCAGATGCCTTCCTGAAATGAAGTGATTCACTGTTGTGTGTCGCCATTCTAACCATGGCCTACGCTTATTCCGAGATGGAAGTTTGACGCTCAGGGTCGCGGCCCTGAGCGACGTGCAACCGGTGCCCCATAAAAACAAGAGTCCTGGGAGAAAACGCATGTTCGCTTTGTTACGTCGATCCGCCCTTTACCTGGCTGTGGTGGTCACTGCCACGGCTCTCGCGGCACCTGCATCCGCACTCGACACGGTCAAATTCATGGCCCCCGGTTCGGTCGGTGGCGGCTACGACCAGACGGCCCGGATCCTGGGCAAAGCCTTGATCGAAGCCAAGGTGGCAAAGTCCGCCACGTTCGAAAACAAGGGCGGGGCAGGGGGCACGCTGGGCCTGGCGCAGTTCGCCAACAGCACCAAGGGCGACCCGAACGCGTTGCTGGTGGTTGGCGCGATCATGGTCACCGGCATCGAGCAGAACAACCCGCAGATTACGTTGAAGGACGTCACGCCGATTGCTCGCCTGTTTACCGAATACAACGTGATTGCCGTACGCAAGGAGTCCGAATTCAAAACCCTGGACGACCTGCTGAAAGCCTTCAAGGAAAAACCGACGAGTATTTCCTGGGGCGGCGGCTCCAAGGGTTCTATCGATCACATCGGCATCGCCGAATTGGCCGCGAAAATGGGCGTCCCGGTGAACAAGGTCAATTACGTGGCCTTCGCCGGCGGTGGTGAAGTGGTGGCGCAGGCCCTGGGCGGGCAGATCAAGGTGATCACCGGCGGTTACGCCGAACTGGGTCAGTACATCAGGAACGATCAGTTCCGCGTGCTCGCCATCGGCGCACCGGAGCGCATTGCCGGCATCGATGCGCCGACGCTCAAGGAAAGCGGGTACGACGTGGTCATCGGCAACTGGCGCGGTGTCTACGGTGCCGCGGGCCTCACGCCCGAGCAGCGCAAGGAAGTGACCGACGCGGTAGTGGCCGCCGCCGATAGCAACGTCTGGAAAGACAATATCGAAACCAACAAATGGTCAGCCAACGTCCTGACCGGTGACGAATTCGGCAAGTTCGTCGACGCCGAGCATGTGCGGCTGCGCGCGATGCTGGTCGAGGTCGGGCTGGTTGCGAAATGACTCCGTCCCGCCCAATTGTGCCGGTGCAGTTGGCGATCGGCATCGGCGTGATCGTCATCAGCGTCGTACTGGCGTACGGCGCCTTTTTGTTCCCCGAAGAAATGGGCTTCGTCATTCTCGGTGCGGATGTGTATCCGTACGCTGTCGCGGCATTCCTCGCGGGGGTGGGCGCGGTGCTGAGCTATCAGGCGGTCACGGGTGGTTTTCGTGAGCTGGCCACTCACGACGACGAGTCCGCCAAGGTGTTGCCCGGTGGCAAAGCGGGGGTGGCCTGGGTGACGGGCGGCCTGATAGGCGTGGCCGCACTGATCAATCTCATCGGCTTCGTCCTTGCGGCGGCTCTGTTGTTCGCCTGCTCCGCGCGGGGCTTTGGCAGTCGCCATCCGTTGCGTGATCTCGCCATCGGTGTCGCCCTGACGCTGCCGATCTATTGGCTGTTCAATGCCGGGCTGGGGGTTTCCCTTCCACCGCTTGTCAACGTCTGGATCTGACCGGGCCGAAGGAGATCAACAGGGTGGATATTCTCGCAAGCCTGGCCATGGGTTTTTCCTCGGCGCTGACGCCGATCAATCTGATGTGGGGGTTCATCGGCTGCCTGCTCGGCACCGCCATCGGCGTATTGCCGGGGATCGGTCCGGCGCTGACGGTGGCGTTGTTGTTGCCGATTACGGCCAAGGTCGATCCCACCGGCGCGCTGATCATGTTCGCCGGCATTTACTACGGCGCGCAGTTCGGCGGCTCCACGACTTCCATTTTGCTCAATACGCCGGGGGAGTCGTCGTCCATGGTCACGGCCCTGGAAGGCAACCTCATGGCCCGTAACGGCCGGGCGGGACCGGCGTTGGCGACGGCGGCCATTGGTTCGTTTGTCGCCGGCACGATTGCCACGATCCTGCTGACCCTGTTCGCGCCGATTGTGGCGAAACTGGCGCTGAAATTTGGTCCTGCGGAGTACTTCGCGATTCTGGTGCTGTCGTTCACCACGGTGTCCGCCGTGCTCGGGGCCTCGATGTTGCGCGGCTTTGCATCATTGGGCATTGGCTTGACCGTGGGCCTGATCGGCCTGGATTCAACTTCGGGTATTGCTCGATACACTCTGGGCGTGCCGGAGTTGGTCGATGGGATTGAAGTGGTGCTGGTGGCGGTCGGGTTGTTTGCCGTGGGCGAGGCGTTGTACAGCCTGCTGTATCAGAAAGAAGAGGCGAGCGGCCGGCACCGCCTGACCTCGCTGTGGATGACCCGCGCCGACTGGAAACGCTCGGTGCCGGCCTGGTTGCGCGGCACGCTGATCGGTTTCCCCTTTGGCTCGATCCCGGCAGGTGGCGCGGAAATTCCGACATTCCTGTCCTATTCGACCGAGCGCAAACTCAGCAAATACCCGAAGGAATTTGCCGCCAGCAAGGGGGAGGGTGCCATTGAGGGTGTCGCCGGTCCGGAAGCGGCCAACAACGCCAGTGCGACTGGCTCGCTGGTGCCGCTGCTGACGCTTGGCATCCCGACGTCCGCCACCGCGGCGATCCTGTTGGCGGCGTTCCAGAACTACAACCTGCAACCGGGGCCGCTGCTGTTTGAAACCTCGGGCGAACTGGTCTGGACCCTGGTGGCGTCGCTTTATATCGGCAACGTCATCCTGCTGGTGCTGAACCTGCCGTTGGTGGGGCTGTGGGTCAAACTTCTACAGATCCCCCGGCCTTACCTGAATGCCGGGATTCTGGTGTTCGCGACCATTGGTGTGTATGGCATGCGCCATTCTTCATTCGATTTGTTGCTGATGCTGGCGATCGGTTGGGGCGGGGTGCTGATGCGCCGTTTCGATTTCCCCGTTGCGCCGGTGATCGTTGGCATGTTGCTGGGGCCGATGGCGGAGAAACAACTGCGCAATGCGTTGTCGATCAGCGAGGGCGACTGGACGGTATTCCTGACACAACCGATTTCTGCGGCGTTTCTGGCGTTGACGCTGCTGGTGCTGGTGGTGCCGCATCTGCTGCATGCCCGTGGGATCAAGTTGCAAGAGGATGATTGAGTGGTCCACAAGGCATGTATCGCGTGATCGGAATCACGCAAAAACCTGTAGGAGCGAGCAGGCTCGCGATGGAGTGTCAACCGACACGGGCATTCAGGCAGCCCGCGTTATCGTTATCCACCATCGCGAGCGTGCTCGCTCCTACAGGCAAAAAGGTTTATCCAACAGGCCTGGCAAACTCCAGTGTGTCCGTTAGCCGACATCTACTGGCTTACTAGCGTTAGTCGGAAACCACCAGGCACGATAGAGTCAGCATCACCGTTCCTCGCAACCGCCGGATGCTGCCCATGACCCGCCCCCGTTTCCTCCCCGACAACTTCACCCTGACCCTGATCGGCGTGGTCGTGCTCGCCAGTCTGCTGCCCGCCAGTGGCCAGGTCGCGGTCGGGTTTGGCTGGCTGACCAACAGCGCCATCGCCCTGCTGTTTTTCCTGCATGGCGCCAAACTGTCCCGTGAATCGATCATCGCCGGCGCGGGCCACTGGCGCTTGCATTTGCTGGTGTTCAGCCTGACGTTCATCCTGTTCCCGCTGATCGGCCTGGCCCTCAAACCGCTGCTGTCGCCGCTGATCGGCGACGATCTGTACATGGGCATGCTCTATCTCTGCGCGCTGCCTGCCACGGTCCAGTCGGCAATCGCATTCACCTCCCTGGCGCGGGGCAATATTCCGGCGGCGATTTGCAGTGCGGCGGCTTCCAGCCTGTTCGGGATTTTCCTGACGCCGTTGCTGGTAACGTTGCTCCTCAACGTGCACGGCGAAGGCGGTTCGACCCTCGATGCAATCCTGAAGATCAGCGTGCAGCTGTTGCTACCGTTCATTGCCGGCCAGATCGCCCGGCGCTGGATTGGTGCCTGGGTCGCGCGCAACAAGAGCTGGTTGAAGTTCGTCGACCAGGGCTCGATCCTGCTGGTGGTCTATGGCGCGTTCAGCGAAGCGGTGAACGAAGGCATCTGGCACCAGATTCCGCTCTGGGAGTTGGCCGGTCTGGTGGTCGCCTGCTGTGTCGTCCTGGGCCTGGTCCTGCTGGCGTCCACCGTGCTGGGCAAAGCCTTTGGCTTCAATCAGGAAGACCGCATCACCATCCTGTTCTGCGGTTCGAAGAAAAGCCTGGCGACCGGTGTGCCCATGGCCCAGGTGTTGTTCGCCGGCAGCACCATTGGCGTACTGATCCTGCCCCTGATGCTGTTTCACCAGATTCAGCTGATGGTCTGCGCGGTCCTTGCACAGCGCTATGCCAATCGCCCGGAGACCATCCCGGAACTGCTGGCTCAAGTCGATCCCTGAGACCTATCGGCCGTCCATGAGTCGAGGCAGTTGCAATGGATTGCCCTCTCGCAGTGCCTCAGGCAACAGCGCGTCCGGGAAGCCCTGATAAGCCACCGGACGCAAGAAGCGTTCGATCGACGTCATGCCCACCGAAGTAAAGCGACTGTCCGACGTGGCCGGAAACGGTCCGCCGTGGACGGTGGCGTCGGTCACTTCCTGCGGATGAGCAAAGGCGTTGACAACAATGCGCCCGGTGCGACGCTCCAGTACCGGCAGCAAGCGTTGGGCCAGCGGAAGATCGTGTGCCTCAAGGTGCAGGGTGGCGCTGAGCTGGCCCTGCAGCGAGCGCGCCACGGCGATCAGTTCCGCATCATTGTCGACCGTCACCAGCAGCGCGGAAGGACCGAACACCTCCTGCGACAGCACCGCTTCGCTGAGGAAGTGTTGGCCGGCGACCTCAAGCAACGCCGCCTGGCCGTCAAAATCGGCGTTGGCGACAGCGCCTTCAGCAATGCGACGTGCACCGGCGTTCTCCAAAGCAGCGAGGCCGTTGAGGTACGACGCATGAATCCCCGGCGTCAGCATTGTCCGCGCGGCGGCGTCGGATACGCGTTTGACCATGGCGTTGCGTAACGCGTCCAGGCCCGGGCCTTTGATCGCGATCAGCAAGGCGGGCTTGAGGCAGGCTTGCCCGACGTTGACCAGCATGCGCTCGATAAACCCATCGCCGATCGGCGCCCCGCGCTCGGCCAACGCAGCCGGCAGGATGAACGTCGGGTTGATGCTGGTCATTTCAGTAAACACAGGGATCGGATCGGGCCGCTGTTGCGCACGGCGATACAGGGCCATGCCGCCCTGTTCCGAACCGGTGAACGTCACCGCCTTGATCAGCGGATGATCGACCAGCGCCTCACCGATGGTGTTGCCGCTGCCGCGCACCATCGAGAAAACCCCCTCGTGCAGGCCGTGGTCCAGCACCGCTTTCTGGATCGCCCGCGCCTGGATTTCCGAGGCGCCGGGATGGGCGTTGTGCGCCTTGAGGATCACGGTCGCACCGGCGGCCAGCGCCGACGCGGTATCGCCGCCGGCCACCGAATAGGAAATCGGAAAGTTGCTCGCGCCGAAAATCGCCACCGGGCCAATGGCGATTTTCTGCAGGCGATGGTCCATGCGTGGACGCGGTTGACGATCCGGCTGGGCCGGATCGATGGCCAGTTGCAGGAAGCGGCCTCTGCGCACCACTTCGGCAAATTGACGAAACTGCGTGGCGGCGCGGGTGGCTTCGCCTTCGAGCTGCGCTTGCGGCAGACCCGTTTCGAGCGCCGCGCGGCCCGCAAGCTCTTTGCGCACGGCCTCAAGATTGTCCGCAATGCTCTCGAGGAACGCCGCGCGCTGGCTGAGCGAGGTGTGGCTGTAACTGTCGAATGCTTCGTCGGCGAGGATCGCGGCCTGGTGGACTTGCGCGGCGCCACCCAAGGCGAAGTCCGGTTCGATCAGTTGCTGGGACGCGGGGTTCAGCGCTTGCATCGTCCCTTCGGTCGCCGGCACATCATGCGCACCGATGATCAGGTGTCCTGTCAGTTTCATCGGCGGTCACTCCTGGCCTGTGAGGGTGGCGATGAGTTCGTTCGTCGTCACGATCGAGTGGGCGAACGTCGGGCCATTCAGCTCATGGGCGGCGTGCATCATTTCCGGGCGGAACGCGGCGGTCGCATCACGCACCAGGGTGACGTGGTAACCCAGTTCGGACGCGTAGCGAGCGGTTGCTTCGATACAGGTATTGGCCAGCAAACCGACGATGATCACGTGGGTGATGCCTTTCTGCTTGAGGCGAAAATCGAGGTCGGTATTGGCAAAACCGCTGGAGCCCCAATGTTCCTGGACGACGATGTCGCCGTCCTTCGGCGCGAAATCGGGGTGCCATTCACCGCCCCATTCACCACGGGCGAAGTGGTGCATGTGCATGATCTTGCACTGGGTCGGTGTCGGGTGATCCCAGCCGTCGTAGTCGCCGTGTTCCCAGCGATGGTGCGGTACGATGACGACCGGAATGTCCTGGGCCCGCACCGCGCGGTCGAGGGCGCGCAGGTTGTCGAGCAGGCCGACTTGCTCGGCGATCGGCTCGATCAGGGGGAAGACCTTGCCGTTTTCCGAGAGGAAATCGTTGTACGGATCGACCAGCAGGTAGGCGGTCCGGTTCAGCGGATAAAGGGCGTTCGACATGACGAAGTGCTCCACGAAAAGATGAATGACCGGTGCCGAGACTTGCCTCGGTATCGTGTTGATATGATAATCATAGTAACAGTGAAAGAGGCAAGTCCGTATGTCGACAAACACCACCATTCCCGAAACGCTGTGCCCGATTGCCCGGGCCGAGGCGATCGTGGGTGACCGCTGGACCGTGCTGGTCCTGCGTGAGCTGTTCATGGGCAGTCATCGCTACGACGAGATCCAGGCGCAGACCGGCGGCACCCCGCAAATGGTCGCCACCCGCCTGAAAAACCTGGAAGCCGACGGCCTGATCGAACGCCGCCTGTACAACGAGCGGCCGCCACGTTACGAGTACCACCTGAGCGCCAAGGGCCAGGCCTTCTACTCGGTGGTGCTGGCATTGCGCGCCTGGGGCGAAACCTGGTGCAAATCGCAGGAAGAGGGGTGGGCGGTGGTGTACACCCACAAGACCTGTGGCGAGCCCGCCGGGTTGGGCCCGTTGTGTGATCACTGCGGTGAAGTGCTGCGCCGTGACGAACTGATCAGTGAGCAGAGCGCAGCGTATCGGGCGGAGCGCCAGGCGCGCCGTGAAGCGTTCAAAAGCAGCCGCAGCGCTCAGTAGCGCTCTAGGGCTGACGATCAGCCAACGCTTCGAGCAAGTCTGCTGACGGGACGAAAAACAATCCTCCGGTCACGGCGCTGCTGAAGTCGAGCAAGCGGTCGTAGTTGCCTGAGGGCCTGCCAACAAACATGTTCTCGAGCATCTGCTCAATGGGCGCAGGCGAGCGCGCATAGGCGATGAAGTAGGTGCCGAACTCACCGGCGCCCGGCCGCCCAAAGGGCATGTTGTCGCGCAGGATCTTCACTTCCTGCCCGTCCTGGGTAATGGTCGTCAACGCGCTGTGCGACGAGCTTGGCTTGACCGATTCATCGAGTTCGAGATCGGACAGTTTCGTCCGCCCGATGACCCGTTCCTGCGCTTCGACGGATAACGCATTCCATGCGGTCATGTTGTGCAGGTACTTCTGCACCAGCACGTAGCTGCCACCGCTGAATGACGGATCTTCATTACCCACGATGGTGAAGTCGACCGCTTTGCGGCCGACCGGATTTTCGGTGCCATCGACGAAGCCGATGATGCTGCGCATGTCGAAATAACGAAACCCCTGGACTTCATCGATGACTGAAACCGAATCGCCAAGTGCTGAACACAACTGCGTCGCCAGTTCGAAACACAGGTCCATCTGGTCCGCACGGATGTGCAGCAGAATATCGCCAGGCGTTGCCATCGCCCGACGGCCCTCGGGGCCAAACTCGCGAAACCCGTGCAACGACGCAGGGCGCGGTTGGCCGAACAAGGTGTCCCACGCGGTAGAACCAAAGCCGCAGATGCACGACAGATTGCCCGTGGGCACACGTTTACCGACCGAGCGGGTGAGGGCGGCGATGTCTGCGCACCAGGCCCGCACTTTGCTGGCCGCGTCAGCGCCGGGTTTCAGCGTAGCCACCATAAACAGTGCGCTGCTGGTAATCGATTGACCGACGGCTTGCGGTTCAGCGGCGGCGTTATCCAGAGGCATTTGGGTGGTCATAGGGTGTTCCATGAGCGGTCGGACAAGGTTGGAAAACATTAGCAGATAATGGTTTTTACGCCGTGTGTCCCGGGTAATCGGTCTTGCAAAAAACCTTTTTAATGTATCGTTTGCCCTCAAGGATTTACCACCGAGCACGGAGCCTCGCCATGACCAACCCGGTCAATGCCGAGATCGCCCGCCGTTTGCCTGAGCTGGGTCTTAGCCAATGCATGCTGACAGCCGGCTGTTTGTTTCAGGCAGTGTGGAATCATCAATCCGGCCGGCCTGCCGCTTGGGGTATCAAGGATTACGATGTGTTCTATTTCGACGAAGATGAATCGTGGGAGGCCGAAAACACCGTCATCCTGGCGGCGCGAGCAGTTTTCCAGGACCTCGGCGCGGACATCGAATTCAAGAACCAGGCACGGGTGCATCGTTGGTACAAACAGCGCTTTGGCCAGGACTATCCCCACAGGGATCTGCGGTGGGCCCAGGATTCAGCCACCCCGCCAATCCCCTGTAGGAGCGAGCTTGCTCGATGGCGTTGTATCAACCAACATCAATGTTGAATGTGACGGCCCCTTCGCCGGCCAGCCTCGCTCCTGCAGGAAATGGAAATCAGAACTTGAACGCCTGACGCCCGACCAGCAGCCACTTGCCTTTCTGTTTCTGCCAGATCTGGAAGTTCTCGATTTCGGTCGGAACCACTTGATCGCCGTTCAGCGCCTGGGCGGAGAAATGGTTGCGCACCAACGCGACGTCACCGGACAGGGTGATGGTCTGTTTTTGCATCTCCAGGGTTTTGAAAGCGCTGCGGCCGGTTTCGATGTCGGCGATGTATTCCTGCTTGTTCTGGATTTTTCCGCTGGAGTGCCCGTAGGTCAGGTTGTCGGCGGTCAGCGCGTTCAGCGCCGGGATGTTCTTTTTCAGCATGGCCTGGGTCAGGTTGTCGACGGCCTTGGCCAAATCGTTCTCGCCCGCGGACGGGGAGGCGGCGACGTAGCCACTGAACAGGCACAGAAAACCAATCAGCACTTTCACGTTAGTCATGGGTGATTCCTTGTTGTTGTGGGTGACCGAATGATGGGTCGGGTTGTGATTCATCAGTCGTCGTACAACCTACCATGGGCGACTGAAAAAACGAACTTGTTGCGCTGGGCTTTTCTCGAAGTCACAGAGCGGATCACATTCCGGATTGGGACGCCTCATGAACAAAACGATCACCGCCAACGATCTCGGCATCCATTTCAAGAAGAATGACGAGAGCGCCTTGTTCAAATGGTTTATCGCCAGTTTCCTGATGGGCAAACGCATCCAGGCCGAAATCGCCGCGCAGGCCTACCGGGTCATCGTCGAAAAACACGGTCGCGACACGGCGAGGAAGTTAGGCAGTTGCACGCACCGGGAGCTGGTCGCGATGTTGGGCGAAGCGCATTACGTGCGATACGACGAGACCACTGCCACACGCCTGTTGGCGCTGGGTAAAAAACTCGCTGACGAGTACGCCGGCAAGATTGGCCACATCCGCGACGCCAGCGAGGATCGCCAGGCCTTTGAACAGCGCTTGCGCGAGTTCGACGGCGTAGGGCCGAAGACGGTTGAGATTTTCATGCGCGACGCCGTCGGGGTGCTCTATTGAACGAGGTGAAGCCGGTCTACGTCGGTTGCGCCGGGTGGAACCTGCCGCGGGACAACTGGCCACGGTTTGCGGCTGACGGCACTCACTTGCAACGGTACGCGTCGCGACTGACGGCGGTTGAAATCAACAGTTCGTTTTATCGCCCGCATCGACGGCAAACCTACGAGCGCTGGGCCAGGTCGGTGCCGGCCGCGTTTCGTTTTTCTGTCAAGATGCCCAAGCTCATCACCCATGTTCAGCGCTTGCAGGGCTGCGAGGTGTTGCTCGACGAGTTTCTGGACCAGTGCACGGGGCTTGGGGATTCGCTGGGATGCATTCTGGTGCAGTTGCCGCCGTCGCTGGCGTTCGAGGCATCGATTGCTGCGGCGTTCTTTACAGCGTTGCGCGAGCGTTTCAACGGGACGGTGGTGCTGGAACCCCGGCATGCCAGTTGGCTGGACGCCGAGGCGCTGTTGATCGAACAGAAGGTCGGCAGGGTGGCCGCAGATCCATCGCCGATTGCTGGTGGCGACAGGACCGGTGGTTGGCCGGGAATCCACTACTGGCGCTGGCACGGTTCTCCACGGATTTATTACAGTGACTATGATCAACAACGCCTGGAAGCACTGGCACGACAGGTGCGAAACGCGGAGCACACAAGCGCCGTCAGCTGGTGCATTTTTGACAACACCGCCGGCGGTTTTGCCGTGGCAAATGCGCTGACTCTTCAAGAAATCCTGGACGGCAAACACATGGCTGACGACCGTGTGTCGTAAACCCCAATGACACCATCAAGGCTGGCCTGAACAAGGTCAAACCCAGCCTCGATACCTACATCAGCGCCGCCGAACGCATCGTCGGCCTGGCCCTGGAAAACCCGGATAACGCGCAAAAAGAGCTGGGCAACTTCAATACTGCGTTCAGCCAGCTGGAGGAGCAGATGGCCGCCCTCAGCGAGCTGATCGAAACCGACACCCAACAAACCAGCGCCGGCACGCAACGCGCCATCAGCAATGCCAACCTCACGCTTGGCGTTGTGTTGGTCGCCAGCCTGTTGCTGCTCATTCAGGGCCGTTGGGTCATTCTGAGCATCATGGCGCCGCTGCAGACCGCGAGCCGCATCGCCGAGAGCATCGCTCACGGTAACTTGAGCGAGCCGATTGTCGAGCCCAGCCGCAAAGACGAAGCCAGTGCACTGATCCGTAGCCTGGTGACCATGCAGCGCGACTTGCGCGGCATGATCGAAGTGGTGCGCAGCAACGCCCACGGTGTCAGCGGCATGAGCGTGCAGTTGAGCAATGGCTGCCACGAAGTCGCCGACAGCAGCCAGCAACAAAGCGCTGCCGCCAGCACAAATCGCGCATCAGGTGGAAATGTTCGCAGGAATGTCCGAGGGAAACAGCAAGGTGATCGGGCAGACGGCTGTGACCACGGATGATTTGTCAGCGTTGGCGGGGAAACTGTCGCAGTCGGTGGATCGGTTTCGGCTTTGAGCCGGGTGTGGGGCGTCAGGTTTTCGTTGTTCTTTGAGGCCTCTTCGCGAAGGCGATAGATCAAGCACCACAAAACCGCCGGTCAAAGGTATTTATCGGTAACAGCGCCTTCAGAAGCACTGGACACCGTCTTCGCGTATTTCGCCAACACCCCGCGCTTGTACTTGGATTCCGGGCGCACCCAGCGGCTCTTGCGCTCGGTCAGTTCGGCGTCCGACACAGCGACCGTGATCTGCCGCGTTTCGGCATCGATGGTGATTGTGTCGCCATCTTCGATCAAGGCAATCGGTCCGCCCTCGAAGGCTTCCGGCGTGATGTGCCCCACCACGAACCCATGGGATCCCCCGGAAAAACGCCCATCGGTGATCAGTGCCACGTCCTTGCCCAGTCCTTTGCCCATCACCGCCGACGTCGGCGACAGCATCTCGCGCATGCCGGGGCCGCCCTTGGGGCCTTCGTAGCGAATCACGATCACGTCGCCTGCTTGCACTTCGCCATTGAGAATGCCGGCCAGCGCACCTTCTTCCCCGTGATAGACCCGCGCCGTGCCCTCGAAGCGCAGGCCTTCCTTGCCGGTGATCTTGGCCACCGCGCCGGTGGGCGCGAGGTTGCCGCGCAGTACCACCAGGTGCGAATCCTTTTTGACAGGCTGATCAAAAGGCAGGATCACGTCCTGACCTTCGGGGTAATCCGCCACGTTTTCCAGGTTCTCCGCGAGTGTCTTGCCGGTGACCGTCATGACATCGCCGTGCAACATGCCGGCCGCCAGCATGCGCTTCATCAACGGTTGAATGCCGCCGATGGCGACCAGTTCGCTCATCATGTACTGGCCGCTGGGGCGCAGGTCGGCCACCACCGGTGAGATTTTGCCCAGTTCGACAAAGTCGTCCAGCGTCAGCTCGACGTCCACCGCATGGGCCATCGCCAGCAGGTGCAGCACCGCGTTGGTCGAGCCGGCGAGGGCGATCACCACGCGGATCGCGTTTTCGAAGGCTTTGCGGGTCATGATGTCCCGCGGCTTGAGGTCCAGTTTCAGCAGCTCCATGACCTGCTGGCCGGCGCGGAAACTGTCCGAGGCCTTGTCGCCGCCAACGGCGTCCTGGGAACTGGAACCGGGCAGGCTCATGCCCAGCGCCTCAATGGCCGAGGCCATGGTGTTGGCGGTGTACATGCCGCCGCAGGAGCCAGGACCGGGAATCGCCACTTCCTCGATCTGCTTGACCTGGATTTCGTTGATGTCGCCGCGCGCGTTCTGGCCCACGGCTTCGAACACGGAAATGATGTCGGTATGGCCGGCGCCCGGGCGGATGGTGCCGCCGTAGACGAAGATGGAGGGGCGGTTCAGCCGCGCCATGCCGATCAGGCAACCCGGCATGTTCTTGTCGCAGCCGCCGACCGTCACCAAACCATCAAAACCTTCGCAACCAGCGACGACCTCGATCGAATCGGCGATCACCTCCCGCGACACCAGCGAATACTTCATGCCTTCGGTGCCGTTGGCGATGCCGTCGGAAATGGTGATGGTGTTGAAAATGACGCCCTTGGCCCCGGCGGCGTTCGCACCTTTCTCGGCCTCGATCGCCAGTTTGTCGATGTGCATGTTGCACGGGGTGACCATGGCCCAGGTCGAGGCGATGCCGATCTGCGGCTTCTTGAAGTCCTCGTCGGTGAAGCCCACGGCGCGCAGCATCGAGCGGCCGGGCGCGCGTTCCACGCCGTCGACCACTTGAGAGGAATACTTGCGCAAATCGTCTTTGTCGCTCATGTCGGTTCCTCTTCGGCTTTTCGAAAAATCACGATGAGTATAGTGGCCCCGGTGCACGCGTTCGGACTATCAGGTCTGGAACAGACGCGCGGGTTCGCCGCGTCATGATATTCTTCGCGCCAACTTGGTTTGACCTAATTCGGTTTGCGCGTTGTTGAGACGCGCCAGCAGAATCACTGTCGCTCAAGTAGCTGAAGCCAATAAAGATAAAAAGTCAGTTCAGTAGGGACATATAACTGAGGTCGATGGATCACGTCGACCTTGCGTGCCCTCCCTTCGATGCTTATGCACGGGACCCCCACGACATCGCCTGAATGTCGCGTGCAACAAGGGGTTCCTCATCAGGATTGAAGGGCGGATGGCGTTTTATCAAAGGTGCTACACATGTTTAAAAAAATGAACACGGCCCTGCTGGGGCTGGCTTTGTCGATGGGGATCACGTCCGTTCACGCGGCGGAGGCAAAGAAGGTCGATGTGCTGCTTATCGGTGGCGGCATCATGAGCGCTACCCTCGGTGTCTGGCTCAATGAGCTGGAGCCTGAGACTTCCATGGAAATGATCGAGCGCCTCGATGGCGTCGCCCTGGAAAGCTCCAACGGCTGGAACAACGCCGGCACCGGTCACTCCGCCCTGGCCGAATTGAACTACACCCCGGAAGACGAGAACGGCAAAGTCTCGATCCCGAAAGCCGTTGAGATCAACGAAGCGTTCCAGATTTCCCGTCAGTTCTGGGCCTGGCAGGTTCAGCAAGGCGTGCTGAAGAACCCGCGCTCGTTCATCAATTCCACACCGCACATGAGCTTCGTGTGGGGCGATGACAACATCAAGTTCCTGAAAAAACGCTACGAAGCCCTGCAAGCGAGCCCGCTGTTCGCCGGCATGCAGTACTCGGAAGACCCGGCGCAGATCGCCAAGTGGGTTCCGCTGATGATGGAAGGGCGTGACCCGAACCAGAAAATCGCGGCCACCTGGACCCCGATCGGCACCGACGTGAACTTCGGCGAAATCACCCGCCAGTTCGTTGCGCACCTGCAAACCACGCCTAAATTCGACTTGAAGCTGTCCAGCGAAGTGCAGGACATCACCCGGAACGATGACGGCACCTGGCGCGTCAGCTACAAGAACCTGAAAGACGGCACTAAAACCGAAACCGACGCCAAGTTCGTGTTCATCGGCGCAGGCGGTGGTGCATTGCACCTGCTGCAAAAATCCGGCATCCCTGAAGCCAAGGAATACGCAGGCTTCCCGGTCGGCGGCTCGTTCCTCGTCACCGAGAACCCGACGATCGCCGAGCAGCACCTGGCCAAGGCCTACGGCAAAGCTTCGGTTGGCGCACCGCCGATGTCGGTTCCGCACCTGGACACTCGTGTCCTGGACGGCAAGCGCGTTATTCTGTTTGGCCCATTCGCGACCTTCAGCACCAAGTTCCTCAAGGAAGGCTCGTACCTGGACCTGCTGACCACCACGACCACGCACAACGTGTGGCCAATGACCAAGGTTGGCATCAAGGAATACCCGCTGGTCGAATACCTCGCCGGCCAGCTGATGCTGTCGGATGAAGACCGCCTCAACGCCCTGAAAGAATACTTCCCGAATGCCAAGGCCGAAGACTGGCGTCTGTGGCAAGCCGGCCAGCGCGTGCAAATCATCAAGCGTGACGAAGCGGCCGGTGGCGTGTTGAAACTGGGCACCGAGATCGTCGCGTCGGCTGACGGTTCGATTGCCGGTCTGCTGGGCGCATCGCCGGGCGCTTCGACCGCTGCACCGATCATGCTGACCGTGCTGCAGAAAGTGTTCAAGGACAAGGTCGCGACCCCGGCCTGGCAGGAAAAGCTGCACCAGATCGTGCCGAGCTACGGCACTCAACTGAACGGCAGCCCTGAGAAAGTGGCTGAAGAATGGGCCTACACCGCCAAGGTCCTGCAACTGACTCCGCCACCGGCGATAGGTCAGGCAGCAGCCCCGGCGGCGGCTCCAGCAGAAGCGCCAAAGGCGCCGAAGGCTAATGCGGCGAGCGACATGGCGCTGTAAGCAAAGCCTCAACGAAAAAGCCCACTGAACCGGTGACGGTCAGTGGGCTTTTTTGTGGGCGCTGTTTTCGTGTGGGAGCCGGCTTGCCGGCGATGGTCGTTAACGATGACGCGGGCTGCCTGAATCACCGCGGCGAATTCGAAGACGTCGCCAACAAGCTGGCTCCTACAGGTTCCGCGCTCTGCATTTTCCGGAGTTCCGGGGGAGAACCATTTACCTGTAGGAAATTTCCATCGGAAACCCGCCTGATATTGCTTGCAAAGTATCCGCTTTGTATCTTAACTGTTACTCAATGTAAAAATACCGCTACAAAAAATAAGTCTTTTACATCAACGCCTAAGCACCATCGTTGAAATGCCGGCCGGGTCTTTGTATCTGATCTGACAAAATAATGCTCAAAGGATGACGCAGAAATGAGAGAGAACGTGGCAACAGTTGTTCGAAAATTCGTCTCGCCGTCCATGCGTTATGAGTTACGAAGTGTTTCAACGCGCTTGCGTGGCATGCTCGATCGGGCGTGCGTTTGGCGTTGGGAGATCTCCCGGTTCAAGCTGCAAGCGGAAAGTCCCCACGAATTCCTTTACGTGGGAAGAGCGAACCAGCGGGAGATGGCCAAGCTGCTCATCGGCGGCAAGCATGTCCCTGCGACCGACGGCGGGCTGGAACCTGCCGAGCGCAGCCATGTGGTCCTGGTCAGTGAAGTCCCGACCTCGGGCGCCTTGAATGTGCCCCTCTATCTGAGCGCCGTCGTACCGCTTGGGCGTCCCCTCGAAGACATCACCGCCCGATACGACAGCGAGCTGCGTCGCAGCATCCGCAAGAACCGCCCGCTCTACCAGATGCGCCAGACCGTGGTGGATGAGGAAATCGAATGGGCGGACCGGAAAATGCTTCGTCCTTATGCCGACGCCAGGCAAGGGATTCACGCGGCGCAATTTGCCACGGAGGAAGTGTTCAGGATCGCCAAGACGGTTGGCCGGCTGGACCTGATCACGCTGAATGACGAAGTGGTGGCCTGCCACCTTGGCTGCGAAATAACCCGCGGCGGTAAACGTTACTGGAGCACATTGCGTTTCGGTTATACCGAGGCGGTTTTTTCAGATGCGAAAAAGCTGCGTGAGGTCAATTCGATCACCACTTTCATGGCCCTCGAATGGGCGCTGGAAAATGGCTACGACTATTACGACATCGGCCTTTGCGTGGCACGGCCGGACGATGGGCTGCTGAAGTGGAAAAGACGGCGCGGCGGTGACATCGATTCCCTGGGCAATCACGCCTCCATGTTTATCCGCCTGCCCAAGGTCGGCACCGCACGATTCCTTTGGGACACGCCGCTCTTCGCCCTCGAAGGCAAGGAGTTGACCCTCCACCTGGGCTTGCCGGACGGACCGACAGAAGAGGAAGCGGCACGCCGTTACCATGAAATGGTCTTTGGCGGGCTGGACAAGATTTACCTCTATTGCGCCGAAAACTCGGGCGAACGGTTTCTTGAAACCTTGCGCGGCCGCTACGCTAATTTGCAGGTCATGCCCACTTTGCAACGGATTGCTTCCAGCTGAGCCATTTTCCAGGGATGAAATAACGCTAGTGCTTGGTGTCCCGCGGGAGGACGTTTCATGGAAAGCGATGTCTCGGAAATCATCACGGCGACCGCTGGCAATCGAAAGCAATGGACCCTGGCCGCCTATCGCTACATGGCACGAAAAAGGTTCGCGCGCAACGCAGAGCTCAACCTGAAAAGTCTCGCGGTGAAAAGCTGGGATGTGGCGCCGGGCGGGACGTCCTATTCGCCGCCGGCGTTCTTCCTGCCCGGTCAAATGGACCGCGTGACGGGGTGGGAGGCGAAGCGTTTTTTTCCGTTTGAGCATCCGCAACGCACCATGGAAGGACTGGGCGAAGTGGTGCAAGGCCCGACGCGGGGTTACCTGCTCAAGGATGTCTGGCTGATCGACGGGGCGCTCTACAAGGACAATGCCAGTCTTTGGTTGTCGCTCAAACCGGTGACATTCCCGCGCATCGTCGTGGACCACGAGATCGATCGCGCCGCCGTCTACTGCACGCAGAACGGCAATACCTGGTTCGGCACCTGGCTGATGGAAGACTGCCCGACCTATGCGTTGGCGTGCGACGAAGGCGTCCCGGTGACCACCGCACCCTCCGCCAGGTTTCCGATCTTTACCCAAGGCCCGGCCTATGAGGACTGGTTCGGCATGAAGCCAGCTCGCTTGAACGGCGCGTTTTTTCGCGAGCTGGTGCTGTTCGACGATTTCAGCAACAACGAGAGTCGGCATCGGCGTTACCGCGCCATGGGCGAAAAACTGCTGTCCCACGTGAACCACGACGCCCACCCTGGCGTGTTCATTCTGCGCGGCGGCGATGGTGACTTGCGTCTGCTGCGCAACGAACTCGAAGTCGCCGAACACCTGCGCAAAACCCGCGGCTTTCGCGTCATCGATCCGTTGAAAAACGATGTCCCGACCATCGTCGCGACCTGTGCCGGCGCGCAGGTGGTGATCGGGGTCGAGGGCAGCCAGCTCGTGCACGGTGTCAACGTACTGCGGGAGGGCGGGTCGTTGCTGGCCCTGCAACCCCCGAACCGCTTCGTCAGTTACTACAAATTCCTTACGGACCGTGACCACCAGAACTTCGGCTTCGTGGTGGGTACGCCCGAGGGCGATGGTTTTAAAATCGATATTCAAGAGGTGGAGCGCACGCTGGATCTGTTTCCGTCGTGACGGCGCGCTGATCTGTTTTTGCCCTTGATCTGCAGCGTCGCGGGCCGAGTCGAGCGTTAGGTGCGCGCTTGAAAAAACCACCTGAATGGGGCTAGATCGCGGTTCACCCCATGTCGCGCCAGGATCTGTTCATGCCCCTGAGTTTTCACAAGATGCACGCTAATGGCGACGACTTCGTCGTTGTGGATTCGCGAAACTCAGCCAGTCCCGTCACCAGTGCCATGGCCCGGCGAATGGGGGATCGCAACCGTGGAGTTGGCTTCAATCAACTTGCGGTGCTACTCGACTGTGATGACGCCGCCGCGCGCGTGACGTTCTGGAACGCCGATGGCTCGTCGCTGGATGCATGCGGCAGCGCAACGCGAGGCGCTGCGGACATGCTGATGCGCGAATCCAATACGACATCGATTGTGCTGCGGACCAACCGCGGCCTGCTCACTTGTGAACGAACCGTCACCGGCGACATTTCGGTCAGCATGGGAACGCCGCTTTTCGGCTGGATGGACATTCCCCTGGCCCGAGCGCTGGACACCGCCGTTTTACCTCTCGAGGGAGACCCCGCGGCGTGCAGCATGGGCAATCCACACTGCACCTATTTTGTGGACGATCTCACGGCGATCGATATTGCGACCATCGGCCCGATCATTGAAATCCATCCGCTGTTTCCCCGCAAAACCAACGTCCACTTCGTCCAGATCATCGACCGCAAGCACATCCGGTTGCGCATCTGGGAGCGTGGGGGCGGCATTCCGCTGGGGTCGGGTTCCTGCTCCTGCGGCGCGGCGGTTAATGGCATTCGTCGTGGCTTGCTGGATGAGTCCGTTGCGGTTGAATGCGACGGCGGGACTGTGACGGTTCAGTGGGATGGCGTGGGGCCGGTAGTTTTGACCGGGCCGGTGGAGATGACGTTTTCGGGACGGCTCTCGGACAAATTAGTGCAAGGTTGATCGCTGCGATTTCGTGATGAAGGGCGTTCGCAGTGGGTAATGGCGTCATCCATTAAGGCGATAACACCGCTTGCCCTTGGCCGTTCATCCGCCAGGAAGCGCTGTCCCGTTCAGGTGGGACAGGGCTTTTGTTTGTGGATTGGAGGTAGCTGGACGGCTAGAAAGCAGATTACGCGCGACGCTTGTCGGTCGGATTCAAGCGCTGCACCTCGGCAAAAATTTCGGTGATCGGCCGGCGTGGCTGACGTTTGTGCAAGGCGCGAACCTGCGCGCTCAATCGCACGAGTTCTTCACTCGGTTTCGCCCATTGTGCTTTTGGCAGCGGCTCGGACCACTGCTGCATCACTTCCGGCAGGCGTTTTGGGCCGACTTTCTGAAGGCGGCGGATTTCCCATTCGGTCAAGTGGTTGGGAATCGTCCACAGCGTCATCACGTGGTACAGGTACCAGAAGAAACCGGACAGCCGACTGCGCTGGCGGTCTCGGATTTGTTGATGAACGCGTGCCCGGGCGTTGCGGAAGGTGTGCAGGCCTTCGTGGGGCGGGTCGTCGGGGCCTTGCAGGTCTTGCGGGTCCTGGATGGCTTTGAGGTTGTTGACTTCGTATTCCATGTAACCGCGGATCGCTTCCCAGTGGCCGATGGCGAGGGACAGGCCGAAGCAGGGGAATTCGACGCTGGTCAGGGTCTCGCCGTGCTGGAAACCGATGCCCATGCCGTATTGGCGGTGGACGCCGTATTGGGTCACGCCCTGGGCTTCGATGACCCAGGCGGAGAGGGATTCCCACGGGACGAAGACGGGCTCCGTGGCACCCTCGGGCATGAAGCAGACTTCGCGGCGTTGGCGGTTGAAGCGGGTGGGGATGATGCTGAGGCGTTTATTGTGGTTGTGTTGCCAGGCGGCAAGGCCGATGAGGAGCATTAAAACGCCGCAGATTAATGCTGGCTTAAAGATTTCACGGAAAACGCCGTCAATAGCATGAGTAATATCGTCCCACCCCATCCCGAACAAAAAAAACAAGAAGCCGCCAATTAGCGGGAGAAGAAACGAAGCGGAAAAAGCAACGCTAAGTGGGCCGCCTAATATGACCTGCCATGAAAAAATCTCCGGCAATCCCAAGCCAAAGTCCATGAACACATCATTCATTTCTCCAATATGCGGCCCATGAGGCGGCAGCGCCGTGGGCAACGGCAACGGTGACAGATAGGTCACTCTCCCACTCGGAAACGGTTCGATATCTCCGGCTTTACGGGATCGCTCAAGCGGCGGAACGGGCATTGGGGTATCAGTCCTGGTGGGCATGGTCGGCCATCTCCAGCAAGTGGGTTTCAACCAGAAACATGGGGGGATGCTCGGTGCCAGATTGGCGGGGTAACACGGGGAAATGGCCTTCGCCACGGGGGTCGAGGTGAATGACCTCAGTTCGCGATACCCACGCTCCATTGCCGTTCAAGGTCTGTACGCAGACCACCAACTCCAGTGTTTCGGAGGCAGGGGTAAATTCGGCATCCAGGTCGAGTGGATACTGCAGGCACAACACCAGCCGATCGGGCGCGGCTTGCACGATGCGCAGGCTGTCCACCACCTCATAACTGATGACCTGCTTGCGTTCTTTCGGCAGACCTCGGCTCTGGACAGGAACGGTCAAACGGTGGGCACCGATCCCCAGGCGATGAGCCGGTTGACCGCTGAGCGGTGGCTGAAAATCACTGAGGCTGAGCCGAGGCAGGACCAGATGAATATCGCTCGGTCTGGCTTTCAGCATCAGGTTTTTCAGCCACGAGTCATGCTCGTTCGGACCGAGTTGGACGTACGGCGCGTCGAGTAAAAAGCTCAGATGATGTTGGTATGCATCCAAGCTGTGGTTGCCACGGCTGTCGGCATCCAGACTCCAGGGCGTGGTTTTCAGCCATTTGTCGTGGGCGCTGAGGTTGTAACGATTGAAGAGCCAGGTGCCACCGAGTTCCAGCACGGTGAACAAGGCGCCGGCCAGGTTAAATCGAAAAAACACCATGGATAGACGGGTTCCTGCGGCGGCCCAAGCACTGGTTCGTGCTGCCTCGCTCTCTGCCGCCAGTACTTTAAATGCAGAGCGGACAGTATGGTTTAAACCGTAAGCGTTAGCGGTAGCCATGCCAGCGGCGCCCAATGTGGTCAACGCTGCACTACCCTGTGCCCAATGATCCCCACTACGAATCGCCGTTTGCCAATTTTGCTGATGGGTATTAAGACTTATCACTGAAGAGATTAGGCCGAACCCATAGGTGAAAACACCCAGTCCAACATGCATCTTCCCCATCTGCACATGCACATGTTGCAACGCATGATGTTGAAGTCCTGCGACGAGTTCATCGCTACGCGCCTGTAGAGCGGTGTTGGCTAAACTCTGCGCCGCAGTGAACCCGGTAGCTCCAGTGGCAGCCAATGCGTTCGCCAAGGGAGCCCACGTTCGCTTGTTCTTGGATTGGTTGGTCAGTTCTTTGATGACCAAAACCAGATTCACCCCCTGCACCAAAAACACCAACAACCCCATCCCCTCACTCCGAATCAACTTCGCATTGGGCACCGCCTCAACCCCAAACCGAATCTGCTTCAACAAACTCAGCACCTCCATCTGCTGCGCAGGTGGAAACACCAACGTCAGCCCCGCCCGAGCCGGTGCGGCCCCGGACAGGCGCAATGATCGATCCGGCACCTCCGCGATCGGGCTCAGCGCCCCGGCCAATCGATCTTCCATCAGGGTCAATAGCCCGCGCACCCGATCAATCTCAGCCTGCAACTCCACCGCCCGCGCCGTCCTGTGCCCCTGGCGGTTCTTGTTGTGGGTGATCCGATTGCGTTCGCGGGTCAGGGTTTTCAGGTAGCTGCGTCCGCTGAGCACTTCCTTGAGGTTGGATTGCAGCGCGGCATGCTCTGCCGGGCTGGCGACGGTGAACGTCACGCCGGTAGTTTTCGCCGCGTCGAGTATCCGGGTCGGCAAGGCTTTGGGCAGATGACGAAACAGTTGGTCGAGATCGGGCACTTTCTCACCCATCAGATCGAACCCTTCCAGCGCCCGGCTCAAGCCCAAATTGAGCGCGGGGCTGAAGCTGTGTTGGGCCGCATCGGCCACGGAGCGGGTGATCTCGGGCAAGCTGTCGAGCGCGGGCAAGTGCGGCTGTTCGATTTTTTGCAGCTCGGCCAACCAGTGCGGCAGGTTGTTGAACAGGCCCATGCCCGCGTTGAACACTGCGGTGTACTGCGCGGCTTTTTCCAGCTGCAGGCGATGCGCCAAGGTGTAGAACAGCGGCCGGGTCAGCTGCGGGTGCTGTTCCAGGTAGCCGAGCAGGCGCTCGCTGGCGTGATCACTGCGGCAGATGTCCTTGAGGCAGGCGTATTCCGTGGTAAACGCCTGGCCGCGTTGCGCCGGATCCTGCGCGTCGTAGTACCAGGCCGAGCGATGGAAGCGGCCGGCACACACCAGCATCGTGCGGTCGGCGGTGATGCGATCGAGCAACCGGTTCCAGCGTCCGAGGTCGTCGCGATGGCGCGCGAGCACCTCGTCCATCGCCGGTCGGTCGATGAGATCGTTGACCCCGCGTTTGCCGCTGAAGCTGGAGCCTTCCAGCACCTCGCTGATCCGCCGGTTGTGGCCCTGGCCAAGGTCGATCAGCGAGTGCAAATGACGGTTGACGAATCCAGCGGGGGCGACCTGGAAATGTTCGCGGGTGTAGTAACGCCGGTCTGCGTCTTCGATGGCCCGGCTCTCGGCCGTGAAATCTGGGCTGAGGCTGTCGAAGCGGTTCAGCTCTCGCGCCCGGTCGACGGCGCTGGCGCGCGATGCCTCCAGTTCCGGCGGCACCGCTACGCCGGAGGGCTCGACCTTGCCGCCCTTGTTCAGATAATCCAGCAGAGCCTGGCGCGTGTGTTCGCGATCCGGTTCCGGCAATTGTTCCAGATCGGCGAACAGGGCCGCCACGGCCGGGTTATCGTCGGCCTTGGCCAACTGATCGATATCCTCGGCGTTGAGCTGGCTCAGGGACTCGATGTAACTGGCCAGCAAGTAATCGCGTTGATGGTTGCCGGCATTGCTCCAGTCATCGAGCCAGCCGACCACAATATCCTGGTAGTGGGCCAGATCGCGCAGCACGCCGAGATCATCCTGCACCACGAGGAATAGCGTGTCGTCCTGATACGGCCTGCGCACCTGCCCGAGGAGCTCGCCGATGTGCGCCTCGCGAAAGCGTCGCGGAGTTTCCCATAAATAGGCTTCGCGCTCGTGCTCCGGGGCGTCGCTGACGTGCACAGTGGGCAACGTTGCCGTGTGCGGATCGGCGAGACCCTGTTGCACTTGCCCCGTTGCCACCTCCGCCAACCACTGCTGGCCTTGCTCGACCGTCAGCAAATGCTCACCACCGGTTGCGCCATTTACCGGCCCGAGGTCGACGAGCTGCATGAAATGCTCGCGTTCTTCCTGGCTGTCGAGCACCTGCGCGCATTTGGCCACGGTCCATTGCACCTCGGCGAAGGTCACGTACAGGGTGCTGCGCCTGGAAAATACCAGTGCCGGGCGCTCTTCGATGGGCGTGCGGCGATCGCCGCCGACCTGTTTGCCTTTGTGCAGCAAGGCATTGAGCAGGCCGTTGAGCACGCGGTATTCATGCAGGTCGCCGCTTACGCTGTCGATGATGTACAGCCAGCCATCGCGCAGCAAACGAATGCCCAGGGGGCGAGTCGTCAGGGCATAGGGCAGTTTCAGCGCCGCACTCGGATCGAGTGGCGTTTCCACCAGGCCATAGCGCAACGGCAGCAGTTGCACATGGGTTTTGCGTAGCGGGCAGGCACCGAGTGAGCCGATGGCGGTTTTGGAAGCGGCGGCGGCCGCGAGGTTGGCAGGGTGGGTCATGGGCGACTCCGGTGCATGGCCGCTAGACAGGCCCGATCAGCGGCGAGCGCCACACGCTCGGCGGGTGTTTGCAGGAAGGGGGTATGAATCAATTGGGTAATAGATCGGCGTTGTTCGGGCGCCGTGCCGTCCAGCCACGCCTGGAGGTTGGCGTAATAGAGCAACTCGGACTGGCTGCTCAATCCCAGGCCCTTGGCCTCGGTTGCCAGTTTTTCGAGGATTGGCCACCGTTCTGCAACGGTTTCGCCGTCATGACGTTCGGGGAAGTAGGTGAGCAGATGGGCATCGAGTTCGAGCAATGCGCGGCGTCGATCAACGTTGTCCAGCGCGGCGTTCAGCTGAGGGCTCAAACGATAGGGCGTGAGCAGTTCCGGGCATTCCCGTAGTTGGGGTTGGTGAGGCTGCCATAGTGCGTTGACGTTGTCGGGTGTCACGACGCAGGAAACAGGGCCGAAAAGACGCTGATCGCCGCTGCCAAACAACGCCTGCGCCACCGCTGCATCGGCCAGACGCAGGACCACCGGCAAGCCTTCGGGCAACTCAACCGTCAGCAGCTTGCGCAGGTGTGCCGCGACGTCATGCACAGCCTTGTGACTGAACAGCAGCACCCCCCATTCTTCGTGCGCGTGTTGCAGGTAGAACTGAAAAATCGGTTCGTCAGGTATCTGAATCGGTACCAGCAGCGGCGAGATGTCACGCAGTGCATTGAATGGCGGACAGTCATACAGCGCGACGGTGCTTGTTCCAGGGCTGAGTGCTTTCAGGCGCTCAGGCAATTCGGTCACGGTGGTGCCGTCCAGCAACAGAAAGGCCTGCTGCTTGTTCCATGGCAGGTCATCGGGCAGGGAGGTCGAAAGATTCATGCCGTGGCCTCACAGATCAGACAGCGCGAAGTGCGCGTTGAAAGCAATGCACGGCGCTGCTGCGCCGCATCGAAATCGACTTTCAGCAACGGCCGGTCGCCCGGCATCACAGGCTCCGCTCGCAGGTTCACGGGCGGGGAACCGCCCTGCAGAATCGGCACGCTGCTGAAAATGCCCTCGGGCCCCATCACCAGCCATTGCCCGCCACCCGCTAATCCCAGGTACGTTCCACCCTCGAGGGTGATGGTTTGGAGGGCACTGAAGTGAAGCTGCTGAGAGGCACTGAGTCGTTGATTGGCAACGCTGATATGCCGATCGCCATGGACCCGCAGGTGATCATGCTGCTTGAGTTCGGTCAGGCGGTTGCCGTGGGTCACGTGGTGTTCTTCGCCGCGCAGGTCGTGGCTGGAGGTGTTGCCAACCACGACGTTGCGTTGGTTGCCCACTTGAAGGTGTTCATCGTTCAGCACGTGCTGCCGGAAATCGCGCTGGGCACGCAGGGCAATTTCCTCGGCGCCCTTTCTGTCCTCGATGCGCAGTTCGTTGTAACCGCCACCGCCGGGGATGCTTTGGCTGCGAAAGACGCTGCGGGTTTTCTCGGCAGGCAAATCCAGCGGCAGCGGGGTCGAGGCGTTGGGCAAGCAGGCTATGACAACGGGCTTGTCCGGATCTCCATCGGTGAACCCGACCCACACTTCCATCCCGACACGCGGAATTTTCACGCTGCCGTAACGGTCATGTGCCCAGTCGGTGGCGACACGCAGCCAGCAACTTGAATGTTCGTCGTGCTGTCCGTTTCGGTCCCAGAACAGCCGCACTTTGACTCGACCGAACTTGTCGCAATAAATCTCTTCGCCGGGAGGCCCCGTGACGACAGCAGGGTGGTTGCCCGTCATCCGCGGTTTTGGATGTTCGAGCGCCGGTCGAAACATCACATCCTGCGGTATCGCGACGAAGTGGTTGCGGTAGCCCTGGCTGAAACCCTCTTCAGCTGCGGCGGGGGGCATCTCCTCTTCGAGTACCTGGGGCTGCAAGCCGACATGTTCGACTGCCGTCAACAACCACAGGTCGTTGTGCTCGGCCCGCGGGTGCCCGGTCATTTCAAAAAAATGACCGCTGCGCATCGCGCATTGGTCGCTGCGGCCCTTGGCAACCTCGCAATCGGCACGGTGCCTTTCCAGCGCCCGATTGGTCAGTTGCCTGCCATGGTCGCGATGGTTGAATTGCCCCGGAAACGCATAATCCTCAAGGTGCGGCAGCAGCGGTTTTTTAGACTCGCAGTGGAGATGCACGCTCGGCTGTTCGAAATCGTAATCACGACGGCTGACGTGGGTCGGGCGGGTATGCAGTTGCAGCGTGAATTGGTCAACCACTGGTGCTTGCGCGACCATGCCGCTGGGTTGCCTGTACGCGGTTGACCGATCGGGTCTGGAGAAGCTGGCTTGATCGTCGCCGAACACCAGCAGGTGCCCGCTGGTGCTGTGCTCGAAATGGAAGTGCAAGCCTTCTTCCTCGCACAACCGTTGAACAAAGTGCAAATCGGTTTCGTACTGAACACAGTACAACCGAGGCGGGTACTTGCCACTGAGCTGAAAGCGCCAGGTATCGGCGGGCAGGCCTTGATCCTTTAGAACCCTGGCAATGATCTGCGGCACGCTCAGGTTCTGAAAAATACGCTGGTCGTGGCAATGGGCAAGGTAGGCGAGGTGCGGCACCAGCGTCATCTGATAGCGAATCAGGCGCTTGCCTGAATCACCTTCGGCGATGTCATGGATCTGCCCGTGAATGCCCGAGCCGTCAGGTCCAAAGCGCAGGAAAGCGCAACGATGATGTAGCGAATGAAGGTCGATGTCCCTGCGTTCGCTGACCAGTTCGAGCTTGACTTCATAGGGTTGATTGAGCGCTTCCTTGGCGCGGAATTCGACTACCTGGAAGTCGGGGGGACAACCTTCGATGTCGAGGGTAAAAACGACGGGTTTAGGGGCGCTGAACATCCACATTTCCTTGTGTCTATTTCAAGACCAAAGACTTTGCGTGGATTTGCATGGCTACTGATGTCAGACAAGTCGATATCTGGCGTAGGACCGTTCCGGTAAAATGCACACCGCGAACGCGAGTGGAATGCCTTCGTTACACGACGCATTTGTGTAAGAACGGTCCGTCAGCGGGATACGTGATTGCACAATTTTTGAGGCAAAAACTGCAGGAAATAACAGCTTCGATCAACTGCGTCTCAACACGCTTTCCCCGGCATCCTTCGGCAACCGAATGACATCGATCAATGCCAAAAAACCCAACACCGCCACCCCGACAAATGCAATCCGAAAATCACCCACCTGCGCCTGCAAATCATGCCCTTGCACCGACATCGACGCCCGCAACAACAACGCCGCAACCGTCACACCCATGCCCATGGCCAGTTGGAAAAACATGCTGAACAGCGCCGAGGCCTCGCTCATGCGCGCCTTCGGGACGTCGGCAAAGCCGATGGAGTTGTAGCAGGTGAATTGCATGGATCGCGACAGGCCGCCAACGAACAGCACGGTGGCGATCAAGGCGAAGGGCGTGTCGGCGGTGAACAGCGCGCAGGCGAGGATGGACATCACGCCGATGACACCATTGACCAGCAGGACGTTGCGAAAGCCGAAGCGTTGCATGATCGCTGTGGTGAACGGCTTCATCGCCAGGTTGCCGGCGAAGACCGCCAGCACCAACAGCCCGGCGTCGACGGGGGAAAGGCCGAAGCCGACCTGAAACAGCAGCGGCAGCAGGAACGGCAAGGCGCTGATGGCCAGGCGAAACAGCGAGCCGCCGAAAATGCTGACGCGGAAGGTGTTGATGGCGACAGTGCCGAGGGGCAAGAGCGGGTGCGCGTGATGGCGGCAGTGGTGCACCGCCCATGCGCCGAGGATCACACCGGCGAGCACCAGCGCCAACCCTGCCAGCATGGCGTTGCCGTGTTGGCTACCCAGCCATTCGAGCCCGCCCAGAAGGCAGGCGCAGGCACCGGCCAGCAACGCGAATCCTTTGCCGTCGAAGGGGCGAACGTTGTCCTCTCGTCCTTCGGGCACCAGCCACAGTGCAGCGATCAACGCCAGAACCCCGAGGGGAAGGTTGACGTAGAAGATCCAGGGCCATGATGCATGGGTGACGATCAGGCCGCCGACCACGGGCCCGAGAATCGGCGCGACCAGGCCGGGCCAGGTGATCACCGCGATCATCTTCACCAGGTCTTTTTTGTCGGTGTTGCGCAGCACGGCCAGGCGTCCCACCGGCACCATCAGCGCGCCGCCGATGCCTTGCAGCACACGGGCCAGGACAAACAGCTCGATGTTCTGGCTGAGTCCGCACAGGAGCGAGGCGAGGGTGAACACGATGATGGCGCCGGCGAACACGCGGCGGGTGCCGAAACGGTCGGCGATCCAGCTCGACAGCGGAATGAAGATCGCCACCGCCAGGATATAGGCGGTGATGCCCACGTTCATGTCGACCGCGGTAATCCCGAATGCGCTGGCCATGGTCGGCAGCGCAGTGGCGATGACCGTCGCGTCGAGGTTTTCCATGAAGAAGGTCACCGCCACCACCAGGGCGATCAGGCGGGTTTGCAGGCTCAGGCCCGCTTCGGCGGTGGTGCCTGGATCTGGCGGGGCGGATGACTTCACCGGTGCGTCCTTTTAGAGGTGGTAGGAACAGAAAATTCGTCATGAGTTTTACCATTCCCCGCCGCCTCAGTCTCGCTGTGTCGCACGACAGCGTCAGCGCCGATCTTGCATTGGCGCCGTGCATCGCGGATTTACCGAGAGACCACGCTGGCCCGTGGCGCGCGCCTGCCCAGCCGCATCAGCCAGTAATAACTCAGCGCAGGCACCAGCAGGCCGACGATCCAGGCCAGGTCCACGCCGTCCAGCGCGCTGGCCACCGGGCCCACGTAAAGCGTGGTGTTCATGAACGGGATTTCCAGGGCGATTGCCATCAGGAAGCTGCCGCAGGCGATCCAGTTGATCCGCCCGTAGATCCCGTTCAGGTCGAAGATGTCATCGATGCGGTACTGGCCTTTGCGCAGGCAGTAGTAGTCCACCAGATTGATCGCCGTCCAGGGGATCAGGAAGTAGCTCATGAAGAAGATGAAGTTGAGGAAGAAGTTGATGAAGTCGTCCTGACTGATGGTGCACAACGCCGTGGCCAGCAGGCTGATCAGCAGCATGAACACACCCCGCACGCGTGGCGTGACCTTGAGTCGGGCGAAGGGCTCGATCACGGTGATGGTCGACATGAACGCGCCATACAGGTTGAAGACGTTGATCGACACCTGCCCATAGAGGATGAACACGAACAGCAGCACCGCGCCGCTACCGAACAGCCGGGCCACATGGCCACCGACGTTGCTGGAAAAGTCGGCGATGCCGACGCTGAGGATCGCGCCGAGAATCATCATCCACGCGCCGCCGCTGACCGTGCCGGCGTAGCTGTACCAGAAAACTTTTGCGCTGGAGGTTGCGCTCGGCAGGTAGCGCGAGTAGTCAGCGACGTAAGGCGCATAGGACAGTTGCCAGGTGACCGCGATGCTCACCGCCACCAGAAACTTCGACAGCGAGAACCCCGTCGGCAACCATTGTTCGGCCGCGATCGGCAACTGCAATGCCAGCACTGTGGCGACGAAGAACACCCCCAACGACAGCAGCGACAGCCATTTCTGCACGCGGTGGATCAGCCGATAACCATACAACGCAACGACGAAGCACAACGCGCCGATCAGGTAGACATTGCCTGTCGCCGGCAACGGGCTGACGGACGCCAGGGCCTGGGCGGCGAGCAAGGTGTTGCTGACGAAGAAGCCGAGGTAGATCAGCATCACGAACAACAATGGCAGCACCGCTCCGAGCACGCCAAACTGCGCGCGGCTCTGGATCATTTGCGGGATGCCGAGCTTCGGTCCCTGGGCGGAATGCGAGGCCATGAATATCGCCCCCAACAGCGAGCCGACCAGGATCGCCAGTGCGCTCCAGAACAGGTTGAGCCCCATGACCACCGGTAACACGCCGGAGGCGATGGTGGTGATGTTCATGTTGGCGCCGAACCAGATGAAAAACAGCGAGCCGGGCTGGCCATGACGCTCGGCCTCAGGGATGAAATCGATGGTTCTTTTTTCGACGTGCATGGCGATCACTCCTGAGTCCGGGCGAGGTGGGTCTGCAAGCGGGCGATGGTGCTTTCGAACTCATGGGGCTGATGGGCGAAGCAGTCCGGGCGGTCCGGGATCAGGCTCACGTAGTCGCGACCGTCGAGAGCGTGCACGCATTGGCTGCTGGTGAGGATTTCCAGCGAGTACACCCAGTTGGCCATGATCAGCAGCGCCGAATGATGGCCCGCCAGGGTGGTCGTGGTGCAAGCATCGCTGACCAGGCGGATGTGATAGCCCAAGGCGAACGCATCGAACACGCTGCTGAGGACGCAGACGTCGGTCAATACGCCGCTGATGATCAGCGTGTCGACGTTCAGGGCTTTGAGGCGGGTATCCAGGTCGGTGCCGTGGAAAGCGCTGTAGCGGCCTTTGTCCACGACCTGTTCGCCGGGCTGCGGCGCCAGGCGTTGGAGGATCTCCACCTGGCGGGTGCCGGCGCGGTAACTGCTCGGGCCACCGTCTGCGGCACGGGGTTCGCCGCGGGGCAGGTCGCTGCCGTCGGCCTGGTTAATATGACGGGTGAAGAAGATCGGGACCCGCTGGTTGCGGGCGGTGTCGAGCAGCGCCGCCGTGTTGGCGATGACGGCGTCGAAGTTTTCGAGGACGAAACCGTCCTCCTGTTGCATGTCGATGATCAACAGCGCGTTGTTATTGTTCATTGGGCAAACCTGATCATGAGCCGAAGCACAATGCACCGCATACGCCGCGCGATGGCGCGACGTAGCGTGCGTGAATGTCTGTTCGGGGGCTCAGTGAACTATTTGCCAGAAGCCGTTCTGCTTGGCGGAAACACTGGCGCGCAGGCGCTTGAAATGGATATGCGAAGCGGTCCATTCGCCGCGCAGATAGGACTGCTCGGCGCCGGAGGGCAGGGCGAGTGATGGGAGGCGACCGATCTGCATGGGAATCGACCCTACACGTCAATCAGCCCCCCAGGCTTCGCGTCCGGGGGGCCGGTGGTGGACTCAGCGGAACGCCGGGACCACGTGTTTGATAAACAGCTCCAGGGATTTTTTCTTCTCCGCGTGGGGCAGGCTGTTATCGCACCAGAAGCTGAACTCGTCGACGCCCAGTTCCTGGTAATACTTGATGCGCGGAATGATTTCGTCCGGGGTGCCGATCATGGCGGTCTTGTGCAGGCTTTCCAGTTCGAATTCCGGGCGCGCGGCGAATTTCTCTTCCGGGCTCGGCGCGAGGAAGCCGTTGACCGGGGTTTCCTTGTTGCCGAACCAGGCATCGAACGTGCGGTAGAACTTCGAGATAGCCTTGGCCCCGACTTTCCAGCCTTCGGGATCGCTGGCCTCGTGGACGTGGGTGTGGCGCAGCACCATCAGTTGTGGACGCGGCACGTCCGGGTTGTTGTCCAGCGCGGTCTGGAACTTGTTCTTCAGGTCGAGGACTTCTTCGTCGCCCTTCATCAGTGGCGTGACCATCACGTTGCAGCCGTTGGCCACGGCGAAGTTGTGCGAGTCCGGATCGCGCGCGGCAATCCACATCGGCGGGTTCGGCTTCTGGATCGGTTTCGGCACGCTGGTGGACGTCGGGAATTTCCAGATCTCGCCGTTGTGGGCGTAATCGCCTTGCCACAACGCGCGGACCACCGGAACCATTTCGCGCAAGGCCTGACCGCCGGAAGAGGCGGGCATACCGCCAGCCATGCGGTCGAACTCGACCTGGTAAGCGCCACGGGCCAGACCGACTTCCATGCGGCCGTTGCTGATCACGTCCAGCAGCGCGCATTCACCGGCGACCCGCAGCGGGTGCCAGAACGGCGCGATGATGGTGCCAGCGCCAAGGTGAATGGTGGTGGTCTTCGCCGCCAGGTAGGCCAGCAGCGGCATCGGGCTCGGCGATATGGTGTATTCCATGGCGTGGTGTTCGCCAATCCAGACCGTGCTGAACCCCCCGGCCTCGGCCATCAGGGTCAGTTCGGTCAGGTCTTCGAACAACTGACGGTGGCTGACGCTTTCGTCCCAGCGCTCCATGTGCACGAACAGGGAAAATTTCATGACGCTTACCTCGAATCTTTTGTGATTGGCCTGTCGACTGCGGGCCTGTTGCCTGGAATGAGCGCTGGCGCTCCCGGGGGTTCTCGCCGTTGTAGAGCGCGTCGCGGAGTACGGCTGGTCGGCTGATTGATTATTGGTATACCATAATATGGAATATCCGCAAAATATTTCTCTCCGACGGTCGTATCACTCACCTCACAAGGAAGGCGAGCTTGAACATAAAACAAAAATTGATCCTGGCTTTTGCGGCGATCGCCAGCCTGCCAGTCATTCTGGTCGCTGTGCTGATCATCCTCAACGTGCGCCAGGAGGCGCGGGACACTTTTATCGACAGCAGCGGGCGCGAGATCCGCCAGGTCGAAAACGCCATGCAGCTGTTCTTCGAAGGCATCAGCCAGAACGTCGCCTACCTGGCCGAACATCCGCAGTTGCAGAGCCTCAATGGCGACTTGAAACGCTACCTGGCCAGCGATGCCGCGCAAGTGGCGATGGGCGAGCACGATCAGCAACTGTTCCAGCTGTTCGCCGGGCTGGCCAAGAGTCATTCGGCCTACGCTTATCTGTCATTGGGCACTGAGGACGGCGGCTACGTGTTCTGGCCGGGCGATCCGAAACTGGCCAGCTACGACCCGCGCACGCGGCCCTGGTACAAAACGGCGATGGCGCAACCGGGCAAGACCCTGCGCACCGATGCCTATTACTGGGCGGCCGATGATGTGGTGCTGGTCAGCACGGTGCAGAGTTTCGCCAATCGCCTGGGGGTGAACGGCGGTGTAGTGAACATCGACGTCTCGCTCAAGCAACTGACCGACCTGGTCAAGCAGATAAAACTGGGTGACAACGGCTACCTGATGTTGATGGAAGCCAATGGCACCGTGCTGGTCGATCCCCATGATCCGGCGCACAACTTCAAGCAGCTCAGCGAACTGGGCGACGGTTACCGCCAGTTGAGCGAAGCCGGCAAAGGCCTGGTCGAGGTCGAGTTGGCGGGCGAGCGCTACATGGCCTACGTCTGGCCATCCGAGGCGCTGGGCTGGCGGTTTGTCGGGGTGGTCCGGGAAAGTGAAGTGATGGCCGGGGCGACGCGCCTCACTTGGATCATTGCCATTATTGCGCTGGTCTGCGGCGCACTGTTTGCCATGGCCGGGGCCTGGTTCGCCGGGTTGATCGTCAAGCCGATTCGCGGTGTGGCCAGCGGTCTGGAAGGCATCGCCCAGGGTGAGGGCGACCTGACTGCGCGCCTGACGGTACGCGGGCAGGATGAAACGGCGCAGCTGGCGGGCTGGTTCAACCAGTTTCTCGAAGCGATCCGCACGCTGATCCAGCGCATCGGTCAGGCCGCGGGGCAGATCCACAGCAGTTCCGGCAGTGCCACGGAAGTCTCGGTGGAAATGGCCGAAGTTGCCTCGCGCCAGCGTGAAGCGGTGGATATGGTGTCCACGGCGTTTCATGAGATGGTCGCTACCTCCAACGAAGTCGCGCGCTCCTGCAGCCAGGCCGCTGACTCGGCCGATAATGGCCAGCGTCAGGCGCATACCGGGCAGCAGCAGATCGATGCGGCGGTGAATAACGTCGGGCGCTTGAGCCAGGAGATCGGTCACTCGGCTCAGGCCATGGAGCAACTGGAAAAGGACAGTAACGACATCCAGTCGATCCTCGGCACCATCCGCTCGATCGCCGAGCAGACCAACCTGCTGGCGCTGAACGCTGCGATCGAGGCCGCCCGCGCCGGTGAGCAGGGTCGCGGGTTCGCCGTGGTGGCCGATGAAGTGCGGGCGCTGGCCAAACGCACGGCGGACTCCACCGGCGAGATCGATGGCCTGCTCGGTAACCTGGCGCGACGTACTCATCAGATGGGCAAGCAGATGCATGCCAGCCTGGAGGTGTCCCAGGAGACGGTGGTGTCGATCAACGAGGCGCGGGAGAGTTTTGGGCTGATCCGTGAATCGGTGGACGTGATCCGCGACATGAACACGCAGATCGCCACGGCGGCGGAGGAGCAGCATCAGGTGGCCGAAGACATCAACCGGCATATCAGCCAGATTCATGGGGATGCACAGTTGGTGGCGAGCCTGGCGGATTCGACCCGTCAGGATGCGAAGAATTTGACGGTGTTGTCGGAGACGTTGAACCAGTTGGTCAGTCGTTTTCGTACATAAGGCGTAAGGCTTGCCGGCGATGGCGATCTCACGGACGCCATCGCCAGCAGGCTAGCTCCCACAAGATCATGTTCGCAACGCAGGAGTATTTGTGCTGCACGCTTTCCTGTGGGAGCCGGCCTGCCGGCGATGGCGATCTCACTGACACCATCGCCCACAAGCCGGACGTGAGAGGTATCAGGCCAGGACGGGCAGGGCGCCCATCTTGCCGTGGCAATACACCAGTGGCCCGGCATTCTGCTGGGGCACGATCAGGTTCTTCACCGCACCGACCATGATCGCGTGGTCACCACCTTCATATTCGCGCCACAATTCGCATTCGATCACCGCCGTGGCGTTGGCCAGGATCGGATTGCCCAACTCGCTCAACGTCCAGTCGATGCCTTGCGCCTTGTCCTTGCCTTTGCGCGCGAACGCGTAGGCTTCGCTTTGCTGGCCGCCCGACAAAACGTGAATGGCGAAGCGTTTGTTCTTGATCAGGACCGGATAGGAATCGGAGCTGTAGTTGGGGCAGAACAGCACCAGCGCCGGGTCCATCGACAGCGAGCTGAAGGCGCTGGCGGTCAGGCCGACGATCTGCCCGTCGTCATCCAGCGTGGTGATCACGGTGACCCCGGACGGAAACGAACCCATCACTTGTTTGTAGATGGCGGCATCGATCATGGGACGGTCCTCTGGCGGTGAAGCGGATTATTATGGGTTTGTAGGTCTGATGGTATACCGTAATACATCGTTTGCAAGGGCTTTTTCAATGACCCGATAAACGTTGTTTTTTGGTGTTTAACCCAGCAATTTCGGGGTTTATAGAGGCGCGCTGTGACCGGTCATCCGTCAGAACGCCGCATCAGATGGACGTTAAAATACCGGTTCAGTCTTGTGAAAAGTTTGGAATACCATAATATGGCTGGCATCTGAGGGAGGGCCAGAGAGTCCCCCCGGTTTGGCTTCATACAACTATAAGATCAGACAAACTCGAGTTCATGCACATGTCCCAGATGTCCCGGCAAGACCCCCTGATCGAAAATCACACGGTCGATTACGTCCCACTCGCGGAACGCCACGGGAAGGCCCGCGATCTGTTCACCTTATGGTTCAGCACCAACATTGCACCACTGCCCATCGTCACCGGTGCCATGGTGGTTCAAGTGTTCCACCTCGACCTGTTCTGGGGGCTGCTGGCGATTGCGCTCGGGCACATGATCGGCGGTCTGGTGATAGCACTGGCCTCGGCGCAAGGCCCACGCATGGGCATTCCGCAGATGGTCCAGAGCCGTGGTCAATTCGGCCGGTATGGCGCGCTGCTGATCGTGTTCTTCGCGGCGATCATCTACATCGGTTTTTTCATCTCCAACATCGTCCTCGCGGGCAAGTCGATCGTCGGCATCGCGCCGTCAGTGCCAGTGCCCGCCAGCATCCTCATCGGCGCCCTCAGTGCCACCGCGATCGGGGTGATCGGCTACCGCTTCATCCACACCCTGAACCGCATCGGCACCTGGGTCATGGGCAGCGCCTTGCTCGCCGGGTTCCTGTTCATTTTTGCCAATGACCTGCCGGCAGATTTCTTCACCCGCGGTGGGTTCAACCTGTCCGGCTGGCTGGCAACGGTGTCGCTGGGGATCATCTGGCAGATCAGCTTCTCGCCCTATGTCTCGGACTATTCGCGCTACCTGCCGGCGGATATCGGCATTGCACGTCCGTTCATCGCCACGTACCTGGGGGCAACGCTGGGTACGATCCTGTCGTTTACGTTCGGCGCGGTAGCGGTGCTGGCGACCCCGGAAGGTACCGAAGCGATGGCCGCCGTGAAGCAATCGACCGGGTGGCTGGGGCCGATTCTGATGGTGCTGTTTCTGCTCAACATCATCAGTCACAACGCGTTGAATCTGTATGGCGCGGTGCTGTCGATCATCACCTCGATCCAGACCTTCGCCAGCCAGTGGACACCGAGCATCAAGGTTCGGGTGGTGTTGTCGAGCATGGTGCTGGCCGGCTGCTGCGTCGTGGCGCTGGGTGCTTCGGCGGATTTCATTTCACAGTTCATCGGGCTGATTCTGGCGCTGCTGCTGGTGCTGGTGCCATGGGCTTCGATCAACCTGATCGATTTCTATCTGATCAAGCGGGGGAGCTACGACATTGCGTCGATCTTCCGTGCAGATGGCGGGGTTTACGGGCGCTTCAATCTGCATGCGATCGTGGCGTATTTCATCGGGATTATCGTGCAGCTACCGTTTGCCAACACGTCGTTGTACGTCGGGCCGTATGCCAATGTGGTGGATGGCGCGGATTTGTCCTGGTTGGTGGGGTTGGTGGTGACGTGTCCGTTGTACTACTGCCTGGCGACGCGGGGCCAGGCGCGGGAAAGTCGTGCTGCGCGATTGCGGTACGCCGACTGACCGAGTGTTTGCTGTTCTTAAATGCCCGACTTTGGTCGGGCTTTTTTTTGCGTTGCTGTCTCCGCCCTGACGCGGGTTGCCCCTTGCAGACGCTGGCTTGCTGGCGATGGCGTCCTAACGATCAACGCAAAAACTCAAGACCGCATGGTCGTCTCCCGTCGATAATTCGCCAATAATAATATGAACAGATATTTCAAATATGTTTATATTGTCCTCGATGTATTTTTCCCACAAATCGATCCGGACGTCCTGCCTGTCGGGCGTTGGGTCTGCTGGCTGATTACAACAAGGAGAATGCCATGCTGATTGATGTCCACGCCCACTTGCTGACTGAGGGCATGTTGAACCGTCACGAATTCTGGGGCCCTTTCATGAAGGTGCAAGGGTTGACCGTCGGGCATTTTTCCCTCGGTACCAAGCAACCGGCCAAAGCCGCGACGGACGCCGAAGCGCAGGCCAACATCCTCGCGCGCATGAGCCACGCCAGTCGGCGCAAGCTGATGGCCGAGCGGGGTGTCGACAAGCTGGTGATGTCCACGCCGTCCCACTGTTTCATGTATTGGGCGGGTGACTTCGCCAACGAGTACGCGCGCATCTGCAACGACGAGTTGTCGGCATTCTGTCGCGCCGATCCCGATCACTTCGATTTCTGGTGCCACGCCAACCTCGCGGACCCGCAGAACGCGGCGAAGGAAATTGAACGCGCGGTGACTCAGTTGGGGGCCAAGGGTGTGTGCGTGGGCGGGGCCAACTTCAATGGTCTGGAAGCGCTCGATGAACGCTTGTTCCCGGTGTGGGAAAAGCTCACGCAACTGGATGTGCCGATCATGGTGCATGGCTTCAACCAGTCGATTTACTGGGGCGAAAAACACACGGACGACAAGTTCGAAACCACCTCCATCGTCGGTGACTGCGTCGATGAAACGTTGTTTTTCTGGTACTTGATTTGCGGCGGCGCGCTGGATGTGTTCCCGACCCTGAAAACCTACATCACCCACGCCGGCGGTATGGCGGTGTTCCAGTTGGGGCGCCTCAGCGAACTGAACCGGGCCATGGCACCGGATTCGCGCAACCAGCGGCCGTTGATGGATTACCTGCAGAACTTCTACTTCGACCTCGACGTTCACGCGCCTGGCTTGCGCCGTGGTGTCGCCGAAGTGGTGGGGGCTGACCGGCTGTTGTATGGCACCAACTTTGGCGGCGCCTATGACCATGGTGATCTGACCGAGGGCATCGGGCTGTCCACCGAAGACCGCGAGAAGATTCGCAGCGGCAACGCGATCGAACTGCGTATTGAGCATGCGTTATCTGCTGATCAGCGGCGCCGTCGCTTTTGCGCTGGCGACGCTTACCGCCGCGCTGTCGCACAATCGCTATGCGGTCTGCGCCATGATGCTGCTCGCCGGTTTTGGCTGGATGGCGGTCAACGCGACCATCTCCACGGTGGTGCAAACTTATGCGGCCAATTGGGTGCGGGCGCGGGTCGCTTCGGTCTATGTCTTGATCCTGATGGGCTCGATGGCGGCTGGCGGTGCGATTTGGGGGGCACTGGCGCAGTATCTGGGGTTGAGCCAGAGCCTCTTGCTGTCGGCGTTTTTGTTGCTGGCCGGCATCGCGCTGACACGCAATGGCCGTGTGGAACTGGGTCAGGAGGCCGATTTCGCCGAAGTCCAGCTGACCGACAAACTGCAGCTGGCCAGTCCGGTGTCTCACTCCGATGGACCGGTGTCGGTGGAAATCGTCTATCAGGTGGCGGCGCCGGAACGGGATGAATTTCTGACCGCCGTCTACGCGGCAGGCAAGACACGCCGGCGCAATGGTGCGCAGAACTGGCGCCTGTACCGCGACATGGCGGACCCGCAGCTCTACAGCGAGCGTTTTATCGTCGAGTCCTGGCTCGATTATTCACGCCAGCAGATGCGCGTGACCCAGGCAGACCATGCCCAGGAGCGTCTGATCGAGCGTTTTCGCCGCGAGGACCTGCAAACCCGTCGCCTGATCTACCAGCCACTGGTCAAACAACCCGACTGAAATGTTCGATTAATTCCCAGATAAAACTTTTACGTCGCCAATCATTCTCAGGCTAGAATGACCGCACTTTAAAGTTACTGGATCGGGCATGGACCTCACTGACGTCAACGACAGCACCAAAGCGGCCGGCGCAACCATCGTCAAGCCTGTTTCCAACGCCATACGCATCCTGCGTTACCTCAGTCAGGTCGGCACACCGGAGCGTTCGGTGGACATCGCCCGGCAATTGAAAATCAACCCCAGCACCTGCTTCAACATCCTGCGCACGCTGGTGCAAGAGGAAGTGGTCGACTTCAGCGCCATGTCCAAGCGTTACTCCGTGGGCCTGGGCCTGGCGCGTCTGGTTGAACAGCTGGTGACCCAGGGTCACCGCGTACAGATGGCCAAACCGCTGTTGCAGAACCTGGCGGCGCGGCAGCGAGTGACCATCACCCTGTGGCGCAAAATGAGCCCTGACCGCATTGTCATCGTCAGCTCGGCGGCCAGCCCGACCGACGTGCGGATCGACATGGCCGAAGGTCAGCGTCTGCCCATTCTGATGGGCGCCAGCGGCCGGTTGTTCGCCACCCAGATCGACCTCGACGACCCGGAAATACAGAGCAGCTTCGCGACCATTCGCTGGGCCCAGCCCCTCTCGCTGGAGGTCTATCGTGAAGAGGTCAGGCAAGCCGCCAAGCGTGGCTGGGCGATGGACGACGGGCATTTCTCGGGGGGGATTCTGGCCATTGCGGCACCGGTCTACTCGCCCACCAACAGCATCGATTTCACCGTCTCGGCCGTGATGTTCCGCGGTCAGCGCGATGAAGAAGGCCTTGCCGAGCTGGGCAAGGCGCTGATCGAGTTCTGCAACGAAGTGGCCGGCGTACTTTACTGAGGCACGCCGTTACTCGCGCACCAGCAGCAGGTTGCCCCCCAGCGGGCCGCCACCGGCTGCCACCGTACTGACCCGGTGCTCGCGGGTCTGCCGACCTTCGGCGCGCCCCCACAGTTGCAGGCAGGCTTCATGTACATAGCCTAGGCCGTGGGTTCGCCCGCCGGACAGTTGCCCGCCGTTGGTGTTGATGGGCAAACTGCCGTCCAGCGCGATGCGCGTGCCGCCCTCGACAAAGGCGCCACTTCCACCGACGGGGCACAAGCCCAGGGCTTCCAGCCAGATCATCGTCCATATCGAAAAACTGTCATACAACTGCGCGGACCCAACGTCCTGCGGCGTGTAGTCAGTGCGCGCCCACATCATTTCGCCAACGTCGAAAGCGGCCATTTTCGTCAGGGAGATTTGATCCCACGACCACGGCTGATTCAGCGCCGCGCCCATGGCCTCGATACGGATCGGTGCGTTTGGCTGGTCTTGAGCGATATCGCGGCGCGTGTTGATCGCACACTGACGGCGCAGAGCTTGTTGATGGCCAGCCAGGTGGTGACCGCGTCGATGTTGTTATCGAGCATCGTCAGCACGGTATCGCCGGCTTTTATGCCCAGGGTAGCTAGCGCGTTGGCCATCTTGGTCGAGAGTGAGTCAACCTGAGCGTATGTGTATAACTAACCGCTGAAATCCAGCAATATTTTGTCTGGATGCCTTGCTACCGCACGATCTAGCGCTTCGATGACAGTGTCTCGTTCCCCCACTGCCCAGGTTTCTGGATTTCCGCTACTGCCCATCAATTTTCTCCTTTTAGGCGCCCATCGCTGGAAGGCTGGCCTGATTTTATTTTTAATAGAGAATTGGATTCTATATACAAACTGATCAAATGTCTTTAGCAATAAGTTGAACATATAGTGTTATTTATGCACAGATCCTGTGCTAATGTCGCTGCATCTTTACTCCTTATGAGCCCTTCAATCCATGCCAAAAGCCGCATCCCAGAAAGCAGAAGCGCCTACGCCGGCCTCCAAAACCAAAAAAAAAGCTTCGCCTGAAGCGGGGATGGCCCCGGTAAAACCGCTGGAGCGACGTACCGCCGCCAATGCCGCGGCAGGGACCAAGGTCAAGCCGAACCGTCGTTCGGAAGAAACCATAGCCAATATCCTCAAGGCCACGGAAGAAGTGGTGCTGATGTCCGGCGCAGACCGTATTTCGATCCTCGACGTGTGCCAGGTTGCCGGTGTTTCGCGGGGCACCTTTTATCGCTATTTCGCGTCACAAGAAGACCTGCTGGACACCTTTTCCCGGCATAAACGCGAAAGTTTCCACAGCTCGCTGTCTCAGGAACTGGGGCATATCAGCGATCCGGAAGCGCGCCTCAATGCGCTGTTTGCCTATCTCGACAACTACCTTGAGCAGAGCCGGGCGCGGCGTTTGCTGGTGGTCGCCCCTGACTATGCGCTGGGTTTCTTTCGGCGGATTTTCCACGATTCGATCGTGCGCTTTCAGGACGGCCTGGGCATCGTCTTCGACGACTGGGATGAGCGCCTCGGTGTGCGTCTCGACCGCGAACTGATCTGCGAAATGATCATTCGTTACGTGTTGAGTGAAATCCTGGTGCCGGAAGCGGCCGGGCGTCGCCTGTTCCCGGTGCGCGTGAAAAAACTGCTGGGCGCGTTGATCATGGGGTCCACTTCCCGCACCCGTCGTTAATCTCCGAGCGTTACCCCCTTCGCAATAGCCAGAGCCCCCGTTTATCGGGGGCTTTGCGTTTCCGGGCGCCGGATTTCTCTCGGCTTTCGTGTGCAATTTCTTCGCTGAAAATCTCTTTTCCAGCACTTGATCAACATTTTTCGAACAACGGCGAAGGCTCTGCTGCGGGCTTCTTCAGCTCGCTTTAAAATAAATTGAACAGTATTTTGATTTCTGATCAATTTGAATTTAAGCTCTGGTCGTAGCAGTGAGCCCTAAGGCTTCTCCTTTTCGCGGCAACTCAGATTCTGGCCACGTGAAGGCACCGCGCAAAAAACCAACAAAAAAGTGCCAACTTCGAGGTACCTGGACATGCTGATCGATCTCCACGCCCACGCCCCCCATCCGGGCTATTACAACCAGCACCCTCACTGGGGGCCGTTTTTCGAGCAACACGCCGACGGCGATATCAAGCTGCGCGTAGGTGACTGGATTCTGGGCCTCGGGTCGCCAGAGCGTAAGGCTGCCGTGCGCTCCGGTAACGGTCCCAAACTTGAGGAGTATTTCGCTCGCTGGGCTGACCCGAAAGTGCGCCTGGCCGGTATGGATGCAGCAGGGCAGAACCTGCAGGTGGTGTCCGTTCCCTCCCACTGCTACATGTACTGGACTGAAGCCGAGTTCGCCGTTCCGTTCGCCCGCACCGTCAACAACACGCTGGCCGAGTACTGCTCCGCGGCTCCGGATCGCCTGATGTTCTGGGCTCATGTTCCTTTGAATGCGCCAGAAGCGGCGGCGGCTGAACTGCGTCATGCCTGCACCGAGCTGGGCGCCAAGGGCCTGGTGGCCGGTGGCGCCAACTTCGGCGGTCTGGAATTCGATTCGCCGGAACTCGACGTGGTGTGGAAAACCCTCTGCGACCTGGATCTGCCGATGTTCATTCACGGCTACAACCAGTCAGTGACCTGGGGCAAGAACGCCAACGACGATCGTTACGAAACCACGGCGATCGTGGGCATGCAGTACGACGAAAGCCGTTGCTTCTGGAACCTGATCTGCGGCGGTGTGCTTGACCGTTTCCCTGACCTGAAGGTGTACATCACCCACGGTGGCGGCTATGTGCCGTATCAGCTGGGTCGTCTGGCCAAGACCAACGAAAACCTCGACGTCAAATACAACAAGAAGCCGTTGCTCGAGTACATGAAGAACTTCTACTTCGACGTCGAGCTGCATGAAGTGCCGATGCGCCAGGCCCTGGTCGACATCATCGGCGCCGACCACGTGCTCTACGGCAGCAACTTCGGTGGCAGCGACGCCGTACGCCACGACCTGACCCACGGCCTCAAGTTGTCCGATGCCGACTTGCGCAAGATTCGCTATGAAAACGCCTGCCGTTTGCTGCACATCGATCCGGCCAAGTTGGGCAAGGTAGGTGCCTGATGAAGCTGGCGCGTTGTGAGTATTTTGCTACGGGCATTTTCTGGGCTGTGGTCGATGAAGCTCAGGACCAGGTAACGCCCATTTTTGGTGATTTCAACGAATGGGCGCCCGCCGTGGCAGCCGGACGCGGTATCAGCTCGGTGCGTTTCGCCGGGCCATCGCTGCCACTGTCCAAAGTACGCCTGCTGCCGCCGATTGAACCGGTTAACCGGGTGGTCGTGGCGGGCGCCAATTACGCCAAGCATCTGGTGGAATTCGGCTTGAAAGCACCGGCCCAGCCGGTGGCTTTTCTCAAGGCATACGGCGCCCTGATCGGCGCCAATGACCCGATCCGCTTTCCGCCGTTGACTGAAGAGCTCGATCACGAAGTGGAACTGGTGGCCGTCATTGGCACTGCCGAGATCGACCTGGAAAACCCGTTGGCCTGCGTGCTCGGTTACACCGTCGGCAACGACGTCAGTGCGCGCGACCTGCAACGCAGTGGCCCGGCCGGGATTGGCATGGACTTGTTCGCGGCCAAAAGCCAGGACCGGACCACCGGCCTCGGCCCCTGGATCGGGGCAAAGTCAGCGAAGAAAAAGCCCGGCAATCCTTGGCCAATCTGCAGACCTGCAGTGATTTGAGTGAAGCGGCCAGTGGCGCCAACTGGCTGGTGGAAAGGAGCAGGAGCCGGGCAGTGATGCCGAGATCGTCGAGTTCTGCTCCACGAACTATGACGTGCACTTTGCGCTGTTCTCGAAAATCTCGGTGGTCGGTGCCGATCAGCATCCGCTCTACGCCGAGCTGACCGCCGCGCAGCCCGAAACCACCGGTGAAGGCCCGTTCCGCGAGCGTCTCAAGGGTTATGGCATTGCGTCGGACAACAGCACGGATGTGCTGTGGAATTTCGAGAAGTTCCTGATCGATCGCCACGGCAAGGTCGTCGCCCGTTTCGCGCCTGACGTGGCGGCGGATGATCCGCGGCTGATCGAGGCCATCGACGCGCTTTTGGCCAAAGAGGCGTGAAGCGGTGCTGACAGTCGATACGGTTGGCGCGCTGCGTGCGCTCGTGGCCCGTGCCCGGGGTGAAGGCAAGAAAATCGCGCTGGTGCCGACCATGGGCAACTTGCATGACGGCCACATCGCCTTGATTCATTGTGCACGGCAGCACGCTGACTTTGTCGTTGCGAGTCTCTTCGTCAATCCGCTGCAGTTCGGGGTGAATGAAGACCTGGCCAGCTATCCGCGAACGCCCGAGGCCGATCGCGAGAAGCTGGTCGACGCCGGCTGTGACGTGCTGTTCGCGCCGACGGTCGAGCAGGTCTACCCGAACGGTTTGCACAGCCAGACTCTGGTCAGCGTGCCAGGCGTATCCGAAGGGCTTTGCGGTGCGGTACGCCCTGGTCACTTCGATGGCATGGCCACGGTCGTCCTCAAGCTGCTGAACATGGTGCAGCCGGACATGGCCGTGTTCGGGGAGAAGGACTACCAGCAACTGGCTGTCATCCGCACGATGGTCAGGGATCTCAATATGACGATCGATATTGTCGCGGCCCCTACGGTCCGGGCCGCCGACGGGTTGGCGCTGTCGTCGCGCAATGGCTATCTGGGGGACCGGGAACGCACGGCTGCGCCGATCCTTTACGCCTGTCTGAAGAAGATGGCCGCGTCTATCCGGCTCGAGAAACGGGTGGCCGAGCGTCAGTTGATCGAATGTCATCACCATATAAGCGACGCCGGTTTTCAGCTGGAATACTTTGAAGTCCGCAATGCCGAGGATCTGCATCCTGTGACCAACGCCGATGCTCATTTTGTGATCCTGGTGGCGGCGCGCATCGGCAACACGCGGCTCATTGACAACCTGACGGTGGACTTGCGCCCGAGTGACTGCCGGGCTATGTCCTCAATGACCTGGGCCTGAGCTCGGTGTTCGCCGGTGTGCTGATCAGCTCGCAGTACCTGGCAACGCTCCTGGCCCGGCCGTTAGCCGGTGGCGTGGCCGATCGCCTGGGGGCCAAATACGCGGTGGTGTGTGGCTTCGGCGGCTTGCTGCTGAGCGGCACGCTGACGGCGCTCGCGCTGCTTCTGCACGCGCCACTCTGGTTGACCCTCACGCTGTTACTGCTGGGGAGGCTGGTGCTGGGGGCGTCCACGGCCATGATCTCCACGCCGTGCTGCACCTGGGCCATCGGCTTATGCGGCGCGCCGCGGGCCGCACAGGTCATGTCGTGGAACGGGATTGCAGCCTATGGCGGCACGGCCGTTGGCGCGCCGTTGGGTGTGCTGCTGCGCAATGCGTTGGGCATCGCCAGTGTCGGGCTGTGCACCGTGTTGCTTGGCCTGATGTTCCTGCTGGTGGCTCTGGGCAAGCGCCCGGTGCCATTGGTTGCAGGTGTGCGGCTGGCCTTTCATCGAGTCCTTTTCGCGGTCATGCCCAACGGCCTGGTGCTGGTTTGCAGCTCGGTGGGATTTGGCGGGTTGACGGCCTTCGTCGCCTTGTATTTCGACAGCCTCGGCTGGGACCACGCCGCTTACTGCCTGAGTGGCTTCGGCGCGGGTTTCATCGTTGCCCGATTGTCTTCACCGGGAATACTCCAGCGATACCGTGGCTACAAAGTGGTGGGCGGCTGCCTGCTGGTGCAGACAGTGGGCATGCTGCTGATATGGCTCGCGCCTTCGCCGGCGCTAGCCATTGCCGGCGGTGCGCTGACCGGGATAGGGGTGTCATGGGTCTATCCGGGGCTTGGCGTCGAAACCCTCGCAAGCACCCCGGCCGCCAACCGCAACTCGGCGCTCAGTGCCCTTTCTTTATTCTTCGATATCGCCGTGGGAATGGCCGGCCCGGTCATGGGCCTGGTCGCTTCCGGTTTTGGTTATGCGGCGATATTTCTCTGCGCTGCATTGATGTCGATGGGTGGGTTTCTGGTGGTGCTTTGCCTGTGTTGGCGAGGCAGTCGCTGAGCGGCGCGGCGCTTGCCTACCGCTGTAACTCGGCCACCAACAGCAACGACTGCGGCACAGGACGCTGTGGGTGCTGCGGTTCCTGCAGGCCGACCAGTCGAAAGCCGGCCAGGTCCAGCGCATTGAGCCAACTGCTCAGGGTGCGGAAGTACCACGGCATAGGCTGCCACGTGCCCTCGAACCCGCCGAACGTTTCTTCGCGCCAGCCATCCTGGTAATCGCCCGCCGCGGCCACCCACGGGTGCAGTGTCTGGATCACCAGCGCTCCACCGGGCGCGAGCAAGGCATTCATGGCCGCGAGCAGCGGGATGATGTCCTGGTGCAGCAGGGCGAAGTTGGCGCAGATCAGGTCGTAGTCGCGGCCGACGTCCACCGTTGCGTCGACCAACTCGTCATAAGTCGCCAGGTGCACCTGAGGAGCGCCCGCCGCCCGGGCCGCCTCGACCAGCGTTGCATCGCCATCCACGCCGACCGCCGTGATGCCGCGGTCAATCAGCGCCCGCAGCAACCAGCCTTCGCCACAGCCGAGGTCGAGCACGCGCCCGGGCTGGCGGCCCAGTACCGCCAGCAGGATGGCCTGATCGGTGACCTGGAGGCGGCTTTCGATGCTGCCGCTGCGGATCGCTTCAATCCAGGAGTGGGCATTGTGGTGCCAGCTTTGGAGCAGGGTGGATTCGGCGGTGGCCATGTCTGATCTCCGGAGTTGATGAGAGGAAAGGATAGGCGTTTTACCCGCCCGGACGCATCCTTACTGGCTATACGCACCCCCCCCCCTGTAGGTGCGAGCTTGCTCCGGGCGGCGCTCCGACGATGGTCGTAAACGATGACGCGGACAGCCTGATTCACGCGTCACCCATCGCCAGCTTTCGCGTTATCCCGCTTTCCCACGCCCCGTGACAGGAACCGATGCAAAACCGCGCCCCGGCCCTTCCGTCAGCTGCCTTCAACAGGCTGCGCAATTGGAGAGTTGCCTGCGTAATCGGGGAGGCTGCCAGGCACACCTCGTGCACCATCACCTGTCGCTTGTGAGCTGACTAAGGGAAACCTTTAGCCGGGCGGGAGATTTCCCCTCTGCGGATGCTGTTCATCTTGATATCGGCGCGGCGTCTACTGACTTACCTTGGATAAACAACAGGCGTGTCGCCGTGGCGGACCGTTCCATTTAGCCCGCCTGGCGTTTTACCCCATAACAACAAAAGACCCTGCTCGAACCCCCTATTGGCGGTTCTTTCGTTTGATTCTGCTCCTATAAAAACAGTGCCCAGGCACATACAGATGTGGAGATGTTAGATGTATCGAGTAAAACAACCTTGCCGTGGGCTCGGTATTGCCAGTGTGTTGGGGGTGATCTGTTCACCACTGGCCGCACAAGCTGATGTTATTGATGACAGTCACTTCAAAGTGGAGGCGCGTAACTTCTATCTGCACCGTAACTACACCAATACCCAGGCGCCGGATTCCGAAGTGCACAGTTGGTCCCAGGGTTTCGACGCGCAGTTCACCTCCGGCTACACCGACACCGCCCTGGCCATCGGCCTTGATGTGGATGCGCAATACGCCGTGCGCCTGGATTCGTCGGGCAATGACGGTTCGCTGCCGTATAGCGTCCGTGACCGGCAAACGGCCGATGACTACAGTCGCGCCGGCGCCACCTTCAAGATGCGCTACAGCAAGACCGAGCTGAAGGTCGGTGATCTGCGCCCGCAATTGCCGGTGGCGTTCGATGACCCCAGTCGTCAGTTGGATACCATCTATCAAGGTGCCGTGGTCGAGTCCAAGGAAGTCGACGGGTTGACGTTGACCGGCGGCCGCTTCTGGTCTGCTGCGACACGAGAATCTTCCAATCACGAGAAACTCTACAAATACGGCTCCACCGATAATCTCGACAGTGATGGCCTGGACTTCGGCGGCGCCACTTATGACATCAGCAAAAACCTGCAGGCCAGTTATTTCTATGGCGTGCTGCACGATATCTACCAGCAGCACTATGTCGGCCTGATGCATATGGCCGACCTGGGCAATGGCTACAAACTCAAAACCGACTTGCGTTACTTCAATAACAACGAAGATGGCAAGGCGTTGAACGGCGAGATCGACAACCGTTCCTACGGCGCCTTGTTCACCTTGCTCAAGAGTGCGCACATGTTCGGCGTCAGTTACCAGCGCATGCTTGGTGACAGCGTGTTCCCGACTATGAACGGCTACATCCCGCAACCTTACCTGGTGCACTGGTCGTCCCTGGGGTTTGTCCGCCCGGGGGAGAAGTCCTGGTCGGCGCGCTACGGCTATGACTTTGCCGGCATGGGCATGCCGGGGCTGAAGTTCTACACCCGCTACACCAAGGGCACGAACTGGAACCGCGGCGCCTACCTGAGCGACAACCAGGAAAGCGAACGCTACCTGGGGCTCAACTACGTGGTGCAAAGCGGGCCGCTGCAAGGCCTCGGGCTGGACCTGCGCAACATCGACGTGAAGCAGAAGTACGGTTACGACTACAACGAATTCCGTGTTGCCACCACCTACACCTGGAAGTTCTGGTAAGCGTGTTGAACCCATAAAAACAAGAGGCCCGACCATGTTCCAACCCATTGTCCTTTGCATCTGCCCCGCAATTTCCCAGACGGTGCCCTGTGCACCGTCACCCGGCGCGCTGCGCGCATGAGCGGATTCCAAGAGGAGCAAACACTCGTGAATATTCAGGTCGATAACGCGGTCCTGCAGAAAAAGAAAACCTACGTCTACGAATGGTATGTGGTGGGTCTGTGCATGATCGCCTACATCTTTTCCTTCGTGGACCGGCAGATTCTGGCGTTGATGATCGAACCGATCAAAGCCGACCTGCAGATCAGCGACACCCAGTTCAGCTTGCTGCACGGTCTGGCCTTTTCGTTGTTCTACGCCTTCATGGGCATGCCCATAGCCTACCTGGCCGACCGTTTCTCCCGTCCGAAGATCATCGCCGTGGGCGTGGTGGTCTGGAGTCTGATGACGGCCGCCTGCGGCCTGAGCAAGAACTTCCTGCACATGTTCCTCGCGCGCATCGGCGTCGGCGTCGGCGAAGCGGCCCTGTCGCCCTCGGCGTACTCGATGTTCAGCGACATGTTCCCCAAGGAGAAACTCGGTCGCGCAGTCGGCATCTACTCGATCGGCTCGTTCGTCGGTGGCGGTCTGGCGTTCCTGGTCGGCGGCTACGTGATCGCCATGCTCAAGGACATGAACACCATCGAGGTCGCGTTTCTCGGCGCGATGAAGGCCTGGCAGCTGGCGTTTTTCATTGTCGGCCTGCCTGGGATTCTGGTGGGCCTGTTGATCTGGCTGACCGTCCGCGACCCGGCGCGCAAGGGCCTGCAAGTCGATGCACAGGGCCGGGCCCGGAAGGTGGCGTTGGGCGATGGCATGCGCTTCCTCGGCCGGCACCGCGCCACGTTCTTCTGCCATTACCTGGGCTTTTCGTTCTACGCCATGGCGCTGTTCTGCATGATGAGCTGGAGCCCGGCGCTGTACATTCGCAAGTTCGGCCTGACACCGGTGGAGGCGGGCTACATGCTCGGCACTGTGCTGTTGCTGGCCAACACCGCGGGTGTGCTGTTCGGTGGATGGCTCACCGATTACCTGGCCAAAAAAGGCTATCAGGACGCCGCGATGCGCACCGGAGTGATCGGCGCCTTCGGCATGGCGGTGCCGGCCGTACTGTTCCCGCAAGTCGATCAGCTATGGCTGTCGGTGACGCTGCTGGTGCCGGCGATGTTCTTCGCCTCGTTCCCGATGCCGGCGTCCACGGCGGCGATGCAGATCCTCGCGCCGAATCAGGTGCGGGCGCAGGTCTCGGCGGTGTTCCTGCTGATCAGTAATCTGCTGGGGTTGGGCCTGGGCACCACGCTGGTGGCGCTGTTGACCGACCGCTACTTTGGCTCGCCGGCGGCAGTGGGCTCGTCCATGTCGCTGGTAATTGCTGGTGCTTCGGCGTTGACGGTGTTGTTGTTATGGCGGGGTTGCCGCCGTTTCCGTGAAAGCCTTGCCCGGGAATATCCAGGTCAGCCCTAACGAACCATGATCGGCCCCTCGGCCCCCCGGGGGTCAAACCCCCCCGGGGCGCTCCCGCTGAAAAAACGTGTGGCAT
>NZ_JANLOD010000018.1 GCF_025466085.1 Pseudomonas sp. 14P_8.1_Bac3
CAGGAAAATCGCTTGGTGCGATTTCTATGCAACAGCTCATGGCGTGGCTATCATGCGGGCCTCATTGTGAGGCGAGACTTGCATGCTGACGTTGTTAAAGCTTCTTAAGGATGGTCGATTCCATTCGGGTCAGGCCCTGGGCGGCGCTTTGGGCGTTAGTCGCAGTGCTGTGTGGAAACAGCTTCAGCTTTTAGAGGCCGAACTTGGCTTGTCTATCCACAAGGTACGAGGGCGCGGGTATCGATTGGCTTCGCCGTTGACGCTGCTCGATTCTGTCGCGATAGCAGAGCATGCGTCTTCTTGTAATTGGCCCATCCTGGTTCTTGATTCAATCGACTCTACGAATGCTGAAGCGCTGCGTGCAATAGAGCGAGGCCAGACAGCACCGTTCCTCGTGCTCGCCGAACGGCAGACATCGGGTCGCGGACGTCGTGGGCGTAAGTGGGTGAGCCCCTTCGCAGAAAACATCTATTGCAGTCTGGTGCTGCGTATCGAGGGCGGTATGCGCCAACTGGAAGGTTTGAGCCTTGTTGTCGGGCTTGCGGTCATGCAAGCCCTTAGAGTCTCGGGTGTTTCGGGCGCAGGCTTAAAATGGCCAAACGACGTTCTGGTTGGTCAGAAAAAGATTGCGGGGATCTTGCTCGAGCTGGTGGGCGATCCTGCTGATGTATGTCACGTGGTGCTGGGGGTTGGAATTAACGTGAACATGCAGATGACCGAAGAGGTTGATCAGCAATGGACATCGATGCGGCTTGAGTCAGGGCAAGCGTTCGATCGCAATCGCCTGGTCGCGCAATTGGGGCAGATGCTTCAAGCCTACCTGAGTCGGCACCAGGTCGAAGGATTTTCCGCTATCCAGGCTGAGTGGGAGCAAAATCACCTATGGCAGGGGCGGGCGGTGTCGTTGATCGCTGGTGTTAACCAGATAGATGGCGAAGTGCTCGGTATTGATAGTCAGGGTGCTTTGCGCTTGAAGGTGGGTGGTGTGGAAAAAATCTTTAGTGGTGGTGAGCTCAGCTTGAGGTTGCGTGATGATTCTTGAGCTCGACTGCGGAAACAGTTTTATCAAGTGGCGGGTGCTTGCTGCGGATGCGCTGCAGCTGGTTGGTGAGGGCGTCGTTGATTCGGACGTTGCTCTGCTGGAGAGTTTGAATGCGCTCGAAGGGATTGCTCTAAAGTTCTGTCGGTTGGTCAGCGTAAGAACGGCCGAGGAGACAGGTGCACTGGTTTCTCGGTTGACAGAGACTTTCGGGGTGTCGGTGGTCTGTGCGTCACCTGCTCGCGAAATGTCCGGGGTTCGCAATGGCTATGAAGAGTTCGACCGCCTAGGGCTCGATCGGTGGCTGGCGATGCTGGGCGGCTTCCGTTTAGCCTCGGGTGCATGCCTGGTGCTCGATTTCGGTACTGCTGTCACTGCAGACTTCATTGCCGGTGATGGAGGGCATCTCGGCGGGTTCATTTGCCCGGGAATGCCGTTGATGCGGAATCAGCTGCGCACTCATACTCGCAAAATTCGCTATGGAGACCTCGCGGCCGAGCGCGCTCTGGAAAGTCTCGCTCCGGGTCGTACAACCGTCGAAGCGGTTGAGCGCGGCTGCTCACTGATGCTTCGTGGTTTTGTTTTGACTCAGTTAGAGCTTGCGCGTAGCTACTGGGGCGAAGACTTCTCTGTATTCCTTACTGGTGGTGATGCGGAGCTGGTTTCCGAGATCGTGCCTGAGGCCAGGGTGGTTCCAGATCTGGTGTTTGTGGGTTTGGCTATGGCCTGCCCTTTGTAATGAGGTATGTATGCGTTGGTTGTTCCTGCTCCTGCTTGTTCTCAACGTGTTTTATTACATTTGGCACCAACAAGAGGCTCCTCTACGTGCGAAGGATGTCACTCCTTTGAATTTGTATCGGGGGAGTCAGCAGGATATTCGCTTGTTGAGCGAGACGGCCGATGCATCCCGCGATAAAACAAAATCTGTTCAGGCGGATAATGACTGTTTATATCTAGGGGGGGTCGTACGCCAAGAGGCTGCTCAGGCTGTCGAGCGACGCTTGAACGGCATGGAGATCAAGTATCAGTCCCTGCCCAAGGATATTCCCGATTTTGCAGGTTACTGGGTGCGGGTAGCTCCAGAAAGCAGGCGTTGGCTCGATGACGTGCAGTTGCAAAACCTTTCCAGAGAATTCAATGAGTTAAAACATAAAATAATGCCGTGTGAGGGGGTTGCACCCGCGGAATAGTTTGCATAGAATGGCGCCCGCTTCGCAGTGAACACCTTTAAAGGTTGGCAGTGCGGAGCGAGGTCAACGCAGCTAACCTCAGGTTTTTAATGAGAAAATGCTTGACAGAAGGTCGGTATGATATAGAATGCCGGCTCGCTTAGGAGGGGTTCCCGAGCGGCCAAAGGGATCAGACTGTAAATCTGACGTCTACGACTTCGAAGGTTCGAATCCTTCCCCCTCCACCATTTTTAGCGAGAGCTGCAAGCTCCGCGGGTATAGTTTAGTGGTAGAACCTCAGCCTTCCAAGCTGATGATGCGGGTTCGATTCCCGCTACCCGCTCCAAGTTTGCAGATCCTGCAAAGTGTTTCGCTCTTGTAGCTCAGTTGGTAGAGCACACCCTTGGTAAGGGTGAGGTCAGCGGTTCAAATCCGCTCAAGAGCTCCATATAACAAGGCAGATATGAAAATATCTGCCTTTGTTTTAATGGCTTGTTTGACTTGCTCAATTCTTCTCCTAGGGGTGATTTTGATGGCTAAGGAAAAGTTCGAACGTAATAAGCCGCACGTCAACGTTGGTACTATTGGTCACGTTGACCACGGTAAAACCACTCTGACTGCTGCTTTGACCCGTGTCTGTTCCGAGGTTTTCGGTTCGGCTAAGGTTGACTTCGACAAGATCGATAGCGCCCCTGAAGAAAAAGCTCGTGGTATCACCATCAACACTGCTCACGTTGAGTACGATTCGGCCGTGCGTCACTACGCACACGTTGACTGCCCTGGTCACGCCGACTACGTAAAAAACATGATCACTGGTGCTGCGCAGATGGATGGTGCGATTCTGGTTTGTTCGGCCGCTGATGGTCCGATGCCGCAAACCCGTGAGCATATCCTGCTGTCCCGTCAGGTTGGCGTTCCGTACATCGTTGTCTTCCTGAACAAGGCTGACATGGTTGACGATGCTGAGCTGCTCGAGCTGGTTGAGATGGAAGTGCGCGATCTGTTGAGCACTTACGATTTTCCAGGTGATGACACTCCAATCATCATTGGTTCGGCGCTGATGGCGTTGAATGGTCAAGATGACAACGAGATGGGCACTACTGCTGTCAAGAAGCTGGTTGAGACTCTGGATAGCTATATTCCGCAGCCTGAACGTGCCATTGATAAGCCGTTCCTGATGCCGATCGAGGATGTGTTCTCGATCTCCGGTCGCGGTACCGTTGTGACTGGTCGCGTTGAGCGGGGCATTGTTCGCATTCAGGAAGAAGTTGAGATTGTCGGTCTTCGTGACACTGTCAAAACTACTTGCACTGGCGTTGAAATGTTCCGCAAGCTGCTCGATGAAGGTCGGGCGGGTGAGAACTGTGGTGTCCTGCTGCGTGGTACTAAGCGTGATGATGTTGAGCGTGGCCAGGTTTTGGTTAAGCCGGGTACCGTCAAGCCGCATACCAAGTTCACCGCTGAGGTTTATGTTCTGAGCAAGGAAGAAGGCGGTCGCCACACACCGTTCTTCAAGGGCTACCGTCCACAGTTCTACTTCCGTACGACTGACGTGACCGGTAACTGCGAGTTGCCAGAAGGTGTTGAAATGGTGATGCCGGGTGATAACGTTCAAATGACCGTTACCCTGATCAAAACCATCGCGATGGAAGATGGTCTACGTTTTGCGATTCGTGAGGGCGGTCGTACCGTCGGCGCTGGTGTCGTAGCTAAAGTCATCGAGTAAGTTGTTGTAATGTCTTTTTCGGGCCGGCATAATGGTCGGCCTGATTTTGTTTTAGGTCAGTAGCTCAATTGGCAGAGCGACGGTCTCCAAAACCGTAGGTTGGGGGTTCGATTCCCTCCTGACCTGCCAGATTCACTTGGTGTGTCTGGCTTTCTTTTCACAGGATCTTCATAGATGACTCCTAAAGCTGAAGCTCAAGGCTCTCGCTTCGATCTGCTCAAGTGGCTAGTAGTAGTCGCTTTGGTGGTTGTTGGCGTTGTTGGCAATCAGTATTACTCTGCTTCGCCGATCCTGTACCGCGTACTAGCATTGCTTGTCATAGCTGCTGTAGCTGCCTTTGTAGGCCTGCAGACAGTCAAGGGCAAGTCTTTCTTTGTATTGGTTAAGGAAGCTCGCACTGAGATTCGTAAAGTCGTATGGCCAACTCGCCAAGAAACCACGCAGACCACACTGATTGTTGTGGCTGTTGTCCTGGTTATGGCGTTGCTGTTGTGGGGGCTTGATTCCCTGCTCGGCTGGCTTGTTTCCTTGATTGTCGGCTAAGGGTGTCCCGTGGCTAAGCGTTGGTACGTTGTGCATGCTTACTCCGGTTACGAGAAGCATGTCATGCGCTCGTTGATAGAGCGCGTAAAGCTGGCTGGCATGGAAGATGGCTTTGGCGAAATTCTGGTCCCCACTGAAGAAGTGGTTGAGATGCGTAATGGCCAGAAACGCAAAAGCGAACGCAAGTTCTTCCCAGGTTACGTGCTGGTACAGATGGACATGAACGAGGGTACTTGGCACTTGGTCAAGGATACTCCTCGAGTGATGGGTTTTATCGGCGGGACCGCTGATAAGCCTGCGCCAATTACGGATAAAGAGGCGGAAGCGATTCTGCGTCGCGTTGCTGATGGTAGCGACAAGCCGAAGCCGAAGACGTTGTTCGAGCCAGGTGAGTCGGTACGTGTCAATGACGGGCCGTTTGCCGACTTTACCGGTACGGTTGAAGAAGTTAACTACGAAAAGAGCCGGATCCAAGTGGCTGTGCTCATTTTCGGTCGCTCTACTCCGGTAGAGCTCGAGTTCAGCCAGGTCGAAAAGGTCTAGCTGAGCAAGCATCCCAACCCCGCAGCCCTAGGCTGTGGGGTTTTGTCGTCACTGGGATAAACGCGCAAGTAACCGGGGAGCCTCTCGAGGCGTTCGAACCCGTAATTGGAGTGCCTCATGGCCAAGAAGATTACCGCTTACATCAAGCTGCAAGTGAAGGCCGCTCAGGCTAACCCAAGTCCACCTGTTGGTCCTGCTTTGGGTCAGCACGGCGTGAACATCATGGAATTCTGCAAGGCTTTCAACGCCCGCACTCAGGGTATTGAGCCAGGTCTGCCGACTCCAGTGATCATCACTGTCTATAGCGACCGTAGCTTTACGTTCGAAACCAAATCCACCCCTGCTTCGGTTCTGCTGAAGAAGGCGGCTGGTCTGACTAGCGGTTCCGCTCGTCCGAACACCGTTAAGGTTGGCACTGTGACTCGTGCTCAGCTGGAAGATATCGCGAAAGTTAAAAACGCGGATCTGACTGCAGCTGATATGGAAGCAGCCGTGCGTACCATCGCCGGTTCTGCTCGTAGCATGGGCCTTAACGTGGAGGGTGTGTAATGGCTAAGTTGACCAAGCGTCAAAAGGCTATCGCCGGCAAAATTGAAGCAGGCAAGTCCTACAACTTTGTGGACGCTGCTGCTCTGCTGGCAGAGCTGTCGACCGTCAAGTTCAGCGAGTCGTTCGACATTGCTGTGAACCTGGGCGTTGACCCGCGTAAGTCCGACCAGGTCGTTCGTAGCGCTACTGTGCTGCCACACGGCACTGGCAAGACTGTTCGCGTTGCTGTATTTACCCAGGGTCCAGCTGCTGAGGCCGCTCTGGCTGCCGGCGCTGACCGTGTAGGTATGGACGACCTGGCTGCCGAAATGAAAGGCGGCGACCTGAACTATGACGTGGTTATCGCATCCCCGGATGCAATGCGCGTTGTGGGTCAGTTGGGTCAGATCCTCGGTCCACGTGGCCTGATGCCTAACCCTAAAGTCGGCACCGTTACTCCAGACGTAGCTACCGCGGTTAAGAACGCCAAGGCTGGTCAGGTTCGTTATCGCACCGACAAAAACGGCATCATCCACACTTCCGTTGGCAAGATCGGTTTCGATGCCGTCAAGCTGAAGGAAAACGTTGAAGCCCTGATCGCTGATCTGAAGCGTATCAAGCCAGCTTCCTCGAAAGGTATTTACGTCAAGCGCGTTACCCTGAGCACCACTATGGGTCCAGGTCTGGTCATCGACCAAGGCTCGCTCGACGCGTAAGACACCGGTTGGCGCAAGCGATTGCGCCAATTGAAAGATTGGGGTCCCTGCCTGGCGGGGGCTATCCAAGACCGTAGGCGACGCAAGTCTTAAACCTCAAGCCTACGCAGATGGTGCTCCCGGTTCCTTACCGAATCAGACACCAAAACGACATCCGGCTCCGGTTGGATGAAACGGTAACAAGCAGGAGTTAAACCCGTGGCAATTAAACTCGAAGACAAGAAGGCCATCGTCGCTGAAGTCAACGAGGCTGCCAATGTTGCCCTGTCTGCTGTTGTGGCTGATGCCCGCGGCGTGACAGTTGGCGCTATGACCGGACTCCGTAAAGAGGCTCGTGAAGCTGGCGTTTACGTACGTGTTGTGCGTAACACCCTGCTCAAGCGCGCTGTTGCTGGCACTCAATATGACGTGCTCAACGACGTGTTCACTGGCCCGACCTTGATTGCATTCTCTAAAGAACATCCGGGCGCTGCTGCTCGTATTTTCAAGGAATTCGCAAAAGGTCAGGATAAGTTCGAGATCAAGGCAGCTGCGTTCGAGGGCAAGTTCCTCGCAGCTAATCAGATCGACGTACTGGCAAGTCTGCCGACCCGTGACGAAGCAATTTCTCAGCTGATGAGCGTGATTCAAGGCGCAACCAGCAAATTGGCTCGTACTCTGGCGGCCCTTCGCGACCAGAAAGAAGCTGCTGCAGCCTAAGGCTGAGCGACTCCTTTCAGCGTTTATTGTTTATTTCGATGGCCGCGTAGGCTGTCACCCCAATACAGGAATTTATAGTCATGTCTCTGACTAACGACCAAATCATCGAAGCAATCGGCGAAAAATCCGTTCTGGAAATCGTTGAGCTGATCAAGGCCATGGAAGAGAAGTTCGGCGTTTCCGCTGCTGCTGCTTCCGCTGGTCCAGCTGCTGTAGCTGCCGTTGTTGAAGAACAAACTGAATTCAACGTCATGCTGACCGAAGCTGGCGAGAAGAAAGTTAACGTGATCAAGGCAGTACGTGAACTGACCGGTCTGGGCCTGAAAGAAGCCAAGGCTGTAGTTGACGGCGCTCCTGCCATGGTTCTGGAAGCTGTTGCCAAAGACGCAGCTGACAAGGCCAAGGCAGTACTGGAAGAAGCAGGCGCTAAAGTCGAGCTGAAGTAAGCATCGACTTTGCTCCTCCAGCCCGAGCGTTAAGCGAAAGGCTGATGGCTGGTGGCTCTTGCCACCGGCCTTTTTCCGTTATTGGCAACCGACTGGGTCGGTGCTGGTAACGAGCTGTAACCACCCGATGCGGTGGCGCAAACCATGGGGTTTGCACGATTTTCTGGCTGCTCCCGTCGGGAGGGGCCAAACAAGCAGGTGACCAAGCTGGGGAACGCTGATGGCTTACTCATATACTGAGAAAAAACGTATCCGCAAGGACTTTAGCAAGTTGCCGGACGTCATGGATGTGCCGTACCTCCTGGCCATCCAGCTGGATTCGTATCGTGAATTCTTGCAAGCGGGAGCGACTAAAGATCAGTTCCGCGACGTGGGCCTGCATGCGGCCTTCAAATCCGTTTTCCCGATCATCAGCTACTCCGGCAATGCTGCGCTGGAGTACGTCGGTTATCGCCTGGGCGAACCGGCATTTGATGTCAAAGAATGCGTATTGCGCGGTGTCACTTATGCCGTACCTTTGCGGGTAAAAGTGCGCCTGATCATTTTCGACAAAGAATCGTCGAACAAAGCGATCAAGGACATCAAAGAGCAAGAAGTCTACATGGGCGAAATCCCACTGATGACTGAGAACGGTACCTTCGTAATCAACGGTACCGAGCGTGTAATCGTTTCCCAGCTGCACCGTTCCCCGGGCGTGTTCTTCGACCACGACCGTGGCAAGACGCACAGCTCCGGCAAACTGCTGTACTCCGCGCGCATCATTCCTTACCGCGGTTCGTGGCTGGACTTCGAGTTCGACCCGAAAGACTGCGTATTCGTGCGTATCGACCGTCGTCGCAAGCTGCCTGCATCGGTACTGCTGCGCGCGCTCGGCTATACCACTGAAGAAGTGCTCGACGCGTTCTACACCACCAACGTCTTCCATGTGCAAGGTGAAAACCTCAGCCTGGAACTGGTGCCTCAGCGCCTGCGTGGTGAAATCGCTGTCCTGGATATCCTGGACGACAAAGGCAAGGTTATTGTCGAGCAGGGCCGTCGTATTACTGCTCGCCACATCAACCAGCTGGAAAAAGCAGGGATCAAAGAGCTGCAAGTGCCTCTGGACTACGTCCTGGGTCGCACTACTGCCAAGGTCATCGTGCATCCGGCAACCGGCGAAATCCTGGCGGAGTGCAACACCGAGCTGAACACCGAGATCCTGGCGAAAATCGCCAAGGCCGGCGTTGTTCGCATCGAAACGCTGTACACCAACGATATCGACTGCGGTCCGTTCGTCTCTGACACCTTGAAGATCGATTCCACCAGCAACCAATTGGAAGCGCTGGTCGAGATCTATCGCATGATGCGTCCAGGCGAGCCGCCAACCAAAGATGCCGCCGAGACCCTGTTCAACAACCTGTTCTTCAGCCCTGAGCGCTATGACCTGTCTGCGGTCGGCCGGATGAAGTTCAACCGTCGTATCGGTCGTACCGAGATCGAAGGTTCGGGCGTGTTGTGCAAGGAAGACATCGTCGCGGTTCTGAAGACTCTGGTCGACATCCGTAACGGTAAAGGCATCGTCGATGACATCGACCACCTGGGTAACCGTCGTGTTCGCTGCGTAGGCGAAATGGCCGAGAACCAGTTCCGCGTTGGCCTGGTACGTGTTGAGCGTGCGGTCAAAGAGCGTCTGTCGATGGCTGAAAGCGAAGGCCTGATGCCGCAAGACCTGATCAATGCCAAGCCAGTGGCTGCGGCAGTGAAAGAGTTCTTCGGTTCCAGCCAGCTGTCCCAGTTCATGGACCAGAACAACCCGCTGTCCGAGATCACTCACAAGCGTCGTGTTTCCGCACTCGGCCCTGGCGGTTTGACTCGTGAGCGTGCCGGCTTCGAAGTTCGTGACGTACACCCGACTCACTACGGTCGCGTATGCCCGATTGAAACGCCGGAAGGTCCGAACATCGGCCTGATCAACTCCCTGGCTGCTTATGCGCGCACCAACCAGTACGGCTTCCTTGAGAGTCCGTACCGTGTGGTAAAAGACGCCCTGGTCACTGACGAGATCGTGTTCCTGTCCGCCATCGAAGAAGCTGATCACGTGATCGCTCAGGCTTCGGCCACGATGAACGACAAGAAAGTCCTGATCGACGAGCTGGTAGCTGTTCGTCACCTGAACGAGTTCACCGTCAAGGCGCCGGAAGACGTCACCTTGATGGACGTGTCGCCGAAGCAGGTAGTTTCGGTTGCAGCGTCTCTGATCCCGTTCCTCGAGCACGACGACGCCAACCGTGCGTTGATGGGGTCGAACATGCAGCGTCAAGCTGTACCCACCCTGCGCGCTGACAAGCCGCTGGTCGGTACCGGCATGGAGCGTAACGTGGCTCGCGACTCCGGCGTTTGCGTCGTGGCTCGTCGTGGCGGCGTGATCGATTCCGTGGACGCAAGCCGTATCGTGGTTCGTGTTGCTGATGATGAAGTTGAAACCGGCGAAGCGGGTGTCGACATCTACAACCTGACCAAATACACCCGCTCCAACCAGAACACCTGCATCAACCAGCGTCCGCTGGTGCGTAAGGGTGATCGGGTTCAGCGCAGCGACATCATGGCTGACGGTCCGTCCACCGATATGGGTGAACTGGCGCTGGGCCAGAACATGCGCATCGCGTTCATGGCATGGAACGGCTTCAACTTCGAAGACTCCATCTGCCTGTCCGAGCGTGTGGTTCAGGAAGATCGTTTCACCACGATCCACATTCAGGAACTGACCTGTGTGGCGCGTGACACCAAGCTTGGGCCAGAGGAAATCACCGCGGACATCCCGAACGTGGGTGAAGCTGCGCTGAACAAGCTGGACGAAGCCGGTATCGTTTACGTAGGTGCCGAAGTAGGCGCAGGCGACATCCTGGTTGGTAAGGTCACTCCGAAAGGCGAGACGCAACTGACTCCGGAAGAAAAACTGCTGCGTGCCATCTTCGGTGAAAAAGCCAGCGACGTTAAAGACACCTCTCTGCGCGTGCCTACTGGCACCAAGGGTACTGTCATCGACGTACAGGTCTTCACTCGCGACGGCGTTGAGCGTGATGCTCGTGCCCTGTCGATCGAGAAGACCCAGCTCGACGAGATCCGCAAGGATCTGAACGAGGAGTTCCGTATCGTTGAAGGCGCCACTTTCGAACGTCTGCGCTCCGCTCTGGTCGGCCACAAAGCCGAAGGTGGCGCCGGTCTGAAGAAAGGTCAGGACATCACCGACGAAGTTCTCGACGGTCTTGAGCATGGTCAGTGGTTCAAACTGCGCATGGCTGAAGATGCTCTGAACGAGCAGCTCGAGAAGGCTCAGGCCTACATCGTTGATCGCCGCCGTCTGCTGGACGACAAGTTCGAAGACAAGAAGCGCAAGCTGCAGCAGGGCGATGACCTGGCTCCTGGCGTGCTGAAAATCGTCAAGGTTTACCTGGCAATCCGTCGTCGCATCCAGCCGGGCGACAAGATGGCCGGTCGTCACGGTAACAAGGGTGTGGTCTCCGTGATCATGCCGGTTGAAGACATGCCGCACGATGCCAATGGCACGCCGGTCGACGTCGTCCTCAACCCGTTGGGCGTACCTTCGCGTATGAACGTTGGTCAGATCCTTGAAACCCACCTGGGCCTCGCGGCTAAAGGTCTGGGCGAGAAGATCAACCGGATGGTCGAAGAGCAGCGTAAAGTCGCCGAGCTTCGTAAATTCCTCGACGAGATCTACAACCAGATCGGCGGTCGTAACGAAGATCTGGATAGCTTCTCCGACCAGGAAATCCTGGATCTGGCGAAGAACCTGCGTGGCGGTGTTCCAATGGCCACTCCAGTGTTCGACGGCGCCAAGGAAAGTGAAATCAAGGCCATGCTGAAACTGGCGGATCTGCCAGAAAGCGGCCAGATGCAGCTGACCGACGGCCGTACCGGCAACAAGTTCGAGCGCCCGGTTACTGTTGGCTACATGTACATGCTGAAGCTGAACCACTTGGTAGACGACAAGATGCACGCTCGTTCTACCGGTTCGTACAGCCTGGTTACCCAGCAGCCGCTGGGTGGTAAGGCACAGTTCGGTGGTCAGCGTTTCGGGGAGATGGAGGTCTGGGCACTGGAAGCATACGGTGCTGCTTACACTCTGCAAGAAATGCTCACAGTGAAATCGGACGATGTGAACGGCCGGACCAAGATGTACAAAAACATCGTGGACGGCGATCACCGTATGGAGCCGGGCATGCCCGAGTCCTTCAACGTGTTGATCAAGGAAATTCGTTCCCTCGGCATCGATATCGATCTGGAAACCGAATAACACGTGACGCGAATCGAGAGCGGGGCAGGATTGCCCGCTCTCTGCTCCGCCAGGAGGAAAGGCCTTGAAAGACCTACTGAATTTGCTGAAAAACCAGGGTCAAGTCGAAGAGTTCGACGCCATCCGTATTGGATTGGCATCGCCTGAGATGATCCGTTCGTGGTCGTTCGGTGAAGTTAAAAAGCCGGAAACCATCAACTACCGTACGTTCAAACCTGAGCGTGACGGCCTGTTCTGCGCCAAAATCTTTGGCCCGGTAAAGGATTACGAGTGCCTGTGCGGTAAGTACAAGCGCTTGAAGCACCGTGGTGTGATCTGCGAGAAGTGCGGTGTTGAAGTCGCACTGGCCAAAGTTCGTCGTGAGCGCATGGCGCACATCGAACTGGCTTCGCCTGTTGCCCACATCTGGTTCCTGAAATCGCTGCCGTCGCGTATCGGCTTGCTGATGGACATGACCCTGCGTGATATCGAACGCGTTCTCTACTTCGAGAGCTATGTCGTTATCGACCCGGGCATGACCACCCTTGAAAAAGGTCAGCTGCTCAACGACGAGCAGTACTTCGAAGCGCTGGAAGAGTTCGGCGACGATTTCGATGCCCGTATGGGTGCTGAAGCTGTCCGCGAACTGCTGCACGCTATCGATCTGGAACACGAGATTGGCCGTCTGCGCGAAGAAATTCCGCAAACCAACTCCGAAACCAAAATCAAGAAGCTGTCCAAGCGTCTGAAGTTGATGGAAGCCTTCCAGGGTTCCGGCAACCTTCCAGAATGGATGGTGCTGACCGTTCTGCCGGTTCTGCCGCCAGATCTGCGTCCACTGGTCCCGCTGGATGGCGGTCGCTTCGCGACTTCCGACCTCAACGATCTGTATCGTCGAGTGATCAACCGTAACAACCGCTTGAAGCGCCTGCTTGATCTGTCCGCACCGGACATCATCGTGCGCAACGAAAAGCGTATGTTGCAGGAAGCTGTCGACGCACTGCTCGATAACGGTCGTCGTGGTCGTGCTATTACCGGTTCAAACAAGCGTCCTCTGAAATCCCTGGCTGACATGATCAAGGGTAAACAGGGTCGTTTCCGTCAGAACTTGCTCGGTAAGCGTGTTGACTACTCCGGTCGTTCGGTAATTACCGTAGGTCCGACTCTGCGTCTGCACCAGTGCGGTCTGCCGAAGAAGATGGCCCTCGAGCTGTTCAAGCCGTTCATTTTCGGCAAGCTGGAAATGCGTGGTCTCGCGACCACCATCAAAGCTGCGAAGAAGATGGTCGAGCGCGAGCTGCCGGAGGTCTGGGACGTTCTCGCTGAAGTGATCCGCGAACACCCGGTTCTCCTCAACCGTGCACCGACCCTTCACCGTCTGGGTATCCAGGCGTTTGAACCGGTACTGATCGAAGGTAAGGCTATCCAGCTGCACCCGCTGGTCTGTGCTGCGTACAACGCCGACTTCGACGGCGACCAAATGGCCGTGCACGTACCGCTGACACTGGAAGCCCAGTTGGAAGCGCGTGCGTTGATGATGTCGACCAACAACATTCTGTCGCCGGCCAACGGTGAGCCAATCATCGTTCCGTCGCAGGACGTTGTATTGGGTCTGTACTACATGACTCGTGAAGCGATCAACGCCAAGGGCGAAGGTCGTGTGTTCGCGGATCTGCAGGAAGTTGACCGTGTGTTCCGTGCCGGCGAAGCCGCACTGCACGCAAAAGTCAAAGTGCGGATCAACGAAACCGTCAACGACCGTGACGGCGGCAGCGTGACCAACACCCGTATCGTCGACACCACTGTCGGCCGTGCGCTGTTGTTCCAGGTTGTGCCAAAAGGTCTGTCCTTCGACGTCGTCAACCTGCCGATGAAGAAAAAGGCGATCTCCAAGCTGATCAACCAGTGCTACCGCGTGGTTGGTTTGAAAGAGACTGTGATCTTCGCTGACCAGTTGATGTACACCGGTTTTGCTTATTCGACCATTTCCGGCGTTTCCATCGGTGTTAACGACTTCGTTATCCCGGATGAGAAAGCCCGCATCATCGGCGCTGCTACCGATGAAGTGAAAGAAATCGAAAGCCAGTACGCCTCCGGCCTGGTAACCCAGGGCGAGAAGTACAACAAAGTGATCGACCTTTGGTCCAAGGCGAACGACGAAGTTTCCAAGGCGATGATGGCCAACCTCTCGAAAGAGAAAGTCATCGACCGTCATGGCGTCGAAGTCGATCAGGAGTCCTTCAACTCGATGTACATGATGGCCGACTCGGGCGCACGGGGTTCTGCGGCGCAGATCCGTCAGCTCGCCGGTATGCGTGGCCTGATGGCCAAGCCGGACGGTTCCATCATCGAAACGCCGATTACTGCGAACTTCCGTGAAGGTTTGAGCGTACTTCAGTATTTCATCTCCACTCACGGTGCGCGTAAAGGTCTGGCGGATACCGCCTTGAAAACTGCGAACTCCGGTTACCTGACTCGTCGTCTGGTAGACGTGGCGCAGGATCTGGTTGTGACCGAGATCGATTGCGGCACCGAACATGGCCTGGTAATGACTCCGCACATTGAAGGCGGTGACGTTGTTGAGCCGTTGGGTGAGCGCGTATTGGGTCGTGTCATTGCCCGCGATGTATTCAAGCCAGGTACCGAGGACGTAATCGTTCCTGCCGGCACCCTGGTAGATGAGAAGTGGGTCGAGTTCATCGAGCTGAACAGCATCGACGAAGTGATCGTGCGTTCGCCGATCAGCTGTGAAACCCGCTACGGCATCTGCGCCAAGTGCTACGGTCGTGACTTGGCCCGTGGTCACCAGGTGAACATCGGTGAAGCGGTCGGCGTTATCGCTGCCCAGTCCATCGGTGAGCCGGGTACCCAGCTGACGATGCGTACGTTCCACATCGGTGGTGCGGCAAGCCGGACCTCCGCGGCTGACAGCGTTCAGGTGAAGAATGGCGGCACCGTCCGTCTGCACAACCTGAAGCACGTTGAGCGAGTGGATGGTTGCCTGGTTGCGGTGTCCCGTTCCGGTGAGCTGGCGATCGCTGATGACTTCGGTCGTGAGCGCGAGCGTTACAAGCTGCCGTACGGTGCTGTGATTTCGGTTAAAGAAGGTGACAAGGTCGACGCTGGCGCAATCGTGGCCAAGTGGGATCCGCACACTCACCCAATCGTTACCGAAATGAAAGGTACCGTGACCTACGTAGGCATGGAAGAAGGCATCACGATCAAGCGTCAGACTGACGAATTGACCGGTATGACCAACATTGAAGTACTCGACGCCAAAGACCGTCCAGCTGCCGGTAAAGATATCCGTCCTGCCGTGAAGATGGTTGATGACAACGGCAAGGATCTGTTGCTGCCAGGCACTGACGTTATCGCTCAGTACTTCCTGCCAGCTAACGCCCTGGTCGGTGTAGCGGACGGTGCGAAAATCGCGATCGGTGATGTTATCGCTCGTATTCCGCAAGAAACTTCGAAGACCCGTGACATCACCGGTGGTCTGCCGCGTGTTGCCGACTTGTTCGAAGCTCGTCGCCCGAAAGAAGCGTCGATTCTGGCTGAAGTCAGCGGCACCATCGCGTTCGGTAAAGAGACCAAAGGCAAGCGCCGTCTGGTAATCACCCCGAACGATGGTAGCGATCCGTACGAAGAGCTGATTCCGAAGTGGCGTCACCTGAACGTCTTCGAAGGCGAACAGGTAAACCGCGGCGAAGTTATCTCCGACGGCCCGAGCGATCCGCATGACATCCTGCGTCTGCTGGGTGTGAGTGCGCTGGCCAAGTACATCGTGAACGAGATCCAGGACGTTTACCGCCTGCAAGGCGTGAAGATCAACGACAAGCACATCGAGACCATCCTGCGTCAGATGTTGCGTAAAGTTGAAATCGCTGAATCCGGCGATTCCAGTTTCATCAAGGGCGACCAGATGGAATTGACTCACGTTCTGGTAGAGAACGAGCGCTTGGCGAACGACGAGAAATTCGTTTCCAAGTTCACTCGCGTATTGCTGGGTATCACCAAGGCGTCGCTGTCCACCGAATCGTTCATCTCGGCGGCTTCCTTCCAGGAAACCACTCGCGTACTGACCGAAGCGGCGGTAACCGGCAAGCGCGATTACCTGCGCGGCCTGAAAGAAAACGTGGTCGTGGGTCGTCTGATCCCGGCCGGTACCGGTCTGGCTTATCACAGCGAGCGTAAACGCCGCCGTGATGCTGACAAGCCGTTGCGCGTAAGCGCCAGTGAAGTGGAAGCTGCACTGACCGAAGCGCTGAACTCTAGCGGCAACTGAGTTCTGCGATAAATGAGCGTGAGGCCCTGACCATTCCGTTCATCGAATCGAGACAATTTGTCGAGGTTGGATGAGCGGGGAGGTCGGGGCCTTGCCTTGACTGGGGACAAGATCCTCTTTAGACTCTTGTACCCCTAAATTTGGCGGGAATTCGTTCCTGCCATTTTGCTTTTCTTGCAAGACAATAGCGTCGCAAGACAACAGTGGAGCTAGTAGATGGCAACTATCAACCAGCTGGTACGTCAGCCGCGTAAGCGTATCGTCGAGAAATCCGACGTGCCTGCGCTGCAGAACTGCCCGCAACGTCGTGGCGTATGCACCCGTGTGTATACCACTACGCCGAAAAAACCTAACTCGGCACTGCGTAAAGTATGCCGTGTACGCCTGACCAACGGTTTCGAGGTTTCCTCGTACATCGGCGGTGAAGGCCACAACCTGCAAGAGCACAGCGTCGTACTGATTCGTGGCGGCCGTGTAAAAGACTTGCCAGGTGTTCGTTACCACACCGTTCGCGGCTCTTTGGATACTTCCGGCGTTAAAGGTCGTAACCAAGGTCGTTCGAAGTACGGTACCAAGAAGCCTAAGTAGTAGCGGCTTTTTGTAAGAACTGAATCATCTATTTTTCTGAGTCGATAAGAGTAAGGTCGGAGGCGTCCCGAAAGGGCACCGATTCCGAGCGAACCTGAAGACCGTTTGAGGGCTTATCCATGCCAAGAAGACGCGTAGCAGCCAAGCGCGAAGTGCTTGACGATCCAAAATACGGCAGCCAGATCCTGGCCAAGTTCATGAACCACGTGATGGAAAGCGGCAAGAAAGCCGTTGCCGAGCGTATCGTTTATGGCGCGCTGGAAAAGGTTAAAGAACGCAAGAACAGCGACCCCCTGGAAATCTTCGAGAAAGCTCTCGACGCCATCGCTCCGCTGGTCGAAGTAAAGTCGCGCCGTGTAGGCGGTGCTACTTACCAGGTTCCGGTTGAAGTTCGTCCGTCCCGTCGTAACGCTCTGGCAATGCGCTGGTTGGTAGACTTCGCCCGCAAGCGCGGCGAGAAGTCTATGGCTCTGCGTTTGGCCGGCGAACTGTTGGACGCTGCCGAAGGTAAAGGTGCTGCAGTTAAGAAGCGTGAAGACGTGCACCGTATGGCTGAAGCCAACAAGGCTTTCTCGCACTACCGCTTCTAATTTTAGCGTCACTAATTTTGCGAGGGCTTTATGGCTCGTACAACACCGATTAATCGCTACCGTAACATTGGTATCGTCGCTCACGTGGATGCTGGTAAAACCACCACCACCGAGCGCGTCCTTTTTTACACTGGCAAAAGTCACAAAATGGGCGAGGTGCATGACGGCGCCGCGACCACCGACTGGATGGTTCAGGAGCAGGAGCGTGGTATTACCATTACTTCTGCTGCCATTACCGCCTTCTGGCAGGGTTCCGAGAAGCAGCACAAAGACCAATACCGCTTCAACGTCATCGACACCCCGGGCCACGTTGACTTCACTATTGAAGTTGAGCGTTCCCTGCGTGTTCTCGACGGCGCGGTCGTTGTGTTCTGCGGCACCTCGGGTGTTGAGCCTCAGTCGGAAACCGTATGGCGTCAAGCCAACAAGTACGGCGTTCCACGTCTTGTTTACGTAAACAAGATGGACCGTGCTGGTGCGAACTTCCTGCGCGTGATCGGCCAGATCAAGCAGCGTCTGGGTCACACTCCAGTGCCGATCCAGTTGGCTATCGGTTCCGAAGACAACTTCGAAGGTCAGATCGATCTGATGGCCATGGAAGCTGTTTACTGGAACGACTCTGACAAGGGCATGGTTCCCGTTCGCAAGCCTATCCCTGCCGAGCTGCAGGAATTGGCTGAAGAATGGCGCAGCAACATGATTGAAGCTGCAGCCGAAGCCAGTGAAGAGCTGATGAACAAGTACCTCGAAGGTGAAGAGCTCACCAACGCGGAAATCAAGGCCGCTCTGCGTCAGCGTACTATCGCTGGTGAGATCGTTCTGGCTGTTTGCGGTTCTTCGTTCAAGAACAAGGGTGTTCCCCTGGTTCTTGACGCCGTTATCGACTACCTGCCTGCTCCTACCGACATTCCTGCCATCAAGGGTACCGACCCGGATGACGAGACCAAGGAAATGGAGCGTCACGCAGACGACAGCGAGCCGTTTTCGGCTCTGGCGTTCAAGATCGCTACCGACCCATTCGTGGGTACCTTGACCTTTGTCCGTGTTTACTCGGGCGTGCTGGCTTCCGGCGACGGCGTGATCAACTCGGTTAAAGGCAAGAAAGAGCGCGTGGGTCGTATGGTGCAAATGCACGCAAACGCCCGTGAAGAAATCAAGGAAGTGCGCGCTGGTGACATCGCGGCTTTGATCGGCATGAAGGACGTCACCACTGGTGAAACTTTGTGCAACGCTGACAAGCCAATCATCCTGGTTCGCATGGACTTCCCGGAGCCGGTTATTTCGGTTGCCGTAGAGCCTAAGACCAAGGATGACCAGGAAAAAATGGGTATCGCTCTGGGCAAACTTGCTCAGGAAGACCCGTCTTTCCGCGTCAAGACTGATGAAGAGACTGGTCAAACGATCATCTCCGGCATGGGCGAGTTGCACCTGGACATCCTGGTTGACCGGATGCGCCGTGAGTTCAACGTCGAAGCCAACATCGGTAAGCCTCAAGTTTCGTACCGTGAGCGCATCACGAAGAGCTGCGAAATTGAAGGCAAGTTCGTTCGCCAGTCCGGTGGTCGCGGCCAGTTCGGTCATTGCTGGATTCGTTTTGCTCCTGCTGACGAAGGTCAGGAAGGTCTGCAATTCCTGAACGAAGTAGTGGGTGGTGTGGTTCCTAAGGAATACATCCCGGCTATCCAGAAGGGTATCGAAGAGCAGATGAAGAACGGCGTAGTTGCCGGCTATCCGCTGATCGGCCTGAAGGCTACCGTGTTTGATGGTTCCTACCACGACGTCGACTCCAACGAGATGGCGTTTAAGGTGGCTGCTTCCATGGCGACCAAGCAACTGGCCCAGAAGGGCGGTGGTGAGTTGCTTGAGCCGATCATGGCGGTAGAGGTTGTTACGCCTGAAGACTATATGGGTGACGTGATGGGCGACCTTAACCGTCGTCGCGGCATGATCCTGGGTATGGAAGATACGGTTTCCGGCAAAGTAATTCGTGCCGAGGTTCCGTTGGGCGAGATGTTCGGTTATGCAACCGACGTTCGTTCCATGTCCCAAGGTCGCGCAAGCTACTCTATGGAATTCAAAAAATACAATACGGCTCCGTCGCACATCGTCGAAACCGTTACCAAAAAACAAGGCTGATTCAGCCCCTTTAGGCTAGGAGTTAATTGTCGTGGCTAAAGAAAAATTTGATCGTTCCCTTCCGCACGTCAACGTTGGCACCATCGGTCACGTTGACCACGGTAAAACCACTCTGACCGCTGCTCTGACTCGCGTCTGCTCCGAAGTTTTCGGTTCGGCCGTTGTTGCTTTCGACAAAATCGACAGCGCTCCGGAAGAGAAGGCTCGTGGTATCACCATCAACACCGCGCACGTTGAGTACAACTCTTCGATTCGTCACTACGCTCACGTTGACTGCCCAGGTCACGCTGACTATGTGAAGAACATGATCACCGGTGCTGCTCAAATGGACGGCGCTATCCTGGTTTGCTCGGCCGCTGATGGTCCGATGCCACAAACCCGTGAGCACATCCTGCTGTCCCGTCAGGTTGGCGTTCCGTACATCGTTGTCTTCCTGAACAAGGCTGACATGGTTGACGACGCTGAGCTGCTGGAACTGGTTGAGATGGAAGTGCGCGATCTGCTGAGCACTTACGACTTCCCGGGCGACGACACTCCGATCATCATCGGTTCCGCTCTGATGGCTCTGAACGGCCAAGACGACAACGAAATGGGTACCACCGCTGTTAAGCGTCTGGTAGAGACTCTGGACAGCTACATTCCAGAGCCGGTTCGTGTTATCGACAAGCCGTTCCTGATGCCAATCGAAGACGTATTCTCGATCTCCGGTCGCGGTACTGTTGTAACTGGTCGTATCGAGCGCGGTATCGTCAAGGTTCAAGACCCACTGGAAATCGTTGGTCTGCGTGACACTACCGTCACCACCTGCACCGGTGTTGAAATGTTCCGTAAGCTGCTCGACGAAGGTCGTGCTGGCGAGAACTGCGGCGTTCTGCTGCGTGGTACCAAGCGTGACGACGTTGAGCGTGGCCAGGTTCTGGTCAAGCCAGGTTCGGTCAAGCCGCACACTACCTTCGAAGCTGAAGTGTATGTGTTGAGCAAAGAAGAAGGCGGTCGCCACACTCCGTTCTTCAAAGGCTACCGTCCACAGTTCTACTTCCGGACCACTGACGTGACCGGTAACTGCGAACTGCCGGAAGGCGTTGAAATGGTAATGCCAGGCGACAACATCAAAATGGTTGTCACCCTGATCAAAACCATCGCAATGGAAGATGGTCTGCGTTTCGCTATTCGTGAAGGCGGTCGTACCGTCGGCGCTGGCGTCGTAGCCAAAATCATCGCTTAATCAGTGATGACTTGAAAAAGCCCCCGCTTAGCGGGGGCTTTTTTATTGGGTTGACACCTATCTGGGGCGTCTATAGAATTGCGCCTCCTTTTAACGGGCGTATTGCGCCCGGTGGGAATAGCAGCCGGAGTCTGAAATCCAATGCAAAATCAGCAAATCCGTATCAGGTTGAAGGCTTTTGACCATCGCCTGATCGACCAATCCACCCAGGAAATCGTGGAAACCGCGAAACGTACTGGTGCTCAAGTGCGTGGTCCAATTCCACTGCCTACCCGTAAAGAGCGGTTCACCGTTCTGGTTTCCCCGCACGTCAACAAAGACGCGCGTGACCAGTACGAGATCCGCACTCATAAGCGCGTTCTGGACATCGTCCAGCCAACGGATAAAACCGTTGATGCTCTTATGAAGCTTGATCTTGCGGCCGGTGTGGAAGTGCAGATCAGCCTCGGCTAAGACTCGGTCTTAGTCGTGTAACGCTCTGAAATGGGCGGCCATAGCGGGTGAAAGCCCCGTACACTCATGAGGTTTACAACATGACTATTGGTGTAGTCGGTCGTAAATGCGGTATGACCCGTATTTTCACCGAAGAAGGTGTCTCCATTCCGGTCACGGTCATTGAGATCGAGCCGAATCGCGTCACCCAGTTCAAAACTGAAGAGACCGATGGCTATCGTGCAGTGCAAGTCACTGTAGGCGAGCGTCGTGCTTCGCGTGTTACAGCTGCTCAGGCTGGCCACTTCGCTAAAGCGAACGTTGCCGCTGGTCGTACCGTAATGGAATTCCGCCTTGAAGAAGGCGATTACCAGGCCGGCGATCTGATCAACGCTGAAATCTTCGCTGCTGGTCAACTGGTTGATGTAACCGGTCAGTCCAAGGGTAAAGGCTTCCAGGGTACGATCAAGCGTTGGAACTTCCGCGGGCAAGATAATACCCACGGTAACTCCGTGTCCCACCGCGTTCCAGGCTCTATCGGCCAGTGCCAGACTCCTGGTCGTGTATTCAAGGGCAAAAAAATGTCCGGTCATATGGGCGCTGAGCGCGTGACCGTGCAGTCCCTCGAAGTAGTGCGCGTGGACGCTGAACGCAATCTGTTGTTGGTCAAGGGCGCTGTTCCTGGCGCTACTGGCGGCAACTTGGTTGTACGTCCAGCAGCCAAGGCTCGCGGTTAAGGGGAAGCTGACATGCAATTAAATGTAAATGACGCTCAAGCGATCGAAGTTTCCGAACTGACATTTGGCGGCGAATTCAACGAGACGCTGGTTCACCAAGCAGTCGTGGCCTACATGGCTGGCGGCCGTCAAGGTAGCAAGCAGCAAAAGACCCGTTCCGACGTTCGTGGTGGCGGTAAGCGCCCATGGCGTCAGAAAGGTACTGGCCGCGCTCGTGCCGGTACTATCCGTAGCCCAATCTGGCGTGGCGGCGGTACCACTTTCGCAGCTCGTCCTCAGGATCACACCCAGAAGCTGAACAAGAAGATGTATCGCGCAGCAATGCGTTCCATCCTTGCTGAGCTGGTGCGTACTGATCGTCTGGTTGTGGTTCAGGACTTCGCTGTTGATGCACCGAAGACCAAAGATCTGCTGAACAAACTGACCGGCATGGGCCTGACTGACGTCTTGATCGTGTCTGAAGTAGTTGATCAGAACCTGTACCTGGCTGCTCGCAACCTGCCACACGTTGATGTACGTGACGTGCAAGGTTCCGATCCAGTTAGTCTGATCGCATACGACAAGGTGTTGATCACCGTGTCGGCCGTGAAGAAATTCGAGGAGCTGCTGGGATGAACCAGGAACGCGTATTTAAAGTTCTGCTTGGCCCGCACGTTTCCGAGAAGGCTACGGTTCTGGCTGACAAGAAAGGCCAGTTCGTTTTCAAGGTTGCAACTGACGCAACCAAGCTGGAAATCAAGAAGGCCGTCGAAAGCCTGTTCAGCGTGAAAGTAGAGCGTGTAACTACCCTGAATGTTCTGGGTAAGAGCAAGCGCACTGCTCGCGGTCTGGGCAAGCGTAATGACTGGAAGAAGGCAGTTATCTCCCTTCAGCCAGGCCAAGATCTCGATTTCAGCAGCAGTGCTGAGTAAGGAAGGGGTGCATCATGGCAATCGTTAAATGCAAACCGACTTCCCCTGGCCGCCGTTTTGTGGTCAAGGTGGTCAACCAGGAGCTGCATAAAGGCGCTCCTCACGCACCGCTGCTCGAGAAAAAATCGAAGACTGGTGGTCGTAACAACAATGGTCGTATTACCACTCGTCACATCGGTGGTGGCCATAAGCAGCATTATCGTCTGGTCGATTTCCGTCGCAACGACAAAGATGGCATCGCTGCCACTGTCGAGCGTATCGAATACGATCCAAACCGTACTGCTCACATCGCTCTGCTGCTGTACGCAGATGGCGAGCGTCGCTACATCATCGCCCCTAAAGGCGTGAGTGCTGGCGACCAGCTGATCGCAGGTGCTCTGGCGCCGATCAAGCCGGGCAACGCTCTGCAACTGCGTAACATTCCAGTTGGTAGCACCGTACACGGCATCGAATTGAAGCCAGGTAAAGGCGCGCAAATCGCTCGTTCCGCTGGTGCTTCGGCTCAGCTGGTCGCTCGTGAAGGTGTCTACGTGACCCTGCGTCTGCGTTCTGGTGAGATGCGTAAAGTGCTGGCTGAATGCCGCGCGACCCTGGGTGAAGTCTCGAACTCCGAGCACAGCCTGCGTTCGCTGGGTAAAGCTGGTGCCAAACGCTGGCGTGGCGTTCGCCCAACCGTTCGTGGTGTTGCCATGAACCCGGTTGACCACCCGCATGGTGGTGGTGAAGGTCGTACCTCTGGTGGTCGTCATCCGGTATCGCCATGGGGCTTCCCGACTAAGGGCGCGAAGACTCGTGGTAATAAGCGTACCGACAAAATGATCGTCCGTCGTCGCAAGTAAATAGAGGGATACGACAGTGCCACGTTCTCTGAAAAAAGGTCCTTTTATTGATCTTCACCTACTGAAGAAGATCGAAGTGGCGGCGGAAAAGAACGATCGCAAACCAGTTAAAACCTGGTCGCGTCGTTCGATGATCCTGCCACAAATGGTCGGTCTGACCATCGCAGTGCATAACGGTCGTCAACATGTCCCAGTTCTTGTGAACGAAGACATGGTCGGCCACAAACTGGGCGAGTTTGCCGGTACCCGCACATATCGTGGGCACGTGGCAGACAAGAAAGCCAAGCGTTAAGGGGTAAGGAACGATGGAAGTAGCCGCTAAGTTGTCGGGCGCTCGAATCTCCGCCCAGAAAGCCCGCTTGGTCGCCGACCAGATCCGCGGGAAGAAGGTGGGCGAAGCGCTCAACCTGTTGGCTTTCAGCAGTAAGAAAGCCGCCGAGATCATGAAGAAAGTGCTGGAGTCGGCCGTAGCCAACGCCGAGCATAACGAAGGCGCAGACGTTGATGACCTTAAAGTCAGCACCGTTTTCGTCAACGAAGGGCGTTCGCTGAAGCGCATCATGCCACGTGCCAAAGGCCGTGCTGATCGCATCGTCAAGCGGTCTTGCCATATCACTGTCAAGGTTGCTGACAAGTAACGGAGTCGAAGAGATGGGTCAGAAAGTACATCCCATTGGCATTCGCCTGGGAATCGTCAAGGAGCACACCTCCGTCTGGTACGCAGACGGTCGGACTTATGCGGACTATTTGTTCGCTGATCTGAAGGTGCGTGAGTATCTCCAAGACAAACTAAAAAGCGCGTCCGTAAGCCGTATCGATATCCATCGTCCGGCTCAAACTGCACGTATCACCATCCACACCGCTCGCCCAGGTATCGTTATCGGGAAGAAAGGTGAAGATGTTGAGAAACTGCGCCAGGACCTGACCAAGCAAATGGGTGTGCCTGTGCACATCAATATCGAAGAAATCCGCAAGCCGGAACTCGACGGTATGTTGGTTGCGCAGAGCGTAGCTCAGCAGCTGGAGCGTCGCGTAATGTTCCGTCGCGCTATGAAGCGCGCTGTACAGAACGCCATGCGCATTGGTGCCAAAGGCATCAAAATCCAAGTGAGCGGTCGTCTCGGCGGTGCTGAAATCGCACGTACTGAATGGTATCGCGAAGGTCGTGTGCCACTGCACACCCTGCGTGCCGACATCGACTATGCCAACTACGAAGCTCACACCACTTACGGTGTGATCGGTGTAAAGGTTTGGATCTTCAAAGGCGAAGTAATTGGTGGTCGCCAAGAAGAACTGAAACCACAAGCACCAGCGCCTCGTAAAAAAGCTGCTAAGTAAGGGGTACGCCAAATGTTGCAACCAAAGCGTACGAAGTTCCGCAAGCAGATGACAGGCCACAACCGTGGTCTGGCTCAGCGCGGTAGCAAAGTCAGCTTCGGCGAGTTCGCGCTGAAGTCTGTAGCTCGTGGTCGTCTCACCGCTCGTCAGATCGAGTCAGCGCGTCGTGCACTGACCCGTCACGTTAAACGTGGCGGCAAGATCTGGATCCGTGTATTCCCGGACAAGCCTATCTCCAAAAAGCCCCTCGAAGTTCGGATGGGTAAAGGTAAGGGTAACGTGGAGTACTGGGTTGCTCAGATTCAGCCAGGCAAAGTCCTGTATGAAATCGAGGGCGTTTCTGAAGAGCTGGCGCGTGAGGCTTTCGCCCTGGCTGCTGCAAAGCTGCCACTCGCCACCTCCTTTGTTAAACGGACGGTGATGTGATGAAAGCGAATGAACTTCGTGAAAAAGACGCGCCGCAGCTTAACGAGCAACTGCTCGGCCTGCTGCGCGACCAGTTCAATCTGCGCATGCAGAAAGCAACTGGCCAGTTGGGGCAGTCTCACCTGCTCCGGCAAGTTAAGCGTGACATCGCTCGCGTGAAGACTGTGCTCAAACAGCAGGCAGGTAAGTAATCATGGCTGAAGCCGAAAAAACCGTCCGTACGCTGACTGGCCGTGTTGTCAGCGACAAAATGGACAAGACCATCACCGTTCTGATCGAGCGTCGCGTAAAGCACCCGATCTACGGTAAATACGTTAAGCGTTCGACTAAGCTGCACGCGCACGACGAAACTAATCAGTGCCACATCGGCGACAAAGTCACTATTCGTGAAACTCGTCCTTTGGCCAAGACCAAGTCTTGGGCGCTGGTTGATGTTCTCGAACGCGCTGTGGAAGTCTAAGGACTAGGGGTCGGAGAAATTATATGATTCAGACTCAATCCATGCTCGATGTGGCCGATAACAGCGGCGCTCGCCGCGTTATGTGCATCAAGGTGCTGGGTGGCTCCCATCGTCGTTACGCTGGTATCGGTGACATCATCAAAGTTACCGTGAAGGAAGCAATTCCTCGCGGTAAGGTGAAAAAAGGCCAAGTGATGACTGCTGTTGTAGTCCGCACTCGCCACGGCGTTCGCCGTGCAGATGGCTCCATTATCCGCTTTGATGGCAACGCTGCTGTTCTTCTGAACAACAAGCAAGAGCCGATCGGCACCCGTATCTTTGGGCCAGTGACCCGTGAACTTCGTAATGAGAAGTTCATGAAGATCGTCTCGCTCGCCCCAGAAGTGCTGTAAGGAGATCCGACATGCAAAAGATTCGTCGTGACGACGAGATCATCGTGATCGCCGGCAAAGACAAAGGTAAGCGCGGTAAGGTGCTTAAGGTTCTCGCTAACAACCGTTTGGTTATTGGCGGCCTGAACCTGGTTAAGCGTCATACCAAGCCAAACCCGATGTCGGGCGTGCAGGGCGGTATCGTCGAAAAAGAAGCTCCACTGGATGCTTCTAACGTCGCCATTTTCAACGGCGAAACCAACAAGGCTGACCGCGTTGGTTTCAAAGTAGAAGATGGCAAGAAAATTCGTGTCTTCAAGTCGACCCAAAAAGCGGTTGATGCTTGAACACTGCTAGGTAGATGAGACCATGGCACGACTAAAAGAGATTTACCGGAAGGAAATCGCTCCGAAACTTAAGGAAGAACTTAAGCTTTCGAACGTGATGGAAGTTCCGCGCGTTACCAAAATCACCCTGAACATGGGTCTGGGCGAAGCGATCGGCGACAAGAAAGTCATCGAGCACGCTGTTGCCGACCTGGAAAAGATCACCGGTCAGAAAGTCGTTGTGACTTACGCTCGGAAATCCATCGCTGGCTTTAAAGTCCGTGAAGGTTGGCCGATCGGCGTCAAAGTGACCCTGCGCCGTGAGCGTATGTACGAATTCCTGGATCGTCTGCTGTCGATCTCCCTGCCTCGGGTTCGCGACTTCCGCGGCCTGAATGCCAAGTCCTTCGATGGTCGTGGTAACTACAGCATGGGCGTAAAAGAGCAGATCATCTTCCCGGAAATCGACTACGACAAGATCGATGCTCTCCGCGGTCTGGACATTACCCTGACCACCACTGCCAAGAACGATGATGAAGGTCGCGCCCTGTTGCGTGCTTTCAAATTCCCGTTCCGCAACTGATTGGAGTAGGAAAATGGCCAAGATGAGCATGAAAAACCGCGAGCTGAAGCGTCAGCTCACGGTTGCCAAGTACGCCAAAAAGCGTGCAGCACTGAAAGCTATCATCGTTGATCTGAACGCAAGTCCGGAAGCGCGTTGGGAAGCTACAGTAGCTCTGCAGAAGCAGCCACGTGACGCAAGCGCTTCGCGCATGCGTAACCGCTGCCGCCTGACCGGTCGTCCACACGGCGTTTACCGCAAGTTCGGCCTTGGCCGTAACAAGCTGCGTGAAGCTGCAATGCGTGGTGACGTACCTGGTCTGGTTAAAGCCAGCTGGTAAGCACTATCAAAGTCTCGGTGATCGGGATCGCAAGATCCGGACCACCGGCGACCTTGAACATGAATCAAGCCCCTTTTGGGGCTTGATTCATTTGTGGGGTGTGTCTAGAATACCCGGCTCGCCTGAGCCCGTGCTTTTTTCGCGCGGATGTACTCGGCGACACGTAGTAGCCGCAAGGCTAATTTTTTGTGTATTAGGAGCGTCTAGCCCATGAGTATGCAGGACCCGTTAGCGGACATGCTAACTCGAATCCGTAATGCCCAGATGGCTGAAAAGTCCGTCGTAAGCATGCCATCTTCTACTTTGAAGGTAGCTGTTGCCAAAGTCCTGAAGGACGAAGGTTACATTGCGGGTTATCAGATCAGCAGCGAAATCAAGCCACTGCTGTCCATCGAGCTGAAGTACTTCGAAGGCCGTCCGGTCATCGAGGAAGTGAAGCGCGTTAGCCGTCCAGGCCTGCGTCAGTACAAGTCCGTCGATGATCTGCCAAAAGTTCGTGGCGGTCTCGGTGTGTCTATCGTCTCCACCAACAAAGGTGTGATGACGGATCGTGCTGCGCGCGCTGCCGGTGTCGGCGGCGAAGTTCTTTGCACTGTGTTCTAAGGGGGGATAAGCATGTCACGCGTCGCTAAGAACCCCGTTAAGCTGCCAGCCGGTGTCGAAGTAAAATTCGCAGGCCAACAGCTTTCGGTGAAGGGTGCCAAGGGCACTCTCGAACTGAACATCCATTCGTCCGTTGAGATCGTTGAAGAAGCTGGTGAGCTGCGTTTCGCTGCTCGCAATGGCGATCAACAAACTCGCGCAATGGCTGGTACCACTCGTGCGTTGGTAAACAACATGGTCCAAGGCGTAAGCCAAGGCTTCGAGCGCAAGCTCCAGCTGGTCGGTGTTGGTTACAAAGCGCAAGCAAAAGGCACAGTGCTGAACCTGGCTCTTGGCTTCTCGCACCCAGTGGATTATGAACTGCCGGAAGGCATCACCGCTGAGACTCCTAGCCAGACCGATATCCTGATTCGGGGCATCGATAAGCAGCTGGTAGGTCAAGTGGCCGCCGAGATCCGCGACTTCCGTCCACCAGAGCCGTACAAAGGCAAAGGTGTGCGCTACGCGGACGAAGTCGTCCGTCGTAAAGAAGCCAAGAAGAAGTAGGGCATAGCAAATGACCGACAAAAAAGTTACTCGACTGCGTCGCGCTCGCAAAGCACGCCTGAAAATGCACGAACTCGAAGTCGTGCGTCTCTGCGTGTTCCGCTCGTCGCAGCACATCTACGCCCAGGTCATTTCGGCCGACGGCAACAAAGTCCTGGCAAGTGCCTCGACTTTGGATAAAGAACTGCGTGATGGTGCCACTGGCAACATCGACGCGGCCACTAAGGTTGGCCAGCTGGTCGCTACGCGTGCTAAAGCCGCTGGCGTCTCGCAGGTGGCTTTCGACCGCTCTGGCTTCAAGTACCACGGCCGCGTCAAGGCGCTGGCTGATGCTGCTCGTGAAGCTGGGCTGGAGTTCTAAGTTATGTCAAATAACGACCAAAAGCGCGACGAAGGCTACATCGAGAAGCTGGTTCAAGTTAACCGCGTAGCCAAAACCGTTAAAGGCGGCCGTATCTTCACTTTCACCGCGTTGACCGTGGTTGGTGATGGTAAAGGGCGCGTTGGCTTCGGCCGTGGCAAGTCGCGTGAAGTGCCTGCTGCGATCCAGAAGGCAATGGAAGCTGCTCGCCGCAACATGATCCAAGTTGATCTGAACGGCACCACTTTGCAGTACGCAATGAAGTCCGCCCATGGCGCTTCGAAGGTGTACATGCAGCCTGCTTCTGAAGGTACCGGTATCATCGCTGGCGGCGCAATGCGTGCCGTTCTCGAAGTAGCTGGCGTTCAGAACGTTCTGGCCAAGTGCTACGGCTCGACTAACCCGGTAAACGTGGTTCACGCCACTTTTAAAGGTTTGAAAGCTATGCAGTCTCCTGAATCCATTGCCGCCAAGCGTGGCAAAAGCGTCAAGGAGATCTTCTGATCATGGCTACCGTTAAAGTTACGCTGATCAAAAGCATGACCGGCCGCATCCCTAACCACAAACTGTGCGTTAAGGGTCTGGGTCTGCGTCGCATCGGTCACACTGTAGAAGTACTTGATACTCCCGAGAATCGCGGGATGATCAACAAGGCTTACTACATGCTGCGTGTCGAGGGTTAATCGATGAAACTCAATGATCTGAGTCCAGCGCCGGGTTCCCGTCGCGAAAAGCATCGTCCGGGCCGTGGTATCGGTAGTGGTTTGGGCAAGACCGGTGGCCGTGGCCACAAAGGTCAGACCTCCCGCTCCGGTGGCACCATTGCTCCAGGCTTTGAAGGCGGTCAACAGCCGCTGCATCGTCGCCTGCCAAAATTCGGTTTCGTTTCCCTGAAAGCCATGGATCGCGCAGAAGTGCGTCTGTCCGAGCTGGCTAAAGTGGAAGGCGACATCGTTACCGTGCAGTCCTTGAAAGATGCCAACGTGATCAATGTCAACGTACAGCGTGTGAAAATCATGCTGTCCGGCGAAGTGACTCGCGCTGTAACCATCGGAAAGGGAATCGGCGCCACCAAAGGTGCGCGTGCGGCTATCGAAGCAGCTGGCGGCAAGTTCGAGGAATAAATGGCTAAGCAAGGTGCTCTCTCTGCGCTCGGCAAAGGCGGTATGTCTGAACTCTGGGCTCGTCTGCGTTTTCTGTTCCTGGCGATTATCGTCTACCGAATAGGCGCACACATCCCGGTTCCAGGTATCAACCCGGACCGACTCGCTGACCTGTTTCGACAGAATGAGGGGACCATTCTTAGCTTGTTCAACATGTTTTCCGGCGGCGCGCTGGAACGGATGAGCATCTTTGCATTGGGGATCATGCCGTACATCTCGGCATCGATCATCATGCAGCTGATGACCGCCGTCAGCCCGCAGCTGGAACAGTTGAAGAAGGAAGGTGAAGCTGGCCGTCGCAAGATCAGCCAGTACACCCGCTACGGCACTGTCGTCCTCGCTCTCGTTCAGGCAATTGGCATGTCCATTGGTCTGGCAGGGCAGGGCGTTGCGTTCACTGGTGACTTTGGCTTCCATTTCGTCGCGGTATCCACTTTTGTGGCTGGTGCGATGTTCATGATGTGGCTGGGTGAGCAGATTACTGAGCGTGGTGTTGGCAACGGTATCTCGATGTTGATTTTTTCGGGTATCGTCGCCGGTCTTCCGAGAGCGATCGGGCAGTCTTTCGAGTCTGCACGTCAGGGCGATATCAACATCTTCGCTTTGGTTGCCATCGGTTTGCTGGCAGTAGCGATTATCGGTTTCGTGGTGTTCATTGAGCGTGGTCAGCGTCGTATTGCTGTTCACTACGCCAAGCGTCAGCAGGGCCGCAAGGTTTTTGCTGCGCAGACTAGCCACTTGCCGCTGAAGGTGAACATGGCCGGCGTTATTCCGGCCATTTTCGCGAGCAGCATTTTGCTGTTCCCGGCTTCGTTAGGTGCCTGGTTCGGCCAGTCTGAAGGTATGGGCTGGTTGCAGGACATCTCGCAGTCGATCGCTCCTGGTCAGCCGTTGAATATTCTGCTGTTTAGTGCAGGGATTATTTTCTTCTGCTTCTTCTATACGGCGTTGATGTTCAATCCGAAAGACGTAGCGGAAAACCTGAAGAAGTCCGGTGCCTTTATTCCGGGCATCCGTCCAGGTGAGCAGTCTGCGCGCTACATTGATGGCGTTCTGACTCGTTTGACCATGTTCGGTGCTCTTTACATGACGGCCGTGTGCCTGTTGCCCCAGTTCCTGGTGGTTGCAGCAAACGTACCGTTCTACCTTGGCGGGACCTCGTTGCTGATCGTCGTCGTGGTTGTGATGGACTTCATGTCCCAAGTACAATCGCACCTCGTTTCGCACCAGTACGAATCCCTGATGAAGAAAGCCAACCTGAAGGGTTACGGCAGCGGCATGTTGCGCTGAGTACCCATAAGGTTCGAGGAGTTGGTGATGAAAGTTCGTGCATCGGTGAAAAAGCTGTGCCGTAACTGCAAGATTATTCGCCGCGAAGGTGTTGTTCGAGTAATTTGCAGCGCGGAACCGCGTCACAAACAGCGCCAAGGCTGAGTGTGATTGTGCTTCAAGCCCGGTAGCTAGTGCGCTACCGGGTTGATTATTTGTTATTACAGCGATATTATCTCGCGCCCTATTTCTTGGCTTCCGGGGCGTAGGTAGCTGTCAATTGGAGTCCCACTGAATGGCCCGTATTGCAGGCGTTAACATTCCAGATAACAAGCATACTGTTATCTCGCTGACCTACATCTATGGTGTTGGTCGCACTACTGCACAGAAGATCTGTGCAGTGACTGGGGTCAACCCAGCCGCAAAGATCAAGGATCTGAGCGACGAGCAGATTGAACAGCTGCGTGGCGAAGTGGCGAAGTTCACCACTGAAGGTGACCTGCGTCGCGAAATCAACATGAAAATCAAGCGTTTGATGGACCTCGGTTGCTATCGCGGTCTGCGTCATCGTCGTGGTCTTCCAGTACGCGGTCAGCGTACCAAGACTAACGCGCGTACCCGTAAAGGTCCGCGTAAGCCGATCCGCAAGTAATCGCCCCAGCGAATCGACAGGAAATTAATCATGGCTAAACCTGCTGCTCGTCCTCGTAAAAAAGTTAAAAAGACAGTGGTTGATGGCATCGCCCACATCCATGCTTCTTTTAACAACACAATCGTGACCATCACCGACCGTCAAGGCAACGCTCTTTCCTGGGCTACCTCCGGTGGTTCGGGTTTCCGCGGTTCCCGCAAGTCCACCCCGTTTGCTGCTCAAGTAGCTGCTGAACGTGCTGGTCAAGCTGCGCTGGAATACGGTCTGAAAAACCTCGACGTTAACGTCAAAGGTCCAGGCCCAGGTCGTGAATCTGCAGTCCGCGCTTTGAACGGCTGTGGCTACAAGATCGCCAGCATCACCGACGTGACGCCAATCCCGCACAACGGGTGCCGTCCGCCGAAGAAGCGCCGCGTGTAATCCAGGAGATTGTAAAGAATGGCTCGTTACATTGGTCCAAAATGCAAACTCGCTCGTCGCGAAGGCACCGATCTCTTTCTGAAGAGCGGCGTGCGCGCGATCGAATCGAAGTGCAACATCGAAGCAGCACCTGGTATCCACGGCCAACGCCGCGGTCGCCAGTCCGACTACGGCACCCAACTGCGTGAAAAGCAGAAGGTCCGTCGTATCTACGGCGTTCTCGAGCGTCAATTCAGCGGCTACTACAAAGAAGCTGCTGGCAAGAAAGGTGCAACTGGTGAAAACCTGCTGCAACTGCTCGAATGCCGTCTGGACAACGTTGTATACCGTATGGGTTTTGGCTCTACTCGTGCCGAATCCCGTCAGCTGGTATCGCACAAATCCGTCAGCGTTAACGGTCAGACCGTAAACGTACCGTCCTACCAGGTTCGTGCTGGTGACGTGGTCGCGATTCGCGAGAAAGCAAAGAACCAACTTCGCATTGTCCAAGCTCTCGATCTGTGTGCCCAACGTGGCCGCGTAGAATGGGTAGAAGTAGACACTGAGAAGAAGTCGGGCGTTTTCAAGAACGTTCCAGCTCGCAGTGATCTGTCCGCCGACATCAACGAAAGCCTGATTGTCGAGCTCTACTCCAAGTAAGGGCTAGAAAATAGGTGCATCCATGCAGATTTCGGTAAATGAGTTCCTGACACCCCGCCATATTGATGTGCAGGTTGTCAGTCCAACCCGCGCCAAGATCACTCTCGAGCCTCTCGAGCGTGGTTTCGGCCACACCCTGGGCAACGCGCTGCGCCGCATCCTGTTGTCCTCAATGCCCGGCTGTGCAGTAGTCGAGGCCGAGATTGACGGTGTGCTCCATGAGTACAGCGCCATCGAAGGCGTACAGGAAGACGTAATTGAAATCCTGTTGAACCTTAAAGGTCTGGCTATCAAGCTGCACGGTCGTGACGAAGTTACGCTGACCTTGTCGAAGAAGGGTTCGGGGGTGGTTACCGCTGCCGATATTCAGCTGGATCATGATGTCGAGATCGTTAACCCCGATCACGTAATCGCTAACCTGGCGTCTAACGGCGCCCTGAACATGAAGCTCACCGTAGCTCGTGGTCGTGGTTATGAACCGGCAGACTCGCGTCAGAGCGATGAAGACGAAAGCCGCAGCATCGGTCGCTTGCAGCTTGACTCTTCGTTCAGCCCGGTTCGCCGTATCGCATACGTGGTGGAAAACGCCCGTGTCGAGCAGCGTACTAACCTGGACAAGCTGGTTATTGATCTGGAAACCAACGGTACCCTGGATCCTGAAGAGGCTATTCGCCGCGCTGCAACCATCCTGCAACAGCAGTTGGCTGCGTTCGTCGACCTCAAAGGTGACAGTGAGCCAGTGGTTGTCGAGCAGGAAGACGAGATCGATCCGATCCTGCTTCGCCCGGTTGACGATCTGGAACTGACTGTACGTTCGGCTAACTGCCTTAAGGCGGAAAACATCTACTACATCGGCGACCTGATTCAGCGTACCGAAGTAGAGCTGTTGAAGACTCCGAACCTTGGCAAGAAATCCTTGACTGAAATCAAGGACGTTCTGGCCTCCCGCGGTCTGTCCCTCGGCATGCGCCTCGACAACTGGCCGCCTGCAAGTCTTAAGAAGGACGACAAGGCGACTGCCTGATCGTCGTAATCACCGAACGTTGTGTTTGGTAAGGAATGAACCATGCGTCATCGTAAAAGTGGTCGTCACCTGAGCCGCACCAGCTCGCACCGCAAGGCCATGTTTCAGAACATGGCGGTGTCGCTGTTCGAGCACGAGCTGATCAAAACTACACTGCCAAAAGCCAAAGAACTGCGCCGCGTTGCCGAGCCGCTGATCACCTTGGCCAAGATTGACAGCGTTGCTAACCGCCGTCTGGCTTTCGACCGTACTCGTTCGAAAGCTATCGTTGGTAAGCTCTTCAACGACCTGGGCAAGCGTTACGCTACCCGTGAGGGTGGCTACCTGCGCATCCTCAAGTGCGGTTTCCGCGCTGGCGACAACGCGCCTATGGCGTACGTCGAGTTGGTAGATCGTGCTGTCGGCGGTGAAGCTGTATCCGCTGAGTAAGACGTCAGTCTGAAACAAGAAACCGGGCCTAGTGCCCGGTTTTTTGTGCCTGTAAGAAACGCGTCGTTTATACAAGCTTCCCTGCAATCTGTACCGTCATGATGTCAGCGGTATTATTGGTAGTATTTTTCTATTGATCTCTGCAAATTAATGAATTTGTAGCCTTCCTGATCAATGGTCAATACTCCGTCCCAAGCCGATAGCCGGCAGTTCAAGACCGACAGAGGAAGAGATCGCATGAGCCCGAATCAAACGCTAACGACCGCCAGTGGCGCGCCTATCGCTGACAATCAGAATTCCCGCTCCGCCGGCCCTCGTGGCCCGTTGCTCCTCGACGACTTTCACCTGATCGAGAAGCTAGCCCACTTCAACCGTGAAAACATCCCGGAGCGCCGCGTACACGCCAAAGGTTCGGGTGCTTACGGTACGTTCACGGTGACGCGCGACATCACCGAGTACACCAGCGCCAAGCTGTTTGAATCCGTTGGCAAGCAAACCCCCACGTTCTTGCGATTTTCCACCGTAGGGGGTGAGCGTGGTTCGGCGGATACCGAGCGCGATCCCCGTGGATTCGCCTTGAAGTTCTACACCGAAGAAGGCAACTGGGACATCGTCGGCAACAACACGCCGGTGTTCTTCATCCGCGACCCACTCAAATTTCCGGATTTTATTCACACTCAAAAGCGCCTGCCGCAAAGCAACCTGAAAAGCGCGCAGATGATGTGGGACTTCTGGTCGCACTCGCCTGAGGCGCTGCACCAGGTCACCATTCTGTTTTCTGACCGCGGCATTCCTGATGGCTACCGTCACATGCACGGCTTCGGCAGCCACACCTACAGCCTGATCAGCGCCAGCGGCGAGCGTCACTGGGTGAAGTGGCACTATAAAACCCGGCAAGGAATCAAAAACCTCGCGCCCGCGGACGCTGCGCGTTTAGCCGGCATCGATCCGGATTACGCCCAGCGCGACTTGTTCGAGGCGATCGAACGCGGTGACTTCCCGAAATGGCGCGTATGCATCCAGATCATGACCGAGGCCCAGGCCGAGGCGCATTATGAAAACCCTTTCGATGTCACCAAGACCTGGTCGCAGAAAGAGTTTCCGTTGATTGAGGTGGGTGAACTTGAACTCAACCGTAATCCGTTGAACTACTTTGCGGAAGTTGAGCAAGCAGCATTCGGCCCAAGCAACATGGTGCCGGGTGTGGGGCTGTCCCCAGACCGCATGCTGCAAGGTCGAGTATTTGCCTACGCCGATGCGCACCGCTACCGTATCGGCACCAACCACCAGCAACTGCCGGTGAATGCGCCTCGCAGTCCGGTCAACAATTACCAGCGTGATGGCTCCATGGCGTTCGGCAGCAATGGCGGTGCAGCACCTAACTACGAGCCGAACAGCTACATCGAGTCGCCAAAACAAGCACCTCGCTATGCTGAACCTGCGCTGGCACTGAGCGGCGCGGCTGATCGTTATGATCATCGCGAAGACACTGATTACTACAGCCACGCCGGCGCGCTCTTCCGGCTCATGAGTGACGAGCAAAAAGCACTGTTGGTCCGCAACATCGCCGGCGCGATGGCGGGTGTGTCCAGCGATGTAGTTGATCGGCAGTTGCAGCACTTCCATAAGGCCGACCCGGCGTATGGAGACGCAATCGCAAAGGCCCTTAACGTACAGCTTAACGAAGTCTAAACGAGAAGCAGAACCGCCCTCATTAGGGCGGTTTTTGCGTTATTTAAACCACTTTTCTCAGAATATCTTCGCTTTTATCGCGCAAACGCCGTGACCAAACAGTCTCCTTGGTTCAAACTACAGACTTTCAAGCAGGGAGATGTAGGGCGATGCAAGGCCACCCAGACGTAATCGATTACCTCAACACGTTGCTGACCGGCGAACTGGCCGCGCGTGATCAATATTTCGTTCACTCGCGGATGTATGAGGACTGGGGATTCACCAAGCTCTACGAACGAATCAACCACGAGATGGAAGAGGAAGCCGGACACGCCGATGCGCTGATGCGCCGAATCCTGATGCTGGAAGGCACGCCACGCATGCGTCCGGACGATCTCGATGTCGGCACCACCGTGCCTGACATGCTGGCCGCCGACCTGCGCCTGGAATACAAAGTCCGCGCTGCACTCTGCAAGGGCATCGCGCTCTGCGAACAGCATAAAGACTACGTCAGCCGCGAGATCCTGCGCATTCAGCTGAACGATACCGAGGAAGATCACACCTATTGGCTCGAGAAGCAGTTGGGACTGATCAAGTTGATCGGCCTGGAGAATTACCTGCAATCCCACGCCTGATCACAGCCGACATAAAAAAGCCCCTGTCACCGATGACGTGACAGGGGCTTTTTCATGGGCCTGATTCAGGCCTTGTCGCGAGCCAGCAGTGGCTTAAGGTAGAAACCAGTGTGAGATTGCTTCATCTCGGCCACTTCTTCCGGTGTACCGACGGCAATGATCTGTCCACCTTTGGAACCGCCTTCCGGCCCAAGATCCACCAGCCAGTCGGCCGTCTTGATCACGTCCAGGTTGTGCTCGATCACCACGACCGTGTTGCCGTGGTCGCGCAGACGATGCAGCACGTCGAGCAGTTGCTGGATGTCCGCGAAGTGCAAACCGGTAGTCGGCTCATCGAGGATATACAGGGTCTTGCCGGTATCGCGCTTCGACAGCTCGCGAGACAGTTTCACCCGCTGCGCTTCACCACCGGACAGCGTGGTCGCCGATTGCCCCAGCTTGATGTACGAGAGACCTACGTCCATCAACGTCTGCAGCTTGCGCGCCAGCGCCGGAACCGCGTCGAAGAACTCCCGGGCTTCCTCGATGGTCATCTCGAGGGTTTCGTGGATGCTCTTGCCCTTGTACTTGATCTCCAGCGTTTCGCGGTTGTAGCGCTTGCTCTTGCAGACATCGCACGGGACATAGATGTCCGGCAGGAAGTGCATTTCAACCTTGATCAGGCCATCGCCCTGACAGGCCTCGCAGCGGCCGCCTTTCACGTTGAAGGAGAAGCGCCCCGGACCGTAGCCGCGCGAGCGGGATTCGGGCACACCGGCGAACAGCTCGCGAATCGGCGTGAACAAACCTGTGTAAGTGGCGGGGTTGGAGCGCGGCGTGCGGCCGATCGGGCTCTGATCGATGTCTACGACCTTGTCCAGGTGCTCAAGACCCTTGATGCTGTCGTGGGCCGCGGCTTCAAGCGTCGTGGCGCCGTTGAGAGCCGTGGCGCTCAATGGAAACAGCGTATTGTTGATCAGCGTCGACTTGCCCGAACCTGACACGCCGGTGACGCAAGTCAGCAGGCCAATCGGAATGTCCAGGTCGACGTTGCGCAAGTTGTTGCCGCGAGCCCCTTTAAGAGAAAGCGACAGCTTCTTGTTGCGCGGGGTTCGCTTCGCCGGAACGGCGATCTTCACGCGCCCCGACAAATATTTACCCGTCAACGAATCAGGGTGAGCCATGACCTCGGCCGGCGTCCCTTCGGCGACGATATGTCCGCCATGCACACCGGCGCCAGGGCCGATATCCACCACATAATCCGCCAGGCGAATCGCGTCTTCGTCGTGCTCGACCACGATCACCGTGTTGCCGATGTCGCGCAGGTGTTTGAGCGTGCCGAGCAACCGATCGTTATCGCGTTGGTGCAGACCGATCGACGGTTCATCGAGGATGTACAGAACGCCGACCAGACCGGCGCCGATCTGGCTCGCCAGACGAATCCGCTGAGCCTCGCCGCCAGACAATGTGTCCGCACTGCGATCCAGCGATAGATAGTCGAGACCGACGTTGACCAGGAACTGCAGACGCTCGCGGATTTCCTTGAGAATCTTGTCGGCAATTTCGCCGCGACGTCCGGTCAGCTTCAGCACGCCGAAGTATTCGCAGGCATCGCCGATCGGCAGGTTGGTCACCGCCGGCAGCGTTTTCTCGCCAACCCAGACGTGTCGCGCCTCGCGACGCAGGCGGGTGCCACGGCAATCCGGGCAAGGCTGGGTGCTGAGGAACTTGGCCAGTTCTTCGCGCACGGAAGCCGATTCGGTTTCACGGTAGCGGCGTTCCAGATTCGGCACGATGCCTTCGAACGGGTGCGAACGTTTGACGATGTCACCACGATCGTTCAGGTATTTGAAATCGACGTTCTGCGAGCCGCTACCGTGGAGGATGAATTTCTGTTGATCCGCCGGTAGATGGTTGAACGGCACTTCCAGGCTGAACTTGTAGTGTGACGCCAGCGACCCAAGCATCTGAAAGTAATAGACGTTACGCCGGTCCCAGCCGCGAATCGCGCCTTCGGCCAGGGTCAGTTCGCCATTGACCAGTCGCTTGATATCGAAGAATTGCTTCACGCCCAGGCCGTCGCAGGTCGGGCAGGCGCCGGCCGGGTTGTTGAAGGAGAACAGCTTGGGTTCCAGCTCACTGATGGCATGGCCGCAAATCGGGCAGGCGAAGCGCGCGGAGAAGATGATTTCTTCACCCGGCTCGTCGTCCATCGGCGCCACCAGGGCAATGCCGTCGGCCAGCTTCAACGCGGTCTCGAACGATTCGGCCAGACGTTGTTGCAGGTCTGCGCGAACCTTGAAACGGTCGACTACGACATCGATCGAGTGCTTTTTCTGTTTATCCAGCTTCGGCAACTCGTCCAGCTCACAGAGCCGGCCGTTGACCCGGGCCCGCACGAAGCCCTGGGCACGCAGTTCTTCGAAGACCGAAAGGTGTTCGCCTTTACGCTCGCGGATCACCGGGGCCAGCAGCATCAGTTTGCTGCCCTCCGGCTGGGCGAGGACCAGGTCGACCATCTGGCTGACGGTTTGCGCCTCCAGCGGAATATCATGGTCCGGGCAACGCGGAATACCCACGCGAGCGTAAAGCAGGCGCAGGTAATCGTAGATTTCGGTGATGGTGCCGACCGTCGAACGCGGGTTATGCGACGTCGATTTTTGCTCGATGGAAATGGCCGGCGACAGACCTTCGATGGTGTCGACGTCCGGTTTTTCCATCATCGACAAAAACTGCCGGGCATAGGCCGACAGCGATTCGACGTAACGGCGCTGACCTTCGGCGTAGAGCGTGTCGAAGGCCAGGGACGATTTGCCGGATCCGGACAGGCCGGTGATGACGATCAGTTTGTCCCGTGGCAGGGTCAGGTCGATGTTCTTCAGGTTGTGGGTTCGGGCCCCACGAATCAGGATCTTGTCCAAAGTGGCCTCGCTTGGCGGGCGTCGAAAACGTAGGAGTATACGGCCAAATACTGGATGGATGCACACTATCAAACGAGTGGGTGACTGTCTTACATGAAGAGTCTGTCAGCAGAACGCGTCAAAGCGTCGCGATATACCCCGTCAATCGATGGGACTGGTAGAATCGCCGCCGGTTCACATGAGGTTTTTCCATGCACGATCCCCACAGCGAACGCATGAGTGGTAGCGAGACCCGCGCGGCAAGCGGTCTGGCCCTCGTGTTCGCCTTCCGTATGCTTGGCATGTTCATGGTGTTGCCGGTATTGGCGACCTATGGGATGGATCTGGCAGGAGCGACCCCGGCCCTTATCGGCCTGGCGATTGGCGCCTACGGCCTGACCCAGGCGATTTTTCAGATTCCTTTCGGTTTCATTTCCGACCGCATCGGTCGCCGGCCGGTGATTTACCTCGGGCTGATCGTCTTCGCCCTGGGCAGCGTGCTGGCGGCCAATGCTGATTCGATCTGGGGTGTGATCGCTGGACGAATCCTGCAAGGCGCCGGAGCAATTTCTGCGGCGGTGATGGCGTTGCTGTCAGACCTGACCCGCGAACAGCATCGGACCAAGGCCATGGCCATGATCGGCATGACGATCGGTCTGTCGTTCGCTGTCGCCATGGTCGTAGGACCGTTGCTGACGCGCGCCTTTGGTCTTTCAGGATTGTTCCTCGCCACGGGCGCCATGGCCCTGGTCGGCATTGTGATCGTGATGTTCATGGTGCCGCGGGCTGTCGGGCCGCTGCAGCATCGAGAATCCGGCGTCGCGCGCCAGGCGCTGATGCCGACCCTCAAGCATCCGGACCTGCTGCGCCTGGACCTGGGCATTTTTGTGTTGCACGCGATGTTGATGTCGAGCTTCGTCGCCTTGCCGCTGGCTCTGGTGGAAAAAGCCGGCCTGCCCAAAGAACAGCACTGGTGGGTTTACCTGACTGCGCTGCTGATTTCCTTCTTCGCCATGATCCCGTTCATTATCTACGGCGAGAAGAAACGCAAAATGAAACGAGTTTTATTGGGCGCGGTGCTGACGCTGATGCTCACTGAGCTATTCTTCTGGCAGTTCGGCGATAGCTTGCGGGCTCTGGTGATCGGAACGGTGGTGTTCTTTACCGCCTTCAACTTGCTGGAAGCTTCTTTGCCATCGCTGATCAGCAAGGTTTCACCGGCAGGGGGCAAGGGCACGGCGATGGGGGTTTACTCCACCAGTCAGTTCCTTGGTTCTGCGCTGGGCGGGATCCTCGGCGGTTGGCTGTTTCAGCATGGCGGTTTGTCGGTTGTCTTCCTCGGATGCGCGGGCCTGGCTGCCCTCTGGCTGGCCTTTGCTGTTACCATGCGCGAACCACCTTATGTCACGAGCCTGCGCTTGCCGTTGTCGCCCGAGGCGATCCGCGAAGCGGGTCTGGTAGAGCGCCTGAAGGCCGTCGTAGGGGTAACAGATGCAGTGATCGTTGCTGATGAAGCAGCGATTTACATCAAATTGGACACAGAACTATTGGATCGCACCACCCTTGAGCGCCTGGTGAACAACCCGGCCGAGGCGCAGTGCGTAGCCTAGGAGAACGTTATGGCCCGTGGGGTTAACAAAGTCATATTGGTCGGCACTTGCGGCCAGGATCCCGAAGTTCGCTACCTGCCTAACGGTAACGCCGTGACCAACCTGAGTCTGGCGACCAGCGAACAGTGGACCGACAAGCAAACCGGTCAAAAGGTCGAGAAGACCGAATGGCACCGTGTATCGATGTTCGGCAAGGTGGCGGAGATCGCCGGCGAATACCTGCGTAAAGGTTCGCAGGTCTACATCGAAGGCAAGCTGCAGACCCGCGAGTGGGAAAAAGACGGCATCAAGCGTTACACCACTGAAATCGTGGTCGACATGCAAGGCACCATGCAACTGCTGGGCGGCCGTCCACAACAGGGCGACCAACAAGGCGGGGGCAATAACTATCAGCAGTCCGCTCCGGCGCCACGCCAGCAGCAGGCTCCGCGTCCGCAGCAGTCGGCACCGCAACAGTCGCGTCCGGCTCCGCAGCAGGCCGCTCCGCAACCGGCTCCGGATTTCGACAGCTTTGATGACGATATCCCGTTCTGATCGCACGCTTCACCCGATCTGAACCAAAAGGCCCGGCGCTAACAGCGCCGGGCCTTTTTTGTGGAGTTTTCACGGGTGTGAGGTCACTTCATTTTCGACCTCGGACACGGTCTCCTACAGGCGCAGGAACTCGTCAGTCGACACCACGCTGGCGTAGGCGAAGCCCAAGGCGGACATGAAGGCCGCATGCACATGGGCTGCCGGAACCGTGACGCCATTGAACTCCAGGTCCCGAGAGGCACAGGCGTCGTGGATGACGGTGACGCTGTATCCCATGTCGGCGGCCGCGCGGGTGATACCGTCGATGCACATGTGGCTCATGCTGCCGATCACTACCAGTTCCTTGATGCCTTGTTCGTCGAGGATCGACTTCAGTTCGGTTTCGCGGAACGAGTTGACGAAGTGTTTGAGCACCACCGGTTCGTCGGCGTGGTTGAGGACTTTGGGGTGCAGCTTCGCGCCTTCGGAACCCGGCGTGAAGAAGGGGGCATCCTCGGAGGTGAACTCGTGGCGGATGTGCACCACCGAATCACCGGCGTCGCGAAAGGTCTTGAGCAGGCGGACCGCATTATCCGCAGCGGCGTCCGCCCCGACCAGCGGCCACTTGCCTTGGGGGAAGTAGTCGTTTTGGATATCAACTACGATGAGTGCTTGCTTGGCCATGACTGTTTCCTCGAAGTGTTGGTGGGTGTGGCACGAAGTATCGGCTGTGGCGTAACGTCCGGGGATTGGCCGCACCGACAATAGAAGGGGGAAAACTGACAATGGACGCACAAAGGGCAATCGCCGAGCTGGGCGTGCTGATTTACCCCGGCGCGCAGATGGCGGCGGTGCACGGGTTGACGGATTTGTTCGCGGTGGCGAACCGCATTGCCACCGACTATCAGGCGGCGCAATTGCCGCTGTTGCGGGTCAGCCATTGGCAAGTCGATGGCGATCAGTCGCCTCGGCGGATTTACGACAGCTACCCGGCGGCGGACGAGGCATTGGTGGCCCTGCTGATCCCGCCGTCCATTGGCGGTTTTTCCGAAGGCCAGGCGCCCGAAGGCTTGTTGCGCTGGATTCGTCAGCAACATGCCCAGGGCGCAACCCTGGGCGGAGTGTGCGTGGGCTCGATTCTATTGGCCGAAAGCGGCCTGCTGGACGGCCGAAGTGCCACCACCCACTGGACCTCGGCCAAGGCATTCGCCGAGCGTTATCCGGCGATCAAGCTCAAGGCTGATACGCCAATTGTCGACGACGGCGACCTGATTACCACGGCCGGGTTGATGGCCTGGTCCGAGCTGGGTCTGCGGCTGGTCGATCGGCTGCTGGGGCCGAGCATCGCTACCGGTACCGCGCGTTTTCTGGTGGTGGAACACAGCGACAGCGCGAGCGAGTGCGGCAGTAATTTTTCGCCGATTCTGAGCCATGGCGACGCCTCGATTCTCAAGGTCCAGCATTGGCTGCAAAGCACTGGCGCGACCGACGTTTCGCTGACGACGATGGCCGAGCGGGCAGGGCTGGAGGAGCGCACGTTCCTGCGCCGATTCCGCGGGGCGACTGGCTTGAAACCGACTGAATACTGCCAGCACTTGCGGGTCGGCAAGGCTCGGGAAATGCTGGAATTCACCAACGGCACCATCGACCACATTGCCTGGACCGTCGGCTATCAGGACCCCAGTGCGTTTCGCGCGACGTTCAAGAAAATTACCGGGCTGGCGCCGAGTGATTATCGGACGCGGTTTGGCGTGACGCCGAGTGCGGCGGTGACCCGCCCGTAATCTCACCCCGCTCCCACCGTTTGAATCGTGCAAAACACCGGAGTCGCCACTCGCGTCGTGCAGAATAAGACAGGCTCAGTGCTATCACGTTTTTGACAACTCGTTGAATTGTCGAGCATTTCAATCGAGCGTCGGTTGGCCTGATCTCTGCACCCCTTCAATGACATACATCTAGTGCCGATTGAAGGGGGATGCATGACCCCAGCAAACCGCAAAAAACGGGTAGTCGCCCATTCGGTGAGACCTGACGCGCCACAGCACGAAGTCGATACCAATTGCGCGCTGGCCCGTTGGCTGGCGAATATCCTGGGATTTAAATACGGCGGCAGTTACGACCCCGAACAGCACAAGGGCCGCGACCTTTATCTGTTGCCTACCCAGACCCTGGTCGGCGCCGCAGCCGCCCGGCAGCTGGGTGTCAGCGGTCCTGAGGATTTGTGGGGCGGCTACGTCGAGCATGATTTCATCTGCACCAAAGCCATCAGCCACGGCCTGCGCAGCAAGGATGCGCACGCTCCGCCGGGCTGGTCGCCGCTGTTTTCCGAGCGGGTGCGCAGCGTGGTGCTCGACGGCCTCAGCGTATTTTCCCTCGACGATGCGCGGCCCGCGGCGGAGCACTTGCTCTACAACGGTCCGATTCGTCTCAAGCCGATTCATGCCTGTGCCGGGCGTGGCCAGGAAGTGATCCAGAGCCTCGACCAGTTCGATGAAATCCTCGCCAGGCCAGATGCCGAAGCGCTGTTCAACGAAGGTGTGGTGCTGGAGCAGGATCTCACCGACGTGGTGACCCACAGCGTCGGCCAAAGCTTCATTGGCGACCATGTGCTGAGCTACTGCGGTGATCAATACTTGACCGCAGACGCTCAAGGCGAGCAGGTTTATGGAGGGTCGAACCTGCTGGTTGTGCGAGGCGACTACGCCGATTTGCTGGAACTGGAATTACCTGACGACGTGCAATTGGCGATTCGCCAGGCACAGGTGTTCGACAAGGCCGCGGACGAGGCCTACCCAGGCTTCTACGCCTCCCGGCGCAACTACGACATCGCCCAGGGCCTGGACAGCAACGGCAAACGGCGCAGCGGTGTGCTCGAACAATCCTGGCGTATGGGCGGCGCCAGCAGCGCGGAAGTGGCGGCGTTGCAGAGTTTCGTCAACGATCCGGGCATGCGCGCGATCCGCGTGTCCTCGGTGGAAACCTACATCGATCAAGCGCTGCCGGCGGACGCCGTCGAGGTGTACCGCGGGCCGGCTGAAAACAGTGACTTTCTACTCAAGTACGTGACGGTTAAATCCTATGACGGCTAGAAGCGAAACCATTCAGATCGACATCGACGATGAACAGATGATCGGGACTTTCCTCAGTCCCAAATCCAAAGTCCCCGGCGTGCTGTTCGTGCACGGCTGGGGCGGGAGTCAGGAGCGCGACCTTGAGCGGGCCAAAGGCATTGCCGGTCTGGGGTGCGTGTGCCTGACGTTCGATTTGCGCGGACATACTGGCGGCACCGGCATTCCGCTGACCCGGGTCACCCGCGAAGATAACCTGCGCGACCTGCTGGCGGCGTACGACCGCTTGCTCGCGCATCCGGCGCTCGATACGTCGGCGGTCGCGGTGGTCGGCACCAGCTACGGTGGTTATCTGGCCTCGATCCTGACCTCGTTGCGTCCGGTGCGGTGGCTGGCGCTGCGGGTGCCGGCGCTGTATCGCGACGAGCAGTGGCACACGCCCAAACGCGACCTGGACAAGATGGACCTGCGCGATTACCGCAGCACGCTGGTGCGCGCTGATAGCAACCGCGCGTTGCATGCCTGTTCGCAATTCACCGGGGATGTGTTGCTGGTGGAATCCGAGACTGACGCCTACGTGCCCCATGCGACGATCATGAGTTACCGGGCCGCGTGCCAGCAGACGCATTCGCTGACCCACCGGATTATCGACGGCGCGGATCACGCGTTGAGCGAGCCGGTGTCGCAGCAGGCGTACACGTCGATTCTGGTGGACTGGATTACCGAGATGGTGGTGGGGGAGCGGTTGAGCATTATTCAGTCGAAATAAGCGGTGATTTTGCTGGCCTCTTCGGCGCCCTGTCAGGCGCCACCCATCACTTGGGCTTCTTTGCAATCCGCAACGACTTGGCCTTGGCCTCCACCACCAGATACATCACCAACGTGATCAACAACGGCAAAATGAAATAAATCGCCCGATACGCCAACAACCCCGCCACCAGGCTGCCCCGCGACACCTCATGCTGCAGCAACGCCACAAATACCGCCTCCAGCACGCCAAGCCCCGCGGGGATGTGCGTGATGACCCCGGCGATGGCGCTGATCAGCAACACCCCGAGTACCAGCGGATAATCCAGTTTGCTCGGCAGCAAGGTGAAAATCACCGCCGCCATCAGCGACCAGTTCAACGCGCCGAGGGCCAGTTGCAGGACCGCCATGCGCAGGGAGGGCAGGTTGATTTCCACGCCGCGAATCGACCACTCCCGGCGCTTGGAAAACTGACAGGCCGCTAGGTAACCCGCGCTCACCAGCAGCAACACAGCGCCCACGATTTGCAACGCGCCACTGCTGAGCTTCCAGCCCGGCGGCATGCGCACCAGCCCGCTGCTGAATACCGCACCGGCGATCACCATGTAACCGAACCAGTTGGTTGCCAGGCTCAGGCCGAGGATCTTCGCGATGTTGCTTTTGCTCACCCCGAGCCTGGAATAAAGGCGATAACGCATGGCGATCCCGCCGACCCAGGCGCTGAGGTTAAGATTGAAGGCGTAACTGATGATGCCCACCGGCAGGATCTGCTTCCAGGTCAGGTCCTGACGAATGTAGGTGCGGCCGATCAGGTCGAAGCAGGCGTACACCAGGAAACTCACCAGCGTCAGCCCGGACGCAATGATCAGCGTGCGCACCTTGAAATCGGCAAGGGTGTCGAACACCTCGTTCCATTCAATGCGCTGGGCAAGCATCGTGAACAGTACGATCAGCGCCAGGAAAAACAGCACCGTCAGCGGTTTTTTCCAGCGACTCCAGCGGGATGTGTGCGGGCTGTCGGCGTGGGGCGCCGAGTGCGTTTCAACGCGTTCCATGGCGATCGCCCCCGGTGAGGTGAGTGAACGGTTTCAGGCGCGGCTTGTGCGCCGGCAACCAACCGGCCCATGCCGGGAAGTGCCGCAGAAAGTGAAATACCAGGAAACCGACGGTCATGTGCCAGACCCGTCCGCGCGGTGACTTTTCCGGGGACATGGCTTTGCAATGGTTAATGCTCAGGTATTCAAGGCGCTCGAACAGGTGGCGATTGAATGCGCGATCACGGATCAACACATTGGCTTCCAGGTTCATCGACAGGCTCAGCGGATCGAGGTTGCTCGAACCGACGGTGCTCCAGTCCTCGTCCACCAGCGCGACCTTGCCGTGCAGCGGGCGCTCGCAATATTCGTGAATCTGCACGCCGGATTTGAGCAGGTAGTCGTAGGTCATGCGCGCCGCCAGCTTGGCCACCAGCATGTCCGGTTGACCTTGCAGAATCAGGCGCACATCGACCCCGCGTCGAGCGGCGTTGCGAATCTCCCGCAGCAGGCGATAGCCCGGAAAGAAGTAGGCATTGGCGATTACTACCCGGCGCTGGGCGCTGCGCAGGGCCAGTCGATAAACCTCCTCGATGTCGGTGCGGTGATCACCGTTGTCCCGGTACACCAGTCGCACCTGGCCATCGTGATCGTTGAACGCCAGTTCCGAGCGCCGTTGCCGGCGCCGTTGCCACCAGTATTTCGCTCGGGCGGGGCGACCGCTTTGCAGGAGGGCGAAGTGATGAATGTCGGCGACCGCCGGACCTTGCACTTCCACCGAGTAATCCTGCTTGGCCTCGGGCCCGAAATCGGCGAGATGGTCAGCTGAATAGTTGATTCCGCCAAGGAACGCAATCGTGCCATCGACCACCACAATCTTGCGGTGCAGGCGGCGGAACCAGTTGGTGCGAAAGCCCAGGTGCTTCGGCGCCGGATCGAACATCTGAATGCGCACGCCGGCTTCGCTCAACGCCGCGAGATAACCGGTGGTCAGCTCGCCACAGCCAAAACCGTCGAAGCTCGCAGTGACCCGTACGCCGCGTTGCGCCGCCTCGATCAGCACTTGCTGCAACTCATTGCCGACCTTGTCCTCGAAGACGATGAAGGTTTCCAGGAGGATTTCCGTCTTCGCCTGGCGCATGGCCTCGAAGACCCGGGGAAAATAGGCTTCGCCGTTTTCCAGCAACTGCACCAGGTTGTTGCCATGCCAGCCGTATTCGACATCGACCACGCCCGGCTCGCGGAGCGGCGGGGTCGTGGACAGGTGCTCCACCGCGGCTTTTTCCATGGGTGCACTGCTCATAGCTCGATCTCCACCGATAGCGGTGCGTGGTCGGATAGGTGCGACCAGGGACGCGACGCGAGTACTTTCGGGCGGCTGGCCTTGAGGTTGCGCACGTAAATGCGGTCGAGGCGCAGGGCCGGCAAGCGTGCCGGAAAACTGCGCGCCGGTTTGCCGTGGTGTTCGGCGAACACCTCGCGCAGACCGCAAGGTTTGAGCAATGCATCGGCGCGCTGGCGCCAGTCGTTGAAGTCGCCCGCGACGATCACCGGGGCTTCACTCGGCAATTCTTCGAGGCGTCGGGCCAGCAGCTTAAGCTGTTCGGTGCGATGGGTTTCGCGCAGGCCCAGGTGGACGCAGATCGCGTGCACCTCCGGTCCGTCACCGGGCAGGCGCAATACACAATGAAGGATGCCGCGGTTCTCGTGGCCGCTGATCGACACGTCGAGGTTGTCGTGACGGATGATCTGGAATTTCGACAGCAGTGCGTTACCGTGATCGCCGGCCGGATACACCGCGTTGCGCCCGTAGGCGAACTGCGGCCACAGGGTGTCGGCGAGGAATTCGTACTGTGGCATCGCCGGCCAGTTGCTGTAGCGCTGCGGGTGATGTTCGTGGGTGCCGTGGACTTCCTGCAAAAACACCACATCAGCGGACACGCTCCGCACCGCCTCGCGCAGTTCCGGCAGGATGAAGCGGCGATTGAGGGCGGTGAAGCCCTTGTGCGTATTGACCGTCAGTAGGGTGAAACGCTGCACGGCAGCCAGGGTTTGCGGCTGCTCGCCGGTGGGGCTTAACGGCTCGGGCCCATTCATGGCAGCATCCCTTCGGCCACAGGCTCGCCGGGTGCTGTGGCTAGGTTCTTGTCGAGATGGAAATGCTCGAGCAAGCGGCGGGCGTCGTAAGGCGCGCGGACCTTGATGTCGTTGTCGAAATAGCAGAACACTTCGCGGGATTTGCGCACCTTGGGCTTTTGTCGCGGTGCGATCAATTGCGGGTCGGACGGTTGCTTGCCATGGTTCCAGGCATCGATCCGCTTGCTCCAGCGATCCAGCGCCTGCGGGGTGTAGCCGCTGGCATAGAGTTCTTCGGCGCCGTGCAGGCGCAGGTAGACGAAATCGCTGGTGAGGTCTTCGCGATACGGCCATTTACCCGCCGTGTCGGCGATGACCAAGGCAACGTTGTAGCGCTTTAGCAACCGGACAAACGCGGGGTCGATGAAGGTGTCGTTCCTGATCTCGACAGCGTGGCGCAGCGGCTTTTTCTTGTACGCCTTGGTGCTGGCGTGGCCGTGCAGGTGCGAATCGTGTTGGCGGGCGAGGGCGGCGGCCTGCTGGGTGTTTTGCGGCAATTGTTCAAGGAAGCTTTCGAACAGCTCGGCATTGAATTTGAAGTTGGGGGGAAACTGCCAGAGGATCGGACCGAGTTTTTCCTTGAGCTCCAGCACCCCGGAGGCGAAGAAGTTGGCCAGGGGCGTGTGGATGTCGCGCAAGCGCCGGATATGGGTGATGAAGCGCGGGGCCTTGACGCTGAACACGAAGTCCGCCGGCGTTTCCGCGTACCACTCGGCGTAACGTTCAGGCCGTTGCAGGGCGTAAAACGATCCATTGATTTCGATGCTGTTGACCGCTCGCGAGGCGAATTGCAATTCGCGTTTCTGTGTCAGCCCCTTCGGGTAGAAATCCCCCCGCCAGGGTGTGTAGCGCCAGCCTGAAATACCGATATGAATCGCCGCCATGTCGCCTCCGTCTGATGGTCCTCGGTCGCCCTTGTCTTTTGATGACTGCCGGGCAATCGAGAAAGTTTCCACGGGACTACGGATGGTCAATGCGAGGGAGACTGTAGGAGCGAGCAGGCTCGCGATGGTCGCTAACGATGACGCGGGCTGTCTGCTAGCCAGCGGCGGTCTTCAGTCCATCGCGAGCAAGCTCGCTCCTACAGGGGGGATCAGTGGTCAGCAACAAGGGGGATCAGTGGCCAGTGACGACGCGGGTTGAGCCCTCAGCCGGTTCGGCATACACCGGGCCGAGGCGATCGAGGCGACCGCTCCACATTGTCAGCGCCAGTGCCACCAACACCACCAGACCACCGATCCATGCGGTGTGGATCAGGCCCATGTGGGCGACGATCAAGCCACCGCCCCACGCACCACCGGCAATCCCGAGGTTGAACGCGGCGATGTTCAGGCCGGACGCCACATCCACCGCGTGCGGCGTGTGATGTTCGGCCTGGCGCACCACATACACTTGCAAACCTGGCACGTTACCAAACGCCACCGCACCCCAGACCAGCACGGTGGCCAGCGCCAGCCATGGATTACCGGCGGTGAAGGTCAGCACGAACAACACGACGGCGAGCAGGGCGAAGATGATTTTCAGGGCGCTGATCGGGCCGCGCTTGTCGGCCAGTTTGCCACCCCAGATATTACCGACCGCCACCGAGATGCCGTACACCAGCAACACCAGGCTGACGGTGCTGGCGCTGAAGCCGGAGATGTCCTGGAGAATCGGCGCCAGGAAGGTGAAGGCGATGAACGATCCGCCGTAGCCGACGGCCGTCATGGCGTACACCAGCAACAAGCGCGATTGCTTGAGCACTTGCAGCTGTTGCAACAGCGAAGCCGGTTTGCTGTGAGCGATGTTTTTCGGCACGTAGAGCAGGCTGCCGATAAATGCGATCACACCCAGCGCCGACACGGCGAGGAAGGTTTCCCGCCAGCCGAAATGCTGACCGATGAACGTGCCCAGCGGCACGCCGGTGACCAGTGCCACGGTCAGGCCGGTGAACATGATTGCAATCGCGCTGGCGGCTTTTTCCTTCGGCACCAGACTGGTGGCGATGGTCGAGCCGATGGAGAAAAACACCCCGTGGGCAAGGCCCGTGACGATCCGCGCAATGATCAGCGATTCATAGCTCGGCGCTTTCCACGCCAGCAGGTTGCCGAGGGTGAACAACACCATCAGCGACAATAGCAACAGTTTGCGCGGGACTTTGCCGGTGAGGGCGGTCAGCACCGGCGCGCCGATCGCCACGCCGAGGGCGTAGAGGCTGACCAGCAGGCCGGCGGACGGCAGGCTGACGCCGAGGTCGGCGCCGATGGTGGGTAACAGGCCAACGATGACGAACTCGGTCGTCCCGATGGCGAAGGCGCTGAGGGTCAGCGCGAGCAAGGCAATGGGCATGGCTGCGACTCCGGGGGGGTGATTGATGGAGTGCAGTGTCGGGGTTTGGAGGGGGTGGAAAAATACAGGGACAGGCATTTGATATTTGCGCTCATGTCAAATATCAGCGGATCAACACGGTGCACGTGTGGGGGCGGGCTTGATCGCGAGCAAACCTTGGGGATGAACTTGCCGGCCATTTGCCGATCAGTTCCTTACAGACCCTTTTCAAGGAGCTCCCCGTTTTGCTCAAGTTCAAGACCGTGATGTTATTGGGGGCGTTGCTGTTTTCAGGCAACAACGTGCTGCAAGCCGCGACGCTGCCGGGTGTTCCCGCCGCAGCCGAGGACGCGGCAAAACCTGAGCCACTGGTCCAGGGCGGCCTGCTCGGGGCCATCAGCTCCAGCATCGACGACGTGCAGGACAAGCTCGACCTCAACGAAAACCTGGTCGACGCCTGGCGCCTGCGGGCCGATCGGGCGGCGGATGAAGTCGACAAACTGGTGAATCAGCCGTCATCGCGATCACCCATGAGCGTGGTCGGCGATTTTCTTTTGTTGTCCGGCGTCTGGCTCGGCGTGTTTGCCCTGCTGACGGTGCTTGGCGGATTACTCGCCAAACGGTTGAACCAGGGCCGCTGGCTGCGAACCCGGCAACGCAGCCAGGACCTGCTCAACTACATACTGCCCTACACGTTGCCGGCGCTGATTTGCCTGCCTCTGACGCTCTATGTCAGCCATTTCCTGCAGGCCTCGGTGGGCCGGGCGCTGGCGCTGTGTTTCGCCTACGCCACCAGCAGCGGCATTTTCTCCACCTCGATGCTTTTATGCGTGATCGTCATGTTCAATACCGGCCATAAGCGTCGGGCGGTGCAGATCATCCGCAGTTATTGCCCGAAGCCGCTGTTCCTGATCGGTTTTCTCGCGGCGCTCAGCGATGCGCTGACCAGCCCGCAGATCGCCCGACAACTGGGCGGCAACATCACCAGCAGCATCGCGGTGTTCACCGGGTTGTTCGCGTCGATCATCTTTGGCTTGCTGGTGATTCGCCTGCGGCGGCCGGTGGCGCACCTGATCCGCAACCGACCGCTGGCGCAACGCTTGAAGCAGCCTTCGCTGCAGGAATCGCTGCGGATCTTTTCCGGGCTGTGGTACTGGCCGATCCTGCTGATGGTGATGGTCTCGGCGATCAACCTGATCGGCGTCGGCGAGGACAATCAGAAGGCCCTGCGCTGCGCGTTGTTCACCACCATTCTGCTGATTGCCACGGTGTTCCTCAGCACGATTTTCCAGCACCTGTTCAAGTCCCGCAAAGCCGAAGCGATCCAGCGCAGCAGCGCCTACAAGGAGCGTTTCCTCAGCTTGCTGCACGCGTTGCTGCGAATTGTCATGGCGGTGGCGTTCATTGAAATTCTTGGGCGGATCTGGGGCGTGTCGCTGTTCGAGTTCGCCGAGCGCAACTCGGTGGGCCGCGCGATCAGCGATTCGCTGAGCAGCATCGGCCTGATCTTCCTGGTGACGTGGCTGCTGTGGGTGGTGCTCGACACGGCGATCCAGGAAGCGCTGAAACCACCGGTCAACAAACGCTCGGCGCGCCAGCCGAGTACCCGGGTCAAAACCATCCTGCCGCTGCTGCGCAACGCGATCAAAATCATCCTGGTGGTGATCTGCGCGATCACCACCATGGCCAACCTGGGGATCAACGTCGCACCGCTGCTGGCAGGTGCCGGGGTCGTCGGCCTGGCCATCGGTTTCGGTTCGCAACAGCTGGTGCAGGACGTGATCACCGGTCTGTTCATCATCATCGAAGACACGCTGTCGATTGGCGACTGGGTGGTACTCGATTCCGGGCACGCCGGCACCGTCGAAGGCCTGACCATCCGCACCTTGCGCCTGCGTGACGGCAAGGGCTTCGTGCACTCGGTGCCGTTCGGCCAGATCAAGGCCGTCACCAACCAGTCACGGCAATTCGCCTATGCGTTTTTCTCGGTGCAGTTCACCTACGACACTGACGTCGACAAGGCGATCGAACTGATCCGCGAGGCGGGAGATTCGATCCGTGAGGACGCATTCCTCAAATACAACCTGCAAGGGCCGCTGGACGTGTTTGGCGTCGACAAAATGGACCTGAATGGCGTGGTGCTGACGGCGCAGTTCCGCACGGTGTCGGGTGGGCAGTATGCGGTGAGCCGGGCGTTTAACCAGCGCTTGAAAAAGCTTGTGGATAACAGCCCGTGGGTGCATTTCGCGCAGACTTATCCACAGCAGGTGTTGATGCCGAAGCGGGAGGTGGGGGAAGTGCAGGATGAAGTTCCGGCACCTGAGAAGTCTCCGGTATTGCTTGCGGAGCAGCCTCGCACCCAGTGATGTGTATTGAGGCGACTGGCGCTTTCGCGGGCAAGCCCGCTCCCACAGGTTCTCGGGTGTGAACACGCGCTGCGCAACACAGCTAAATCCCTGTGGGAGCGGGCTTGCCCGCGAAGAGGCCAGTCCAGTCGCTATCGATGCCGGGTCAGCGTGCTCTTCACTTCAGCAGTTGCCTGCTGATCCAGATCCACCCAAAACACCTGCTTGCCGGCAATCTCCGCGGCCACCGGCAAGCCATCCCGGTACACCAGCCGATTACTCGCCAGCGCCGGCACCTTCGCACCCGGCAGCAGAGTGCCGGCCAGGTTCAGCGGATCCACCCCGCACACTGCAATCAAACTCCCGTCGTGCGCCCGTCGCCGCACCTCCCGCAGCAGCGGGATCGCCTCGGGCAACGCAAACTGCTCACCGGCCAAACCACTGACAAACCGCCCGCCGCGAATCTCGCCCCGCGCCTCCAGCCGATGGAACGTGCGCAGCAATTCGCGCCAGCTCGGCAACCAGTCCGCCTCACGCTCCAGCAGGCGCCAGAACACCACGCCGTAACGCCTCAGCAAGGTCATGGCGATGTGTTCCAGGGTGTCGCTCGGGGTTGGCTGTTTCTTATCCAGCACCGGCGCCGGCGGCCCGCGACGGAGCAAGGCCCAGCGCCCGGCATCGTCCATGCCGCCGACATACGCGCCGCGTCCGCGTCGGCTGCTACGGGCCTGGCGTTTGCTCGCGGGGGTGATCAGCGCGCGCAAGCCGGCAAAACTGTCGGCATTCACCAGCCCGGCACCGACCAGTTCCTGCAAGGCGATTTCCAGTTCCGTGCGCAGCAGATGGGCTTCGTGAATCAGCTCATCGAAAAACAGCGCACCGTGTTGGCTCAGGGCTTCGTAGACTTTTTGCGTTTTCGGAGAGAGTTCGCTGACCGGCGTTTGCTCGGTCAAACCACTCCACAAGCCGACCTGACCGCGCGGCAGCAACACGATCGGCGTGCTGCGCAGGGCCGTGCTGGCGCTGTGTGCGGTCAGGCGCGTCCAGACCAGTTTGCCGCTGCGGCACAGGTCGTCCAGCCAGCTCGCCGAATAGCCTTTGATGCGCGCCGGCAGCAGGTCGCTGTCCCAGGCTGACGCGGCGGCGGGGTAACCTTCGAATTGACCGACCATGGCTGGCAACACCGCGCTGCCCTGACCTTGGGTCGAGGCCGACAAATGCTGCCAGTCGAACAGGAACCGCATGAAATCCTGCAGCGCCACCGGCTCGATTTCCCGGCGCAGACGCTTGACCGTATAGCGATGAATCCGCGCCAGCAGATGCCGTTCGCACCATTCCTCCTGATCGGTGCCGGGGGTGAATTGCCCGCGCAACACATAACCTTCGCGTTCCAGTTGCGCCAGCACTTGGGCAACTTGCGTCGACGACAAGCCCAAGGGCTCGGCAATCGCCTTCAGTGGCAATGGGCCAAAAGCGCCAAGGCGTGCGCGGATGACTTCCAGAATCGCCTCGTCCGTTTCCCACGCCTCATCGAACCCAGGCAACGGCTCCAACGGCGGCAGCAGATTCGCCTGTGGATAAATCGCCCGCAGGCACGTCAGTCGCTCCAGTGGCAGCCACAGTGGTTGTGCGGATTGCAGACGGCTGGCGCGGCCACTTTCGGCCAGTGCGGTCAGCCACTCCAGCCACTGCGGGTTGGCCTGCGCTTCGGCTTCAGTGATGCAGGCCAGGCTCATCAACGCTTCATGCATTTCATCGACGCCGGTGGGCGCGGGCCAGGCTTCCTCGCGCACGGCTTGAATCGCTTCGGCGTCCAGCGCACCAAGATCGTCGGTGGATTGCGGATCGGTCCAGCGCCGGTTGAGCACGGCTTGGGTGCGGCGTTCTTCCAGCGGCGCGTCGTCGAGGAAGGTGTAAGGCCTGGCGCTGAGGATTTCCGCAGCCAGCGGCGAAGGCGCCGGCAGGTCACGGCTGATCAAGCGAACGTCGCCGCGCTCCATACGCCGCAACAAGGTGAGCCAGCCCTCGCAGTCCATGGCTTCGTGAAGGCAATCGTCGAGGGTCTGTTCCACCAGCGGATGCGCGGGAACCTCGCGCTCGCCGGCGAGATTTTCCACGCAGGCGATCTGGTCGGGAAACACGCTGGCGATCAGGTCCTCGCTTTTCATGCGCTGGATCTGCGGCGCCACTTTGCGCCCGCCGGTGTACCGCGGCAACGCCAGCGCGACCCCGGCGTTCCAGCGCCAGCGCACGCCGAACAGCGGCGCATCGAGTACCGCCTGAATCAGCACGTGCTCGGCGCTGCTGCTGTGCAGGTAACGCCAGACTTCATCGAGGTCGAAGCTGTGGCTGGTGGACAGCGACAGGACAATCGCGTCTTCGCTGGCGGCGGCCTGCAATTCGAAGTTGAAGGTGCGGCAGAAACGCTTGCGCAGGGCCAGGCCCCAGGCGCGGTTGATACGGCTGCCGAACGGCGTGTGGATGATCAGTTGCGTGCCGCCGGATTCGTCGAAAAAACGCTCCATCAGCAGTGTGTCCTGGGACGGCAGGGCGCCCAGGGTCAGGCGCGCGCGGGCCAGATAATCCACCAGTTGTTGAGCGCTGGCGAGGTTCAGGCCGAGGGTGTCGGTCAGCCAGTCGAGGGCCGGTTGCAGGTTGCCGGGGTGAGCGGCGAGCAGGTCGTCGAGCTGCGCCTGCAGGCGTGCCACGGCGAACGACAGTTCCGCACTGCGCCCCGGCGCTTCACCGAGCCAGAACGGAATGGTCGGCGGCTGGCCCTGCGCGTCCTCGACCCGGACCTTGCCGGTGTCGACCCGCAGGATGCGGTACGAGGTATTGCCCAACTGGAAGATATCGCCGGCGATGCTTTCCACCGCGAAGTCTTCGTTGACGCTGCCGATGTTCAGCCCCTGCGGCTCCAGCACCACGCTGTAGTCGGCGTTGTCCGGGATGGTGCCGCCGCTGGTCACGGCGGTCAGTTTGCTGCCGCGGCGCCCACGCAGCGTGCGGGTCACGGCGTCGCGGTGGAGGAACGCGCTGCGAATGCCCTGACGACCGTTGTAGCCCTCGGCAAGCATCTGCAGCAGCGCTTGATAATGTTTTTCGTCGAGGTCGGCGTAGGGCGACGCTTTGCGGAACATCTCCAGCAACGCCTGCTCTTGCCATTCCTGGCAACTGACCTCGGCGATGATCTGCTGGGCCAGCACGTCCAGCGGCGCTACGGGGATGTGCAGGGTGTCGAGTTCGCCGCGCCGCACGCAGTCGAGCAGGGCGGTGCATTCGATCAGGTCGTCGCGGGTGGTAGCGAACAACCGGCCCTTGGGCGTGCCACCGACCTGGTGGCCGGAGCGGCCGACCCGTTGCAGAAAACCGGCGATCGAGCGCGGCGAGGAAATCTGGCAGACCAGGTCGACGTCACCGATGTCGATCCCCAGTTCCAGCGACGCCGTGGCGATCAGCACTTGCAGCTCGCCACGCTTGAGCCGCTGCTCGGCGTCCAGGCGAAACTCCTTGGCCAGGCTGCCGTGGTGGGCGGCGACCGCTTCTTTGCCGAGTCGCTCGCTCAGGTGCCGGCTCAGGCGTTCGGCCAAGCGTCGGGTGTTGACGAAAATCAGTGTGGTGCGGTGTTCGCGGGCGAGGGCGGCGAGGCGGTCATAGACCAGTTCCCAGACGTCATTGGCCATGACGGCCGACAGCGGCACCGGCGGCACCTCGATGCCCAGGTCCCGGGGGCGGGCGTGGCCGATGTCGATGATGTCGCAGGGACGGTCGCGGCCGACGAGGAAGCGGGACACCGCTTCGATGGGCTTTTGCGTGGCGGACAGGCCGATGCGCATCAACGGTTCGGCGCACAACGCCTGCAAGCGCTCCAGACTCAAGGCCAGGTGGCTGCCGCGTTTGCCGGCAGCGATCGCATGGATTTCGTCGACGATCACCGTGCGCGTGGAGGTGAGCATCTGCCGGCCGGAATCGGAGCCGAGCAGCACGTACAGGGATTCCGGGGTGGTCACCAGAATGTGCGGCGCGGTCTTGCGCATCGCCGAACGTTCTTTTTGCGGCGTGTCACCGGTGCGCACGGCGGTGTTGATCCGCAGGCCGGGCAGGCCCATCGCGCATAGCTGCTCGGTGATGCCGGCCAACGGATTTTGCAGGTTGATCTGGATGTCGTTGGACAAGGCCTTCAGTGGCGAGACGTAGACCACCAGCGTTTCGTCAGGTAATCCGCCCGGGGTTTCCAGCCCACGGTGAACCAGGTCGTCGATGACGGCGAGAAACGCGGTGAGGGTTTTGCCGGAACCGGTGGGCGCGGCGATCAGCGTCGAGCGGTGCTGACGGATCAGCGGCCACGCCTGGGCCTGGGCAGCGGTGACCGCCGGGAAGGTGCTGTTGAACCAGGCGCTGACGGCGGGGTGGAAGCCGTTCAGCGCACTGTCTGCGGGGATGGGCAGGTTCATGGCTAAAGTTATGCGGGCGGGGACGGGAAGATGCAAGTACCGCGTGAGATCTTCGCCAGGTTCGAGGGCCCTATCGCGAGCAGGCTCGCTCCCACATTTGAAACGCATTCCCCTTTGGGAGCGAGCCTGCTCGCGATGAGGTCTTTGGCCACACCGCACAAGCCCTTTCTGCATTTGGGGATGACGGTTGCGCACTAAACCCGCAAAATGCAACGATTCCGGCATCTATCGACGGCATCGCCTGCGAGCGGCGCCGATTAAGCCATTGATCCAATCAGACTGGGCCTGCTGACTCTATGCGAATGCGCCTTATGTTACTGGGCGGCGGAAATGCCCTTGGGCAGGCGCTGATTCGCCTCGGTGCGGAGGAAGACATCGGCTTCCTCGCCCCCCGCCCACCGCAAGACGGCTGGGACGCCGCGAGCCTGACGCAACTGCTCGACGACACCCGCCCGGACGCGCTGATCAACCTCGCCTACTACTTCGACTGGTTCCAGGCGGAGACGGTCAGCGAGTCGCGTCTGGCCGGGCAGGAACGGGCGGTCGAGCGTCTGGCCGAATTGTGCCAGCACCACAACATCGTGCTGCTGCAACCGTCGAGCTATCGCGTGTTCGATGGCTCCCGTGCCACCGCCTACAGCGAAAAAGACGAACCGGTGCCGTTGGGCCTGCGGGGTCAAGCCTTGTGGCGGATCGAGCAAAGCGTCCGCGCGACCTGCCCGCAGCATGTGTTGCTGCGTTTCGGATGGCTGCTCGATGACAGCCCCGACGGCGCGCTCGGACGCTTCCTGTCCCGTGCCGAACAGCCTGACGAACTGTTGATGGCCGACGATCGCCGGGGCAATCCGACCCCGGTGGACGACGCGGCCCGGGTAATCATTTCGGTGCTCAAGCAACTCGATTGCGCGGCGCCGCTGTGGGGCACGTACCACTACGCCGGGCACGAGGCGACCACCCCGCTGGCGCTGGGCCAGGCCATTCTCACCGAAGCCCGCGCGCTGCATCCGCTGGCCATCGAGGCACCGACCGCCCAGGCTCACGCTGCGCGTCCGGACGCCGCGGAAGAGCCGCAACACGCGGTACTGGCCTGCAAGAAAATCCTTCACACTTTCGGCATCAAGCCCCGCGCTTGGCGTGCGGCGCTCCCGGGCTTACTTGACAGGTTCTATCGCCATGGCTGACGGCCCGATTTTAATCACTGGCGGCGCCGGCTTCATCGGCTCGCACCTGACCGACGCCTTGCTCGCCAAGGGGCACACGGTGCGGATTCTCGACGACCTGTCCACCGGCAAGCGCAGCAACCTGCCGCTGGACAATCCTGGCGTCGAGTTGATCGTCGGTGACGTCGCCGATGCGACCCTGGTTGCCCGGGCGATGGCCGGTTGCAGTGCGGTGGCGCACCTGGCGGCGGTGGCGTCGGTGCAGGCTTCGGTGGACGATCCGGTGAAAACCCACCAGAGCAATTTCATCGGCTCGCTGAATGTCTGCGAAGCCATGCGTCAGGCCGGGGTCAAACGCGTGGTGTTTGCCTCCAGCGCGGCGGTCTATGGCAACAACGGCGAAGGCCAGTCGATCGACGAAGAAACCCCCAAGGCACCGTTGACGCCGTACGCGTCGGACAAGTTGGCCAGCGAACATTACTTCGATTTCTACCGTCGCGAGCACGCGCTGGAACCGGTGATCTTCCGCTTCTTCAACATCTTTGGCCCGCGTCAGGATCCGTCCTCACCGTACTCCGGCGTGATCAGCATTTTCAGTGAGCGCGCGCAGAAGGGCTTGCCGATTACCGTGTTCGGTGACGGCGAGCAGACCCGGGACTTTTTGTACGTGGCGGATCTGGTCGACGTGCTGGTGCAGGCGATCGAGAAGCCGCAGGTTGAAGTCGGTGCAGTGAATGTCGGCTGGAACCAGGCGACCAGTCTCAAGCAAATGCTCGAAGCGTTGAAAGTCGTGGTAGGGGATCTGCCACCCGTGAGCTACGGCCCGGCGCGCTCCGGTGATATCCGCCATTCACGGGCGAATAATCAGCGCTTGCGCGAGCGTTTCACCTTACCGGCGCAGACCCCCATGAATGTCGGCCTGGCGCAGTTACTGGGACGATAAAAACTGTAGGAGCGAGCTTGCTCGCGATGGACGTTAACGAAAGCGCGTGTTCTCTGCATGAACGCGTTGCCCTCAAGTACATCGCGAGCAAGCTCGCTCCTACATACAGGTGTTGTGGCCGCTCGGGTTTAGAACTTGTAACCCAGGCCCACCATGTAGATGAACGGGTCAACAGCCACATTGACCTTGGCCCGGGTGCCCGGTGCCACGGCGTTGTTTTCCACGGTCGCCTGGGTATCGATGTCGATGTAGCGCACCTGGGCGTTGAGCATGATGTTGTCGGTGAGCATGTAGTCGGCGCCGACCTGGAACGCCATGCCCCAGGAGTTTTTCGCCTTGAAGTTGCTGAAGCCGTTGGCCTTGGCGTCGCTGCTGAGCTCTTCGTCGAAGATCCAGGTGTAGTTGATGCCGGCACCCACGTACGGTTGGAACGCGGACTTCGCATCCAGTGGGTAATAGACGAGGCTCAAGGTCGGCGGCAGGTGTTTGAGCGAGCCGAGTTTGCCGTTGGCCGCGCCCAGGGCGGTGCCTTTGAGCTTCACGTCATGCTCGAACGGCGAGGCCGCAAGCAGTTCAATTCCCCAGTGGCTGTCGAGCATGTAAGCGAAGTTCAGACCCAATTGCGTGTCGCTGCTCATCGTGGCCTTGCCACCCAGGTCGGCGCCCTTCAGCGGGCCCTGGTCGACCTTGACGCTGGAACTGTCGGCTTTCGGGTTGACGGTGATCGCACCGGCACGAACGATGATGTCGCCGGCCTCATGGGCGTAGGCAAGCGGGGCTGCGAGCGCGAGGGCAAACAGCGAAGCGCTGAGCAAGGACTTGTGCATGGGGGCTCCAAAGGACGTTGAAAATGTTCGATGTCCAATGGTACGGAGCGGTGTGATCCGGTCTTTTGACTCAGCTCAATGAAACCGTGATGGGGTGGTTTTTAGTGCGACTTGAAAGCCTTTTCGCGAGCAGGCTCGCTCCCACAGGGCAATGCGTTTTTTCACTGTGGGAGCGAGCCTGCTCGCGATAGCAATCTGAAAGACGACGCCGATCTCACTCCGGCAATTCATAAATGAAAATCTTGTCCGCCTGCATCTGATACCCCGCATCCGCCAACTCGCTGGTGGACGCCTTGACCTGCAATGCCCCCTCGACCCAGTACGGCTGATACAGCTCATCCAGTTTCACGCCGACCTTGCTTTTCACATGGACGATCTGGTTCGACGGCGGTGGCGGGACGTGGATACAGGCGCCGAAATACGGCACCAGCAGAAACTCCGTGGTGCGGCCTTCTTCGCTGACTTCCAGCGGCACGATGTAGCCCGGCAGGCGGATGTTCTGACCGTCGAGGCTGTTCACCACCGGCGCATTGGGCAGGTCCTGTTTGGCGGCGGGCGCCGACTCGGCGGCCAGCGCGGTGCCCATCTGCGACAGGTCGTGCAGGGGCGTCATGTTCGGCACTTCCGGTGCGGCATCCGGCGGGATCATTTCTGACCAGGTCAGCTCTTTCGGCTCGGCCGCCCACAGCGGCAAGGCGACCAGTATCAACAGCGCAAGCAGGGCGCGGGGCATCGTTAACGTCCTCATAGTCGGATCGACAGGCCATCGGCCAGGGATTGGCGATACGCGCGCCAGGCCGGCACGCTGCCCATCAGCAAAGCGGCGACAAGGATGCCACCGAGCAGCGTCCATTCATATTCACTTGGCCACGCCAATGGCAGGAACAAGCCGTAATTGGCCTGCACGTAGCCCTGAGCGGCGGCGATGCCGACGTACAGCAGGGCCACCCCGGCTATTACGCCCGATAGCGCCAAGGCGAATGCTTCGAGCACCAGCAAGGTCGCGATGTGCCACGGCCGGGCACCGACCGAGCGCAGAATCGCCATCTCGCGTCGACGCTCGTTCAGGCTGGTGAGAATCGCCGTGAGCATGCCGATCAACCCGGTCAGCACCACGAACAGCGAGACCACGAACAAGGCTTTTTCCGCGGTGCTCATCAGGCTCCACAGTTCTTGCAGCGCCACGCCCGGCAGGATGGCGAGCATCGGTTCGCCGCGAAATTCGTTGATCTCGCGCTGCAGCGCGAAGGTCGAAATCTTGCTGTTGAGGCCGAGCATGAACGCAGTGATCGCTTGCGGCGTCAGGTCCATGTTGCGCGCCTGATCGGCGCTGATCCGCCCGTTGCCACGGGCCGGAACGCCGTCGTGCCAATCGATGTGAATGGCCTCCATGCCGCCGAGGCTGATGTGCAACGTGCGGTCAACCGGGGTGCCGGTGCGCTTGAGAATGCCGACCACGGTGAACGGCTTGTCGTCGTGCTTGACCAGGCTGATCACCGCCACGCCGTGGGACAGCACCAGTTTGTCGCCGAGTTTGTAATGCAGTGCGTCGGCCACTTCGGCGCCGAGCACCACTTCGAACGGGTCGGTGGCGAAGGCGCGACCGTCTGCCAGTTCCAGATGCTGCTGACGGCCGAACTGGTAGTGCTCGAAGTACGCCTCGGTGGTGCCCATCACGCGATAGCCGCGATGGGAGTCGCCGAGGGACATCGGGATCGCCCATTTCACTTTCGGGTTGCTGGCGAAGTGTTCGAAGCTGTCCCAGCGAATGTTGTTGGTGGCATTGCCGATACGGAACACCGAATACAGCAGCAGGTTCACCGAACCGGAACGGGCGCCGACGATCAGGTCGGTGCCGCTGATGGTGCTGGCGAAACTGGCCTTGGCTTCGGTGCGCACCCGTTCCACCGCCAACAACAGGCAGACCGACAGGGCAATGGCGAACGCGGTGAGGATCGCGGTGAAGCGACGGTTAGCCAGACTGGCCATGGCTAGACGGAACAAATACATCTCAGACCTCTGCGGGCGTGGCGGCGCGATTGAGTTCGGCCAGCGACAGGTTGCGATCAAACAGCGGTGCGAGGCTCTGGTCATGGCTGACGAACAACAGGCTCGATCCCGCTTCACGGCATTCGGCGAACAGCAGGCGAATGAAGTTTTCGCGCGCGTCGTAGTCCAGAGCGGACGTCGGCTCGTCGGCGATCACCAGTTCCGGTTGACCGATCAACGCCCGCGCGGCCGCGACCCGTTGTTGCTGGCCGATGGACAATGAGTCGGCGCGGCGACCGAGCAGGCTGTCATCCTTCAGGCCCAGGTGCGCGAGGAGGGTGGCGGCGGCCTGGTCGACACTGCCATGACGCTGGATCGCCCGTGCGGCGCGCAGCTTCGAGAAATGGCAGGGCAACTCAACGTTCTCGCGCACCGAGAGAAACGGCAGCAGGTTGAACTGTTGGAAGATGTAGCCAGTGTGATCGACCCGAAAGCGGTCACGGGCGCCGGCGCCGAGTTCGGTCAATTCCTGGCCGAGCAGGCGAATGCTGCCGCGATCGGGCTTTTGCACGCCGCCGAGCAGGCCGAGCAGGGTGGTCTTGCCGCTGCCGCTGGGGCCTTTGAGGAACAGGGTTTCACCGGGCTCCAGGCGAAACGCCGGGATGTCCAGCAGTGGCGGGTGACCGGGCCAGCTGAAGCCCAGGTCGGACAGTTCGATGAGTGCTTGGGTCATGTGAAACCGGTCATGTTAAGGGTAGCCCTTGTGGGAGCGGGCTTGCTCGCGAAAGCGGTAGGCCATGCAATGTTGATGTCGATTGACACACCGCCTTCGCGAGCAAGCCCGCTCCCACATTTGGAGGTGCGGCGGATCAGAATTTCAGGGCGGCCGCCTTCGCCGTCACTTCCACCCCTTGCTGCCCGCTCGGGCTGATCAGTTGTACCTGAATTTTCTGGGTCGCCGGGAACGTGTTGAAGATATTCGCCAGGTCCAGGGTTTTCAGCGCGCCCGGTGCGGAGCAACTGAACTGGTAGTGAGCGTGGATCTCGCTGTGGTCGTGATGATGCTCCTGCCCAGCGTTGGCGTCTTCATCGTGATCATCGTCGGCGTCGGGTTTGTCACCGAACAACGGGCTTTCCAGCTCCTGGCGCGCGACCACACAACCGGCGGCTTTCGGCAGGTTGAACAGGGTCAGCGGTTTTTCCAGCTGCGCACGCACAGCGGCGATTTTGGCTTTGTCGGCGTCAGTGGTGGCGGCGTGTTCGAAACCCACCAGGTTCATCGCCGGGCTTTCCAGCTCCAGCTCCAGGGTCTGGCCGTCCAGCGCGGCATTCAAGCGGCCGACGCCGTGCTCGTGAGCGCCGAGGCTGCCGTGCTCATGGTCGTGTTCTTCAGCCGCGTGGGCGGCAGCCAGCGGCAACAGGGCAAACGGCAAAGCGAGCAGCAGACGACGCATAGCGAGTCTCCGGGAAGTAAAGTGAAAGAATTGTTATGTAATCTTATAACGTAAGCGCCGAGAGTTTGCCCGCCCGCTTGGCGTTGCACAAGTCCCATGGGAGCATGTGGGTCAGAAATGTGCAGGAGCAGACTTATGGTGCGGATACGCGGAACCATCGGCGACTGGCCGGTGGATTTGACCCTGGAGATGGACGACGCGGACTGGGCACGGCTCGGCGCGCAGGTGCAAGTAGTCACGCCCGAAGCCAGCGCGGCACCGGCGAAACCGTTGAATCAGGACGATAAGCAGTGGCAGATCGCCAAGGATTTGCTGCGCAACGCCGGGCAATTGAGCGGGCCGGATTTGCTCGAACAGCTGGAAGGCCTGACCGGCAGCGCGTCGTCGGGCAAACGCTTGCTGGTGCGTTTGCGTCATAGCGCCGAGGTGAAAGTGTCGAGCGGCGGGGATACGCCGCTCTACAGCTGGATTACGCCTTCACTTTAGGAGCCGGCTCGCCGGCGATGCGATGACGCGTTCTGTCAGTACAACGCCGCAAACAACTTGCGGCGGTACGTGGTCACCAGCGGGTGATCGTTGCCGAGCAATTCGAACACTTGCAGCAAGGTCTTGTGCGGCAAGCCTTCGCTGTAGCTGCGGTTGCGGATGAACAGCTTGAGCAACGCATCCAGCGCTGCGTCGTACTGCTGACGGGCCAACTGCTGGATCGCCAGTTGATACACCGCTTCGTCGTCCTGCGGGTTCTTCGCCAGGCGCGCCTTCAGGTCGGCGGCGTCCGGCAAGTCCTTGGCCTGGCCGAGGAACTGGATCTGCGCTTTGGCGCCGGCCAGGGCGGCCTTGTGTTCATCGCTTTTCACCGCGTCGAGCACGGTTTGCGCTTCACCCAGCTCGCCGCGTTCAGTCAGGCAGCGGGCATACAGAATCAGCGCCTTGGCGTTAGTGTTGTCCTCGCCCAGCAGCACGGTCAGCACGGCTTCGGCGTCGGCAAAACGACTCTCGTCGAACAGCGCCTGCGCCTGATCGAACGGATCAGCCGCCGCCGGTGGCGGCATTTGCACATGCGGCTCAAGCATCGCGCGCACGGCCGACTCCGGTTGCGCACCGGCGAACCCGTCCACCGGCTGGCCATCCTTGAACAGCACCACGGTCGGCAGGCTGCGAATGCCGAAGCGGGCGACGATGTCCTGTTCCAGATCGCAGTTGACCTTGGCCAACAGCAATTCGCCCTGATAGCTCTCGGCGATGGTCTGCAGCATCGGCATCAGCACTTTGCAGGGCGCGCACCATTCGGCCCAGAAATCCACCAGCACCGGCTTGTGGAAAGAGTTCTCGATCACCGACTGGTCGAAATCGGCAGTCGTGGCGTCGAAGATGTACGGCGTTTCCTGACTCATGAGGGATCTCTTGGAAGCGTGAATGAAGTCACTATAAGGCTTCGCGGGGTGTGGCTGAAAGCGGGGGCGGTCGAGAGGCGTGTTGCCCGCGAAGCTTTTGGCTAGCGCCGCGCGTGGTAGAGGCTCACATGCCGAAACTCTTCCGGCTCGGCCAGATCCGGCAAGGTCATCGCCTCCAGCATTTCAATACGCCGATACATCGGGTGACGAAAATCCCGCACCCGGGAATCCGCCACCAACGCTTCCCGGCCACGACTCAAAAACGCATCCAGCAGCGGCAGATTCGCGCGGTCGTACAGCACGTCCGCCACCAGAATCAGATCAAACCGATCCGCCTCGGCGAAAAAATCCGTCGAGTAGTTGAGGCGCACATCATTGAGTTCAGCGTTCGCCCGGCACGCGGCGATCGCCAGCGGGTCGAGGTCACAGGCCACCACTTCCAGCGCACCCGCCTTCAGCGCGGCAATCCCCGCCACGCCGGAACCTGCGCCGAAATCCAGCACGCGCTTGCCGTTGACCCATTCGGGAAATTCGGCGAGATAGCGCGCCACCGCGAGGCCGCTGGCCCAGCAGAAACTCCAGTACGGCGGCTCATGCAGAATCCGCCGCGTTTCTTCCGGGCTGAAGGCGCGGTCCATGTTGTCGCCATCGATCAGCCAGAGTTTCAGCTCGGTATCGGGCAGTGCGACAGGAACGAGCTGTGCGTCACCCAGCAGTTCACTCAACGCCTGTTGCAAGTGGTGCGGTGCAATCATGGTGCTTTGACGAATTGCAGCTGGCCCAGGGCCTGGGTCGTTGGCTGGCTGATGACTTGCGAGGGCAGGTGCAAAATCAACTGGCCGGACTGACTGGCACGGCCTCGCAGTTCAACGCGGGCACCCACCGGGAACGACTCCGGGTTGAAGCGCAGGTGAAACGGCAGCACCTGGTTGGTGCCGATCAGGCTGGAACTGGCGAGCAATTGCTGCGGGCGGTCCTGGGCATCGATCACCAGCAACGCCAGTTCGACCTCGGCGCCGGCCGGCACGCCTTGCAGGGTGCCGCTCAATTCACGTTGGTACGCCGGCAGCGGCGGCAGGTCAGCGGACTCACGGGCTTTTTTCTGCGCGGCCTGCGGGGCGGGGCCTGGCGTCGGTGGCTGGGGTTTGGGCGCGTCGCTGCCGCAGGCCACCAGCAGGCTGAAAACACTGAGCAATACGAGCGGTCTTAGGGACATTTGCGGCTCCAGCAAGGTGAAATCCATGGATCAGGCTCTATAGCCAGTCTGTATACCGCAAACCCTATGGCTTGTCTTGCCACGGGGATGCGCTACCATGGCCCTCCCTTTTTTTGTTGCCTGCCACCATGCACTGTCCCTTCTGCGGTGCCAACGACACCAAGGTCATCGACTCGCGTCTGGTCGCCGAGGGCGAACAGGTGCGCCGCCGGCGCGAATGCCTGGCCTGCGGCGAACGTTTCACGACGTTCGAAACCGCTGAACTGGTGTTGCCGCGCCTGATCAAAACCGACGGCAGTCGCCAGCCGTTCGACGAAGAAAAACTCCGCGCCGGCATGCAGCGTGCGCTGGAAAAGCGCCCGGTGAGTGTCGAGCGCCTGGAATCGTCGCTGGTGCACATCAAACACAAACTGCGAGCCACCGGCGAGCGCGAGGTCAAATCCCTCGTGGTCGGTGAGCTGGTGATGGCCGAGCTGCAAAAGCTCGATGAAGTCGCCTACATTCGCTTCGCTTCGGTGTATCGACGCTTCCAGGACCTCAACGAGTTCCGCGAAGAGATCGATCGCCTGGCCCGTGAGCCGGTGAAAGAATGACCACCTCCGCGGAACAAGCCGTCCTCGACGCTCATTACATGGCTCGCGCCCTGGAACTGGCGCGCAAAGGTCATTACACGACGCACCCCAACCCGCGGGTCGGCTGTGTGATCGTGCGTGACGGGCAGATCGTCGGTGAAGGCTGGCACGAGCGCACCGGCGAACCCCATGCCGAAGTCCATGCCTTACGCGCCGCCGGCGACAAGGCTCGGGGCGCGACCGCCTACGTCACCCTCGAACCGTGCAGCCACCATGGCCGCACGCCGCCCTGCGCCGATGCCCTGGTGAATGCCGGCCTGGCCCGCGTGGTCGCGGCGATGCAGGACCCGAACCCGACGGTCGCCGGTCGTGGCATGCAGCGCCTGGCCCAGTCCGGCATCGCCATCGAAAGCGGTGTGCTGGAAGGCGAGGCGCGCCAGCTCAATCAAGGCTTCCTGAAACGCATGGAGCACGGGCTGCCGTTCGTGCGGGTCAAGCTGGCCATGAGCCTCGACGGCCGGACGGCGATGGAAAGCGGCGAGAGCCAATGGATCACCGGCCCGGCCGCGCGCTCGGCGGTGCAACGCCTGCGTGCCCAGGCCAGCGTGGTGCTGACCGGCGCCGATACGGTGCTGGCCGATAACGCCCGGTTGACGGTGCGCGCCGACGAGCTGGGCCTGGATGCCGAGCAGACTGCGTTGGCGATGAGCCGTCCGCCGTTGCGCGTGCTGATCGATGGCCGCTTGCGGGTGCCGCTGGATGCGCCGTTCTTCAAGGCCGGCCCGGCGCTGGTCGCCACCTGCATGGCGGTTGAAGAACAATACGCCAACGGCCCGGAATGCCTGATCGTGGCGGGCGAGGATGGTCAGGTCGACCTGCGTAAATTGCTGGTGGAACTGGCCCATCGCGGCGTCAACGAAGTGCTGGTCGAAGCGGGTCCGCGCCTGGCGGGAGCCTTTGCCCAGCAAGGCCTGGTGGACGAATTCCAGATTTTCATCGCCGGCAAGTTCCTGGGCTCGACTGCGCGCCCGCTGCTGGACTGGCCGCTGGCGCAGATGAAAGACGCACCTGAACTCAAAATCACTGAAATTCGCGCGGTGGGCGATGACTGGCGAGTCATTGCCATTCCTGCACCCGCGGCGAGCGTATAATTTCCGGCCTGCGCCACGCGACGGCCCTGTTCTCGAGGAGGACTCCATGTTTACCGGCATCATCGAATCCATCGGCAGTATTCGTGCATTGACCCCAAAAGGCGGCGACGTGCGGGTCCACGTAGAAACCGGCAAGCTCGACCTGAGCGACGTCAAGCTGGGCGACAGCATCGCGGTCAACGGCGTGTGCCTGACGGCGGTTGAACTGCCAGGCAATGGCTTTGCGGCAGACGTCAGTCGCGAAACCCTCGACTGCACCGCCATGAACGACCTGAAAAGCGGCAGCCCGGTCAACTTGGAAAAAGCTTTGACCCCGACCACTCGCCTGGGCGGGCATCTGGTCAGCGGCCACGTCGATGGCGTGGGCGAAGTGGTTGCCCGCACCGAGAACGCGCGCGCCGTGGAGTTCCGCATCCGCGCGCCGAAAGAACTGGCGAAATACATCGCTCACAAAGGCTCGATCACCGTCGACGGCACCAGCCTGACGGTGAACGCCGTCGATGGCGCCGAGTTCCTGCTGACCATCATTCCCCACACCCTGAGCGAAACCATCATGGCCTCGTACCAGCCAGGTCGCCGGGTGAATCTGGAAGTCGACCTGCTGGCCCGTTACCTGGAACGCCTGTTGCTGGGCGACAAGGCCGCAGAGCCTTCAAAATCCGGGAACATCACTGAAAGCTTTCTGGCCGCCAACGGCTACCTCAAATCCTGACTCAAGGGGGTGCCTTGTGGCGCTCAATAGCATCGAAGAACTGGTTGAAGACATCCGCCAAGGCAAGATGGTCATCCTCATGGATGACGAAGACCGCGAGAACGAAGGCGACCTGATCATGGCCGCCGAATGCTGCCAGGCCGAGCACATCAACTTCATGGCCAAGCACGCCCGCGGCCTGATCTGCATGCCGATGAGCCGCGAGCGCTGCGAACTGCTGAAGCTGCCATTGATGGCGCCACGCAACGGTTCCGGTTTCGGCACCAAGTTCACCGTGTCGATCGAAGCCGCCACCGGCGTGACCACCGGTATTTCCGCTGCTGACCGTGCGCGCACCGTGCAGGCTGCGGCGGCGAAAGACGCCAAGGCGGACGATATCGTCAGCCCGGGCCACATTTTCCCGCTGATGGCCCAGGCCGGCGGCACCCTGGCTCGCGCCGGGCATACCGAAGCCGCTTGCGACCTGGCGCGCATGGCCGGTTTCGAGCCGAGCGGCGTGATCTGCGAAGTGATGAACGACGACGGCACCATGTCCCGTCGCGCCGAACTGGAAGCCTTCGCCGCCGAGCACAACATCAAGATCGGCACCATCGCCGACCTGATTCACTACCGGATGATCCACGAACGTACCGTTCAGCGGATTGCCGAGCAGCCGCTGGACAGCGAACTGGGCCAATTCAACCTGGTGACCTATCGTGATTCCGTGGAAGGCGACGTGCACATGGCCCTGACCCTGGGCAACGTCTGCGTCGATGAACCGACCCTGGTGCGCGTGCACAACATGGACCCGCTGCGCGACCTGTTGATGGTCAAGCAGCCAGGCCGCTGGAGCCTGCGTGCCGCGATGGCCGCGGTCGCCGAGGCTGGCAGTGGCGTGGTGCTGTTGCTCGGGCACCCGCTCGATGGCGACGTGTTGCTGGCGCACATCCGTGAAACCGCGGATCACACCGCGGTGAAAAAACCGACCACTTACAGCATCGTGGGTGCCGGTTCGCAGATCCTTCGCGACCTCGGTGTGCGCAAAATGCGCCTGATGAGTGCGCCGATGAAATTTAATGCGATATCCGGTTTCGATCTGGAAGTTGTAGAATACGTGCCCTCCGAATAATGACCGGTTGTTTCCGGCCCTGTATTCGCGGTTCAAATATCACTGAGGGATGCGTAGAAGACGCGTCCCGGCTCTTTAAGAGATCTAACGAATGACCCTGAAGACCATCGAAGGTACCTTCATCGCCCCTAAAGGCCGCTACGCGCTGGTAGTGGGCCGTTTCAACAGCTTCGTCGTTGAAAGCCTGGTCAGCGGTGCAGTCGATGCCCTGGTTCGCCATGGCGTGAGCGAAAGCGACATCACCCTCATCCGTGCGCCTGGCGCCTTCGAAATTCCGCTGGTTGCGCAGAAAGTCGCTCAGAAGGGCGAGTTCGCAGCGATCATCGCCCTGGGCGCGGTCATTCGTGGCGGTACTCCGCACTTCGAATACGTGGCCGGCGAGTGCACCAAGGGCCTGGCCCAGGTGTCCATGGAATTCGGCGTTCCGGTCGCATTCGGCGTCCTGACCGTTGATTCCATCGAGCAAGCCATCGAACGTTCCGGCACCAAGGCCGGCAACAAAGGTGCCGAAGCTGCCCTGTCCGCTCTGGAAATGGTCAGCCTGCTGGCGCAGTTGGAGGCCAAGTGATTAGCGACGATAGCGATCGTTTCAACCCGCGCGATCCAAAGCCTGCGGATGCCGGCAAGCCATCGAAAAGCGTCAAGCGTCGCGAAGCCCGTCAGCTCGCGACCCAGGCGCTGTACCAATGGCACATGGCCAAGCAGTCGCTGAACGAGATCGAAGCGCAGTTCCGGGTCGATAACGATTTCAGCGATGTCGACGGTGCCTACTTCCGTGAAATCCTCCACGGGGTTCCAGCGCAGAAGGACAAGATCGACGCCGCGCTCAAGCCTTGCCTGGACCTGACCATCGAAGAGCTGGACCCGGTTGAACTGGCGGTATTGCGCCTGTCCACCTGGGAGCTGCTTGAACGCGTCGACGTGCCGTACCGCGTGGTGATCAACGAAGGTATCGAGCTGGCGAAAGTCTTCGGTTCCACCGACGGCCACAAATTCGTCAACGGCGTACTCGACAAGCTGGCCCCGCGTCTGCGTGAAGCTGAAGTGAAGGCGTTCAAGCGCTGATTGGCGCTTGCAACCGCTATGGGTGAGTTTGAGCTGATCCGTAACTTCTTCGCCGCCGCGCCTTGTGCGCAGGGCGGCGAAGGCGTTGCACTGGGGATCGGCGATGACTGCGCCTTGCTCGCTGTGCCCTCGGGGGAGCAGTTGGCGATTTCCACCGATACGCTGGTGGCCGGTGTGCATTTCGCCGACCCTTGCGATCCGTTTCTGCTCGGTCAGCGCTCGCTGGCCGTGGCCGTCAGTGACCTGGCGGCCATGGGCGCCACGCCCGTTGCCTTTACCCTTGCCCTGACTTTGCCGACGGTGACCGCCGATTGGCTGCAAGCCTACGCCCGCGGTTTGAACCTCATGGCGCAGAGCTGCGGCGTGGCGCTGGTTGGCGGTGATACCACCCGTGGGCCCTTGAGCCTGACCATGACCGTGTTCGGCCGCGTGCCGGCCGGTCAGGCGTTGACCCGCAGCGGTGCCCAGGTGGGTGATTTGCTCTGCGTCGGCGGTGAACTGGGCAATGCCGCTGGCGCCTTGGCGCTGGTGCTCGGTCAGCGAACGGCGGAGGCCGCTGTCGCCGATCCGCTGCTGGCGCATTACTGGTCGCCACAACCGCAACTCGCGCTGGGTCAGGCCTTGCGCGGCAAGGCCACCTCGGCGCTGGATATCTCCGACGGCCTGCTCGCCGACTGCGGGCACATTGCGCTGGCGTCGCAGGTCGGCATTCAGGTTGAACGGGAACGATTGCCGCTGTCGAAAGCTTTAGTGGCCTTCCTCGGCCAACCGGGCGCCGAGCAGGCGGCCCTGAGTGGCGGCGACGATTACGTGTTGGCCTTCACCTTACCGTCCGTCGAGTTGCCACGACTGCTGGCGGATGGCTGGCCAGTCCATGTAATAGGACGCGTGGCGGCTGGGCAGGGCGTGTGGCTGCTGGATGCTGCCGGACAAGACATCACCCCGCAAACACGGGGCTATCAACATTTTCGGGAGACACCGTGACAGATCATCCCAAACAGGTTCCGGCGGAATTCGTACCGCCGTCGGTCTGGCGCAATCCCTGGCATTTCCTGGCGTTCGGCTTCGGCTCGGGCACTTTGCCAAAGGCGCCGGGCACCTGGGGTTCGTTAGTTGCGCTACCCTTTATCCCGTTGTGGCAGATGCTGCCCGACTGGGGTTACTGGCTGATGCTGGGCATCACCATGCTGTTCGGCTTCTGGCTGTGCGGCAAAGTGGCCGACGATTTACGGGTGCACGACCACGAAGGCATCGTCTGGGACGAAATGGTCGGGATGTGGATCACCCTGTGGCTGGTGCCGGAAGGCTGGTACTGGTTGCTTGCCGGGTTTGTGGTGTTCCGCTTCTTCGATATTCTCAAGCCCTGGCCGATTCACTGGATTGACCGTCATGTGCACGGCGGCGTCGGGATCATGCTCGATGACGTACTGGCCGGGGTGTTTGCCTGGTTGGCGATGCAAGGGTTGGTATGGATTTTCGCCTGACTGGCGAAACTGGGGACTGGGATGGCTCGACGCTGGTTGGCGGTGATGATGTTCGCGGTGTTCGGCACGCTCGCCCAGGCGGGGGAGGCCGTGACAACGCCGTCGGTGATTCACCTGGCCAGCGAAGAATGGGAAGACTATACCGCCGCTGATGGCCGTGGCCTGGGTTGGGACGTGCTGCGCGAAGTCTTCGAACCGGCAGGGATCAAGCTGGATATCCGCATCGAACCGTATACCCGCGCCGTCGGCCTGGCGCAGCGAGGCGAAGTGGACGCCTGTGTCGGTGGCTATCGCGATGAAGTCAGCGATCTGCTGTATCCGCGCTGGAACTACGACACCGATCACATCTATGCCTTGGGGCTGGCCAGTAATCCGGCGCCGACCCTGGAGACGCTGGGCAATTATCGACTCGCCTGGGTCCGCGGCTACAAATTCCAGAATTACCTGCCCAACGTTAACCGCTATAACGAAGTCATTCGGCGTACGGGCATTTTGTCGATGCTCACCCACAACCGCGCCGACTTTTACATCGATGCCCTGACCGAGGTGGATTACGTGGTCCGCCGGGCCAAGGATCCGTCCGAGTTCCAGCGCACGCATATCACCGAATTGCCGCTGTACCTGTGCTTTGCCGACAACCCCAAGGCGCGGAAACTGATGGCGTTGTTTGATCAGCGCATGGAGTTGCTGGTCAAAAGCGGTCAGTTGAGGCCGATCTTCGAGCGCTGGAAGCAGCCGTATCCGTTTGACTCAAATTGAACACGAATATGTGATTGATATGGATCACCGTGTGGGAGCGGGCCCAGCAATCAAACTTTTAGATCGTTATGCCCCATAATTCAGCCTAAGCGTGCGCTGGAACGTGCTGTTACAATGCCGCGTCTGCGAATCTCCAGTACCTATAGATCAGGAGCACACCGGTGCCTGTCGTTTTTGTCGCCGCTTCCAAGCTGCCAACGCCTTTTGCGCAATTCACCATGCACGGCTTTCTCGACGAAGAAAGCGGGCGCGAACATGTCGTGCTGAGCCTGGGTGAGTTCGACGACGGTGCCCCGGTACTCGGCCGGTTGCACTCCGAATGCCTGACTGGCGATGCCTTGTTCAGCCAGCGGTGCGACTGCGGTTCGCAACTTGAGGCCGCGTTGCAGGCCATCGCCCGTGAAGGCCGCGGCGTGTTGCTGTACCTGCGTCAGGAAGGCCGCGGCATTGGCCTGCTGAACAAGATCCGCGCCTACGAATTGCAGGATGGCGGCGCCGACACCGTTGAAGCCAACGAGCGTCTGGGCTTTGCCGCCGATCAGCGCGACTACGCCATGTGCCTGCCGATGCTCCAGCACTTGGGGGTGAAGTCCCTGCGGCTGATGACCAACAACCCGCGCAAGGTCAAAGCGCTGACCGACATGGGCATCGTAGTAGCCGAGCGCGTGCCGCTGCACACCGGCCATAATCCGCACAACAAACTTTACTTGGCCACCAAGGCCAGCAAGCTCGACCACATGATGGGTAACGAGCACCAGGGCGAGGCAGACCGGGCGTGACCCGCGGCCAGGTGCGGCGGCGACTGTCCGTCAACTGGTGGCAATATCTGGCCTTGGCCCTCGTGCCGCTGTTCGTGATCAACGGCGTGTTTGGCCAGACTGAGGCGATTTTGCCGGTGTTGGCGATGCCGCTCTTCATCGCCGGTGTCGCCTCAATGTTTGTCAGCCTGAAGTTCTTTGGTGGCTACAAGCATGCGCTGATCGCGACCCAGAAAGCCCTTGATACACCGGCAGAGCCGGCTGCGTGGATCGCCCTCGCGGCTAAACGTCGCGCGGCATTCCTGGCCGCCGGTTTGCCGGCCTGGATCGGCGCGCTGGCGGTGTTCGTTGGCCTCGAAGCGGTGCCGCTGGTGTTGCTGGCGCTGTCGACCACGGTGCTGTTTTACCTCTACCGTATTCCGCGTCAACTCGGCTGATGTCGCGGGTCTGGCTGGCGGTGTTGCTGCTGGCCGTCAGCGGCCCGGTTTTCTCGGTTGAGCGCGTCGTCAGCCTTGCGCCGTCCCTCTCTGAAATCGTGGTTGAACTGGATTCCGCCGACCTGCTCGTGGGTGTGCTGGATGCCGGTGAACGCCCGGCCCAGCTCAAGGATCTGCCGTCCGTTGGCCGCTACGGCCAACTGGACATGGAGCGCCTGCTCAGCCTGAGACCCGATTTGCTGCTGCTCTGGCCCGGTAGCGTAGGCCCGGCCCAGCGCGAACAGCTTAAGCGGCTGAACATCCCCACCTATGTCGCTGACCCCCACACCCTCGAACAACTGAGCGCGCAAATCGAGACGATCGCCGAGCGACTCGGCCGGCCCGAGCGCGGCATTTCATTGGCCGCCGATTTGCGTCAACGCCTGGCGTCGCTGCGCCAGCGCTATCGGCGGGATGAGCCGTTACGCGTGTTTTATCAGGTCTGGGATCGGCCGCTGTACACCGTTGGCAGCGGGCAGATCATCAGCGATGCGCTGGAGGTGTGCGGCGCGCGCAATGTGTTTGCCGACCTGACGCTGCCCGCGCCACAAGTCAGTGTGGAGGCGGTATTGCAGCGTAATCCCGAGGTGATTGTGGCCAGCGATCAGGCGCAACTCGATGCATGGAAGGCCTGGCCGCAGGTGGCGGCGGTGGCGCAGGGACAATTGCGTTTGGTGACGGACAAGGGGCTGGAGCGGCCGAGCGGGCAGATGATTGAGGCGACGGCCAAGTTGTGCCAGGTTATCGCGCCGGACCGTTGAACCGAGGTGCGGCCTTCACGAGCAACCCGCTCCCACAGGAATCACGCTGACCCTGTGGGAGCGGGCTTGCTCGCGAAGAGGTCGATGTAAGCACAACAACGCTCGGATCAGATCCCGGGCGTCCACGTCACCCCAAACATCCACGCCCGACCTTCCTCGCGATACCCATATTGACTGCCGTCATGACTGTACAGCGCCCGGCTATAACCCTTGTCCAGCAGGTTATCCACCTTCAGCTCCAGCTTGATCTGGTGATTCAGCGCCCAGCTGCTGCGCAACCCCAGTAACCCATACCCACCCAACGGCTGCCGGTTGTTCTCATCGTCATAGCTGCTGCTCACCGCCTGCCAACTGGCGCCGAGGCCCAGCCGATCGAATTGTCGGTCCAGATCCAGGCTCAACGTTCGCCGCGCACGACGGGCCAGGGTGTGGCCACTGTCGCGGTCCCGTGGGTCGATGATCGCCACGCCGAGATTGCTCTGCCAACCGAACAACTCCTGCTTCAGCGCCGCTTCGAACCCGTTGATCCGCGCGGCGGCGACGTTCTGCGGGCGGTCGTTGCTGCCGAATATGATCGCGTCCTTGAGGTCGGTGCGATACAGCGAGGCCTCGAGGCGACTGCTGTCGGTCAGTTGACTGCGCCATTGCAGCTCGTAGCTTTTCGAGGTTTCCGGCTTCAGGTCCGGATTGCCGAAATCCGGGTAGTACAGGTCGTTGAAGGTCGGTGCGCGGAAACCTTCGCTGTAGGTCAGCAACAGGTCGTTGTCCGGGTTCAACGGCAGGGTGAGCGTGCCGCTCCAGCTATTCTGACTGCCGAACTGCTGGTTCTGGTCGCGGCGCAGGCCCAGCTCGGTGGAGAAACTGTCGGCTTGAAAGCGATGCTGAACAAACGCCGCGCGGTTCCAGCGGCTGTCTTCGTCGAATGGCGTGCTGCTGTTGATGCGGTCTTCATACCAATCGCCGCCGAGGATCAGGCTGTTGCGCGCGTCGAGGGTCAGGTCGTTCTGCCAGTTCAGCGAGTCGCGGTAGGTGTTGAACACGCTGTGTTCGTCGCTGAGCTTGTCGAAGGTCTCTTCGCGGTTTTCGCTGTGGCCGATTTCGACGCGGGTCTTCCACCGGTCTTTGACGCGCGCATCGGCATAACTGCTGAAGCTGCTCACCGTGAACTCGTTGTAAGGCTGCTGCTGCACCGATTCGAAGGTGTCGATATCGAAGCGGCCGAACGGGTTGTCGAACGCGCTTTTGCCACGGTTATCCAACAGGTTGGCGCCGATTTCGATGTCGTCGCTGAGAGCGTGGCTCAGGCTCAAGCTTACGGATTTGTTGCGGTATTCGTCATGATCGCCGTCGCTGGGGTACGACGTGTGGCTGCGATTGATCCCGGCGGTCTCATCGAGGCTGGCGCCGAGGTTGAAGCGGGTTTGCTCATCGCCGCCGGACACCCCGAGGCTGCGCTCCCAGGCCTGGTTACTGCCAAAACCCATGTGCAGGCGTGGCTGAAGGCCTTGTTCCGCGCCACGCCGGGTGAAGATCTGGATCACCCCGCCAATCGCGTCGCTGCCATAAATCACCGAACGGGAGCCGCGCAGCACTTCCACTCGCTCGACCTGTTCGATATTGATGTGTTGCAGGTTGCTGTCGCCGGAGGTCGAGTTGCCGATGCGTTGGCCATCGACCAGCACCAGGCTCTGCGCCGACTTGGTGCCGCGAATGTAAATCCCCGGCAGGCTGCCGCGCCCGCCGGTTTGTCCGACTTGCACACCCGGCACGCGACGCAGCAGGTCAGTGACGCTGCCCGGTTGCAGGCGATCGATGTCTTCGCGGGTGAACACGGTGTTGGCGGCGCTGCTGTCGTTGCGCGCTTCGACCTGGCGGTTGGCGCTGATCAGCACGTCTGGGAGCTTGAGCGCCTGGTCGCGTTCGAAGGTGTCGGCCAGGAGCGGACAGGACGGCATGAGGGTCAGCGTCAGGGCGAAGGAGGAGAGTTTCATCGGCAGTCCGTTGTTACTTTAAAGCGAGCGCAAATCAAATGTGGGAGCGGGCTCGCTCGCGAAAGCGGAGTGTCAGTCAACACTGATGCTGACTGATCCACCGTATTCGCGAGCAAGCCCGCTCCCACAACGGGTTCTGCGGTTAGATGTTCAGCAGTTGCAAGCGCTGACGGACCGCTGCTTCGATCCCGGCCTCGTCCAGCCCGCACTCCGCCAGCATCTGCGCCGGCTTGGCGTGTTCGACGTAGCTGTCCGGCAAGCCCAGGTGCAGCATCGACTTGAGGATGTTCTCGCGGGCGAGGAATTCGCTGACCGCGCCACCGGCACCGCCCATGATCGCGTTTTCTTCGATGGTCACCAGCAACTCATGGCTGCCGGCGATTTCGCGAACCAGTGCTTCATCCAGCGGTTTGACGAAACGCATGTCGACCACAGTCGCCTCCAGCGTCTCGGCGACTTTCAGCGCCTCGGCCAGTTGCACGCCGAACACCAGCAGGGCGACTTTGCTGCCCTGACGGCGAACCACGCCCTTGCCGATTTCGATCGGTTGCAGGTCCTTCTCAATAATTGCGTTCGGGCCGTTGCCACGTGGATAACGCACCGCCGCCGGGCCGTTGTACAGGTGACCGGTGGTGAGCATCTTGCGCAGTTCGTTCTCGTCGCTCGGGGTCATCACCAACATGCCGGGGATGCAGCGCAGGAACGACAGATCGAAGCTGCCTGCGTGCGTCGGACCGTCTTCGCCCACCAGGCCGGCGCGGTCGATGGCGAACAAGACGTCGAGGTTCTGCACCGCAACGTCATGAATCAGCTGGTCGTAACCCCGTTGCAGGAACGTCGAATAGATCGCCACCACCGGTTTCGCACCTTCGCAGGCCATGCCGGCCGCGAGCGTCACCGCGTGTTGTTCGGCAATCGCCACGTCGAAATAGCGCAGCGGGAAACGCTCGCTGAACGCCACCAGGTCGGAGCCTTCCTTCATCGCCGGGGTGATGCCCACCAGGCGCGGATCGGCGGCGGCCATGTCGCACAGCCATTCGCCAAACACCCCGGAATACTTCGGCCCGCCGGCCTTTTTCGGCGCAGCGGCCGGCGCATCCACCGGTTCCAACTTGGTGATCGCGTGGTAACCGATCGGGTCGACTTCCGCCGGGGCGAAGCCTTTGCCTTTTTTGGTGACGACGTGAAGGAATTGCGGGCCTTTCAGATCGCGCATGTTACGCAGGGTGGCAATCAGCGTCGGCAGGTCGTGGCCATCGATCGGGCCGATGTAGTTCCAGCCCAGCTCTTCGAACAGCGTGCCAGGGACCAGCATGCCTTTGGCGTACTCCTCGGTGCGCCGGGCAATTTCCCAGGCGCCGGGCAGGCGCGACAGGACCTTTTTGCTGCCTTCGCGCATGCTCGCGTAGGTACGGCTGGAGAGGATTTTTGCCAGGTAATTCGACAACCCGCCGACATTGCGCGAAATCGACATATCGTTGTCGTTGAGGATCACCAGCATGTTGGCGTTCACTTCCGGCGCGTGGTTCAGCGCCTCGAAGGCCATGCCGGCGGTCAGCGCGCCGTCACCGATCACCGCAATCGCCTTGCGATCGCTGTTCTGCAGGCGGGCGGCAATGGCCATGCCCAGCGCGGCGCTGATCGAGGTGCTGGAGTGACCGACGCCAAAGGTGTCGTACTCGCTCTCGGAGCGACGCGGGAAGGCGGCAACGCCGTCCTTCTGGCGCAGGGTGCCCATGCGCTCGCGACGGCCGGTGAGGATTTTGTGTGGATAGGCCTGATGGCCCACGTCCCACACCAGCCGGTCGTCCGGGGTGTCGAAGACGTAATGCAACGCGATGGTCAGTTCGATGACGCCCAGGCCGGCCCCGAAATGCCCGCCGGTCTGACCGACCGTGTAGAGCAATTCCAGGCGCAACTCATCGGCCAGGGTTTCCAGCTCGGCTTCGCCTAACCGGCGCAGGCCGTCCGGCGTGTTGGCACGGTCGAGCAGGGGCGTGGTCGGGCGCTTGCGGGGAATCTCATGAAACGTCGTGGGCATCAGGCGAATCGTTATAGGTATAGAAGAGGCGGCAGTTTACCTGATGCTTCGGCCCCTGCCCACGCGTTGGTCTTTTTTGGCGGATACGCCGTCAGCTGCGGCGCTCGACAATGTAACGGGCCAGGTCGCGCAGGGGCTCGGCGGCCGCGTCAAACGGTCGCACCGCGTGCAGGGCCTGATCGCGCAGTTCCAGGGCGTAGGCCTTGGCCGCGTCGAGGCCGAGCAGGGCCGGGTAGGTCGGCTTGTCGCGCGCGATGTCGGCGCCCTGGCGTTTGCCGAGGGTTTCGGTATCGCTTTCGACGTCGAGAATGTCGTCCTGGACCTGGAACGCCAGGCCAATGGCCTGGGCATAGGTCTTCAGTGACTTCAGCTCATCTTTTTCGGCACGGCCGCTGGCCAGTGCACCGAGTTTGACGCTGGCTTCGATCAGTGCGCCGGTCTTGTGCCGGTGCATGTATTCGAGGGCTTTTTGATCGAGTTTGAGACCCACCGAGCCGAGATCGATGGCCTGACCGCCGACCATGCCCGCCGGGCCGGCCGCCAGCGCCAGGGCGCTGACCATCTGCAGGCGGATTTGCGCGTCGATCGAACTCAGGCTCGGATCGAGCAGGGCGCTGAAGGCCAGGCTTTGCAAGCCGTCACCGGCGAGGATCGCGCAGGCTTCATCAAATTTCTTATGGGTAGTCGGCAGGCCGCGACGCAGATCGTCGTCGTCCATTGCCGGCAAATCGTCGTGCACCAGGGAATAAGCGTGGATCAGTTCCACCGCGCAGGCCGCGCCGTTGGCTTGCTCAGCCTTGCCGCCCAGCGCTTCGCAGGCCGCGTAGGCCAGCAGCGGGCGCACGCGTTTGCCGCCGTTCATCACGCTGTAGCGCATGGCTTCGTACAGGCGCGCGAGTTCCGGGCTTGGCGGGTTGAACAGGGTTTCGAGCGCCGCGTTGACGCGGGCCTGGCTGGTGGCGGAGTACGCTGCAATCATTCTGGCTGATCCGCGTCGAAGGGTTCCTCGGCCAGCTCGCCATCACGCTCGAGCAGCACCTGCACCTTCTGCTCGGCCTGGGCCAGCGCCGCCTGGCAATCACGGGTCAGACCGATGCCTTGCTCGAAAGCCGTCAGCGAATCTTCCAGCGACAACTCGCCGTTCTCCAGCCGCTCTACCAGCGTTTGCAGGTCAGCGAGGGATTGTTCGAAATCCAGTGCAGCTTTTTTGCGGGCCATGGCGGCGATTTCCGGTTGACGTTAAACCGGCGCGACACTAGCAGACATGGGGGTTATGGGCAAATGAGCGGGCGTACAGCGCAATTCTCCCGGTAGGAGCGAGCAGGCTCGCGATGGTCATGAACGATAACGCGGGAAATCAGATGCCCCGCGGTGTGCTCAGGTTTTTCGCGAGCGTGCTCACGCCTACAGGAACCCTCCTCGTGATATCCCCCGCAAATCGAGATGTATCCGATTGTTAAAAATCTGCCAAATCGCTAACCTTCGCGCCTCTTACGGCCCATTAGTCACGGGTCTTTCTGACGAAACGCAGTTTTTGGATCTGTAAGGCGCCGAGGATCAGGCGCAAGGTTTCGTTATGCATGGCAGGAGGCGTCACATGCGTTCATGTCTTTTAGTGCTGATGGGGCTGGTCTGCGCGAGCGCGGCCCTGGCTGCACCGACGGCTGAGTTGTCGGAGCCGGTGGGCGGTTGGCGCTACAACGGCTTGCTCGACCGCAGCGAAAACCCGCAAGTGGCCTACCCCACGCCGCCCATCGACCGCGGCGTGCAGCGCAATCGCACGATGATCGAAGGCCAGCTCAAGGCCATCGGCACGCAGCGCGGGCCGCACACCCTGGCCGTCAACGGCAATCCGCTGAATCTGTACACCGACGATGAAGGGCGGTTCGCCCGGCCCTATGCCTTTGGCGCGGGCTCCAACAGCGTCGAAGTGCGCAGCGCCGAAGGCCAGTCGCTCAAGCGTGTTCAATTCTATGAAGCCAACAACCTGCGCACCCCGGCGCGGATTCGCGTGGTGCTGGGGTGGGACGATCCGAAAGCCGAGCTCGACCTGCACATCATTACCCCTGACGGCCAGCATGCGTTTTTCGCCCACACGGCGTTGACCAACGGCGGCGGCCTGGACCCGGACGGCGTCGACGGTCCCGGCCCGGAAATGTTCACCATGACCGCGCCGCTGCATGGCACCTATCTGGTTTACGTGAACTATTGGGGCAACTTCGGCAGCGAAGGCTATAACTTCGATGAGACCAGCAACCAGAACGAGGTCATCACCTCGCAGATCAACCTGGTGCTGAACGAAAACACCGTCGACGAAAAACGCGAGACGTTCATCGTGCCCCTACGCGCAATCGGTGACCTGCTGCTGGTCAAGACTTTCAACTATTAAGCATCCCGCTCCACGGATGATTGGGCCTTGTGAACATGAGTGATAACACTGTTTCTTCGGCAGCCGCTGCCAAACCTTCTCGTCGCTGGCCTGCCGTGCTGATCGGGCTGTGCCTGGTGGCCGGCGTAGCGGCCGGGTTGGGCTGGTTCATGCACAAACCCAAGGCGCCCCCGGCGCAGTTGGCCAGCGACAAGCTGGGGATGAGCCGCCCGGACGGTCTGCTCGAAACCCATTCCCTGAGCCAATTGCCCAAGGACCTGCTGGCGGTGCCGTTCCTCAAGGAAACCCTGACCGAAGACTTCGTCTTCTATTACGAAGCGCATGTCGATCGCCTCGGGCTGATCGGCAGTCTGCGGCGGATCATCTACGAGCATGACCTGAAGTTGCAGGACAGCCTGATCGAGCAACTCTTCGATCAACCGGCGGACGTGGCGCTGTGGCGCGGGGCGGACGGTCGCCTGAAAGACTTCCTGCTGGTGATGGATCGCGGTGGCCTGGCCAAGGTGCTCGAGCCGTTGGCGAAAGTGGCGCTGGACGATACGCAGTTGAGCAAAGTCGGCGATCTGAAAGTCGGCGCCGACGACGTGGCGCTCTATCAGCTGACCTACAACGCCAGCAAGGCGCTGCTGTTCGCTTCCCACGGCGACAAACTGGTGGTGCTGTCGAATCCGACCAAGCTTCACGACCCGGAGAGCGGAGCATCACAAGAGCCAGGCAGCGTCTCGACCCAGGCCATCGCCGCGCTGCTCAACGGCGACAAACTGTTCCCCGAAGCTTTCGGCCTGCCACCCCGCGCGCCGGAAGTGAAGCAACGCCTGTCGGTCAACGCCAGCGTCCTGGCCATGGGTTACCAGCGTTTCATTCCGAACTTCGCCGGACTGCGCTTCGACTTGGATGACAAAGGCTGGCACAGCTTCCTCGCCATGGACGAACTGGAGAACCAGCCGGATTTCGATTTCAAGCCGATCTGGCAAGCCATGCCGATGGGCGCCAGCGCCTGTGTGGCCCTGCCGCTCGCCGCCGCACAACAGAAGCCGTTGCTGGTGAAACTTGGCGCCGAAGACGCCGTGGCCCAGGCCTTGACCGAGCACATGGCCGGTGCTGCGGGCCTGTGCTGGTACGCCGATTCGCGGCTTTACACGCCGCTGCTGGTGGCCAGCCTGAACGACAAGGACAGCGCCAAACTCGACGGTGACCTGGGTACGCTGTTCGGCTCGATGGTCGGCGCCTATGAAGGCAACGTTGAAGAACACGCGTTCCCGGTGGTCGAGAAGCAGGACGGCGAAAACCATCAGTGGCAGCGTCAGGTCAGTTCCAACTTCGGCCCGTATGCGGCCAAGGACGCCGAGGACCCGGACGCGATCACCGGCAAGGCGTTCATGAAAGTCAGCCTGGCCCGCCACGGTTCGACGCTGCTGTTTTCCCTCGACGACAAACTCGTCGACAAAGCCCTCGGCACCCTCGACAAACGCTTCCCGCCGATGGCCGATGTGGTGCCGAAAGACCTGCTGATGCCGGTCTACTTCGGCCCGGATTCCATGGCGCAGCTGATGCAGCAGGAAACCCTCGACAGCCTGCCGCAAGACATGGAACCGGTGTTCTACAACGCCGCGCAAACCTACCTGATCCCGAAACTGCGCAAACTCGGCGGCTACGGCAAGTACGCATTGACCCTGCCCGAAGGCAGCGAGCCCGACGGCCACTGGCAATGGCTGCCGCTGGAGTGGAAAGCCCTGTGACCGCGATTATCCGAGGCCTCGGCCTGCTGGCGCTGTTGCTGGGCAGTCGCGCATTCGCCAGTGAAACCGCCGCGCTGGATCCGCAGCAATCCCAGGTATTCCGCGCCTGGTTCGTGCGCATTGCCCAGGAACAACTGACCCAAGGCCCGAGCCCGCGCTGGTATCAGCAGGATTGCGCCGGACTGGTGCGCTTCGCCGCCAATGAAGCGCTGAAAGTCCACGACGACAAATGGCTGCGCAGCAATGGCCTGTCCAACCGCTACCTGCCGCCGGAACTGCAATTGAGCGAGGCTCAGCGCGGTCTCGCCCAACAATGGCAGCAAGGCGGCGGCAAGGTCGGTCCGTACGTCAACGCGATCAAACTGATTCAGTTCAACAGCCATCTGGTGGGCCGTGACCTGGCGCAAGCCCGGCCCGGCGACCTGATGTTTTTCGATCAGGGCGACGACCAGCACCTGATGATCTGGATGGGCCGCTACATCGCCTATCACACCGGCACCACCACCCCCACTGACAACGGCATGCGTTCCGCGAGCCTGCAGCAACTCATGACATGGAAGGACACCCGATGGATACCCGACGCAGCCAACCCCAACTTCATCGGCGTCTATCGACTGAACTTTCTCTCCCAATGACCGGTGCCCGCATGTTGCGTTTTCTGCCTCTATTGTTGCTGTGGGTGCTGCCGTTATCGGCGGTCAACGCCGAAGACACCGTCGAGCCAAGCGGCTACACGCCGATGGCCGGTGAAAGCTTCTTCCTGCTGGCCGACAGCAGTTTCGCCAGTGACGAACAGGCGATGGTGCGTCTTGAAGCGCCGGGTCGCGACTATCGCCGTTTCCGCATGGAACCTTACGGCGGCGCCGACATTCGCGTGTACCGCATCGACAAGCCGCTGGATTTCCTCAAGCGTCAGAAAAACCTGCACCGGGTGGTCAGCGACGGTCAGTTCAAGGGCGAAGGCTTGTCGAACACCCTCGCGTACCTGTGGGACAACTGGTACCGCAAATCCCGTCGCGTGATGCAGCGGGCGTTTTCCTACGAATCCCGTAAGCAAGTCACCGAGGAAGTGCCGGAACTGAAGATGGGCAGCGCGATTGCCGCGCCGACGCCTTACGACGCTCGGCCACAATTCGCACTGATACCGGGTCTGCCGGTTGTCAGCCAGTTCCGTTATCCGCTGTGGGAAGCGAAACCGATCCAGCCACCGGAAGGCGTGAACCTGGCCGGTTCCTCCAGTGAATTTGTCAGCGTCGCGCCGGGCAACGTTTACATTCCGTTGGGGCACCTGAAACCGGGCCTGTATTTGGTGGAAGCGCTGATCGGCAAATACCGCGCGACCACCATGGTGTTCGTCTCCAACACCGTGGCGGTGAGCAAGATTGCCGGTGATGAATTGCTGGTGTGGGCCGCGCGCAAACACGAAGGCAGTTCCGTGCCGAAGGTGAATGTGCTGTGGACCGATGGCCTCGGCGTGATGAGCAGCGGCGCCACCGATGCCGATGGTTTGCTACGCCTGAAACACGTCAGCCCGGAGCGTTCGTTCGTGATTGGCGAGGACGAAGAGGGCGGGGTGTTCGTCTCCGAGAACTTCTACTACGACAGCGAAATCTACGACACCAAACTCTACGGGTTCACCGACCGGCCGCTGTATCGGCCGGGGGATTGGGTGTCGCTGAAGATCGTCGGTCGCGAGTTCAAGAATGCCCGGGATTCGGTGTTGCCGACGGCGGCGGATGTGAACGTCACGGTGCTCGATGCCACGGGTACCGCGCTGCAATCGCTGGCGCTGAAACTCGACTCCAAGTCCGGCACTCAGGGCCGTTTCCAGTTGCCGGACAATGCGGTGGCGGGTGGTTATGAACTGCGTTTCAGCTACAAGGATCAGGCTTACAGCAGCGCCTTCCGCGTGGCCGAATACATCAAGCCGCATTTCGAAATCTCGCTGAACCTCGCGAAGCAGGATTACCGCACTGGCGAGTCGGTGAAAGGCAGCCTGGTGCTGTTGTACCCCGACGGCAAGCCAGTCGCGAACGCCAAGTTGAGCCTGAGCCTGCGTGCCCAGCAACTGTCGATGGTCGATAACGAGCTGCAATACCTCGGGCAATTCCCGGTGGAGCTGACCAGCACCGAACTGACCACTGACTCGAAAGGCAACGCGACCCTCGACCTGCCCGCCGCCGATAAACCGAGCCGTTACATGCTCACGGTGTTTGCCAGCGACGGCGCGGCGTATCGGGTCAAGACCACCAAGGAAATCCTCATCGACCGTGGCGCCGCGAGCTTCCGCTTGAGCGCGCCGCAGCGTTTCAGTGCGGTGGGCGACAAAGTGGTGTTCAGCTTCCTGAATGAGGGCGGCGGCGAGCAAAACAAAGCGGTCACGCCGAGCAGCTACAGCTGGGTACGTCTGGAGGACCAGACCAGTGGCGAAGGCAAACTTGCCGCCAGCGACAAAGGTTTCACGGTGGCCTTCGAGCGACCAGGCACCTACAACCTGACGCTGAAGGATGAGCATGGCCGCGTGGTCGGCGCGACCGGGCATTCGGTCACCGGCGATGGCGTCAAAGCCGTGCCCGGCACCGTTGAAATCGTCCTCGACAAAGCCGAATACAAGGCCGGCGACGAAGCCTTGGCGCTGATCACCTTCCCCGAGCCGGTGAGCGATGCGTTGCTGTCGCTGGAGCGCGACAAGGTCGAGGCCACTGCGCTGATGTCCAAGGGCGGCGACTGGCTGAAGATGGAAAAACTCAGCGAGACCCAATACCGCGCGCGCATCCCGGTGAAAGACAACTTCGCGCCGAACCTGACCTTCTCCGTGCTCTACACCAAGGGCGGTCAGTACAGTTTCCAGAACGCCGGGATCAAGGTGATCGCGCCGCAAATCGACGTGGCCATCGTCACCGATAAAGAGGCGTATCAGCCCGGTGACACGGTGTCGGTAGACCTCACCACCCAGTTCGCCGGCAAGCCGGTTCCGGCGCACCTGACGGTCAGCGTGGTGGATGAAATGGTCTACGCGCTGCAACCGGAAGTGGCGCCGACCATCGATCAGTTTTTCTATCACCCGCGCCGCAACAATGTGCGCACCAGCGCCAGTCTTTCATTCATCAGCTACGACGTGGCGTTGCCGGGCAGCCCCGGCGCACCGGGCAAAGCCAACCGTAGCGAGCGTGGCGTGAAAGTGCTGGAGCGGCCCCGTCGTGAAGACGTCGACACCGCTGCCTGGCAACCGGAATTGATCACCGACGCCAACGGCAAAACCCGTTTCACCTTCAAGATGCCGGACTCGCTGACCCGCTGGCGCATCACCGCCCGGGCCATCGCCGATGACGGTCAGGTCGGGCAGAAGAAACAATTTGTACGCTCGGAAAAACCGCTGTACCTGAAGTGGAGCGGGCCGACCAGATTCCGTGCCGGCGACAAACCGGATCTCGGGGTGTTCGCCTTCAGCCAGGCCGAGCAACCGGTCAAGGCCGAGCTGGTGATGCATTACGCCGGCACCGAGCAACGTGTGCCGGTCACGCTGAACAACGGCATCAACTACATCACGCTGCCGGCGTTCGCGCTGGCCTCCGGCGAATGGACTGCCGAACTGGTGCAGGACGGCAAAACCGCCGATGCGCTGGCCGTGCGCCTGACCGCGTCCGGTGACGGCTGGCAGGTCACACAAAGCCAGAGCCTGGACGTGGTCAGCGGCGATACGCCGCTGACCTTGCCGGCCGATGCCACGGACATTCGCCTGCGCCTGGACGACAGTCCGCAAGCGCTGTTCCGCGCGGCCCTCGATGATCTGCTGAGCTATCCGTACGGTGGCGTCGAGCAGACGGCCAGTCGTTTGCTGCCGTTGAGCATCGCCTATCCGACCTTGGCGTCGAACCCGCAGATCCGCGATCGCTTGCGCCTGATCATGCAAAACAGCCGTCTGCGTCTGGTGCAAATGGCCGGGCCGTCGGCGAGCTTCACCTGGTGGGGCATGGACGGTGAACCGGATGCGTTCCTCACGGCCTACGCCTACTACGCCGACTGGTACGCCAGCAAAGCGCTGGAACTGAGCCTGCCGCCGGAGCATTGGCAGCGGGTGCTGGAGGTCTATTCGAAGCAGGCGAAAAACACGCCGCTGTTGCAGCGCGCGTTGATCCTGTCGTTCGCCAAGCAGATGCAGTTGCCGGTGAACACCTTGCTCGGCGGTTTGATGGACGACCTGGCGAAAGCCGGCGAGGGCAATGCCGCGAACCTGATGGAGGACGGTGAAGACAGTCTGGTCATGAGCGATCCGGAGTCGGCGCTGGGGTTGGCGGCGGCACGTACGTTGACGGCCTCGCTGGCGCGTCAGTCCAAGGTGAACCTGCCCGATGCGTTCAATCGTCAATTGGCGGATGCGCAACAGCGTTTGGCGGTCAGCTCTCAGCCGTTCGCCGAAGCCTTGAACCTGTCATTGCAAGCCTTCGATCAGGCACACGCGCAAGCGTTGTTGCAGCGTCTGCTGCCACAGCAATCGACCCTGGAACGCGCGTTGGCGTTGACCTGGTTGCAGCGCAGCATTGAGCAGGCTTCGCCGACTATCGCCCTGGCGCCGGGTGAAGGCTGGAAGAAACAGTACGGCGAAACCGGCGAGATGTACTGGACGTGGCAGGGTGCTGCGCCCGTGCCGGCAGTGCTGTCGTTGGCCGGCGTGCAAGAGCGTCCATTGCGCGCGGCGTTGAGCTTTCAGACCCGGCAACCGCCGGTTGATCCGATGGCGGTGACCATTACCCGTCGGCTGTCGCGTCTGGTGCCGGGTGACGAAGCCTTCACCTTCAAACTGGAAGCGGTCGGCACCCAGCCGTTGTCCAGCGACAGCCTGTACCTGGACGAGGTGATCATCACCAGCAAAGCCATGAAACCACTGCGTTACGGCATGATCGAGGTGCCGCTGCCACCGGGCGCCGATGTCGAGCGCACCACCTGGGGCATCAAGTTGCTGGGCAAGGCCGGCACTGAGCCGACGGCGCTGGAAAAGGCGCGTTTCGAGCCGGGTCAGATGGCCTACGCGATTCCGGTGGATGCCTTGAGCGGCGAACTGCGCGTGCGTCACCTGGTGCGCTTTTCGCAAAAAGGCCAGTTCAATCTGCCGCCGGTGCGTTTCACCCAGGTCTACGCGCCGCAGCATCAGGCCCAGGAACAGAAACCGGCGCTTGGCCAGGTCACGGTCAACTGACATGCCCCGGCGTTGGCTCTGGTGGTGGCTGTGTTTGATCCCTGCGCTGGCGACAGCGCAGGACGAGCCGCTGCGACTGGGCCTCAAGGGTGAGCTGCTGTCGCTGAGCCGGACTCAGGTGATTTCCCGCGAGCCGCTGCCGGCTGATTTGCAGACGCCGTTGGGCAGTTTGTGGAAGTTGTTTGTCTACGGTTGGCTGGTGGATACCGGTGCGCGAGAACCTGCGTATGAGTGTCGCGGGCAGTCGAAGGAAGAGGTTTATTGCTGCACCGTGGGCGGCAAGATCGAGCGTGATCAGGCGTTGGTGAAGTCCTGCGGTCTGTACTTCGAACCGGCGCGGCTGGGTATTACCGGCGCGGAGTGGCGCACGTACTGGCAGGCACGGCAGGCGCCGGAGTGGTTGCTGGATTTGCCTTCGTTGCAACCTTCGACGCGGGTTTCGGTGGCGGAGTTATTGAAGGTGCTAGCGGAAATGCCAGCGCAAAATCAGGCGCGCCGCGTGTTGCTCGATGTGGTGTTGAACGCGGCTGACGGCAATGTCGTCGGTGAACTCGGCGGCCGCTTGCGGGTGAAAACCTGGAGCTGGTTGGGCGATCAGGATCCGTCGTCGCGCCAGGGCGGATTCGCCGGCTGGACGGTGGAGGGCACGCCGATCTGGGCCGGTGGACGCGGCACCAGTCAGATGGTTTTGCGTCATTACGCTGGCGCGTTGGCGTCGGTGGTGCCGGTGGAGTGGCCACTGGATACTGGGCGTTGCGTTGAGGTGGGGTTGTTTTCGCGCTATCCCATCGGGCGCGTGATGGCGGGGGATCGGGTGGTTCCTTCCGGACCTTTGCAGGGCGACTATCGCGTCGAATTCGTCAGCGGCAACCAACTCGATATTCACAGCGACGGCGAAGTGTTTCTGCTCAATGACAAGCTCGTCGCCCGCCTGGACCGCGAAGAGTACGTCGCCCGCGTCCTGCAACGGGAAGCCAAACCCGAACCCATCGAGGCCGCTAAAGCGCTGGCCGTCGCGATCAGAACCTACCTGCTGCAAAACGCCAGCCGCAACGGCGATTGCCTGAGCATCGACGACAGCAGCAGCCGCCAACGCGTCGCCCCGCGCCCGGCCACCGTCGAGTCACGCCACATCGCCGCGTGGACCAGCGACCTGGTCCTGGCCGGCAGCACCGTCACCTATCACTCCGACCAACCCGGCCCGGACAGACTCTCCTGGCAGCAAGCCGTTGAACAAGCCAACGCCGGCCAACGCTACGACGCGATCCTGCTGCATGCCTATCCGCGTGCCAGCCTCAGCCGTTGGGACAACCCCGTCGCCTCCTGCGAAACCCTTCCCGCCGCGCAAGAGTGGTTGCAAACCCAACGCCGCGGCTGGCGCCAACGCCTCGAAAGCGAAGCCGGCTACAACGACGTCAGTACCTTCGCCGTCTGCCGACTGGCTTTCGGTCGCCCCTACGTCGACCGCGAACGCCAGCGCATTTACGTGCGCGGCGTGCAGTCGCTGCAAGACCGCCTCGACCTGACCCACGAATACCTGCACCTGGCCTTCGAAGCCCATCCGAACGGCCAGGATGAAACCTACATCGAAGGGCTCGCCCGCCACCTCTTGCTGGAATAGGCCATGAAACTCCGTTATCCACAGGTCCTCCTGTTCCTTTGTTCCGTTTGCGCGGTGCCGGTTTATGCCGCTGACAGCGCCGTCAAACTCGACACCCCCGTCGGCGGCTGGCGAACCGGCGCGGTCGAGGGCGAAGGCGAAAATTTCCGCCAGACCGTCAACTACCCGGCTTCGTCGGTGAATACCCCGGCAGGCCAGGCCAACACCGCGCGCATTTCCGGCCAGATCAAAGCCACACCCAAATCCGCTGAACCGGGCCGGTTGATCGTCAACGGCGTCAGCATGCCGCTGAAAATCGATCCCGCCGGCCGCTTCGACCGACCGTTCTCGTTTCCCAATGGCAGCAACAGCGTCGAAGTCCGCAGCCCCGACGGCCAGCAACGCCATCGCACGCAGTTTTTGAATGCCAGCGGCGGAGCCACCCCCGCCAAGCTGCGGGTATTGCTGTCCTGGGACAGCGACGGCACCGACCTGGACCTCCACCTCATCACCCCCGACGGCGCACACATCTGGTACGGCGACCGCGTCGCCCCCAATGGCGCGGCGCTGGACGTGGACGTGACCACCGGCTACGGCCCGGAAATCTTCGCCATGCCCGCGCCGATCAAGGGGCAGTACCTGGTGTACGTGAACTATTTCGGCGGTGGGTATCGCGGCGATGATGAAGGGCAGGAGGATGCGGTGCAGCCGTTGACCACGGCGCAGGTGACGGTAATCACGGAGGAGGGGACGCCGAACGAGAAGATGGAGACGTTCCTAGTGCCGATGCGGGCGGTGGGGGAGTTGACGTTGGTTAAGGGGTTTAGTTATCCGTGAGGGAGTGATTTGTCCGACAGGCTGTTGGGCAAATCATTCGGAAACAGGTGAATTTAACAGGCAGCCATTTCAGGCCTGAAACTACTGGATGTCAGGCGTTTGAGAGCGATATCAAGCGCCGAGTCGTCAAACAGCCTGCCCTTACGGGCGGCGGCACCGGCTCCGCCCTCCCAATGCTTCAAAGCTTCGCGCACAGCAGGAACAGTCGGAGATACCTTCTCCTGACTCAGCAGCCAATCGACTGTCGCCAATAACTCCATGCCGAATGGCGACTCAAAGCCATCGATCAATTCGGCAGTGCGCTCCAAGGCTTCGGAATACTCTTTGGCCTCTGATTTTAGATAGGTTTGCAAAAAGGCTTTGCGCTCCTGGTCAAACCAGATCACATCACTGATACCCGCATCGCTAATACGCTTGTCGCAATGCAGATAGCTGCCATCCAGGTTATTGAGCAGATGCTCCAGCCGATTGGCGTACGGTCCGTATTTATGAGCAACGAACTTAAGGTTCAACGGGTTTTCAGTGTCCGGTAGCTTCTCTATAGCACGCTCCAGGAACCAGGCCAGCTTCTGAATCTCAAGCAGGCTGCATTCCATGCCTAAAACCCAGTAGCGGCGAACCAGTTCGGCAATGAGTGCGCGAGCTGGCGTGAGCTTTTCCACGCCGCTACGTTTGGCGACGTTCAGATATTGGTTGGAGGGTTCGAATACCAATACATCGACATCCAGATCACTCAAGACATCAACAATCTGTTCGCGAACCTCAGGCCATTTCAAACCACCGTTACCGGCCCCTAGTGGTGGAACCGCCACGGACTTCACGTTGTTTTCCATCAGGAAGCGACGCAGATCGTGTAAACCTTCGGTAATCCAAGCCATCTGCGACGGTGATCGCCAGTGACGTTTGGTAGGAAAGTTTACGATCCAGCGAGGACCCTCCAGCTCGTTGACTGCCGTTATGTGAACCTTGCCTGTCTCCACCTCGCCAGCCTTGCAGGCCGCCGAATACAGACGGTAGTTCTCCGCGAAACGCTCTTTGAACATCAACGCGATACCTTTGCCCATCACGCCCACGGTATTCACCGTGTTGACGAGGGCTTCGGTATTGGCTTCCAGAAGGTTGCCTTGGGTAAATCTGATCATTGGAAATACCATCCCGGACGCGCATGAACGGACAACGTCAGGCCTCTGGCGGCCACGTCCTGCTCTATGCGTTCTTTCATTGCATCGTTGTAGCACATGATGCCAAGGAGTCCTGTAATCGGTAGGTGATCGTGAATCAGCGCCTCGGCCTGATAACGCTCCATCTTTCGAGGGTCATCAGGATCACGTATGAAGTCGCGTCGTTGAAGGATAGACCAATCGATCTCGCCGAGATTCGCCAGATCGCTGTAATAGTCTGTCCAATCCGGGTAGGCATGTGCGTTCGTGAAGACAAACGGTAAGCCAAGCTGTTCGACACGGTACAGGCTGGAGACCAGAATCACGATCTCGTCATTGCTGCGCTGCTGAACGCTCCACCCGGAGTGAATGTTTTTCATCATCACAGAGAAGGGTGTGAAGTAGAAGGAAACGTAGTCGGCCAATACGCCCGCTGGGGAAATAGGAACACAGCGATTACGGCGCTTGTCGATCAAGTCAGCGTTGCCAATATTCACGTATTGCGATGTCTGTGCTTCGGAGCTGGCGCAATGTAGCCCATTGTCCAGAATCCAAGGCAGGTTATCGCGGTGGACGATCCGCCAAATCAGAGCCTTCTCTGGATTCAGACTGGTGTAGTTCATTGATAAAACATTCTCTGATTTGCGCCGGTGAGTACATTAACACCGGCCTCGCGCATTTTAGCCACGCAGAGTGCTTCGACCTCCTCGTTAGGCGTGAAGATCTTGAAGAAGGCATTTGGTTTTACAACACCAGGCGCCAAGCATTCCGCCATGCAGATGCTTTTGCACTGCGCGTCGTGGTACTCCCGGCTGTTCATGACCTCCCACTCAATGGCTTCGAAACCCTCGTCATAATAGAGTAACTGGATTGAGTCGTTTGCCAGAGGGTGGCGAGGAATGACTTTCCATCCGTTTTGTTTCGCAATAGATCTGTAAACGGAGATCAGGACGAATGTCACATCTGGGTTGTTACGTTGCACACTTCCGTCAAATGGATTTGCAGCGAACCAGTGAAAAGGCACATAGCTGTCAAGCTCAAGGGCTTTACGCTTTTTCAGAATCTCACCGTCAGCTACATCTTTAAAGTCGGTGAGTTCAGCGCGAGGCTTTAGGCCTCCCTGAAAAATGCCATCGAGGTTTTCGACCGAAGTGAGGTGGTATAGAAGCTTTTGTTCCTTGATATTTCTGACGTCTGGCATCGTGGTCTCCCTGACCTGCACAACTATCTAAATTCGCTTAAGCCCTATCACTTCTGCGCATTAACCGCGACCTTCCAGGTCGAGCGTACCTCGTGATTCAAGTTCGTCATCACCTTAAGCTACAAGCGTGGCATGGGAAGTGGCTTGACCCATAAACGGTCTTTCACTCTTCATCGAAGTAATCACGATCCAGCGCTGGCAAACGCAACAAGCGTGATGTAACGCCGACTTCATGATCCATCATCAGATGCACCAGTCGCATGCCATCCACCAGCACGATGCCTTCCACTGATTTTGCAAAGTCGATCGCATGTGCGGTAAAGCCAGAGGTTGTGATGAACACTCCTCGTTTGGCCTTTTGCCCGGCGAGAGCACCGTAGAACGCCTGTAGCTCAGGACGGCCCACCGTGTTTTGCCAGCGCTTTGCCTGAACGTAAACCTTTTCCAATCCCAGCTTATCGAGCGAAATGATGCCGTCGATGCCCGCGTCGCCAGAGCCTCCGACGCGTTGAAGATCGTTCCGGCTCGCCCCGTATCCCAAGCGATGAAGTACATCCAGCACGATCACTTCGAAGCGGTTGGGGCTGACCTGGAGCAAGTTATCCAGGAGGTCGGCCGCCGTAGCGTCGCGTAACTCCTGAAGCGCTTGTTCAAGTCTATCGTCCGGGCTTGCGGTGGCGGAGGTGACGTCAGGTTCAACGAGTGTTTCGTCATCAAGTGGGGCCGCGTCGGGTGCAACCTTCAGCTTCACATTCATGTAGCCAATGGCTATGTGCTCGACTTCACTGGACGACAGGGGCGCGGGATGTTCCTTGACATAGTCCACTCCCGATTCTGTCAGTTTCCAATAACCGCGTTTTGCGCTGCGGGACAAACCGGCTCTCTTGAGTCGGTCGTGCGCCCAGCCAGCCCGGTTTTTATAGGTTGCCTGACCACTGGCGATCAACTCATCACGTTGCTCTACGGTCAGCTGCAGTATTTTCGCCGCTGCCTCATGGGCGTCGCGGGCGTGGGCACCTTCCGGTTTCGTTGCGAGAAAACGCATGATGGGTTCGATGAACTGATCGTAGGTTGGAACAGACATGGCGCATCCCTGTGCTAATGATGTTTTGGCCGATCGGCAGGCGAGTATAAATGAGCGGTCGCTCAGGATGGTTCCACTAGCAAATGCTGGCACAGTGAAAGCGTAAGCCCTTGTGTCTCAGATCTGCCATGTGCTGCAAGAGTCTACTCAGTCTGCAAACTACTGCCCAATTCGCGCCTGTGCATCTTGGTACGCAGCTTCACCCTTGCGCAGAAGGCCATTTAGAGATGCGCGAGATGCTGGCACTTTGTATTCTATTCGCCGGATTCACTCCGTATCTGACCGACCGTTAGACGTTACCGCCATATTTTCAAGGACGTTGATATGAGTAACTTTGCCTCCTGCGCACTGAGCTGCGTTGCCCGACAACCGATCACGCCGAGTTTGGAAAGACGCCAACGCGGCATGCCGATCTATCTCTCAAATCAAAATAGGCGCCGTTGACTGGCCCCTGGTTACGTCGCTCTCAAAATGACGACAGCGAAATTAAAGCAAAAGGAATGAGAATGAAGCGTATAGAGCGGGACTTCATCACGCTGTTCAATTGCCTCTGGTACGAAGACTTTCCTGTGGTGGAAGGCGGTTACACCAACCCGGCGGACTGGACCATTCATATCGGTCACACCATCAAGAAATGCGCAAAACTATTGGGGGCTCGGGCGGGGTTCGAACAGGGCGGACGTACCGATGCAGTTCTGAAGTTTCCGGACGGCAACATTCTGTCTAACGTGGAGTGGGAATGGATCGAGGCGCACAAGGACGCGGTGGGCGAGATCGAAAAATTGTTGCGCAATCATGAGCTCGCGGCGTTCTCCACCTTTATCTCCTACAGCGCCGAAAAGAGTCTTCCCTCCACGATTGAAAAGGCGGCCAACCTATGGCGATCCGCTGGACGTCCGCTGATTTTCTTCGTCGTCACATTTGAAATGTCGAGTGGCAACCGCTGGTTCCAAGAGCTGAAAACCTATGTGTTCGAGAACGACAGTCATCGGTTGCATCGCTCTCAACCGGCGTTGCCTTGGGACTTCGCATCGAGCAAGTATCTGGAACTCGCTGACGGCGAGTGAGCGGTGCTGCGGGCAGGGCGTGTCGTTTTTTACCAGGGCGGGAGCACAGTAGTTTGATGGATCAGAACCGGATTTTTGGAACAGCGCTCTCCAGTTACATCCACGGTAGCAGCGCCGCAATCGCTTCCATTTTGGAATCGGCGCGTGCGACTCGGCAGTTACTTGAGCAGTTGGAGTTCGTCGAACCAACTCACGGGGATGCTTTGCGTGTTGGCGTTTTTGGGGTCACGGGTGTCGGGAAGTCGAGCCTGTGTAATGCGCTGGCAGGACAAGACCTCGCGGCCGTGAGCGCAGTGGCCGCGTGCACGCGTAAAACACAAGACATCCCAGTGGTCTCCTATCCGTTTGGGGGAAAACTGCGGGCGTTCACGTTGGTGGATGTACCCGGTTTGGGTGAGACGCCCGCGAGAGACGCCGAATACCTTGAACTATACAAACAGCTGATCCCTCAGCTGGATCTGGTGGTGTGGGCGATCAAGGCGGATGACCGCGCCTACACCATCGGGATGAATGCCTATCGAACGCTGTTGAAGTCCTCCAGATGCCCGGTTCTCTTCGTTTTGACCCAGGTCGAAAAGGTCGAGCCCGTACGACATTGGAATAGTCTGGGTAGTACGCCGGGTATACGGCAGATGGAGAACATCGAGAAAAAGCGGAGTGAAGTCGCCTCAGCTTTCAACGTCGCCGAAGAGCGGATTGTGTCTGTGTCGGTTACGGAGTCCTATCAAGTAGAGCAACTGCGGTATCACATTCTTTCAATGCTCTACGAACCCGTTCAAGCGTCTCGTTGAGTTTGAACCATAAACCATCAAGGAAGTGAAAATGACTGACACTAACACCGGAAACTACGATGAGCTCAAGGGCAAAATCCGGGCAAAGATCACCGAAATGCGCGGTTATACACCCAGGGTCGCCATCTTTGGTGTGACCGGAGTAGGAAAGTCGAGTCTGTGTAACGCGTTGTTCGGTAAGGATGCGGCCGCAGTCAGCGACGTTGCGGCCTGCACTCGCCGTCCGCAGGAAATATTCATTCAGGGTGATGCAGGCACAGGCGGCTTGATGCTGGTTGACGTGCCCGGGGTAGGTGAAACGCCAGAACGGGACAAAGAATACTTCGCGCTCTACCAGAGCATCCTTCCCGAACTGGACCTCGTGCTATGGGCCATCAAAGCCGACGATCGTGCTTATTCAGTGGCGATGACGGCCTATAACGAAATTCTGAAACCGAATTTGAAGCAATGCCCGGTGGTGTTCGTGCTGACTCAGGTGGACAAGGTTGAACCACTGCGTGATTGGGATGTTGCCCATAACCGCCCAGGGGACAAACAAAAGCTCAATATCGAGCGCAAGATCATGGAGGTCGCCAGAGAGTTTGATGTTTCGCCCAACACTATTGAGGTCGTATCCGCTCAAGATTCGTACAACCTCGTTGCGCTCGTAGACAAGATCGTCGCCGTGCTGCCCAACGAGAAAAAGTATTCGGTACTGCGGGAAACCCGAGAAGAGAATCGCAGCGAAAAATCTTACGAAGAGGCCGAGCGCGGGATTTTTGAAACCATTAAGGATTACGCGGGTAAAGCCTGGGATTTTGTAAAAGAAGAAACGGTGTCGGTGCTGGCGAGTACCGCTAAAAAGTTTATCAGCTCATTTTTCAGCAAGTGGTTCTGACAGAAACCGTCGAGTGCCAGGCATCCCATGGATTGATGCCTGGCTTCCACTTTTGACCGGCAGGTCAATCGTGGTGTTCAGAGATGATGTCAGCCAGAAGGGCCGCCGCAGTTCATATCATTGGGGTATTTTCGGCAGGCATTAAAAAGCCGGCTTGTGGCCGGCTTCTCGGGGACGGGCTTGGTTCATTTTTGGTAAACCGCGCCAGCCTTCAAAACGTACACCCGGATCTTGCGTCCGGCTGTGGGACTCGGCGAGAAAGTCATCTGCCTGGTCGGTGCGATCCGGGCCGCGGGGCGGGTCGGTCGCAAATGTGGGGCGCAGCATACTGATTTTTTTGGGGAATTCCCAGCTTGATGTGCGGAGTAGAGCTGTCAGTTGCCTTGGATGGGGGGGGCTGATCCGGAACTTGAGGTGAATGTTCTGCCGCCTTCGCGGGCAGGCCCGCTCCCACAGGGATCGTGTGACGCCGGTGGAAGTGAGCCTATCCGTACGAAAACAATGCGGTGTTACAAAAACGGCACTGGCGGTCTGCGTTTGTTCAGGGTCGACCACCAGAACACCCATCCCAGCACCCTGATATTTTGTTCTTCGATCTGCGCGGACCTGAAAATCTCGTCGGGGTATTCGCCGCTGTTGTGGCTGCGCATGCGAATGGCGTTGCCCGGCACCCGGCTCAGGTATTTGATCCGCAGCATGCCTTCGTGCTCGATAGCGTAGATCTCGCCGTCGACGATTTGCGTGAGTCCGCGGTCGATGGCGACGATGGAACCGTCTTCGATTTTTTCGGCCATGCTGTTGCCAACCATGCGGGCGCAGATGGCGTCGGCGTGATTGATTTCCAGGGAGTCGAGGTCGCTGCGAGGCAGGCGGATCGATTCGCTGGGGTCCTTGATGACATGGGTTTTGTCGGAGCCCGGCGTCACTGCCGTTTCTTTGTAAAACGGTAGCTCGACGTCGATCGGCTCGATGACCCGATAGATGCCGCGGATCGACTGGGCATCGAACGCGTTCCCCGAGGCGTCGAGCACGCGCAAATCGCTGGCGTCTTTTGGCCCTTCGCCGGTTTTCAGCCATTCGCTGTTCACCGACAGTCTCCTGGCAATATCCTCCATGCGGTAGTCGGGCACTCCGCGGGTGTACCAGTTATGGACGTTTTGGGCTTTGTTGATGTTCAAAAGCTCGGCGAAATCAGTGGTCGTGATATGGAGCTCTTCCAGAAGCATTTTGAAGCGTGCACCGCAGGATTTGTTCTTTTTCATAAACACGAGTCTAACGGCGCGGCATAAGGCTTTGATTCAACGAAACGTTCAAATTTCGAGTGAATTTTGCATCTTCGTGTAAGACGTCTTTGGTAAAAATTAAACAATGAAACACGGTCATGATCGGTTGCTAAACGCTGCGTTTAAGTCGCCTTTTCATCGCCCACAAAAAAACCCGGATCAACCGGGGTTTTTTGTTAAAGCCGTTCGTGCGAAGCGGCGATCAGCCTTTATAGGCAGCAACCGACTTGGTGATCGCTTCGCGGGCGGCGTCTGCACCGGCCCAGCCTTCGATTTTCACCCATTTGCCTTTTTCGAGATCTTTGTAGTTCGCGAAGAAGTGCTCGATCTGCTGAATCAGCAGGGCTGGCAGGTCGGTGTATTCCTTCACGTCGACGTACAGCTGGGACAGCTTGTCGTGTGGGACTGCGATGACTTTGGCATCGCCGCCGCCGTCGTCGGTCATGTTCAGGATGCCGACCGGACGAGCCCGGATGACCGAACCTGGAGCAACCGGGTAAGGGGTCACCACCAGCACGTCGAGGGGGTCACCGTCGTCAGCCAAGGTGTTCGGGATGTAACCGTAGTTGGCCGGGTAGAACATCGGGGTGGCCATGAAACGGTCAACGAACAGGCAATCGCTGTCTTTGTCGATTTCGTATTTGATCGGCGCGTGGTTGGCCGGAATCTCGATCGCGACGTAGATGTCGTTCGGCAGGTCTTTGCCAGCCGGAATCTTGCTGTAGCTCATTGGGCGGTGCCCCCGTTAGTTGACCAAAAACACTTGGCCGGATTGACCAAAAAGTGGCGGCGATTATAGGCATATTCCGCCACCGTTGCTATCTGCCAGAGGTCCTGTAGACCTTAGTCGCGTGCCTGATAGACCGGGTCTTCGGCCAGAAGTTGCCGCAGCCGGGCCAGCGGGTCCTGGCGATAAAACAGCTTTAGTTGCTCATAGACCCGAGGATAGGCCTCGTGTAGCAAATCCGGGGCGCTGAAGAAGTATTCGCTGGTCACGGCAAAGAACTCGGCGGGGTTTTCCGCCGCGTAGGGGTCGATGGCCGTTTCGGCATCCGGGTTGCGTTCCAGTTGCCCGTCGAGGTCGTCGTAGGCTTCCTGCATGACGCTGGCCCAGTCGCTGACGCGCATGTCGGCGTGCAGCGGTGGCAGGCCGTTGGCGTCGCCGTTGAGCATGTCGAGTTTGTGCGCGAGTTCGTGGATGACCAGGTTATAGCCTTCCCAGCCGCCGCTGGCCATCACGCCGGGCCAGGCGAGAATGACCGGGCCTTGCTGCCAGGCTTCACCGCTGTGTTCGCCGTCCCATTCGTGCTCGACGCCACTTGCGTCGCGATGGCGCTGTGGACTTAGGAAGTCGTCGGGGTAGAGGACGATTTCGTGAAAACCCTGATACCAGTTCAGGTCGCCCAGATTCAGCAGGGGCAGTTGCGCCTGGGCGGCGAGCAGCAGGCGCTGCTCTTGATGGAGCTCGACGCCGGGCAGGGCGGTCAGGTGTTTGTCTTCGAGGAACAGCACGCTGGCTTCGCGCAACCACTGGTCTTCAGCCGCGCTGATGCCGTCAAGAAAACTCAGATGATGGCGCACCCGCTGCCACAGGTCGTCGGCGATCGGGTGCCTGGCGAGGATGCGCCGGCGACGCCAGGCGCTGAGCGACCACATCGGTCAGCGCGGTTCGGCTTTGGACGCATTGCCGCCGAAGCGGCTGCGGACCACACCAATGATCATCGGCACCAGCGACAGCAGGATGATGCCCACCACCAGCAGCGACAGGTTTTTCTTGATGAACGGCACATTGCCGAAGAAGTAACCAAGCGTCACCAGGCCGCCGACCCAGAGAAGGGTACCGAGCACGCTGAAAAAGAAGAACCGCGGATAGGGCATTTTCGCCACACCGGCCACGAACGGCGCGAAGGTGCGAATGATCGGCAGAAAACGCGCCAGGGTCACGGTTTTGCCACCGTGCTTGTCGTAGAAGTCGTGGGTTTGCTGCAGGTAATCGCGACGGAAGATTTTCGAGTTCGGATTGCTGAACAGCTTTTCGCCCGCCGTTCGTCCGATGACGTAGTTGGTGCTGTCGCCGAGAATTGCCGCCAGCATCAGCAGGCCGGCCAGCAGCACCGGGTCCATACCGCCACCGGCCGCGACGGCGCCTGCGATGAACAGCAAGGAGTCACCTGGCAGGAAGGGCATCACCACCAGTCCGGTCTCGCAGAAGATCACCAGAAACAGGATGGCGTAGATCCATGGCCCGTAATTGTTCACCAGCAAATCGAGGTAAACATCGAGATGCAGGATAAGGTCGAGCGGGTTGAAATCCATGGGGGCACCTGTGATGACGGCCCGACTCAGCAGGCCTGTGCGGATGACTTCGCGTAAGGCTACAGACGAGTGTAGTTTTTCTTACAAGCCGGAAAGGTCGGCATTATACGGGCTGAAAAGTGAAAAGCGCGTCGAGTTTGTAGCGGGGGATGTCGCTTGAGACGGATGGTTCGTTCTGCTTTTCTGTAGGAGCGAGCTTGCTCGCGATGGACGCAGGACCAACGCTGGCCGTCAGGCTTCCCGCGTCATCGTTGACGACCATCGCGAGCAAGCTCGCTCCTACAGAGGGGGAGTCAAAGCTCGTCGCTGATCGGCAACACGTAGTTCTTGAACTCGGTGTCTTCCTTGAACCCGATGGATTCGTAGGTTTTCTGCGCGATTTCGTTGTGGCTGCTGGTGGACACGCGCATGCGCACGGCGTTGGTTTCCTTGGCCATTTTTTTCGCGGTACGCATCAGGTTGTCCGCCACCAACTGACGGCGGGCGTCTTCGGCGACGTAGATGTCGTTGAGGATCCATACGCGCTTGAGCGAAAGCGAGGAAAAGCTCGGGTACAACTGACAGAAACCCATCAATCTGTTGTTGTCGTCATCGGCCAGCGCCAGGTAGATCACCGACTCCTTGCGACGCAGGCGTTTCTCGAGGAACGCCCGGGAGGAGTCCGGATACGGCAGGGAACCATAAAACTCGCGATATTTGACGAACAACGGGGTCAGCAGGTCCAGGTGTTCGAGGGTCGCTTGAATAATCCGCATCGATAGGTCTCGTCTTCAAGTGGCTGTCTTCACGTGCTCTGACGGCGAACGGTTCTCACTCGGGCAGCCGTGTCCCGATCCTGCCTGAAAGCGCAGGCGAAACGCAATGCGGAAACGGTTCACGTATTCGACGGGCTCAGCAGGAAATTTCCTTTCATGTCCGCGCCATCCTGGGACTCCAGCGTCTGAAGTTGCGCTTCGTCTTTCAGGTTGACCCCCGACAACTGCCGCCGACAGGCTTCGCGCATCAAATACAACAAACGGTGTGCGGCCATGCCATAACTCAAGCCTTCCAGCCGCACATTGGAGATGCAATTGCGGTAGGCATCGGTCAGGCCGACCTTGGGGTTGTAGGTGAAGTACAACCCCAGGCTGTCTGGCGAGCTGAGGCCAGGGCGTTCACCGATCAGGATCACCACCATCCTGGCGCCTAGCAGCTCGCCGATCTCGTCACTCACGGCGACCCGGCCTTGCTCTACCAGAATTACTGGCGAAACCGTCCAGCCATCGACCTCGATCTGCTCGCGCATGCGCGCAAGGAAGGGCGCGGTGTGACGGTGCACAGCCAGCGCAGACAAACCATCGGCCACGACAATCACCAGATCGACGCCGCCGGGATGGGCTGAAGCATGATCGCGCAGGATTTGCGCCGACTCATTGCTCAACTTTCGCCCCAAATCAGGGCGTTGCAAATAACTGTCCCGGTTCGTTGCGGCGCTATGCAGGAGCACACTGTCATAACCGCATTCAGCCAATTGCGCGCCGAGACTGGCAGGGTCGAAGGGCAAATGCACCGCATCCCGGGCCTGCGCGTGGGCGTATTGAAAATCCAGTTGCGCGCGGGTAGGCAGGCTGGTGCCGGTGCGGCCCAGGGCAATCCGCGCCGGGGTCAGTCGACGCAGCTCCAACAGCGGGTTTTCTGAATCAACGGGCGGTTTATCCATCTCGACGGTCATCCCAGTTGCCCCATCGCTTGGCGGAAGGCGGCGGGCAAGCGGTCACCAAAATGAATCTTGCCGTCTGTCTGGGTGAGGATGCCCATGTTCGCCAGCCACTGTTCGAACTCCGGTGCGGGCTTCAGGCCCATGGTTTGTCGGGCGTAGAGCGCGTCGTGGAACGAGGTGGTCTGGTAATTGAGCATGATGTCATCCGAGCCGGGGATGCCCATGATGAAGTTGATCCCGGCAACACCCAGCAGGGTCAGCAGGGTGTCCATGTCGTCCTGGTCGGCTTCGGCATGGTTGGTGTAACAGATGTCGCAGCCCATCGGCACGCCCAGCAGCTTGCCGCAGAAGTGATCTTCGAGGCCGGCGCGGATGATCTGTTTGCCGTTGTAGAGGTACTCGGGGCCGATGAATCCTACAACCGTGTTCACCAGGAACGGTTTGAAATGGCGCGCCACGGCGTAGGCGCGGGTTTCGCAGGTCTGTTGATCGAGGCCGTGGTGGGCGTTGGCCGACAGAGCGCTGCCCTGACCGGTTTCGAAATACATCAGGTTTTGCCCGAGCGTGCCGCGGTTCAGGCTCAGACCGGCGTCGTAGCCCTCCTGCAACACGTTCAGGTTGATGCCAAAACTGGCGTTGGCCGCTTCAGTGCCGGCGATCGACTGGAATACCAGGTCCAGTGGCACGCCGCGGTTGATCGCTTCGATGGACGTGGTGACGTGGGTCAGCACGCAGGCCTGCGTAGGAATTTCATAGCGCTGGATGATCGCATCGAGCATCTCCAGCATCGCGCAGATCGAGGCGATGCTGTCGGTGGCCGGGTTGATGCCGATCATCGCGTCGCCGTTGCCGTACAACAAACCGTCGAGAATGCTCGCAGCGATGCCGGCCGGTTCGTCGGTGGGATGGTTGGGTTGCAGGCGCGTCGACATGCGCCCACGCAGCCCCAGGGTGCCGCGGAACCGCGTGACCACGCGGATTTTCTGCGCCACCAACACGAGGTCTTGCACGCGCATGATTTTCGACACGGCGGCGGCCATTTCTGGCGTCAGTCCAGGGGCGAGGGCGCGCAGGCTGTGTTCGTCGGCGGCCTCGCTGAGCAGCCAGTCGCGGAAACCGCCAACGGTCAGGTGGCTGACCACGGCAAAGGCCTGTTTATCGTGGGTGTCGATGATCAGTCGGGTGACTTCATCGGCCTCATAAGGAATCAGCACTTCCTGCAGGAAGTGGCTCAAGGGAATGTCGGCCAACGCCATCTGCGCGGCGACCCGCTCGCCATCGTTGAGCGCGGCGACACCGGCCAGAAAGTCTCCGGAACGCGCCGGACTGGCTTTGGCCATCACGTCCTTGAGGCTGTCGAAGCGATAGGTCTGGGCGCCGACAGAGTGGGCGAATACGGCCATGGGGCGGTGTCCTCTTGTTCTCTACGCATCTGGGTGATCAATGATATGCAAGGCTTGCGCCAGCGAGATCGATTGTGTGACGGAGGACGCTATCGCGAGCAGGCTCGCTCCCACATGGGTTCTGAGCGTGCCCGCAATCCAGGCCTGCCATAAAACCCTGTGGGAGCGAGCCTGCTCGCGATAGCGGTTTGAAGGGCGACACAGCATCACTGCATCGCCCCAAACCTTTAGAAGAAGCCCAACGGATTGATGTCGTAGCTCACCAGCAGGTTTTTGGTCTGCTGATAGTGATCGAGCATCATTTTGTGGGTTTCACGACCGACGCCGGACTTCTTGTACCCGCCGAACGCGGCATGCGCCGGGTACAGGTGGTAGCAGTTGGTCCACACACGACCGGCCTTGATGGCGCGACCCATGCGATAGGCGCGGTTAATGTCGCGGGTCCAGAGGCCGGCGCCGAGGCCGAACTCGGTATCGTTGGCGATAGCCAGGGCTTCGGCTTCGTCCTTGAACGTGGTGATGCTCACCACCGGGCCAAAGATTTCTTCCTGGAACACGCGCATCTTGTTGGTGCCCTTGAGCAGGGTCGGCTGGATGTAATAACCGCTCGCCAGGTTGCCCTCGAGTTTTTCCACCTTGCCGCCGGTCAGCAGCTCGGCGCCTTCGCCCTTGGCGATTTCCAGGTACGAAAGGATTTTGTCGAATTGCTGCTCGGACGCCTGGGCGCCGACCATGGTGTCGGTGTCCAGCGGGTCGCCACGTTTGATCGACAGGACTTTTTTCATGACCTCCTTCATGAAGTCGTCGTAGATCGATTCCTGCACCAGTGCGCGGGATGGGCAGGTGCAGACTTCGCCCTGGTTGAAGAACGCCAGGACCAGGCCTTCCGCGGCTTTCTCGATGAACGTCGGTTCGGCTTGCATGATGTCTTCGAAGAAGATGTTTGGCGACTTGCCACCCAGCTCCACGGTGGACGGAATGATGTTTTCAGCCGCGCATTTCATGATGTGCGAGCCGACCGGGGTCGAGCCGGTGAAGGCAATCTTGGCGATACGTTTGCTGGTAGCCAGGGCTTCGCCGGCTTCTTTGCCGTAGCCCTGAACGATGTTCAGCACGCCGGGTGGCAGCAGGTCGCCAATCAGTTCGACCAGCACGGTGATGCCCAGCGGGGTTTGCTCGGCAGGCTTGAGCACCACGCAGTTACCGGCCGCAAGCGCCGGGGCGAGTTTCCACGCGGCCATCAAAATCGGGAAGTTCCACGGGATGATCTGCCCGACCACGCCCAGGGGTTCGTGAATGTGGTAAGCCACGGTGTTGCCGTCGATCTCGGCGGCGCTGCCCTCCTGGGCACGGATGCAACCGGCGAAGTAGCGGAAGTGGTCGGCCGCCAGCGGGATGTCGGCGTTGAGGGTTTCGCGGACGGCCTTGCCGTTGTCCCAGGATTCGGTGATCGCCAGCAGTTCCAGGTTCTGTTCGATGCGGTCGGCGATTTTCAGCAGCACCAGCGAGCGCGCCTGGGCGGACGTGGCGCCCCAGGCATCGGCCGCGGCGTGGGCAGCGTCCAGGGCCTTGTCGATGTCTTCGGCCGTGGAGCGCGGGAATTCGGCAATCGGTTGGCCATTCACTGGCGACGTGTTGGTGAAGTACTGACCTTTGACAGGCGCGACGAACTCGCCGCCGATGTAGTTACCGTATTTGCTCTTGAACGAAACGATAGCGCCTTCAGTACCGGGGTGAGCGTAACGCATGGTGATTTCTCCTTGGCTTTTGTATTTATGAGGGAGGCGCATGTGCGCTTGCTATAAGCGTAGAGCAAAGGTTGGGCCACTGCCTTGCAGGTCAGGCAAATCAAGGCGTTGCGTGGTTTTTGTCGGACCGGCGGGCGGTGCCTGTGACGCTTGCGGTACAGCGCCAGTGACAGTTTGTACCGGTTGTGACACAGCGTGAGACCGAGCGGTCTTGCCAGCATTGCAATGCGGGCTGGGCTGGAGGATGCTCGGCACAACAGCGACGGTGTAAACCGCTCGGGGAGAACAATAAGAAATGCACGACAACCATTTGAGCCGCCATGCCCGGCAAGTGCTGACCGTGACGCAGGGTAAATCCCACCTGCACGGTCCTGGCAGCGACCCGTCGATCGCCCGGTCCTGGCTGCGTTGTCTGGAGGACTATCACCTCGACCCGGCCCTGACCATGGCGCCGACGGTGCTCGAACACGGTCGCGTCCTCGAAAGCCGCGAACGCCTGCAGCAAGTGCTGCACATTGCCGGCAGCGAAATGAGCAGTCTGCATCAGCAGCTCTCCGGCGCCGGTCATGCGGTGCTGCTGACCGATGCACGCGGCGTGATCCTCAACTGCGTCACCGCACCCGCCGAGCGCAAGATTTTCGAGCGCGCCGGCCTGTGGCTCGGTGCCGACTGGAGCGAAGCCTGCGAAGGCACCAATGGCATCGGCACCTGTCTGGTGGAGCGCCAGGCGCTGACCATTCACCAGGACGAACACTTTCGCGGCCGCCACACCGGCCTGACCTGCTCGGCGAGCCCGGTGTTCGACCCCCATGGCGAATTGCTGGCGGTGCTCGACGTGTCCTCCGCGCGGCACGACGTGTCGCGGCAGAGTCAGTTTCACACCATGGCCCTGGTCAATCTGTCGGCGAAGATGATCGAGAGCTGTTACTTCCTGCGTTATTTCGACAACCAATGGCTGCTGCGCTTTCACCTGCAGGCCGAATCCGTCGGGCTGTTCAGTGAAGGGCTGCTGGCGTTCGACGGCGAAGGGCGGATCTGCGCGGCCAACCAGAGTGCGCTCAACCTGTTGGGGCATGGGCGTGGCGGATTGCTGGGCGAGCCGGTCGAGGCGTTTTTCGATTGCTCGCTCGATGAGTTGCTTGGTCGTGCGAGTGCGAATGCCAGCGCCAGCTGGCCGCTGCGCACCCGCGACGGGCGCAGCCTGTTTGCCGTGTTGCGCGGCCAGTCGCGCAGCATTCCGGTGCCGGTGGCACCAAGTCCGAAGGTGGCCGAGCCATCGCGCTTGTCGGGCATCTGCCTGGGCGATGCCGGATTGCAGGAGGATTTTCGCAAAGCCCTGCGTGTTTTCGAGCGCGATGTGCCTTTATTGATCAACGGCGAAACCGGGTCCGGCAAAGAGGCCTTCGCCAAAGCCGTGCATCAGGCCAGTCAGCGGGCAGAAAAGGCCTTCGTCGCGCTCAATTGCGCGGCCATTCCTGAAAGCCTGATCGAGAGTGAACTGTTCGGTTATCGCGGCGGCAGCTTCACCGGCGCGCGCAAGGAAGGCATGCGCGGCAAGTTGCAACAGGCCGATGGTGGCACGCTGTTCCTCGACGAAATCGGCGACATGCCGCTGGCGTTGCAGACCCGCCTGTTGAGGGTGCTCGAAGACCGGCAGGTGGTGCCGATTGGCGGTGAACCGGAATCGGTCAACGTGAGGATCATCAGCGCGACCCACCGTAATTTGCTGGAGCGGGTGCAGGGCGGTAGCTTCCGCGAGGATTTGTATTACCGGCTCAACGGCCTGGAAATCGCTTTGCCGGCGTTGCGAGAGCGCAGCGATAAATCGCAGTTGCTCGACTTTCTGCTGGCGGAAGAGGCGGGCGGCGAGACGGTGTTGATCGATGAGCCGGCACGGCAGGCGCTGCTGGGGTTCTCCTGGCCAGGGAATGTGCGGCAGTTGCGAAATGTGCTGCGTACGCTGGCGGCGTTGTGTGACGGCGGGCGGATCGGGCTGGAGGATTTGCCGGTGATGATTCGTCAGGCCCGGCCCGCATCGGTGTTGGCGGCGGAGGAACCGTCCGAACATCCGCTGGAAGATGCCGAGCGGCTGGCGTTGCTCAATGCGCTGGAGCAGCAGCGCTGGCACATGACCCATACGGCAGAACAGCTTGGTGTGAGCCGCAATACCCTTTACCGGAAGCTGCGTAAACACGGCATTGCCCGTTAGTTACGCCGTATCTGTAGGGCCGGCTTGCTGGCGATAGTGATCGCACTGCCACACTCGCCGAAAAGCCGAACGCATGCAGGCACCGTGCCGAGGCCGAAACGAAACAAAGGTGCGATTTTCCCCTCCCTACGCTAACCTGCGGCCATGTTTTACGAGGTCGACTATGCACATTCATATTCTGGGTATCTGCGGCACTTTCATGGGTTCGATGGCGGTTCTGGCCAAAGAACTGGGCCATCACGTGACCGGCTCCGATGCCAACGTCTATCCACCGATGAGCACTCAACTGGAGGCTCAGGGCATTCAGTTGACCCAGGGTTACGACCCCGCTCAACTCGATCCGGCCCCCGACCTGGTGGTGATTGGCAACGCCATGTCCCGCGGTAACCCGGCGGTCGAGTACGTGCTGAACAAAGGCCTGCCGTACGTCTCCGGCCCGCAATGGCTGGCCGACCACGTGCTGCAAGGTCGCTGGGTGTTGGCCGTCGCCGGTACCCATGGCAAAACCACCACCAGCAGCATGCTCGCCTGGGTGCTGGAGCACGCCGGCATGAGTCCGGGTTTCCTGATCGGTGGCGTGCCGCAGAATTTCTCGGTGTCGGCGCGATTGGGCGCAACGCCGTTCTTCGTGATCGAAGCTGATGAATATGACAGCGCCTTCTTCGACAAGCGTTCCAAGTTTGTCCACTATCGTCCGCGTACGGCGATCTTGAACAACCTGGAATACGATCACGCCGACATCTTCCCCGATCTTCCGGCGATCGAGCGGCAATTTCACCATTTGGTGCGAACGATCCCGAGCGAGGGCCTGGTGATCCATCCGACCACCGAACCTGCGTTGCAGCGCGTGATCGAGATGGGCTGCTGGACCCCAGTGCAAACCACCGGTGCCGGTGGCCAGTGGCAGGTCAAGTTGCTCAGCGAAGACGGTTCGAAATTCGAAGTCATGTTCGAGGGCGTCGCGCAAGGCGTGGTTGAGTGGGGCATGACCGGCCAGCACAACGTCGCCAATGCCCTCGCTACCCTGGCGGCGGCGCGCCATGTCGGCGTCGTGCCGTCCATGGGCATCGCCGCGCTGAGCGCGTTCAAAAGCGTGAAGCGGCGCATGGAAAAAGTCGCGGAAGTCCGTGGAATCACTATCTACGATGACTTCGCCCACCACCCGACGGCCATTGCCACCACCCTCGACGGCCTGCGTAAACGCATCGGCGATGCGCCGTTGATCGCCATTATCGAACCTCGTTCCAACTCGATGAAGCTCGGCGCGCACCGCGATGGTTTGCCGGAAAGCGTGGTCGATGCCGATCAGGTGATCTGGTACGCACCGGCCAATCTTGGCTGGGACCTGGGGGCGACGGCGGCGCTGTGCACGGTGCCGTCGATTGTCAGCGACTCGTTGGAAGGCATCATCGAACGCGTGAAAAGTCAGGCGCAACCCGGCACCCACGTGGTGATCATGAGCAACGGCGGCTTCGGCGGCCTGCATGGCAAGCTCGCCGAGGCGCTGCGATGAACAACGGCCCGGAACGCATCACGCTGGCGATGACCGGCGCTTCGGGCGCCCAATACGGTTTGCGCCTGCTGGATTGCCTGATCCGCGAAGACCGCGAGGTGCACTTCCTGATCTCCAAGGCGGCGCAGCTGGTGATGGCCACCGAGACCGACGTTACGCTGCCGCCGAAAACCCAGATGATGCAGGCCTTCCTCACCGAATACACCGGCGCGGCCGCCGGGCAGATTCGGGTATATGGCAAGGAGGACTGGATGTCGCCGGTGGCCTCGGGCTCTGGCGCGCCAGCGGCGATGGTGGTGGTGCCGTGTTCGACCGGGACGTTGTCGGCGATCGCCACCGGCGCTTGCAACAACCTGATCGAGCGCGCCGCCGACGTCACGTTGAAGGAGCGCCGCCAGCTGATTCTGGTGCCGCGCGAAGCCCCGTATTCGAGCATTCATCTGGAGCACATGCTCAAGTTGTCGAACATGGGCGTGACGATCCTGCCGGCGTCGCCGGGCTTCTATCATCAGCCGCAAACCATCGATGACCTGATCGATTTCGTTGTGGCGCGGATTCTCAACCTGCTGAACATTCCGCAAGACATGCTGCCGCGTTGGGGCGAACACCACCTGACCAGCGATGAATAAGCTGCTGGCGATCGTGCTGGCGTTGCAACTGACGGGCTGCGCCACGGCGCGCACGCTGGATGCCGCCAAGTCGGGAGCGCCGGTGGTGTATGCGGGGACTCGACTGGATTTGTATGCCATGAACGGCGGCTGTTGCGCCATGGATCGCTTTGGTGCGCCAGCACCGAGCTATCCCGGCGTCGATCTGCCGGCCAGCGCCTTGCTGGATACGCTGTTGTTGCCGTTGTCGGTGTTGACGGTGATCGGGGTGAGTTTTCAGGCAACGGGTGGGTTGTAGGGGCCGGCACATCCAGCATCGATATCAGCTGATCCGCCGCACTCGCGGGCAAGCCCGCGCCCACAGGTTTTTGGTGGTGATCCCATAATCTGGGGACGCATCGGACATTGTGGGAGCGGGCTTGCCCGCGAAGGCGTTCGCCGGCACACCACGGAGTCATTTGCCTAACTTGCGCAACTCATCCGACTCAACCACTCGAACCCCGTCCTGCTCTTCCAGCGCCAGCCGCCACATGGCGCGGGCCAGCTGACAGGCCTCGATGCCGCGATATTTGCCTGGAATCAAACGGGACAACGGTCCGGCCAATTGCTCGGCCAGGCGTGGTTCAAGCCGGTCACCCAGCAGCAGCGAAGGGCGGCAAATGGTCAGCTGTGGCCAGTCCTGCGCGCGCAATGCGTATTCCATCTCCCCTTTGACCCGGTTGTAGAACATCGAAGATCTCCGATCAGCGCCCAACGCGCTGATCACGATCAGGTGCCGCGCGCCCATTTCACGCGCACGTTTGGCGAAGGCCACCACCATGTCCAGATCAACCGCGCGGAATGCTTCTTCCGAACCGGCTTGCTTGATCGTGGTGCCGAGGCAGCAATAGGCAATGTCGACGCGCCCGCTCAGCTGCGGCAGGAACATTGCCGGGTCGCCGACCGGGTTTTCCAGGTGCGGGTGCTCGGCCAGCGGGCGGCGTGAGGGGGCCAAAACGCGGGTGATTGTCGGCTCGTTGAGCAGCCGATCAAGCAGATGTTCACCGGTCAGCCCGGTAGCTCCGGCAAGTAATACATGCTGAGGCGTCAAGTACATAGTGTTTCTCCCTTGATACTGTTCAGCTTAGTTGCTCTTTGCATCCTTGTTGCTGATAGAGACACTTTGCAGCGCTTTTCGTGCCTGTTGTTTACGCAAAAGCTGCCAGTGCGAGAGCACGGTTTTTGGCGCCCAGATCTGCGGTTCAGACGCCTCGAAGCCGTCCGCCAGTTCACGCTCGGCAACAGTGGCCTTGGCCAGCTTGAAAGCTTGCTCGAGGTCGTCGGTCTGGTTCAGGGCCTGGGCGAACAGCGCGTCGCCGAAGTAGGTGAAGTTGGCTTCTTCCGAGCAGCCGAAGGACACACGGTCGGCGCGCGAGGCGGTCATGACCAGCGTGCGTTCGTCCTTGAGGGCGGGTATGAAACCACCGGAGTAGCACGCCGAGATCACCACAATTTTGTCGCGATTTTTCAGCGGTGCGAGCACGGCGGCGAGTTCGTCGGCCGGCAGGTCGGAGAGTTCCATGCGCGGCTGGTCGAGCACCAGTTCGTGTTCGCTGGTGCCGTGGCTGGTCAGGTAGATGAAGATCAGATCTTCCGGCCCGCTGCGGTCGGCGAGTGTCAGTGCCGCGCGGCGCAGGTTTTCCCGGGTGGCCATCGGCCGGTCGACGAGGTGGTCGCGATGGTTGACCAGGCGGATCTGCCCAAAAGCGCCGAAACGGCTGGCGAGCATGTTGCTGACGTAATCGGATTCGCGCAGGAACACGCTCTGTTTGCCGTCGCCGCCGAGGGTCAGGGTGTACAGCTCGATGGCCGGGGTCGAGGCCGGCACATTGGCCAGGGCGTCTTCGAGCAAGCGGCCCTGGGCCAGCAAGCCCAGTTCGAGGCTGTCGGGCAGCAGCTTGCCGTCGGCATCGCGCACGCGCTGGCCGTTGACCCAGGTGCCGCTTTGCACGGTGCCGTCGGTCAGCACCAAGGTGCCGTGCCCCTGATAGCTGTCGCCGTCGAACTGACCGATGTAGAAACTGCCGTCGGGCAGGTTCAGCCGCCCTTGCCCTGTAAAGCGCCAATCGCTGAACTGGCCGATGTAATGACTGCCGTCGGCACCGATCAACTCGCCCTTGCCGTTCAGCGAGCCTTCCTTGAACTGGCCGAGCCAGACATCGCCGTCGGCGTTCTCGTAGCGGCCTTTGCCGTGCAACTGATTATTCTTGAACGCCCCGACGTAAATATCGCCATCGGCGCTGTTGAAGGTCCCGTTGCCTTCCAGCTGACCGTCCTTGAAATGCCCGGTGAACTGGTTGCCATTGCCGTCGCCGCGCTGGCCTTCGCCGTTGGGTTTGCCGTGGGCGAACTGGCCTTGATACGAACTGCCGTCGTCGAGCTCCAGACGGCCGAGCCCTGAGTATTGATCAGCCTTGAATTCGCCACGGTAGGTCATGCCGTTTTCTTTGAGGGTGCCTTCGCCTTCGCGCCGGCCCGCCTTGAAACCGCCGGTGTAGCTGCTGCCATTGGTGGTCAGCGTGCCCTGGCCGTCGAACAGGCCCTGATTGAAGTTGCCGCGATAGACTTCGCCATTGCTGCCGTGCCATTCACCCTGGCCGTGCCACTGGCCTTTGTCGAAACTGCCGGCGTACCAGCTGCCGTTCGGGTAATCGACGCGGCCCTGGCCTTGCAGCAAGCCGTCGACCAGATCACCGCGATAACGTCCGCCGTCCGGCAGGCGGGCGTCAGGGGGCAACAGCGATTCGCCATCGCCGCAAGCGGTGAGCATCAGGGTCAAGGCGAGGAGTGCAAGTGAGCGCATAGCGGGATCCGGGCAATTAGGCGACCGAGTATGCCGCAGCTCCATGACCTTATATAGAGACAGAAACAGCAAGAGGTCGCGAAACAGCGTGCGCTGCTTCGCATCCGGGAGGCATTACACGAAGCAGAGTGACAACGGCTCGGCGATATAGGCCGGTTTGTCCGAACCTTCGATCTCCAGCGTGGCGGTGGCCTTGAGCAACCATTGGCCGGGTTTCTTCTCGGTGACTTCGGTCAGGTCGACCTTCAGCCGCACTTTCGAGTCGACCTTGACCGGCTGAATGAACCGCACGCTGTCGAGGCCATAATTGACCACCATCTTCAAGCCTTCAGGCAGGATGAGGATGTCTTCCATCAGTTTGGGGATCAGCGACAACGACAGGAAACCGTGTGCAATGGTGCTGCCAAATGGCGTTTGCGCGGCTTTGACCGGGTCAACGTGGATGAACTGATAGTCTCCTGTGGCTTCCGCGAACAGGTTGATGCGCTCCTGATCGATGGTGAGCCAGTCGGAACGTCCAAGTTCCTTGCCGACATAATCTTTGAGCTCTGCAACGGGAACATAGGGCATTGAGACTCTCCTTGGGTTCATCGGTTTTATAGTTTTGAGTCGGGGGGATTTGACCTCCCGGATTACCACTTTAGATCACCATGGCAAATTGCTCCGGTCAACCGACCATGCTTTTGGCGAATGCCGGTCTATAGCGCTGGCATGCTTATAATGCCCGGCGCGAATTTGCGGGGAGAGGACGGATGTTGTTACGTGGCCTGACCTGGCTGGTGTTGTTCCAATTGCTGGGCACAGCCCTCAATCATTTGTTTTTGCCGGTGCTGCCGGGGCCGATCATCGGCCTGTTGCTCCTGCTGGTGTACCTGATCTGTCGCGGCCAGGTCGGCGAGCCGCTGAACCTCGCCGCCAGCAGCCTGCTGCGCTACCTGCCGCTGTTGCTGGTGCCGCCGGCCGTGGGCGTGATGGTTTACGCCAAAGATATCGCCGCGGATTTCTGGGCGATTGTCGGCGCGCTGGTGCTGTCGCTGCTGTTGTCCATGGCCTTCGCCGGTGTGCTGATGCAGCGCCTGGTCAAGCGTCACGCGCACCGCGAGGACCAGCCATGATTATCGACTGGCAGGGCGCCTGGACGTCGGTGATCCATCATCCGTTGTTCGGCATCGGCATCACCCTTGGCGCGTATCAGTTGGTGCTGGCAGCGTTCGAGAAAACCCGCTGGATCTTTTTGCAGCCGGTACTGGTCTCCATGCTGTTGGTCATCGGCGTACTGATCGGTTGCGGCCTGACGTACGCCGAGTACCGCAAAAGCACCGAGATCCTCAGCATTCTGCTCGGCCCCGCCACGGTGGCGTTGGCCGTGCCGCTGTATCTCAACCTGCGGCGGATCCGGCAGTTGTTCTGGCCGATATTTACTACGCTGGTGATAGGCGGAGTGGTCGCCACGGGCATGGGCGTGTTGCTGGGCTGGTCGTTCGGCGCCGAACACATGATCCTGATGACCATGGCGCCGAAGTCGGTGACGTCGCCGATTGCCATGCTGGTGGCCGAGCAGATCGGTGGTGTCGCGGCGCTGGCTGCGGTGTTTGTGTTGATTACCGGGGTGATCGGGGCGATCTTCGGGCCGAGCCTACTGACCCGCCTCGGCGTGCACAGCCCCGAGGCGCGGGGCATGGCGCTGGGCATGACCGCCCATGCGGTGGGCACCGCGGTGGCGATGCAGGAAAGTGAAGAGTGCGGCGCCTTCGCGGCGCTGGCGATGAGTCTGATGGGCGTGGCCACGGCGGTGTTCCTGCCGTTGGCGGTGTCGATGGTGGTGTAAGGAAATGTCTATGAGCTTGCCGCTTTTCCCGCTGAACACGGTGCTGTTTCCTGGCTGCATCCTCGACCTGCAGATTTTCGAGGCGCGCTACCTGGACATGATCAGCCGCTGCATGAAACAGGGCGGCGGCTTCGGCGTGGTGTGCATTCTCGACGGTGAAGAAGTCGGCATCGCCCCGGCGGGCTATGCGCTGGTGGGCTGTGAAGCGCTGATCACCGATTTCAAGCAGCAGGACAACGGCCTGCTGGGCATTCGGGTGCAGGGCGGCCGGCGCTTCCACGTGTTGCGCACCGAAGTCCAGCGTGATCAATTGACCGTCGCCGATGTGGACTGGCTGGAAGATGAGCCTGAACAACCACTGCAGGACGAGGACGCCGACCTGGTCGCGCTGCTCAAGGCCCTGGCCGAACATCCGATGGTCGAGGCATTGAACATGGGCACCGAGGCGACCGGGCAACAATCCCTGGCCAATCAGTTGGCCTACCTGTTGCCGTTTGCCGAAGTGGACAAGATCGACCTGTTGCAGCTCGATGATCCGCAGCAGCGACTGGATGCGATCCAGGCACTGCTCGATGAATTGCAGGGTGAATTGTTCGCCTGATCAGTAGGCGTATCGCATCATCGCGTGCGGCAAGTGCCTCAATGCGAAGAACCCGAACAGCGCCACCATGGACGGCAATATCAGCCACCAGACCTTGGGCGGCAGGGCATTGAGTGGCGTCTGGCGCTGAGTCAGGCCCAGGCTTGCCGCGCAGACGCACGACGCCAGCATGGCGCCGGCCAGCACATCCGTCGGCCAGTGCGCGCCCAGGTAGACACGCGACAAGGCAATCGCCAGCGCCGGCAGGCAACCCAACAGCAGCCAGGTCAGGCGCATCCGCGGCGGCTGGCCGCGCCCGGCCAGAACTGCGAGGGTCAGAAACAGCGCGAAGGAGCCGGAGGCGTGACCGCTGGGCATGCTGTAGCTCACCAGCGGATCACTCAAGACTTCCGGGCGCACGCGGGCAAAAAACTGTTTGGTGAAGGTGTTGCCGAGTGCGGTGACGAGCAGCGTGCTGCCCGCGAAAATCGCCTGGCGCCATTGCCGGGTCAGCAGCAGCAAACCGGTGAGCAGGGCGCTGAACAGCAGCATGTTGCGGAACTCGCCGATCAGCGTGAAGGTAACGGCGACTTCGTCGAGGGGCGGGCTGCGGTGTTCCTGCACCAGGGTCATGACACCCTGATCGAGCGCGTTCAGGTACGGGTAGCCGATAAACAGGCCCGCCAGAATCAGCACGCTCATGCCGGCAATCAGGATCGTCGCTCTACGGTGCCGACGCAGGCTGCTGGTCACGCTCAGGCCCACCATCACCGCGATGCTGCCGGCGACGATCCCGGCCTCGGGCCAGAAACCGTCCGGTAGTGGCAGGCGAATGGCGGCGCCGGTCGCCCAGCCGGGCAGCAGATAGGCGACGCTCCAGCCGGCGGCGGCCAGCAGGCTGACGGCGACGAAGCGCGGGAACGGCATGTCGAACATCCCGGCCACCATCGGCAACATCGGCCGCAGGGGCCCGATGAAGCGCCCGACCAGCAGGCTGGCGATGCCATAGCGTTGGAAGTAAGCCTCAGCGCTGGCGATCCATTCCGGGTGATGGCGCAGGCCTGGCAGGCGCCGGATGTTCTGATGGAAATGGCGGCCGATGAAGTAGGACACCACATCGCCCAGCACCCCGGCGATGAACCCCAGCAGCAATGTCTCGCTCAGCGACAGCGCACCGCTGCCGGCCAGCACGGCGACGGCGAACAACAACACGGTGCCGGGCACGATCAGCCCGGCAATCGCCAGGCATTCCACGAAGGCCACAATAAACACCGCCGCGGCCAGCCACTGCGGGTTCGCCGCCAGCCATCCGGTCACGCTATCGAGCCATGGGCCCATAAGTACCACTCCATCGAATCATCAATTGGCCAGAAGGCCGAACGCGACTTTCAACACCACGGAAACCATGCAGGAGCAAAGCCTGCTCCTGCATGGGTTGTTCAGTATTCATGTCAGCAAAAAATAATCGCGACCTTCGACCTGCCCCCGTCGCAGCGGGTTCCGCGTGCAATACGGTGCGTAAGCCGCATCGACGAAGCGGTACATCAAGTGCTCGTCACGGCCCTGGGGAATACCCAGCCGGGTCGTTTGAATGATGTGCCCGGGCGCCGGGCCGACATCCTCCACCAGCAACACCTCATGATCAAAGCGCTTGGCATCCCAGACCGGCACCTTCAACCCCAGTGCCTTGCACAGCAGCGTTTGCCCGGCGCAGAGCTTTTGCGACGGGCGAGGGCGGCCCTGGGCATCGGGGTTGTTCAGCAGCATCTGCGCCAGGCTCGACGGCCCGCTGACTTCATCGACCCACGGATAGGCTGATTTGATCAGTACCGCATTGCCGGGACCGTGGGCGCTGAAGTTCAGGGAATCGCCACCACGGGCGTAATACATATAGATGTGGCCGCCATCCAGAAACAAAGCCTTACGCTTTTCTGTGTAGCCGAGGGAGGCATGGCTGCCTTTTTCTTCGAAGTAATAGGCCTCGGTTTCAATAATCCGGGCGCTGAGCCACAGGTCGCCGACCCGATGACGGATCACTTTGCCGAGCAGATCCCGGGCCAGCGTTTGCGCATCCCGGTCGAAAAAAGCGTCCGGGAGCCCGGTGGGCAGGCTCGCAACAGGCGCACGAACAGTCAGATTGGACATGATGAACGGCGTTTATCAGGGCTGAATGAGCCGCGATGATAACAATTTGCAGCTTAATCACGGCTGAACGTCGGCAAATTGCCCTCCATTTCGACCATCCGCCCGTCACCGCTGTTAGTCGGGGGGCGCGACAGCTATAATCTGCCGCTTTACTCTTTACCAAGACCTGAGCAAAGACCGCTTCCGACCATGACTGAGTCCGTTCTCGACTACATGACCCGCCTGGGCCGCGCTGCCCGCGCAGCCTCGCGCATCATCGGCCGTGCCAGCACCACGCAGAAAAACCGCGCCTTGCAGGCGGCTGCCAATGCGCTGGACGCCGCGCGTGCCGAGCTGACGGCCGCCAATGAGCGGGATCTGGCTGCCGGTCGCGCCAATGGCCTTGAACCGGCGCTGCTGGAACGCCTGGCGCTGACCCCGGAGCGTATCGACGGGATGATCGTCGGTCTGCGTCAGGTTGCCGCGTTGCCGGACCCGGTCGGCGCCATCCGCGACATGAGCTTCCGTCCGTCGGGGATCCAGGTCGGCAAGATGCGCGTGCCGTTGGGCGTGATCGGGATCATCTACGAGTCCCGGCCCAACGTGACCATCGATGCCGCCAGCCTGTGCCTGAAGTCCGGCAACGCGACCATCCTGCGTGGCGGTTCCGAAGCGATTCATTCCAACCGTGCCATCGCCGCCTGCATCCAGCGCGGCCTGGCCGAGGCCGATCTGCCGGCCGCCGTCGTACAAGTGGTCGAAACCACCGACCGTGCCGCCGTTGGCGCGCTGATCACCCTGCCCGAATACGTCGACGTCATCGTACCCCGTGGCGGCCGTGGCCTGATCGAGCGGGTCAGCCGTGACGCGCGGGTCCCGGTGATCAAGCACCTGGACGGCATCTGCCACGTTTACGTCAGCGCTCACGCCGACCTGCCAAAAGCCCAGCGCATCGCCTTCAATGCCAAGACGTACCGTTATGGCATCTGCGGTGCCATGGAGACGCTGTTGGTGGATCAAACGATCGCCAGAGATTTCCTGCCATCCATGGCCGCCCAGTTCCGCGAAAAGGGCGTCGAGCTGCGTGGCTGCGAGCGCACCCGGGCGATCATCGATGCCGCGCCGGCCACTGAAGACGACTGGCACACCGAATACCTGGCGCCAATTCTTTCGATCCGCGTGGTCGACGGGCTGGATCAGGCCATTGAGCACATCAACCGCTACGGCTCCCACCACACCGATTCGATCGTCAGCGAAAACCTCGCGGACACCCGGCGTTTCGTGGCTGAAGTCGATTCATCGTCGGTGATGATCAATACCCCGACCTGCTTCGCCGATGGCTTCGAGTACGGATTGGGTGCCGAGATTGGCATTTCTACTGATAAGCTGCACGCCCGCGGCCCGGTGGGCCTGGAAGGCCTGACCTGCGAGAAGTACATCGTGGTCGGTGATGGCCAGTTGCGCGGCCAGGCGTCGGACTGACTTGGGCGACTTCAATCCGTCGGCTCCGGTCACCGCCTCCGAACCTGCGCCCCGGCGCATCGGCATGCTGGGCGGGACGTTCGACCCGGTGCACATCGGCCATTTGCGCGGTGCACTGGAAGTCGCCGAGTCGCTGCTGCTCGACGAATTGCGCCTGACACCCAGTGCCAGACCGCCCCATCGCGGTACGCCGCAGGTGTCGGCGCAGGACCGTCTGGCGATGGTCGAGTGCGCGGTGGCCGGTGTGGCGCCGTTGGTGGTGGACGCCCGCGAATTGCAGCGGGACAAGCCGTCCTACACCATCGATACCCTGGAACTGATGCGTGCCGAACTGGCCGCTGAAGACCAGGTTTTTCTACTTTTGGGCTGGGACGCATTTTGCGGCCTGCCCACTTGGCACCGCTGGGAAGAGTTGCTCCAGCATTGCCACATCCTGGTGCTGCAACGCCCGGATGCCGACAGCGAACCGCCGGATGCCTTGCGCAACCTGCTGGCAGCGCGCTCGGTGAGCGACCCGCTGGCCCTCAAAGGGCCGAGCGGACAGATTGCATTCGTCTGGCAGACGCCGCTCGCGGTATCCGCCACCCAGATCCGTCAACTGCTGGCCAGCGGTAAGTCGGTACGTTTCCTGGTGCCCGACGCGGTCCTGGCCTACATCGATGCGCACGGACTTTACCGTGCGCCGAACTGAATGGGAGTGCTTCAAGGCACGTGATATCGACGTGTATTGAACCACCCGAACACATGAGCAAAACGAGTTTTATATGACTGACAAAGACGTAGCTAAAGTAAAGCGCAAAGGCACATTCAAGAGCGCTCCGCTGCCGGTAGAGGCTCAAACTGGCGTGGTGCTGGCCGGCGAAGCGCTGGTCAAGGTGGCTGTTGCGGCCCTGGAAGACGTCAAGGCACAGGACATTCAGGTGATCGACGTTCGTGAAAAGCAGAGCATCACTGACTTCATGATCATCGCCACCGGTACGTCCAACCGCCAGATTGGCGCGATGCTGGACAAGGTCCGCGAAGCGGTCAAAGCCCAGGGCGTCAAGCCATTGGGTGAAGAAGGCAAGGGCGACAGCGACTGGGTGTTGCTGGATATGGACGATGTGATCGTGCACATGATGACCGCCTCGGCTCGCCAGTTCTATGACCTGGAGCGCCTGTGGGCCGGTGCCGAGCAGAGCCGTTCGGCCAGCGCTGCGCATCACAGCCCGGAAAACACCCATGAGCATTTCACCAAGCTCAACAAAGACCAGCAATAAGGGACCGCTGTGCGACTGCGACTGATCGCCGTCGGTTCACGCATGCCCAAGTGGGTGGAAGAAGGCTGGCATGAATATGCCAAGCGTCTTCCGTCCGAGCTGGCGCTGGAACTGGTGGAAATACCGCTCAACACCCGCGGCAAGAACGCCGATGTGGCGCGCTTCATCCGTCAGGAAGGCGAAGCCATGCTGGCCAAGGTCGGGCCGAACGAGCGTGTTGTGACCCTCGAAGTCCACGGCAAGCCCTGGAGCACCGAGCAGTTGGCGGTCGAACTCGATCGCTGGCGGCTGGACTCGCGCACGGTGAATTTCATGGTCGGTGGCCCCGAAGGGCTGGCGCCGGAAGTGTGCGCGCGTGCGGATCAGCGCTGGTCGTTGTCGCCGTTGACGTTGCCGCACCCGCTGGTGCGGATCCTGATCGGCGAACAGCTGTACCGTGCCTGGACAGTTCTGTCCGGCCACCCCTACCACAAGTAGTTCTGCCTCATGTCCCAGCCGATCCGCATCAAGGACCACGAAAAAGACGCCCGTCTGGTGCGTGGCCGCGTCGTGTTCGGGGCCATTGCGGTGGTGGTGCTGATCGGTGTGCTGATCGCGCGCCTGTATTTCCTCCAGGTGATCCAGTACGAGTACCACTCGACCCTGTCGGAAAACAACCGCGTCCATGTGCAGCCGATTCCGCCGACCCGTGGGTTGATCTTCGACCGTAACGGCGTAGTGGTGGCCGACAACCGGCCGAGCTTCAGCCTGAGCATGACCCGCGAGCGCTCCGGCGACTGGCAGCAAGTGCTCGACGTGATCGTCGAAGTACTGGAACTGACGCCCGAAGATCGGGTGATTTTCGAGAAACGCATGCGCCAGGGGCGTCGGCCATTCGAGCCGGTGCCGATCCTGTTCGAGTTGACTGAAGAACAGATCGCCCGCATCGCCGTGAACCAGTTCCGCCTGCCGGGTGTTGAAGTGGTCGCGCAATTGGTGCGGCATTACCCGCAGGGCGCGCACTTCGCGCACTCGGTGGGTTACATGGGGCGGATCAACGAGAAAGAGCTGAAGTCCCTCGATCCGGTCAATTACAGCGGGACCCACCACATCGGCAAGACCGGCATCGAACGCTTTTACGAGCCGGAGCTGCACGGCCAGGTGGGTTACGAGGAAGTCGAAACCAACGCGCGAGGCCGTGTGTTGCGGGTGCTCAAGCGTACCGATCCGATTCCCGGCAAGGACATTGTCCTGAGCCTGGACATCAAATTGCAGGAAGCCGCCGAAGCGGCACTCGGTGGTCGTCGTGGTGCGGTGGTGGCGCTGGACCCGGCGACCGGCGAAGTGCTGGCGATGGTCAGCCAGCCGAGCTTCGACCCGAACCTGTTCGTCACCGGGATCAGCTTCAAGGCGTACGCCGAGTTGCGCGACTCCATCGACCGGCCGCTGTTCAACCGCGTGCTGCGTGGTCTGTATCCTCCAGGTTCGACCATCAAGCCCGCGGTGGCGATTGCCGGCCTGGACTCGGGCGTGGTCACCGCCTCGACCCGGGTCTTCGACCCCGGTTATTACCAACTGCCCAACTACGACCACAAATACCGTAACTGGAACCGTACCGGCGACGGCTACGTGGACCTGGACACGGCGATCATGCGTTCCAACGACACCTACTTCTATGACCTGGCGCACAAGCTGGGGATCGATCGCTTGTCGTCGTACCTGGGCAAGTTCGGTATTGGGCAAAAGGTCTCCCTGGACATGTTCGAAGAGTCTCCGGGACTGATGCCGTCCCGTGAATGGAAACGTGCGACCCGTCGTCAGGCCTGGTTCCCGGGCGAAACGCTGATTCTCGGGATCGGTCAGGGCTACATGCAATCCACCCCGCTGCAACTGGCCCAGGCCACGGCGCTGGTGGCCAACAAAGGCGTGTGGAACCGTCCGCACCTGGCCAAGACTGTCGAGGGCGAACGGCCGAAGGACGACAATCCGATGCCGGACATCGTCCTGCGCGACCCGTCCGACTGGACCAAGGTCAACCACGGTATGCAGCAGGTGATGCACGGTGCTCGCGGTACGGCGCGCAAGGCCTCGATTGGTTCGCAATACCGCATTGCCGGCAAAAGCGGTACGGCCCAGGTGGTCGCGATCAAGCAGGGCGAGAAGTACGACCGCTCCAAGGTTCAGGAGCGCCATCGTGACCACGCCTTGTTCGTCGGCTTCGCGCCAGCCGACAACCCGAAAATCGTGGTGTCGGTGATGGTCGAGAACGGTGAGTCCGGTTCCGGCGTCGCCGCGCCGGTGGTGCGTCAAGTCATGGACGCCTGGCTCCTGGACCAGGACGGCCGTCTCAAAGCCGAATACGCCAGCCCTATCAGTGCGGAGGCTACGGCCCGTGAAGAGTAATTTCGATCGCATCCTCTCCAGCGAGGATGTGATGCGTCGCCGGGCGACGCTGTTGCAACGCATGCACATCGACGGCCCGTTGCTGATCCTGCTGCTGACCCTCGCGGCCGGTAGCCTGTTCGTGCTGTATTCGGCGAGTGGCAAGAGCTGGGACCTGTTGGCCAAGCAAGCCACGTCATTCGGCATCGGCCTGGTGTCGATGATCGTCATCGCCCAGTTCGAACCGCGCTTCATGGCCCGTTGGGTGCCCGTCGGCTATGTGCTCGGCGTGCTGTTGCTGGTGGTGGTGGACGTGATGGGCCACAACGCCATGGGCGCCACCCGCTGGATCAACATTCCGGGGGTGATCCGCTTTCAGCCTTCGGAATTCATGAAGATCCTGATGCCGGCGACCATCGCCTGGTACCTGTCCAAGCGCACGTTGCCGCCGCAACTCAAGCACGTGGGCGTCAGTCTGTTTCTGATCGGGTTGCCGTTCATTCTGATCGTGCGCCAGCCGGACCTCGGCACTTCATTGCTGATTCTGGCAGGCGGAGCGTTCGTGTTGTTCATGGGCGGGCTGCGCTGGCGCTGGATTCTCAGTGTGCTGGCCGCCGCCGTGCCGGTGGCCGTGGCGATGTGGTTTTTCATCATGCACGACTACCAGAAGCAGCGGATCCTGACGTTTCTCGACCCGGAAAGCGATCCACTGGGCACCGGCTGGAACATCATTCAGTCGAAAGCGGCCATCGGTTCCGGCGGCGTATTCGGCAAGGGCTGGCTGCTGGGGACCCAGTCGCACCTGGACTTCCTGCCGGAAAGCCACACTGACTTCATCATTGCGGTGCTGGGTGAGGAATTCGGCCTGGTGGGCATCTGCGCGTTGCTGTTGATTTACCTGCTGCTGATCGGCCGTGGCCTGGTCATTACCGCCCAGGCCCAGACATTGTTCGGCAAATTGCTCGCGGGCAGCCTGACCATGACGTTTTTTGTTTATGTTTTCGTCAACATCGGTATGGTCAGTGGCCTGTTGCCGGTCGTGGGGGTGCCGTTGCCGTTCATTAGCTACGGAGGAACTTCGCTGGTGACGCTGCTGTCAGCGTTTGGGGTTCTGATGTCGATCCATACCCATCGCAAGTGGATCGCACAAGTTTGAATAAGGTGAAGATTTCAATGCATGTAATGCATGGCTGGGCGACTCGATATGCGTCGTGGGTCGGCCTGGTGGGCATCCTTGGCACTGTGCAGGACGCGGCGGCCGGCGATTACGAAGGCACCCCCCAAGTGGCCGAATTCGTCGGTGAAATGACCCGCGACTACGGCTTTGCCGGTGAACAGCTGATGGGCGTGTTCCGCGAAGCCGAGCGCAAGCAGACGATCCTGGACGCGATCTCCAAGCCCGCCGAGCGGGTCAAGCAGTGGAATGAATATCGCCCGATGTTCATCACCGACGCGCGCATCGCCCGCGGTGTGGATTTCTGGCGGCAGCACGAGGCGGTCCTGGCCCGTGCCGAGCAGGAATATGGCGTGCCGGCCCAGGTGATTGTCTCGATCATCGGGGTTGAGACCTTTTTCGGCCGTAATACTGGCAATTACCGGGTCATCGACGCCTTGTCGACCCTCGGTTTCGACTATCCTCCCCGTGCCGAATTCTTTCGCAAGGAATTGCGTGAATTTCTGTTGCTGGCCCGCGAAGAGCAGGTCGATCCCCTGACCCTAAAAGGCTCCTACGCCGGGGCCATGGGCTTGCCGCAGTTCATGCCGAGCAGCTTCCGCGCCTATGCGGTGGATTTCGATGGTGATGGCCACATTAATATCTGGACCAACCCGGACGACGCCATCGGCAGTGTTGCCAGTTATTTCAAGCGTCACGGCTGGATCGCTGGTGAACCGGTCGTCAGCCGGGCCGATGTGCGCGGTGATCAGGTCGACGAAGGTTTGACCACCGGCATCGAACCGACTAAAACCGTCGGGGAGTTGCGGGCTCTGGGGTGGTCAAGTCATGATGCGCTGCGCGATGATATGCCGGTCACGGCATTTCGCCTGGAAGGTGACAATGGCCCCGAATACTGGATGGGCCTGACCAATTTTTACGCAATTACGCGTTATAACCGCAGCGTGATGTACGCCATGGCCGTACATCAACTGTCTGAACAGCTGGTCCAAGCACGGGGCGTCAAGTAATGCGGGCATTGCCTATGAATAAACCCCTGAAGCTGATGGCATTCGCCGCGTTGGCGGTGCTGGTCGCCAGTTGTTCGACCAGCCGCTCGCCGACCCAGAAATCTTCTTCCACCGCCGTGCGTTCCGCGCCGGGGCTGGACATCAACCGCGCCCACAAAGATGGCGCGCCGTGGTGGGATGTCGACGTATCCCGCATCCCCGACGCGACACCGACCCTGCACTCCGGTCCTTACAAGGCCAACCCTTACACGGTGCTGGGCAAGACCTACTTCCCGTTGCAGGACTCCAAGGCCTATGTTGCCTCGGGCACGGCGTCCTGGTACGGCACCAAGTTCCACGGCCAGAACACCGCCAATGGCGAGGTGTATGACCTGTATGGCATGAGTGCCGCCCACAAGACTTTGCCACTGCCAAGTTACGTTCGGGTGACCAACCTGGACAATAACAAGAGCGTGATCCTGCGGGTCAACGACCGTGGCCCGTTCTACTCGGACCGCATCATCGATCTGTCCTACGCCGCGGCGAAAAAACTCGGTTACGCCGAGATCGGCACGGCGCGAGTCAAGGTCGAAGGCATCGATCCGCAGCAATGGTGGGCCGCCAAAGGCCGTCCGGCGCCTTTGATGCTCAACGAGCCGCAAGTAGCGCAAAATACTGCGCCGACGATTACCGCGTCCGCCGGCACCGTCGAACAATGGACTCCACCGCCGCAGCAACACGCTGCAGCGGTGGTGCCCGTGCAGATCGATGCAAAAAAAAACGCTTCTGTACCAGCGTCTGGCCAGTATCTGCAGGTGGGCGCGTTCGCCAACCCGGACGCTGCAGAACTCCTGAGATCGAAGTTGAGCGGGATGGTGAGCGCTCCGGTGTTCATCAGCTCGATCGTGCGCAATCAACAGACACTGCATCGGGTGCGCCTGGGGCCGATCGGCTCGCCGGGTGAGATCCAGCAGGTGCAGAACAGCGTGCGCACGGCCAATCTCGGTTCGCCGAGCGTGGTCACCGCCGAGTAATACGTAGTACTTGATTGACGGTTCGCTTGCGGTTTTGGGGGGTGAACCTGGTTGTTGGCTCGCTGAAGAACAAAAGCCCGGCAAGGGTTCTGAGTGAACGACTGAACACGCGACAGCCCGTTAGAAAGCTGTCTGATTAGTTTTGCCTTCGGGCAGTTTCCATTAGCGATTTCGAGAGACGGATGAACATCACCACCTTTGCCAAACGCCTGTGCCTTCTAGTCCCGCTGCTCCTCTCGCCAGCCGCGTTCGCGGTCGAGATGATGCCTTCGCCGCCACAACTGGCCGCCAAAGCCTATGTGCTCATGGATGCCAGCAGCGGCAACGTACTGGTCGAGAACAACGGTGACCAGCGTCTGCCGCCTGCCAGCCTGACCAAGCTGATGACCGCGTACATCGCGACCCTGGAAATCCGTCGTGGCCAGATCGGCGAAAACGATCCGGTGACCGTCAGCGAAAACGCCTGGCGCACCGGCGGTTCGCGGATGTTCATCAAGGTCGGCTCGCAAGTGACGGTCAGCGACCTGCTGCACGGCATCATCATCCAGTCGGGCAACGACGCCAGCGTGGCGCTCTCCGAGCACATCGCCGGCAGCGAAGACGCGTTCGCCGACATGATGAACAAAACCGTCGCCGACCTGGGCATGACCAACAGCCACTTCATGAACCCGACCGGTCTGCCGAACCCCGAGCACTACTCGTCGGCTCACGACATGGCCGTGCTGGCTCGCGCGATCATCCACGAAGACCCGGCTCACTACGCGATCTACTCGCAGAAAGAGTTCTTCTGGAACGGCATCAAGCAACCTAACCGCAACCTGCTGCTGTGGCGCGACAAGACCGTCGACGGTCTGAAAACCGGCCACACCGACGAAGCCGGCTACTGCATGGTGTCTTCGGCTGTTCGTGACGGCATGCGCCTGATCGCCGTGGTGTTCGGCACCAGCAGCGAAGTGGCACGTGCCGCTGAAACCCAGAAACTGCTGACCTACGGCTTCCGTTTCTTCGAAACCCAGACCTTCTATCAGAAAGGCACCGAGCTGGCCCAGGCCCCTGTCTGGAAAGGCGCGACCAACCAGGTCAAGGCCGGCCTGGCGGAAGACCTGACCATGACCCTGCCAAAAGGCCAGCTGAAGAAGCTCGCCGCCAGCATGACCATGAACCCGCAGCTGGTTGCGCCAATCGCCAAGGGCGACGTGATCGGCAAGGTCGAAGTGAAACTGGACGACAAGGTGGTGCACAGCGCCGACCTGATCGCTCTGGACGCGGTCGACGAGGGTGGTATCTTCCGTCGCATGTGGGATAGCATCCGTCTATTCTTCTACGGCTTGTTCAACTGAATCAGTGTGGACCCGCATGGCCCCGCCCCGATCCGGAGCGGGGCCATGTCCGTTGCCACGGCTTACGAGGCCGTTACGCCATGACAGACACCGAAGTAAAGGCGCCAAAGATCGAATTCCCTGCCAATGATTATCCGATCAAAGTGATCGGCGACACCATTGTGGACATCAAGCAAAAGATCATAGATATCGTCAAGAAACACGCGACGATCAACGATGAAAAAGTGGATGAACGCCAGAGCAGCAACGGCAAGTACACCACGATCCAGTTGCACATCATCGCCACCGGTCAGGATCAGCTGTACGACATCAACAGCGAATTGCGGGCTACCGGTTTCGTGCACATGGTGCTGTGATGTCCGGCACGCTGGGCTTTCGTGAGCTCGGCCAGATGGCTTACGAGCCGGTCTGGCATGCCATGCAACGCTTCACCAACGAACGCGGCAGCGATGCCGCCGACGAGATCTGGCTGGTCGAGCACCCGCCGGTGTTTACCCAGGGTCAGGCCGGCAAGGCCGAGCACCTGTTGCTGCCGGGGGATATCCCGGTGGTGCAGGTCGATCGCGGTGGCCAGGTGACTTACCACGGCCCCGGCCAGTTGGTGGCCTACCTGCTGCTCGATGTCCGCAAGCTCGGTTTCGGCGTGCGTGACCTGGTCACCCGCATGGAGCATTGCCTGATCGAGCTGCTGGCCAGCTACGGTGTCACCGCCGCGGCCAAGCCGGATGCGCCGGGTGTCTACGTCGACGGGGCGAAAATTGCCTCCCTGGGTCTGCGGATCCGCCATGGTTGTTCCTTTCATGGACTGGCCCTTAACGTGGACATGGACCTGGAACCGTTTCGACGGATTAATCCCTGCGGCTACGCCGGGCTGGCGATGACCCAGCTGAGCGATCACGCAGGATCGATTGAATTTGCCGAGGTAAGTGCCCGGCTGCGCGCGCAGCTCGTCAAACACCTCGACTATGCTGAGCAGACGACCCTAACGGGCGGAATCGACTGATATGACTACTGATGCAGTGCAAACCATGATCCCGACGCAGGATGTCACCGAGCGTCCGGCCCCGCGTGCCAAGGTTGAAGCCGGCGTAAAGCTGCGCGGCGCCGAGAAGGTTGCACGCATCCCGGTAAAGATCATCCCGACCACCGAACTGCCGAAGAAACCCGACTGGATCCGCGTGCGCATCCCGGTTTCTCCGGAAGTCGACCGCATCAAGGCCCTGCTGCGCAAACACAAGCTGCACAGCGTGTGCGAAGAAGCGTCCTGCCCGAACCTGGGCGAGTGCTTCTCCGGCGGCACCGCGACGTTCATGATCATGGGCGACATCTGCACCCGTCGCTGCCCGTTCTGCGACGTGGGCCACGGTCGTCCGAAGCCACTGGACGTCAATGAGCCGGAAAGCCTGGCCATCGCCATCGCCGACCTGAAACTCAAATACGTGGTGATCACCTCGGTGGACCGCGACGACCTGCGTGACGGCGGTGCCCAGCACTTTGCCGACTGCATCCGCGAAATCCGCAAGCTGTCGCCGAACGTGCAGCTGGAAACCCTGGTCCCGGACTACCGTGGCCGCATGGACGTTGCACTGGAAATCACCGCCGCCGAGCCGCCAGACGTGTTCAACCACAACCTGGAAACCGTACCGCGCCTGTACAAAGCCGCGCGTCCGGGGTCGGATTACCAGTGGTCGCTGACGCTGCTGCAACGCTTCAAGCAGATGATGCCGCACATTCCGACCAAGTCCGGCCTGATGCTGGGTCTGGGCGAGACCGACGAGGAAGTCATCGAAGTCATGAAGCGCATGCGTGAACATGACATCGACATGCTGACCCTGGGCCAATATCTGCAGCCGTCCCGCAGCCACTTGCCGGTGCAGCGCTTCGTGCACCCGGATACCTTCGCCTGGTTCGCCGAGGAAGGCTACAAGATGGGCTTCAAGAACGTCGCATCCGGCCCACTGGTACGTTCCTCGTACCACGCCGACGAGCAGGCGAAGCTGGTTAAAGCCGAGCTGATGTCGTCCTGACCCAAAGAATGCCCGCGAGGCTGTCCGGCCTCGCGGGCTTTTTTTTGCCTGGAGGTTGGCTTTGCGCAACCGGCAGGCGACTGAACCTCTTCTGTTTGTCCCCGTTCCTGACTACTGTGTGCTGAAGCTTTTGCGCAGGGAGATCCATGGATGACCGTTCGACCGACCCATACACTGTTGCCTCATGCCCCGGTTCCCGCGTTGCCCGCGGAAGGCGTGATCGGTGTCATAGCGCCCGCTGGCCCGGCGGCACTGGATACCGATAAAGCCGTCGCCTGGATGCGCGCCCGCGGCTATTCGCTAAAAATCTTTCCCGGCGTCTACGAGCAGGACGGTTACCTGGCCGGCAGCGACGAGGTGCGGCTCAATGACCTGCACGGGGCGTTCGCCGATAGCGAGGTCGATGCAATCATTTGTCTTCGCGGCGGCTACGGCACGCCGCGTCTGCTGGATCGCATCGATTTCGAGTTGCTGCAAAACCATGCCAAGCCATTCATTGGCTACAGCGACATCACGGCGCTGCACCTGGCGATCAGCCGTCATGCGGGATTCGTGACTTTTCATGGTCCGCTGCTTAACGCGGACCTGTTGGGCGACAAGCAGAGACCGACCGAGTCTTCGTTTTTCAACATGCTCAGGGGCCAGATGAAGGCGGGAAGTGTGCTGACGCACCCGGTGGCCTTTGCGTTGACCACCATCGAGCCAGGCATCGCTCACGGGCGCTTGCTGGGCGGCAATCTGTCGATGATCGCCGCGACCATGGGCACGCCTTATCAAATCGATGCCGAGGGCGTCATTCTGTTCATCGAGGACATCAACGAGCCGTTGTATCGCATTGACCGGTTGCTGACCCATCTGCGGCTTGCGGGAACGCTGGGCAAGTTGCGCGGTGTGATCGTGGGGGATGTGGCCGGGGTGGAGACGGTGGCCCTGGAACGTTTGCTCAAGCAGACTTTTGAACCGTTGCGGATACCCGTGCTGAGCGGGTGGCGCAGCGGGCATTGTGATCCGAACCTGACGTTGCCGATGGGAGCGTTGGTGAGGCTGGATGCGGGGGGCAGGGAGTTGGTGTTGGAACAGGATGTGGTGTTCAGGCGATAGAAAGTTGTCGCCTGAAAGTCAGTCTTCGCGAGCAAGCCCGCTCCCACAATGGCCGGGTTCTCTCATGAGAATACGGTCATTGTGGGAGCGGGCTTGCTCGCGAAGCTTTTAGCGGTTACGCAACCCTTCAAGCAGCTTGTGCGTCGGATACCCATCCGCCGGCCAGCCAAACGACTGCTGGGCGCTGCGGATCGCTTTGCGGGTGTTGGCGCCGATGATGCCGTCGGCGGTGCCCGCGTCGTATTGCCGGGCGCTCAGCAGATTTTGCAGCTCGATGCGCTCGGAGCGGCTCAGCGGCAAATCATCCTTCGGCCAGTTGCCACTGATCAAACCTGCGCCGTTGAAGCGCTCGGATAGCAGGCTGACGGCGAGGGCGTAGGACGACGAGTTGTTGTATTTGAGGATCGCGCGGAAGTTGTCGAGCACCAGGAACGCCGGACCGCGATAGCCTGCCGGCAGCAGCAGCGCCGCCGACAGGTGCTCGGAGCCCGCTGGAACCTGTGCGCCATTCGGCAGGCTCACGCCCAATTGCTGCCACTCGGCGACGCTCTTGCGAATCGTGCCGTCGGCCAACACGTAGTTGAAGCTGCCCGGCAACTGCACTTCAAAGCCCCACGGCTGGCCTCTCTGCCAGCCAGAACTTTGCAGGTAGTGCGCAGTCGAGGCCAGGGCGTCGGCGGCGCTGCCCCAGATGTCGCGGCGGCCGTCACCGTCGAAGTCCACGGCATGGGTGTTGTAGGTGGTCGGGATGAACTGGGTCTGGCCCATGGCGCCGGCCCAGGAACCGAGCATCTTCTCCGGCTCGATGTCGCCCTGTTGCAGGATCTGCAGGGCGGCGATCAGTTGCGCATGGGCAAAGCCAGGACGCCGGCCTTCGTAGGCCAGGGTCGCCAGGGAGTTGATCACCGACTTGCTGCCCTGGAACTGCCCGAAGTTACTCTCCATGCCCCACACCGCGACCAGCGCCTGACGATCGACGCCGTAGCGCTGTTCGATGCTCTGCAGGATGTCCGCGTACTGGCTGATCAGCGCCTGACCCTTACGCACGCGCAGCGGCGACAAGGCGCCGTCAAGGTATTCCCACACCGGGCGGGAAAATTCCGGCTGGCTGCGGTCGGCGCGGATGACGCTGGCGTCCAGGCTGACATTGGCGAAGGCACGATCGAACAGGTCGGCGCGAATGCCGGCGGCCAGCGCCTCTTTGCGGAAACCCGCCTGCCATTCGGCGAAGGTCTGGGTAGGCTGGATATCGAGGTTGTCACCGCTCGGCACCACGGGCGGAATCACCGCGGGAGCTGAAGCAACGGGCAGCGTCTGAAGCGGTTGGGCGTCGGCAGCGGTAGGTTTTTCCGCGCAAGCGACAAGCAGAATGAGGCTGGAGGCAGCGATCAATTGGCGCAGATGCCAACGACGGGAAATACAAAAGGGCATGCACGGGTCCAGGGAATACGAATCAGGTGCAGACCTTAACATGTTGAGCGGTGGCTTGCCTTTCAGGCCGCCAGAAAGTAAGAAGCCTCCCAGTTGTCAGACTGGAAGGCTTCGCGGCGGTAGCTGCCTTTGCCCTTGCCGGCGCGTTCCTGACGGCTGCGGAACAGTGGCTGGGCGACGATGGATTTGGCCTTGTTGTGGCCATTACGAGATGGCTTTTTGCTCATGATCAGGTCTCTCGATTGAGTGGGGTTTTGCGGGGGGAAATAATCTGCCGAAGTTGCGGTTCTGTCCAGCCCCCTGTGGGAGCGTGTGTACCGTTATTCGGCCGGCAAGCCCAGCCGTTGACCGGCCATCAACAACGACAAGCGACTCAAGCTCATCCACGGCGAACCTGCCGCCTGACCTTTGATCTGCGCGTCGATGCGCTGCGCTTCCAGCAACAACTGCGCCCAGCGTTGCGCCGAGTAACGTTGCAGGGCTTTGCTCATCAGCGGTTTGCGCTTGTCCCAGACCGGCGGCCGGGCAGAGCTGAAAGCCTTGTCCAGCGGCACACCCTGGCTGTATTGCAGCGACAGGTTGGCCAGCAGACGTAACTCACGGGCCAGCGCCCAGAGAATCACCGGTGGCTCGACGCCTTCACCGCGCAGCCCTTCGAGCATGCGCAGGGCGTGCGCGGCCTCACCATTGAGAATCGCATCGGTCAGGCCGAAGACGTCGAAGCGGGCGCTGTCGGCCACGGCCGCCTGCACGGTCTCGACGGTGATCTGACCACCTTCGGCCATCAGCTTGAGCTTCTCGATTTCCTGAGCGGCGGCCAGCAGGTTGCCTTCGACGCGCGCGGCGATCAGTTCCACGGCGTCCTGGCTGGCGGAGAGCCCGGCCTGGGACAGGCGCTGGCGGATCCAGCTTGGCAGCTGGTTGGCATCCACCGGCCAGATTTGCACGAACTGAGTGTGCTGGCCTTCCACCAGGGCCTTGCCCCATTTGGTTTTCTGCGCGCTGCCGTCGAGTTTCGGCAGGCTGATCAGCAGCACCGTGTCTTCGGCCGGTCGCGAGCAGTATTCGATGAAGGCGGCTGCACCCTTGTCGCCGGGTTTGCCGGACGGCAGACGCAGTTCCAGGAGGCGCTTTTCAGCGAACAACGACATGCTTGCGCCAGCTTGCAGCAGCGTCCCCCAGTCGAAGCTGGCGTCGGCGGCGAACACTTGGCGTTCGTCGAAACCCTGCTGGCGGGCGGCGGCACGAATGGCGTCGGCGGCTTCCTGGCACAGCAGCGGGTCATCGCCACTGATGACGTAGACCGGCGCGAGCGCACCTTGCAGGTGTTTGGCGAGTTGGGCGGGGGCGAGTTTCATAAGAGAGGCCGAACGGGGCGCCTGAGCGCCCCGTAAGTCTTATTGCTGCGGGATTTCGATGGGCGACTGACGCGGTGTGTTCGCTTCGGCCTTCTGCGCTGCTTCCAGTGCTTCGGCTTCAGCCTTGGCTCTGGCGTCGGCGGTCTGCTGCAGTTTATCCAGTTGAGCCGGGGTGAACTGTTGCAGGCGCAGGATCATGCGTTGAACCAGCTCACGACGCATTTCACGGCGGGCATCGTTGGCCTCCTGGTCGGAGCCCACCAGGTTGTTGCCGTCGTGGATGAACACTTTCGACACTTCAAGCTTGTCGCTCAGCAGCGACAGGTCGCCATGGCCCCGGACGTCGTAGTTGAGCACGGTGGTCACCTGATACTCCCCCGTACGACCGGCACCGGCGTAGCTGAGGATGCGCTGGCTGCTCTGCTCATCGGTCAGCACCAGTTTGTAAGGTGCGCCATTGAAGACCTTGACGCCGCTGCTTTCCAGCACCTCGCGCAACTGCTTCACGGTTTCGCCATAGGCGTCACGGGCGCTCAGGTCGAGCTCCTTGATTGCCAGTTCAGTGGTGCCGGTGCCGCGCAGCTGGAAACCGCAGGCGCTCAACAGGACCGCAAGGCCCATCACCAGCAAATTGCGTTTGATCATCTTGTTGCTCCCCTTGAAACCATGTGGGCCGATCGTGCGGCCCGAAAGGTTTTACTCGGCGCCAGGCTGACCTGGCGCCTGATCCAATTAGCTGGCGACGATATTGACCAGTTTCCCGGGCACTACGATCACTTTACGAATAGTCAGGCCGTCGACGAAGCGCAGTACGTTTTCGTTGGCCCGTGCGGCCGCTTCGACTTCTTCGCGGCTGGCGCTGGCCGGCATTTCGATGTGTCCGCGCAGCTTGCCGTTCACCTGGATGACCAGTTGCAGGCTGTCCTGCACCAGTGCGCTTTCGTCCAGCACCGGCCAGCCCGCGTCGATCACCGGATCGGCATGACCCAGACGATTCCACAGCTCGTGGCTGATGTGCGGAGTGATCGGCGCCAGCAGCAGGACCACGGTTTGCAGGCCTTCGTGAATCAGCGCGCGATCCTGTTCGGTGCCTTGCGGGGCTTTTTCCAGCACGTTCATCAGCGTCATCACTTGGGCGATGGCGGTGTTGAACTTGTGGTTCTGGCCAACATCGTGGCTGGCCTGCTTGATGGCCTGGTGAATCGAACGACGAATCGCTTTCTGTCCATCGTTCAGGCTGGCGACATCCAGTTTGCCCGGCAGGCCCTGGGTCACGTGTGCTTGCGCCAGGCGCCAGACGCGCTTGAGGAAGCGATGCGAACCTTCCACGCCGGAGTCGGACCATTCCGCGCTCATGTCAGGTGGCGAGGCGAACATCATGAACAGACGGCAGGTGTCGGCGCCGAACTGGTCAATCATCGACTGTGGGTCGACGCCGTTGTTCTTCGACTTGGCCATCTTCTCGGTGCCGCCGATTTCCACCGGCAGGCCGTCGGCGATCAGCTTGGCGCTGATGACCTTGGCCTTGCTGTCGCGCTCGAGTTCAACGTCCGCCGGGTTGAACCAGGTGTACGCGCCGTTGGCTTCGCGACGGTAGTACGTCTCGGCGATCACCATGCCTTGGGTCAGCAGGTTCTTGAACGGCTCGTTGGAGCTCACCAGGCCTTCGTCGCGCATCAGCTTGTGGAAGAAGCGCGCGTAGAGCAAGTGCAGGATCGCGTGTTCGATGCCGCCGATGTACTGATCCACCGGCAACCAGTGGTCGGCCGCCGATTTTTCCACCAGACCGCCTTCATAGTGCGGCGAGGCGTAACGGGCGTAGTACCACGAGGACTCGACGAAGGTGTCCATGGTGTCGGTTTCACGCTTGGCCGCTGCGCCGCATTTCGGGCAGGTGCACTCGTAGAACTCGGGCATGCGCGCCAAGGGCGAACCGGCGCCATCCGGAACGACGTCTTCCGGCAGTACCACAGGCAGTTGATCTTCCGGGACCGGCACGTCACCGCAGCTGTCGCAGTGGATGATCGGGATCGGGCAGCCCCAGTAACGCTGGCGGCTGATGCCCCAGTCGCGCAGGCGGAACTGGGTGCGCGAGGCACCGAGGTTTTTCTTGATCAGCGCGACTTCCATGGCGTCGAACGCGCCCGCGAAGTCGAGGCCGTCGAACTCACCGGAGTTGATCAGCGTGCCGTGCTCGCCGTAGGCGTCCTGCCACGGCGCCGGGTTGGTGTCACCGGAACTGGTGCGCACCACCGACTTGATCGGCAGGTTGTACTTGTGGGCGAACTCGAAATCGCGCTCGTCGTGAGCCGGAACCGCCATAACTGCGCCGTCGCCGTAGTGCATGAGCACGTAGTTGGCGACCCACACCGGGAGTTTCTCACCGGTCAGCGGGTGTTCGACGAACAGCGAGGTCGGCAGGCCTTTTTTCTCTTGAGTGGCAACGTCGGCTTCCGCGACGCTGCCGCCCTTGCATTCAGCGATGAACGCTTGCAGCTCGGGGTTGTTCTGCGCGGCGAGGGCGGCCAGGGGGTGTTCGGCGGCCACGGCAACGTAGGTCGCGCCCATCAGGGTGTCGGGACGGGTGGTGAAGACTTTCAGTGCGCCGGTTTCGCCGATGGACTCGACGTCGTACGGGAACTGCACTTCCATGCCGCGGGATTTGCCGATCCAGTTGCGCTGCATGGTCTTGACCTGTTCAGGCCAGCCCGTCAGTTCGTCGAGGCTTTCCAGCAGCTCATCCGCGTAGGCGGTGATCTTGAAGTAGTACATCGGGATTTCGCGCTTCTCGATCAGCGCGCCGGAACGCCAGCCGCGGCCGTCGATCACCTGTTCGTTGGCCAGGACGGTCTGGTCGACCGGGTCCCAGTTCACGGTGCCGCTTTTTTTGTAGATCACACCTTTTTCGAACAGGCGGGTGAACAGCCATTGCTCCCAGCGGTAGTAATCCGGCTTGCAGGTGGTGACTTCGCGGGACCAGTCCACCGCGAGGCCCAGGCTGCGCAACTGGGTTTTCATGTAGGCGATGTTTTCGTAGGTCCACTTGGCGGGCGCTACGTTGTTCTTCATCGCGGCGTTTTCCGCCGGCATGCCGAAGGCGTCCCAACCCATGGGTTGCAGGACATTTTTGCCGAGCATGCGCTGATAACGGGAGATCACGTCGCCGATGGTGTAGTTGCGCACGTGCCCCATGTGTAGCTTGCCGCTGGGGTAAGGGAACATCGACAGGCAGTAGTAAGTCTCCTTGCCTGGCTGTTCACTGACTTCAAAGGACTTTTGCTCGTCCCAGAACGACTGGGCGGCGGCTTCGATTTCACGGGGCTGATATTGTTCGTGCATGGCTACTTTTGAACTGAATAGGGGTGGCCTAATCCTCTTCAACGCAACGCCGGACGGTGATCACGCCAAATCGGCGTTTCGCTGTCCAGACGAGCTGGAAGTGGAGTTACAGGAAGCGCCGTAGCATACATGACCGCACTCTACCGAGGGAAACCCTGATTACTGCCGCGCGTCCCGCGAAAACCGCTGCGAGGGCCGTTGGTCGCGGCACTCAGCCGGTTTGTTCATGGAAGCTAAGCTCTAAATGGGGAGCGAGTCTTATCTTCAATGAGGTGAGGGATGGTTGAGTCACAGCAAAAAGCTACGAAACCGGAGCTGTATGAAAAACTGATCGATCGTCTGGGAATAGCCCTGGACGCAGCAAAAACCGCTGGTCGGCTACGCGATGAGCGTCCCCTGGAGCTGGAACTGCGTGGCCTGAGCCCCGCAGAGTTTGCATTGGTCAAGGCGTATCTGGATCGCAGTGAGCGTGAGACACACGGATGCCTGTCAGAGGCAGTGAAGCAACTCGACGCACCACGTTCGGCCAAGATCATCTGGCTCAAGGACAAGGCACCCGGCAGGGACGCGGTAAAGGTCCGGTCTCTGCAATTCAAGTAAGGGCACTTGACGCCATGGCGTATGGTTTTTTTGAAGCATAGTCCTTCCGCATCTGTTGTCGCATTGCGTCAACCCACTTAGGCTTCGGGCATCTTCTGGAGATGCTCGATGCCTTTTCGTTACTTCGTTAAACAACTTCTGCTACCGCCCGGCATTTTGTTGCTGTTGATTCTGCTCGGCTGGTGGTTTCGTCGCTCGCGGCCGCGACTGGCCGGTGTGTGTTTTGCGTTAGGGTTTGGCGGATTGTGGCTGATGAGCCTGCCGGTGGTGGTGCAATACAGCGCCGCGGCCATTGAGCGCATTCCCCCGCTGGCGCATGACGAATGGGCGACTCTTGCGCAGCGGGCCGACGCCATCGTGGTGCTGGGCTCGGGGCGCGAACGCGGTGACCCTGCATGGGGCACCGACCAGCCGACCGACCATGCTCTGGAAAGGATGCGTTTTGCGGCCAGACTGGCCAAGGCGTCGGGTTTGCCGATCCTCACCAGCGGTGGCCTGCACTACGGCATGCCGCCGACGGAGGCCAAGCTGATGGCTGATTCGCTGCTCGAGGATTTTGGCGTCAGCGTGCGCTGGCAGGAAGGGCGTAGCCGCACCACGTGGGAGAACGCGCAGATGAGTGCCGAAGTCTTGCTGCCACAGGGCATCAAGCGGGTCGTGGTCGTGACCCAGGCGTGGCACATGCCGCGCTCGGTCTGGAGCTTTGAACGCGCCGGGTTCGACGTGGTGCCTGCGCCCATGGGGTTTTTGGGTGTGGACAACGCCCGACCGCTGGGCGGCTGGATGCCGGAAGTCAAATCGATGTGGCAGAGCGGGCAGTTGCTGAATGAGGCGGTGGGGCAGGTAGGTTATTCACTCTTCTACCGGTAGGTTTTCTGTAGGAGCGAGCAAGCTCGCTCCTGCAGAAAGAGGGGATTACACCGTCTTGGCCATCCGGTTAGCAATCAATGCCCAGCCAAACAACAGCACGCAAACCATGATCAGCGGCCACGAACGCCATTGCAGATACGGCGTCAGGTTGTGCATCGGCACCACTTCGCCGTACAAGATACCGCGCTCGAATTGCGGGATCTGCGCGGTGATCTGGCCGAACGGGTTGATCAATCCGCTGACGCCGTTATTGGTGGCACGAATCATCCAGCGCCCGGCCTCGAGTGCGCGCATCTGCGCCATCTGCAAGTGCTGCAGCGGGCCGATGGAGGTGCCGAACCAGGTGTCGTTGCTGATGGTCAGCAACAAATCGCTGCGCGCCGCCAGGCTGGCGGCAAATTCCGGATACACCACTTCGTAACAGATGAACGGTGCGATCTGGTAACCCTTGGCTTGCAGCATCGCCTGATCAGCCGGGCCACGGGCAAAGTCTGACATCGGCAGGTCGAAGAACGCGATCAGGCCGCGCAACACGTCTTGCAACGGTACGTATTCGCCGAACGGCACCAGCTTCTGCTTGAGGTAAGTGCCATCGCCTTCGCCGACGACGATGATGCCGTTGAAAAAGCGCTTCTCGTGACGAACCATCTGGCGGATTGGCACGCCGGTAATCAGCGCACTCTTACGCTCGGCTGCGAAGTTTCCCATCATGCTCAGGTAGCCCTCGGCGGACTCCTTGAGCACCGGCACCGCCGTCTCCGGCCAGATCAGCAGGTCGACCGGTTTCGAGCTGAAGCTCATGTCGCGGTACAACGCCAGTTGCGCATTGAGCTGCGCCGGGTCCCATTTCATGCTTTGTTCGATATTGCCCTGGATCGCCGCGACGCTCAGCGGTGCGCCCGCCGGGCTGGTCCAGGCATGTCCCTTGAGCGCGATGCCGGCCACCCAGGGGCCGAGCAACAGCAGGACGCCCGCGGCGATGAAAGCTTTGCGACCGGTCTTGATCAGGCGCGAAGCGTTGTAGATCAGCGCGGCCGTCAGGGCCAGGGTGAACGACACCAGCCACATTCCGCCTACCGGGGCGAGCCCGGCCAACGGGCCATCGAGCTGGCTGTAACCGGAATAGAGCCACGGGAAACCGGTGAGAAACCAGCCACGAAAGGCTTCCTGCCCGACCCACAAGGCGGCGAACGCCATGGCATCAGCCAGCGGTGCCTCATTGCGACGCAACCAACGGGCCCAGATCCACGCGGGCAGGGCAAAGAACCAGGCAATTGCCGCGGTGAAGAGCAGCATCAGGAACCCGGCCAGCAGCACCGAGGCCCCGCCGAAGTTGTGGATACTGTAGTAGATCCAGCTGGTGCCGGCGCCGAACAGGCCGAAACCGAAACACCAGCCACGGCCCAGGGCCTGACGCGGACTCAGTTCACGCAAACCGGCATAAAAGAAACCGACCGCCAGCAAGGCCAGCGGCCAGATATCGAACGGTGCCAGGGCGAGGGTAGTGATTGCACCGGCCACCACGGCCAGCAGGTTACCGGGCCAGCCGGGGCGGGTTACGCGGAGCATGTCAGTCCTTAACGGGCAATGGGAGTCAGGCGCAACAGGTGAATTCGACGGCTGTCCGCATTGAGGATACGGAAGCGATAAGGACCGATTTCAGTGATTTCATTGCGTTTCGGCAAGTGCCCGAACGCGCTCATCACCAGGCCGCCGACGGTGTCGAATTCATCGTCGGAAAACTCGCTGTCGAAAAACTCGTTGAAGTTCTCGATCGGCGTCAGCGCCTTGACCAGGAAGTCACCGCTGGGCAGCGGCTTGATGTAGCTGTCTTCTTCGACGTCATGCTCGTCTTCGATGTCGCCGACGATCTGTTCCAGCACGTCTTCGATGGTCACCAGACCGGCCACACCGCCGTATTCGTCGATGACGATGGCCATGTGGTTGTGGTTCGCACGGAACTCGCGCAGCAGCACATTCAGGCGCTTGGACTCGGGCACGAAGGTGGCCGGGCGCAACAGGTCCTTGATGTTGAAGCTGTCACCGTTCTCCTTAAGGATCAACGGCAGCAAATCCTTCGCCAGCAGCACGCCCATCACGTCATCGTGGCTTTCGCCGATGACCGGGTAGCGGGAGTGAGCCGAGTCGACCACGGCTGGCAGGAATTCGCGGGGTGTCTGGGTCGCCTTGATGCTGACCATCTGCGAGCGCGGGACCATGATGTCCCGTACCTGCAGGTCCGCAACCTGGATGGCGCCTTCGACGATGGCCAGCGCTTCGCTGTCCAGCAACTTGTTCTGATGTGCGTCGCGCAGAAGCTCCAGCAGCTCCTGACGGTTCTTCGGCTCGTGGGCAAAAGCCTGGGTGAGCTTACCCAGCCATGACTTCTGCCCGTTGCTCGATCGATCTTCGCTCATAGCGATTACTCTGAATCCTTTGTTGTCACGATAGTGGATGTTTCGGTTTCGTCGTCGTCCGCGTACGGATCGGGATAGCCCAGTTCCGCAAGCAATGTGCGTTCCAGCGCTTCCATTTCTTCGGCTTCGTCGTCATCTATATGGTCGTAACCCAGCAGATGCAAGCAGCCGTGGATGACCAGATGGGCCCAATGGGCCTCGAGTGCCTTGCCTTGTTCGGCGGCTTCGCGCTCGACCACGGCCGCGCAGATCACCAGATCGCCCAGCAGCGGGATATCGAGGAACTCGTCGGGTACATCGGCAGGAAACGACAGCACATTGGTGGCGTAGTCTTTTTGGCGCCAGGTGTGATTCAGCTCGCGGCCTTCGGCTTCGTCGACGAGGCGAATGGTCATCTCGGAGTCGGCCGTGCGTTGGCGCAACGCGAGTTCGCACCATTGGCGGAACTCGGCTTCGCTCGGGGCAGACGCTTCGGTGGCCAGTTGCAGATCAAGCTCAAGCATCGCGGCGACTGTCCTTGGGCGTTTCGTCCGCCGCACGATTCTCGAAGCGTTCGTAGGCTTCGACGATGCGTTGCACCAGCGGGTGGCGCACAACATCCTTGGGCATGAAATGGGTGAAGCTGATGCCCGGCACGTCTTTCAAGACTTCGATCACATGGTGCAGCCCGGACTTGGTGCCCTTCGGCAGGTCAACCTGGGTGATGTCACCGGTGATGACTGCCGTGGAACCGAAGCCGATCCGGGTCAGGAACATCTTCATCTGCTCGACGGTCGTGTTCTGGCTTTCGTCGAGGATGATGAAGCTGTTGTTGAGCGTGCGACCGCGCATGTAGGCCAGCGGCGCGACTTCGATCACCTGGCGCTCGATCAGCTTGGCCACGTATTCGAAGCCGAGCATCTCGTAGAGGGCGTCGTAGAGCGGACGCAGGTACGGGTCGATCTTCTGCGACAGGTCGCCGGGCAGGAAACCCAGTTTCTCGCCGGCTTCAACCGCAGGGCGGACCAGCAGGATGCGACGGATCTGCTCGCGTTCCAGCGCGTCGACCGCACAGGCCACGGCCAGGTAGGTCTTGCCGGTGCCGGCGGGGCCGATGCCGAAATTGATATCGTTACCGAGAATTTCCTTCACGTAGCGCAGCTGATTCAAGCCGCGAGGGCGAATCATGCCTTTCTTGGTGCGCAAGGCGACGGAGGGCTCCGACGGGGACACGTTGTCCAGCGCTTCGACGGCCGATTCCTGGAGGAACAGGTGAACCAGGTCCGGCGACAACTCGGTACCTTTGGTTTCCCGGTACAGGCGGCGCAGGAGGTTTTCCGCGGAGGTGGTGTGCTTGGGGTCGCCGATCAGCTCGAACTGGTTTCCGCGGTTGCGGATCTCGATGGTCAGGCGCTGTTCGATCAAGCGCAGATGCTCGTCGAACATCCCGCACAGATTGGCGAAACGGCGAGCCTCAAAGGGCTCGAGGATAAAACGATGTGGTTCTATGGGTGCGTTCAAGGTCGTATTTAGCCGCCCTGGGGCAATTGAGATGAAATCAAGGATAACGCCAGTGGCCCGGGTGCGAAAGCTCTTATACGGAGCAAATTGATTCCCGCAGCTGGCGATGAACCTGTGGGAGCGAGCCTGCTCGCGATAGCGGTGTGACAGTCGGCACATGGGCTACATGTCAGACCGCCATCGCGAGCAGGCTCGCTCCCACATTGGGTTTTCAGTGTTATTGGATCAGCGATCCGCGCAGCGAGTGCGGCTGCGCGGCGTCGATGTGCACGTCGGCGAACTGGCCGATCAAGGTGGGGTTGTCGCAGCGGAAGTTGACGATCCGGTTATTCTCGGTCCGGCCTTGCAGCTCGCCGGGGTCTTTTTTCGAGTAATCGGTCACCAGGATTCGCTGGATTGAGCCGACCATTTGTCGGCTGATCTCGAAACCTTGCTGGTTCAGGCGATGTTGCAGCGCATTCAGGCGTTCTTTTTTCAGCTCTTCCGGCGTTTCGTCGGCCAGGTCGGCGGCGGGTGTGCCGGGGCGCTGGCTATAAACGAACGAATAGGAGAAGTCGAAGCCGACGTCCTCGATCAGCTTCATCGTCTGCTGGAAATCCTTCTCGGTCTCGCCGGGGAAGCCGACGATGAAGTCCGAACTGATGCAGATCCCCGGCACGGCGGCGCGCAGTTTGCGCAGCTTGGATTTGTATTCCAGCGCCGTATGGTTGCGCTTCATTGCCGAAAGAATGCGGTCTGAACCCGACTGGACGGGCAAGTGCAGGTGTTTCACCAGTTCCGGTACTTCGGCGTGGGCCTGGATCAGGCTGTCGGAGAACTCCAGCGGATGGGAGGTGGTGTAGCGAATCCGGTCGATGCCATCGACGGCGGCGACCACGCGAATCAGTTCGGCGAGATCGGCCAGGCGACCATCATGGGTGGTTCCGCGATAGCCGTTGACGTTCTGACCAAGCAAGGTCACTTCACGCACACCGTTTTCCGCCAGGTGGATGATTTCCGCAATCACGTCATCGAATGGCCGGCTCACTTCTTCACCACGGGTGTAGGGCACCACGCAGAACGTGCAGTATTTGCTGCAACCTTCCATCACCGACACGTAAGCGCTCGGGCCATCGATGCGCGGCTCGGGCAAATGGTCGAATTTTTCGATTTCCGGGAACGAGACGTCCACTTGCGGCAGCCTGGTGGCGCGGGCGGCGTCGATCATTTCCGGCAAGCGGTGCAAGGTCTGCGGGCCGAACACCACGTCGACGTACGGTGCGCGATCACGGATGGCGGCGCCTTCCTGGCTGGCCACGCAACCGCCGACGGCGATCACCATCTCCGGGTTGGCCAGCTTCAGTTCGCGCCAGCGACCCAATTGGGAATACACCCGGTCCTGGGCGCGTTCGCGGATCGAGCAGGTGTTGAGCAGGATCACGTCGGCGTCTTCAGCGCGAGCGGTGACTTCCAGGGCCTGGTGTTCGCCCAGCAGATCGACCATGCGCGAGCTGTCGTACTCGTTCATCTGGCAACCGTGGGTTTCGATGTAAAGCTTCTTGGCCATGGACAGAGTCATCACGTGATTCAAAGAACCGCGCATTATAGGGAACATGTCCCAAGGTTCCTACCGCTGCGCGTCCGGTGGCTATGCTATAGTTCGCGCCCTCATTTTTATCCCCCGATGTGTTGCTCGCCCACATGACCAAACGTGAAGCTCCAATCTACAAGGTGATTTTCCTCAACCAGGGCCAGGTGTACGAAATGTATGCCAAGCAGATCTATCAAAGTGATCTGTGGGGCTTCCTGGAAGTGGAAGAGTTCGTCTTTGGCGAGCGCACGCAGGTGGTCGTCGACCCGAGCGAAGAGAAGCTCAAGGCGCAGTTCGAGGGTGTGGTGCGCAGTTTTGTGCCGATGCATTCGATCGTGCGCATCGACGAGGTCGAGCGCCTGGGCACACCGAAAATCAGTGAAGCCCGCGGCGCGGTCGGCAATGTGATGCCGTTTCCGATGCCGATGCCTGAGAAGTAAGGCTCAAGACCGAGTCGTCTTCATCGCGAGCAGGCTCGCTCCCACATTTGATCTCTGGGAACATGAATATCATGTTCGCAACGGTTCATTGTGGGAGCGAGCTTGCTCGCGATGGGGCCAGAAAGGTCGGTATCGAATCAGGGCAATGGCGAAAACGGCGTTCGCCCATCGGCGCTCTGCAATTCCATCAGGTACTTGCGGAAGATCTGCCCCAGTACCTGGGTCGCGACCTCGAGTTCTTCCCGAGGCATTTTCTCGGCGACTTCATCCGCGGTATCCAGCGCATCCTCCGCGCCATTGACCGCTGCCATCTTCAGCACGATGTACGCCTGAACGTTATTGGCCGGTACGCCTTCGCCGTGGAAGAACATGGTGCCGAGTTTGAATTGCGCCTGGGCGTGCCCCTGCAGCGAGGCCTTTTCGAAAAAGGCCAGGGCCTTATTGAGGTCGCGTGGGGTATTTTTGCCGTCGTAGTAGAACTCACCCAACTCGTATTGCGCTTGCGCATCCCCTTCATCCGACGCTTTCTGGCAGGCGGCGAGCGCCTGTGCCAGGTCTTGCGGCTGGGTATTGAGGGTGCAGCGACCCATCGCTGGGATTAACAACGAGTTGCCGCCTGCTTGTGCGAGCGCGAGCAGGGGCTGAAGGAGCAACAGGCAGCCCAATGCAAGGGCGCGGCCGGTGCGGTTCATGGGAATCGACTTACCTCTGAAGGGCGCGCGGACCCATCGAGGGATCCAATAAGCGCGCATTATGAAATAAGCAGGGCCAACCTTACAAAGTCTTTACTCGTTTTTCTGCTGCGCGGGGAATATCTCCTCCGGTTTGCGCGGGATTATGGGCATATCAGTAGGAAAAGACGCGGGAATGTAAGTGAAGGCTGACGCTGGCAGTCGCCAACGTCAGCGTTACAGCGTTTATTTCAATGCGGCGAATGCGCGTTCGGCGGCATCCAGGGTCAGCTTCAGTTCCGCATCGCCATGAGCGATCGAGGTGAAACCGGCTTCGAACGCGCTCGGCGCCAGGTACACGCCCCCTTCGAGCATCAGGTGGAAGAAGCGCTTGAACAGGTTGGCGTCGCTGGCCATCACGTCATCGAAGGTCACGATGTCGTCGGCACCGCTGAAATACAGACCGAACATGCCACCGGCCTGCGTGGTCACGAACGGAATGCCGGCGGCATCGGCGCGTTGTTGCAGGCCGTCGAGCAGGCGGCTGGTGTAGTCCGTCAGTTCGTCATGGAAGCCTGGACGGCTGATCAGGCGCAAAGTAGTCAGGCCCGCCGCCATCGCCAGCGGGTTCCCCGACAAGGTGCCCGCCTGGTACACCGGGCCCAGCGGTGCGATGTGCGACATGATTTCGCGTTTGCCGCCAAAGCAACCGACCGGCATGCCGCCACCGATGATCTTGCCGAAGGTGCTCAGATCCGGCGTGACGCCGTAATGCGCCTGCGCGCCACCGAGTGCGACGCGGAAACCGGTCATCACTTCGTCGAAGATCAACACCACGCCGTGCTTGTCGCACAGGGTCCGCAGGCCTTCGAGAAAGCCCGGCGCGGGAGGCACGCAGTTCATGTTGCCGGCCACTGGCTCGACGATGATGCACGCCACTTCCTGGCCGACTTCGGCGAGCAGGGTCTCTACTGCGTCGATGTCGTTGAACGGCAGGGTCAGGGTGTGTTTGGCGAACGCCGCCGGCACACCGGCCGAGCTTGGCACGCCTTGGGTCAGCGCGCCGGAGCCGGCCTTGACCAGCAGGCTGTCGGAGTGACCGTGGTAGCAGCCTTCAAACTTGATGATGCTGTCGCGGCCGGTGAAACCACGCGCCAGGCGAATCGCGCTCATGGTCGCTTCGGTGCCGGAGCTGACCATGCGCACCATCTCCATCGACGGCACGATCGAGCAGACCAGGTCGGCCATCTCGGTTTCCATTTCGGTCGGCGCGCCGTAAGACAAGCCGTGCTCCAGCTGCTTGCGCACCGCGTCCAGCACGTCCGGGTGGCTGTGGCCGAGAATCATCGGGCCCCAGGAGCCGACGTAATCGACATAGCGCTTGTCGTCTTCATCGGTGACGTAGGCACCTTCGGCGTGCTTGAAGAACAACGGTGTGCCACCAACGCTCTTGAATGCGCGAACGGGCGAGTTCACGCCACCGGGAATGTGTTTCTGGGCATTGGCAAACAGCGTTTCGGAACGAGACATGATCGGGCTCTCAAAATCAGACTTTTAATAATTCGTTGAAGGCGCGGGCGCGGCGGGTGACCTGCGCCGTGCTCTCGGCGCCAAACAGGCCGTGAACCACCGCCAGCAGATCGACCCCGTGGGCCACCAGCGGCGCGGCATTATCCAGCGTGATGCCGCCGATCGCGCAGATCGGCAGGTGCAGTTTGCCGCGGGCCTGGTCGAGCAGGTCGAGGCTGCAGGTCGGCGCACCGGGTTTGGTGTTGGAGTTGAAGAAGCGGCCAAAGGCGACATAACTGGCGCCTTCCCTGGCCGCTTGCTCGGCGAGTTCGAGTTGCGCGTGGCAGGTCGAACCGATGATCGCCTGGCGACCGAGCAGGGCACGGGCCGGAGTCAGTGGACCATCGGTTTGGCCCAGGTGCACGCCGACGTTCAGACGCGCGGCCAGTTCGGCATCGTCATTGATGATCAGATGAGTCTTGTAGCGGTCGCACAGATCGCGCAGCGCTTCGGCCTCACGCAGGCGGCGGGCCTCGTCGCTGCTCTTGTCGCGGTATTGCAGCAGAGTGACGCCGCCTTCCAGCGCCGCCTCCACGTACGACAGGAATTTACCGGCCAGGAGCTGGCTGTCGGTAATGGCGTACAGGCCACGTAATTTCATCAGGCATGCCTCTGCGCTTTACGCATCGAAAGTTACGAACAGAAATCCAGCGGCAAGCGGCGCGGTACGAACTGACCTTTGCCCAGTTGCTCGGCATCTCGCAGGGTGCGCCACGTGTAGTTAAGCGCGCTCTGCACTGCGCTGGCGAGGTTTTCACCCAGCGCCAGACGACCGGCAAGGGCACTGGCCAGCGTGCAGCCGGAACCGTGATAACTGCCAGGCAAGCGTTCACAGGTGAAGGTTTCGCGGCGACCGTCGCGGCTGTACAGGCGATTGTGGATTTGTGCTTCATCGCCATGACCGCCGGTGATCAGCAGGTGCTTGACGAACGGCAGGAGTTTTTCAGCGCATTCGTCGGCGGTGCCTTCAGGCAGTTCGGCGAGGATGCGCGCTTCGGGAAGGTTAGGGGTGGCAATGATGGCCAAGGGCAGCAAGCGTTCGCGCATGGCGTAGCCGACTTCATCCTTGCCCAGTCGTCCGCCGCCACCCGCGCGCAACACCGGGTCGCAGACCATCGGCAAGTGCGGGTGCGCCTGAAGCAGTTCGACCACAGTGTCGACCATTTCCAGAGAACCGAGCATGCCCAGTTTGACCGCCGCGACTTCGGAATCGTTGAGCACGGCGTTGGCCTGGGCCAGTACCCACTCACGGTCGAGGACGCGGAAGTCAGTGACGTTGACCGTGTCTTGCACGGTCAGGGCGGTGACGGCCGGAGCCGCATGACAACCCTGCGCGAGCAGGGCTTCGATATCTGCCTGCAAGCCGGCGCCACCACTGGGGTCGTGGCCGGAGAGACAGAGGACAACGGGGCGAGAGCTGTAGATATTCATGGTGCGCGAGCTTACCACCAGTCGACCAGCGAGTCATGACAGCGGCTACAGGAATGCGCAACACGGCCGATGCAATGTAATGGGCTGACTACGTGCACAGCTTTATTGCCCTGAGCGCCGCTGGAACGCCCGTGCTAGAGCGTTTCTGTAAAATTTTTCAATGGTGTTCAATGGCCATCAACGGCTATGCTAGAGTGGATCCAAATCAATAACAGGTAATACCGGTTATACGTCTACTCAAAGGGAATGAGGGGCTTCCTGAGATAAACCGGACAGGCCACGCTGGGGCTTAAATGCGCTATTTGCTGATGTTGCTGTTTTGCTTGCCCCTTATGGCGAGCGCAGTCGAGTTCGATGAATTCACTCAAAGCCTGCCCTTGGGCCAAACCCTGCAAGTATTCGAGGACGTTGATGGTCAGGCGACCCTTGATGAGGTCCGCGCGCAAGCCGCGGCCGGGCGCTTCAAACCCCACGACGAGGCCACGCTCAACGCCGGTTATTCGCGCTCGGCATTCTGGCTGAAAATCGACCTGCGCTATCGCCCGACCAATCCCGCCGCGCAGCGCACCTGGCTGCTGGAACTGGCCTATCCGCCCCTCGATCACCTCGATCTGTACTTGCCCGATGCTGCCGGTGCCTATCGACTGGTACGGCAGACCGGCGATGCCTTGCCGTTCGCCAGCCGCGAGATCCGTCAGAACAACTACCTGTTCGATCTCAACTTCACCCCGGATCAAGCGCAAACCGTCTACTTGCGCTTGCAAAGCGAAGGATCGATCCAGGCGCCGGTCACGCTGTGGTCGAGCACGGCGTTTCTCGAAGAGCAGCCGGTCCGCCTCTATGTGCTGGGGCTGATCTACGGCGTACTGTTGGGAATGCTGGTCTACAACCTGTTCATCTACCTCAGCGTGCGGGACACCAGCTACCTCTATTACATTTTCTACATTGCCTCGTTCGGGCTGTATCAGCTGTCGGTGAACGGGGCCGCCGTGCAGTATTTCTGGCCGAACAATCCGTGGTGGGCCAACGCCGCCACGCCATTCTTCATTGGCTGCGCCGGGCTGTTCGGCAGCCAGTTCGCCCGCAGTTTCCTGCAGACCGCCACGCTCAGCCGCTGGCTCGACCGCTTGCTGCTGGCGTTGATTGCATTCGGGGCGATCGTGGTCGGGTTGTCGCTGATGACCAGTTACGCCTTGGCCCTGCGCCTGGCGACGACCCTGGCGCTGACCTTCACCGTGGTGATTTTTGCCGCCGGGTTTTTCGCCTGGTGGCGCGGTCTGCGGGTGGCGCGGTACTTCATCATCGCCTGGTCGGCATTTTTACTCGGCGGCATCGTCAACACGCTGATGGTGCTGGGTTACCTGCCGAACGTGTTCCTGACCATGTATTCCAGCCAGATCGGCTCGGCCATCGAAGTGGCGCTGTTGTCCCTGGCCCTGGCCGACCGCATCAACGCCATGCGCGAACAACAGGCACAGACTCTGTTCGATGCCGGGCAAAAACTCGAAGTACTCAACCAGCAACTGGCGCACAGCAACAAGCTCAAGGATGAATTCCTCGCCACGCTGACCCACGAATTGCGCACGCCCATGAACGGGGTGATCGGCTCGCTGGAGTTGATGCAAACCGTCGAGATGGACCCCGAGCTGGAGCAATACCAGCAGACCGCCGCCGGTTCGGCACGGGACATGATGCGCATGGTCAACGGCATCCTCACGCTGACCGAGTTGCAGGCCGGCAAGCTCAAGGCCAATGCGTCGGCCTTCAGTTTGCGTGGTGTCGTCGACGCCTTGCGTCTGCAGTTCGAAGGCAATGCTCTGGGCAAGTCGCTGGACTTCAAGGTCGACGTCGCGCCGGGCCTTCCGGACCGCCTGCACGGCGACAGTACGAAGTTGCTGCAATGCCTGGAATGCCTGCTGGACAACGCGATCAAGTTCACCCGGGTCGGCGGCGTGGCGCTGCGGGTCACCGGTAAGCCGGTGGAGCCGGGTCGCCTGGCGCTGTCCTTCGCGGTGATCGACACAGGCATCGGTTTCACCGATCTCGGCGAGGCGACCCTGTACCAGCGCTTCTTCCAGCTCGACGGCTCGATGACCCGTGAATACGGCGGCCTGGGCGTCGGCCTGGCGATTTGTCGGCAACTGGTGGAGTTGCTGGGTGGGCATCTGACTCACCGCTCCGAACCCGGTCGCGGCAGCCGCTTCCAGCTCGATGTCGAGGTCGAACTGCCCGTGGTCGAGCGCGCGCCAACGCCCTTGATGACTCGGGAGTTGCACAACCTGCGCCTGCCCCAGGACTGCACCGTGCTGCTGGTGGATGACAACAGCATCAATCAATTGGTCATGCGCGGGATGTTGCTCAAGCTCGGGTTCCGGGTGCGCACGGCCGACAATGGTGTGGCGGCCCTGGATTTACTGCGGTGTGAAACATTCGACGCGGTATTGGTCGATTGCCAGTTGCCGCCGCTGGATGGCGTATCGGTTTGTTGCCAGATTCGCGCCTTGCCGGGCTGTGAGGAATTGCCGCTGTTCATGCTGGCCTTGAGTGCTGATCGGGAACGCTGCCCGACCGGCGCCTTGATCGATCACCTGAACAAACCGGTGAAGTTTGAAGACTTGCAGGCGGCGCTGTATCGACGGGTGCTCTGTCCAGAACAAGGCGAAAGCGCCGACAATTAGGCGGATATGCCACTTTGTTCGGCCTCGGGGCAGTGCTTAACTGACTCCCTTGGCTGACCAGAGGAGCCCCGTCATGAACATGCATCAGTTCGCCGAAACCCACGAAGTCACCAACCAGCCGCCGTCCCTGGACGGCACCAATCTGTATCGCATCGACCTGCCTTTGCAGGAGTGGTCGCGGCGTTTCGGGGCCGGTTGGGCTGAGTCGCGGATCGACGCTTATGGCGCGCTGGCCGGCGGGCCGCTGATGGAAGCGGGGTTCCTGGCCAACCAGAACAAACCGGTGTTCAGCAGCCATGACCGTTATGGTCATCGCATCGACCTGGTGGAATTTCACCCGGCCTACCATGAACTGATGCGCACGGCGATCGAACACGGCTTGACCTCGTTGCCGTGGGCCCATCCGCAGTCCGGTGCCCACGTCGCCCGCGCTTCCATGACTTACCTGCACAGCCAGGCCGAAGCCGGCAGCGGTTGCCCGCTGACCATGACGTTCGCCAGTGTGCCGGCGATGCGCCTGCAACCCGATCTTGCCGAGCAATGGTTGCCGAAGATCCTCGCCACCGAATACGACCCGCGCAACGTGGGCATGGCGCACAAGGCGGGTGTCACGATCGGCATGGCCATGACCGAGAAACAGGGCGGCACCGATGTCCGGGCCAACACCACCAAGGCCTATCCGGTTGGGGCCAGTGGCCCGGGCCAGGCCTACGAGCTGGTGGGGCACAAGTGGTTCTGTTCGGCGCCGATGTGCGACGCCTTTCTCACCCTGGCGCAGACTGACAAGGGCTTGACCTGTTTCCTGTTGCCGCGCCATCGCCCGGATGACACACGCAATCAGTTCTACATCCAACGCCTGAAGAACAAGCTCGGCAACAGTTCCAACGCCTCCAGCGAAGTCGAGTTTCGTGGGGCGCTGGCGTGGATGGTCGGCGAAGAAGGGCGGGGCGTGCCGACCATCATCGAGATGGTCGCCATGACCCGCTTCGATTGCATGGTCGGCTCCAGCTCGCTGATGCGCCAGGCCCTGACCCAGGTCAGCCATCACTGCGCCCACCGGAGCGTCGGTGGCAAGCTGCTCAGCGAACAACCGTTGATGCAGAACGTCCTCGCCGATCTGGCGCTGGAAAGCGAAGCGGCGCTGGCGTTGAGCCTGCGCATGGGCAAGGCGCTGGATCATCTGGACGACAGCCACGAAGCTAAATTCGCCCGCCTGGTGACGGCGGTGGGCAAATACTGGATCTGCAAGCGTGCGCCCGCGATGATCAACGAAGCGGCGGAATGCATGGGCGGCGCGGGCTATGTCGAGGACAGCATCCTGCCGCGCTTGTACCGTGAGGCGCCGGTGAATTCGACGTGGGAAGGTTCCGGCAACGTGCAATGCCTGGACGTGCTGCGGGCGCTGTCGAAAGAGCCGGGTGTGCTCGATGTGCTGTTCAGCGAACTGGGCGACGGCCATGGCGATAAGCGCCTGGCGGCGCACATCAACCAGTTGTACACAGCCTTCAAGGACACCAGCGACATTCAATACCGCGCGCGGCAGCTCACCGAGGACATTGCCCTGGGGCTGCAGGCCAAGCTGTTGCTGGAGGCCGGCAATGCGGCGGTGAGTGATGCGTTCATCGCCAGTCGCCTGGGTTCTGCCGGTCGGGTATACGGCGCGTTGCCGCGGGGGCTTGAAGTGGAAGCGATCGTGGCACGATCGACCCCGTTTCTATGACCCGCACGAAACCTGTGGGAGCGAGCCTGCTCGCGATAGCGGTGTGTCGGTCACGCTGATGTTGTCTGACGCGCCACCATCGCGAGCAGGCTCGCTCGCACATTGGATCTGCGCAGGACTTGGCATTTGGGCGGCACGCCACTGTTCCCGTGAAGCGACGATGCAGGCAAGATGAAGGCCTGCAAGTCAGAACACAGGATGCTGATCGTGACCGAAGCTTTTATTGTCGTTCAAACCGCCGAGCAAGCTGTGGACCAGCTTGCGCATTTGCACAATCGTGCAACCACCGCGCTGAACCAGGCGCTCAAGCGTTACCTCAAGGATCGAATTGAACCGGACGCCGAACAGCGTGCGATGTTTCGTTATCCTGAACTGCGTCTGACCTACCACTGCCAGGGCGAAGTCCCACAGACCACGCGCGCCTACGCCAAGGTTCAGTTGCCGGGGACCTACAGCGTCACCGTCACGCACCCGGCCGCTTTCCGTAAATACCTGCTGGAACAACTCGTGCCGCTGATGCACGACTTCACCGTGACCGTGGAAGTCGGCATCAGCCAGCAGAATATTCCGTACCCGTACGTGGTCGAGCAGGGCGATGAACTGGCCGGCTCCGGCGTGACCGCCGCGGTGCTGGCGCGGGTGTTCCCGAGCACCGACCTGTCTGCCGCCACCGATGGCATTGCCGACGGCCTGTACGATTGGGAAAACACCGATCCGCTGCCGCTGGCGCTGTTCGATGCCGCGCGGGTGGACTTTTCCCTGCGTCGGCTGGTGCATTACACCGGCAGCGACTGGCGCCATGTGCAGCCGTGGATCCTGCTCACCAACTATCATCGCTACGTGGACCAGTTCATCGTCCATGGCCTGGAGCAGCTGCGCAGCGACCCGCGTTTCGTGCGCATGGTCTTGCCGGGCAACGTGATCATCGAAAAGAGCATGGACCACGGCGAAGCGTCGGCGATTGCCGCGGGCGTGGTCTGGCACCGTTATCAGATGCCGGCCTATCACCTCATCGCCAGCGACGGTCATGGCGTGACCCTGGTGAACATCGGTGTCGGCCCGTCCAACGCCAAGAACATCACTGACCACCTGGCGGTGCTGCGTCCACATTGCTGGCTGATGATCGGTCACTGCGGCGGCCTGCGTCAGTCGCAGACCATTGGCGATTACGTGCTGGCCCACGCCTACATGCGCCGCGACGGGATTCTCGACCGGGTCGTGCCGCCGAACATCCCGATCCCGGCCCTGGCCGAAGTGCAGATGGCGTTGCAGCAAGCGGCCGCCAACATCACCGGCGAGAAGGGCGACGAGCTGAAAAAACGCCTGCGCACCGGCACCGTGCTGACCTACGACGACCGCAACTGGGAGTTGCGCTGGGCTCAGGAGCGGCCGCTGATCAACCTGTCCCGCGCCGTGGCGGTGGACATGGAAAGCGGCACCATTGCCGCCCAGGGTTATCGTTTGCGGGTGCCGTACGGCACGTTGCTCTGCGTCTCGGACAAACCGCTGCACAGTGAAATCAAGCTGCCGGGTTCGGCCAACGCGTTTTATGAGCGCGCGGTCAGCCAGCATTTGAAGATCGGGATCGAGGCCGTGGACCTGTTGCGCACCGAGCTCAATTCGCTGCACTCGCGCAAACTGCGCAGCTTTGACGAGCCGCCGTTCCGCTGATGGTGGTCATGGTCATTTGACGGTCGGGCCACTAGCATAGTGGGCCCTGACCGTTAGATGTCCTCTTTGCCATGTCCCGTCCCCAACGTCCCGTTTCCCGCCGCCCTGGCGCGAAACCCGCGTCACCGTCCTCAGCCCCGCGCCGCATCGCCAAAGCGCCACCGGCCGAGCCGAAGCTGATTCTGTTCAACAAACCTTTCGATGTGCTGACGCAATTCAGTGATGGAGAAGGGCGGGCGACGCTCAAGGATTTCATCGAGATTCCCGGGATCTACCCGGCAGGGCGGCTGGACCGCGACAGCGAAGGCTTGCTGCTGTTGACCAACGACGGCCAGTTGCAGGCGCGGATTGCCGACCCGAAACACAAACTGGCCAAGACCTATTGGGTACAAGTGGAAGGCGAGCCGAGCGAAGCGCAGTTGCAGCGTCTGCGCGATGGCGTCGAACTGAACGACGGCATGACCTTGCCTGCCGAAGCGCGGCAGCTGGATGAGCCGGCGTTGTGGCCGCGCAACCCGCCGGTGCGCTTTCGCAAAAGCGTGCCGACCTGCTGGCTGGAGTTGGTGATCCGTGAGGGGCGTAACCGTCAGGTGCGGCGCATGACCGCGGCGGTAGGCTTGCCGACGTTGCGTCTGGTGCGGGTCAGAATCGGTGACTGGTCGATCGAAGGGCTCGATCAGGGACAGTGGAAGGAAGTCCCGGCACGCTTATAACGAGCCGGACTCGATCAGGCCGATTACCACGCTTTTGATCACGAACGCCGCGACGCCCAGGCCCAGCACGAAGAACAGGATGAACGAGCCAAAGCGCCCGGCCTTGGATTTTTTTGCCAGGTCCCAGACGATAAAACCCATGAAAATGATCAGGATGCTGACCAGTCCGGTCATCATCCATTCTTCGAATACTGCAGGATCCATTGGACATCTCCAGCGTGGGCGGGGCTAAAAGGCGCTGGAGTATACGGCATGGGGGAGGCGCGGCGGGGTGGGCTGCGGCGGTGTGTCGCAGCTATTCGTCGCCTGGGCTGCGTGGCGCAAATCTCGTGAACGGCGCAAGAGCCCTGTAGGAGCAAGCTTGCGCGCGATGGTGGCGAACGATTACGCGGGCTGCCTGGATGCCAACGGTGTCTGGACTTCCATCGCGAGCAAGCTCGCTCCTACAGGGGGAGTTGCGTATTCAACTGCGCAGATGGGTCAGCGGCAGTTCGGTACTGTTGAGCACCTGGTTCAACACGAAACTCGAGCGCACACTCGTCACCCCTTCAATACGGGTCAGATGCCCCAGCAGCAGTTTCTGATAGTGATCCATGTCCGGCACTACCACCTTGAGCTGATAGTCGGCATCCATTCCGGTCACCAGACTGCATTCCAGTACCTGCGGCAAGGTGCGAATCGCTGCCTCGAAGTTCTCGAAGCGCTCCGGCGTGTGCCGGTCCATGCCGATCAGTACGTAGGCGGTCAGGCTCAGGCCGAGCATCTTGCGGTCCAGCAGCGCGACCTGGCGGGAGATGTAGCCGTCGTCCTCCAGCTGCTTGACCCGGCGCGAACAAGGGGACGGCGACAAGCCGATGCGTTCGGCCAGCTCCTGGTTGGAGATGCGCGCGTCGCGCTGCAATTCCGCCAAAATGCTCAGGTCGTATCGGTCGAGTTTGCTCATCAATCAGGCCTTTGTCATATCGATTGCGGCAGATTATCTATCCAGGGTTAAAAATTGCGCAAGTCATGTTTATTTGAGCAATCTTCGCAATCCTCTGTCGGCACCGCAGGCCTATGCTTATCACCAGAATCACTGCTCGGACAAACAGTCCACAGCGACTCGCCCAATCAGGCCAGTCGCGGCTGCCACCCCCACCGGGGATGTGCCGGCCCCCGAGCTGCACACTGTCCAGAAGACGGCGTGAGGTGAGCCGACGTCAAAAGCGTCGAGCACGGACGAAGTTCTCAAAGGGAGGCCGACGGGTCTCCCTTTTCTTTTGTCCGCAATTTATCGCCGGACCCTCAATAAATAAGTTGCGCGACTGATAACCTGTTGCAGAACCGGCCTGTGCTTTCCCAGTCTTACGTACAAGCCCTAACCCGCAGTGAGGAAAAGCATGAAGTCGCGCATCTGGCGTTTGGCCGGTGTTGGTTTGCTGTGTATCAGTGTCACTGCGCAATCGCTGGCCGATGAGCCGCAGAACCGTGGTCCCGAGAACGGGCAGCGGGGGGATGGTCATCAGGGCAATAATCAGGGGCATGGCGGCAACAATCAGCCGCGTCCGCAAAACAATCCGCAACAGAACCAGCCGCGGCCGCAGAACAATCCGCAGCAAAATCAGCCGCGGCCGCAGAACAACGAAATCATTCGCGGCGACAACAGCCGGCAGTTCGAGCACAACGGCCAGCCGCGCACTGGTGGCCAGTTGCAGAACAATCAGCCGCGCGATAATCAGCCCCGCGATTTCAACAATCCCGTTCGCCCACCACCGACTTCGCCACAATTGCCGGCCAATAACCTGCCGATTCAGGGCCGACCCGACACCGTGCGCCAGACCCAACAGCCACAGCGCGGTTATTACAATGACGTGCCACGGCGTAACGACAACAACAACCCGCACTGGCAGAACAACAACGGCCCGCGTCCGGATGACCATCGCTGGGCCGGACGCCCGGACGGGCACGGTAACGGCTGGGGCCCAGGCCCGCAGTACCGTCCCGGTCATATGATCGACCGTTTCCCGGACCGCGACTATCGCGTGCCCTATCGCGGCCAGGATTACTTCTTTTCCGGCGGCTACTGGTATCGCCCGCAAGGCCCGCGTTATGTAGTGGTACAGCCGCCGCGCGGAATTCGCGTCGGCTACCTGCCGGATTACGCCCGCGAAGTGTGGATCGGCGGTGCGCTGCTGTTCCTCGCGGCGGGTTCGTATTACGCCTATCAGGAAAGCACGCAGGACTACATGGTGGTCGAGCCGCCCGTGCAATCGCAGCCGCAACCGCAACCGCAACCGGTCAGCAACAATTATGACGTGGAGGCGTATCCGGCCAACGGTCAGTCACCGGAGCAGGTCAATCAGGACGGCTACGAGTGTTATCAGTATGCGGTGCAGCAGAGTGGTTTCGATCCGCGCACGGCCACCTACCAGCCGGACCCTTCGGTCGTACAGGCGTACCGTCAGGCCCAGGGCAACTGCTTGAGCAGTCGCGGTTACCAGGTCAGTTACTGAGTCGCCCTGGCCGCTGGCACCACTTCCTGCGGGTCGGCGTGCACCAGCACTTCGGCGCGCGGGTAGGCGGCCTGGATCGCCTCCGCCGCCCGGTCGCTGATACCGTGGGCGACTGACAGCGTCAGTTCCCCCGGCAACTCCAGGTGCAGTTGCACGAACCACTGGTTACCGGAAATCCGCGTGCGCAGGTCATGGGCGCCCAGGACGCCCGGCACGCTGCACGCCAGTTCGAGCATGTGCTGACTGACTTCCGCCGGCAGCTCTTCATCCATCAACACCGTGAAACTTTCCCGGGCGATTTGAATGGCGCTCCAGAGAATGTACGCGGCGATCCCCAGGCCGAACCAGGCGTCGACCTGATTCCAGCCAAACCCGGCCAACACCAGCGCGAACAGAATGCTGCCGTTGAGCAGCATGTCCGAACGGTAATGCAGGGAATCGGCGCGCACGGCGTTCGAGCCGGTGGCCTTGACCACCCGGTGCTGCAACGTCAGCAGGGCCAGGGTCAGCGCCAGGGAGAACACGATCACCCCGATGCTGATCCACGGCGCGCCCACCGGTTCGGGATGCTTCAACCGATCAAACGCCTGCAGGGCAATCAACACCGCACTGCCACCGATGAACAACGCCTGGGCCATGCCCGCCAGCGACTCGGCCTTGCCGTGCCCGTAACGGTGATCATCGTCGGCGGGACGCAAGGCGTAGTGCACCGCCAGCAGGTTGAGCAGCGAGGTGACGCCGTCGAGTGCCGAGTCGGTCAGCCCGGCGAGCATGCTCACCGAACCGCTCAACCACCACGCGATGGCTTTGGCGACGATCAACGTACAGGCCACCGCCACCGAGGCACGGGTCGCCAGCCGCAACAGGCGGGCGTGTTCGGAGCTGGAAATCATAGGTGCGGCTTATCCTTTCAGTGCCTGGTTTACGCGGCCGGTTGCAGACCGAGCAATGCCAGTTGCTGGGTGCTGCCCTTGTGCTGGATCAGGCGTGGGTCGTCCAGCGGGAAGCTGCGGCCCAGTTCGGTCTCCAGAATAGTCTGCAACTTGCGGGTGTCGACCTTGCCGTCGGCGCCGATGGCTTCCTTGAGTTTTTCCGGGGCCACCTGCGCATGCTCGCCGGGCGCGTAGTAAATCGCCCCGGAGGCGAAGTCCACCGCAAAGGCGATCAGGCCGGGAATGATGTAGAACAGCAGGCCCACGGCATCCAGCGCGGCAATGGCCGGGTCAATCTTGCCGTCGATCTGCCCGCGGCGATCGGGGTAGAAAATCGAGCCGCACGCGGTCACCTGGGTCAGCAGGGTGGCCACCAGTACACCGCCAATCAGGCGAAAGGGAACACGCATAGGAAATCTCCTGAGTCATCTGGAAAACGAAGCGTTGTCGGTATGAATTAGGACCACGACGAACGCCAGGCAGTTCGCCGTTATACTCGTGGCTCTGTTTTGGAGCCAGCATGATTTCTCTGCCGATTGATGAAGTTTTACCCGCCCTGCGTGAAGCCCTGGCTACACGCCATGAAGCCGTGCTCGAAGCACCGCCCGGCGCCGGTAAAACCACCCGGGTGCCATTGGCCTTGCTGAATGAGCCGTGGTTGGCCGGGCAGACCATTTTAATGCTGGAACCGCGGCGGCTGGCAGCGCGGGCGGCGGCGGAGCGGCTGGCGTCGGAGTTGGGCGAGAAGGTCGGAGAAACGGTCGGCTACCGGATTCGGCTGGACAGTAAAGTCGGGCCCGGCACACGTATCGAAGTGGTCACTGAAGGCATTCTGACCCGGCGCTTGCAGGACGATCCGGCGCTGGAAGGTGTGGGGTTGCTGATTTTCGACGAGTTCCATGAGCGCAGCCTCGACGCGGATCTGGCTTTGGCCTTGAGCCTGAATGGCCGGGAGCTGTTCCGCGACGATCAACCGCTGAAAATCCTCCTGATGTCAGCGACCTTGGAAGGTGAACGCCTGGCCGGGCTGCTTGATGACGCGCCGATCCTGCGCAGCGAAGGGCGCATGTACCCGGTAGCGATGCGCTGGGGCCGGCCGTTCCAGCCCGGTGAATTCATCGAGCCGCGGGTGGTGCAGACGATCCTCGACGCCCTGAATGACGAAACCGGCAGCCTTCTGGTGTTCCTGCCGGGACAGGCGGAAATCCGCCGGGTGCATCAGCAAGTGGCCGATGCGCTGGGCGAGAATCCCCACGTGTTGCTCTGCCCGTTGCACGGTGAACTGGACCTGGCCGCGCAACGCGCCGCGATCGATCCGGCGTCGCCGGGTAAACGCAAAGTGGTGCTGGCCACCAACATCGCCGAGACCAGCCTGACCATCGACGGCGTGCGCGTGGTGATCGATGCGGGGCTGGCACGGGTGCCGCGTTTCGATCCCGGCAGCGGCATGACCCGCCTCGACACGCAACGCATTTCCCGCGCCAGTGCCACGCAACGCGCGGGCCGGGCCGGGCGGCTGGAGCCGGGCGTGTGTTATCGCCTGTGGTCACAGGATCAGCACGAGCAATTGGCGGCCTACGCCAGTGCGGAAATTCTTTCGGCGGACCTTGCCGGACTGGCCTTGCAACTCGGTCGTTGGGGCGTCACGCCGGGGCAGTTGGTCTGGCTCGACGTGCCGCCAACGGCCGCTTATGCACAGGCGCAGGATTTGCTCGAGCGCCTCGGTGCGTTGGACGGTGAAGCGCTGACCCGCCACGGTCAGGCCATGGCCGAACTGCCGGCGCATCCGCGCATCGCCCACTTGTTGTTGCGCGGCCAGGCGCTCGGATTGGCGCAGATGGCGTGCGATGTCGCGGCGCTGCTCGGCGAGCGCGACATCTTGCGCGGGGCCGGGGCTGATCTGCACAGCCGGTTGGTGCTGTTGTCCGGTGAAGAACGGGCGGCACGCGGCGCTCAGGGTGGCGTGCAACGAGCGCGGCAACTGGCGCGGCAGTATCGCGGTTACCTGCGTGGCAAGGCGACGGAGCCGGTCAGTGACCCGGATCATCCGCGCTGGCTTGGCGCCTTGCTGGCGCTGGCCTATCCCGACCGTGTGGCGCAGCAGCGCCGGGCCGGTGGCGCGGAGTATCGGCTGGCCAACGGTCGCGCCGCGTTGTTCGCCGAAGCCGATAGCCTGATGAAACAACCGTGGCTGGTGATCGCTGATCTCGGCAGTCGACAAGGTCAGCGTGAGGAGCGGATTTATCTGGCAGCGGATTTTGATCCGATGTTGTTCGAGTCGGTGTTGGCCGAACAGGTGCGGGTGGTCGATCAGCTGGATTGGGACGAGCGCGAAGGCGTGTTGCGCGCCGAGCGTCAGCGCAAGGTCGGGGAACTGGTGCTCAGCCGTGAGCCGTTGACCGGGCTGGATGAGACGGCGCGCAGTCAGGCGCTGGTGAACCTGGTGCGGCGCAAAGGGCTGGAGTTGCTGCCGTGGACGCCGGAGTTGCGTCAGTGGCAGGCGCGGGTGGCGCTTTTGCGCCAACTGGACCTTGGCGGTAAGGGCGAGAGCGAGTGGCCGGATGTCAGTGATGCAGCGTTACTGAAGAGTCTTGAGCGGTGGTTGATGCCGTACCTGGGCAAGGTGTCGCGGCTCAGTCATTTTGCCAGTCTGGACCTGTCGAGCATCGTGCATAACTTGTTGCCGTGGCCGTTGCCGCAGCGGCTGGAGGAACTGGCGCCGCATCATTTGAGCGTGCCGTCGGGGTCGTCGATTCGCCTGGATTACAGCGAGCAGCCGCCGATTCTGGCCGTGCGGTTGCAGGAGTTGTTCGGCCTGGCGCAAACGCCGCGTATTGCCGGGGGGCGGCAGGTGGTGAAGTTACATCTGCTGTCACCGGCGCGGCGGCCGGTGCAGGTGACGCAGGACCTGGCGAATTTCTGGCGCAGCACGTATGCCGAGGTCAAGAAGGATCTGAAGGGTCGTTACCCAAAGCATTACTGGCCGGATGATCCCTTGGTGGCCGAGGCAACCGCCCGGATCAAACCCCGAAAATAATGACCGACCCTGTAGGAGCGAGCAGGCTCCGGGCGGCGCTCCGACGAGGGGCGCCAACGATAACGCTGACCACCTGACACGCCCGGGCGGCCTCAGGTTTTTCGCGAGCATGCTCGCTCCTACAGGTGTGGGGACGACTTTTCGGCTTTTGCGGTCAGCTGTTCGCGGCAGTAGTCGGCAAACAACTGCGCCGGTTTGGTCAGTTGCCCGCGCTTGAGCCACGCGGCCACCAGCCCTGATCCAGTGACGTCTTCGACGATGTTCACACACACCACTTTCTGCCCGTCGTAGGTGCATTCCGAATGCGGACGGGTGACCAGGATCGAGAAGCCGAACCCTCGCCCGACCATGCCCCGGACCATCTCGATCGACGGTGAGCTGAAGGCAATGTTCGGCGACAGGCCCAGTTCCTCGAACAGGCTGACGAAATAGGTGCGGCTCGGCTGCACGTCCAGCAGGATCATCGGCTCCAGGCACAAATCGCGCAGGGACACTTGCTTGAGCTGGGCAAAACGATGATCCGCCGGCAGCAGGGCATAAGGTCGCTGAGCGGGCATCAGCGGTTCGGTTTCGATGGTCGCGTCGAGGTCGTGTTCGTACAGGATCGCCAGGTCGAAGGTGCCCGAGGTCAGGCCTTGCACCAGTTCCTGCTGCTCGCCGTCGCGGATGCGGATCTTCACCCCCGGGTACAGTGCCGAAAACCCGGCAATCAACTGCGGCAAGTACAGCGGCGCGACGGTTTCGAAGCAGCCGATGTCGATCTGCCCGGACACCACGTCATTGTCCGCCAGGGCATTCTGTTCGAACTCCTTGGCCATGCGCAGCAGTTCCTGGGCCTTGCGATAGAAGCGTGCACCGCTGGGGGTCAAGGACACGCCTTGCGCGTGGTGACGGATCAGCAGTTGCACGCCGAAGCTGTCTTCCAGGCCTTTGATCGCTGTCGAGATGGCCGGCTGCGCGATGTACAACTTGCGCGAGGCCTCGGCGACGCTGCCGCATTCGACGGTGGTGATGAAGTACTTCAATTGACGCAGGTTGTAGGCAGCCACGGCAAACCTCGGGATGGATGGACACGACATCCAGGCAATTTTTGCGCCGACTGCATCCGTTCTGACGACGGTGTTGTTGTGCCTGAACAATAACCACATCGCGCGACACCGGGGAGATGGGGCTGCCCAGTTTTTTCATGGTCTGCGAAGACATTTTTACTATTTTTACTGGACTCGGGCCTGAGCGACCATCCAATGCACAAGAAAGCCCATGGAGCATCTGAACGTGTTCAAGCTTGCATATTGGCAAAAAAAAGCCGCGACGCTGGCGTTTCCCGACCAGGCCCTGATCGACGGTCAATCCCGTTCGGCGCAGTCCGGCCAGACCTTCGCCGCGATCAACCCGGCCACTGGCCAGCGACTGGCCAACCTGGCCGCTTGCGGCAGTGAAGACGTGGACGTCGCGGTGAACAACGCCCGGCAGGTGTTCGAGGCCGGCACCTGGTCGGCGCGTTCGCCGAATGAGCGCAAGCACGTGCTGCTGCGCCTGGCCGACCTGATCATGACCCATCGCGAAGAGCTGGCGCTGCTGGATTCGCTGAACATGGGCAAACCGGTGATGGACGCCTACAACATCGATGTGCCGGGCGCCGCCGGGGTGTTTCGCTGGTACGCCGAAAGCCTCGACAAACTCTACGACCAGATTGCCCCGAGCGCGCAGAACGTGCTGGCGACCATCACCCGCGAAGCCCTGGGCGTGGTCGCCGCCGTGGTGCCGTGGAATTTTCCGCTGGACATGGCCGCGTGGAAACTCGCGCCAGCCTTGGCCGCTGGCAATTCGGTGATTCTCAAACCCTCCGAACAATCACCGTTCTCCGCCCTGCGGCTGGCTGAACTGGCGCTGGAAGCCGGGCTGCCGGCGGGCGTGTTGAACGTGCTGCCGGGCCTCGGTGAACAAACCGGAAAGGCCCTCGGCTTGCACCCCGATGTCGATTGCCTGGTGTTCACCGGCTCCACCGAAGTCGGCAAATATTTCATGCAGTATTCCGCGCAGTCGAACCTGAAACAGGTGTGGCTGGAATGCGGTGGCAAGAGCGCGAACCTGGTGTTCGCCGATTGCCAGGATCTGGACCTCGCCGCCGAGAAAGCCGCGTTCGGCATCTTCTTCAACCAGGGCGAAGTCTGCTCGGCCAACTCGCGGTTGCTGGTGCAGCGTTCGATTCATGACGAGTTCGTCGAGCGCCTCAAAGCCCAGGCCGAACGCTGGTTGCCGGGGGACCCGCTGGACCCGTCGAGCAGCGCCGGAGCGATTGTCGACAGCCGCCAGACCGCGCGCATCCTGCAGTTCATCGAGCAGGCCGAACGCCAGGGCGCAACCAAGGTGTGTGGCGGCCGGCAGTCCGTCTTCAACGGCTCCGACAACTTCATTCAGCCGACGATTTTTACCGGTGTGACCCCGGACATGTCGCTGTTCCGCGACGAAGTGTTCGGCCCGGTGCTCGCGGTGACGGCCTTCGACGACGAGGCACAGGCCTTGCAACTGGCCAACGACAGCGTCTACGGTCTGGCGGCCTCGCTGTGGACCGACGACCTCAACCGCGCCCACCGCGTGGCCCGGCAATTACGCGCGGGCACGGTGTCGGTGAACAGCGTCGATGCCCTGGACGTGACCGTGCCGTTCGGCGGCGGCAAGCAGTCCGGTTTCGGCCGCGACCTGTCACTGCACTCATTCGATAAATACACCCAGTTGAAGACCACCTGGTTTCAACTTCGCTCATAACTCATAACAGCCGCTCACAACAAAAACGGAGAACTGGCGATGACCACACCACGTGAAACCCGCGACTACCAGGCCGCCGATGCTGCGCACCACATTCACGCCTTCGTCGACCAGAAAGCGCTCAACGATGAAGGGCCGCGGGTGATGGTCCGCGGCGAGCGCCTGCACCTGTGGGACAACGATGGTCGGCGTTACCTCGATGGCATGTCCGGGTTGTGGTGCACCAACCTCGGTTACGGGCGCAAGGACCTGGCCGCGGCGGCCACTCAACAGCTTGAGCAGCTGCCGTACTACAACATGTTTTTCCACACCACCCATCCGCAGGTGATCGAGCTGTCCGAGCTGCTGTTCAGCCTGTTGCCGGGGCACTACAGCCACGCGATCTACACCAACTCCGGGTCCGAAGCCAACGAGGTGCTGATCCGCACCGTGCGCCGTTACTGGCAGGTGCTGGGCAAGCCCGAGAAGAAAATCATGATCGGCCGCTGGAACGGTTACCACGGCTCGACCTTGGCGGCGACGGCGCTCGGCGGCATGAAGTTCATGCACGAAATGGGCGGCATGATCCCGGACATCGAACACATCGACGAGCCGTATTACTTCGCCCACGAAGGCAACCTGACTCCCGCCGAATTCGGTCTGCGGGCGGCGCAGCAACTGGAAGCGAAGATCCTCGAACTGGGCGCCGACAAGGTTGCCGGGTTCATCGCCGAACCGTTCCAGGGCGCCGGCGGCATGATTTTCCCGCCGGAAAGTTACTGGCCGGAAATCCAGCGCATCTGCCGTAAATACGACGTGCTGCTGTGCGCCGACGAAGTGATCGGCGGCTTCGGTCGCACCGGCGAATGGTTCGCCCATGAACACTTCGGTTTCGAGCCGGACACCCTGTCGATCGCCAAGGGCCTGACCTCTGGTTACATCCCCATGGGCGGGTTGGTCCTGTCGAAGAAAATGGCGCAGGTGCTGGTGGAGCAAGGCGGCGTGTTCGCCCACGGCCTGACCTATTCCGGGCACCCGGTGGCGGCGGCGGTGGCCATCGCCAATCTCAAGGCCTTGCGCGACGAAGGCGTGGTGACGCGGGTCAAGGACGACATCGGGCCGTACCTGCAGCAATGCTTGCGCGAGGTGTTTGGCAATCACCCGTTGGTGGGGGATATCCAGGGTGTCGGGATGGTCGCGGCGCTGCAATTGGCCGAGGACAAGACCAGCCGCAAGCGTTTTGCCAACGAGAACGACATCGCCTGGCGCTGCCGCACGATTGGTTTCGAAGAAGGGGTGATTATTCGCTCCACGTTGGGGCGGATGATCATGGCGCCGGCGCTGATTGCCAGTCGTGAGGAGGTGGATGAGCTGGTGGGCAAGACCTTGAAAGCGCTGGACCGGACGGCGCAGGAATACGGTCGGCTGTGATTTTTTAGCGTTCTTGCGGGCCTCATCGCGAGCAGGCTCGCTCCCACATTGGATCTGTGTTGATCACACATCCCCTGTGGGAGCGAGCCTGCTCGCGAATCCCATGGCCGATTCAGCACACCTTTCATGTTTTGCACCCAGCCCGTGCACCCCCGCCAACCCCGCCCTTTTACGGCGCACGCTACCCAGTTTTTTCATCACTCCCATCGACATATTTCCTAATTTTCCTAATCCCGGCCTTGGTCCAACATCGACTTCGCCAGTCAGCCGAATGCTGCCCACCCCAACGTCCAGCAGAGACCGCAGGTAGCAGCGCTTGTCCCGGCCCGCTGGCCGTACTGCCCATGACAAAACTAAATCAACAGCTTTGGGAGTGCTCCATGATCAAGTCCTTGCTTACCCGCGTTGCTCATCCACTGGCGATCACCGCCATTGCCGCCACGGTCGCCACCAGCGCCCAGGCCGGCACCCTGTCCATCGGCCATACCACCTGGGTCGGTTACGGCACGCTCTACCTGGCCCAGGACCTGGGCTACTTCAAGGAGAACGGCCTGACCGTCGAATTGCCCGTGGTCGAAGAGGCTTCGATGTACATGGCCGCGCAAGCGTCGGGCGAGTTGTCGGGCTCGGCGTCGACCATCGATGAAGTGCTCAAGTACCGCCCGCAGTTCTGCTTCAAGGCCGTTGCTGCGCTGGATGACAGCCACGGCGGCGACGGCGTGCTGGTGGGCAAGGACGTCAAAAGCCTGCAGGAACTGAAAGGCAAGGCCGTGGCGGTCAACGAAGGCTCGACGTCGCAGTTCTGGCTCTCGTACCTGCTGAAAAAACACGGCATGAGCATGAGCGACATCACCGTGCAGAACATGACCGCGGACGATGCCGCCACCGCGTTCATCGCCGGTCGTGTGCCGGCCGCCGTGACCTGGGAACCGCACCTGTCGATGGTGCGCAGCAAGCAGCAGGGCAAGGTGCTGATCGACAGCAGCAGTACGCCGGGAGTGATCGTCGACGTGGTCGCGCTCAACTGCTCGGTCATCGAGAAGCAGCCGGAAGACGTCAAGGCCCTGGTCGCCGGCCTGTATAAAGCGGTGCAGTACACCAAGGATCATCCGCAGGAAGCCTACAAAATCATGGCCAAGGGCGTTGGCGGTTACCTCGCCGATCCGAAGGAACTCGAAGCGGCCGCCCAGGGCGTGCGCTTCTACGATCAGGCCATGAGCGAAAAACTCCTCGGCTCGCCGGGCAAGCCGGGCGACAGCGAACCGCTGATCAAACTGGCCAATGAAACCGCCAGTGAACTGCAGGGCAAACCCTACAACGTCAGCAATGACGACCTGATCGACAACCGTTTCGTCACCCCGCTGTAGGAGGTTGGCATGTTCAAGCGCAATTCATGGCTGAGCCGCTGCATCACACCCAAGACCGGTTTGCCGGTCTCGGTGATCTGGAGCGCCAGCGGCCTGGCCTGGGTGTTGTTGGTCGGCCTGTGGGCCGGGTTGTCGTACGGCGGCGTGGTGCCGGGCATGTTCCTGCCGACACCGGGCGCGGTGTTCGACGCCGCCGTGCGCCTGAGCCGCGACGGCACCCTCGGTGTCCACGTGTGGGCCAGCCTCGAAGTGGTGATGGTCGGCTTCATCGTCTCCTCGCTGGTGGCGGTGCCGCTGGGGTTATTGATGGGCAGCTTCCGCATCGTCCAGGCGTTCCTCGAGCCGATGGTCAACTTCATCCGCTACCTGCCGGTGACTTCGTTCGTGCCGCTGTTCATTTTGTGGATCGGCATCGGTTTGGAACAGCGGGTCTCGGTGATCATCTTCGGCGTGTTTTTCCAGCAACTGGTGATGATCGCGGACGTGTCCAAAGGCATCTCCAAGGACCTGATCAACGCGTCTTACACGCTGGGTTCGAACCGCCGTGACGCGGTGCTGCACGTGATCGCCCCGGCCTCGCTGCCCGGCGTGCTCGACACCTTGCGCGTGACCATGGGATGGGCCTGGACGTACCTGGTGGTCGCCGAGCTGGTCGCCGCGTCCAGCGGCCTGGGTTACCTGAGCCTCAAAGCCATGCGCGGCTTTCAGGTGGACGTGATTTTCCTCGCCATCGCGATCATCGGCCTGCTGGGCCTGGTCACCGATCAACTGTTCCGTTTCCTTCGCTTGAGGATTGCCGCATGGGCTCAGTAACCGCCGTCAACCCACGTTTCGTCGCGCCGATGGCCACTGCGACCCCCACCGCGCCACGCCTGCAGGTGGACAAGGTCAGCCTGCGGTATCAGAAGCCGGACGGCGGTGTGTTCACCGCGCTGGATCAGGTGTCGTTCGAGGTGCCGGATCAGCAGTTCGCTGTGCTGGTCGGGCCATCGGGCTGCGGCAAGTCGAGTCTGCTGTACCTCACCGCCGGGCTGAATGAACCCACCGAAGGCGAAATCTACGTCGGCGGCCAGCAAGTGCAGGGGCCTGGCGCGGATCGCGGCATGGTGTTCCAGAGCTACACGCTGTTTCCGTGGCTGACCGTGCGGCAGAACGTCGAGTTCGGCCTCAAGCGCCGCGGCATGGCGGCGGCGCAGCGCAAGGAAATCGTCGATTACTACGTCAATGAAGTCGGTCTGACCGGGTTCGCCGACAACTACGCCAAGCAACTGTCCGGCGGCATGATGCAGCGCGTGGCCATCGCCCGGGCGCTGGCCAACGACCCGCAGATTTTGCTGATGGACGAACCCTTCGGCGCCCTCGACAGCCAGACGCGCCTGCAGATGCAGCAGCTGTTGTTGCGGGTGTGGGGCAACAGCAAGAAGACCGTGTTGTTCGTGACCCACGATATCGACGAGGCGATTTTATTGGGTGACCGCGTCTACGTGATGGGCGCACGGCCGGGGCGGATCAAGCAGATTCTGGACGTGCCGATCGAGCGCCCACGGACCCTGGACATGGTCATGGAACGCTCGTTTATCGAGATGAAACGCAATATTTTCGGGCTGCTGCATGATGATCTGGAGGAGGTGCATTGACCGTGCACCGTCCCTGTGGGAGCGGGCTTGCTCGCGAAGGCGGTGTGTCAGTCGACATCAATGTTGAGGGGGCAATGGCCTTCGCGAGCAAGCCCGCTCCCACAGGTTTTGTGTACGGCTGAACTACGGCGCGGCCGGTAGCAGGAATCTGGCAATCACCGGCAAATGATCGGAGATCCGCAAGGTATCGTCCTGCCGCACCATCGCCTCGACCCGCTTGATCCGCGGGCTGTAGAACTGGTAATCGACGGTCCGGTCCGGGCCGTTCAGCCCCGGGTCATTCGGGTAATGGGTCAGCCAACGCGCCCGATCGATACCGCCGGCTTCATCGTTGGTCGGGATCATCGGGTACTTGTCCCACAACACGTGCAGCGCGCTGTCGGCGGAGTAGGGCGTGCGTTGCTCGGTGGGCAAACGTCGATACTGTCCCAGCGGCAACAGGTTGAAGTCGCCACCGATCAGCCACGGCGTGCCGCGGCTTTCGTATTTGTCGAGCACCTTGGCGACAGCGGCCACCTGGGCTTGCAGCGAGTCGTCGGGCTGCATGACGCGGTCCAGGTGGGTGTTGAGCACCGCCATCTGGCCACCATCGCTCAAGGGCAGGTAACTCACCAGCAAGGCGTTTTTCGGGTTGAACTGACGGCTGATGAAATTGGCCGGGGCGACCGGCAGCTGCAGGCGTTCGGCGTGCTCGATCTGGTAGCGGCTGAGGGTCGCCAGTTGCCGGCCGACGCTGCCGAAGATGTGCGGCTGCGGAACGAAATCGGCTTTCCAGTCGTAGGCGCGGGCGCTGCACGGATACAGGTCGGCGACCCGTTCCTGGAGCAGTTTGAACTGGTTCTGGTAATCGCTGGCCTTGGCGCCGTCATCGAGTTCCTGCAGCAGGACGATGTCCGGGTTCTCGTCACGGATCACCCGCGCCACTTCATCGAGGCTGAAGGCCATGTCGGCGGGGGTCGGTTGTTCGTCGGTGCCCGCTGCCAAGTCGTTCCAGAACACGTAGCGTTTCCCCGCCAGGTACTGCACGTTCCAGCTCATGACTTTCAGCGCCTGACCGGGCACCAGGGTCGGTGCCTCAGCATTGCAGCTGACCGGCAGGACTTCCTTGGCCCCGGGGCGCCAGGTCAGGCTGTAGATCAGCAGGGCGAGCAAGACGATCACACTCAACAGGCCCAGCAGGGTGTAGCGCAGTAGACGGGTCATGGCTCGGCTTATGGCGTTACAAAAGAGGGTTCCGAGCATAACCGAGCGCAGCGCCGAAGCCCACGCTTACAGCGGGCGGTCGATTTGCTCGGGGGCATCGTCGATCAGCATGAACAAGCGGAACAACACCACGCTGGTGAACAGCTGCAAAAAGCTGTGCGCGCTGTCGAGCAGCAGGGAAATCACCGGGTTCTGCGGCTCCGGATACAGTTGCAGAGTCAAGCCCTTGAGCACCCACAACGGCCCCATCACACAGAGAATGCACACCAGGATGCGCAGGAAATGGCCGCGGGTCAGGCGCAGGCTGGCCTTCATCGCCGTCAGTGGCGCCATGCCGCGCAGCACCAGCAGGTATTCGCCAAAGGACAGCACCACCATCAGCCAGATACCCGGCAGGAAGTACAACGACAAGCCCAGCAGAATCAGCAAGGTGTTGAGCGCCGTCAGCAGGGCAAAGCGCGGCCACAGATAGGCAGCCCTCGCCAGCAGATCGCGGTTGCGCGGTGATTCACCCCGACTGCGTGCATCGAGAAACAGGATCAGCGCGGCGGTGTACAGCGGATACACCAGCAGGCCGACGATGACGCTGATGCCGGGGAAACTGTCCGGATCGGTGGAGCGATCGACCATTTGCTGCAGCAGCGCTTCGAAAATCACCAGCGGCAGGCACAACTGCACGATCTGGCCCAGATTGCGTTTGAAGAAATACAGAGAGTCACGCAGTACGTCGAACGGATTCATCAGTCGGTATCGCAGGCAATATTCAGTTACTCACTGTAACCGATGATGTATCACAGGGAGCAAACGTAAACGTTCGGTAAAGGTTATTGAAACAACTTGTTTCAGCCTCCATTAAGGTCAGGCACCGTATCCTCTTTGGAGAAGGGCAACGATTTTCCCGGCAATCTACGAGGTCGCCATGAACAGCGAAGAACAAACCCTGATCGATGGACTGTTTTCCCGGCTGCAACAGGCCGAAACGGATTCAGCCCCGCGCGACGCCCAGGCCGAGGCGCGGATCAAGGAGCACCTGACTCGCCAACCCGCGGCGGGCTACTTCATGACCCAGGCGATTCTGGTGCAAGAGGCCGCGATCAAGAGCCTCGACGCGCAGAACAAGCAACTCGCCGAGCAAGTCCAGCAATTGCAGGCCGAGTTGCAGGCCGCCAAGGCGCAGACCGCGGCCCCGGCGCCGAGCGGCGGCGGTTTCCTGTCGAGTATTTTCGGCGGCAGTTCCCGTGACACCCCTGCGCCCAGTGCGCCGCCCTCCAGTGGTGGCTGGCGTGAGCCGGGTCGGCAGTCGTTCAATTCGCCGCCCCCGCCACAAAACTTTGGTGCACCGCCACCGCCACAGCAGAACTACGCGCCGCAGCAGCCCGTCGGTGGAGGGTTCCTCGGTGGCGCCCTGAAAACCGCCGCCGGCGTGGCGGGTGGCGTGATGCTGGCACAGGGCATCAGCAGCCTGTTTCACCACAACCAGCAACCGGAAGTGGTTGAAGTGATCAGGGAAGAGCCGGCTCAGGTCAACGACCAGAGCGGCGGCAACGGTTGGGGCGACGATCAGCGCATGGCTGACAACAGCAGTGATCGGGGCGGTTACGCCGATACCGATTACAGCGACGACAGCTCGTCGTTCTTCGGCGACGATGACGATTCCTTCGTCTGACACGCCATTCGTCCGGAGCGCTGCGGCGCTCCGGACCGATTATTCGCGGAACAATCCTCCAGGCTGGCATACTGGGCCACTTTTCGGGCCCGGTGCCTGATCCTGCCTTGAGGAAAACCGGTGAAAAAAATTGCAGTGTTCGCCGACGTTCAAAACCTCTATTACACCGTGCGTCAGGCCTATGGTTGCCACTTCAACTACGCGGCGCTGTGGGCGGATATCAGCAAACAGGGCGAAATCGTCGAGGCCTACGCCTACGCGATCGACCGTGGCGACAGCAAGCAGCAGCAGTTCCAGCAGATCCTGCGCAACCTCGGTTTCATCGTGAAGCTCAAACCCTATATCCAGCGCAGCGACGGCTCGGCCAAGGGTGACTGGGACGTGGGCATCACCCTCGACATCATGGACGCCGCAGACCACGTCGACGAAGTGGTGCTGGCCTCCGGTGACGGTGATTTCGACATGTTGCTCGAACGCATCATCGCCAAGCACGGCGTGCAGGCCGTGGCCTATGGCGTGCCGGGGCTGACGGCCAATTCGCTGATCCGCGCCGCCAGTCGCTACGTGCCGATCGAAGGCGCGCTGCTGCTCAAGAATTGATTTTTACGGAGTTGAAACAGGTTTGGAACGCATAGCAGTCATCGACTTTGAAACCACCGGCATCTCCCCCAGCAGCAGCTGCCGCGCTACGGAAATCGCCGTGGTGATCCTTGAACAGGGGCGCATCGTCGAGCGTTACCAGAGCCTGATGAACGCCGGCGTGCGCGTCCCGGCTTTCATCGAACAGCTCACCGGCATCAGCAACGCCATGCTGCGCACCGCGCCCTCGGCGGAAAAAGTGATGAACGAGGTCAACGAGTTCGTCGGCTGCACGCCGTTGCTCGCGCACAATGCCGCGTTCGACCAGAAGTTCTGGGACTTCGAACTGGGGCGAATCAAACGCACACGCCTGCAGAACTTCGCCTGTTCGCTGCTGCTGGCCCGCCGCCTGATGCCCGCCGCGCCGAACCACAAACTCGGCACCCTCACCACCTTCGCCCAACTGCCCCACACCGGCCAGGCTCACCGGGCCATGGCCGATGCCGAAATGGCGGCCAATCTGACGGCGCACCTGGCGCAGGAGTTGCGGCAGAAGCACGGGTTGCGCGAGCTGTCCCATGATTTGCTGGTCAGCCTGCAGAAAGTGCCGGCGGCGAAAATCAATGAACACCTCAAGCGCCATCGCGGGTTCTAAGAACACCTCAAATCAAAGGTGGGAGCGGGCTTGCTCGCGAAGGCGGCGTGTCATTCACATTGATGTTGACTGAGGCGCCGCTTTCGCGAGCAAGCCCGCTCCCACGAGGGACGGGTTCGATCCTGTTTATTGTGTTTAATCCAGCCTGAAAATCGACGATCGATCCTACCGAACAATAAGGCTCGTCTTTCTTGCCCGCCTTTTGCGGCATCGATAACCTCTTGGACGTCGCTGACAATTCAGTGACCGGGACTGCAAGCCCGAATCAATGGGGACACTTTTGGTTCGGAGATTCGCCCATGGTTAAAATTACCCGCAACACCCTTGATAACAGTGCTGATTCAAGTCAGTCAGAAGCAGCCTATCCATCTTTAAACGACGGTAGCTTCACCCCCCAAACCTTCATCCGTCATCACATCCAACTCCGAGCACTATTGCTGCACGCCGAAGCATGGTTCTCCGCTCGCGACATTGGCCGACTGATGGGGGTGGATATCAACGGCAAGTACGTGCTCAAGCTCGACGCGGATCAGCGACAGATGATGGTTTTATCTGGACGCGAGGACTCACTGGAAACCCTGATGCTCAGCGAGTCCGGCGTGTACGCGATGCTGGTCTATCACTACTGCCCGGAAAACCGCCATTTGCGGCGTTGGCTGACCCACCATGTGGTGCCGATGTTGCGCGAAGAGACGGGCCCTGCTTCGACCCACACGCCGCATATGCGGGCAATGGAGTGGGCGGGCGGAACGCTGCGGCTGTTGCACTGGCGCAAAGAGCCGTGGGTTCGGTTGCGGGACATGCCCGGTTTGCTGTCTGCCGGTCAAAGCGGCATTTGATCGATCGCCTTTGCAGGCAGGCTTCGCTCTACAGGATCTCATCGGTCCTGTGGGAGCGGGCTTGCCCGCGATAGCGGCGGGTCAGATCAATCAGATATCGACTGACACACCGCTATCAGGCAAGTCCCGCACAGGGATCTCCTGCGTAGCCATGAGTTACCAGGAGCCGTAGGGAATGCCGAACTTTTCTATATAAGCCTTGGAGGTTCCAGACAAGGGCCGATGTTTACCGCCGGACTTACCTTCATAAGGTCCTCTCGGGTTGATGGTTCCTTCTACCCGAGCAATCTCGACCGCCTTCAGACAAGGACCGCCCAACCAGACCTTGGCAATACCGTCGGGCGCCAGACCAATGCCGACATCATCGCGGTAGTCAGTGATCCATTTCCCATCGGCCCTGCAGAAGGCTTTTTCTGGTTTGCGCATGATCTCCCTGGCTGATTCGGGAATGACGATATAGGCCTCATAAGTTTGCGGTTCGGCTAGCGACTGCCAGCGCACGTAAATCAGGTGAGGCAGGTCAGCACCTGTGACATGGCGACCCTTTCCGCCCCCATTACTGCTGACCCAGCCTTTGGCGATGCCTTGATTGTTCGGCGGCTTAGGCACAGAAGCGATCCCACCTCCTGCGCCTCGAAACACCCGCCCCTGGATATCGACCACGTCCGCCGTTTCAATCCAGACCTCCATATAAGCCGGTGCTGAGAAACCCAGGAACCAAGGTAGTTTCTGGTCGGATTGCGCGAAGCTTTGTGGGTTGAAAACCATCAACAACCCGATCAGCAGAGCTGTGCACTTATTGAATGGCCCGCATAATTTGCTGATCGGTGAGGCTGCGCGATAGTTTTTACCAAGAGCCATATGGAATCCCGAACTTTTCTATATAAGCCTTGGAGGTTCCAGACAAGGGTCGATGTTTACCGCCAGATTTTCCTTCATAAGGGCCTTTAGAATTTATTGTGCCCTCTACCCGCATTATTTCTATGGCGCTCAGACACGCACCGCCAAGCCAGACTTTGGCAATGCCACCCGGCGCCAAACCAATGCCGATGTTGTCTCGGGACTCGGTAATCCATTCGGCACCGAAGCGGCAAAAAGCCTTTTCCGGCCTGCGCATGATTTCCCGTGCGAATTCGGGTAGGGCAATAGAGGCCTCATAGGTTTGCGGTTCCGCTAGCGATTGCCAGCGTACATAAATCAGGCGGGGCAGATCGGCGCCTGTGACATACCTGCCCTTGCCGGCACCGTTGCTGCTGACCCAGCCTTTGGCGATGCCCTGATTGTTCGGCGGCTTAGGCACAGAAGCGATCCCACCTCCTGCGCCTCGAAACACCCGCTCTTGGATATCGACCACGTCCGCCGTTTCAATCCAGACTTCCATGTAAGCCGGTGCTGAGAAACCCAGGAACCAAGGTAGTTTGTGGTCGGATTGCGCGAAGCTCTTTGGGTTGAAAACCATCAACAACCCGATCAGCAGACCTGTGCACTTATTGAATGGCCCGCATAATTTGCTGATCGGTGAGGCTGCGCGATAGTTTTTACCAAGAGCCATATGGAATCCCGAATGAATCCACATAGGCTTTGGACTCATCTGAAAGCCGTCGATGTCTTCCATCGGACGTCCCTCCGTTGGGGCCTTTGGCGTTGATCGTGCCTTGGACCCGTATGACCTCGGTGGACAGCAGACATTGGCCGCCTAGCCACACTTTCGCAATTCCCCCAGGTGCCAAGCCCACGATCAACATATTCCGGTGATCCGTTATCCATTTACCGTCTGCACGACAATACGTTTTTTCACCTTGAAGCATGGTCTTGCGCGCCGATTCAGGGATCTCGATATACGCTTCATAGGTCTGCGGTTCGGCCATGGACTGCCAGCGTACATAGACCAGGCGAGGCAGGTCGGCATCCCGCACATATCGACCTTTTCCTCCGGGATGCTCAGGCCATCCTTTTGGATCACCCTTGAAACGGGCCGGTATGCCTTTACTCAGCGGCCGGGGATAACTACTCGCGGGGATTCCGCTCCCGGCGCGCCGAAATACCCGCGCATTGATATCAACGACATCTGCCGTTTCGATCCAGACTTCCATGTAGTCCCGTGAAAAAAATCTGAGACTCCAAGCGTCATACGGGAGTGATCGGTGATCGGCAAAGGCACATCCGCCCAACAATGGGATCAGCAGCGCAAAACCTAATTTGAGTATCCATGGGCACTTACTCATTGGGGTGCACCACGCGTTGATAGTTTTCGGCAGGGCGATCGATAAACACGATGTCCAGGGCGCTGTTGTTCCAGCCTTTGGCAGCGTTCCAGTTGGCAGATAGGTGGATGTTCTGCGTGCAGTACTCGCGCTCGGCGCTGGTGCGAACATGGAAGGTGAATGCGTCCGTCTGGAGGCCATGCTGCTTCAGAACTTGAGTGACGATCTGCGGCACCGTCAGGTTCTGGAAAATGCGTTGGTTGTAGCTGAACTGCAAGTAGTGCAGCGCCGGTACCAGCGTCAGGTGATAGTGGCTCAGGCGCCTGCCAACGTGCCCCGCGACCACGTTTTCGATGCGGCCATGCAGGCCTTCGCCATTGAAGCCGAATTGCAGGAACGCCGGCAGGCTGAGCAGGCTTTCCAGATCGACATTGGGGTTTTCGCTGACCAGGTCGACGCGAATGGCATAGAGCTCACTGATGGCTTCGGTGCCCTTGAAACTCAGGACTTTGAAGTCGTGGTGAACGGTGGGGATCGTCAGGGTGAATTGAGGGAAATCAGCAGGTGCGAGCATGCACTCATCCTTTTGCTTCGATAGCCCATCCTTGAGCCGAGATAAAAAGGGACGACGCTCGTGACATGCAGGGCCCGAGCGAATCGCAAGAATCCGAAACGCTATCAGCGGGCATGGAAGAATGATGTAGGAAGGGGCCTGAAGCTGTGTGCGAATGTTCTTGCGTTACTCATTGTTGCGGTGAACAGCGAGGTTCATTCGCCAATGTGGTGTGTCAGTCGACATCCTGAGCGACTGACATGCCGCCTTCGCGAGCAAGCCCGCTCCCACAGGTGTTGCGGCGCATCACCGTGATTTGAAAAGTGTACCGGCGCTATAAACAGGTTTTGTAACTTATTTTTAGCCGGTGGCCTTTCTAGAATAGCGACTCACTTGTCTTTGCCTGCGAGCTGCCCTCATGTCTGGCCTGCGCCGTTTTCCCTTACCGTTGATCGCTGCCTTTTTCGCGTTGTACGTGATTTGGGGGTCGACTTACCTGGTGATCCGCATTGGAATCGAATACTGGCCGCCGCTGCTGCTCGCCGGGATCCGCTTCGTGATTGCCGGGACGTTGATGTACGCCTTCCTGCGCTGGCGCGGGGCTCCGGCGCCGACCTGGGCGCAGTGGAAAGCGGCGGGGATCATCGGCATTTTGCTGCTCAGTTGCGGCAACGGGGCCGTGAGCGTGGCCGAGCACACTGGCGTTGCGTCGGGGGTGGCCGCATTGGCGGTGGCGACGGTGCCGCTGTTTACCTTGCTCTGCGGGTATTTCTGGGGCGCGCGCAATACCCGTCTGGAGTGGGCCGGGATCGTGCTCGGGCTGATCGGCATCGGCATGTTGAATCTCGGTTCAAACCTGCAATCGAGTCCGCTCGGCGCGATGCTGCTGGTGTTCGCGGCGGCGGTCTGGGCGTTCGGTTCGGTCTGGAGCAAACACTTGCCGTTGCCACAAGGCGCCATGGCCAGTGCCGTGGAAATGCTCGTGGGCGGCGTGGTGCTATTGATCGGCAGTGCGGTGAGCGGAGAACACCTGGACAGCCTGCCACCGATCGAAGGCTGGGCCGCATTGGCGTACCTGATCTTCTTCGGCTCGATCATCGCGTTCAACGCCTACATGTACTTGTTGAAAAACGTGCGGCCGGCGGCGGCCACCAGTTATGCCTACGTCAACCCGGCGGTGGCGGTGTTGCTGGGCATTGTGTTTGTCGGCGAAACCATCGGCATTGAAGAAGCCGTGGCCATGCTGGTGATCATCAGCGCCGTGGTATTGATCGGTTTACCGCAGTGGCGGCGGGCGCCGGTGCGACCGGCTGCGGTGGTGCAGACAGAATCGCGTGTGAATTAGGGTAAACTGCGCGGCAATTGCACTCTTGTTTGTACAACCCGCGCTGAATTTTCCTACGGTAATCCCATGACTTTCGCCACCCTTGGCCTGATCGAACCCTTGCTGCGCTCTCTCGAGACGCTCGGCTACCAGACCCCGACGCCGGTCCAGGCGCAAGCCATTCCGGCGGTGCTGGCCGGTCGTGACCTGATGGCCGCCGCGCAGACCGGCACCGGCAAGACCGCCGGTTTCGCCGTGCCACTTCTGCAATTACTGGCCATGGAAGGGCCGAAAGTCACTGCCAACTCGGTACGCGCGCTGATCCTGGTGCCGACCCGCGAACTGGCGGAGCAGGTTCACGAAGCCGTGCGCCAGTACGCCGAGAACCTGCCGCTGAGCACCTACGCAGTGTACGGCGGCGTCAGCATCAACCCGCAAATGATGAAGCTGCGCAAAGGCGTCGACCTGTTGGTGGCGACACCGGGCCGTTTGCTCGACCTGTTCCGCCAGAACGCGCTCAAGTTCAACCAGTTGCAAACCCTGGTGCTGGACGAAGCCGATCGCATGCTCGACCTGGGCTTTTCCGAGGAGCTGGGGAACATTTACCGCGTGCTGCCGAAGAAACGTCAGACGCTGTTGTTCTCCGCGACCTTCTCCGACGCGATTCGTCTGCTGGCCGGGCAAATGCTCAACGACCCGCTGAGCATCGAAGTCAGCCCGCGCAACGTCGCTGCCAACACGGTCAAGCAGTGGGTGGTCACGGTGGACAAGAAGCGCAAGCCGGAGCTGTTCATTCATTTGCTGCGCAAGGGCAAGTGGAAGCAGGTGCTGGTGTTCGCCAAGACCCGCAACGGCGTGGATGCGCTGGTGGAGAAACTCCAGGGGCTGGGCATCAATGCCGACGGCATCCATGGCGATAAACCCCAGGCGACCCGTCAACGCGCACTGGACCGTTTCAAGGCCAGCGAGGTGCAGATTCTGGTGGCCACCGACGTCGCGGCCCGTGGTCTGGATATCGAAGATTTGCCGTTGGTGGTCAATTTCGACTTGCCGATCGTGGCCGAAGACTACATCCACCGGATCGGTCGTACCGGCCGGGCGGGTTCGACCGGGCAGGCGATTTCGCTGGTATGTGCCGATGAAGTGAATCTGCTGTCGGCCATCGAGACGTTGACCCGTCAGACATTGCCGCGGCAGGTGGAACACGACTTTGAACCTGAGCACCGCGTGCCGGACACCGATGCCAGCGGCCAGGTGGTGAAGAAGCCGAAAAAACCGAAGAAGCCGAAGACGTCCAGCGGTGGTAAACGCAATTTGGGTAAATGGGTTGAGAGCGGGGAAGCTTCGGCGCCGGAGCCTTCGATCAAGCCTGTGCGCAAAGTGCCGGTGTTCAATACCGGGCCGCGTAAGCGTAAGCCTTGAGGTCATGCGGCAGTTTTCAGGACGCCTTCGTCGGAACGCCGCCCGAAGCAAGCCCGCTCATAGGTGACCGCGTTCTTTCATGAGAACGCGGTCTCAACGGCGGCGCTTCAACCACTCCACCATCCCCATCCCCGCCGCGCGCCCACTGGCGAAACACGCGGTCAGCAAATAGCCCCCCGTCGGCGCTTCCCAATCCAGCATCTCCCCCGCGCAGAACACGCCAGGCAGTTGCTTGAGCATCAAGCGTTCATCCATCGACTCGAACGTCACGCCCCCGGCGCTGCTGATGGCTTCGTCCAGCGGGCGGGTTTTCACCAGAGTCAGCGGCAACGCCTTGATCGCCCTGGCCAGCAGCGGCGCGTCAGCAAAGCATTCCGCTGGCGTCAGTTCACGCAGCAGCGCCGCTTTCACGCCATCAATCCCGAGCTGACTGTGCAAATGTTTCGCCATGGAACGCGAGCCGCGCGGTTTGCTCAGCGCCGCCTGAATCTTATCCACAGGCCGGCCCGGCAATAGATCAATGTGAATGGTCGCCAAACCGTTCAGGTTGATCGCTTCGCGAATCGACGCCGACAGCGCATAGATCACACTGCCTTCAATCCCGGTGGCGGTGATCACACATTCGCCGAGCCGCGGCACGTCGTCATTGAGGCCGATGGCGATATTTTTCAGCGGCGCACCGGCGAACTTACTGACCATCAATTCGCTCCAGGCCTGCACCTCGAAACCGCAATTGCTCGGTTGCAATGGCATCAGTCCTACGCCGCGCTGCTCCAGCGCGAGCATCCAGGCGCCATCCGAACCCAGCCGCGACCAACTGCCGCCGCCGAGGGCCAGCAGGGTCGCGTCGGGCTGGATGGTTTTTTCGCCATCGGGGCTGTTGATGCGCAAACCCCCTTGGGCATTCCAGCCGAGCCAACGATGGCGGGTGTGGATAACTACGCCGTTGTCGCGCAGGCGTTTGAGCCAGGCGCGCAGCAGGGGGGCGGCTTTCATGTCGGTGGGAAACACCCGGCCGGAGCTGCCGACGAAGGTTTCGATGCCCAGGTCATGAATCCACTGGCACAGCGCCTCGGCGCCAAAGGCGCGTAGTAGCGGCGCAATCTGCGGCGCGCGTTCGGCGTAGCGGGAGAGGAACGCCGGGTAGTCTTCGGAGTGGGTGATGTTCATGCCGCCCACGCCGGCCAACAGGAATTTTCGCCCCACGGACGGCATGCCGTCGTACAGGTCGACGTTGATTCCGGCCTGGCTCAACACTTCTGCGGCCATCAGGCCGGCGGGGCCGCCGCCGATGATAGCGACGTGTGGGGGGAGGGAAGTGTCGGGCTGGGTCATTAGAAGCGCTGCGGTATGGCGGAATAAGCCGGGCATTCTACCAGCACAGCTCAGGGTGGGAGCGGGCTTGCTCGCGAAGGCGGTGGATCAGTCAACATCCACGCTGGCTGACACACCGCCTTCGCGAGCAAGCCCGCTCCCACAGATATCATCAGTGTTATTGGGCTGATCAAAAAACAACCACCCGGTTCTAGGCTAGGTGCAGTCTGGCCTGTAGGACCTTTCACTCAGGTTATCCACAGGCAGTTCCACAGGCATTGTGGGTAAAGACTCACCGTTCAATGACAACCTGATGACGTCCACACCCGCTGTGCGCTGTGATGGAGGATGCCATGCCGTCGCGCCAATGCCTGGCGATCCTTGCTGTAGCCACCGCCAATCACTCCCACCACTGGAATATCCCGCCCCAGGCAATGGCGCATGACGCTTTCATCCCGGGCGGCAACGCCTTCGTCTGTCAGCTTCAGGTAACCGAGGGCGTCATCCTTGTGCACATCGACACCGGCGTCGTACAACACCAGGTCCGGTTGATAGAGCGGCAGCAGGTAATTCAGGGCGTCATCCACCACCCTCAGGTAATCGGCATCGCCCATGCCTTTGGGCAGCGGGATGTCCCAGTCACTGTCGGCCTTGCGTGCAGGAAAGTTCTTCTCGCAGTGCAGGGAAACGGTCACCGCGTCGGGGGTGTTGTGCAGGATGCGTGCAGTCCCGTCGCCCTGATGCACGTCGCAATCGAAGATCAGCACCCGATTCACACGACCGCTTTCCAGCAGGTAATGGCTGATCACCGCCAGGTCATTGAAGATGCAAAAGCCCGCCGGGTAGTCGTAATGCGCATGGTGCGTGCCGCCGGCCAGGTGGCAGGCCAGCCCGTGTTGCAGCGCCTGTTCCGCCGCCAGCAGCGAGCCGCCGACCGCGCGCACGGTACGCCGGGCCAGCGCTTCGCTCCACGGCAAACCGAGGCGCCGCTGGTCTTCGCGGGACAACTCGCCGCTCATGTAGCGTTCGATATAAGCAGCGTCATGGGCGAGGGCGAGAATCTCCGGTGGACAGAGTTCCGGGCGCAGCAGGTCGGCGTCCCGGGTCAGGCCGCTGTCCACCAGGTGATCGCGCAGCAGGCGAAACTTGTCCATGGGGAAGCGGTGATCCGCCGGGAACTCGGGGCTGTAGTCTTCGTGGTAGATCAACGGCAGCGGCATGTTGAAATCAGGCAGGAATGAAAGAGCGATCGTACCAGCGTTGTAGACTGGCGGCATGGTTTGGGGGAGGGCACGATGGAGCCGATACTGGAACTGGAAAGTGCGCGACTGTTGTTGCGGCAGTGGCGAGATGAGGATTTGCCGGCGTTTGCGAAGATGTGTGCCGATCCGCAGGTGATGCGTTATTTTCCGGCGGCCCTGAGTCGGCTGGAAAGTGCGTCGTTGATCGGGCGGGTCCGCGGGCATTTTGCCGAGCACGGTTTTGGCCTCTGGGCGTTGGAGCGCAAGGACACGGGCGCTTTCATCGGGTTTACCGGGCTGGGTGTGGTCGGTTTCGACGCGCCGTTTACCCCGGCCATCGAGATCGGCTGGCGCCTGGCGCGCGAGCACTGGGGCCTGGGCTATGCCAGTGAGGCGGCCTGGACCGCTCTGCGCTGCGGGTTTGACCGGTTGGCGCTGAACGAGATCGTGTCCTTCACCACCGAGGCCAACACGCCGTCGCAGAAAGTCATGCAGGCCATCGGCATGCAGCATGATTCAGCGGATGACTTCGAACACCCGAAGCTCGCGGCCGATCATCCGTTGCGGCACCATGTGCTGTACCGCATTACCCGTGAACAATGGCTGCAAACCTTGCATGGATAAGCCGGCGCGGACGTTTACAATGGCGTCAATGATGGCCTCGGCCAGAACCTGAATCGACCGCCGCAGCCAAGACTGCGCGGCATTGCGTTGTGTGAGGAGAGTCTGAATGAGCCAAGTGTTGGATGATCTGGTCGATTTGCTGACCCTGGAACCCATCGAAGAAAACCTCTTTCGCGGGCGCAGCCAGGACCTGGGTTTTCGTCAATTGTTCGGCGGTCAGGTCATCGGTCAGTCCCTGTCAGCGGCCAGTCAGACCGTCGAAGAAGCCCGGCACGTGCATTCGATGCACGGTTATTTCCTGCGTCCGGGCGACTCTGCGCTGCCCGTGGTGTATCAGGTGGATCGGGTGCGCGACGGCGGCAGTTTCAGCACCCGGCGGGTGACGGCGATCCAGAAGGGCAACCCGATCTTCACGTGCAGCGCTTCGTTTCAGTACGACGAAAAAGGCTTCGAGCATCAGGCCGAGATGCCGGTGGTGGTCGGCCCGGAAAACCTGCCGTCGGAGCTGGAGCTGGCCCAGCAGCGCGCGCACCTGATCCCCGAGCACATGCGGGAAAAACTGCTGTGCCCGAAACCGATCGAATTCCGACCGATCACCGAGGAAGATCCCTACAACCCTCAGCCGTCCGATCCGATCAAGTACGTCTGGTTTCGCGCCGACGGTGCCCTGGCCGATACCCCGGCGCTGCACAAATACCTGCTGGCCTACGCCTCGGACTTCGGTTTGCTGACTACCTCGATGCAGCCCCATGGCAAATCGGTCTGGCACAAAGACATGCAGGTCGCCAGTCTCGACCACGCGCTGTGGTTCCACGCGGACCTGCGCGCGGATGACTGGTTGCTCTACGCCATGGACAGCCCGTGGGCCGGCAACTCTCGCGGTTTCACCCGTGGCAGCGTGTTCAACCGCGCCGGGCAACTGGTGGCGTCGGTCACCCAGGAAGGCTTGATCCGTCACCGCAAGGATTGGGCATGAGTCTGGCTGAGGTGAGGCACTGGGTATTCGACATGGACGGCACCCTGACGGTGGCGGTCCATGACTTCGCGGCCATCCGCGTGGCGTTGGCGATTCCCGCCGAAGACGACATCCTGACCCACCTCGCCGCGCTGCCGGCCGATGAAGCCGCCGCCAAGCACGCGTGGCTGCTGGAGCATGAACGGGATCTGGCGTTAGGTTCGAAACCGGCGCCGGGGGCGGTGGAGCTGGTGCGTGAGCTGGCGGGTCGCGGTTATCGGCTGGGGATCCTCACGCGCAATGCGCGGGAGCTGGCGCATGTGACGCTGGAAGCCATTGGCCTGGCGGACTGCTTTGCGGCGGACGATGTGCTCGGCCGTGACGAAGCGCCGCCCAAGCCGCATCCCGGTGGATTGCTGAAACTGGCCGAAGCGTGGAAGGTGCCGGCGAGCGAGATGGTGATGGTCGGTGATTACCGTTTTGATCTGGATTGCGGCAGGGCGGCCGGGGCGCGGACGGTGTTGGTGAACCTGCCGGATAATCCGTGGCCTGAGTTGACGGATTGGCATGCGGCGGATTGTGTTGAGCTCAGGCAGATGCTTTTGGCTTGAGAGATTGGGCCGTCCGGACGAGCGCTTTCGCGAGCAAGCCCGCTCCCACAAGGAATTTCAGATCGATACAGATCGAGTGTGGGATCGGGCTTGCTCGCGAATGAGGCCCTGCCAGTCAACAAAAAACTCACTGCCCAAACAACACCTTCTGCCCCTCCGGCGACGTAAACATCCCATCCCCGTTATGCCCAACCCCTGGCACTTCAACCAGCTGTTGACTCAACCCCTGCGGATGGCGGCGTTTCAGGTACTCGAAATAACTCCGCCCGCGCGCCAATCGATAAGCGCCCTGAGCTTCGGCTTCGCAGCTTTTATCCAGCGCCGGATGATTCGGATCGATGTCCTCCTGCCCCAACAGATAAACGATATCCCGCTGGACATAATTCGCCTCCAGCTGCGCAGGCGTTTGTCCGTCAGCATACGCCGGCAAATCTGTCAGACCGTATTTCCAGCGGTTGTAGTCCGGACACTTGGCGTGACTGAAGGCCAGCGGCCTGCGCTCATCGAAATACGCGTAGGAAGACGGGTTGGCGACGACATAGCGCACGTGCACCCCGGCCGCCTTGAGCTCGGGCTGATCGTGATTCAGCAACGCATAACGCTGCACCACCTGTGCACCGCCAGAATGACCGGCGATGACCACTTCCTTCACGTCCGGAAACTGTCGCCGATCGCCGAGCCGAGCGATGATCTGGTCGAGCGCGGCGTAGGAACTCAGGGCAAACGGCGCGGTGGATAAACCGCCGGCCATCCAGTCATTGCCCTGCCAGCGCAGCACGGTATCCGCCACGGGATGCAGGGCGATGTCGGTTTCATTGAGGAACTGCGGGGCGATCACCAGGGTATTCGTGCTTTGCCCGGCCTGTTCCGCCGCGCGCTCGCCGCTCTTGCGGTAGGTTTCAGCGTTGCGCAGGCGCCCATGGATGATGATCAGCACCCGCTCGATTTTCGCCGGCGCCGGGCCGATGCCCACCGCCATCTCGCCTTCTTTCAACAACAGTCGTCCGGGGCTGATCTCCTTGACCCCATGCTCGGCGGCCTGGGTGCTTGCACAGGTGAACAACAGAACCAACAGCCACTTGTTCATCTACAGGTTTTTCGCCGCAAAGGTATCGCACTGGCCCACCTGGCCTTGCGCAAATCCGGTTTTGAACCAGCGCACCCTTTGCGCCGACGTACCATGGGTAAACGAGTCCGGCACCACACGGCCCTGACCTTGTTGCTGCAAACGGTCATCGCCGATGGCGTTGGCAGCGTTCAGGGCCTCTTCGATATCGCCCGGTTCCAGCCAGTTCAGGCGTTTCTGCGCGTTGTTGGCCCAGACACCGGCCAGGCAATCCGCTTGCAGTTCCTGACGCACCAGCAAACCACCGTCGCCTTCCATTTGCCGACCTTGTTGGCGGGCTGTCTGAATTTTCGCCGAGACACCGAGCAATGTCTGAACATGGTGTCCTACTTCGTGAGCGATTACGTAGGCTTGCGCGAAATCACCCGCGGCGGAAAAGCGTTGCGACATTTCCTGGAAGAACGACATGTCGAGGTAGACCTTCTGGTCCGCTGGGCAATAGAACGGACCGGTCGCCGAAGTGGCGAGGCCGCATGCCGAGTTCACCCGGTTGCTGAACAGCACCAGGGTCGGGTTTTTGTACTGTCGACCGGCCTGCTGGAAGATCTGGCCCCAGGTGTCTTCGGTGTCGCCGAGGATCGAGCGGACGAATTCCGCGCTTTCATCATTGGCCGGCGGGGCCTTGCGGGGTTGCGTCGAGGCCGGTGCCGATTGATCGCTCATCTGCCCGGTCAATTGGCCGAGGATCTGCAGCGGGTCCTGGCCGGTCATCCAGCCGATCCCGACAATCAGAATGATCGCGGTCAGGCTCAGACCCTTGCCGCCACCAAAGCGCATCCCACCGCCACCACCGCCGACATCATCACCACGGGCGTCGACCACGTTGTCGCTGCGTCGGCCTTTTTTCCATAGCATGTGGGAATCCTCTGATTGTCCGTTGGATGAGTGTTGCTGGTGAGTGGGAGCGGCGCCAGTCCGATCGTCCGGCTTTTCCCGGCCAGCCGGGGCAACGCTGACTTGTATTGAACGTGGATACCCCACCTAATTCCCTCCGGCGCCGGGTTTTTATCGCGTGTCACGAACGTCTGATCGCTGTAGGAGCCCGGCTTGCTGGCGCTAGCGTTTTTAAAATCGCTATCACCTGCATGCTGGCTCCTCCTACAGTTCCAGATTTGCGCATTGCCTTTTGTATTCTAGAATCAGCAAAATTCTTATGGACCCTTCCTATGGCCGGCAGTCAGATCGAACGTGTTTTCAGCGTGCTTGAGCACCTCACCAGCGATCCTCGAGGCCTGCCAATGCAAACCTTGGCCGAGCAACTCGACATCCCGAAAAGTGCGACTCACCGTTTGCTGGCCGAGCTGATTCGACTGGGTTACGTGCTGCAGAACCCGGAAAACCTGCGCTACCACCTGTCCACCAAACTGGTGGCGATGGGGTTCCGCTATCTGGCGAGCAGCGGCGCGGATGTTGTGCAGCCGGTGCTTGATCGTCTGGCCGACGCAACAGGTGAACTGGTGCGTCTGGGTGTCATCGAAGGTGAGCGGCAGGTCTGGATCGCCAAATCTCAGGGTGCGCGTTCGGGGTTGCGTTATGACCCGGACATGGGCCGCGACGCACCGCTGTTCTACACGGCCTCGGGTCATGCCTGGCTGGCCTGCATGAGCGATGCCGAGGCGTTATCGCTGGTAGAGCGGCAGGGCGGCGACCGGCCAAAAGATCTGGGGCCGAATGCACCACGCTCAAACATCGAACTGCTGGAACGGCTGCGCCTGGCGCGGGAACAGGGTTACGCCTGGGTCGAGGAAAGTTCGGCCGTGGGCACTTCTGCAATTGCCGCGGTAGTACGACATCCCGGCGATGGACGGGTGATGGGTGTGCTGAGCATTGCCGGGCCGAGCGCACGAATGCCGGGGGCTCGACTGCACGAATTGGCCCCGATGTTGCTGAAATTTACCGACGAGTTATCGGCTGCCAGCCTGGCTTCCGAGCTGTTCAAATAAGCAGATGCTTCACCGTTCATTGGGATGGAGTGTCAGGGGAAGAGGTGTCGCTTGGTGGTTCATCGCGAGCGAGCTCGCTCCTAAAGTATGTGCAGCAAACTGTGCGTTATTCGCCCACTTTTACGTTGCGGCTATGTCAGAATCTGGAACCAGGTTCTAAATTATTGGTATTCGCCAGGCACAAGGGAACCTCATGACCGTCAGCACTCCGCTCTCCGGCGTAAACCAACCCTTCAAAGGGATTTTGCTGATCGTCGTCGCCACCTTCCTTTTCTCCAGCCATGACGCCTTTTCGAAATACCTCTCCGGTTTCTACCCGATTGTCATGGTGGTCTGGGCGCGTTATCTGGTTCACACGTTGTTGATGGCCGGGATTTTTCTGCCGCAATCCGGGCTGCGCGTCCTACGCACCAAACGACCTTTGCTGCAGTTGCTGAGGGCGTTATGCCTGCTGGGCACCAGCCTGTTTTTTACCACCGGCTTGCAGTACATCCCGCTGGCCGAAGCGACGGCGGTGAACTTTCTCGCGCCGGTGCTGGTGACCGCGCTGTCGGTGCCGCTGCTGGGTGAACGCGTGACCCGAGGCCAATGGATTGCGGTGATTTGCGGATTCATCGGCGTGCTGATCATCGTCCACCCCGGCGGCGATCTGTTCACGCCCGCCGTCTTGCTGCCGCTCTGCTCGGCGTTGTTTTTCTGCTTCTATCAATTGCTCACCCGCAAGCTCAGCGAGATCGACAGCCCGACCACCAGCAATTTTTTTGCCGGCCTGTGCAACACCTTGGTGATGAGCGCGTTGGTGCCGTTCTTCTGGCAAGTGCCCAGCGTTGGGCACGGGATGATGATGGTGGCGCTGGGCGCCTGCGGGATGACGGCGCACTTGTTTCTGACCCAGGCTTTCCGTCACGCCGCGCCTGCGTTACTGGCGCCGTTTGGTTATTGCCAGATCGTGTTTGCCGGGTTGCTGGGGTGGTTGCTGTTTTCCCATACGCCGACCCTGACCACGATGGTCGGGATTGCGGTGATTTGCTGCAGCGGGCTGGCGGCGGCTTGGCAGCAGAGCCGTGAATAGCCGCGCAAGGCACGGTGGGCGCGAACCTGCTCGCTCCCACCGTGGGGTAGGACTTTTACACGGTCGGAATCTTGCGCGGTGCCATGAAGTACATCCAGGTCAGGGCGATGAAGTACATCGCCGGAATCAGGGTGAACAGCACGGTGTAGTTGTTATGGGTCACGGTGAGGATATGGCCGACCAACTGGGTCATGAACATCCCGCCGATCGCCGCACACATGCCGCCGAAACCGAACACCGTGCTCATCATGTGTTTCGGCGTGTAGTCCATCACCAGGCTCCAGATGTTCGCGGTCCAGGCCTGGTGCGCGCCGATGGCCAGGGATATCGCAAACACCGCGACCCACAGGCTGCTCGAACCCGCGGCCATGATCACACCGACGATGCAGCAGGCGAACAGGAACATCGACATCAGCCGCGCCTTGATCGGGTTGATCCCGCGTCCGATCAGGAATGAAGACAGGATGCCGCCGCCGATGCTGCCGAAGTCGGCCGTGAGGTAGATGATGATCAGCGGAATACCCATCTGGGTCACGTTGATCCCCAGGTTGTATTGCTGATTGAGGAACGGTGGCAGCCAGTACAGGTAGAACCAGAACACCGGCGCCGTCATCGAGTAGGCGAGGGCGAAGGCCCAGGTGCCGCGCATGCGCAGGATTTTCGAGAACGGTACGCGGGTCTGTTGTGGTTCGACTTCGTTCTGGATGTAGTCCAGTTCCGACTGTTTGACGCTCGGATGATCTTCCGGGTTGAAATACTTCAAACCCCACAACACCAACCAGATCCCGCCCAGTGCCGACATGCACAGGAACGCAGCCTGCCAGCCCCATACATGCAGGATCAGTGGCAGCAACATGGGCGTGAACATCGCACCGACGTTGGTGCCGGCGTTGAAGATGCCGGTGGCCACGGCACGCTCGCCGGCCGGGAACCACAGCCGCGTGGTTTTCACGCAGGCCGGGTAGTTGGCGGCTTCGGTCAGCCCGAGTATCAAGCGGCAGACCATGAAGCCGACCGCCGAGGTGGCGAGGCCATGGGCGCCGGTCGCCAGGCTCCAGAGCAGCACCGCGCAGAAGAACACGCGCTTCACGCCAATGCGGTCGATCAGGCGGCCTTGCAGGACGAAACCGATGGCGTAACCGACCTGGAACCAGAAGTTGATGTTGGCGTAGTCCATCGCCGTCCAGCTCATTTCCTTGGCCAGGATCGGCTGCATGACGCCCAGTGCGGCGCGGTCGATGTAGTTCAGGGTGGTGGCAAAAAATACCAGCGCCAGCATGCCCCAACGGGTCTTGCCGACAGCCAGGGCGCCGCGGATCTTGTCGCCGATGCCGCTGTTGGCAGAGGTCATGGAGGGACGCTCCATGGGAGAACTTTGAGAAGGAGTCATGTAGGCCACCGATTGTTTTTATAGGGTGTGCTGCTGCGTGGTTACCCGAACCCGGCGGTTCACGACCGGGCTCAATGTGCAGTCGATGTTGCGCAGTGGACAAAAAATCGTCAATTCGCCAAAGGCCATTGTGTTCGATAATCGCACGCAAAACTAACCGGATAGTACACTTTGAATTGCTGTGCCGATGCGCCCGGCCAATAATCCATTTCAAGAAAGACGCGGTGCCTGTAGGAGCCGGCTTGCCGGCGATGGCGATCTCACAGGCGCCATCGCCAGCAAGCCGCTCCTGTAGAAAGCGCGCGTAGCCCAAAACAAGACAGCCTCCACCACCGGGAGTCGAACCATGCAGCGTTCCATTGCCACCATTTCCTTGAGCGGTACCCTGCCGGAAAAACTCGAAGCCATCGCCGCCGCCGGTTTCGACGGGGTGGAGATCTTCGAGAACGACCTGCTCTACTACGACGGCAGCCCGCGGGAAATCAAACAGATGTGCGCCGATCTCGGGATCGCCATCACGCTGTTTCAACCGTTCCGGGATTTTGAAGGTTGCCGCCGCGATCGCTTGCCCCGTAACCTGGAGCGGGCCGAGCGTAAATTCGACCTGATGCAGGAACTCGGCACCGACCTTGTGCTGGTCTGCAGCAACACCTCCGCCGACGCTGTGGGCGATGAGCAAATCCTCGTCGATGACTTGCGCCTGCTGGCCGAACACGCCGGTGCGCGCGGCCTGCGAATCGGTTACGAAGCGTTGGCCTGGGGCCGGCACGTGAATACGTATCAACAGGTGTGGAACATCGTGCGGCAGGCTGATCACCCGAGCCTCGGCGTCTTGCTGGACAGTTTCCACACGCTGTCGCTCAAGGGCGACCCCAGTGCCATCGCCGAGATTCCCGGCGACAAAATATTCTTCGTACAAATGGCTGACGCACCGGTCCTGGCCATGGACGTGCTGGAATGGAGTCGGCATTTCCGCTGTTTCCCCGGCCAGGGCGAATTCGATTTGCCGGGGTTTCTCGCGCCGATCATCAAGAACGGCTACACCGGTCCACTGTCGCTGGAGATCTTCAACGACGGCTTCCGCGCCGCGCCGCCACGGGCCAATGCCGCCGACGGTCTGCGTTCGTTGCTGTACCTGGAGGAGAAAACCCGCGAACGGCTCGCGCAGGAAGCCCAAGAGGTGGCGAACACCGACATCCTGTTCGAGACCCCCAAGGCCAGCGAATACAACGGCATCGAGTTCCTCGAGTTCGCCGTGGATGAAAGCCTCGGCGCCAGGCTGGCCCATTGGCTGGAGCGGCTGGGCTTCGTCAAGGCCGGGCAACACCGCTCGAAAAACGTCAGCCTGATGCGTCAGGGCGATATCAACCTGATCCTCAACTCAGAGCCTTACTCGTTCGCCCACAGTTTCTTCGAAGCCCACGGCCCGTCGCTGTGCGCCACCGCGGTGCGGGTCAAGGACAGCCGCAGCGCGCTGGCCCGGGCCGTGGCCTACAAAGGTCAGCCATATCGTGGACTGGTCGGCCCCAACGAACTGGAGCTGGCCGCGGTGCGCGCGCCGGATGGCAGCCTGATTTACCTGGTGGACCAGGAAGCCGACGTCTACGGCATCGACTTCAACCTCCAACCAGCCGCCGTGGCCAGCGGCGGCCTCAAGCGCATCGACCACATGGCGATGGCGTTGCCCGCCGACAGCCTCGACAGTTGGGTGCTGTTCTACAAAAGCCTGCTGGATTTCGAAGCGGACGATGAAGTGGTGTTGCCGGACCCTTACGGGCTGGTGAAGAGCCGGGCGCTGCGCAGCCGCGACAGTTCGATCCGTTTGCCGCTGAACATTTCCGAGAACCGCAACACCGCCATCTCACACGCGCTGTCGAGTTATCGCGGCTCTGGTGTGCATCACATCGCGTTTGACTGCGACGACATCTTTGCCGAAGTCAGTCGCGCCAAGGAGGCGGGCGTACCGCTACTGGATATTCCGCTCAATTACTACGATGACCTGGCCGCACGCTTCGATTTCGACGATGAGTTTCTCAGCGAGCTGGCCTATTTCAACGTGCTGTACGACCGTGATCCCCAGGGTGGCGAGCTGTTTCACGTGTACACCGAACCGTTCGAAGGTCGGTTTTTCTTTGAGATCATCCAGCGCAAAAATGGCTATGCCGGTTACGGCGCGGCCAACGTCGCTGTGCGACTGGCGGCCATGGCCAAGTCCCGCAGTGGTGCGATTCGTCAGGCGAAGTTGTAGGAATTTGGTAAGCGCTCGGTTAAACCCGCACTGCGTGGCTTCCTTCACTGTGCAGTGCGGCTCATAATCGCCAGCCTGTTCAGTGATGGCCGTGAGCCCGCAATGACAATAATTTCAGAACTCTCCGCAGCGCCCGACGAACCCTTGGCCGAGCCGCGCAAGAGCCGCAAGAACAACCCGGAAAAGACCCGCGAGAACATTCTTCAAGAAGCGATCGTCGAGTTCGTCCAGCAGGGGCTTTCCGGTGCTCGCGTCGATGCGATCGCCGAGCGTATCCACACCTCCAAACGCATGATCTATTACTACTTCGGCAGTAAGGAGCAGTTGTACGTCGAGGTGCTGGAGAAACTCTACGGCGACATTCGCCACACCGAAAACCGCCTGCACCTGGCCGAGCTGGCGCCGGTGGATGCTATTCGGCGACTGGTGGAATTTACCTTCGATCACCATGACCGCAACGTCGATTTCGTGCGGATCGTCAGCATCGAGAACATCCACAACGCCGAGTACGTGAAGCGTTCCGATGCAATCAAGGCGATGAACAACACCATTCTCGACTCACTGGGTGTGATCCTGCGTCGCGGTGCCGAAGAGGGCGTGTTCCGCTCAGGGCTGGATCCGCTGGATGTGCATTTGTTGATCAGTTCGTTCTGCTTCTATCGCGTGTCGAACCGCCATACGTTTGGTGAGATTTTCCAGATCGATCTGCCGGACGAAAGCATCAAGCAGCGTCATCGGGAAATGATTTGCGAGTCGGTTCTGCGCTACCTGCAGGCCTGAGGTTTTTTTGCAGGCCGGGGTTCATTTCAATCCAGGCCATTCATGCCCTGGAAATGCGCCAGCATCCGCTGCGCATCCGGCACTACGCCACTGAACAATTCAAACGCCTTCACCGCCTGAAACACCGCCATCGTGCCGCCATCCAGGGTGCGGCAACCCATCGCGCGGGCAGTGCGCAGCAGTTCGGTTTCCAGCGGGAAATAAACGATCTCCGCGACCCACAATTGCGCGCGCAGCAGCGCTGCCGGCACCGGCATCCCCGGTAGCTTTTTCATGCCCATGGGCGTGGTGTTCACCAGACCGTCGGCCTGAGCCAGTGTGTGCGGCAGATCATGCCCTGCCACCGCGCGTCCTGCGCCAAAGTGCTGACTGAGGTTGTTCGCCAGGCTCTGCGCTCGGCTGGTTTCCACATCGAAAATGCTCAGCTGCTGTACGCCTTCGCTCAACAACGCGTGGGCGACCGCCGCGCCTGCACCCCCGGCGCCCATCTGGACGACACGCTCAACTGAAACGCCCTGCAAGCCGCGGCGGAAACCTTCGGCAAAACCCAGGCAATCGGTGTTGTGGCCGATGCGTTTACCGTCTTTCAGCACCACCGTGTTCACCGCTCCGATTCCATGGGCTTCCGACGACAACTCGTCGAGCAACGGGATGATCGCCTGCTTGCACGGGAAGGTGATGTTGAGGCCTGTGAAATTCATCTGTTCGGCGGCCATCAGCAGGTCGGGCAGGGCGTTGCTGTCGAGTTTCAACTGATCGAGGTCGATCAGGCGGTAGAGGTAACGCAGACCCTGGGCATCGCCTTCGTGTTCGTGCAAGGCGGGCGTGCGCGATGCCTGGATGCCGGCGCCGATCAGCCCGGCCAGTACGGTGGAGTTCTGGGTCACGACATTTACCCCTTCAAACGCAGGCTGAAATGTTCCAGCGCCATGCGATAGCCGTGGCTGCCGAAACCGGCCATCACCGCCGTGGCGATGGCTGAAACGAAGGAATGCTGACGGAAGGGTTCGCGGGCGTGGACGTTGGACAGGTGGACTTCGATGACCGGTAATTCACTGGCGACCAGTGCATCACGGATGGCGACTGACGTGTGGGTCCAGGCGGCGGGATTGATGAGGACCCCGGCACAGCGGCCGCGGGCGGCATGAATCCAGTCGAGCAATTCGCCTTCATGGTTGGTTTGGCGAAATTCCACCGCCAGGCCGAATTCTTCGGCGGAGCGTCCACACAACGCAGAGATGTCTGCCAGGGTTTCGTGGCCGTACGTCGCCGGTTCACGGGTGCCGAGCAGGTTCAGGTTCGGGCCGTTGAGCACCAGAACGATAGGGTTCATCGGTTTTCTCCACTTATTATTCTTGGAATGGGCTGTAGGCTCAGCCTGTGGAGATAAATTGTACTAGATGGTTACTTTAATCAATTGACCAGGCCGTGAAGCAGACGTTTCTGTGCGGTGATCGGACGAATCAACTGTTCAGTGCGGTAATTTCTCCAGCAGAAAGTCAATGAACGCCCGCAGCCGCAATGGCACGTGCCGACTTTGCGGGTAGAGCACGGTGAAGGGCCGCGAACGTCCGCCGTAGGGTTTGAGGACTTCCACCAGCGAGCCCTCAGCCAATTCTTTTTCGACGATAAAACGATAGGTCTGGAACAGTCCGGCGCTGTGTTTGGCCAGGGTCACGCCGCCAAGAACGTCGTCGGAACACCTGTAATTGCCCTCGGCGAGAATCTCCCGCTGCTCGCCGCTGTCGTTGAACAACCAGGCAATCCGCCGGCCACTGCTGGGCAAGTCGTACTGGATGCAGTCGTGACGTTCGAGGTCGTCCAGGGTTTGCGGCGTACCGGCGCGTTTCAGGTAGTCGGGGCTGGCGATCATCACCAACGCGGCGTCCTCGAGATGCCGAGCGATCAGCCCGGAGTCCGGAATCGCCCGCACGCGAATGGCCAGGTCATAGCCTTCACCGACGAAATCGATGTTGCGGTTGCTGATGTGCGACTCGACTTTCACCAGCGGGAAACGCTCCCGGAAGGCCGGCAGCAGCGGCAGGATCCGGTGATGGGCATACGTTGTGGGAATGCTGATGCGCAAGGTGCCGGACGGCTCCTGCTGTTGCCCCATTACTTCCCGTTGCGCCTCGACCAACTGTGCAAGGGCCTGACGGCATTCTTCGTAATAGCGCCGGCCGCTGTCGGTCAGTTTGACACTGCGGGTGGTGCGCGCGAACAGCCGTACCCCCAGGCGTTCCTCCATGCGCGACACCGAACGGCTCACCGCCGCCGGCGTTACGCCCGCCACCAGTGCGGCGGCGGTGAAGCTGCCGGCTTCGGCGGCCAGGCAAAACAGCTCGATGCTGCCGAGCTGAAGATCGTCGAACGTTCGCTGCATGATTGATTACACCGGGGATCAAATGAGGGGCCTGACGCCGTGTTTATCAAATTGCGGAAAGGATTGCTTACCATTTTTGCCCCGAATCGGAGCGCCCACGGCGATTTCGAAAGCTAGCCTCTGAAGCAGGCTGGATCCAATTATCGGATTGCTCAAGAAATACGCGTTGTCGTGCTCAATAACCTGACGGATGGGTTGGTATGAAATTGCTTAGCTACAAAGGGGTTTCCATGGTGATAAAAGCGCGCGATGAACACTGTCCGCCGCACGCCCATGTCGATACTGGAAGCTGGAGTGCCCGCTTCAAATTCAGTTTCTGGCACAACGGGGTCGAGTTGTGGGACGTGGTTCCCCATACGAACCGGCCGCCCGTGGCCGTGCTCGAAGGGCTGCGTGACACGCTCAGGCAACCCGCCCACTTGCGCCGCGCGCGAACGGTTTGGTGGGAAAAACTGCACACGGTCTGCCTGGACCATCAGCTGTGGGACTGGCGGAGCGGGGAAGTGGTGGTGAAAAAAAACATCGCCAGTACGACTCATCTGATTGGCTCGGCTTGCTATGAGCCGGAGACGAACAGAACCCTTTTGGGGCTGATGAGTGCCCCGGAGGGTGTGGAGATCAAGCTATGAAAACAGTGGAGGCCAGGACCCTGGCCGATCGGCCTGTGACGGACGCGTTGCTCGATGAAGCCATCAGGCGCGGACGAGTGCGCCAAAAGAGCGACTTGCAGGCGACCTCGGTGGCCTTCTTCGCGCCCTGTCTGGCGGTCAGTTTCATCGATGGCAGTGGCGTGCTGTTGCCCGTGCAGCACTATTCGGAATTCGATGATTTCGAGGTCGAGGATTTCGCTGAGCTGACCGTCGGCTTTTCCGGGACCGCCCTCTGTCATGAGGCAAAGGACCTGCACGTGTCCATCGCCGGGATGATCTCGGCGAGCAAGCCGCTGATGAACATGGCCGCCTCGGTCATTGCATCGCGCAACGGTCGCCAGAGCAGCGCCGCCAAGGCTGAGGCGGCGCGGGCGAATGGCCGTAAGGGCGTGCATCCGCGCAAGGCCGATGTCATCGAGTGAGCGCGCACAAAAAAGCCGTCGTAGTGACGGCTGATCTGTATCGGTCGGCTGCAATCAACGCCGGGTCAACAGCACCCCGGATTCCATGTGGTGGGTCCACGGGAACTGGTCGAACAGCGCACACCGAGTGATGCGGTGGGTGTCGCGCAACTGGGCGATGTTGGCCGCCAGGGTTTCCGGGTTGCAGGAAATGTACAGGATGTTGTCGAAGCGCCGGGTCAGCTCGCAGGTGTCCGGGTCCATGCCGGCGCGCGGCGGGTCGACGAAGACGCTACCGAATTCGTAGCTTTTGAGGTCGATGCCGTGCAGCCGACGGAACGGACGCACTTCGTTCAGGGCTTCGGTCAGTTCTTCGGCGGACAGGCGCACCAGCGTGACGTTATCCACTGCGTTTTCGCTGAGGTTGCTCAGTGCTGCGTTGACCGACGTCTTGCTGATCTCGGTGGCCAGCACTTTGCGCACGCGGGTCGCGAGGGGCAGGGTGAAGTTGCCGTTGCCGCAATACAGCTCCAGCAAATCGTCGGGGCGGTCGCCCAGTGCTTCGTAGGCCCAGTTGAGCATTTTCTGGTTCACGGTGCCATTGGGCTGGGTGAACGCGCCTTCCGGCTGGCGATAGCTGAAGGTGCGGCCACCGACGTCGAGTTTTTCGATCACGTAATCGTGACCGATCACTTCGCGCTTGCCCTTGGAACGGCCAATCACGCTGACGTTCAGGTCCGCCGCCAGCTTCGACGCAGCGGCGTGCCAGTGTTCATCCAGCGGGCGGTGATAGCACAGGGTGATCATCGCGTCGCCGGCCAGGGTGGTCAGAAACTCCACCTGAAACAGCTTGTGACTCAGCGCTGCGCTGGCTTGCCAGGCGGCCTTGAGCTGCGGCATCAATTGGTTGATGCGCAGGCTGGCGATCGGGAACTTGTCGATCAGGATCGGCGTGCGTTTGTCATCCTGGGAAAACATTGCGTAGTGACGCTCGCCGGCTTCGCGCCACAGGCGAAATTCGGCGCGCAGGCGAAAGTGCTGCAGCGGCGAATCGAATACGACGGGTGCCGGTGCATCAAACGGCGCCAGCAGGTCACGCAGGCGCGCGACCTTTTCTTCGAGCTGAACGGTGTAAGCCTGGGAATCAAAAGTCATGCGTTGAACCAACCCAACTTGATCACGAACAGAATCGACAGAATCACCAGCGCCGCGTTCAGTTCACGGCCACGTCCGGACAGCAGCTTGATTGCGGTCCAGGAAATGAAACCGAAGGCGATGCCGTTGGCGATGGAATACGTGAACGGCATGGCCAGCGCAGTGACCACGACCGGTGCGGCAACGGTAATGTCGTCCCAGTCTATTTCGGCCAGGCCGGAAGTCATCAGGACGGCGACGAACAGCAGCGCCGGTGCCGTGGCGAACGCTGGAACGCTGGCCGCCAGTGGCGAGAAGAACAGCGCCAGCAGGAACAGGATAGCCACCACGATCGCTGTCAAACCGGTGCGGCCACCTGCGCTGACGCCGGCTGCGGATTCGATGTAGCTGGTGGTGGTCGACGTGCCCAGCAGCGAGCCGGCCATGGCCGCCGTACTGTCTGCGATCAGCGCGCGGCCCATTTTCGGCATGTGGCCGTCCTTGCCCATCAGGCCGGCGCGTTTGGCGACGCCGATCAGCGTGCCGGAGTTGTCGAACAGGTCAACGAACAGGAACGCGAAGATCACGCTGACCAGACCGATGTCCAGTGCGCCCTTGATGTCCAGTTGCAGGAAGGTCGGCGCCAGGGATGGCGGCATCGACATCACGCCGCCGAACGGGGTGAAGCCCAGGGCAATGGACGCGATGGTCACGACCAGAATGCCGATCAGCACCGCACCGCGCACGGCGAGCGCTTCCAGGGCGACGATCAAGGCGAAGCCGAGGGTCGCGAGGATCGGCGCCGGTTGTTTCAGGTCACCGAGGCCGACCATGGTCGCCGGGTTGCTGACCACGATGCCGGCGTTGTGCAGGGCGATCAGCGCCAGGAACAGGCCGATACCGGCGGCAATCGCCGAACGCAGCGGCAGCGGGATGCTGTTGATGATCCATTCGCGGATGCGGAAGATCGACAGCAGGAAGAACAGCACCGCCGAAATGAACACCGCACCGAGCGCCACTTGCCAGGTATGGCCCATGTGCAGGACCACGGTGTAGGTGAAGAACGCGTTCAGGCCCATGCCCGGTGCGAGCGCGATCGGGTAGTTGGCGATCAGGCCCATCACCGTGGAGCCGATGGCGGCGGCCAGGCACGTCGCGACGAACACCGCGCCCTTGTCCATGCCGGTCTCGCCGAGGATGCTCGGGTTGACGAACAGAATGTAGGCCATGGCCAGGAAAGTCGTGACGCCCGCCAGAATCTCGGTCCGCACGTTGGTGTTATGTGCCTTGAGTTGAAACAGCCTTTCCAGCATGTCTGCTCCCCGTGGCGCGCCCGGCGCCGTGAATGTATCGACCTCAACAGCAAAGCACAGACCGCTGCAGGCGCCTGGTAATTTTCTGTGGGTCGGAAAAAGCCGCGCATCATACCAGCAGCGTGGGGCTGTGGCTGCTTATGGCTGCGATCGTCGCCGATGTTTTGCGTGAAAGCCAACTGCGCCATACTGCGCGCTGGTTTTGGGGAACTTGGGGATTGCATGAAAAAGCGTTCGGTTAACCTTTTTGGAGCCATGCTCGCCCTGTCGTTGGGGGCGCCAACGGCTTTGGCAGCCTCGGCGGCACCGCTGAGCCAGGTCAAGGTGCTCAAGGTCGAATCGCCCGCCTGTGGTTTTGAAGACATTGGCGAGGGGCAGGAAAAAACCCGCTGCGATCACAGCGGGCCGAACATCAAGATCTACGTACTGGAAGTCGGCTATGGCCGCGGCGCCCATGTCGGGCTCGACGGTTTTGAGGTCAATGGCACCCGCACCCCGGTCTGTGCCTTCGACAACGGCAACCTGACTGAATGCACTGTTGGCAGGAAGACCGTGGGCTACCTGTACGTTTTCGATCTGGCCGGCAAGCAGGAAGGCACGTTCACCTTCAGCAACACCTCCATCAACGCGCCGGGCAACACCCTGTCGACGCAGCTTTACATCAAGTAACGGCCCGTTCGAACCAGGGTCAGGAAAGCTGACTACGCTTTAAAGATCATTCTGTGGATGGTTCCCATGACCTTTAGAGCTCTGATTACCCTTGCCGAGGGCATCGATGACCTGCAAACCGTGACCTTGATCGATGTGCTGCGGCGCGCCAAGGTGGAAGTGGTGGTGGCCAGCATCGAGGGGCGACGCATGCTCACCTGCGCTCGCGGCACCCGATTGACGGCCGACGCGATGCTCGTGGATTTGCTGGCCCAGCCCTTCGATCTGATCGCCTTGCCCGGTGGTGCCGTTGGCGCGCAACACCTGGCAGCCCATCAACCGTTGCAGCAATTGATCAAGGATCAGGCGGCAGCCGGTCGCCTGTTCGCCGGGATCGCCGAAGCCCCGGCATTGGCCTTGCAGGCCTTTGGTGTCCTGCGGCAACGGCGCATGACCTGCCTGCCTGCCGTCAGCCATCAACTGTCGGGCTGCAACTTCGTCGATCAACCGGTAGTGGTCGATGGCAACTGCATCACCGCCCAGGGTTCCGGGGGCGCGCTGGAATTTGCCCTGGCGCTGGTGGAGCAACTCTGCGGCAAGCCCGCGCGGGCGATGGTGGCGGGGGAGTTGGTGGTGTAAAACCGGTCAGGCGTGATCCGCAAGGGGTTGATGACCGGTTGCAGAAGACGCAAAGGCCTTTTGGGTTGAAAGGATTTGGTCATGGGGCAAGTGTGAGGAGATACATCACGGGTGCACTAACGATGTATTGCACTTGGTCGGCAAATTCATGCTCGCCGCCATTTGCCGGGTCCCTCCCATCAATTCTCTTGAACACCCACACACACCGGAAGTCGTACCCCTTATGACGGCGGTTTGCCAAAACGCCGCGAACGTACGACCAACCGTGAGGTGTATATGAACGCGACCCTTCCCGACGCGGCGCCGCCGTCGTTTGCCCGTCATTCGTTGGCGATGAAGATCAATGGCCAGCCGTATCGACTTGAGATATTGCCCTGGACCACCTTGCTGGATGTACTGCGTGAGCAGTTGGACCTGATCGGTACGAAAAAAGGCTGTGATCACGGTCAATGCGGCGCCTGCACGGTGTTGCGCGATGGCAAGCGCGTGAACGCCTGCCTGACCCTGGCGGTAATGTGCGAGGGTGCCGAGCTGACCACCATCGAAGGCTTGGCCAGCGGCGATGAGCTGCACCCGATGCAGCAAGCGTTCATCAAGCACGACGCTTTCCAATGTGGCTATTGCACGCCGGGGCAGATTTGCTCGGCGGTGGGGTTGGTCAATGAAGGCCGCGCGCAAACCACCGCAGATATTCAGGAGTTGATGAGCGGCAATCTCTGTCGCTGCGGCGCCTACAGCAACATCCGCGATGCTATCGAGGAAGCGCTGCCAGCCTGCCATCCACGCAATGCGCAGGGAGATGGCCAATGAATCCTTTCCATTACAGCAAGCCTGCCTCGGTACAGGATGCAGTGCATCTCGCCGGTCCGGCCTCGCGCTTCATCGCCGGCGGTACCAACCTGCTGGATTTGATGAAGGAAAACCTCACGCGTCCCGAGCATCTGATCGACATCACGGGGTTGCCGCTGCATGACGTGCGTGAAACAGCCAGCGGCGGGGTGATGATCGGTGCGCTGGTCAGCAATGCCGACCTGGCGTGGCACCCATTGATCGAGCAGCGCTATCCGCTGTTGTCCCAGGCGATATTGGCCGGTGCATCGCCGCAATTGCGTAACATGGCCAGCACCGGCGGTAACCTGCTGCAACGTACGCGTTGCTATTACTTTTATGACGCCAGCGTGCCGTGCAACAAGCGCGAGCCGGGCAGTGGCTGTCCGGCGCGGACGGGGCTGAATCGCATCCACGCGATCCTTGGTGCCAGTGCCCAGTGCGTGGCCACGCACCCTTCGGACATGTGTGTCGCATTGGCCGCGCTGGAGGCCGTGGTCCATGTGCAGGGGCGCAATGGCGCGAGGACCATCGAATTCGCCGATTTCCATCGCTTGCCAGGGGACGCGCCGGAGCGCGACAACCAACTGGCTGAGGATGAGTTGATTCTCGCCATCGAATTACCTGCAGCCGGTTTCGCCGAACACAGTCATTACCTGAAAATCCGTGATCGTGCGTCTTACGCGTTTGCCTTGGTCTCGGTAGCGGCGGCGCTCGACATCACGGGTTCGATCATTCGTCAGGCGCGGCTTGTGCTGGGTGGCGTAGCCCACAAACCGTGGCGCGATGGCACAGTGGAAAGCGCGTTGGTGGGCAAAGCGGCGAGTCGCGAAACCTTCAGTGCCGCCGCCGATGCCTTGCTGCAAAACGCCGAACCCCTCGAACACAACGCTTTCAAAGTAACACTCGCGCGTCGCGCCATTATCCGCGCCCTGAGCAACGCCACGCAGGGAGGGCATGCCTGATGAACACCTTCACCAAACCGATGGGCCAGCCGCTGGACCGGGTCGACGGCCACCTCAAAGTGACCGGCCAGGCCCGTTATGCCGGGGAGTTCGCCGAAGCAGGCTTGCTCCACGGCAGTGTCGTGTCCAGCACCATTGCGTGCGGCCGGGTGGTCAACATCGATGCATCGAAAGCCCTGGCGTTGCCCGGTGTGGTTGCGGTGATCGATCACACCCATCGTCCGCGCATCGCCAGTTACGACAAAAGCTATGAAGACGCGGACTCGGCCGATGGCTCGCCGTTCCGTCCGTTGTACAACGATCGGGTGCTCTACAGCGGACAACCGCTGGCATTGGTCGTCGCCGACAATCTGGAGCTGGCGCGCCATGCCGGCTCGCTGATCACGATTGAATATGAAACCGAATCGCACCAGACCGATCTGCTGACGCTGCAAGGCGAAGCCCATCCGGCACCCGCCGAATTGCCCAAGCCTCGCGGGAATTTTCAGGCCGAATTCGCCGGTGCCGCCCTGAGCCTGGACCTGAATTACAGCACCCCGATCGAACACCACAACCCGATGGAGCCTCACGCCAGCACCGTGCTGTATCAGGCCGACGGCAGCCTGCACATCCACGACAAGACCCAGGGGCCGCAAAACTGTCAGTCCTATGTGCAGAAAGTCTTTGGCCTGGAGAAAGAACAGGTGCGGATTTTCGCTGCTTATGTCGGCGGTGCCTTCGGTTCCGGCCTGCGCCCGCAGTATCAATTGCCACTGGCGGTGATGGCCGCGCTGCACCTCAAGCGCTCAGTGCGCGTGACCCTGACCCGTCAGCAGATGTTCACCTTCGGCTATCGTCCGCGCACGCTGCAGCGCCTGCAATTGGGCGCGGCGGCTAACGGGCGTTTGCTGGCGGTGGCCCATACCGCCATTGGCCAGACTTCGCGCTTCGAGGATTTTACGGAACACGTGGTGGAGTGGAGCGGCATGCTTTACCACTGTGACCACGTGCAATTGACCTACAAACTGGTGCCGCTCGACGTGTACACGCCACTGGACATGCGCGCGCCGGGCGCGGCGCTCGGGCTGATCGGGCTGGAATGTGCGATGGACGAGCTGGCCTGCGCTTTGGCGATCGATCCTGTCCAATTGCGCCTGATCAATTATGCCGAGCGCAATCAGAACGAAGACAAGCCCTACTCCAGTAAAGAATTGCGCGAATGCTATGCCCAAGGCGCCAAGCGCTTCGGCTGGGATCAGCGCAGTGCAGAGCCTCGCAGCATGCGCCGGAGCCAGCAACTGGTGGGCTGGGGCATGGCCGGTGGCGTCTGGGAGGCGATGCAGCAGAAAGCCAGTGCCAAGGCGTCGCTCGACCAGCACGGCAAACTGACGGTCAGCAGCGCCACCACCGACATCGGCACCGGAACCTACACGGTGATGACGCAAATTGCCGCACAGGCGTCAGGCGTTTCCGTGAAGGACGTCACCTTTGTCCTCGGCGATTCATCATTGCCCACGGCGCCGTTGCAGGGTGGGTCATTTACTGTGTCGTCAGTGGGCACCGCGGTCCAGCAAGCCTGCGAAGCGTTGCAGGAAAAACTGCTGGCGGTGGCGCGGCAAACCTCGGCAGCGTTCAGCGGCGTGACGTCGGAGCAGGCGGTTTTTGAAGACGGCCATCTGTTGTTCGACGAGGCGCGACTGTCCCTTGCCGATCTGGTCCGCGGCAGTGGCGAGGAGGTCATTGAAGTTCAGGTGAACGCCGAGCCGGACAAAAAACGCGAAGCCTATGCCACTGCAACACATTCGGCGGTGTTCGTCGAAGTGCTGGTGGATGAGGACCTGGGGACGGTGAGGGTCAATCGCGTGGTCAGCGCCATCGCGGCGGGCCGGGTGGTGAATCCAAAAATGGCCCGCAGCCAGATTCTCGGCGGCGTGGTGTGGGGCATCGGCATGGCCTTGCACGAAGAGACGCAGACCGACCATGCGCTGGGACGTCACATGAACCACAACCTGGCCGAATACCACATTCCGGTAAATGCCGACATCGGCGACATTGAGGTGCTTTTCGTCGATGAACACGATGAAATCGTCAACGCCCTCGGGTCCAAGGGCGTGGGCGAAATCGGCATTGTCGGGGTAGCGGCCGCCGTCGCCAACGCCATTTATCACGCCACCGGCAAACGGGTGAGGGATTTCCCCATCACCCTCGACAAGCTGCTCTAGACCTTGGCTTCCTGCGCCGGCACATGCATGCGGTCGCGGTTGGCCAGGGTCGGGAACAGCTTGATCCAGACCCCGGTCACGACCAGGGTGCCGATGCCGCCCATGACCACCGCCGGCACTGTGCCGAACCAGTGGGCGGTGAGGCCGGACTCGAACTCGCCCAACTGGTTCGAAGCGCCGATGAACAGCCCGTTGACGGCGCTAACGCGGCCGCGCATTTCATCCGGCGTTTCCAGTTGCACGAAGGACGCGCGGATCACCATGCTGATCATGTCCGCTGCGCCCAATACCACCAGCACCGCCAACGAGAACCAGAACGAGGTCGACAGGCCGAACGCGATGGTCGCCACGCCGAACACGCCGACGGCGGTGAACATCACCCGACCGACCTTGCGATCCACAGAAAACCGCGCCAGCCAGAGCGACATCAATAACGCCCCGACGGCCGGCGCCGAGCGCAGCAGGCCCAGGCCCCACGGCCCGGTCAGCAGAATGTCCTTGGCGAATACCGGCAGCAACGCCGTCGCGCCGCCGAGGAGTACGGCAAACAGATCCAGGGAAATCGCTCCGAGAATATCCGGACGGCTGCGAATGAAACGAATCCCGGCCAACAGTGAATCCAGGGTCGCCTTGCCTTTGTTCAGCGGCGTTTGTCGGGCGGGCAGGTTGAGCATCAGCAGGCAGGCGATCACGTACAGGATCACCGTCGGCCCATAAACCCAGACGGTGCCGAAGGCGTAGAGCAAACCGCCGAGGGCCGGGGCGACGATGGTGGCCGATTGTTGCGCCGATTGCGCGGCGGCAACGGCACGGGGGAACAGCGCCGGGGGCACGATGCTCGGCAGCAGCGCCTGGGTGGTCGGCATTTCGAAGGAGCGGGCGGCGCCGAGCAGAAACGCCAGGATGAAGATCATCTCCCGGGTGACGTGGCCGGTAGCGCCGCCAATCGCCAGGGTCAGCGCAATCAATGCCTGCACCGACTGACAGATGGCCGCGACCTTGCGTCGATCATAGCGGTCCGCGACATGCCCGGTGTGCAGCATGAACAGCACTCGCGGGGCAAATTCCACCAGACCGACCAGGCCCAGGTCCAGCACGTTGCCGGTCAGTTGATAGAGGTTCCAGCCAATGGCCACGGTGAGCATTTGAAAGCCGCTGGCGGTGAACACCCGAGCCAGCCAGAACGCGATGAAAGGGCGGTGATGACGTAACAGCAGGGGCGCTTGGCTGGGCATCTGAGGCAAATCGTGAGCAAGGGGAAAGGCGAGGTTATCACCAACCTGTAACCAGAAGTTGCGGCGCCGGAAAATTCAGTTAGCAAGACATCTATCCGCAATTCCCTGTGGGAGCGGGCTTGCTCGCGAATGCGTGGCATCAAACAACGTGTGTATCGACTGACATGGCGCTTTCGCGAGCAAGCCCGCTCCCACAACTGAATAGGCAACGGTTGCTGAGACAACCTGTCACGCGGCAAAAGACCACACCGTCCATCGTCAAAAACCGGACTACTCTTTCACCCATGCTTGATCCAGATCAAAGCCATTCGTGGAATTGATTCGGCGGCCAGATGGCCAGACTCCCTACGTTGTGATGTTGGTAAAAAAAGAACGAATTGAAATTCGCCACACTCCATATCCGTGGGGGCAGTGGGTGCAGGCCGCAAGCCTTCAGCCGGTATTACCTGACAGAGGAAGACTTATGTTCGGTTTGGAGGCGCTTGATCTCGCCCGAATTCAGTTCGCGTTCACCATCTCGTTCCACATCCTGTTCCCGGCCATCACCATCGGCCTGGCGAGTTACCTGGCGGTACTCGAAGGCCTGTGGCTGAAAACCCACAACGACACTTACCGCGACCTCTACCACTTCTGGTCGAAGATCTTTGCCGTCAACTTCGGCATGGGCGTGGTCTCGGGGCTGGTCATGGCCTATCAGTTCGGCACCAACTGGAGCCGCTTTTCGGACTTCGCCGGTTCCGTGACCGGGCCGTTGCTGACCTACGAAGTGCTGACCGCGTTCTTCCTTGAAGCCGGGTTCCTGGGGGTGATGCTGTTCGGCTGGAACAAAGTCGGGCGCAACCTGCACTTTTTCGCCACGGTCATGGTGGCCATCGGCACGCTGATCTCTACCTTCTGGATTCTTGCCTCCAACAGCTGGATGCAAACCCCGCAGGGCTACGAGATCATCAACGGCCAGGTCATCCCCACCGACTGGCTGGCGGTGATCTTCAATCCGTCGTTCCCCTACCGCCTCATGCACATGGCCACGGCCGCCTTCGTCGCCACGGCCTTCTTCGTCGGCTCCTCGGCGGCGTGGCATCTGTTGCGCGGCAAGGACAACCCGGCGATCCGCACCATGCTCTCGATGGCGATGTGGATGGCCCTGATCGTGGCGCCGATCCAGGCGGTGATCGGTGACTTCCATGGGCTGAACACACTTGAGCATCAGCCCGCAAAGATTGCCGCGATCGAAGGTCACTGGGAAAACGTTGGCGATGAGCCGACACCGTTGATCCTGTTCGGCTGGCCGGACATGAAAGCCGAGAAAACCAAATTCGCTGTCGAAATCCCGTACCTGGGCAGCCTGATTCTCACTCACTCGCTGGATAAGCAGGTGCCGGCGCTCAAGGAATTTCCGCCCGAGGATCGGCCGAATTCGACCATCGTGTTCTGGTCGTTCCGGGTCATGGTCGGCCTGGGCTTGTTGATGATCTTCACCGGTTTGTGGAGCCTGTGGCTGCGTAAACGCGACAAGCTGTACACCTCGCGGCCGTTTCTATACCTGGCATTGTGGATGGGCCCGTCCGGCCTGATCGCGATTCTCGCCGGCTGGTTCACCACGGAAATCGGCCGTCAGCCGTGGGTGGTCTACGGGCTGATGCGCACGGCGGATGCGTCTTCCAATCACAGCTTCATGCAAATGAGCATCACGCTGGTGCTGTTCGTGGTGGTGTATTTCGTCCTGTTCGGTACCGGTCTTGGTTACATGATGCGTCTGGTGCGCAAAGGGCCGACGATGCACGAGGCCGAGGAAACGCCGGATGGTGGTCCGGGCAGGAAACGCACGCCGGCGCGTCCGCTGTCCGCCGCCGACGATCCTGCCGACGCCAATCACGGCCCCAGCCTGAAACAGGAGAGTTGAGTCATGGGTATTGATCTTCCGCTGATCTGGGCCGTGATCATCATCTTCGGCATCATGATGTACGTGGTCATGGACGGTTTCGACCTGGGGATCGGGATTCTCTTCCCGTTCATCCCCGGCAAGACCGACCGTGACGTGATGATGAACACCGTCGCGCCGGTCTGGGACGGCAACGAAACCTGGCTGGTGCTGGGTGGCGCAGCGTTGTTCGGCGCCTTCCCGCTGGCTTATTCGGTGGTGCTCTCGGCGTTGTACCTGCCGCTGATTTTCATGTTGATCGGGCTGATCTTTCGCGGCGTGGCGTTCGAGTTCCGTTTCAAGGCCAAGGATGACAAACGCCATCTGTGGGACAAGGCGTTCATCGGCGGGTCGGTGGCTGCCACGTTCTTCCAGGGCGTGGCGTTAGGCGCGTTCATCGATGGGCTGCCGGTGGTCAACCGACAATTTGCCGGGGGCTCACTGGACTGGCTGACGCCATTCACCCTGTTCTGCGGTGTGGCACTGGTGGTGGCTTACGCGCTGCTCGGCTGCACCTGGCTGATCATGAAAACCGAGGGCAAGTTGCAGGAGCAGATGCACGACCTGGCGCGGCCATTGGCGTTCGTGGTGCTGGCGGTGATCGGCATCGTCAGTATCTGGACGCCGCTGGCTCATGCGGAGATTGCCGCGCGCTGGTTCACCCTGCCGAACCTGTTCTGGTTCCTGCCGGTGCCGATCCTGGTGCTGGTGACCATGTACGGGCTGATCCGCGCCGTGGCTCGCAACGCCCATTACACGCCGTTCCTGCTGACGCTGGTGCTGATTTTTCTCGGCTACAGCGGTCTGGGCATCAGCCTGTGGCCGAACATCGTGCCGCCGTCGATCTCGATCTGGGATGCCGCCGCGCCACCGCAAAGCCAGGGCTTCATGCTGGTCGGGACGTTGTTCATCATCCCGTTCATCCTGGGGTACACCTTCTGGAGCTACTACGTGTTCCGCGGCAAGGTGACCCATGAAGACGGGTATCACTAGTCCATGCGGCAATGGCGCAAGGTTGATCCTTGCGCCATCTCAGAGGAGATCTCGATGATGGCTGGAAAACCTTCCTTGCGGGACATCGAAGCCGCAGAGAAAAAACCGCTGTGGCAGCGACTCGGCTGGCTGGCGATGATCTGGACCGGCAGCGTGGTAGCGCTGTTCATCGTCGCCAGCCTGATGCGCATGTTCATGAATGCTGCAGGCCTGTCGACCCACTGAAGACCTCAGCCCGCTTGTGCCGCGCGCTGGCGAACGCGTTCTGCGTTTATTTCCGGGCTTTTATTTCCGCGCTTTGAGGATCACGAACTTGGGCGTGGCCGCCACTTGTTCGACACCGCGGAATAACCGTGCCAGCTTGCTGTGATAACCCAGATGACGATTGCCGACGATGTACAGCGCGCCGCCGACTACCAGCGCTTCCCGGGCCTGCTGGAACATTCGCCAGGCGAGAAAGTCGCCCACCACTTGCTGCTGGTGAAACGGTGGGTTGCACAGCACCACGTCGAGTGATTGCGTTTCCTGCCCGGCCAGGCCGTCGCCGGCACGCACGATGACCTCCCGGTCGCCCAGTGCGGCGTGCCAGTTTTCGGCCGCCGACTGCACGGCCATAAACGACTCGTCCACCAGCGTGTAGTGCGCCTCGGGATTCTGCAGGGCGCTGGCAATGGCCAGCACGCCGTTGCCGCAACCGAGGTCGGCCACCCGCGCCGTTCCGAGATTCTTCGGCAAATGCGGAAGAAATGCCCGGGTGCCGATGTCCAGCCCTTCGCGGCAAAACACGTTGGCATGGTTGAGCAGCTCGATAGCCGGCGCGTCGAGTCGATAACGGGTCGGATACGGGGACGTCGCCGGAGCCTTGGCTTCAGCCGTGGCGATCAGCAGTCGAGCCTTTTTCACCGCCAATGAGGCTTGCACCGGGCCGATGTAGCACTCCAGTAAATCCCCGGCGGCACGTGGCAGGTGCTTGATCATGGCGCCGGCGATCACTTGGGCACCGGGTGCCAGTTGGCCTTGCAGGCGAATCAATTGTTCTTCCAGCAGCGCCAGGGTTTTGGGGACGCGGATCAGCACCCGGTCAAACGGGCCGCTGAACGCTTCGCTGGCCGGTACGCTCGGCACGGCATCAAACGCCTGCCCGTTGCGGATCAGATTCTTTTCCAGGCCCTGAAAGGCCAGGAACGAGTCGCCGCTGCTGGTGACCTGTACCTTGCCCGCCAGGCTGGCGGCCAACGCCCCGAAACTGTCGTTGAGCACCAAAACCCGCATATCCGGATCCGGCTGTTGTTCGGCCAGGTGATGGAGCAGGTATTCGTCGGCTGCATCGAAGGCTTGCAGCGGTTCGTTCTGCTGTTCTGGCTGGCGGATCAGGTCGAGGCGGGCGAAGGGTGTTTCGAGCAAAGGCATGGGGCGGGGCTCTGGGTGATCAACGGGAATCCCGCGGCCCAGGGGCGTTGTAGCGGGCAAGACGGTCCGAGTGTACTGCGTCGCGATGGTCTACGCGTCATCACTCTGGAGGTGCCGCAAATGTTACGTTTTTTTCTTTTGGATTACTCGCAGGTTTTATCGATTCGGTATTGAAGAGCTATTGAGGTAGCCCGCCTTGATGGCCGCGATGATTGCCGAGATCTTGTTGGCAGCACCGAGCTTTCCCATCGCACTTTGCATGTGGAAATGGATCGTACGCGCACTCAGGTTGAGAATTCTGGCGCTTTCATCTGCGGTCTTGCCAGCGGCCGCCAGTTCCAACACATCGACTTCACGGGGAGATAAATGCGCGGCAGTGGATATCAACGGTTTCCTGGGCAACGATTGCAGGGCCAGCTCATGCAGATGACGGCCCATGAAGACCGAGAAACCAAGATTTTCATACAGTTCCATTGGGGTAATCGGGCAGTGGCTTCTGGCGAGACTCAGAATGCTGCACAGGCCGCTTTCCTCGTCATGCAGCGCCTGCGACCAGCCATGCTGCAATCCCCGTGATTCCAGTTCGTGCCACAACGACGGTACGTTGGCGAAAAGTTGTTCATTCCATAACACCGGAAGCATGGATTGATTGCAATGTGCTACTACTGGATCAATTGGGCCGAAGTTCTTTTTTTGATATTCGCTGTTCCATCCGATCGGGAAATTGTTTCGTGTAACCGTTTTGGCTGGAGTGTTTTTTGTCTGATAAGTGGTTGAAAAGGCGACAAATTTAAAACCGATATTTTTTGCAAAGCTGAGTGCGACCCGATATGCGGTATCGATATCCGTAGTGCACGACAGTTGGGTAAGTTGGGACTCCTTCCAGCGCTCCATCATGTTCTCCGAAAAGGTCTGTCGTACGAGGTACAAGTCTTGGATCCAAGATCCTGTAAGCTTTGAAGTGTAGGATGATTCCTACGTTAAAGTGAGAATTTTTGGCTTTACCAAACCGTTAAAATTTAAATTTTAGGTTCTATCAACAATATGTTGATCTTCATGTAATAACTGACGCTTTGTATTGATCAGAGTAATAGCTCTAATGTTCGCCACTATTGATAATCGACGTATTTGAAAAATCAATATTAAAAGACACTACAAATCATCGGTGTTTAACGCACGTGCTTTGCGGGACACTAGAGCTACCTGTCCAACGGAGCGCCCCATGACCGCCAGCGCAGAAAAATTCACTCGCCAGACCCTGCTCGACGTCCAGCCGCTGACCCCGAACCTGTTCACCCTGCGCACGACAAGGGATCCGGGCTTCCGTTTCCGTGCAGGACAATTCGCCCGGTTGGGTGTCACCAAGGCTGACGGCAGCACGGTATGGCGCGCCTATTCCATGGTGTCGTCACCGCATGACGAATTCCTCGAGTTCTTTTCCATTGTGGTGCCGGGGGGCGAGTTCACCAGTGAACTGAGTCGGCTGGGCGTGGGCGATACCCTGCTGGTTGACCGTCAGGCCTTTGGTTACCTGACCCTCGACCGTTTCGTCGACGGTCGGGATCTCTGGTTATTATCCACAGGCACCGGCGTGGCGCCGTTTCTGTCGATCCTGCAGGACTTCGAGGTGTGGGAGCGGTTCGAGCGCATCATCCTGGTCTACAGCGTGCGTGAGGCGCAGGAGCTGGCCTATCAGGCGTTGATCGCGGACCTGGCGCAGCGTGACTATCTGGCCGAACACGCGCACAAGCTGCAGTTCATCGCCACCGTCACCCGCGAGGAGCATCCGGGCGCCTTGCATGGGCGGATCACCACGCTTCTAGAACGTGGTGAGCTGGAGCGGGTAGCGGGCCTGGCGCTGACGGTCGAGCATTCGCGGGTGATGCTCTGCGGCAACCCGCAGATGATCGACGACACGAGGGCACTGCTCAAACAGCGTGGCATGCATCTGAGCCTGAGCCGGCGCCCCGGGCAGGTGGCCGTGGAAAACTACTGGTAAAAAAAACGGCGCCCCGAAGGCGCCGTTTTCACCTGCGTCACCTCACTCCGGTCGCTGGTTCTGGAGCTTCAGCAGATCGCGAATCTCGCCCAACAGCTCTTCTTCCTTGGTCGGAACAGGCGGCAGGGTAGGGGCGACGGCCTCTTCCCGCTTCAAGCGGTTGATGGCCTTGACGCCCATGAAGATCGCGAAGGCGACGATGATGAAGTCGATCACGCTCTGGATGAACTTGCCGTAGGCCAGCACCACCGCGGGGGCGGCGCCGTCGGCGGCCTTGAGCGTAACGGCCAGGTCACTGAAGTCCACCCCGCCGATCAGCAGCCCAAGTGGCGGCATGATCACGTCACCGACAAACGACGAAACGATCTTGCCGAAAGCCGCGCCGATGATGATACCGACAGCCATGTCGACCACGTTGCCTTTGACCGCGAAGGCCTTGAACTCACTTATCACGCCCATAGGTTATTCCTTGTTACAGATGAGGTTGGTAACGCAGTGTAAATCAGCAGAATGCTTTCTGCCCGAGCCACCTGCGAACAGCGCTTGCCCTGCTGTCGACCCGATCATCGGCGAAAGGTTTAGTCGGGGCTGCACCGAATTGACGTATCTACCATGTTTCCAGCGTTAAGCCGTTGCACTTCGGCGCAACCAAAAACCGTAGTGTCTTATGGATGAAACAGTGAGGTGTCAATGCAGTTAGATGGGCAGCGGGGAATGGCAGCGCCTGGTAGTTAAAGTTCATTTTATTTTTTAAGGGATATCGCAGGCTATGTTTGTTAATTCCGAAGAGTCCATTCCTCGAGAAATGTTGTACATGAAACTTATAAGTTTCATGTTTTGTACAAGTTAGGCAGAGAGTTTATTGGTGTTGGTTCGTCGAGTTGTACTCAGGCTTCTACAACTTGGGCGACTCGTTGCGGGTCATGGATGGGCAAGTACTTATACATGCCGGAGGCCGGACAGCCGCATTGACCCTTCGACTGCGTTATCATCGCGTTTTTTGCCGGGAGTTCAGATGGCCAAGGCCAAGCGCATGTACGGCTGCACCGAGTGTGGCTCAACGTTTCCCAAGTGGGCCGGCCAGTGCGGTGAGTGCGGTGCCTGGAACACCTTGACTGAAACCCTGGTCGAGAGCGGTGGCGCTGCGGCGCCTGGCGGTCGCACCGGGTGGACCGGTCAACAGGCGCAGATCAAGACCCTGGCTGAAGTCAGCGTCGAAGAAATCCCAAGGTTCTCCACGGCTTCCAGCGAACTCGATCGCGTCCTGGGCGGCGGGCTGGTGGACGGCTCGGTGGTGCTGATCGGCGGTGACCCTGGCATCGGCAAATCGACCATTCTGTTGCAAACCCTGTGCAACCTCGCCAAGAGCATGCCGGCACTCTATGTCACCGGTGAGGAATCCCAGCAGCAAGTGGCCATGCGTGCCCGCCGTCTGGGGTTGCCGCAGGATCAACTGCGGGTCATGACCGAAACCTGCATCGAAACCATCATCGCCACCGCTCGGGTGGAAAAACCCAAGGTGATGGTGATCGACTCCATCCAGACAATTTTCACCGAGCAGCTGCAATCGGCACCGGGCGGCGTGTCGCAGGTTCGCGAGAGCGCGGCCTTGCTGGTGCGCTACGCCAAACAGAGCGGAACGGCGATTTTCCTGGTCGGCCACGTGACGAAGGAGGGCGCATTGGCCGGACCGCGAGTGCTGGAGCACATGGTCGACACTGTGCTGTATTTCGAAGGCGAGTCCGATGGCCGTTTGCGTCTGCTGCGGGCGGTGAAGAACCGTTTCGGCGCGGTCAACGAACTGGGCGTGTTCGGCATGACGGACAAGGGCTTGAAGGAAGTCTCCAACCCGTCGGCGATTTTTCTGACCCGCGCTCAGGAAGAAGTCCCGGGCAGCGTGGTCATGGCCACGTGGGAAGGCACTCGGCCGATGCTGGTGGAAGTGCAGGCGCTGGTAGATGACAGCCATCTGGCCAACCCGCGTCGGGTCACGCTGGGGCTGGATCAGAACCGGCTGGCGATGTTGCTGGCGGTGTTGCACCGGCACGGCGGCATTCCGACCCACGATCAAGACGTGTTCCTCAACGTGGTCGGTGGCGTGAAGGTGTTGGAAACCGCTTCCGACCTGGCGCTGATGGCCGCGGTCATGTCCAGTTTGCGCAATCGACCGCTGCCTCATGATTTGCTGGTGTTCGGCGAAGTCGGTTTGTCGGGTGAGGTGCGCCCGGTGCCGAGTGGGCAGGAGCGTTTGAAGGAAGCGGCCAAGCACGGTTTCAAGCGAGCCATCGTGCCGAAGGGCAATGCGCCGAAGGAAGCGCCACCGGGGTTGCAGATTATTGCGGTGACACGCCTGGAACAGGCGCTCGACGCGTTGTTCGAGTAAGTCTCCTGTAGAACTCTGTCCTTGTGGGAGCGGGCTTGCTCGCGAAACCG
>NZ_JANLOD010000021.1 GCF_025466085.1 Pseudomonas sp. 14P_8.1_Bac3
CTCCCACATGGGATTCGTGTTTGTTTGAGGATTTTCTGTGCGTTCACTGTTCTGGCGTATCCTGGCCAGCTTCTGGCTGGCCATCGCTCTGGTTGCAGGACTGTCCATTCTGCTCGGGCACATGCTCAACCAGGACGCGTGGATTCTCAGCCGCCACCCGGGCCTCAACACCCTGGCCGAACAATGGACGCAAACCTACGAAGCCCAAGGCGAAGAAGCGGCCCAAGACATCCTGGAACAGCGCAAACGCCAGTATCACATCGACGTGCAAGTGCTCAACGAGAGCGGCGACCCGGTCGTCCGCGGCACCTTCCCACGCCGAGCGGCAGCCTTCGAAGCGCGGCAGAATAACGATGACCGGCGCCTGCCCTGGCGGCGCCTGACCGACGAATACACCAGCGCCAAGACCGGCGACACTTACCTGCTGATCTACCGCATTCCGCACCCCGAACTCGACGCCTGGCACCGCGAAAGCCTTCTCTGGCCGCTCAGTGCGCTGGGGATCGCGCTGGTGGTGCTGACCCTTTTCAGCCTGTTCGTGACCCTGTCCATCACCCGACCGCTGAGCCGTTTGCGCGGCGCGGTGCACGATCTGGGGCAAACCACCTATCAACAGAACAGCCTGGTGAAGCTGGCCAACCGTCGCGATGAATTTGGCGTGCTGGCCACCGACTTCAACCGCATGGGCGCACGCTTGCAAAGTCTGATCGGCAGCCAGCGGCAACTCTTGCGCGATGTGTCACACGAACTGCGCTCACCCCTCGCCCGGTTGCGGATTGCGCTGGCGTTGGCCGAGCGGGCCAGCCCCGAAGAACGGGAAAAACTCGCGCCGCGCCTGACCCGCGAATGCGACCGATTGGAGGCGCTAATCAGCGAAATTCTAGTGCTGGCGCGGGTCGATGCCGACAACGCCGGCGCGGAAGACGTTGACCTGAATGCCCTGCTCAATACGCTGCAAAAAGATGCGCAACTGGGTTCGCCGGAGCAGACCGTTCGCCTCGACGCCGAACCGCATCTGAACCTCAAGGGTTGGCCAACGATGATCGAACGCGCCGTGGACAACCTACTGCGCAACGCTCAGCGCTTTAACCCGGTGGGGCAATCGATTGAAATGCAGGCGATGCGGCAGGGCGAGCGGATAGTGATCAGCGTGCGCGACCATGGACCGGGTGTGATGGCCGAGCATTTGGATCAGTTGGGCGAACCGTTCTACCGGGCGCCGGGGCAGACCGCAGCGGGGCATGGCCTGGGCCTGGCGATTGCGCGGCGCGCGGCGGAGCGACATGGCGGGAGCCTGGTGTTGGCGAATCATCCGCAAGGCGGGTTTATCGCGAGCCTGGAATTGCCGTTGGTGCCCGGGGCCGTGGTTCAACCGTAACCCCTTGTGGGAGCGGGCTTGCTCGCGAAGGCGGTGTGTCAATCAAAGCATTTGCCAATCGACATACCGCCTTCGCGAGCAAGCCCGCTCCCACACATCAGGCGCTGATGTCAGGTCTTATCGGGCCAGGCGCTGACGAACTCGGCCAGATCAACCTTCTCCGCCACCCGCGGTTCTTTCTGCGGCGTACCCAGGTACAGGAACGCGATCACCTGCTCCCCTTCCGCCAAGCCCAGGCCTTTGGCCACGTGCGCCGAATACGCCAGCTCACCCGTCCGCCATACCGCACCAATGCCTTGCGCATACGCGGCCAGCAAAATCCCGTGCGCCGCACAACCCGCCGCCAGCAGTTGCTCGGACTTCGGGTATTTGACGTGATCCTGCAAGCGCGCGATCACCACCACCACCAGCGGCGCCCGCAGCGGGCCATTGCGCGCCTTGTCCACGGCGGCTTCGGTCACCTCACTGTCCTGCAGTTTCGCCGCTTCGGCCAGCAGCTCGCCCATTTGCTCACGAGCCGCACCTTCCACCGTCAGGAAGCGCCAAGGCTGCAAGTGGCCATGGTCCGGCGCACGCATTGCAGCGTTGAACAGCACTTCACGCTGCTCGGCGGTCGGGGCCGGATCGAGCAATCGTGGAACAGAAACACGGTTGAGCAAAGCGTCGAGAGCCTGCATCGGCCACCTCCTGAAAAATGTGTGCGGCTATTCTAGCGGCAAGCGGCCGGCGGTGCCGGTTTACATGCCCTGCCCCACGGGTAGAATGGCGCCCTTCCCACTTTCAGCCCGAGCGGACTTCATGGCGTTGCCAACCTTACGGACGATTGGTTTCATCATCGGGCTCTTCCTGATCACGCTGGCGATCGCCATGGTCGTGCCCATGGCCACGCTGGTGATTTTCGAGCGCACCGGCGACCTGCCGTCGTTCCTCTGGGCCAGCATGATCACCTTCGTCGCCGGCCTGGCGCTGGTCATCCCCGGGCGCCCCGAACACGTGCACCTGCGCCCGCGGGACATGTACCTGCTGACGGTCAGCAGTTGGCTGGTGGTGTGCATTTTCGCCGCGCTGCCGTTCCTGTTGACCCAGCACATCAGCTACACCGACTCGTTCTTCGAAAGCATGTCCGGCATCACCGCCACCGGTTCCACGGTGCTCACGGGGCTGGACAGCATGTCCCCCGGCATTCTGATGTGGCGCTCGCTGCTGCACTGGATTGGCGGCATCGGCTTCATCGGCATGGCCGTCGCGATTCTGCCGCTGCTGCGCATCGGCGGCATGCGGCTGTTTCAGACCGAGTCGTCGGACCGTTCGGAAAAAGTCATGCCCCGTTCGCACATGGTGGCGCGCCTGATCGTAGCGGCGTACGTCGGCATCACCATTGTCGGCAGCCTGGCGTTCTGGTGGGCCGGGATGAGCCCGTTCGATGCGATCAACCACGCGATGTCGGCGATTTCCACTGGTGGTTTTTCCACCTCGGATCAGTCCCTGGCCAAGTGGCAGCAACCGGCGGTGCACTGGGTGGCGATCGTCATCATGATTCTCGGCAGCCTGCCGTTCACCCTGTACGTGGCGACCTTGCGCGGCAACCGTCGGGCGTTGATCAAGGACCAGCAGGTGCAAGGCTTGCTCGGCATGTTGCTGGTGACGTGGCTGGTACTCGGCACCTGGTACTGGTGGACCACCAACCTGCATTGGCTGGACGCGCTGCGGCACGTTGCGCTGAACGTGACCTCCGTGGTGACCACTACAGGCTTTGCGCTCGGGGACTACAGCCTCTGGGGCAATTTCTCGCTGATGCTGTTCTTCTACCTGGGGTTTGTCGGCGGCTGCTCGGGATCGACGGCGGGCGGGATCAAGATTTTCCGCTTCCAGGTTGCCTACATCCTGCTCAAGGCCAACCTTAACCAGCTGATTCATCCGCGCGCGGTGATCAAGCAGAAATACAACGGTCACCGTCTCGACGAGGAAATCGTGCGCTCGATCCTGACGTTCTCGTTTTTCTTCGCCATCACCATCTGCGTGATCGCCTTGCTCTTGTCGCTGCTCGGCGTCGACTGGATGACCGCCTTGACCGGCGCGGCCAGCACCGTGTCCGGGGTCGGCCCGGGACTGGGTGAGACCATCGGCCCGGCCGGTAACTTCGCCAGCCTGCCGGACGCCGCCAAGTGGATTCTCTCGTTCGGCATGCTGCTCGGCCGACTGGAGATCATTACCGTGTTTGTTCTGTGTATTCCGGCGTTCTGGCGTCACTGACCCGGTTCGGCGCTTCCATCAGTCGCACCCGGTATTCGCCGGGGGTGGCATCGAACCAGCGGCGGAAGGCGCGGAAGAAATTGCTCGGGTCGGCGAATCCCAGCAGGTAGGCGATTTCCAGCAGGGTCATGGCGGGTTGCGCGAGGTATTGCTCGGCCAGTTCGCGGCGGGTGTCATCGAGCAGTGTCTGGAAGCTCGTGCCTTCTTCCTGCAAGCGCCGCTGCAGGGTCCGCTGCGACAAGTGCAGCGTTTGCGCCACGGTGTCGCGCTTGGGCTCACCCTGAGGCAGCAAGCGGCACAGCACCTGGCGCGCCTTGTGGGTCACGCGGCTCTCGGAAAACCGCGCCAGGTATTCCCCGGCAAAACGATCATGCAGCAACGCCATGGCTTCGTTGGCGGTTGGCAGTGGCTCTTCCATGTCGGCGCGTTCGAAGATCAGCGCATCATACGGTGCGTTGAACACCAACGGCGCGTGGAAAGCCTGTTTATAGGGTTCGAGATCGGCGGGCTGTTCGCCCTGTACCAGCACCTTGCGCGGTTGCAGGGTGCGTCCGGTCAGCCAGCCACACAGCGCGAGGGCACAGGCCAGCGAGGCTTCGGCACTTTGCCGGGTCGGTGGCAGGTGGTCGCCGTGGACGGTCAGGATCAGCGCGTAACCTTCGTCCAGCAGGCGGAAACTCAGGTCGGCACTTTCGGCAATGATTCGCTGATAACGCACCAGCCGCTTGAAGCCTTCGGCCAGGGTGTTACTGGACATCAAGGCGTAGCCGGCGACATGGAAGGAGGCCGGTCGCACCACCTTGCCCATGTTCAGGCCGATCGCCGGGTTACCGGACAGCTCGACGGCGCGCTGCCAGAGTCGCGTCATGGAATCTTGCGGGAAGCGCGCATCCGGATCGTCCAGTGACGCGTAGTCGAGCCCCAGCTGTTTGAACAGAACCCGGCAATCCAGGCCGTCCATCTCCAGTGCTTTGACAATCCCCATCGCCCAGCTTGCAGAAGTCGTTCGTTCGCTCATGGCGTTTACTTACATGGTGAGCCGCATGCTACGGCCAATTTCCGAAGGATACTAAAGTGGCGCCCATTGTCACTGGCTGATGCCAATGATCACTCTAGACTCAAATAAGCTCCCCGCAGAACAACTTGCAGCCAGAACAATAACCACAGAGATCGCTGTCGTGGAAAACATCAAACGTTTCAATAGCTTCGCTGAGTTTTACCCCTATTACCTGAGTGAACACAGCAACAGCACCTGCCGACGATTGCACTTTATCGGCACGACCCTGGTTATTTTCATCCTGGCGCTGACCATCGGCAAAGGCGCCTGGCTCTGGCTGTTGGCGCTGCCGTTGGCTGGCTACACCTTCGCCTGGATCGGGCATTTCTTCTTCGAAAAGAACCGTCCGGCGACGTTTCAACATCCGCTTTACAGCCTGGCCGGCGATTTCGTCATGTATCGCGACATGATCCTGGGCCGCGTGCCGTTCTAGGCCCGAACGGCCAGCAATGCGTCCCGGGCAGCCAGTACGCTGGTGGTAACAGGTCCTACACTGAATAAACCCCTTTCGACCAGAACAAGAGGTTGGCCGATGAACGCCAATGCCCGCTTCACCCACATGCAGGACGGCACACAGGAAGACTGGGCGATCATCGCCGCCGACTTCAGTGCCTATGCCAAGCAATTGCCGACTCGGATTGTGGCGCACCTGAAATTACTGGAGGGTGATTTTGGCGGGTTCCCGGTGGATCGTTTGACCCATTCCCTGCAAACCGCCAGCCGCGCCTGGCGTGATGGCCGTGACGAAGAGTACGTGGTCTGCGCCCTGCTGCACGACATCGGTGACACGCTGGGCTCGTACAACCATCCGGACATTGCGGCGGCGATTCTCAAGCCGTTCGTCAGCGCCGAGAACCTGTGGATGGTGGAGAAACACGGGATTTTCCAGGGCTATTACTTCTTCCATCACCTGGGCATGGATCGGCATCTGCGCGAGCAATTCAGCGGTCATTCGCAGTATCAGGCGACCATCGAGTTTTGCGCCAAATATGATGCGGCGGCTTTTGATCCGGCTTACGAGACGCTGCCGCTGAGTTTCTTCGAGCCGATGATGGAGCGGGTGTTTGCGCAGCCGAAGAATTCGATTTACAAGGCAGCGATGGCGGAATACGCGCCGGCCTGATGGTTTCAGGGTGTCCCTTTAGGCCCCTTCGCGGGCAAGCCCGCTCCCACAGGGTTTTTCAGTGTTCACGCAACGTGTGCCACAACAAAGCATCCTGTGGGAGCGGGCTTGCCCGCGATGGGGCCAGTTCAGACGGTGAAAAAGTCAAGCCGGCTCGGCGACCTTCAATGCCTTCAACTCCGCCTCCCGCGCCTGCGCATCCGCCAACCGATACAACTCGATCGACCCGTCCCAGTGCTCGATCAGCGCCGTACACGACTCCACCCAATCCCCGCAATTCAGGTAATCCACCCCGCCAACCTTGCGAATCTCGGCATGGTGAATGTGCCCGCACACCACCCCGTGCAATTCGCGTTTGACGCATTCGTGGGCGATGGCTTCTTCAAAATCGCTGATGAAGCTGACGGCGGTTTTCACCTTATGCTTGAGGTACGCCGACAGCGACCAGTAACCATAGCCATAACGGGCACGCCAGTGGTTGAGCCAACGATTGAGTGTCAGGGTGAACTCGTAGGCCGAGTCGCCAAGGAAGGCCAGCCAGCGGTGATAGCGGGTGATCACGTCAAACTGGTCGCCGTGGATCACCAGCAGATGGCGGCCGTCGGCGGTCACGTGCACGGCTTCGTCCACCAGCTGGATGTTGCCCAGGATCAGCTTCGAATAGCGGCGCAGGAATTCATCGTGGTTGCCGGTGACGTAGATCACCTCGGTGCCACGCTTGCTCATGGTCAGCAGACGCCGGATCACGTTGGTGTGCGCCTGGGGCCAGTACATGCCGCTGCGCAGCTTCCAGCCGTCGATGATGTCGCCGACCAGGTAGACCTTGTCCGCGTGATAGCCCTTGAGGAATTGCGACAGGTGCTCGGCCTGGCAATCCCGGGTGCCCAGGTGCACATCAGAAATCCACAAGGTCCGCACACGTTGCTTACGACTGGGTTTGGCGAGCTCGGCGCTGGTCATGGGCAACCCTCTGCGATTGTTTTTGCAAGCTTGCGCCGCTCGGGTTAATCGACCATGACAGAGCCAAGTCAGTCCTGTGACAACGCGCCATCGCGCCGCCGGTGTAGACTGACGGCCTTACCCGGGAGACCTGCGATGAGACCGATCCTCACGCTGCGCCAATACACTCACGACCTGATCGTCCACAGCCACGACCACGCGCAACTGGTGTTCGGGCTCTCGGGCGCGCTGGATTTCGAGGTCGACGGGCGTGGCAGTCAGGTGGTGCAGCAGAGTTTCGTGGTGGTCCCGTCCGGCTTTCATCATGCCTGTGGCAGCGCCAAAGGCAGCCGCTGCCTGGTGCTGGATATACCGGACGACGAATGGGTGACGAAGTCCCTTGGCGATCACGCCGATGCCAGCCGCCGCTTGCTCGACAACCCCGGGCGTCTGCCGCTGGATGCCGGGCAGAGCCAACTGGTGAGCTGGCTGGCGGGCAGCCCCGTCAGCGACCCGCTGATTGCACAACAAGGCGCGGTGTTGCTGCTGGCCAGTCTCAACAACGCCAAAGCCGACGTGATGGGCGGCCGCCGCCTGCCCTATGCCGCGCTGAATGCGCACATCGATCAACATGCGGCGTATCCGCTGCAAGTGGCCGATCTGGCGCGCATCGCCGGCCTGTCCAACGCTCGGCTGCATGCGCGGTTTGTCGCGGAATGCGGGCAGACGCCGATGGATTACATCCGTAGCCGTCGCCTGCATATGGCCGTGAGCCTGTTGCGGGATTCTGCGTTGCCTGTTGGCGAGATCGCCAGCCGGGTTGGCTACAGTTCGCAAAGCGCGTTTTCCGCGGCGGTGTTACGAGAGTTTGGTGTTTCGCCTGGCAAGTTGCGACGCGAGGCTGGCGACAAAGTTTAATAGTTTGCCGACAGACCAGGTGGGGCCGATGCGATTAAATGTATCCGTCATCCCGGCTCAATACCGCTATCAAGGATCGCAATGACTCCCCGTACCGCCCTTGGCGCCCTGCATATCGGCGCCCTGATGTTTGGCCTCACCGGTGTTTTCGGCAAACTCGCCGCCGCCTCCCCCGCCGTCATCGTCTTCGGTCGTGCCGCCTTTGCCGTTCTCGCCCTGAGCGTCTTCGCGAGGTTCGCCAGCCAGACACGCTGGCAGCCACTACGGGCTGTGGATTGGCGTCGCCTGCTGCTCAGCGGCTTGCTGCTGGCCGGGCACTGGGTCAGTTTTTTCATTGCGGTGAAGGTCGCCGGTGTTGCGATTGCGACCCTGGGTTTTGCCAGTTTCCCCGCGTTTACCGTGATCCTGGAAGGACTGATCTTCCGCGAGCGGATTCGCGCCAATGAGATCATTCTGGTGATATTGGTCAGTGTCGGGCTGGTGCTGGTCACGCCGGACTTCGATCTCGCCAGCGGCGCCACTACCGGCCTGCTATGGGCGGTGGGCTCGGGTCTGTTGTTTGCGCTGCTTTCGCTGACCAACCGCGCCAGTTCCGCAAGTATTCCGCCCGTACAGGCGGCGTTGTGTCAGAACGTAGTGGTCGCGTTGTGTCTGCTACCGGTGGCGGCACCGCAACTGAGCGAGGTCCGCGCCATCGACTGGCTGTGGATCAGCCTGCTCGGGGTATTTTGCACCGGGGTCGCTCACAGCCTGTTCGTTGCCAGCCTTGCCGTGATCAAGGCGCGCACCGCCGCCGTGGTGTTCGCTTTGGAACCGGTTTACGGCATCACCGTGGCCTGGCTGCTGTTCAATGAAAACCCGACGTTACGCATGTTGATCGGCGGTGCGTTGATCATCGTGGCGATTGTGGTGTCGAGCAGGCTTTCGGGCGGTTCGAGCAAGAAGGCAGTAGCCGCCGAAGCCGTGTCTCACTAAGGCCGGTCGTTGTGCCCGAGGTCGCGGTCCGGATCGATCTGGTCGCGGACCCGCTGCTTCAGCCCCTTGGCCTCCGGGAAACCGCCGTCCGCCTTGCGTTCCCAAATCTGTACGTCGTTACAGGAAATGTGAAATACCCCACCGGTGCCCGGCACCAGCGACACCTTGCCCAAATCGTCGCCGAACGTACTGAGCAGTTCTTGCGCCAGCCACGCGGCACGCAACAGCCATTGGCATTGCGTGCAGTAGGTGATGATGATTTCCGGTTTATGAGGGTTCATGACGGCGACACTCCTGAGCCATAGGGCGCCGTCATGATAGAGGTTCAGCGAATACCGGCCAACAACGTCCGCGCGGTTTGCCGGAGTGGCTCGTCGCCGTCTTCAAGCAATTCATTGAGCAACTCGATGGCGCTGTCGAGATCGCCATCATCGATACAGTTCTGGGCCTGTTCCAGTTTGCCGGCGTGGGTCGGCGTCGCTGGCTCCAGGCTCAGCGGCTCTAGTTCAAGTGAATGACCGGCGTCACTGAACTCATTGAGGAAATCGTCGTCCAGCGACTGAGAATCCGGTTCGGCGATCCACTCCAGCTCGGACTCGCCCAGCGTTGGTTCTTCCGGCATCTCGAACACATCGGGCAAGACGTGCAGGTTCGAGGTGAACGCCGGCTCCACGATCTTCGGCGGTGGGTCCGCGGGTTTGCTGTTTCCGAAGGGGCTGACCAGATCCCAACTCGAATCCATCGACAGGTCATCCAGGTTCAACTGGAACTCGTCGACGGGCGCTGCTTCGGTGTTCACCGGGGCGGTGATGACAGGTGCCACGACCGCCGTCACCGGTGCCGCGTTGTTCAATTTTGGATAACGGGCACGAATGTCCTGCAGTTGCTGCGAATCGAAGCCGGCCTCGCGCAAGCTGTGTTCCTGGGCGTCGTAGGCGGGACCGTCACCCTGCTTGCCGAGGACTTCCAGCAATTGCACGGCCAGATCGGTGCGCTCGGGTTCCTTCGCCAAGGCGTCGCGCAACAAGCCCGCGGCTTCGGAAAATCGTCCATAGGCCAGATAGATGCCCACGCCTTCGAGCACATCGCCTGACGGCGTCTCGTCATGATGGTCGGGGACGGCGTTGAGCGGAGCAGGCTTCGCCGCCGGCTCAGTGGCTTGACTCAGCACCGGCTCGTGACGCGACGGCACAATCGGTGAGTCGTCGGGCAAAGCCTGGACCTGCTGACGCTGACGGCGAACAAACAGCCCCAGCAACAGCAACGCAACCAACGCCGGCAAGCCGATGACCAGCGGCCAGTTGAAGCTCTCCGGCTCTTCTACCGCGACAGGGGCAGGTGCCGGCGTAACCGGCGTAACCGGCGGCGCTTGCTGCATCTCTGCCAAACGGGTCTGTAACTCGGTGATCTGTTTCTTCTGAGCCGCGACCTGTTCGTCCTGGGCTTGAAGTTTTGCGTTCAGCTCATCAATGGTTTTTTGCAGCTGCTGGTTTTGCAGCACGCTGGCGGCCAACTGTTCGGCGGACAGATCAATCTGGGGGGCGGGGGGCTGTGCGACGTTGGCGACCGGAGCCGGTTTCTTCGCGGCGGGCGGTGGCGCAGTCGCCGGCGTGACGCTGGGGAACGGTGAGGTCGGGGCGCCGACGACCGGTTCATCGGTCACCGGGACGATGCCTGGTGTACCCGGTGGATCGATCAGCACCGTGTACTCGCGCAGCACCCGGCCGTTGGGCTGATTGAGCTGCACGAGAAAATTCAGGAACGGTTCATTGACCGCTTTGCTGGAGCTCACCCGGATCAGGCTGCGGTTGCCTCGCAGGATCGGTGTGAACTTCAGGTCGTTGAGAAAGAACACCCGCTCGACGCCCGCGCGGTTGAATTCGTCCGCCGTCGCCAGGCTCACTGAAAGATCGCCTTCCTCCAGGCCCGCCGCATCCTCCAAAGCAATGTCGGCACGCAGCGGCTGATTCAGCGCCGAATGCAGGGTGATTTCCCCCAGCCCCAGTGCGGGCGCCAATGCCGAGTACGTGACAGCCCCACCCACCAGAAGCAACCTGGCGCACCACCGCAGTACAACGTGCCAACTCTCGAGCATGAGCATCCCTTAGATAACCAGAATCGACCGGTGCGCATCCGCACATCCGGTACGAACGCGATATTGCCTAGTAGTTCTTTATAGTCCGCCCAACGGGGTATCTCAAAAAGACGCTACCCGGTTATGCCTCAAGATTTTTCCAGGTTGCCCAGGATGTGCCCGTGAACGCGCATGCAGATCTTCAAATCCTCCTCGTCCACGCCTTCGAAAAGCTCAAGACGCAGCTGAGTGGCGATGGTTTCGATCTGATCGATCAATGGACGGGCCGGGGCGCAAAGGACGATTTTTTTCGCCCGACGATCTTCTACCACGGATTGGCGCTGAACCAGGCCCTGGCTTTCGAGGCTGTCGAGCAGCCGCGCCAGGGTCGGCCCTTCGACGCCGACACTTTGCGCCAGTTGGCGCTGGGTCGGTGCCTCGTCGAAACGTGCGAGGTGCAGCAGCACCAGCCAGCGCGCCTGTGACAAACCCAGGCCAGCCAGACGGCGGTCCAGCTCGGCACGCCAGCCGCGCGACATCTGGGCCAATTGCATGCCAAAGCGGTGTTGATCGGTCAACGACATAAAACACTCATGATTAGACTGAAATAAAGAAAACCTAATTATTAGTCAGCTAAGCATGACCCTCGGCTCGAGGCAAGACTTGCTCTGTACTGAATCGTTACATCAATACGACCGGTTTCAGCATTTGAGCTTTACATCTCGAATTCCGATTGCAGGGCGGCACGTACGCAGTACAAAACCCCGTCCGGCACCCGCCCGGCGAACAGTGCGGCAATCTCCGCCACCGGCGGCAACTCGCCCTCGCCGTCGAGGAACGCATCCTGCACTTCGCCCAGCAATTCTTCGGGCAGGTCCAGCGCCTGCTCCAGCGACAACTGCTGCTTCCCGATGGCTTCAGCCAGCAGGGTGTAGACGTTCTTTTCCGAACATTGCAGCTGACCGGCGATTTGCAGCGGCGTCATGCCGGCCCGGGCGAGCGTGATCAGTTCGTGACGCACATCGGCCACCACTTTCGGTGCCTCGACCTGGCCACCCAGCACTTCGAGGAAGGCCTCGCCGTAACGTTCCAGTTTGCGCGCACCGACGCCGCTGACCGTGGCCATTTCCGCCAGCGAGGTCGGCTGGCTGCGGAGCATTTCCAGCAGGGTCGAGTCGGGGAAGATGACGTAGGGCGGCACTCCATGTTCTTCGGCGAGCTTGCGCCGCAGAGCGCGCAACGCTTCCCATTGTTCGCGTTCTTCGCCGCGCACCAGTTGGCTCGCCTGGCTTTTGCTGCTTTTCGCCGTGATCTGTGGCTTGAGGTCGCGACGCAGTTCCAGGGTCACTTCGCCCTTGAGCAACGGTCTGCAGGTGTCACTGAGGCGCAGGCCGCCATAACCCTCGAGATCGATGTCAGCCAGCCCGCGAGCCACCAGCTGGCGGAACAGCGAGCGCCATTCGCTCTCGCCCATCGCCTTGCCGACGCCATACACGGACAGATGCTGATGACCGAAACTGCGGACCTTTTCGTTGTCCTTGCCCAGCAACACATCCACCAGATGGCCGACGCCGTAGCGCTGACCGGTGCGGTAGATGGCCGACAGTGCCTGACGAGCCGGCTCGGTGGCGTCCCAGGTCTGCACGCCATCGACGCAGTTGTCGCAATGGCCGCAGGGCTCGGGCATGTCTTCGTCAAAGTAGGCCAACAGCGTTTGACGGCGGCAGCGGGTTTCTTCGCAAAGCGAGAGCATCGCGTCGAGCTTGTGCTGCTCCAGACGCTTGTGGCGCTCATCGCCTTCGGAGTTCTGCAGCATCTGCTTGAGCATCACCACGTCTTGCAGGCCGTAGGCCATCCACGCATCCGCCGGCAGACCGTCACGGCCGCCCCGACCGGTTTCCTGGTAATAGGCTTCGAGGGATTTCGGCAGATCGAGGTGCGCGACGAAACGCACGTTGGGCTTGTCGATGCCCATACCGAACGCCACCGTGGCGACCATGATCAGGCCTTCCTCGTTGAGGAAACGCTTCTGGTGGTGGGCACGGGTTTCGTTGGCCAGACCGGCGTGGTAAGGCAATGCGGGGAAGCCTTGTTCACTGAGGAACACCGCGACTTCGTCGACTTTCTTGCGCGACAGGCAATAGACGATGCCGGCATCGCTGCGCCGCTCCGCAAGAAAGGCCAGCAACTGCTTGCGCGGCTGCTCCTTGGGCACGATGCGGTAGAAAATGTTCGGGCGGTCGAAGCTTGAGAGAAAGCGCTCGGCATTCTGCAGGTGCAGGCGATCGACGATTTCTTCCCGGGTGCGCTTGTCGGCGGTCGCGGTGAGAGCAATGCGCGGGACATTGGGAAACAGTTCGGCCAGTTGCCCCAGTTGCAGGTATTCGCGGCGGAAATCGTGACCCCATTGCGACACGCAATGTGCTTCGTCGATGGCGAAGAGGGCGATTTCGAGGCTTTGCAGGAAGGCCAGCATGCGCGGCTGGACCAGACGTTCAGGCGCCAGGTAGAGCATTTTCACTTCGCCACGCTTGATTCGCGCGGCGAGATCACGTTGCTGCTCGGCGCTCAGCGTGGAGTTCAACGCAGCCGCGGCGACGCCGAGTTCTTCAAGGGTCGCGACCTGATCGTCCATCAACGCGATCAGCGGCGACACCACCACGGCCAGGCCGTCGCGCAACAACGCCGGGACTTGGAAGCACAAGGACTTGCCGCCACCGGTAGGCATCAATACCAGGGCATCGCCGCCACTGGCCACGCGCTCAATGATTGCACCCTGGCGGCCACGGAAACTGTCGTAGCCGAAGATGTCCTTGAGGACGCGTTGCGCCTGTTCGAGCATAAAAACTCCAAAAATCACCAAAACATCCCTGCAAGGCTGGTTGAGTATCCGCAAGGCTGCACTGACAAATCGTAAGTGCGCATTGCATGACGCTTCACATTCCAGCCGCGACGCCAGCAGGGCATCACAAAACGCGGGAGTATACCCGAGCGCTGCCCGGCAAAGGGCGCCGCTGAGAAGACACGAAAGCAAATCCACTGACGGCCCTGTGGGAGCGGGCTTGCGCGCAAATATGCCGCGCGGCTGGCCTGGGGGCTCAAGAAGGCCTAGAATTCCCGCATCTGTTTAATTCCCAAGGTAGCCCTTTAATGTCCTTCGCTGAGCAATTAACCCGCCTGCAAGTCTTCCTCGACGCCGATGAACTGCATGACGAGGCGCTGGACTACGTGGCCGCCCACGGCTACCTCACTGCGCTGTCGATCTGTTCCGAAAGCGTTCCCGACCGTGAATGGATCGATGCCCTTTTCGCCGAAGAGCCGCATTACGCCGACGACACCGAGCGTGAAGCGATCGAATCCACCCTGCTCGCCCTCAAGGCTCACATCGCCCGCCAACTGGCCTCTGACGAAGAATTCGAGCTGCCATGCGACCTGGACCTGGGCGAAGAGCCGGACGATTCCGATCTGCGCGGCTGGTGCATCGGTTTCATGGAAGGCGTGTTCCTGCGCGAAGCGGCCTGGTTCGAGACCGCCGAAGACGAAGTCAGCGAAATGCTGTTGCCGATCATGGTCGGTTCCGGTCTGTTCGACGAACAGCCTGAGTTCTCCGACATCGCGGCGGACCCCAACCTGATGGACGACATGATCGTGCAGATCCCGGAAGCCCTGACCGCGCTGTACCTGTTGTGCAACGCGCCAGACGAAAAACCGGCGATCCTCAAGCCACGTCACCACTAAGGTTCTGCCTATGGACAACCCCATAGGCAACCGCTCCCTGCTGTTGCGTTACGTGCTGCTGGCCATCGGCTGGCTGAGCGTGGCGCTGGGAGTGATCGGGATTTTCCTGCCGGTATTGCCCACCACGCCGTTCCTGCTGCTGGCCGCCGCCTGCTTCGCCCGCAGTTCGCCCAGGTTCTATCACTGGCTGGTGGAGCATCCGCGGCTTGGCCCGTGGATTCGCGCCTACCTCGACGGCAGTGGCATCCCGCTCAAGGGCAAGGTCTACGCGATCGGGCTGATGTGGACGAGCATCCTCTTCTCCTGCTATCTGGTGCCCCTGCCGTGGGCACGCGGATTCATGCTGACCAGTGCGGTGCTGGTAACGATCTACATCCTCAAACAGAAAACCCTGCATCGGTCGTGATGCCGTGGGCGTAATCCTGGGAAACTGGCGCGGGACGCCAATACGCCGAGGCTAACCAGGCAGCTCGCGTTATGGTTGACGACCCTCGCGAGCGTGCTCGCTCCTACAGGGGACCGCCCACAAAAAAACCGCCACCCCTTGCGCAGGAATGGCGGTTTTTTTCGTTTCAGACTTCAGATCACACGGTGTCGACCTTCAACGAATGATCATTCAACATGCCGTTGATGATCGTCGCCGTATCCGCGCCGGCAATGACCCCACCCGCCCCTGGCGTCACGCCGTAATGGCTGGCCAGGTTCACGCCCGCCAGGTCAATGGTCTGGTTCGGCGCAGCGCCGGCCATGCTGCTGACGTCAATGCTGGTGACCAGCGAATCGCCACTGCCAGTGACCTTGAAGTGCAGGTAGTCATCCAGCGACGCCGCGGTACTGTTCTCGCCCTGCAGCAGTTGTGACAGGTCGAGTTTATCGGTCCCCGGGGTGAAGTCGGTGACGACATCGTGGCCGCTGTTGCCTTTGAGCCACTGGAAGGTGTCCGCGCCAGCACCACCGGTGAGCGTATTGTTGCCCAGACCACCGATCAGCAAATCATCGCCGCCGCCACCATTGAGCACGTCATTGCCGAGCCCGCCGGTGATGACGTTGTTATGGCTGTCACCGGTAAGCTTGTCGTCGAAATTCGAGCCCGTAAGGTTTTCGATCGAGGTCAGGGTATCGATACCAGCCCCGATCGTGTTTTGCGGCCCCAGCAGGCTCAGGTCCACCTTGACCCCGGCAGTGGCGTGGGCGTAGCTCGCGGTGTCGATGCCATCGCCGCCGTCGAGCAGGTCGTTGCCCGGCCCGCTGTAGAGCAAGTCATTGCCGGCGCCACCGTGCAGTTCGTTGTTGCCTGCGCCGGCGGTGAGGACATCGTTGCCGTCACCCGCGTTGATCACGTTGTTGCCGGTGCCTGCCACCAGCACGTCATCGCCCGCCGTACCGGTGAGGGTATGACCTTCCTGATAGGTGATGCTCACTGCCGCGCTGTCGCTGCCACCATGGTTGTCGCTGGCGGTGTAGGTGCCGTGATAATCCGGGGTAGTGTTGTGAGCACCGGAATAATCGACGGTCATGGTCAGTTGATAGTTCTCCGCCCCCTTCCCGCCGCTGCCACCGTTGTCGATGTTGGTGATGTGGATCTGGTAGGTGCCGTCCACCGCCGCGGTGATGGTCTGGCCATCGCCGATGGGTTGGAACTGACCGCCATTGACCGAGTACTCCATGGTGACGTGACCGGCCGCCAGGGTGTGGTCCAGGTTGAGGGTTTCACCCTGTTTGAGAGTGACGGTGATGCGATCCTCGTCATTGGTGTTGTTGGTCGTTACGGCACCCAGCGCCCCGCTCACCACCAGCACCGCCGTCATGGCCGCGGTGTTGGCGACGAACGCGCTACGGGCGATGCTGACGGACTGGGCGTTGCTGCCCGTGAAGCTGAAGTTCTGGTTGGTGCCGGTGAAGTCCGCGCCTTTGGCAATCCACCCGGTGTTGAAAGTGGTCGGTGTGGCAGTGAGCGTGTCGCCATTCGGATCGGTGTCATTGGCCAGCAATGCTTCGCCCGGCACAGCCACACTGCCGGACAGGATGTTGGTGATGACGTGATCATCGACCGCCACCGGTGGCGCGTTCGGAATGACCTTGACCACCAGCGTCGAGCTGGCGAGGTCGCCGTCATTGTCGCTGACCGTGTAGCCGATGTTTTCGGTGATCACCGTCGAAGTGGTTTTCTGCGAGGTGTAGGTGTATTCACCGGTGTCGAGGTTCACCACCAAGGTGCCTTTGCCGTCGGTAGCGATACTCAGGGTGTTGTTGACCGTATTGAAGGTGCCATGGTTGGCGCCGCCGCTGAAATTCAGCGAACCCTGGTTGCTGTTGCCTTTCGGGTCATAGCTGTAGGTGGTGCCGTCGACCGTGATGGATTTGATGAAACCGCCATCGGCGCCGAACGTACCGCCCTCGCCCAGCAGCGAGCCGGTGACCGGCGCGCCGACCACAGTGCCCGACAGCACCGAGTTGAGCTGATTGAGATCCGTCACCACCGTGGCGTTGGTGTTGGTGCCATGACCGACGCCGTTGCTGCCGTCATAGGCCAGCGGATCGATGTAGCCACTGCTGATGTCTTTGCCGAGGCCAATCGCGTAGTTCTTGATGTTGTGTTCTTCAAGGAACGCTTTCCAGGCCGCCTCTTCAGTCTTGTCCATGGCCCCGTCGTTGGGCTTGCCGTCGGAGAAGAAGTAGCCGACGTTCTGCGCGCCTTCCAGTTTGCCATTGGTATCGAACGCGGTTTTCGCCACTGCCACAGCGGCGTCATAGTTGGTGTTGCCACCCGCCGACAGCCCGGAAATGATCGCCTTGGCGCCGGCGACATCGACCCAGACCGACGTCTTGTCGGTCGCGTTGCTGCTGAAGGTGACGATCTGCACTTTCACGTCGCCCAGGTCGTCGTACTTGTCGAGCAAGGCACTGATCGCCTGCTTGGCCAGCGCCAGCCGCGACAGACCGTCCACGCCGGAAGCGTCGGCCATGCTGCCGGACACGTCGACCACCAGCAGCAGGTTGGTGTCGATCTCGACGGCGGCCACTGAACGCTCCGCCGGTACGGCTTTCGGCACGTCGTCGACGATGTTGACCTTGATCGTGCTGATGCTGGAGTTGCCCAGTGCATCGGTGGCTTTGTAGGTGAAACTTTCGCTCAGCGTGTTCGCGCCGTTGTTGGCGTTCGGCGTGGTGCTGGCGGGCGAAGTCAGGGTGTAGGTGTACGTGCCGTCAGGGTTGAGCAGGATCTGGCCGTACGTACCGTGGTCACTGCCGACCAGGGTGTAGGTGACAGTGCCCACCGCGCCGGTGACCGAACCCACCAAGGTGCCGGACCCGGTTTCGCCGGTGTGGCCCGGGTCGCTGCCGACCACGGTGCCGGGCGCCAGATCCTGGCCGTCCTTGCTCAGATCAAGGGCTTTTTCGTAGACCGTCACGTCGTTGTCAGGAGTGGCGGTGATGCAGGCGTTGTGCACGTCGATGCTGATCGTTGTGGTGCTTTCGTCACCGTCAGAATCACGAATGGTGTAGGTGAACGTGTCGGTCGCGCCAGCGCCACTCACCGCATTCGGGTTGCTGTGGTATTCGGCATTGCCCTGGGCGTCCAGGGTCAGGTAGCCGTAGGCACCGTTGATCTGGGTGTTGAGGCCGCCATGCACCGGACTCGCCGTGTCGGAGCCGGCGCGCACGCCGACCACGCCGCCACCGGCTGCCAGGCCATCGGCGCCGGCAATGTCGTTCAACAACACGTTACCGCTGATGATGCCGCCTTCTGCAACGGAGGCCACGTCATGGACCGCTTTAGGCACATCGTCGACGATGTTCACCACAATGGTACTGGTGACCGTGTTACCCACCGCATCGGTGGCGCTGTAGGTGAACGTTTCAGTAACAGTATTGGCACCGTCATTGGCGTGCGGCGTGGTGCCGGCCGGCGACGTCAGGGTGTAGGTGTACGTGCCGTCGGCGTTGATCAGGATCTGGCCATACGCACCATGGTCGCTGCCGACCAGCGTGTAGGTGACCGTTCCCACGGCGCCGGTGACCGAACCGACCAGCGTGCCGGAAGCGGTTTCGCCAGTGTGGCCCGGATCACTGCCAGTGACGGTGCCGGCGGCCAGGTCCTGGCCGTCCTTGCTCAGGTCGAGGGCTTTTTCGAAGACGGTCACGTCGTTATCGCTGACCGCCTTGATGCAGCTGTTGATGACGTCGATGGTGATCGTCGTGGTGCTTTCGTCACCGTCGGCGTCGCGAATGGTGTAGGTGAACGTGTCGTGCTCGCCAGCGCCGTTCACCGAATTCGGGTTGCTGTGGTATTCGGCGTTGCCGTTGGCGTCCAGGGTCAGGTAGCCGTAGGTGCCGTTGATCTGGGTGTTGAGGCCGCCATGGACCGGGGTCGATGTGTCGGAGCCGGCGCGCACGCCGACCACGCCACCGCCGGCTGCCAGGCCATCGGCGCCGGCAATGTCGTTCAACAGCACGTTGCCACTGATGATGCCGCCTTCTGCAACGGAGGCCACTTCAGGTTTTGCGGTTGGCACGTCATCGACGATGTTCACCACAATGGTGCTGGTGACGGTGTTGCCCACGGCATCGGTGGCGCTGTAGGTGAACGTTTCAGTGACGGTATTGGCACCGTCGTTGGCGTGCGGCGTGGTGCCGGCCGGCGACGTCAGGGTGTAGGTGTACGTGCCGTCGGCGTTGATCAGGATCTGGCCATACGTGCCGTGATCGCTGCCGACCAAGCTGTAGGTGACGGTGCCCACGGCACCGGTGACCGAACCGACCAGCGTGCCGGAAGCGGTTTCGCCGGTGCTGCCCGGTTGGCTGCCAACCACGGTGCCGGGCGCCAGGTCCTGGCCGTCCTTGCTCAGGTCCAGGGCTTTTTCGTAGACGGTGACGTCGTTGTCGCTGACCGCCTTGATGCAGCTATTGATGACGTCAATGGTGATCGTCGTGGTGCTTTCGTCACCGTCGCCATCGCGGATGGTGTAGGTGAACGTGTCGTGCTCACCAGCGCCGTTCACCGAATTCGGGTTGCTGTGGTATTCGGCGTTGCCGTTGGCGTCCAGGGTCAGGTAGCCGTAGGTGCCGTTGATCTGGGTGTTGAGGCCGCCATGGACCGGGGTCGATGTGTCGGAGCCGGCGCGCACGCCGACCACGCCACCACCGGATGCCAGGCCATCGGCGCCGGCAATGTCGTTCAAGAGCACGTTGCCACTGATGATGCCGCCTTCTGCAACGGAGGCCACTTCAGGTTTAGCGGTTGGCACGTCATCGACGATGTTCACCACAATGGTGCTGGTGACGGTGTTGCCCACGGCATCGGTGGCGCTGTAGGTAAACGTTTCCGTCACGGTATTGGCACCGTCGTTCGCTTGCGGCGTAGTGCCGGCCGGCGACGTCAGGGTGTAGGTGTACGTGCCATCGGCGTTGATCAGGATCTGGCCATACGTGCCGTGATCGCTGCCGACCAGGCTGTAGGTGACCGTGCCCACGGCGCCGGTGACCGAACCGACCAGCGTGCCGGAAGCGGTTTCGCCGGTGCTGCCCGGTTGGCTGCCGACCACGGTGCCGGGCGCCAGGTCCTGGCCGTCCTTGCTCAAATCCAGAGCTTTTTCGTAGACGGTGACGTCGTTGTCGCTGACCGCCTTGATGCAGCTGTTGATGACGTCAATGGTGATCGTCGTGGTGCTTTCGTCACCGTCGCCATCGCGGATGGTGTAGGTGAATGTGTCGGTCGCGCCAGCGCCACTCACCGCATTCGGGTTGCTGTGGTATTCGGCGTTGCCCTGGGCGTCCAGGGTCAGGTAGCCGTAGGCACCGTTGATCTGGGTGTTGAGGCCGCCATGCACCGGACTCGCCGTGTCGGAGCCGGCGCGCACGCCGACTACGCCACCACCGGCTGCCAGGCCATCGGCGCCGGCAATGTCGTTCAACAGCACGTTGCCGCTGATGATGCCGCCTTCTGCAACGGAGGCCACTTCAGGTTTTGCGGTTGGCACGTCATCGACGATGTTCACCACAATCGTGCTGGTGACGGTGTTGCCCAACGAGTCGGTAGCCTGGTACGTGAACGTTTCCGTCACGGTATTGGCACCGTCGTTCGCTTGCGGCGTAGTGCCGGCCGGCGACGTCAGGGTGTAGGTGTACGTGCCGTCGGCGTTGATCAGGATCTGGCCATAGGTGCCGTGATCGCTGCCGACCAGGGCGTAGGTGACGGTGCCCACGGCACCGGTGACCGAACCGACCAGCGTGCCGGAAGCGGTTTCGCCGGTGCTGCCCGGTTGGCTGCCGACCACGGTGCCGGGCGCCAGGTCCTGGCCGTCCTTGCTCAGGTCCAGGGCTTTTTCGTAGACCGTAAGCTCATGATCGCTGACGGCCGTGATGCAGCTGTTGTGCACGTCGATGGTGATGGTCGTGGTGCTTTCATCACCGTCGGCATCGCGCAAGGTGTAGGTGAACGTGTCGGTTGCGCCCGGGCCGCTGACCGCATTCGGGTTGCTGTGGTATTCAGCGTTGCCGTTGGCGTCCAGGGTCAGGTAACCGTAGGTGCCGTTGATCTGGGTATTGAGGCCGCCGCTGACCGGGGTCGAAGTATCCGAGCCGGCGCGCACGCCAACCACGCCACCACCGGCCGCCGGGCCATCGGCGCCACCGACGTCGTTCCACAACACGTTACCGGTGACGATGCCACCTTCAGCGACCGAGGCCACATCAGGGTGAGCGGTCGGCGTGTCATCGATGATGTTGACGTCGATCTGCCCGGAAGCCGTGCTGCCGTCGACGTCAGTGGCGACAACGGTGAAGTGCTCGGAGATGCTGTTCGCACCGTCGGCATTCGGATGGGTGTCGCTGTAATTCAGCGTGTAGCTGTAGGTCACCACACCGGTGGCCGGGTTGTAGCCGGTGATGGTGAACGTGGCCCCCGTGTCGGTCACGGTCGATTGCGGGAAGCCTGCGGCCACACCATTGGTGACCAGGGCGATGCCGCCCACGGTCAGGGTTTGCAGGCCATCCGGCGCGTTGACCGTGAAGTTGCCGGTCTGGGTCAGCGCCGCTGAATCAGGGTCGGTGCCGTAGGTCAGGTTTTTTTCGTAGACGGTCAGTTCGCCGCCAGGCACATCGAGGCCATTGAGGCTGACCGGGCTGTTATGGATGGTCAGCACCAGGGTCGCAGTGCTGGTGTCACCGTCGGCATCGGTGAGGGTGTAGGTGAATTTTTCCGTGCCGTCGCCGCCTTCGTGCAGCGCCTTGAAATCGGCATCGTTGATGTTCAGTGTGTAGGTGTAAGTGCCGTTGGCGTTCAGCACCAGGGTGCCGTAAGTACCGGTGTAGGTGCCCGGGGTAATCGGACCGGAATCGGGTCCGGTCGGTACGCGGTCTGCGCCTTGCACGTCGTTGGTCAGGACGTTGCCTTCGAGCGTCAGGTGCGTCGGCGTGGCGGTCGTTGCATTGCTGTCGTCGACCGCTTTCGGCACGTCATCGGTGATGTTGACGTCCAGCGTGCCAGTGGCGGTATCACCATCGCTGTCGCGGGCCACCACGGTGAATTGTTCGCTGAGGTTGTTGGTGCCGTCACCGGCCGAATGGGCTTCGTTGCCGTTGAGGGTGTAGCTGTAGCTCACCACGCCGGTGGCCGGGTTGTAGCCGGTCACGGTCAGGGTGTTGCCCAATTGGCTGGTGATCGATTGCGGGAACCCGGCGGCCACGCCGTTGGTGATCACGTTGATCCCGCCGATGCTGAGGCTGAGCAGTCCGTCGGGTGCCGATACGGTAAACGTACCGCTTTGAGTCAGCGCTCCCGGATTGTTGATCGAACCGTCCGGCAGGTTGGCTTCATTGACCGTCAGCTCACCGCCCTGTACCGACAGACCGGTGAGAGTGACGGGGTTATCCGGCACATCAGGAACAACGGGCGCAACCGGCGCGGCGGCCGCGTTGTCGCCGTTGTTCGGATCACCGGCCAGACGTTCAAGGGGAAATTCAGGGACGCCGTTGAAACCGGCCGTGGGGAAACCGATGGTTGGATCGACCCGCCCGCCGACTTCCTCCAGCAGCACGAAATTGTGCCCGCCGCCCAATGCACCACCCGTTCCCGGGGCGCCCGGACCCGCCGCCGTCGCTTCAGCCGTTTGAGTCGGGTCATCGCCGGCCGCAATGGCTTTTTGCAGTTGTTCGACATCGGTCAGTTGCGCCTGGGTCGGCGTCGCCGCTTCGGCGGTGTCCACGTGGGGCACCTGGTGCGCGAGCAATTGCGCATTCATCTGCAGGCTGCTGCCCCGCCCGAGGGTCAATTCCTGGCCGTTCTGCAAATGCACTGCCACCGCGCCTTCGGCTCCGGTCACCAGTTGATCGCCGGCAAACAGCCGATCTCCTTCGATCAAGGCGCGTCGGGTACCGTCACCCGCTTCAGCGAACACCTGACCAATGACCTTAGTGACGATACCGATGAGCGTTGCCATGTGCATTTCCTCCGCTGCCGACAACTGTCGGCATCCTGTTGTTTGCGAAGAAGGTGCTCACGGTTTGAACGGATACCGGCGGATCGTCTACAGGGCAGCGCTTGCCAATCAAGCTGCTGCCCTGGCGACATTCTCGCCAAGCATGTCGCCCGCTGCCGAGGTGCTCCGCTTCGGCATAAAACCCAATGTATTCAATAACATCGGATTCCCGTTGCGAAACAACCTGACCAGCGGGCGATGCGTAACGGTTTTGAACCACCAAGTGACAAAAAACCGTCACCTGAAAACCACTACGCGTCCCTCCCCTCAAACACCTTCTTCGCCCAATATCGATCAGTGGGTGAAACTTTTCTCAACCCTCTATAAGCTCCCTAGAGCTCGGAAACCAAGGGCTTACAGAATGAACAATGTGCTGGATTTTGCATAGCGCATAAGTTTATTTTGGAATAAGCGTTATGAAAAAAACTTCTAAGCTTCTTTTGAGAATGTTCTTAGCTCTGATGTTACAAGTATGAAACGGTTTTACCTATAAATGCCGTCAAATATTTGGCGACAGATAAAGCACCATTAGGATTTCAGGGAGATGTACCCATGCGCCGATTGACCCCTCTTTGCAGTGCGATTCTATTGGCCATGGCCTGCACTTCTCAGGCTCACGCCATGTCGCTGACCGAGGCGATCCAGAGCACCATCGCCACTCACCCGGAACTGGCCTCGCGGGTCGACAGCCGCCTGTCAGCGGATGAAGACGTAAAAGTCGCCAAAGGCGGGTTTTACCCATCCGTAGATTTGAATGCCGCGTACGGGCGCGGGTACAGCGACAACACCAACACCCGGGCCTTCGGCAATCACCACACTGAAATCCTGACCTATACCCAATCGGAACTGCGTTTGCGGCAGATGCTCTTCGATGGTTTCAATACCTCCAACGAAGTCGAGCGCACCAAAGGCGTGGTCAACTCCCGCGCCTATTATGCCCAGGGCACCGCTCAGGACCTGGCCCTGCGCACCATCGAGGTCTACCTCGAAGTGCTCAAGCGTCGCGAACTGGTGACGTTGGCCAAGAACAACCTGCAGGCGCACTTGCGGGTCAACGACCAGATCGGCCTGCGCACCCAGCGCGGCATCGGCAGCAACGCCGACGCCGATCAGTCCGTGGCTCGTCGCGCCCTCGCGGAAAACAACCTCGATACTGCCGAAGTCGACCTCGCCGATTCCGAAGCGAATTTCTTCGCCGTCACCGGGCGCATGCCCGATGAGCTGGAAACGCTGCCGTCGATTCGCGGCGAGTTGCCGACCACACTGCAAGACGCCCAACAGAGCATGGTCGACAACAACCCCTACCTGAAATCCGCCCAGGCTGACGTGCAGTCGGCCGAAAGCCAGTACGAAGTCGCCAAATCGCCGTTCTACCCGCGCTTCGACGCCGAAGCGGCGGTGGGTGCCAACAACAACGTCGCTGGCGAAGAAGGCCACGACAACGAATGGCGCGTGGGCATCGTGATGAACTACAACCTGTTCCGCGGTGGTAGCGACAAGGCCCGTCTGGCCTCCGATGCACACAAGATCAACCAGGCCATGGACATCCGTAACAACGCCCTGCGCCAGCTGAACGAGAACATCCACCTGGCGTGGAACGCCATGCTCAACGCCCGTAAGCAGACGCCGACCGCCCGCGAATACGCCGAAACCACCACCCGCGTGCGGGCGGCCTATCAGGACCAGTTCGGCCTTGGCCAACGGACCCTGCTCGACGTGCTCGACAGCGAAAACGAACTCTACAATGCGAACCGTCGCTACACCGAAGTCCGTTATACCGAGGAATACTCGATGTACCGTGTGCTGGCGAACATGGGTGAGTTGTTGAGCAAACAGCGCGTGGTGCTGCCCGCCGATGCGATCGCCCGGTCCGAAGTGAAAAGCGAAGCCCGCCTGCCGGAACTGCGATAAAGCAATGGAGCGATCAATGTGACCAGCATGGAACCCGGCAACACCGGTGTCGATCCGCGGCTGAGCTTCGATGACCCACTGCTCGACGGTCTGCTGATTCTCTGCAAACTTCATGGCGCGACGGTCAGTCGCGCCAGCCTGAGTGCCGGGCTGCCAATGGCACACCAACGCTTGAGCCTGGACCTGCTGCCCCGCGCAGCAGCCCGGGCCAGTTTGCAGGCGCGGCTGTTGAGCCGCGACCTGCAAGACATTTCCGCCCTCAACCTGCCGGTGATGCTGATCCTCAACAACGGCCGCACCGCGATCCTGCGGCGCTTCGGCGACGACGGCCGCCTGCTGATTCTGCCGAGCGAAGCGGACGGCGGCGAGCAATGGGTCAGCCGCGAAGAACTCAGCGAAAACTACAGCGGCCAGGCGTTATTCGCACGGCCGCGGCATGAACTCGAAGACTTGCGTTCGCCGTTGGTGCCGCGGGTCGAGGCGTGGTTTCGTGACACGCTGAAACTGTCGAAATGGCTGTACAGCGACGCGATCCTGGCAAGTTTCCTGATCAACCTGCTGGGGCTGATGGTGCCGCTGTTCGTGATGCAGACCTACGACCGGGTGGTGCCGAACCAGGCCACGTCCACCTTGTGGGTGTTGTCCATCGGTTTGCTGATCGGCACCGGTTTCGAACTGGCGTTGCGGGTTGTCCGCGCGCACTTGCTGGACACCGCTGGCAAGAAAACCGATGTGATCCTGTCCGCGACATTGTTCGAACGCATCACTGGCATGTCGATGAAAGCGCGGCCGGCGACCATCGGCGGTTTTGCCCAAAGCATTCATGACTTCCAGGGCCTGCGTGAATTCCTCACGGCCGTCACCCTGACCAGTCTGATCGACCTGCCCTTCGCCGTGCTGATGCTGGTGGTGATCGGCCTGCTCGGTGGCTGGCTGGTGGTGATTCCCTTGCTGGCCTTCCCGATCACCATCATGTTCGCGATGGTGATCCAGGCGCGCCTGCGCGACACCGTGCAAAAAAGCCTGACCCTCGGCGCCGAACGCCAGGCCCTGCTGATCGAAACCCTCGGCGGCCTGGAAACGCTCAAGGCGTGCAGCGCCGAAAGTGAACGCCAGCACAAATGGGAAAGTACCCACGGCGCCCTCACCCGCCTCGACAGCCATGCGCGCAACCTCTCGGCGCTGGCCACCAACGGCACCTTATTCATCCAGCAATTTTCCGGCATGGCGACCATCGTTGCCGGGGTCTACAGCATCATCGCCGGTAACCTCAGCGTCGGCGCGCTGGTGGCGACGTACATGCTCGGCAGCCGCGTGCTCGCACCGCTGGGCCAGATCGCCGGGTTGATCACGCGCTATCAGCAAGCGCAACTGACAATGAAAAGCACTGACGCGTTGATGGGTCTGCCGCAAGAACGCGACGCCAGACAGCGCCCGCTGGAACGTACGCAACTGCAGGGCGCCCTCGATGTCAGCGGCGTGACCTTCCACTACAACGGCCAGAACGCACCGGCGCTGAATAACATCAGTTTCAGCATGAAGCCCGGTGAACGGATCGGCATCATCGGTCGCAGCGGCTCGGGCAAAAGTACCCTGGGCCGACTGGTAATGGGCTTCTACGAACCCGAAGCAGGCCAACTGCTGCTCGATGGCCTGGACCTGCGGCAACTGGATGTGGCCGACCTGCGCCAACAGATCGGTTATGTTGCCCATGACCTGCCCCTGCTGGCCGGCAGCCTGCGCGATAACCTGACCCTTGGTGCGCGTTACATCAGCGATTCGCGGATGCTGGAAGTCGCCGAACTGACCGGCGTCACCGAACTCGCGCGTCAGCACCCGCAAGGGTTTGACCGGCCTGTGGGCGAACGCGGTCAGTTGTTGTCCGGTGGGCAGCGCCAGGCCGTGCTGCTGGCACGGGCATTGTTGCTCGACCCGCCGATCATGCTGCTCGATGAACCTACCAGCGCCATGGACAACAGCAGCGAAGACGCTCTGCGGCAAAAACTGCACGGTTGGGTCCAGGGCAAGACCCTGTTGCTGGTGACTCATCGCACCTCGATGCTCAGCCTGGTGGATCGACTGGTGGTGCTGGACAACGGGAGGATCGTCGCCGACGGTCCGAAAGAAGCAGTCATCGATGCACTGCGCAAGGGCCGCGTCGGCTCTGCGGCCGTCTAGGGAGCCGCCATGGCATCTTCACAAAGTTCACGGGGCTACTTCGACAGCTTCAGCAAAAGCGCCGAAAGCGATTACATGCCGGAAACGGCCGGCGCAGCCCTGCAGGATTCACCCCGCTGGTCGCGGATCACCGTATGGCTCGCCGCGGCGTTGATCATCAGCGCCGTGGTCTGGGCCAAGTTCGCGGTATTGCAGGAAGTCACCATGGGCGAAGGCAAGGCGATTCCGTCGAGCAAAGTTCAGGTGATCCAGAACCTCGAAGGCGGCATCGTCACCGAGATTTTCGTCCGTGAAGGGCAAATGGTGAACAAGGGCGACACCCTGCTGCGCCTGGATGACACGCGATTTCTGTCGAACAAGGGCGAAAGCGAGGCCGATCGTTATGCGTTGACCGCGCAGGTCGAACGCCTGTCCGCCGAAGCCGAAGGGCGGCCGTTCAAGCTGTCGCCAGAGGTGACTGCCAAGGCGCCGCAAGTGGCTGAAGACGAACGTTCGCTTTACGACCAACGGCAACGCCGACTCGCCAGCGAACAACGCACGCTGACCGAACAGCTTCGGCAGAAAACCCAGGAACTGGCGGAATTTCGCTCGAAACAAGGTCAATACAGTTCAAGCCTAGCCTTGCTGCAACAGGAAATGGACATGTCCACGCCCCTGGTCGGCACCGGCGCGGTTTCCCCGGTGGAAATCCTCCGGCTCAAGCGCAGCGCGGTAGAGATTCGCGGCTCGCTGAATGCCACCACGCTGGCGATTCCCCGGGCGGAATCGGCGATCAACGAGATCAAGAGCAAGATCGACGAGTCGGAACAATCCTTCCGCTCGGACGCCGCGAAAGAGTTGAATGAGAAACGCACCGACCTGTCGAAAATCACCGCATCGAGCATTGCCATCGATGACCGGGTGAGCCGTACGACCGTGGTGTCACCGGTGCACGGCATCATCAAGGTATTGAAGGTGAACACCATCGGCGGCGTGGTTCAGCCAGGCAGCGACATGGTGGAAATCGTGCCGATCGAAGACAACCTGCTGATCGAAGCCAAGGTGCGACCACAGGACGTGGCGTTCCTGCATCCGGGTCAGAAGGCCATGGTCAAGTTCAGCGCCTACGACTACACGATTTATGGGGGGTTGAGCGCGAAGCTGGAGTTGATCGGCGCGGACACGATCACCGATGACAAGGGCAACAGCTTTTATCTGATTCAGGTGCGTACGGATAAAAACCACCTGGGTGGGGATGTGAAACCGCTGCTGATCATTCCGGGGATGGTGGCAACGGTGGATATCATTACCGGGGAGAAAAGCGTGCTGGATTATCTGCTCAAGCCGGTGCTTAAGGCGCGGACCGAGGCGATGCGGGAGCGGTAGTTTGGCGGCGCTCTTGCGGGCCTCATCGCGAGCAGGCTCGCTCCCACAGTGTTTTGTAGTGTTCACAGAACGTGTGAACACCCGAGATCCCTGTGGGAGCGAGCCTGCTCGCGATGAGGCCAGTACAGTCGACACTTATCTGTCCGCATGATTGCGCTGAAAAATCTCCTCCCCCATCGCCGCAATCTGCCCCTCGATCAACGCCTCGAACGGCCTCAACAACGGCTCGAAACTCACCGGCGCCTCCAGCACCTGCAACGCCTGCACTATCGCCTCCACCGTCGACAACGCCCCCGGGCCCGGTGCCTTGCGCAAGCGATACCGCGACACCCCGCCCTCTGCCAACGTCACCCTCGGCAACCCCGCCAGCAGCGGATTGAGGTGCAGCAGCTTGCGCGCCTTGCGCCAGGTGCCGTCCGGTACGACCAGCAGCAGCGGCTGATCATTCGCCGTATAAACCTGCAATGGCTGCGCGTCCTCTCCCGGAAACAACAGTCGCGCCTGATACCCCGGCTGATTCAACAATGCCGGCAAATCCTCGAACACCTCGCCCACAAGCAACCGGGCATTGTTCAAGCCCAACACCGCCAGCCGCGCGGTGTTCAGCGCGTGATTCACTTCGCTGGGATGTTGCAGCAGCAAGACGCGGGTGCGGCTATCGAGGCTGGGGATCAACGAGCACAGGCAATGGGTTTGCGGACGCAGGCAGCGTGGACATTGAACTCTGGACATCGACCTAAACCTGATTGAGTTGCGCTTTGAGCAGATCGCGGAACGTCTGGATCAGCGGTTCGCGGCTGCGGCCACGACGCACGATCATCGAGAACGGCGCCTGGTAGCCGAAGGTCGCCGGCAGTAACACCCGCAAATCCCCCTTGTCCGCCCAAGCCTGGGCGTAATGCTCCGGCAGGTAACCGATGTAAGCGCCGGACAGCACCAGGATCAGTTGCGCTTCCATGCTTTCCACGGTCGCGGCGCTGTGCTTGAAACCGTGGCGCGCCAGTTCGGCCTGGCTCCAATAGCCGCGGCCGACCATGCGTTGCTGGGTGATGACTTGCTCGGGAATGCGCCGCTCAGTGAACAGCGGATGACGGCTGCTGCAGTACAACCAGTGCTGTTCGCGATACAGCGGCATGTAGACCAGCCCGCTCATGCGCGTGGAAAACGCGCCGATGGCCAGGTCGAGGCGGTTGTCCTGCACGCCGAGTTGCAGCTCGTAAGGGCTCATGACCGACAGGTGCAAATGCACCGCCGGGTGTTCCTGACTGTAGGCGCCGATGGCCTCGGCGAAGGGCAAGGCCTTGTCGCTGACGGTGGAGTCGATGACGCCGAGGTTCAGCGTACCGCGCAGTTCGCCCTTCAACGCCGCCGCGTACTGCTCGAAGCCTTCGAGTTCGCCGAGCAGACGCAGGGTTTCCTGATGAAAAAGCTCGCCTTTGCTGGTCAGGCTGAAACCGCCACGCCCACGGTGGCACAGCACCAGGCCCAGGGCGGCCTCGAGCTGGCTCATGTAGGTGCTGATCGCCGAGGTCGAGAGGTTGAGCTCCTGCTGGGCGTTGGCGAACCCCTGATGGCGAACCACGCTGACGAAGATGCGCAACAGTTTCAGGTCGGGTAAAGCGTTGGCCATGGGTACTCCTATAACGACACAAAACTTGTGGGAGCGAGCCTGCTCGCGATCGCGGTGTGCCAGGCACGATCATGGTACTGACCTACCGCCATCGCGAGCAGGCTCGCTCCCACAGGGAACGGCAGCGGACGGAAGTCTATCGCCCTGCCCACCATTAGTTTAGAAAAATCTGAACTAAGTATTTGCCCGTAGCGATTCTTCCGCGCCACTACATTTCGCAGAATCGGCCCACAACGGTGCCCGCGTCTTTCCCGACCGGCGCAACCGACATAAATAAAACAACGACCATGAGGCCCTTCCCGTGGACAAGATTCTTCACCAACCACTGGGCGGCAACGAAATGCCGCGCTTCGGCGGCATCGCCACCATGATGCGACTCCCCCACTTACCTACCGCTGCCGGCCTGGACGCTGCCTTCGTCGGCGTGCCACTGGACATCGGTACTTCGCTGCGCCCCGGCACCCGCTTCGGGCCTCGCGAAATCCGCGCTGAGTCGGTGATGATTCGCCCGTACAACATGGCCACCGGTGCTGCACCGTTCGACTCGCTGTCGGTAGCCGACATCGGCGACATTGCGATCAACACCTTCAACCTGTTGGACGCCGTACGGATCATCGAAGAATCCTACGACAACATCCTTGAACACGATGTGATCCCGCTGACCCTGGGCGGCGACCACACCATCACCCTGCCGATCCTGCGTGCCATCCATAAAAAGCACGGCAAGGTCGGCCTGGTGCACATCGACGCTCACGCTGACGTGAACGATCACATGTTCGGCGAGAAAATCGCCCACGGCACCACGTTCCGTCGCGCCGTCGAAGAAGGCCTGCTGGATCCGGACCGCGTCGTGCAGATCGGTTTGCGCGCCCAGGGCTACACCGCCGATGACTTCAACTGGAGCCGCAACCAGGGCTTCCGTGTGGTTCAGGCTGAAGAGTGCTGGCACAAATCCCTGGCGCCGCTGATGGCCGAAGTCCGCGAGAAAGTCGGTGGCGGTCCGGTGTACCTGAGCTTCGACATCGACGGCATCGATCCGGCCTGGGCGCCGGGTACCGGCACCCCGGAAATCGGTGGTCTGACAACCATTCAGGCGATCGAGATCGTTCGTGGCTGCCAAGGCCTCGACCTGGTCGGCTGCGATCTGGTAGAAGTCTCGCCCGCTTATGACACCACCGGCAACACCTCGCTGCTGGCCGCCAACCTGCTGTACGAAATGCTCTGCGTACTGCCTGGCGTGGTCCATCGCTGAGGATCGGTCATGAACGAACGTGATCAGGTTTTGCACGCGGCCGCCGACCTGGTAGCCGCGTTTGCCCGTAACGATCGCGAAGCTTACTTCGGCGCCTTCAGCACCGACGCCAGCTTCGTGTTCTACACCCTCGAGCAGCCTCTGCTGTCGCGCGATGCCTACCAGGCGTTGTGGGACACCTGGCGTTCGGAGGAGGGCTTCGAGGTGCTGTCGTGTACTTCGAGCAACGCTTTCGTCAGCCTGCAGGGTGACGTGGCGATTTTCATCCATGACGTGGCCACCGAGCTGCGCATGCAAGGGGAGCAGCACTTTAGCCAGGAGCGCGAGACGATTGTTTTCAAGAAACAAGCGTCTGGCCAAGAACAACAAGGCCTATGGCTGGCCTGCCACGAACATTTGTCCGCGATGCCGGAAGGGCTGCCAACCCCTTAGCCAAACAGGTGACGCTCACACACGATGAGCGCGCCTTTATGATCGGAGCAGATCATGAATAACAACAACAACGACCAAAGCCTTACGCAAATTGAAACCTACGGGGTCGAACAGATCCCGGACAACGAACGCACCGCAGGCCCGACGGACTTGTTCCGGATGATCTTCGGTGGTTCCAACACGTTTGCCACCGCCGTGCTCGGCAGTTTCCCGGTGCTGTTCGGCCTGTCCTTTCAGGCGGGCGTCTGGGCGATTGTGCTGGGCGTGCTGCTTGGCTCGCTGATCCTCGCGCCCATGGGCCTGTTCGGTCCGATCAACGGCACCAACAACGCCGTGTCTTCCGGTGCGCACTTCGGCGTGCACGGGCGGATCGTCGGCTCGTTCCTGTCGCTGCTGACCGCGATTGCCTTCTTCTCGCTCTCCGTGTGGAGTTCGGGTGATGCGCTGATCGGTGGGGCCAAGCGCCTGATCGGCTTGCCGGAAACCGACCTGACCCTGGGCCTGGCCTACGGTCTGTTCGCGATCCTGGTGCTGACCGTGTGCATCTATGGCTTCCGGTTCCTGTTGTGGGTCAACAAGATCGCGGTGTGGAGCGCCAGCCTGCTGTTCCTGCTGGGCATCTTCGCTTTCGCCGGGCCTTTCGATGTGAATTACGCCGGCACCGTGAACATGGGCCAGCCAGGGTTCTGGGCCGCCTTCATCGGCGCGGCGCTGGTGGCGATGAGCAACCCGATTTCCTTCGGCGCGTTCCTCGGCGACTGGTCGCGGTATATCCCGCGTGAAACCTCCAAGCGCCGGATCATGGCCGCGGTGGTGATCTCGCAGATCGCCACATTTATCCCGTTCCTGTTTGGCCTCGCCACTGCCACCATCGTGGCGATCAAGGCGCCCGACTACATCGCCGCCAATAACTACGTCGGCGGTTTGCTGGCCGTCTCGCCGAGCTGGTTCTTCCTGCCGGTGTGCCTGATTGCGGTGATCGGCGGCATGTCCACCGGCACTACGTCGCTGTATGGCACCGGGCTGGACATGTCCAGCGTGTTTCCACGGGTGCTGTCGCGGGTCAAGGCCACGCTGCTGATCGGGGTGATGTCGATTGCCTTCATCTTCATCGGACGCTTCGCGGCGAACCTGGTGCAGAGCGTGTCGACCTTCGCCGTGCTGATCATCACCTGCACCACCCCGTGGATGGTGATCATGATCATCGGCCTGGTGATGCGCCGCGGCTTCTATTGCCCGGATGACCTGCAAGTGTTCACCCGCGGCGAAAAAGGTGGCCGTTACTGGTTCACCCACGGCTGGAACTGGCGTGGGCTCGGGGCCTGGATTCCGAGTGCACTGGTGGGTCTGTGCTTTGTGAACCTGCCGGGGCAATTCGTCGGCGTGCTCGGGAATCTGGCGGACGGCATCGACATCAGCCTGCCGGTCACCCTCGGCCTGGCGTCGCTGGTGTACCTGGCGCTGCTGAGCCTGTTCCCGGAATCGGCGGCGGTGTTCGGGCCGAATGATTCGCGTAGCAAAGGCACGGATTCGCTCAATAAACCGGCGGTGCGACAAGCCGCCTGACTCAACGCAGTACCTGTGGGAGCGGGCTTGCTCGCGAAAAGGGTCTGTCAGTCACATCGATGTTGAATGTGCCGTCCTCTTCGCGAGCAAGCCCGCTCCCACAAGGGATTGATATTTAGTTTCACCATAAAAAAGACAATCGGAGACACGCCATCATGGCATTGGATTTATTCGTCGTTCTCATTTACGCCGCCGCGATGCTGGTACTCGGCTACTTCGGCATGCGCAAGGCCAAGACCAACGAGGACTACCTGGTCGCCGGTCGTAACCTCGGCCCGACCCTGTACATGGGCACCATGGCCGCCACCGTGCTGGGCGGCGCGTCCACGGTCGGCACCGTGCGCCTGGGCTACGTGCATGGCATCTCCGGTTTCTGGCTGTGCGCCGCACTGGGTTGCGGCATCGTGGCGCTGAACCTGTTCCTCGCCAAACCGCTGTTGAAGCTGAAGATCTACACCGTCACCCAGGTGCTGGAAAAACGCTACAACCCGATGGCCCGCTCCGCGAGCGCGGCGATCATGCTGGCCTACGCGCTGATGATCGGCGTGACCTCGATCCTGGCGATCGGCACCGTGCTGCAAGTGCTGTTCGGCCTGCCGTTCTGGATGTCGGTGCTGCTCGGCGGTGGCGTGGTGGTGGTTTACTCGGCCATCGGCGGCATGTGGTCGCTGACCCTGACCGACATCGTCCAGTTCGTGATCAAGACCGTTGGCCTGATGTTCATCCTGTTGCCGATCTGCCTGTACCGCGTCGGCGGCTGGGACGAGTTGGTGCTGAAACTGCCGGCAGCCGCCTTCAGCTTCACCACCATCGGCTGGGACACCATCATCACCTACTTCATGATCTACTTCTTCGGGATCCTGATCGGCCAGGACATCTGGCAGCGTGTGTTCACCGTTCGCACCGCGAAAGTCGCGCAGTACGCCGGTACGTTCGCCGGTCTCTACTGCATCCTCTACGGCCTGGCCTGCGCCCTGATCGGCATGGCCGCTCACGTGCTGATCCCGGACCTGGACAACGTCAACAACGCCTTCGCCGCCATCGTCAAACTGTCCCTGCCGGACGGTATCCGTGGCCTGGTGATCGCTGCGGCACTGGCCGCCATGATGTCCACCGCCAGCGCCGGCCTGCTCGCCGCGTCCACCACCTTGACCGAAGACCTGCTGCCGAAACTGCGCGGCGGCAAACAGTCGAGCCTGGGTATCAACCGCCTGTTCACGCTGCTGACCGGCGTCGTGGTGTTGGGTATCGCCTTGGTGGTCAACGACGTGATCAGCGCCCTGACCCTGGCGTACAACCTGTTGGTGGGCGGCATGCTGATCCCGCTGATCGGGGCGATCTTCTGGAAACGCGCGACCACCGCCGGCGCCATCGCCAGCATGGGCCTGGGTTTCGCCACCGCGCTGCTGTTCATGATCAAGGACGGCATGGATGCGAACACGCCGATCTACTACAGCCTCGGCGTTGGCCTGGTGAGCTTCGTGCTGGTGAGCCTGCTGTCCCGTCGCCCGGCACCGGTGGCCAGCGCCATCTAAGCTTTACATAACGACTTGATGTTTTCTTCGACGAGTGTGGCGTCGGTTGCCACACTCGTTTTTTTTCGCCTGAAGGAATCTGCCCATGAAGATCGTCAGCCGCGACCAGTGGTTCGAGGTCAAACAGCTCAGCGACGGCATCCGCCTGATTCACGAGCCGTACATCCGTCCGTTCTATCGGTGCAACCTCTGGCACATTCAGGGCCGCGACAAGGACCTGCTGCTGGACAGCGGCTCCGGGCTGGTCAGCCTGCGCGAGCAACTGCCGTGGATCACCGAGCGGCCGCTGGTGGCGGTGGCCAGTCATTGCCATTTCGATCACATCGCCGGCCATCACGAGTTTCCTGAACGCCTGGTGCATCCGGCCGAAGCGCAGATCCTCGCCGCGCCGGACGGTGAGAACACGTTGTCCACGGCGTTTGTCGGTGACGAGATGTTCGAGGCGCACCCGGATTGTCCGCTGTGCTACGCCGAATATCGGGTCAAGGCCGCGCCGGCCACGGGGATGATCGAAGAAGGTGACGTGCTGGACCTGGGCGACCGCGTGCTGCAGGTGCTGCACACGCCGGGGCATTCACCGGGCGGCATCAGCTTGTATGAAGCCGCGACCGAAACCCTGTTCAGCGGCGACATCATCTACGACGGGCCGTTGATCGAAGACGCCTACCACTCCGACCTCGACGACTATGCCCGCAGCCTGCAACGCCTGCGCGCCTTGCCGATCCGCACGGTGCATGGCGGGCATTTTGGCAGCTTTTCCGGGGAACACTTACGCACGATGATTGACGAGTGGCAGCGCTCCCACGGCTGAAGCCTGCTGTACTCAACGGCAGGGACAACAACAATAACGCCCTCGAAGAACAGCCATGAAAAGAGCCGCCGTGCGTGCCGCCGTGCATCGCTTCATCAGCCGCCTGCTGGAAAGCCGGGAAGACTTCGACGACCGCACCAGCCTGGAAGAATTAGGCTTGGACAAGGAGGATATCGAAGAGCTGATCTTTCATCTGGAGGATGAACTGGAGTTGACGGCGTTCACCGCCGAGGAGGACCGGATGCTCAAGGGCGCCAGGACGGCGAACGATTTGAGCCGGTTTTTGATGGAGATTGGGCGGCATTGACCGCCCGGTGTTCTACGCAGCCGCATGCAGTGTTCAGAAACTGCTACGGCTGCGCTCCCTCGACCTTAGACGCGATTTAGCGGCGGCGCTGCTGGCGTCGACGCTGCTCGTCGTCAGTGCGAATAGGCACGGGTTGCAGAGGCGGTTCGATCAAACCGAGCGCAACACCCAGGTCGTGCAGCCAGTTTTGGATTTTCTCTTTCATGGTGCCCCCTTCAGGGTAGTGCTGAGCGGCTGAAATTCTGAAGCCCCTTCGCACTGATAATAGTCCGAAGTCCTACGCAATGCTCGGCAAAATCCGCAATGATCTGTTACTGAATTGATCCAAATACCTGACCATTAGTTCAGGCCATCGCCTGCGCCGGCAACACGGCCGACGGAAAGACCGCTTGTTGCTGCTCGATCCACGCATTCAGGTTGGCCCCGACCATGCCCTTGCGCCACATCAGCCAGGTCGTTGCACTGGCAAACGGCTCGGCCAGCGGGTGCACCGCGACGCTTTCGCGACCCGGCAGGCTGGCGAGCATCGACTCTGACATCAGCGCCACCCCGGAACCGGCGATCACGCACGCGAGCATTCCCGGATAGGACTCGATCTCCATTGCCCGGCCCATGGCCGCGCGATCATGGGCAAACCAGGCTTCCAGGCGCATCCGATAAGAACAGCCTTGGCGAAAGGTGAATACCGATCGTCCTTCCACATCCAGCGCGCTACGCACCGGCGGGTGATCGGCTTCGCTGATCAGCACCAGCCGTTCGTCGCACAACGGCACGCCGTCGAGGCCGGCCAGCTCCAGCGGGCCGTCCACCAGCGCCGCATCGAGACGACCGGTGAGCAGGCCTTCCAGCAACTCACCGCTGGGCCCGGACTGCACTTGCAGGTTCACCGCCGGGTAGGTGCGGTGATATCGCGCCAACAGCCCTGGCAGGTGAATGGCGGCGGTGCTGTACATCGTCCCCAGCACGAAGTCACCGGCCGGTTGCCCGCCCTGCACCGCCGCTTGTGCTTCGTCGTGCAGGTTGAACAGCCTGGCGGTGTAATCCAGCAAGACTTTTCCCGCAGGTGATAACTGCAAACGCTGACGTTCGCGTACGAAAAGCTCTACACCGAGCTGCTCTTCGAGTTGTTTGAGGCGGGTCGACAGGTTCGACGGCACCCGGTGCAAACGTTCGGCTGCACGAGTAATCGAGCCCTCTTCCGCCACTGCCTGGAAGATCCGCAATTGGCTGAATTCCACGACCCTCTCCAAATCAGAACAAGTTACTCACTATTATTCATTTTTAAAGAAAGTCAATCAGTCCTAGCCTGACGGTCATCGATCCTTTATTGGAATCCAGACTATGTCGCCGCTGATTCGCTTACTCGCCAGCTTCATCGCACTCATGATGGCCATGGGCATCGGGCGGTTCGCCCTCACGCCGCAAATGCCGCACCTGCTCAGTGAAGGTCAGATCGACCTGACCGCCGCCGGTCTGATTGCCGCCGCCAACTACCTCGGCTACTTCGTCGGCGCGGTGGACGCGATGTTCTCCCGCCGCCCTGCCCAGGTTCGGCGCCGGTTGCTGGGCGGGCTGTGGCTGTGCGTGCTGCTGACCCTCGCGTCGTGCTGGGCCAACGGTTTCTGGTCGCATCTGCTGCTGCGCTTCGGCACCGGGGTCGCCAGTGCCTGGGTGCTGGTGATGATCACCGCGCTAAGCCAGCCAATGGCCGCAGCCGCCGGGCGACCGCGATTGGGTGCGCTGGTGTTCGCCGGGCCGGGTTTGGGGATTTTTCTGACGGGCCTGTTGGCCTTGGGTTCGAACCTGCTGGGTCAGACCTCCGCCACGTTGTGGCTGATTTACGCCGCCGTTGCGCTCGTCATGCTGCTGGGGATCTTGCCGTTCCTACCGCAAGCGAACGCAACCGTGGCCGCGGCTCCCGTCACTGCCAGCGGCGGCCATCGAGGAATCGGTCGTTTGGGTTTGATCTACGGATTGTACGGTCTGGGCTACATCATCCCGGCCACGTTTCTCTCGCAGATGGCCAACGCGCAGTTCCATGGTCAATGGCAGGCCGATCTGTTCTGGCCGTGCTTTGGCCTGGCGTCCGCCCTCGGCGTGGTGCTGGTGAGTCTGCGTCGACACAATCCGAACGCCACCCGGCATTGGCTGATGGCGACGTTGTGGCTGCAAGCGGCCGGCGTATTTGCCTGCCTGCTGGGCAGCGCTTCAGGCCTGGCGCTGGGGGTGATGCTGTGTGGCACGCCATTTCTGGCCTGCATGCAGCTGGTGATGCAGCGCTCCCGCGAACTGGCGCCCCACGCCACCCAGCGCAACGCCGGGCTGCTGACGGCGTGCTTCGCTGTGGGCCAGCTCGCCGGGCCATTGCTGGCGGCGTCGAGCAGCCATTTCAGCGGCGGTTTGCAGCCGGCGCTGATCGTCGCGGGCAGCGGTTTGCTCGTCGCGGGCGGTTTGTTGTTCGCGCCGCTCAGGACTGGCCAAGGGCTCTGCGCAGACGACGGCGCACCCACTGCTCAGCGCTGACAAACGTGATGCCGAGCAACACCAGCACAGCACCGATGACGAAGTTAAGGGTCAGCGCCTCACCCAGCAACACCACGCCAAACGTGACGCCGAATAACGGCGTCATGAACGAAAACACCGCGAGGTTCGCCGCCAGATAGCGCCGCAGCAGCCAGAACCAGGTCAGGTAACTGAAGAACGACACCACCAGCCCCTGAAACAGCACGCTGGCCACCGCCACGGTGGTCAGGCTGACATGGGTCACCTGGCCGCTGAGAATCGCGATCAGCAACAGGCCGACGAAGCCGACGATCAGTTGGTAGAACAAGGTCAGCGTCACCGGCGCTTCCGACAGGCGCGACGCGCGCACCACCACGGTGGTCGCGCCCCACGCGGCGCCAGCCAGCACGCCCAGCGCATCGCCAATCAACATGCGGTGATCGAGGTTGTCCCACGACACGCCACCGGCAAACGCAATGGCGATCCCGATAAACGCGAGAAGGATACCCAGCCACTGAACGGGCCTTAAACGCTCACTCGGCAACAGCCAGTGCACGCCCAGCGCGGTGAAGATCGGCGCGGTGTAGAGAAACACCGACATGTGCGCGGCGGTGGTCAGCTGCAGTCCTTCGGAAATGAAGAAAAACTCCAGCCCAAACAACGTGCCAGCCAGTAGTCCACCGCGCCAGGTGTTGCCCACCTGATCCCAACCGCCCTTGCAGCAAATCAGTATTCCTACGAGTAACGCAGAAATCCCTGATCGTCCTGCGGCCTGCATGACCGGCGCAATGTCAGGCGCCGCCCACTTGATCATCACTTGCTGTATGCCCCAGATCAGGCACAGCCCCATCATGACTTGCAGGGCAAATCCATCGGCGCTACGCCGGGTGGCGCTCAACGGAACACCTCGAACGAACAGAACATGGCAGTGACTCGACAGTAAACAGCAAAGCCCCGACGCGAGGCCGGGGCGAAAAATTATGTGAAAGATTATTAACCAGATGGACAGAAAATGCCGCCTGAAGGGGACCTGCAAATTCCCGTTTGCGTCATCCGGCCGCAGCTAGCGCGCCCGACTCAACGCGATCGACATCAGGCCTTGCGTCCGGCCCAGTACCCTGCGCTGCACGCAATGCAGGTCGCCACCGCCCCCCACGCCATGTCCATCAGTGCCAACGGCGCCGACCACCCGCGTAGCGTCGCCCAGTTGCTCAGGTCGTAGGTGCCGTAAGCCACCAGGCCCAACAAAGCACCGAGGCGCGCCGCGCGCTGCCAGGTCGCCGCCGGCAATACCGCGAATACCACGCAACCGAGTCCATAAAGGAGGTAGAACGCCACTGCAGGGGCCAGCAGCGGCTGATCAAGCATCAGCGAGCCCAGCAGCGCGCGATAGGTCGGGGCCATCAGAACGCCGAGCCACAGACCGTCAAGCAGGAGAAACGCCAGCAAGGCGCCAGCGTACGCAAACAGAGCCTTCGTCATCGCAGTCCAACCCCATGTCATCGACCTACATGGGGCCGGCGCGGCATCAGCTTAGTTCAATGCGATCGGCATGAATGACGATCTGGCCATTCTTGTACAACGCGCCGATGGCTTTCTTGAAGTTGCCCTTGCTGACACCGAACAGGCTGGTAATCACCGTTGGATCGCTCTTGTCGCTCACCGGCAAGGTGCCGTTGTTTTCGCGCAACTTGGCGAGGATCTTCGAGTTGAGGCTGGTGGCGGCTGCTTCGCCGACCGGTTGCAGGCTCAGGCTGATCTTGCCGTCGGCACGGACCTCTTTGATAAAGCCCTTCTCTTCCTTGCCGGCGCGCATGAACTTGAAGATTTCGTTCTTGTGGATCAACCCCCAGTGCTTGTTGTTGATGATGGCCTTGAAGCCCATGTCGGTGGCTTCGGCCACCAGCAGGTCAACTTCCTGGCCAGGGGTGTAATTGGCCGGGGTCTTGTCGAGGTAACGGTCCAGACGCGCCGTCGCGGTGATGCGGCGGGTGTGCTTGTCGAGGTAGACGTGCACCACGACGTATTCGCCAGCGCTCATCTGACGTTTCTCTTCGGAGTACGGCAGCAGCAGATCCTTCGGCAAACCCCAATCCAGGAAAACCCCGATGCTGTTGACTTCAACGACTTTCAGACTGGCGAACTCACCGACTTGAACTTTCGGCTTTTCGGTAGTTGCGATGAGTTTGTCATCGCTGTCCAGATAAATAAAAACGTTGAGCCAGTCTTCATCTTCGCTGGGAATATCTTTGGGGATATAACGATTAGGCAGAAGGATTTCGCCATCCGCCCCACCGTCCAGATATAAACCGAAGTTAGTGTGTTTAACCACTTGCAAACTGTTGTAGCGCCCGACTAAAGCCATTTCCAATACCCTCATTGCGTGGGCGGCATTCTACCCGTTTTTGCGGACTGCGTTCGGCACCCGGCCAAGCGGCTGGAGAAATTCCTCTGAACCCCTTAATTTTCCTGGGTTTGCCGAACACACCAGGCCGCTCGTCAGGCCGACCTGACCAAATCTGTCCCGTCCAAGCACGTTGGAATGCATTTTCTTCAACCGATGTTCGTATTTAAAACAGCAGCTTAGGGGAATATTACCAATAATAACTTGCGATAAATCGCGCATTTGCGATGTGTATTTCAAGGGGATTTTGCCGAGCAATTGTCAAGTATTTCCTGTACGATGCCTGGCCAAGTTAATTTTCTATAGGTTAATGGCCGCCATGCGTGTAAAAGCATCCAACAGCAAAGCAAAGCCAGCTCCAGCCGTTGAAACCAGCGAATCGATCAACAACCAGATTGCTGCGTTCCTCAAGTCCGGCGGTGAAATCCAGCAAATTGCCAAAGGCGTCAGCGGCCAGACGTTCGGCCCGTCCAAACAGATCACCCTGGGCAAAAAATAACACCCGCGTTACCTGGTCCCTAAGCGCTTTGAGCTTCGAAGCGCTTGGACTGGAACCCCTCCTGAAACACCCGCCAAACCATCAATATTTCAAAAATCGACGAACGGCCCTCGATGCCGAGCATTCGCCGGTATGCTTGCACACGTCTAGATCAAGCGTTTCAGCAGGTTTTTGTCCTGCGCCTCGCTGTTCATGGAGTGACGCATGCTCAAGCCTTTATTCGTTGTACTCGCCAGCCTGCTGTGGTGTTCGCTCGCCAATGCGCAAATCTTCCAGCGCGAACTGGGGGACTTCGACCTCAAACTCGGCACCACCCCAAGCCGCAGCATGGCCCAGGGGCTGGTCAAACCTTCGACCACCGGGTCTTTCCATGGTGGCCTGGACCTGACCCACGACAGCGGCTTCTACTTCGGCCAATGGTCGCCCAGCATGGGATTGAGTCCGGGGAACAACCTCGAAGTCGATTCCTACGTGGGTTTTAAACAACCCTTCGACCAAACCCTCGGCTACGAAGTCGGGATGATCCATTACAGTTACCCGAAAGTGGACACCCTCGACACCCAGGAACTGTTCGGCGGCCTGACCCTGCTGGGCAGCCGTTTCGGCGCCGCATTCAGCAACGACCCGGACAAACAGAACAGCACCGTGTTCGCCGACCTTGGCGGTAACCAGCCGTTCGGCATCGGCATCAGCATGAAATACACGACCCACCAGCTCAACACACCAGTGTCGGTGGACGGTGGCTACGTAGGCAGTTTCACCGACTGGTCGCTGACCCTTTCCCGGCCGTTCATGGGCATAGACCTGAACCTGATCTACAGCGACTCGAGCCTTAGCGGCAGCGATTGCTCCGCCTATTCCGGACACAACAGCCAGTGCGACGGCCTGGTCACCCTCAAGGCCGAACGCGCCTTCTATTGATTGGCTGAACTGGCAGGCTCATCCTGCGTTCACATGAAAACCTACGCTTTTCGCAAGGACCCGCCCATGTCGCGCTGGTTAAAGTGTGTCGCCGTCATCCTCACCCTCAGTCTCGCCCTCGGCGCTTGCAGTCGCATGGGCCTGGCCTATCGCAACCTCGACGTGATCATTCCGTGGACGCTCAGCGATTACCTGGACATGAACGGCGAACAGAAAGGCTGGTTCAACGAGCGCCTCAAGGAACACCTGAGCTGGCACTGCACGACGCAACTGCCGGGTTACCTCGACTGGCTGGACCGCCTGCAAACGATGGTGGAGACCAACCAGGTCACCGACGCCGCCCTGCAAACCCGCACCCAGGAAGCCAAGCAAGCGATTGCCCAGACCGCGCGGGAAATCACGCCATCGGCCATCGAATTGTTGCAGGGACTGGACGACAAGCAAGTGGCGGAGATGAACGACGCCTTCGCCAAAGACCAGCGCAAACGCCAGCAGGAATACCTGCAACCGCCGCTCGACCAGCAGATCAAGGAGCGCGGCGAGCGCATGCAGAAGCGCCTGAATGACTGGCTCGGCCCGCTCAGCCCGACCCAGCAACAACGGATTGTCGCCTGGTCCAACGCCTTGGGCGATCAGAACACGCAATGGATAGCCAACCGCGTGCATTGGCAGAAACAGTTCAGTGCGGCGGTTGCGCAGCGCCAGAGTCCGGAATTCCCACAGCGCATAGAGACGCTATTGGTGAATCGCGAGAGTTTATGGACGCCCGAGTACCGTAAGGCCTATGCCAACACCGAAGCACAGGCGCGAAGCCTGTTCGTGGATTTGATGGCCGAAAGCACGCCGACCCAACGCGAGCGGTTGCTGAAGAAAATCGAAGGGGTGCGCAAGGACTTCAATGACTTGAAGTGTCTGAAAGCGGTGAAACAAAGCTAAGGCATACGCAACAGTGTGGGAGCAGGCTTGCTCCCACACTGGTAACAGGGTTCGTCAGGCTATCTGCGCCTTGGACGCCACTTCATCGAACGTCACTTCATCCAGCGCATCTTCCTGCTCATCCAGCACTTGCCGTGGATGATCGTTACCCGGAATGCTGCTGTCGATCAGGCTCAACAAACTCGAACCTCGCAACGTCAGGATGTAGTTGGAACCGCTGCCACCCTGCTCTTCAGGTCGAGGCTCGATAAATCCGCGCTCCAGCAGTAACTTCTCGTACTCGCCCGCCACCGCTTTCAGATGGTCGAGGTTTTCAGTCTGCTCACCTTCCGTGGCTTTCTCCGCTGCGTACTGCTCGGCATAGGGCCGTGGCGTGAAGCTGGCAGCTCCGTTTTGCACTTCGTGCAGCAGGCGCTCGATCAAATCCCAGTTATAAGTCGTCATCCTTTCAACCTCCAAAGCCCGTGAGTGTGATGGCCTTCATAAGTTGTGACCGGCAACGCACGCAGCCGTTCAGCGAAGAGAGGACATCATGGATTGGGTAAAACATCACGATCGGTATGAAGACAAAGCGCCCTCGAGCTGCTGTCACGGCGAATAGGCCACCTCGCGATGAAACGAAAACGGGCGACCCAAAGGTCGCCCGTTTCCGTCGCTGAAATCAACGCCGCTACTTTACCGGTATATACGAATAGCGCTTCACCATCGCCTTGCCTTCTTTCGCATCCCGCACCCGAACCATTTCAACCATGTTCTCCTGGGTGTACTCAACGAAATACTCTTTCCCCGGCTCGACCGACAGGTTCAGAAAGACGTTTCGAGGATGCGGATGCTGCCCGGCGGACACCTTGTGCAGACCCGGACTTACCAGCACCCAGGAATAAGTCTGCTCATTGAGCCCGACCACCGCACTGTCATTGATGCTGAACACACTGTCATAAAAACTGCCTTGAATGACCTGGGTCCGCATCATGTAAACCAGCGCCTTGCCCTGAGGCGGTGTCGGCGGTTCGAAATACGGCTGGCTGGAACGGGTGTGGCCACAGCCGGCCAACAACAGCATGAGCAACAGGGCCGGGATACTTTTCAACGCTGCGCTCATTGCTTTTGCCCCAATAACTGATTGATCACCGGCCCCATTTTTTCCTCGACCGACGCCACCTTCGACGGATCAAAGCCGCCCTCGCCCGCCAGGTGGTATTGACCGAAGCCGATTTGCTGATCGCCCTTGAATAGCCGGACGCTGGCATCGGACAAGTACGCGGAGAAGTCCCAGGAACGGATCGCGGTATAGGTCAGGCGATATTCGCAGTTGCCCGGAAGGGGCGCCGCGTAAAGCTGGCTTTCGATATGGTGCTTGCGCAACAGTGTCTGGAGCCCATCGACGAAGTCGCCCACCACCACTTTCGGATTCTCTTCAATGCAAAGCCTGGTGATTTTGTATTGCGGCCCCACAGGCTCGACAGTGATGTTGGTGCAACCGGTCAATGCCAATAGAAGGCCTGCCGTGACAGCTCTGGACAGCATGTTCTATCCCTGAATTCGGAGTGATATCAAAACGATGGCGGCATAGTAATTTGGCGCCATTTTCCAGTCAATTGGCAGGTGCGCAATCGGCGCATGCCCCGAACAAAACCAACCGGCACGATGAACTTTCCTCCGTTCACACCCCTCAACCGGGTAACCGCCTTAACCGGAACCGAGGCCCGTTTATGAAAATCCTGCTGAAACTCACTCTCGCCGCCACCCTCGCTTGCGCGCTCCCCGCCTTGGCCTGCACGCCCGAGGAAGCCAACGTCAAACGCGAACAACTGGCCAAGGAAGTGGCCAAGCTCACCGAGCAGAACCCGAAGAAGGCCAAGGAAATCAACGATGAGTTGCAGAAGATGGACCTGGGGACGGCCAGCGCAGATTTGCCGGACAAATGTCAGCTGATCGACCAGCGTATGAAGGAATTGGACACGGCGGATAAAAAAGCCGAAAGCTGATTTGTGTAGGAGCCAGCCTGCTGGCGAAAAATGTCGGACGGGACGATGTTCTTGATGACGCCATCGCCGGCAAGCCAGCCCCTACAGGGATTCTGATGTGCTCACGTGATGCGTTCGGCGGCTTTGAGCAATTCCCGGTTGTCCCCGCCTAGCGCGACGGTCGCCCTGGCCGCGGCATCGAGTAACATCCCGCACGCAGTAGTCACCTTTTCCTGGCTGAATCGCTCAGCCGGGCCGGACAAGGTCAGCGCCCCGGTCAAGTCAAATGCGGCATTGAATACGGGCACCGAGACCGATGCCGTTTCCGGATCCCGTTCGCCGAAGGACGTCGCCCACAGCTGTTCGCGAATCGCGCCAAGGTTCGGATCGGACATTGCCCCAAACGCCCGTAGGACTTTTCCCGATGCCCCGGCACTGAGTGGAAATCGTGCACCTTCATGCAAGGAAACACGCACCGCTCGCTTCGGCTCGACACGAAACAACACCACACGGCTGTCGTTTTCCCGGACGTAAAAAGAAGAAGTTTCACCGCTTGCTTCGGACAAGGATTCCAGCAGCGGATAGATCACATCCCGCAGACGGAAAGAGGTCTGGTACACCTGCGCCAACCGCAACGGTTCGGGACCAACGGCGTATTGTCCATCGCCGAGGCGGCGGATGAACCCGGCGCGTTCCAGTGAACTCATCAAGCGCAGGATGGTGCTCTTATAGAGGCCGGTGCGCCGGGCGATTTCCGCCAGCGGCAGGCTGTTGCTGCCTACATCGAATGCCGAGAGGATCGCGAAGGCGCGATCCACGGCCGCCACGCCCCCTTCGGCAGATGGTGAGGAAGGTTCGTCTTCCGCTGGAGATTGTGTGTTCATGTTCGCTCGTGACAAAACTTCAGGACGGCGTCAGCACCGGGCTGCGCAGCGGCTACCTTAACCGTTGAACGAACAGGCGACCACCCTTCACGCCTCGGACCGGATGACACCCGCGCAGTGCAGTGCATCGATATCGGCCTCGGTGTAACCCAGCTCGGCCAACAATTCGTCGGAATGACTGCCCAACGCCGGCACATTCAATCGTGTACCAAAGCGTTGCCCGTCCATTTCGAATGGCAACATGGGCACCTTGACTGACTGGCCGTCTGGCAAGGTGACCTGGGCCATCCCGCCCGACTCATTCAGGTGTTTATCGTCGAACATATCCTGCGGGCGCTGGATGGGTGAAAACGGCAGTCCGGCCTTTTCGCACAGCGCCATGACTTGCACTTTGCTCATGCGCGCCAGGCATTCGCGAACTTGCGGCAGGATCACCTTGCGCGCCGCGACCCGCTGATTGTTACCGGCCAGCTGCGGATCGTTGCCGAAGGCATCGAAGCCGAACACCTCACAAAAGCTTTTCCACTGGCTGTCGCTGACCACACCGAGAAAGATCTGCTCGTCACCGGCACACTTGAAAACATCGTAGATAGCCCAAGCGGAAACCCGGCTCGGCATCGGCGCCGCAGGTGTGCCGGTAACTACGTTCTGCATCATGTGCTGGGCCACCAGGAACGCCGAGTTCTCGAACAGGCCGGTCTGTACGAACTGGCCCTGAGCGCTTTGCGTACGTTGCAACAATGCCGCGAGAATCGAAATCGCGCTGAACATCCCGCCCATCACGTCGTTGACCGACGCCCCGGCGCGCAGCGGCTGGCCGACCGGGCCGGTCATGTAGGCCAGGCCCGTCATCATCTGCACCACTTCGTCCAGCGCCGTACGATGTTCGTACGGGCCGGGCAGGAAACCTTTCATGGAACTGTAAATAACATCCGGCTTGATCGCTTTGACATCCGCATAACCCAGGCCGAGTTTTTCCATGGTGCCCGGCCGGAAGTTCTCGGTGACCACGTCGGCGGTGGCGATCAGCTTCTTGACCGCCGCGATGCCTTCAGGGGTTTTCAGGTCGACGGCGAAGCTTTTCTTGTTGCGGTTATAGGTGATCCAGTAACCCGCGCCGGAGCCCATCAGGCGCCGGGTGTTGTCACCCGCCGGGGTCGGCTCGACCTTGATCACCTCCGCCCCCAGGTCGGCCAGCACCAGGCCGCAGGTCGGGCCCATGACCATATGGACAAACTCTATCACCCGGATACCGGCCAGCGGCAACGGCTTTTGTGGTTGGCTGGGGCTCATGTTCATACCGCCTTCTTTGCATAGTGAAAATTCTTGCCCACGCCGGCATCCGGGATGAAGCCGTACAGCGGCTCCCCTGGCAGACCCATGCGCAGCCATTCGCGCGCCTTCACCAGCCGCTCGATGTCGATGCCGGTGCGCAGGCCCATGGATTCGAGCAGGTACACCAGGTCTTCGGTAACGATGTTGCCCGACGCGCCCGGTGCATACGGGCAACCACCGATTCCGCCCTGGGACGCATCGATGGTGGTCACCCCCACGTCCAGCGCCGCCAGCACGTTGGCCAGGCCCTGACCGCGGGTATTGTGAAAATGCGCACTGCCGGCAACGCCCGCCAGTTCCTGGCGCAACCGGGTGAACAGGCGCCGGACCTGCGTCGGGTTGGCATAACCGACGGTGTCGGCCAGCCCCACTTCATTGACCCCCAACTCGGCCATGATCGTGGCCAAGCGCAAGGTGTCGTCGTCCGGTACTTCGCCCTGGATCGTGCAACCGAACACCGTCGACAACCCGGCCTCGATCTCGACGTGCGGATACAGCTCGTTGCGCAAGGCAACGACGTTGCGCACCTCTTGGTAGACCTCGACATGAGTTTTGCGGATGTTGGCCAGGGAATGCGGTTCACTCACCGAAATAGGCAGGGTGATTTTCTGCACGCCCGCCCTGAAAGCCGCTTCCGCGCCTTTGAGATTCGGCACCAGCGCGGTCACGAACAGGTTGGGCAAGGTCCGCGCATAGGCCACCACGGCGGCGGCATCGGCCATCTGCGGCAGCAGTTTGGGCGACACAAACGAGCCCACTTCGATTTCTCGCACACCGGCCTCCGCCAGCGCTGCGATCCATTTCAGTTTCAGCTCGGTCGGCATGGTGGCCGAGACACTTTGCAGCCCGTCACGGGGCCCGACCTCGCTGACCAGAATGTCGATTTCGTTCGAATGACCCATCACCAGCCCTCCTGAAACGCCACGAGGCCCCGTGTTTTCGAGCACCTCACTATACGTTCTATCTGACAGAATATTGTTCTGTTTTTAGTATCCATTGAGTTTCAAGCCCTTGTCAACGAACGGACAAACACTTGACAGCATAAAAAATTGGTCGGAAAGTTGTTCCATCAAAAGGAATGGTGTTCTGTCTAACAGAACGATAAAGACGACAAGCGCTGCTTTCGCCCGCCGTCACACCCGGACAAAACCTATAAAAAACGAGGGAAACCATGCTGACCCTACTCAGCTATTCGATGATCACGTGCTTCATGTACCTGGTCATGAGCAAACGCCTGTCGCCGCTGGTTGCGCTGTTGTTGGTCCCCGTCGCCTTTGCCTGCCTGGCCGGCTATTCCGCGACGTTGGGGCCGATGATGTTCGATGGCCTGAAAATGCTGGCGCCCACCGGGGTGATGCTGACCTTTGCGATCCTGTATTTCTGCATGATGACCGATGCGGGGTTGTTCAATCCGCTGGTCAAACTGATCCTCAAGGCCGTGAAAGGCGATCCGCAGAAAATCGTTCTCGGCACGGCAATCCTCGGGATTTGCGTCGGTCTGGACGGCGATGGCGCCACCACTTACATCATCACCTGCGCGGCGCTGTTGCCGCTGTACCGCCGCACCGGCGTGCGCCTGCAAGTCATGGCCACGGTGTTGCTGCTGGCCATCGGCGTAATGAATATCCTGCCGTGGGCCGGGCCGTTTTCACGGGCCGCCAGCGCCATGAAGGTAGACATCACCGAGCTGTTCGTGGCAATGCTGCCGTTGATGGCCATCGGGCTGGTGTGGGTGATCCTCGTTGCGCTGTACCTGGGCCGACTGGAGCGGCGTCGATTGGGCGTCGTGCAACTCGGTAGCAACGAAGGGCTGGAGCACTTCACCGAGTTTCGCCTGAACGACTGGCGCTTTCTGTTCAACGCCGCGCTGACCGTCGCCCTGATCGCGATGATGATGCTCGCCGTCATGCCTCCCGCCGTGCTGTTCATGCTGGCCTTCGGCATCGGCCTGGTGGTGAACTTCCCGAATCTGAAAGATCAGAAAGCGGTGATCGCGCGGCACGCCGACAACGTCATGGCGGTGACCTTGCTGATTTTCGCGGCGGGGATTTTCGTCGGCATCATGGGCGGCACCGGCATGACCAAGGCCATTTCCGAAAGCCTGATTCACATCATCCCGGAATGGGCCGGCAGTTCGATGTCGATCATCACAGCTTTTCTTAGCATGCCGTTCACTTATGTACTGACCAACGATGCGTTCTACTTCGGCGTGTTGCCGATCCTCGCCGAAACCGCCAGCCATTACGGCATCAGCGGCAAGGAAATGGCGATTGCCGGGCTGATTGGCCAACCGGTGCATTTGCTTAGCCCGCTGGTGGCGTCAACGTATTTGCTGTGCGGATTGCTGGATCTGGATTATGGCGATAACCAGCGCATGACCCTGAAGTGGACGGTAGGAACGGTGGGCGTGATGTTGTTAGCCGCGTTGGCGCTGGGGTCGATTTCCGTCATACGTTGAGGCCGCCGATGCTGACAAGCCAGTGCCAACCGCGGTTCGCGTAGCGACTGATGGACGTAAAAAAACCGGACCTGGGTCCGGTTTTTTTGTGCGGTCGCTACGGCGTTTTATTCAGCAGCCGGCGCTTCCGGCTTGCGGCGCTTGAGCGGCGCCATGCCGTCCTTGCTGACCAGCGACAGGGCGTCGGTCTTGGGGCGGTTGGCGATTTTGCGTTTGGTTGGGGCCTTGGCGCCGGTTTTCTTCTTGTCGCCCTTGGCGTCGACCTTTTTCTTCTTCACGCCAACGGCTTTGCCCGAGGCCTTGACCTTCTTCGGTCCACCGTAAGTGCCTTTGACTTCCTTGATGGTGCGGCGCTCGAAGCTCTGCTTGAGGTAGCGCTCGATGCTCGACATCAGGTTCCAGTCGCCGTGGCAGATCAGCGAGATGGCCAGGCCATCGTTGCCGGCGCGACCGGTGCGGCCGATACGGTGCACGTATTCGTCGCCGCTGCGCGGCATGTCGAAATTGATCACCAGGTCCAGACCTTCCACGTCGAGGCCGCGGGCGGCAACGTCGGTGGCGACGAGGATTTTCACGCCGCCCTGCTTCAGGCGATCGATCGCCAGTTTGCGGTCTTTCTGGTCCTTTTCACCGTGCAGGACGAACGCTTTGTATTCTTGCGCGACCAGACGACCGTAGATGCGGTCGGCCATAGCCCGGGTGTTGGTGAACACGATGGCCTTCTGATAGGTCTCGTTAGCCAGCAGCCAGTTCACGATCTGCTCTTTGTGCTGGTTGTGATCAGCGGTGATGATTTGCTGACGGGTGGTCGCATTCAGATCGCTGACGTTGTTCAACTGCAGGTGTTCCGGGTTGTTCAGAACCTTGGCGACCATCTCGCGCAGGCCCGAGCCACCCGTCGTGGCGGAGAACAGCATGGTCTGCTGGCGGTTGCTGCACTCTTCCACCAGGCGCTGGACGTCTTCGGCAAACCCCATGTCGAGCATGCGGTCGGCTTCGTCGAGGACCAGGACTTCTACTTCCTTGAGGTCCAGGTTGCCGGCGTTCAGTTGCTCGATCATTCGCCCCGGCGTACCGATCAGGATGTCCGGCACCTTGCGCAGCATGGCGGCCTGGACCTTGAAGTCTTCACCACCGGTGATCAGCCCGGACTTGATGAAGGTGAACTGGGCGAAGCGCTCGACTTCCTTGATGGTCTGCTGGGCCAGTTCGCGGGTCGGCAGCAGGATCAGGGTCTTGATGCTGACGCGGATTTTCGCCGGGCCGATCAGGCGGTGGAGGATTGGCAAAACGAACGCCGCGGTCTTGCCGCTGCCGGTTTGCGCTGTCACCCGCAGGTCACGCCCTTGGAGCGCCAGCGGAATAGCCGCTGCTTGCACAGGCGTTGGCTCGACAAATTTAAGCTCGGCCACGGCTTTGAGCAGGCGTTCGTGCAGGGCGAATTGGGAAAACACGGGTGCTACCTCGAAGAAATGCAAAAAAACAGCTGCATAGGTTACCGGTTTCGAGCGCCGAGGCCGAGTTTCTTTGTACAAACGACCGTAAACAGTGGCTTTTTTGTTGCGTCTTTTGTCCTCAAACGTCATCCAAAGCAGCTTAAATGCTCTAATCGCCCCGACGCGTCCTACAGAAGAACCGGTTTTACCCATGGATATCCAACAGCTCTGGCTCAACATCCAAGACCTATGGGGTGCGCTCGACCAGCACCCGCTCCTGCATTCCAGCCTCGGGCTCCTGCTATTGCTGGTGGTGGCGCTGGCCCTCGGACGAGTGGCACGTTACCTGATCCTGCACGCGACCAAGATGCTCGCCCGCCAGCCGGCCTTGCACTGGGTCAACGACTTCCGGCAGAACAAGGTGTTTCATCGTCTGGCGCAGATGACGCCGTCGCTGGTGATCCAGTTCGGCCTGCACCTGGTGCCGGAGTTGAGCAAGACCGCGACGCTGTTCCTTGGCAACGTCGCGCTGGCGTTCACCATTTTGTTCCTGGTCCTGGCCCTGAGCGCCCTGCTCAGTGCGCTGCTCGACATTTACGCGCGTACCGAGCACGCCCGCACCCGCTCGATCAAACGCTACGTGCAACTGGCGAAAATGGTCTTGTACGTGTTCGGTGCGATCATCATCGTCGCCACCCTGATCGACCGCTCGCCGCTGTTGCTGCTGTCGGGGCTTGGCGCCATGTCGGCGGTGATCCTGTTGGTCTACAAGGACACGCTGTTGTCATTCGTCGCCAGCGTGCAGCTGACCAGCAACGACATGTTGCGGGTCGGCGACTGGATCGAGATGCCGCAGGTCGGCGCCGACGGCGATGTGGTGGACATCACGCTACACACGGTCAAGGTGCAGAACTTTGACAAGACGATCGTGTCGATCCCGACGTGGCGCCTGATGTCCGAATCCTTCAAGAACTGGCGCGGTATGCAGCAGTCCGGTGGACGACGGATCAAGCGCAGCCTGTTTATCGATGCCAGCGGCGTTCGCTTCATCCGTGACGACGAAGAGCAGAAACTCTCACAGGTGCACCTGCTGACCGACTACATCAGCCGCAAACAGGCCGAGCTCAAAGCCTGGAACGAGGCCCAGGGCAACGTGGCGGCCATGTCGGCCAACCGTCGGCGCATGACCAATATCGGCACCTTTCGCGCCTATGCGTTGGCCTATTTGAAAAGCCACCCGGAGATCCAGCCGAACATGACCTGCATGGTGCGGCAGATGCAAACCACCGCTCAGGGGATTCCGCTGGAGATCTACTGTTTCACCCGCACCACGGCGTGGGCGGATTACGAGCGGATTCAGGGGGATATTTTCGATTACCTGCTGGCGGTGCTGCCGGAGTTCGGCTTGAGCCTTTATCAGCAGCCAAGTGGCGGAGATTTGCGGGCCGGGTTGTTGCCAGCGGTGCTGGGCGCGAGCCACCTTGCGGAATCCGAAAAACAGTTCATGTAACACCGCATCCCCACGTGGGAACGAGCTTGCCCGCGAAGGCGTCGTGTCAGTCGAGATTTGTTTGACACTCCGTATTCGCGAGCAAGGTCGCTCTCACAGGGTCAGTGGACCGGCAGAGGTTTGCGCAGGCCCAACCGGCTGATCCACACCGCCGCCAGAATCACCGATCCCCCCAGGAACAACCGCCCCAGCTCTTCATGCTGATTCCAGATCAACAGATTGATCAGCAACCCCACCGGCACATGCAGGTTGTTCATCACCGCCAGCGTCCCGCCGTTCACCAGGCACGCGCCCTTGTTCCACCAATACAACCCCAACGCGGTCGAGACCAGGCCGAGGAACACCAGCACGCCCCATTGCAACGGCGCTTCGGGCAGGAAATTCTGTTTGCCGAACAGCAGAAACGCCGGCAACGCCACCGCCAGGGCGCCCAGGTAGAAATAGCCGAAGCGCCGGTAATGCGGCAGGTCGCTCGGATGACGCGCCACCAGATGCTTGTAAAGCACCTGCCCGGCGGCGTAGGTGAAGTTGGCAAGCTGAAGCAACAGGAAACCCATGAAGAAATCCGGGTTGATCCGGTCATAACGAATCACCGCCGCGCCCGCCACCGCTACGAGTGCGGCGACCAGCGCCCACGGGTTGAAGCGCCGGTTGAGGGCGTCTTCGATCAGCGTCACGTGCAATGGCGTGAGGATGGTGAACAGCAACACTTCCGGCACCGTCAACACCCGGAAGCTCAGGTACAGGCAGACGTACGTCACACCGAACTGCAACGCGCCGATCAGCAGCATGCCGCGCATGAACGCCGGTTCCACCGAACGCCAGCGTGTCAGCGGAATAAACACCAGCCCCGCCAGCAGCACCCGCACCAGCACCGCGAAGTAACTGTCGACATGACCGGCCAGGTATTCGCCGATCAGACTGAAGGAAAACGCCTGGATCAGCGTGACAAAAAGTAGATAGCCCATGGTCGCCTCATTTCGAATGGCGGCGACGATAGCGGGTTTTGCCGACGATCGCGAGGACACCCGGATCCCTGTAGGAGCCAGCTTGCTGGCGATGGTCGTTAACGATAACGCGACCGAACTGATACAACGCGGCGTACTCGAGTCCATCGCCAGCAAGCTGGCTCCTACAGGGGGCCGGATTCAGTAAATCCCGGGCAAAAAAAAGCCCGATCTCGCTAAAGCGTTCAATCGGGCTACAGCACTCAGGAGCAACAAGTGCAAAGGGAGGTTCGGTGCGCGTAAAGCCTTGAAGGCGTTGCGCCAGGTCACTTGAACATCAAGGGATTATCTGGCGATTAAAGCCTCAGGCCACCTGGGAAAGCTTGGCGTTGGCCTGGTTCAGGCCCTTCTCGTGGAAGTCGCCGCCCAGGTTCAGGCCTTCGGCATGAATGAAGGTCACGTCGTGGATGCCGATGAAGCCCATGACCTGGCGCAGGTAGGGTTCCTGGTGATCGGCGGTGCTGCCGGCGTAGATCCCGCCGCGCGCTGTCAACACGTAGGCACGCTTGCCGCTGAGCAGGCCTTGCGGGCCGGTGTCGGTGTACTTGAAGGTCACGCCGGCACGCAATACGTGGTCGAGCCAGGCTTTCAGCGTGCTCGGAATCGCAAAGTTGTACATCGGTGCGGCCATGACCAAAACGTCGGCGGCCAGCAGTTCATCAGTCAACTGATTCGAGCGTTCCAGGGATGCCTGCTCGATGTCGTTGCGTTGCTCGGCGGGTTTCATCCAGCCACCCAGCAGGTTGATGTCCAGGTGCGGCACCGGGTTGACGGCGAGATCACGCATGGTGATCTGGTCGTTGGGGTGCGCGGCTTTCCACTGGTTGATGAAGGTCTGGGTCAGCTGACGGGAAACCGAGTCTTGCTGACGGGCGCTGCTTTCGATGATCAGAACGCGGGACATGGGATGTAGGCTCCATCTGAGAAGGCTGTAAGTCGATGGAGTGGAGATTAAACAGAGTCCTATCGATGAAAAAGCGCAAATAACTGCTACAACCCATCAATAAATTCGTTTATAAGCTGAACATACACGATGTGGGAGCGGGCTTGCTCGCGAAAGCGGCGTGTCGGACATCTCTATTGCTGCATGGCACATCGCTTTCGCGAGCAAGCCCGCTCCACAGGATCCTGAAGCTTATTTCGGGGTGCACGTCAGGTTGATACGCATCTTGATGATGGTCCGGCTGAACTTGGCGGTGGCCGTTTTGTGCTTGCCGGCCGCTACGTCGATGTTGCGGGTGCGCGGTGCTTCCGGACCGTTGTTGAACACCACCTTGCAGGTGGCATCGGTGCTGCCGTAGTTGTTCACTTGAATGGAGGCGATGTCGGTATCGGTGTCAAACGCGTTGTAGTCGATGCTCAAGCCGTTCAACTGTTTCTGTACATCGATCGGGTAAGCAAACGCGGTCAACGGCAACATTGCTAAAACTACGCAACAGAATTTTTTCATTCGGCAGTCTCCAATAAGGACCGCCAGCTTAGGACAAGAGGAGCTCAACATGAAAGCGCCCCGCGTGACCCTTGATCAATGGCGAACGTTGCAGGCCGTGGTCGACCACGGCGGTTTCGCCCAGGCCGCCGAAGCGCTGCACCGCTCGCAATCGTCAGTCAGCTACACCGTGGCCCGCATGCAGGATCAGCTCGGCGTGCCGCTGCTGCGCATCGACGGTCGCAAAGCCGTATTGACCGAAGCCGGCGGCGTGCTGCTGCGCCGTTCCCGGCAACTGGTCAAACAGGCCAGCCAGCTGGAAGACCTGGCCCATCACATGGAGCAAGGCTGGGAGGCGGAAGTGCGACTGGTGGTCGACGCCGCTTACCCGAGCGCTCGCCTCGTCCGCGCCTTGACCGCATTCATGCCGCAAAGCCGCGGCTGCCGGGTGCGTCTGCGCGAAGAAGTACTGTCGGGCGTGGAAGAAGTCCTGCTCGAAGGCGTGGCCGATCTGGCGATCACCGGTTTCAGCATTCCGGGCTACCTGGGCGCGGAATTGAGTGACGTCGAGTTCGTCGCCGTCGCCCATCCCGAACACGCCTTGCACCGGCTGAACCGTGAACTGAATTTCCAGGACCTGGAAAGCCAGATGCAAGTGGTGATCCGCGACTCCGGCCGCCAGCAGCCACGGGATGTTGGCTGGCTCGGCGCCGAACAGCGCTGGACCGTCGGCAGCCTGGCCACCGCCGCGACCTTTGTCAGCAGCGGGCTGGGTTTCGCCTGGTTGCCCCGGCACATGATCGAACGGGAACTCAGGGAAGGCACGCTCAAGCTGCTACCGTTGGATCAGGGCGGTAGCCGTAACCCGAGCTTCTACCTGTATTCGAACAAGGACAAACCGCTGGGCCCGGCGACGCAAATCCTTATCGAACTGCTGCGCACCTTCGACACCGCGCCGCTGGATGCGCCCTTCGCCGCCCCTGAACAAGCCTGACACGGAGTGAACCCATGGCCTATTTCGAACATGAAGGTTGCAACCTGCACTATGAGGAATATGGTCACGGCACCCCGTTGCTGCTGGTCCACGGCCTGGGTTCCAGCACCCTGGACTGGGAGAAGCAGATCCCCGCACTGTCCGCGCGCTATCGGGTGATCGTGCCGGATGTGCGCGGCCACGGGCGCTCGGACAAGCCCCGCGAGCGCTACAGCATCGCCGGCTTCAGCGCCGACCTGGTCGCGCTGGTCGAGCATTTGAACCTGGGCCCGACCCATTACGTCGGGCTTTCCATGGGCGGCATGATTGGTTTTCAACTGGCGGTGGATCAGCCGCAACTGCTCAAAAGCCTGTGCATCGTCAACAGCGCGCCCGAGGTCAAGCTGCGTAGCCGCGACGATTATTGGCAGTGGTTCAAGCGCTGGAGCCTGATGCGCGTGTTGAGTCTGGGCACCATCGGCAAAGCCTTGGGCGGCAAATTGTTTCCCAAGCCGGAACAGGCCGAGTTGCGTCAAAAGATGGCCGAGCGCTGGGCAAAAAATGACAAACGTGCTTATCTCGCCAGCTTCGATGCGATCGTTGGCTGGGGCGTTCAGGAACGACTTTCCAAAGTGTCCTGTCCAACCCTCATCGTCAGCGCCGACCGCGACTACACACCGGTGGCGCTGAAAGAGACCTACGTAAAACTGCTGCCCGATGCGCGGCTGGTGGTGATCGCCGATTCGCGCCACGCCACCCCGCTGGATCAACCCGAACGCTTCAACCAAACCCTGCTCGAGTTTCTCACCGCAGTCGACACCACCACACTCAGGATCACTGACCCATGCTGAAAAAAATCGCCCTCGTCGCCGGCTCCGTTCTGTTTGCCGCCAACCTGATGGCCGCCACGCCGGCCAAGGCGCCGCACGTGCTGCTGGAGACCACCAACGGCCAGATCGAAATCGAACTGGACCCGGTCAAGGCGCCGATCAGTACCAAGAACTTTCTTGAGTACGTCGACAGCGGCTTTTACAACAACACGATTTTCCACCGCGTGATCCCGGGTTTCATGGTCCAGGGCGGTGGTTTCACTCAAACCATGCAGCAAAAAGACACCAAGGCACCGATCAAGAACGAGTCGAAAAACGGTCTGCACAACGTCCGTGGCACCCTGTCCATGGCCCGTACTTCCGTGCCTGATTCGGCCACCAGCCAGTTCTTCATCAACGTCAAGGACAACGACTTCCTGGACCAGGGCGACGGCTATGCTGTCTTCGGTAAAGTCGTGAAAGGCATGGATGTCGTGGACGTCATCGTCAACTCGTCGACCACCACCCGCGGCGGCATGAAAGACGTGCCTGCCGACCCTGTGTACATCAAGTCGGCCAAGCGCATCGACTGAGACTCACACGCACAGGGATGTTGAGCGGCCGTCGACCTTCGGCGCCGCTCATAGCGTTTAAAGAAGAGCCCGTACGCGGGCGGAGATCCGATGCTTTATCGCCGTTTTGAACAACTGATCGACGTATTCCGCGACGCCCCGACGGCGGCTCCGCCCGACCGCGTCTGGCCCTTCTATACCTATTACCTCAAGCAGGTCTGGCCAAGCTTCGCCGCCCTGCTGACCGTCGGCCTGTTCGGCGCGCTGATCGAAGTGGCGCTGTTCAGCTACCTGAGCCGCATCATCGACCTGGCCCAGGGCACGCCGAACGTCAATTTCTTCAAGGACCACGGCATCGAACTGGCCTGGATGGCGGTGGTGGCGCTGGTCCTGCGCCCGGTGTTCGTGGGCCTGCATGACCTGCTGGTGCACCAGACCCTGAGCCCGAGCATGACCAGCCTGATCCGCTGGCAAAACCACAGCTACGTGCTCAAGCAAAGCCTGAATTTCTTCCAGAACGACTTCGCCGGACGTATCGCCCAGCGCATCATGCAGACCGGCAACTCGTTGCGCGACTCCGCCGTGCAGGCAGTGGATGCGCTCTGGCACGTGCTGATCTACGCGATCAGTTCGCTGGTGCTGTTCGCCGAAGCCGACTGGCGCCTGATGATTCCGTTGCTGACCTGGATCGCCGCCTACATCGGCGCGCTCTACTACTTCGTGCCGCGGGTGAAAGAGCGCTCGGTGGTGTCCTCGGATGCGCGTTCCAAGCTCATGGGTCGGATCGTTGATGGCTACACCAACATCACCACGCTGAAGCTGTTCGCCCACACCAATTTCGAACAGCAATACGCCAAGGAAGCTATCGAAGAGCAGACCGTGAAAGCCCAACTGGCCGGCCGTGTGGTCACCAGCATGGACGTGGTCATCACCAGCATGAACGGCTTGCTGATTGTCACCACCACCGGTCTGGCGTTGTGGCTGTGGACGCAGTCGCTGATCACGGTCGGCGCCATCGCCCTGGCCACTGGCCTGGTGATTCGCATCGTCAACATGTCGGGCTGGATCATGTGGGTGGTCACCGGGATCTTCGAAAACATCGGCATGGTTCAGGACGGTTTGCAGACCATCTCACAACCGGTGAGCGTCACCGACCGTGAAGCGGCCAAGCCGCTGGCGGTAGCTCGTGGTGAAGTGCGCTTCGAGCACGTGGATTTCCACTACGGCAAGAAAAGCGGGATCATCGGCGACCTCAACCTGACGATCAAACCCGGTGAGAAAATCGGCTTGATCGGCCCGTCCGGTGCGGGGAAATCCACCTTGGTCAACCTGCTGCTGCGCCTCTATGACGTGCAGGGCGGACAGATCCTCGTCGATGGTCAGAACATCGCCGAGGTCGGCCAGGAAAGCCTGCGCGCGCGCATCGGCATGATTACTCAGGACACGTCACTGCTGCACCGTTCGATCCGCGACAACCTGCTTTACGGCAAGCCCGATGCCACCGATGCGGAACTCTGGGAAGCGGTGCACAAGGCTCGCGCCGATGAGTTCATTCCGTTGCTGTCGGATGCCGAGGGACGCACCGGTTTCGATGCCCATGTCGGTGAACGCGGGGTGAAGCTTTCCGGCGGCCAGCGTCAGCGGATCGCCATCGCCCGGGTGCTGCTCAAGGACGCGCCGATCCTGATCATGGACGAGGCGACGTCGGCGCTGGATTCGGAAGTTGAGGCGGCGATTCAGGAAAGTCTTGAAACCCTGATGCAGGGTAAAACCGTGATTGCCATTGCCCACCGGCTCTCGACCATTGCGCGGATGGACCGGTTGGTGGTGCTGGAAAAGGGCCGGATCGCCGAGACCGGGACCCATGCGGAGTTGTTGGCGCAGGGCGGGCTGTATGCGCGGTTGTGGCAGCATCAGACGGGTGGGTTCGTCGGGATCGATTGATCGGTGGGAGCGAGCCTGCTCGCGATGAGGGCGTGCCAGTCTACGGCCATGCTGCCTGGCACAGCGCTATCGTCGGAACGCCGCCCGGAGCCGGCTCGCTCCCACAGGGTTTGAACCGTAAAAAACCGCCACAGCCCTTTGATACTGGGCCCTGGCGGTTTTTTGTGGGCACTGGAAATCTGCACCAATCGTGCTGTACTCAGCGCAGGTTCTGGAGATGAGCCTGTCGTAAATCTGCAGGATGCATAACTCGATACAGTCTCGATAGGAAACCTATCAAGGACGCTCTCATGTCTCTGTTCAAACGTTCAGTCACTGAGTTGTTAGGTACGTTCTGGCTGGTGTTGGGGGGTTGCGGCAGTGCGGTCCTGGCCGCGTCGTCTCCGCTGGGAATCGGGGTGCTTGGCGTGGCCCTGGCGTTTGGTCTGACGGTGCTGACCATGGCGTTCGCCATTGGCCATATCTCCGGCTGCCATCTGAACCCTGCTGTCTCGGTCGGTCTGACGGTGGGAGGCCGGTTCCCCGCCAGGGAACTGCCCGCCTACATCATCGCCCAGGTGATCGGCGCCATTATCGCCGCCGCGTTGATCTACTACATCGCGAGCGGCAAGGAAGGTTTCGACCTCTCTGCCGGCCTTGCCTCCAATGGCTATGGCGAACACTCACCCGGTAAATACTCGATGGCCGCCGGCTTTGTCTGTGAGCTGGTGATGACGGCGATGTTCGTGCTGATCATCCTCGGCGCCACCGATAAACGCGCACCGGCCGGGCTGGCACCGATCGCCATCGGTCTGGCCCTGACGCTGATCCACTTGATCTCGATCCCCGTCACCAACACCTCGGTCAACCCGGCCCGTAGTACCGGCCCGGCGCTGATTGTCGGCGGCTGGGCCATCGCGCAGTTGTGGATGTTCTGGGTCGCGCCGCTGCTGGGCGCGGTGGTCGGGGGCGTGACGTATCGATGGCTGGGCAAGGAAGGTACGTAAGCCGGAAACGAGGATCAGCCTTGTCGATAAGGCAAGGCGGTCCTCGCTTCCTCGGCATACGCCAGCACGCCGAGGCGCTCTTGCGCCAGGAAATCCTTCACCGCGGCTTTCAGGCCGGGATGGCGCAGGTAGTGCCAGGAATGGGTGATCACCGGTTCAAACCCGCGAATCAATTTGTGCTCGCCCTGGGCGCCGGCATCGAAACGCTGAAAGCCGTTGGCGATCGCGTAGTCCATGCCTTGATAGAAACACGTCTCGAAATGCAGGCGGTCGAACTCCGCCAGACAGCCCCAGTAACGACCATAAAAACTGTCGCCGCCGACGAGGCTGAACGCCATGGCCACCGGCCGTGAGCCCTGCCTGGCCAGCACCACGCGAATGGATTCCGGCATGCGTTCGGCCAACAGGCTGAAAAATTCCCGCGTCAGGTAAGGTCGTTGCCGGCGCACCGCATAAGTGTTGGCGTAACAGGCATAGACGAAATCCCACTGCGCCTGATCCAGTTGCCGGCCTTCCAGCCATTCAAATTCGAAGCCCTGCCCCGCGACTTGCTCACGCTCTTTGCGCATCTGCTTGCGCTTGCGCGAACTGAGGACGTCGAGAAAGTCCTGGAAGTCCCGATATCCGCGATTCTGCCAGTGGTACTGACAGCCGATGCGTTGCAGCCAGCCGGGTTGCTCGGCCAGTGCCGCGTCTGTGAACGGGTCGGTGAAATTGATGTGCGCGCTGGAGAGCTCTTCGATCTCAAGGTAGCCCGGCAAGCTCTTCAGCAGCTCAAAGCCGTCTTCGACCGTGGCCGCCAGCAAACGCGGCCCGCTGACCGGGCTGAACGGCACGGCAGTCAGCAGCTTGGGGTAATAGTCGATGCCGGCGCGTTCGCAAGCATCGGCCCAGGCATGATCGAACACGTACTCGCCGTAGGAATGCCACTTGCGGTAACTGGGCAGCGCGGCGATCAAGCGGCCACCTTCCATGTGCAACAAATGCTCGGGCTGCCACCCGGAATGCGGGCCGACGCTGCCGCTGTCCTCCAGAGCGCTGAGAAAAGCATGGCGTAGAAACGGCTGACACTCCGGCACCAGGGCATCCCAGCTTCGCGGTTCGATATCAGACAGCTTTTCCAGACGTTGCAACGGCATCACCTTCTCTCCACTTCGCGGCGTAAAGCCCTGCGAGTATCGCTTATCGCCGTCCTTTCCACACCTCGCGATCCGCCGACAGACCTGCGGATAAAAAGTTCACTCGCGCTCCGAACCGTCATCGAGACGCCATCACATTGCCACTGCTTTGTCATAAACCATCGCGATACTGGCGCCAGTTTTTAGAGCGTCGGGTTCTAGCCCGGCCACTGTTTTCCGTCCATCAATGGTCGGTTGTGTCCTGGGATGGCTCAGTCATCCTCTCTCATCTTCGGAGATTGATATGCGTCTTGCTTCCACGAAAACTGCGGCGGCCCTGTGTGGCGGCCTGCTGCTGGCCATGAGTGTACCGGCCAGCGCCGCAGTCGACGCCAAACTGCTCGACATGCTGAAGGCTAACGGTTCGATTACCAACGCGCAGTACAGCGAACTGCAAGCCGAACTGGCACGGGATCAGAAAGACCAGCAAATCGCCCGTCAAGCTCAGCAAGAGACCAATGAGCAGATCGCGGCGACGGCGAAGAAAACCAACGAACTGAGCACCTTCGACCAGAAACTGGCGTGGGCTGCCAAGACCCAGTTCAAGGGTGACGTGCGTTTCCGTCAGGAAACGGTCAAGAACGACGGTGTTTCGAACAACCGCGACCAGGATCGTCAGCGCGTTCGTGCCCGTCTGGGTGCCTACACCGAGATCAACCCGCAAGTCGACACCGGTATCCGTATCGCCACCGGTAACAACGACGACGCGCGTTCCACCAACCAGAGTCTGGACAACTACTTCGACAAGAAGTCGATCTGGCTGGACCAGGGTTACGTCGACTACCACCCTGACTTCGCCAAGAACCTGCACATCGTTGGCGGCAAGATGCCCCAGCAATGGGTGAGCATGGGCGACATCATCTGGGATAGCGACATCAACCCGGAAGGTCTGTCCCTGTCCTATAAATACCCGCTGGGTTCCACCGCCGAACTGTTCGGTAGCGCCGGCCACTACACCCTCAAGGACAACGTCGATGGCGACGGCGTGCAGTTCAAGCACGACCTGCGCCTGTACGCCGGCCAGTTGGGCGCGCGCTTCGCGATTACCGACAACCTGAAACTGACCCTGGGTGGCAGCATCTACGGCTACGACAACGACGACGACATCACCGCGGGCGGCACCAGCATCCCATCGGTACTGGCCACCAACGGCAACACCCCGAACGAACAGTTCAAATTGTACGAAGGCTTTGGTCAGCTCGACATCGGCGGCCTGCCGGTGCCCCTGTCGTTGTACGGTCAGATCGTCAACAACAAAGATGCCAGCAACGACCAGGACACTGGCTGGCTGGCCGGCGTGAAGACCAAGTTCTACGGCTTCGGCGTGGACTACAACTACCGCGACGTGCAGCGTAACGCCGTGGTCGGTGCCTTCACCGACTCCGACTTTGCCAACGGTTTCACCGGTTCGCGCGGTAGCAAGCTGAAAGTGAACTACGAGCTGGACAAGAACTTCGCCCTCGGCGCGACGTACTTCATGGCGAAGTCCGACTACACCAACGCCACCCTGCGGGACTCGAAGATCAACACCCTGCAACTGGATGCTGAAGCCAAGTTCTGATTCAGCCGCCATAAGACTCGGGCAAGGACGCCTGAGTTGTCCTCATAAACTCGCGTTGCCGTATCGGTCCCCATCATCCGTCCGATACGGCAGCGCGAGTTTTTTTGCGCCTGTTAAAACCTGAGCGAGCTTGCTCGCGATGGTTTCGAGAACGCCGCGGAGTGTCAGGTTCCCAGCGTCATCGTTGACGACCCTCGCGAGCAAGCTCGCTCCTACCATTTCAGCGCTTGCGCAGAATCACGCTACCAATCGAATAACCCGCGCCGAACGAACTGAGCACCGCCAGCGAGCCGGCCGCCAGGTCATCCTGGTTCTTGTGAAACGCAATCACCGAACCGGCGGAACTGGTGTTGGCATAAGTGTCGAGAATCACCGGCGCTTCCTGCTCGGTCGCTTCACGGCCCAGCAACTTCTTCACGATCAGGTGGTTCATGCTGAGGTTGGCCTGGTGCAGCCAGAAGCGCTTCACGTCGCTGACGTTGAGCTGGTTTTCTTCCAGGTGCTTGGCAATCAGCTCGGCCACCATCGGGCAGACATCACGGAACACCTTGCGGCCTTCCTGCACGAACAGTTTGTCCTTGGCACCGATGCCCTCTTCCGCGGCGCGGTTGAGGAAGCCGAAGTTGTTGCGGATATTGTTGGAGAACTTGGTCAGCAGTTTGGTGCTCACCACGTCGAATTGATGCTGCGAGGTTGCCAGATCAGCGCGCTCGATGATCACCGCGGTCGCCGCGTCGCCGAAGATGAAGTGGCTGTCGCGGTCGCGGAAGTTCAGGTGACCGGTGCAGACTTCCGGGTTGACCATCAGGATCGCCCGGGCCTGGCCCAGTTGCACGCTGTTGGCGGCGGCCTGGATGCCAAAGGTGGCCGAGGAGCAGGCCACGTTCATGTCGAACCCGAAACCCTGGATGCCCAGCGCTTCCTGGACTTCGATGGCAATGGCCGGGTAGGCGCGTTGCAGGTTGGAGCAGGCGACGATCACGCCGTCGATGTCAGCGGCGGTTTTGCCGGCGCGCTGCAAGGCTTGCTCGGCGGCGCCGATGGCCATCTGGCAGAGGACCGACCATTCGTCGTTGGAACGCTCCGGTAGGCGTGGCGCCATGCGTTGCGGATCAAGGATGCCGTCCTTGTCCATGACGAAGCGACTTTTGATGCCGGAAGCTTTTTCGATAAACGCCGCGCTGGACTCGGTCAACGCTTCGACTTCGCCACGGGCGATGGCATCGGCGTTGTCGGCGTTGAAAAGCGCGACGTAAGCATTGAAAGACTGCACCAGCTCTTCGTTGGAAATGCTGTTGGCCGGGGTGTACAGGCCGGTGCCGCTGATGACGACGTTATGCATGGTCGTTTCTCTAATCTGTTCAGGCAGAAAGCATTGGCACCGACGTACCAACACACAAAGGGTCTGTTCCCGTCAGAGGAAGCAAACCTGGCATCGCTTTATTCCGAGATCCGGCCCGAGCGAAGGCTCTGGGTCGCAAAACCGGCATTTATGGTCGCGAAGTTTGCCATAAACGCCGGGGTTTGGCGCCTTTTGCAATCACAACGACGTCCTCCTGTTGGAGCGGGCTTGCTCGCGAAGACGCCGTCAGACTCAATATCAATGTTGGCTGACCTGGCGCTTTCGCGAGCAAGCCCGCTCCCAGAGGATTGTGCAAGCCCAACGCCTTATGGCTCGACCTGGCTCCACTGCTTGCTCAGGCGCTTGTCGGAAATCGGCACTTTGGTACCCAACTGCTGGGCAAACAGCGACACCCGGTATTCCTCCAGCCACCAGCGGTACAGCTCGAGCTGCGGATCGCGCTTGCCTTCCTGGGCATGCTTGCTGGCGCGTGCCTGGTACTGAGCCCAGAGACCAGACAATTCGCCGCTCCAGACCCGATCCCGCTGCACTTGCGCGCCTATTTTCTCGAAACGTTGCTCGACCGCCTTCAGGTAACGCGGCAGCTCCTTGAGCCATTGCATCGGCGTTTCGCGGACAAACCCCGGGTACACCAGATGACTGAGCTGCTGCTTGATGTCGTTCAGGGCCACGGCTTGCGCCAGGTCGATCTTGCCCTTGAAGCGTTTTTGCAGGCCGTGCCAGAGCTTGAGAATTTCCAGGGTCAGCTTCGCCAGACGCTCGGCGTGCTCGGTCCAGCCGCCCCGTTTACGCTCGGCCAACGCCGCCAGCCCGGCACCGTCACGCGGCAGCGGATCCTCGCCGTCGAGAATGCAGCTGTCGAGACTGGCCAGCAGAATGTCTTCCACCAGGCTGTCGACCCGCCCCATGTCGCGGTACATCAGGCCCAGCTCGGTCAGGCCCGGCAGCTTGCCGCGCAGGAACTTCGCCGGTTCCGCCAGTTGCTGCATCAGCAAGCGCTGCAAGGCGCGGCGATGCTGGAACTCGGCTTCGGCCGGCGTCGAGAAGCGCCCTTCCTTGACCGTGCCGGCCTCCTCCACCAGCGCCGGATAGACCGTCATCGACAACCCGGCGATCTTCTGTTGGGTCTTTTCCGCCACCGCCGCGAAGACTTTCGCCTCGACCGGCTGCTGGCTTTTCGCGGTCTGCGGCACCGCCAGTGCCGCCTGGCTCGCCTCGGCGAATTTCGCGGTCAGTTCCGCCAGGTCGCGCCCTTCGCCGAGGAACTTGCCCTGGCCATCGACGATTTCCAGGTTCATGCGCAGATGGCTTTCGACCTGCTGCGCCGCTTCGGCCCAGGCTTCGTCGCTGACCCGCGCGCCGGTCATGCGCAGCAGTTCGCGACCCAGCGCCTGAGGCAACGAGCCCTCGGCAAAGGTCATGCGTTGCAACGCCGCCTTGACGAAGTCCGGCACCGGCACGAAGTTCTTGCGCAGCGCCTTCGGCAGGTTGCGTACCAGTGCAATGCACTTGGCCTCGATCACACCGGGCACCAGCCATTCCAGGCGTTCCGGTGGCAGCATCGGCAACAGCGGCGCCGGCACGCGCAGGGTCACGCCGTCGCGCGGATGGTTCGGTTCGAAGTGATAACTGAGCGCCAGCTCCAGATCGCCAATGTGCAAGGTGTCCGGGTAATGCAAGGCGGTGACTTCACTGGCCTCGCGGGCCAGCACGTCTTCTTCGCGCATGATCAGCAGCTGTGGATCTTTCTGACTGTTGACCCGGTACCAGCTGTCGAAGGTCGCGGTCTGGTGGATCTCCGCCGGCAACCGCGCGTCGTAGAAAGCGAACAGGGTTTCTTCGTCGGCCAGGATGTCGCGCCGCCGGGCCTTGGCCTCCAGCTCGTCGAGTTGTTCCAGCAGCTGTTGGTTGGCCGTCAGGCATCGGGCCCTGGACTGGATCTCGCCACGCACCAGGCCTTCGCGAATGAACAACTCGCGGGAGACCACCGGATCGACCGGCCCGTAATGCACCGGACGGCGGCCGACGATGATCAGCCCGAACAACGTGATCTGCTCGAACGCGACGACCTGACCGCGCTTCTTCTCCCAATGGGGCTCGAAGTGGTTTTTCTTGATCAGGTGCCCGGCCAGCGGCTCGATCCAGTCGGCATCGATCTTGGCGACCATACGCGCATACAGCTTGGTGGTTTCCACCAGTTCGGCGGTCATCAGCCATTGCGGACGCTTTTTGCCGAGGCCCGAGGACGGGTGAATCCAGAAGCGGCGCTGACGGGCGCCGAGGTAATCGCCGTCTTCGGTTTTCTGCCCGATCTGGCTGAGCAGGCCCGAGAGCACGGCTTTGTGCAGTTTCGGGTAATCCGCCGGCTCTTTGTTCAGGCTCAACTGCATGTCGCGGCAGATCAGGCTCAACTGCCGATGAGAGTCGCGCCACTCGCGCAGGCGCAGGTAATTCAGGAAATGCTTGCGACACCAGTTGCGCAGCGGGCTCGCCGTCAGCGCCTGGCGTTGCTCTTCGAAACCGCGCCACAGATTGACCAGCCCGGCGAAGTCAGAGTCCACGTCTTTCCATTGCGCGTGCGCCTGATCCGCCGCTTGCTGACGCTCCGGCGGACGTTCGCGCGGGTCCTGGATCGACATGGCGCTGGCGACGATCAGCACTTCCTGCAAGCTGCCGAGTTTCGCCGCCTCCAGCAACATGCGCCCCATGCGCGGGTCCACCGGCAAACGCGCCAACTGGCGACCTAGCGGCGTCAGCTGGCTGTTGCGGTCCACCGCCGAGAGTTCTTGCAGCAGGTTGAAACCATCGCTGATGGCCTTGCCATCCGGCGGCTCGATGAACGGGAAATCGGTGATCTCGCCGAGACGCAAATGCAGCATCTGCAGAATGACCGCCGCGAGGTTGGTACGGAGGATTTCCGGGTCGGTGAATTCCGGACGACCGAGGAAATCCTCTTCGCTGAACAGCCGTACACAGATGCCCGGCTCGACCCGCCCGCAACGACCTTTACGCTGGTTGGCGCTGGCCTGGGAAATCGCTTCGATGGGCAGGCGCTGGACCTTGGCGCGGTAACTGTAGCGGCTGATGCGCGCGGTGCCGCTGTCGATCACGTAACGAATGCCCGGCACGGTCAGCGAGGTTTCCGCGACGTTGGTCGCCAGCACCACGCGACGGCCCGGGTGCGACTGGAATATCCGCTGCTGCTCGGCCGGCGAGAGCCGCGCGTACAACGGCAGAATTTCGGTGTGCTTGAGCTGGGCCTTGCGCAGCATGTCGGCGGCGTCGCGGATCTCGCGCTCGCCGGGCAGGAACACCAGCACGTCGCCCGGGCTCTTGCGCTCGCTGCGTTCGAACGCGGCGATTTCGTCGAGGGTGGCGAGGATCGCCTGATCCACGGTCAGGTCATCCTCGACACGGTTGCCCTCTTCGTCCTGCTCCAGGGTCAGCGGGCGATACCAGGTGTCCACCGGGAAGGTGCGGCCGGAGACTTCGACAATCGGCGCGTCATCGAAATGCCTGGAGAAGCGCTCCAGGTCGATGGTCGCCGAGGTAATGATGACTTTCAGGTCCGGGCGCCGGGGCAGCAGGGTTTTCAGGTAGCCGAGCAGGAAGTCGATGTTGAGACTGCGTTCGTGGGCTTCGTCGACGATGATCGTGTCGTAGCGTTCGAGGTAGCGGTCGTTCTGGGTTTCCGCCAGCAGGATGCCGTCAGTCATCAGTTTGATCAGGGTGTTGGAATCGCTCTGGTCCTCGAACCGCACCTGATAGCCGACCAGCGCGCCCAACGGCGTGGCCAGTTCTTCGGCGACCCGGCTGGCAACGCTGCGCGCGGCGATTCGACGCGGCTGGGTGTGGCCGATCAGGCCATGTTGGCCGCGACCGATTTCCAGGCAGATTTTCGGCAACTGGGTGGTTTTGCCCGAGCCGGTTTCGCCGGCGATGATCAGCACCTGATGCTTGAGCAGCGCCTCCTTGATTTCGTCGCGCTTGGCGGCGATCGGCAGGCTGTCGTCATAGCGGATCACCGGCAGGCTGGCACGCCGCGCCAGCACCTGATCGCAGGACGCCTGCATGCGCGTTACCCATTGGGCCAGCTTGGCCTCGTCGGGTTTCTTGCGCAGCTCAAGCAACTGCCGCCGCAGCCGGTGGCGGTCGGCAAGCATGGCGTGATCGAGGTTTTTCAGCAGTTTGTCGATTGCAGGCGATTCGTCAGTCATCAGGTACGCATTAAGTCGTCTAGTGGCGCAGGGGGCGGATTGTCGCAGATTTTGCGACCGCTGCGCGGCCGATCGCGAGCAGGCTCGCTCCCACACTGGATCTGTCGCGACCACAACATCGGGGCGTCGCGGTCAAATGTGAGAGCGAGCCTGCTCGCGATCGATGGCGCAGCAAACGCAGCGAACTACTCGCTATCGAGGCCCTTGCGCCGATACGGGAACACATCGATCACCTTGCCGGCGCGAATGGCGTCCTGCAGGCTTTTCCAGTAATCGGCGTTGTACAACTCGCCATGCAATTGATCGAACAACTTGCGCTGCCCGGCATCGGCAAACAGAAACGGCGGAAATTCTTCCGGGAACACATCCAGCGGTCCGATCGAATACCACGGTTCAGACGCCATCTCGTCTTCCGGCGTGCGCGGTTGCGGGATGTGGCGAAAATTGGCTTCGGTCAGGAAGCAGATTTCGTCGTAGTCATAAAACACCACCCGCCCGTGACGCGTGACGCCGAAGTTTTTCAGGAGCATGTCGCCGGGAAAGATGTTTGCCGCCGCCAGCTGTTTGATCGCCAGGCCATAATCTTCCAGCGCCTCGCGCACCTGATCGTCATTGGCATTTTCCAGGTACAGGTTCAACGGTGTCATCCGCCGCTCGGTCCAGCAGTGGCGGATCAGCACGGTGTCGCCTTCCACCGACACGGTGGACGGCGCCACGTCGAGCAATTCCTCCAGGCACGCCGGATCGAACTTGCCCAACGGGAAACGGAAGTCGGCGAATTCCTGGGTATCGGCCATGCGCCCGACGCGATCGACGCTTTTCACCAGCCGATACTTCTCGATCACCGTGGCGCGGTCGACGTTTTTCGACGGCGAGAAACGGTCCTTGATGATTTTGAAGACGGTGTTGAAACCCGGCAGGGTGAACACGCTCATCACCATCCCGCGCACGCCGGGGGCCATGATGAACTGATCGTCGGTGTTGGCCAGGTGATTGATCAACGCCCGGTAGAACTCGGACTTGCCGTGTTTGTAGAAGCCGATCGAGGTGTACAGCTCGGCGATGTGCTTGCCCGGCAGGATGCGCCGCAGGAAACCGATGAACTCCGCCGGCACCGGCACATCCACCATGAAGTACGAACGGGTGAACGAGAAGATGATCGACACGTCGGCTTCATCGGTGATCAACGCATCGATCTGGATGCCCCGCCCTTCGCGGTGCAGCAAAGGAATCACCAGCGGCCACTGTTCGTCCTGGGTGAAGATCCGGCCCACCAGGTAGGCGCCCTTGTTGCGGTAGAGCACCGAGGAGAACAGCTCGACGCTCAGCTCCGGGTCCTTGCACACCCAGTCCGGCAGGTTCTCGCGCAGTTGCGCTTCGAGGCGGCGCAGATCCCCCGGCAGGTCGGCGTAATCCTCGCTGAAGCGGTAGTCGGCAAAAATGCTCGCGAGCATGCCGGACAGCTGGCCCTGGGGTTTATAGGTGCGGGTTTGCGCAGCGCGGGCCCGGCGCAGGCTTGGCCGGGTGGTGTGGATGAACATGCAGCCGTCGCTGATCAGGTCATGGCTGAACAGGCCGCAGAAGATCGAGTTGTACCAGGTCTCGGACAGCTCATCATCAAAGCGCAGGTCGATCAGGCTGATGTAGGCGCTTTTCACCAGCGGCCAGCAGCTGACATCCAGCGTGTCGGTGTCGAACGCAATGCGCAGCCGGTCGACCGTCTCGCTGACTTTCTCTTCGTAGAGGTTGATCCGCGCCGCCGAAGCGACTTGCGTCGCCTGCCACTGCGCCTGCTCGAAGCGCGCTCGGGCGCCGTCGGTGATCTGCCGGAAATGCTCGCGGTAATCGTCAAAGCCATCGAGGACCATTCGGGCGATGTCGGCGGCTGGCCATTGCTGCGGCATGGGGAGACCTCTGCGGGAATTCGGAAGCCCTGAGCTTAGCCAGTGAACCGGGTGCAGGAAAAGCGTAATTTTTGGGAGCGGCCACGCCCCCAGCAGGAGCCGCGGGGTCTTTGCTCTGCGGGCTCTGCCGGATTTATTTGGTTACAGATGTTTCGAGTTTTTTTAATTCGACTGTTCGGTCAATAAACCGCCTTGCGAGTCATCGCCTTTTTCAAATAATCGATTTACCTGCAGCCCTTGGACCGTCTGGCTTTCGGATCCAATTCCGGCATTCGGCCGTCGGCAACCCGGTGACTTCCGGCATCTCCTTCCGCCCTCGTTTGCCCGCGACGCACGCCGGGATTGGCCTTACCAAAATAGTGGCACTTTGATATACACGCCGACTTCATTCGCCTGACAACAAGATCCTCGTACACGAGGACTCCCTCTCAATACACCCAAGGAGCACGTTGTATGCCTATAAGGAATCTGCGCATCGGTTTGCGCGCGAGTTTGAGTTTTGCCGTGCTGGCCAGCCTTCTGGTGCTGGTCGGTCTGTTCGGCCTCGGTCAGATGGCGACCCTGCGCGAGAGCGCAGTGGTCATCGAGGAATCGTGGATGCCCAGCATCGAAAGCATCCACGACAGCGCGGCCAATATCGCCACCATCCGCCTGGAATCGTTGCGCTTGATCGCCAACAGCCAAAGTGCGGTGCGGGAAAAGAGCAAAGGCCTCCTCAGTGCCCAACGCCAGGAATTGCTCAAACGCCTCAATGACCACAAGACGCTGCTGTCCAGCAACCAGGAACGGGCCATGCTCGACAGCCTGAATACGGACGTCGGCAAATACCTGTCGATCCTCGACCAGATCATCGCGCGAATCGACGCCGGCCAGAGTGATCAGGCCTACGCCCTTCTCAACAACGAACTGGCCCCGCAAGGCGGCGTGCTGGATAAATCCCTCGAATCGATGATCCGTTTCAATCAGCAAGGCGCCGCGGCTGCCACTGCCGCGTCCGCGTCGATGTACCAGCGTGCGCAATGGATCGTCGGCGCGATCATCGTGGTCGCGTTGATCGCCACCCTGCTGTTGGCCTGGCTGCTGACCCGCAGCATCACCGCGCCGATCAACCAGGCGCTGAACGTCGCGCGGCGGATTGCCTCGGGTGACCTCAGCGGCCAGATCGTCAGTGAGGGCCAGGACGAAGCCGCGCAGTTGCTCGATGCCCTGGCCGAGATGCAGGTCAGTCTGCAGGCGACCATTCGCGGCATCAGCGAATCAGCGCGGCAACTGGCGTCCGCCGCCGAGGAGATGAGTTCGGTGATGGAAGAAAGCACCCGCGGCCTGCAACAGCAGAACGACCAGATCGAAATGGCCGCCACCGCCGTCACCGAAATGAGTACCGCGGTGGATGAAGTGGCTGCCAACGCGGTGTCCAGCGCCGAAGCGTCCCAGGCATCGAACGACGACAGCAAGCACGGCCACATTCAGGTCAGCGAAACCATCGCTTCGATTCAGGGCCTGGTCAGCGAAGTGCTCGGCGCGTCGCAACAGGCCGAGGGCCTGGCGGTTCAGGCGCAGGACATCAGCAAAGTGCTGGAAGTGATCCGCGGCATCGCCGGGCAGACCAATCTGTTGGCGCTCAACGCTGCCATCGAAGCCGCCCGGGCCGGTGAAGCCGGACGCGGCTTCGCCGTGGTGGCCGATGAAGTGCGCTCGCTGGCGCTGCGCACGCAGAATTCCACCGAAGAAATCGAATTGATGATCAACGCTATCCAGCAAGGCACCGGGGCCACGGTCAGCGCCTTGCAGAACAGTGCCGAGCAGGCGAGCCAGACCCTGCGCCGGGCCAATAGCGCCGGCAACGCCCTGGAGAAAATCACCGCGTCGATCTCGCAGATCAACGAGCGCAACCTGGTCATCGCCAGCGCCGCCGAACAGCAAGCGCTGGTGGCTCGGGAAGTCGACCAGAACCTGGTGAACATCCGCGACCTCTCGACCCAGACCGCCGCCGGCGCCACCCAGACCTCGGCCGCCAGCCAGGAACTGTCGCGGCTGGCCGTCGACCTCAACGGCCTGGTGACACGCTTCATCATTTGATGTCGGTTTTTCGGTTGCCACGGACAAGGCTCTCGGCAACACTCTCGCCCCCATCAAGGAAGGAGTGCACCGTGAGCCCTGTCGATATCATTCGTATGTTGTCGCTTGCCGCCATCTGGGGCGCGAGCTTTCTGTTCATGCGCATCATTGCCCCGGTGATCGGCACCGTGCCTACGGGATTTTTCCGCGTGTCGATTGCGGCAGTCGGGTTGCTGGTGATTGTCGCGATGATGCGCATCAGCTGGGATTTCAAAGGCAAATTGAAAACCGTGATGCTGCTCGGGGTGATCAACTCCGGGATCCCGGCGACCCTTTATTCCGTGGCGGCCCAGGTACTGCCCGCCGGATACTCGGCGATTTTCAACGCCACCACGCCGTTGATGGGCGTGCTGATCGGCGGCCTGTTTTTCCATGAACGGCTCACCGCGGCCAAGCTGGGCGGCGTATTTCTCGGACTGTTCGGCGTCGGCGTCCTGACCCGAGCCGGTCCGGTGGCCTTCGACCTGCAACTGCTGATGGGCGCCCTCGCCTGCCTGCTCGCCACCACTTGCTATGGCTTCGCCGGGTTCCTCGCGCGCCGCTGGCTGGATCAGGCCGGCGGTCTCGACAGCCGTCTCTCGGCGCTGGGCAGCATGCTCGGGGCGACGCTGTTTCTGCTGCCGTTGTTCGGGTACAGCGTGATCAGCCAGCCGCCGGCGAGCTGGGGCGGCTGGAATGTCTGGCTGTCGTTGCTGGGCCTGGGTCTGGGGTGCACGGCGTTTGCGTACATTATTTACTTCCGCTTGCTCAGCTCGATCGGGCCGGTGAAATCGATGACCGTGACCTTCATGATTCCGCCGTTCGGGGTGTTGTGGGGCGCGTTGTTGCTGGATGAGCCGTTATCGATGGCGCATATCTATGGCGGGGTGTTGATTGCGGCGGCGTTGTGGCTGGTGTTGAAGCCGGCGGTGGTGAAGTCTGTTGAAGTGACGGCCCGGTAAATGTGTAGCGCGGCTCATGGCGCCTTCGCGGGCAAGCCCGCTCCCACAGTGATGGCTGTCGTACGCAGATTTTGTGTACCACGCCGAACCCTGTGGGAGCGGGCTTGCCCGCGAAGGCATCGGTCCAGGCGCTACAACGCCGCCTGACTCACCTCTCCCTCCACCAACCGCCGAATCCCCAGCGGATTGGCGTTTTGCAACGCCTCGGGCAACAGCGCATCCGGATAATTCTGGAAGCATACCGGCCGCAGGAATCGATCGATCGCCAATGTCCCCACCGACGTCCCGCGAGAATCCGAGGTCGCCGGATACGGCCCGCCATGGACCATCGCCTCGCAGACCTCGACCCCGGTCGGATAACCATTAAGCAAGATCCGCCCGACCTTTTCCTGCAGCGACTCCGCCAGCCAGCGGTATTCCAGCAACTCGTCGGACTCGCCAATCAACGTCGCCGTCAATTGCCCGCGCAAGCCGTGCAGCGCGGCCGCGAGCTGTGCCCGGTCCTCGACTTCGATGACGATGGTGGTCGGCCCGAACACCTCTTCCTGAAGCAGTTCATCACCGTTGAGCAACAGGCTGACATCGGCCTTGAACACCTGCGGTTGCGCCTGCTTGCCCTGCTGCGGCCGGCCCGCCAGGTGCATCAGCCCTGGATGCTCGTGCAGTTCGGCCAAGCCTTTGCTGTAGCTGACCAACGCACCGGCGTTGAGCATGGTTTGCGCCGGTTGCTGGTTCATGCTCGCACACAAGGTTTCGAGGAAGGTGCTGAACTGCGGCGAACGCAAGCCGATGACCAGGCCCGGATTGGTACAGAACTGGCCACAGCCCAGAGTCACTGAGCCGGCCAGTTGCGAAGCGATCTGCTCGCCCCGCACCCTGAGGGCTTCCGGCAACAGGAACACCGGGTTGATGCTCGACATTTCGGCAAACACCGGGATGGGCTGCGGACGGGTCGCGGCCATGTGGCTCAGCGCGTTGCCGCCCTTGAGCGAGCCGGTAAAACCCACCGCCTGAATCGCCGGGTGCTTGACCAGCCACTCGCCGACACCTGCGCCATAAATCATGTTGAACACACCGGCCGGCATTTCGGTTTTATCCGCGGCGCGAATGATCGCGTCAGCCACCCATTCGGCCGTCGCCATGTGCCCGCTATGCGCCTTGAACACCACCGGGCAACCGGCGGCCAGGGCCGAAGCGGTATCGCCACCCGCCGTGGAGAACGCCAGCGGAAAGTTGCTGGCGCCGAACACCGCCACCGGACCGATGGCGATGCGGTATTGACGCAGGTCCGGCCGTGGCAGCGGCTGACGATCCGGCAGCGCCCGGTCAATACGCGCACCGTAGAAATCGCCGCGCCGCAACACCTTGGCGAACAGACGCATCTGCCCGCTGGTGCGTCCGCGTTCACCCTGGATGCGAGCGGCCGGCAAAGCGGTTTCCCGGCACACGGTGGCGACGAAGTCATCGCCCAGCGCATCGATTTCATCGGCAATGGCATCAAGGAACGTGGCGCGTTTTTCCGCGCTCAGATTGCGGTAGATCGGGTACGCCGCGGCGGCGGCCTGAGCGGCGGCATCCACTTCGGCTTCGGTGGCCTGAAAGAAGCCGCCGGGCAGCGGCTCGCCCGTGGTCGCGTCGAGGCTTTGCAGTTGCAGCGTGCCGGCGGCACTGCGCCAGCCGCCGATGTAGTTGTGTCCCAGTAACGTGGTCATGAGGTCATTCCTGATCAATTAGCACGGACCTGTAGGAGCCGGCTTGCTGGCGATGGCGTAGGGTCAGCCCACATCAATTTCGCCTGACAAATCGCTATCGCCAGCAGGCTGGCTCCTACAAGGGTCTAGCGTTCCGCCAGTTTTTAGAGCGCCCGAATCTGGCCGATGGGCAGTGGCTGGGCGCTCTCGCCGATGCCGTTTTCCAGCGGTGCGCCGAAGGCGTCGAGGCTGATCTGGAAGCGATCGCCGGGCTGGGTCTTCACCCCATCGGCAAAAGACAACGTGGCGGTGCCGAAGTAATGCACGTGAACATCGCCGGGCCGCAGAAATTGTGCGTACTTGAAGTGGTGGAATTCGAGGTTGGCGAGGCTGTGGCACATGTTGTCTTCGCCGCTGAGAAACTCTTTTTCCCAGAGCGTTTCGCCGTTGCGGATGATGCGGCTGGTGCCGGCCAGATGCCGGGGTAATTCACCGACGCGCAACTCAGGACCATAGGCGCAGAAGCGCAGTTTCGAATGGGCGAGGTACAGGTAATTACGGCGCTCCATCACATGGTCGGAGAACTCGTTGCCCAGGGCATAACCGACGCGATACGGCTGGCCATCGTCGCCGATCACGTAGAGACCGGTGAGCTCCGGCTCTTCACCGGCATCTTCGGCGAACGGCGGCACCGGAAAGTCCGCACCGGGGCGCACGACGATGCTGCCGTCACCTTTGTAGAACCATTCCGGTTGCGCGCCGACCTGGCCCGCCGCCGGTTTGCCACCTTCCAGGCCCCACTTGAAGATGCGCATGGTGTCAGTCATCCCGGCTTCGACCGCACCGTCCTGCTGATGCATTTTGTCTCGCGTCGAGGCGCTGCCCAAATGCGTCAGGCCGGTGCCGCTGATCAGGCAGTGGGCCGGGTCTTCGTGGTCCAGCGGCGGCAGGACCTGACCCTGTTGCAATAGCTGCGCGTAATCGGGGCCGGGTTCGCTGCCGCGCAGGGCGGCTTCGTCTTGCAGGCTGTGCTGGGCGCGGATCGCCGCGAGGGCCAGTTCACGGGTGCTGCGGGTGTTGTTCAGTACCTGGACGCGGGAGCCGTCGACCACGCCGACCTGGCGTTCTCCGGCAGTGTTTTCGAATTGAATCAGGCGCATGTCGGCCTCCATAAGTCGGGGAGAGCGCCGCCGCGAGACGGCACCTCAAGGTCACTCGATGATGTTGAAGTCGCTCAGGTATTCATCGGAGATTTCCAGGCCCAGACCAGGCTTGTCGTCGTCGAGCTGGATGTAGCCGTTGACCGGTTGCGGCTCGCCCTTGAACACGTAGTAGAAGAGTTCGTTGCCGACCTCGACATCGAACACCGGGAAGAACTCGGCCATCGGCGAGGCGGTGGTGGACATGGTCAGGTGATAGTTGTGCATCTGCCCGGCGTGCGGAATCACCGGCACCGACCAGGCTTCGGCCATGGCGTTGATCTTGCGCGCAGCGGTGATGCCGCCGACGCGGTTGGTGTCGTACTGGATCACGTCGACGGCGCGGCGTTCCAGCAGGTCCTTGAAGCCGTAAGAGGTGAATTCGTGCTCGCCGCCGGAGATCGGCATGATGCCCATTTTTTTCAGTTCGACGTAGCCTTCGATGTCGTCGGCGATCACCGGTTCTTCGAGCCAGCGCGGCTCGAATTCTGCGAGTTTCGGCAACATGCGCCGGGCGTATTCCAGGGTCCAGCCCATGTAGCATTCGAGCATGATGTCGATGTCCGGGCCGGCCAGTTCACGCAGGGCGCGCACTTGCTCGATGTTCTTGCGCATGCCCGCCGGTCCGTCTTTCGGGCCGTAGCCGAAACGCATTTTCAGCGCGGTAAAGCCCTGGTTGAGGTAACCCTGGGCCTCTTCGAGGAACAGGTCGAGGTTGTCGTTGGCATAGAGCTTGGACGCGTAGGTCCAGATCTTTTCCTTGGTGCGACCGCCGAGCAGTTTGAACACCGGTTTGTTGACCGCTTTGCCCATGATGTCCCAGATCGCGATATCGATCGCCGAGATCGCCGCCATGCCGATGCCTTTGCGGCCCCAGGCGTGACTCTGGCGGTACATTTTCTGCCAGATGTATTCGTTGTCGAACGGGTCTTCGCCGATGGCGATCGGGGCCAGGTAGGTGTCGATGATTTCCTTGGCCACACGCGGCGCCAGGGCGCAGTTACCAATGCCGACGAGGCCGGTGTCGGTCTCGACTTCCACCACCAGCCAGCCGTGGAAACGGAACGAGCCCATGGCGTCGCCGCGTTCGAACAGGATGTCGCTGGCGTTAGTGCAGAAGTGCGCCTGAGGGGGAACGACTTTGCCTTTCCACTCGAAAACGCGGGTACGGATGGCTTTGATTTTCATGAATACGGATTCCTTGCGCTGACGGCTTTTTGTAGTTGTTCGAGTCGTGTGCGCCGAGCCGTCCGAGGGGCGGGTGACGGGCATTCGATGGAGCGACTTTAGCCAGCGCCCGGGGGCGGCGGATAATCACTTATGCGCATCCGTCGATAACCTGAGGTGATCGCATGGGGCAATTTCTGCGTTGATGAGGTTATGGGTACACCCCAAAACAACTGTGGGAGCGGGCTTGCTCGCGAAGAGGGCGTGTCAGTCGACATTGATGCCGTTTGGCACAGCGCCTTCGCGAGCAAGCCCGCTCCCACCGGGTCTTGCAATGATCAAAAATTCGGGCAGCACCACCGGATACTGTGGGAGTGGGCTTGCCCGTGAAGAGGGTGTGCCAGTCGACATTGGTGCCGGCTGACACAGCGCTTCGCGAGCAAGCTGGCTCCTACAGGGGGCGGCTGCGTGTTAGTAGGTGTTGCCGCCCATGCGGCAGGCGATTTCGAAGGCCTGGCGGATGGCGCCGACGTTGGCCTTGCCTTGCCCGGCGATGTCGAAGGCGGTGCCGTGGGCCGGTGTGGTGATCGGGATCGGCAAACCGCCCTGTACCGTCACGCCGCGGGAGAAGCCCATCAACTTGATCGCGATCTGTCCCTGGTCGTGGTACATCGTCACCACCGCATCGAAGGCGCTGGCGTCGCCCTGAACCTTGAGGAAAATCGTGTCGCCCGGGTACGGCCCTTCTGCGGCAATACCCAACGCCTGCGCCGAGCGAACCGCGGGACCGATGATGTCCAGCTCCTCGCGGCCGAACGAGCCGTTGTCGCCGTTATGCGGGTTCAAGCCACACACGCCGATGCGCGGTTTTTCCAGACCGTTGCGCTTGAGCGCGGTGTCGATCAGCTGGATCGCCTCCACCACACGCGCCTGGCTGAGCATGCCCGGCACCTCGGCCAGCGCGACATGGGACGTCACCCGCGAGGTCCAGAGGTTGTCGAGCACGTTGAATTCGCAGAACGGCCCGTGGAAATCCAGCAATTCGGCGAACCAGTGCAGCTCATCGTTGTGCGCCATGCCGGCCATGTGCAGCGAGGTCTTGTTCAACGGCCCGAAGAGAATGGCATCGGTGGTGCCGGCCTCGGTCAGGCGCAGGGCTTTTTCCAGGGTATCGAGGCTGTAGCGACCGCCGATCACACTGGCTTCACTGCGCGCAAATTCACCGACCGTGTCGCCCCGAAAGTCATAGAACAGCGGCGTGTCATCGGTAAACGTCAGTTGCTCCAGTGACTCCACCCGACGGTATGGAAACTCCGTCCCGGCGATGCGCATGCCGCGACGCATTTCCGCCTCGTCGGCAATCAGGATCACGTTGGCCTGACGGCGCACGTCGGGCTCGCCGAGCAGGCGCGCGATCAGTTCCGGGCCGATGCCCGCCGGGTCGCCCAGGACCATGGCGATGGTTGTCTTGTTCATGCTTCACTCCTCAAGGATTCGGGCCATGTACGGTCAATGGCGCAAGGCTCGCAGCGGTAGACCCGCTGGGCGTTGCCGTAGAACAGTCGCTCCTGATCCGCCCGCGGCAGGTCAGCAACGATGGATTTGAAACCGCTGTAGATGTCGTCGAACGAGCCACACAGGCTGTCCACCGGGAAGTTGCTGGCGAACATCACGCGATTGGTGCCGAACATCGCAATCACTTCGCGCACGATCCACGCATTGTCCTTGGCGCGCCACGCCTGGCCTTTCTGGCCCAGGCCGGAAATCTTCACCTGGACGTTCGGCCACTCGGCCACTCGCGCCATCGCCAGACGCCAACCGGCCAGGCCTTCGGCGCTGCGGTCGCTGGGTAAACCGGCGTGGTTGAGGATCAGCGTGGTGCCGGGAAAATCCCGGGCCAGGCGCTCGGCTTCGTGGAGGTTCCACCACGGCGTCTGCAAATCGAAATGCAGCCCCAAACCTTGCAGCGCGGCGTAACTGCGGCGCCAGTGCTCATCGCTCATCAGGCTGCGCACATGGCCGACCTGCGCGGGCGAGGTCGGTCCGCCAGGCTTGTGGCGCACGCTGCGCACGCACTTGAAACCGGCTTGCTCGGCGAGCATGTCGAGGGCGTCCGGGTGATCGAGCCAGGCTTGCGCGACGATCGCATTCGGTACGCCGTAACGGGCGGCCAGTTGCTCGACGAAGCGGGTTTCGCCAATCGGATCCTGCGGGTCCCATTCGGTTTCGATGTACACCGTTTGCACCACGTGATGCGGACCGGCATCGGCGAAATAATCGTCGGGAAAATAGCGCCGCTTGATCGCGCTGTAATCACCGTAGCGAAACGGAATGTTGGCCTCAGGCGCAAGCCACGGGTGGGGATTGATCGTCGGATCCCAGAAGTGGTGATGGGCGTCGATGATCGGTCCGTCATACAGCTTGGTCATGCCGCACCTCGTCGAGGCTGATGAACAACGTGGCGAACACGAAGACTGCCGAGCACGCGGCGAAGAACCCCAGCACCGGCGCAAAGCCACCGGCCATCTGCAGGATGACGCCGACCAGGATCGGCACCGCAATGCCACCGGTGCTGCCCGCCATATTCATTACGCCGCCGATCAGGCCGACGCGCGCCGGTGCTGCCAGCAGCGCCGGGAAGCTCCAGTAGAGGCTGCCCCACATGAGGAAAAACGCGGTCATGGCCAACAACGCCACAGCGGCAAACGGGTTGCTCAGGGTCGGCAGCAACAGGAACGCGCCGAGGGCCACCAGGCCGGAAAACGTCAACAGGCTCTTGACCGCGATGCCGCGGCTGACGCCTTTGCGGATCAGCCCGTCGCAAAGGAAACCGCCGGTCAAAGACCCCAGCGCGCCGCAGACGAAAATCACGAAGGTCGCCGCGCCAATACCCTTGATATCAAAGCCACGGGCCTGCGCCAGATAACTCGGGCCCCAGGTCAGCAAGCCGAAATACACCATCGCCCAACTGGCGCGGCCGATCAGCAAGCCGCTCAGGGAACGCGCGGCGATGCCCAGGCCTTTGACCGGCACCCGCGCCGCTTCGGCAGCCGGTGTGGCGCGCCCGGCGTTGATCTTCTCGAGTTCCCCGGCATTCACTTGCGGGTGTGTCGCCGGGTCATCACGCAGGTAACGCCGCGCCAGCCACGCCAGCACCAGCGTGGCGATCCCGGCGATCACAAAAGCCAGGCGCCATGAGTCGAGTGACGCAATCAGGTAGGCGATGATCAGTCCGCCGAGCGCCACGCCCAGCGGGCTGCCGCTGTCCATCAAGACTGCACCGCGACTGCGTTCGTTCGGCGCCAGCCACAGGGAAATCAGCTTGCCGCCCGAAGGGAACAACGGCGCCTCGGCAGCCCCGAGCGCGACCCGGGCGAACAGCAATGACAAGCCGCCGGTGGCGAACGCGGCGATCACCTGGAACGTGCCCCACAATCCGGTGGACCAACTGATCACCCGGTGCGGCCCGAAGCGATCGATCATCCAGCCGCCGGGAATCTGCAACAGCGCATACGCCCAGAAGAAGCTGCTGAGGATCAGCCCTTGCATGCTCGGCGACAGGGAAAATTCATGGGCGATGGTCGGCATCGCGATCGACAGCGACACCCGGTCGATCAGGTTGACCATGGTTAGCGCGAAGATGATCGCGAAGATTCGCCAGCGCACATGGCTGGCTTTGGTGGCGCCGGTCAGCGGGGTGGCCGCTGCGACGGGCTGGGCAACTACGCCTGGTAGCTGCAGGGAAGCACTGGGACGAGCCATGGTGCGTACCTCGATTTATTATTTTTGTGGGGCAATCAAGGCGTAACGCCATTCAAACTGTGGGGGCGAGCATGCTGGCGATGAAGCTCAGGGCTCCGCGGGGTTTCAGGCTTCCCGCGTCATCGTTGGCGACCCTCGCGAGCGAGCTCGCTCCTACAGGTTGAATGGCACTCCGCTTTGGTGAGCACTATCAAAGGCTCAGTGATAACCGTCTAATCAAAGATTGAAATACGGCGATAGCCTTGGGTTATGGCATGCCCTGCTTTCACCTCGCTTTCAATCGATTAGACCCGCATCAAATATGCTGTGAAACCGCTCTGGTACAAAGGCTTTAGCGATCAGCGCGATTTTTCCCATCCAGACCTATAACCCCAGGCTATCGGTGTATGTATTGTTTTGACTAGACGCGGCGGCAGAGGCTTCCCACACTCAGGCCAGGCTTGCAGCTTTACCGCACCGACAAGTCACTCATAACAACTACAAAAAACGAGGCCCTTCCATGCGAAATGCATTCGTCCGACGCACATCCCGTCTGTTTCTTGGCTGCACGCTGGTTGCCGCCGGCGCCCTTCCCGCCCTGGCGCAGGCCGCCTGGCAACCGGACAAGAACGTCGAAATCGTGGTTGCCGGCGGTCCCGGTGGCGGCACCGACCAACTCGGCCGGCTGATCCAGTCGATCATCACCACCCACAAGTTTCTCGACGTGAATACCATCGTCCTCAACAAGGGCGGCGGCAATGGCGCCGAGGCCTTCCTTGACCTGAAAATGAACAAGGGTGATGCGGAAAAACTGGTGATCGGCACCAACAACATCTACCTGCTGCCGCTGGTGTCCAAGCTTGGCTATCAATGGCAGGAACTGACCCCGGTCGCCGCCGTGGCCGAGGATGACTTCATTCTCTGGAGCTACAAGGATGCGCCGTGGAAGGACGCCAAGGGTTTCTACGAAGCGGTCAAGGCTGACCCGTCGAACCTGCGCATGGGCGGCAGTCAGTCCAAGGATGTCGACCAGACCCTGACCCTGCTGCTGAACCAGACCACCCACAGCAAACTGGTGTACATCCCGTTCAAGAGCGGCAGTGAAGCCGCGACCCAACTGGCCGGCAAGCACATCGCCGCCAACGTCAACAACCCCAGCGAAAGCATCAGCCAATGGCGCGGCGATCAGGTCGAGCCGCTCTGCGTCTTCAGTAAGGAGCGCATGACCTACACCGAAAAAGTCGCCGGCGATAAATCCTGGGCCGATGTGCCGACTTGCCACGAACAGGGCCTGGGCATTGATCAGTACCGTTTCCCGCGCACCGTGTTCATGCCCGGCGAAGTCACCGCCGAGCAGCGGGCGTTCTATGTCGAGCTGATGCGCAAAGTCACCGAGACGCCGGAGTTCAAGGCCTACGTCAAGCAGAACGCGCTGGTGCCGACCTTCCTTGAGGGCGAGCCGTTGACTGCCTACATCGAACAAGACACCGCCCGCGTCACCCCGGTGTTCAAAGAAGCCGGCTGGCTGAAAAACTGAGTTGCCGACGGCCGTCCGCCCGCGCACGGCCGTCACCTCTGGAGGTGTCTGCATGTCCCAATCTACGGATTCACCGGCGCTGGTCGGTACCCGCTGGGTCGAACTCGGCCTGGCCATCTTCACTGCGCTGATCGGCGTGGTGGTGATGTTCGGCAGCGTCGAACAAGGTATTGGCTGGGGTGATTCCGGCCCCGAGCCGGGTTACTTCCCCTTCTACATCGGCCTGATGCTCAGCGCCGCGAGCGTGGCCAACGGCGTCTGGACGGTGGTGCGCTGGCAAGCCTTGAGTATTGCATTCGTCAGCCGCAGCGCGTTCAAGCAAGTGCTGTCGGTGTTCATCCCGATTGCGCTGTTTGTCGGTGCGATGCCGTTCACCGGGATCTATGTTGCGTCAGCCTGTTTCATCGCCTGGTTCATGTGGCGTGACAAGGTCCGCGCCAAGCCTTACGGCAAACTGATGATCGGCAGCGTGTCCCTTGGCGCGGTGTTGGCCAGTTACCTGATTTTCGCGCTGTGGTTCAAGGTGCCGCTGGATGCTGGTCCGATGGGCGACTGGATTGCCCTGGCCGGGAGACATTTCAAATGAGCGAGTTCGATTCCCTGTTGCAAGGCATGAACCTGATTTTGACTCCGGGCCACATCGGCCTGATGGTGATCGGCGTGCTGCTGGGCATTCTGGTCGGCGTGCTGCCCGGTCTCGGCGCCCCCAATGGCGTCGCGTTGCTGCTGCCGCTGACGTTCACCATGTCGCCGGTGTCGGCGATCATCCTGCTGTCGTGCATGTATTGGGGCGCGCTGTTCGGCGGCTCGATCACCTCGATCCTGTTCAACATACCCGGCGAGCCCTCGTCGGTGGCGACGACGTTCGACGGCTACCCGATGGCCCGCGAAGGCCGCGCCGCGGAAGCGTTGACCGCGGCATTCAGCTCGGCGCTGGTCGGCGCACTGGCCGGGGTGTTGTTGCTGACCTTCCTCTCGACAAAGATCGCCGCGTTCGCCATGTCGTTCAGCTCGCCAGAGTTCTTCGCGGTGTACTTGCTGGCGTTCTGCACTTTCATCGGCATGAGCAAGAACCCGCCGCTGAAAACCGTGGTGGCGATGATGATCGGTTTCGCCATGGCGGCGGTCGGCATGGACACCGTGTCCGGCAACCTGCGCCTGACCTTCGATCAGCCGATCCTGATGACCGGCATCAGCTTCGAAGTGGCGGTGATCGGTCTGTTCGGCATCGGCGAAATCCTCTGCACCGTCGAGGAAGGCCTGGTGTTTCGCGGCGAGCATGCGCGCATCACACCGATGGTCATCCTGCGCACCTGGGCCAAGTTGCCGCGTTACTGGTGGACCATTGTGCGCAGCACCCTGGTCGGTTGCTGGATGGGCATCACCCCAGGCGGTCCGACCGCGGCGTCGTTCATGAGCTACAGCCTGGCGCGGCGTTTCTCGAAGAATCGCGAAAACTTCGGCAAGGGTGAACTCGAAGGCGTGATCGCCCCGGAAACCGCTGACCACGCGGCGGGCACCAGTGCCCTGCTACCGATGCTGACCCTGGGGATTCCGGGCTCCGCGACGGCGGCGGTGATGCTCGGCGGGTTGATGATCTGGGGCTTGCACCCTGGCCCGACACTGTTCGTCGAGCAGCATGATTTTGTCTGGGGCCTGATCGCCAGCATGTACCTCGGCAACGTGGTCAGCCTGATCGTGGTGCTGGCGACCGTGCCGCTGTTCGCCTCGATCCTGCGCATCCCGTTCTCGATCATTGCGCCGATCATCATCATGGTCTGCGCCATCGGTGCGTACTCGGTGCACAACTCGTTCTTCGACGTGGTGCTGATGCTGGGCTTCGGTGCGCTGGGGTATCTGTTCAAGAAACTCGGCTACCCGATTGCGCCGCTGGTGCTGGCGGCCGTGTTGGGGGACAAGGCGGAAGATGCGTTCCGTCAGTCGATGCTGTTTTCCGATGGCCACTTGGGTATTTTCTGGTCCAACCCGCTCGTGGGCTGCCTGACCACCGCGGCGCTACTGATGCTGTTCTGGCCGTTGATTTCCAAAGCCGTGGGCGGCCTGATGGGCCTGCGCAAGACGCCCGTCGCCAAGACCAAATCGGTGCTGTGACACAGCAATGCTGGCAACGCCTGACATTTGTTGTCAGGCTTGCCGCAGACTTTTCTGCGAGCGCGGCCCATGACCCGAATTCCTGATGCCAATGTGATCCACAGTCGACTGCGTCTGCGCCAATTGCGGCTGATGCTGGCGCTGCAGGAATTCGGCTCGTTGCGCCGCGCCGCCGATCACATCGGCATGACCCAGCCGGCAGCCACCAAAATGCTGCACGAGGCCGAGGACTTGCTCGGCGTCGAACTCTTCGAACGCCTGCCCCGGGGCATGCGCTCCACCCCGTTCGGGGAAACGGTGATTTATTACGCGCGCATGGTGTTCGCCGAACTCAGCGGTATGCGCGAAGAACTGGTCGCCCTCGAATCCGGCAACCTCGGGCGGGTCGCGGTCGGGGCGATTCCGGCGCTGGCCTCGGGGTTGTTGACCCGCACCATCGCCACCCTGAAGCAAAGCCATCCGCGCTTGTCGATGAGCATCCAGGTCGACACCAGCGACGTGCTGGTCCAGGCACTTTTGCAGGATCAACTCGACATCGTGCTGGGGCGGATTCCCGCCGGCGCGCGCGCCGAAGAGCTGCTGTTCGACAGTCTCGGCGAAGAGGCCTTGTGTGTGATCTCCGGCGCACAGAACCCATTGGCGAAGGAGAAACACCTGAGCTGGGCGGAACTGCAGAACATGACCTGGGTGCTGCAACAGCAACCGAGCCCGATGCGCGCGATCATCAACCAGGTGTTCCACAACGCGCGGGTCGACATCCCCAGCAGCATCGTCGAAACCACCTCGATCATGACCCTGCTGTCGCTGATCCAGCAAACAGACATGCTCGGCGTCACACCGGTGTCGGTGGTCGAGGATTACCCCGGCCGCGACCTGCTGGCGGTGTTGCCGATCAAATTTGAAGCGCGGCTGCCGCCCTACGGGCTGATCACCCGGCGTCATCGCATTCAGTCGTCAGCGATGCAGGCGTTCATGAATTCGGTGCGGGCGGAGCATGCGTTGAGCAAATAAAAAAGGCCTGACGCAATGCGCCAGGCCTTCTCGTTTTTACGCTGTCTTGCGGAACACAAATACCAGCCCGACGATGATCAGCAGCATGCCAAGGATGCTTAATGTCGCCAGCCTGTTACCGAAAAACAGATAATCCATCACCGCCGTGACGGCCGGCACCAGATAAAACAGGCTGGTGACGTTCACCAGATTCCCCCGCGCAATCAGGCGATACAGCAGCAACGTCGCCAACACCGACACCACCAGCCCCATCCACAACACCGGCACGATGAAACCACTGGAGTGTTCGAAGTGGAACGGCTGGAAAGGCACGAATATCCCGCAGAGCAACATCCCCGCGAGGTATTGCACCGGCATCGTGCCCAGCGGATTTTCGGTGATGCGCTTTTGCATGATCGAACCGAACGTCATGCTCGCCAGCGCCAGCAAACCGAAGAGCATCCCCGCCAACGACATGCCGGCCAGGCCGATGCCCTGGTAAACCACCATGATCAGACCGGCAAGGCCCAGAGTCAGGCCGAACATCCGGCTGGCCGAGCGCTGCCGCTCCATGATCACCACCGTGAGAATCGGTTGTACGCCCATGATCGTGGCCATCACCCCTGGCGTGACTTTCAGGTCCAGGGCCAGCAGATAGAAAATCTGATAAGCCCCCAGCAACACCACGCCCGTAGCCATCGCATACGCCATCGGTTTGCCGCGTTTGGGCAACTTCAACTTCAGCAACGGCACCAGCAGCACCAACCCGCACAGGGCGATGGCAAAGCGGATCAGCAGAAAAGCAAACGGTGAAGCGTGGGCCAGGCCCCATTTGGAGAAAATCGCCCCGCTGCTCCACAGCAGGACGAACAGGCTCGTGGACGCTGCCGCGAGCGCGGACTTTTTCGAAAGGACAAACATGAATACCACCTGTAGTCAGGCAAAAAGCCAACTCAGCCGAAGCTGAAATCCAGTAGTTGTTCAGGCGGGCGTGGGGAACAGCAAAGAGCAGCTGATCAGCCCGAAATGCCAACGCCCGGCGGTGATAAGACTGCGTACACCGGCGTGCTACGGACAGGTGGGGGGTAATGACTGATCTGCACAGGCTGCTGATTCCCGCACGGCACGACGCCAGCGTTGACCGCTGAATCGACTACCGCATTGATGAGGGAAACTGGCATGGGCTGATCTTTTTGATGGGTGGACGGTGACTCAGGAAATCACCGTGCGCCGACTATAACCAGCGGGTGACATGGATTGCAATGACTTGGACAAAGGGCCAGTAAGGACGGTTAAAGATTTGCTGCTTACGCTGAGGGAAAGGAATCACCCGTTGCGGGAGACTGGGAATGCAAGAGATCACATGCCAAGGGAACGGACGCATCTTCGGTATCAGTTGTATAAATCTCAGGCCAGAAAGCTTGCCGGCCTCAGCGCTATTCAGCTGCAACAAGAACTGGAACTGCCCAGTCCTGACACTCCCGACTTATCACAGAGGCGCAGTTTCGACCTATCAACGACTCGGCTTTGAATTCGATGCCAGTGGCCGACTTGTAAAATCACTGGAGAGCCGCGGTGGAACTGACAGCCAGCCAGCGCCGTACACTTCAATTCGTAGTGACAGGTATTGAAGATGAACCGGATGGCGTTCTCGCAGGCGCTTCATTCAAGTTTTCGTAAAAAAACCGCTCAGAGAGCGTTTTTTTATAGAGACAATCACCCAAACAACCAATACCCCAACAACGTCAACACCGCCACCGCCAGCACCGGCCGCAGCACACGGTAGGCTTTTGGATGACGACGCTTCCACTGCTTGACCACGCCACTGAATTTGTCGCTGGAGTTCTTGCTCCAGGCATACGCCTGGTTGATCCCGCCTACCCGCTCGTCGTCGAGGTTCTGCGGCGCCGTGGCGCGACCGAGCAGGCCACTGATTCCGCGGTTGATGCGGGTCATGATGCGATTGCTCAGCGGGCGTTCGATGTCGCAGAACAGAATCACCCGGGTCTTCTCGGTTTCGTTCTTCACCCAGTGCACATAGGTCTCATCGAACATCACGTCTTCGCCATCGCGCCAGGCGTAAACCTGGCCGTCGACGAAGATCCGGCAATCATCAGAGTTCGGGGTCGACAGCCCCAGGTGATAGCGCAGGGAGCCGGCAAACGGATCGCGGTGCGGGTTGAGATGGCTACCACCCGGCAGCAACGCGAACATGGCACCCTTGACGTTGGGAATGCCGCTGACCAGGGCCACGGTCTTCGGGCACAGGGCTTCGGCGGAGGGCAGCGGCTTGTCGTACCACTTGAGGTAGAAACGCTTCCAGCCTTTCTTGAAGAACGAGCCAAAACCGGCGTCATTGTTCTTCTCCGCGGCGCGGATATAGCCCTCGTCGAACAGGTGCATCGCTTCGTCGCGGATGACCTCCCAGTTGTCCCTGAGCACATCCAGTTCGGGAAATTTGCTGCGATCCAGGTAAGGCCTGGAAGGCACGCTGGAGAACAGGTACATCAAGGCGTTGTAAGGCGCGAACAGTGCCGAGTGGTTGACGAATTGACGCAAGACAGGCAGGCGCGCCTTGCCGCGCAAATGCACATAAAGAGTGCTGCCCAGAAACAGCAACAACAGCGACGCCTTCACGGCAAAGGAAAAGGTCATCCACAACTCCTTGAGAATAAACAACGCTGCACACCGCCATTTACCCGACGTGGCAGCCGGTCATGATAAACATTACCGGCCTCGGGAAAAACCCGCCCGTCCCAAGATTCAGTATTAAGCGTTGTGCAATAAAGCACTTCTTAACATAAGTCGCCTGAACGGGCGCTGACCTGGATCAAGCCCGATCAGGCTCCGGCGCCTACGCCTGAGTTTCCTGCTCGGTAAACAAGTCACTGAACAGCATGCTCGACAAATAGCGCTCGCCGGAGTCCGGCAGGATCACCACGATGGTCTTGCCCTGCATTTCCGGGGTTTCTGCCAGACGCACCGCCACGGACATCGCGGCACCGCACGAGATGCCGCACAAAATCCCTTCTTCCTGCATCAAGCGCAGGGCCATGGCCTTGGACTCATCGTCGGTCACCAACTCAACCCGATCGACCATCGACAAGTCCAGGTTTTTCGGCACAAAACCGGCGCCGATGCCCTGGATCTTGTGCGGGCTCGGTTTGATCTCCTGGCCCGCCATCGCTTGAGTAATCACCGGCGACGCCACCGGTTCCACGGCCACCGACAGGATCGGTTTGCCCTGGGTATTCTTGATATACCGCGAAACCCCGGTGATGGTTCCACCGGTTCCGACGCCAGCGACCAGTACATCGACCGCACCGTCGGTGTCGTTCCAGATTTCCGGACCGGTGGTTTTTTCATGAATCGCCGGATTCGCCGGGTTTTCAAACTGCGCGGGCATGAAATAGCGGGACGGGTCATTGGAGACAATCTCGGTTGCCTTTTCGATTGCGCCCTTCATGCCTTTGGCCGGGTCGGTCAACACCAGTTCGGCGCCCAGCGCCTTCAACACCTTGCGCCGTTCAATGCTCATGGACGATGGCATGGTCAGCATCAGCTTGTAGCCCCGTGCCGCGGCCACGAACGCCAGGCCGATACCGGTGTTGCCCGAGGTGGGTTCGACGATGGTCATGCCTGGCTTGAGTTTGCCGGTGCTTTCGGCATCCCAGATCATGTTCGCGCCAATACGGCACTTGACCGAATAACCGGGGTTGCGCCCCTCGATCTTGGCCAGAATGGTGACGCCTCGCGGCGCGATGCGGTTGATCTGCACCAACGGCGTATTGCCAATGGAGTGGGCATTGTCAGCGAAAATACGACTCATGGCTGGGTCCTTATGCAGCATTGAATTAGCTCTCCACGGTATGCCTGTTGCCCGTGGTCGTCCAGTCAGGCCGAACGTCCGCTGAGCGGCGCAGTCAATGCTTTACATCGCCAGAGATTTGCCATCATGAAACGTCGATACAGCTGGCCCCTGTGGACCCTCCTCGGTCTTGTTGTGCTCCTGATTGCCTTGCACATTGCCCTGCCCTACGTGGTGCGTGACTACCTGAACGACAAGCTTGCCGACATGGGCGACTACCGTGGCCAGGTGACCGACGTGGACCTCGCGTTGTGGCGCGGCGCCTACAAGATCAACGGGCTGAAAATCGTCAAGGTCGACGGCAAGGTCCCGGTGCCCTTCGTCAGCGCACCGTTGATCGACCTTTCCGTCAGCTGGCACTCGCTGGTCTACGACCATGCCGTGGTGGCCAAGGCGCAGTTCTTCAACCCGGAAGTGAACTTCGTCGACGGCGGCGCCAACAAGCAGAACTCCCAGACCGGTCAGGGCACCGACTGGCGCCAGCAAATGAGCAAACTGCTGCCGATTACACTGGACGAAGTGCGTATCTACGACGGCAAGATCAGTTTCCGCAACTTCAACTCCAAGCCCCCCGTCAACATGAACGCCACCCAGGTTAACGCCAGCATCTACAACCTGACCAACGTCGTCGACAAGGAAGGCAAGCGCGACGCCCGCTTCGATGGCAAGGCGCTGCTGCTGGGGCATGCCCCTCTGGAAAGCACGGCAACGTTCGATCCGTTGAGTAATTTCGAAGACTTCGAGTTTCGCCTGCGCGCCAAGGACATCGAACTCAGACGCCTGAACGACTTCGCCTCCGCCTATGGCAAGTTCGACTTCAATGCGGGTCACGGTGACGTGGTGATTGAAGCAAAAGCGAAAAAAGCTCAATTAACCGGTTACATCAAACCCCTGCTGAAAGATGTCGATGTGTTCAATTGGCAGCAGGACGTCGAAAACAAGGACAAAGGCTTGTTCCGGTCCGTCTGGGAGGCCATTGTCGGCGGCTCCGAGACCCTTCTGAAAAACCAGGGTAAAAACCAGTTTGCGACACGCGTCGAGCTTAGCGGTAACGTGCATCGGCAAGATATCAGCGCGTTCCAGGCGTTTTTGCAGATTTTACGCAATGGTTTCGTCCAGGCATTCAATGCCCGGTATGAGCGTCCGAAGCCGGAGACCGGTTAAGGTTTGCGCTTGACGGTACAGCGCCCGGTGTCTTCGGCCCAATATGGCGATATTTCAGCACTGGCCAGCCGCCGAAACCGAGTCAAGATGTGACGCCCCATTCAGAGACTGAATAAGCCGTCTGCGTTCACAGTCGACCGGCTCGCGCGTTATAGTCGGGTACACATTTATTGCGCCCCGCCCTGCCCCGTCAGGTCGGCGTTACCGTTCGAGGATTAGCAGATGAAGTTCGAAGGCACCCAGGCCTACGTCGCCACCGATGACCTGAAGCTGGCGGTCAACGCCGCGATCACCCTGGAGCGTCCGCTGCTGGTCAAGGGCGAGCCGGGCACTGGCAAGACCATGCTGGCCGAGCAACTGGCGGAGTCCTTCGGCGCCAAGCTGATCACCTGGCACATCAAGTCCACCACCAAGGCGCATCAGGGCCTGTACGAGTACGACGCGGTCAGCCGTTTGCGCGATTCGCAGCTGGGCACGGAAAAAGTCCACGACGTTCGCAACTACCTGAAGAAGGGCAAGCTCTGGGAGGCTTTTGAGTCGGAAGAGCGGGTGATCCTGCTGATCGACGAAATTGACAAGGCCGACATCGAATTCCCCAACGACCTGCTGCAAGAACTCGACAAGATGGAGTTCTACGTTTACGAGATCGACGAGACCATCAAGGCCAAGAAACGGCCGATCATCATCATTACCTCCAACAACGAAAAAGAACTGCCGGACGCCTTCCTGCGCCGCTGCTTCTTCCACTACATCGCGTTCCCGGATCGCGTCACGCTGCAAAAGATAGTCGACGTGCACTACCCGGACATCAAGAAGGATTTGGTCAGCGAAGCGCTGGACGTGTTCTTCGACGTGCGAAAGGTGCCAGGCCTGAAGAAAAAACCATCGACCTCCGAACTGGTGGACTGGCTGAAGCTGCTGATGGCCGACAACATCGGTGAAGCCGTGCTCCGCGAGCGCGATCCGACCAAGGCGATTCCGCCGCTGGCCGGTGCACTGGTGAAGAACGAACAGGACGTGCAACTGCTTGAGCGTCTGGCGTTCATGAGCCGTCGCGGCTCTCGTTGATCCTTTGAGGCGATAGCCATGCTGCTCAACCTGTTCAATGAAATGCGCGCCGCCAAAGTGCCGGTCTCGGTGCGTGAGCTGCTGGACCTGATCAACGCGCTGAAACAGCGCGTGACCTTCGCCGACATGGACGAGTTCTACTACTTGTCCCGGGCGATCCTGGTGAAGGACGAAAAGCACTTCGACAAGTTCGACCGCGCCTTCGGGGCCTACTTCAATGGCCTGGAAAAACTCGACGATCACCTTCAGGCGTTGATTCCCGAAGACTGGTTGCGCAAGGAGTTCGAGCGTTCGCTGACCGATGAAGAGCGGGCAGCGATCCAGTCCCTTGGCGGTCTGGACAAGCTCATCGAGGCGTTCAAGAAGCGCCTGGAAGAACAGAAAGGACGCCATGCCGGCGGTAACAAATGGATCGGCACCGGCGGCACCAGCCCGTTCGGCTCCGGCGGATTCAACCCGGAAGGTATCCGGGTTGGCGATGCTGGCAAGCGCCAGGGCAAGGCGGTCAAGGTCTGGGACCAGCGCGAATACAAGAACCTCGACGATTCGGTGGAGCTGGGTACGCGCAACATCAAGGTTGCCCTGCGTCGTTTGCGCAAATTCGCCCGCCAGGGTGCGGCGGAAGAGCTCGACATCGATGGCACCATCGACCACACCGCGAAAGACGCCGGGCTGCTGAACATCCAGATGCGTCCGGAGCGGCGCAACACCGTCAAGCTGTTGCTGTTGTTCGACATCGGCGGTTCGATGGATGCGCACGTGAAGATCTGCGAGGAACTGTTCTCGGCCTGCAAGACCGAGTTCAAGCACCTGGAGTACTTCTACTTCCACAACTTCATTTATGAGTCAGTGTGGAAGAACAACATGCGCCGCACCTCCGAGCGCACCTCGACCCAGGACCTGCTGCACAAGTACGGCGCCGACTACAAAGTGATCTTCATTGGCGACGCGGCGATGGCGCCTTATGAAATCACCCAGGCCGGCGGCAGCGTCGAGCACTGGAACGAAGAAGCCGGTTACGTGTGGATGCAGCGGTTCAAAGAGAAATACAAGAAGCTCATCTGGATCAACCCGTATCCGAAAGACACGTGGGGTTACACCTCGTCGACCAATATCGTGCGGGATTTGATCGATGACCAGATGTACCCGCTGACGTTGCGGGGGCTTGAGGAAGGGATGCGGTTTCTGTCCAAGTAATCCGGGTTGTCTGGCCGAATGCTTCGCGGGCAAGCCCGCGAAGCTGTTAACGGCTGCCGAATCGCCGCAAATATTCGACCTGTTCGCGGTGCGCCACCTCCTGCACCACCGGCCGCAACCGCACCACGGCCCCTGGCAGATACTGCGCCAGCCGCGCCAACGCCAACGGCGTCAACGCCCCCAACTGCGGATACCCGCCAATCGTCTGCCGATCATTGAGCAACACAATCGGCTGCCCATCCGGTGGCACCTGAACCGCGCCCCACGGGATGCCTTCGGAAATCATCGGTTTGCCCTGGTGCTGCAACGCCGTTCCCAACAGGCGGGGGTGGGTCGAGGAAATTGTCACGCTGTGTCAGCACGTGCCGATCGGGTATGCCCGGGAGGTCGGCGAGCGGTACATCGTGTTGAGTCAATCGTGACTGAAACGACAACAAGACGTTTCCCACACGATAATAGGAATCGCCTTCATTACCATCTTTATCCATCTCAATATGCTGAGCGCGCCTTCAGTCAAACGACTATCGACAGGAGTCGAATTCGATGCGCGCGTACACGCAAAAACAGCAGCAGTTGCTCTCTCACTGGAGCGAAGCCCTTGGCACCGAGGCCTTCCAGGCCCATCGCATCACCCTCGATCATCTGAGCAACGCCCTTGAGCCCGCGGCTCAACGCTGCTTTCAACGTCTGATCCAGGCACTGTTTCGCGAAAACCTGATCCCCAGCGATCTCTGCTCCTACGACGACGATGGCCATTGCTGGTTGCCGGTCGGAAATGACGCGCAGCTGTCCTTCGATCGCTTGTCCGGCGGAAGAATGGACAGTTGGGACGTGCGTGGCAGCGTCATTCTTTACACCCCTGGCAAGATGCCGCACAAAATCCAGCTGCCCAGTGAGCTGCTCGGTCACCTCAGCGTCCACTTCTCCCCTGCGGCTTCTGCTGATGTTCTCGAACGCCTGGCTCAGGAACTGGATGACAGCTTCCGCAACGACACTTTGTGCCTGGCGTTTCATCATGGCTGGACGGAACGGTTGATAGAGCAGATCGACACCGAGCACGATGACAACCTGCTGGCGTGGCTGAAAGGCGGCACTGTCCCGCAGAACCCAACGCTGCTGCTTGAACAATGGGGCACGCTTGGCCATCCCTGGCACCCGAACTACAAGACCAAACTGGGCTTGAGCGCGACGCAGGTCATCGCGTTTTCTCCAGAGTTCGAGGCCAGTTTCCCGATTGTCCTTTGCGCCTTGCACCGCCAGTCCGCCCACGTCGAAACGCTGGGCGGCAGCATCGACTATCCGGACTGGTGGCGCGCCCATTTCCCTCACGCCGCCGAACAGCTGCGCCAGCATCTGGAGCAACTCGGTCTGGCGGCTGCGGATTACCTCCCACTTCCCTGCCACCCCTGGCAAGCCCGTGAGGAACTGCCGCACTCGTTCGCCCGGGAACTGGCTGACCGCCGATTGATCATCACCGACATCGTCGCCTTCACCGCCCGCCCGACCATGTCCTTCCGAACGGTCGTCCCCCAAGCCGGACGAACCGCGCCCATGGTCAAACTACCGGTGTCATTGCGACTGACCAGTGTGCAACGCACCGTATCACCGCGTTCGGCGAGGATGGGACCGCGCATCAGCCAATTGCTGCTGAAAATCCTCGATCGAGAACCGGGCATTCAGCGGTTGCTGAAGATCGTCCCGGAACGCATCGGCGTTCACTACGCCCCGCAACCCAGCGACGACGATCGCTCCCGGCATGTGGCAGTACTTTTTCGCGACAACCCGCTGGCCCTGGTTGAAACCGGCGAACTGGCCGTACCGGTCGGCAGCCTGTTCGCTGTCAACGAATGCGGACAACCGTTGCTGCGTGACTGGGTGCAACTGGCTCAGCGCCGCGACGACAGCGAAGCCATGCTGGCGTTCTTCGAGGATTATCTGTCGATTACCGTACCCAGCCTGGTGGGTCTGTACCTGATGTACGGCGTAGCCTTCGAAGCGCACCAGCAGAACAGCTTCATGGTGATGGGCGCCGACGGGCAGTTGAATCACCTGCTGCTTCGCGACTTCGGCGATATCCGCATCCATCGAAAAACGCTGCATGGCAAGGACCTCGACATCCTGTTGCATGACCCGGGAATGACCCTCTACGACGACCCCGGATTTGTTCGCGACAAATTGCTTCACACCACGTTCATGTGCCACCTCGGCGAGCTGGCATTGCTCTGCGCGCGGCACTGGAATGTGCCTGAAAGCATCCTTTGGGAACGGATGGCGAACCACATCGCGCAATGCTTCGACGCCTTGCGCGAGCATGTCGAACCGGACCGCTGGGAGACCGAACGCCGCGCCCTGCTGGAACAGGATTGGCCCGCCAAATCGTTTATGCGCATGCGGTTGCTCGACTGTCACACCGACATCGTCGGACGCTTGAATAACCCGTTGCGATCAACCTCCCGTGCGCGCTAACGGGCACGGGCTGCAGCTGTTGATCGTCATCCAGTTCGTGTCCATGGGCGCCATGGAAATGAGCGGCCCGTTCTGGCCCTTGCAGATCCAGCATCTTCTCGGGCCGGAGGGTGCCGGCTACGCGTCCTTGCTGTCGACACTGGTCTACGCCGGGCCAATGCTGGCCGCCATGATCGTCACGCCGCTATGGGGTCGGTTGGGCGATCGCAGCGGGCATAAGCCGATGCTCGTCCGGGCATTGCTCGCACTGGCGATCTGCCAAGGCTTGGCGGGCGTCATCCTCGACCCTTGGTGGCTGGTCGGTATCCGCGTGATGCAAGGCGCGCTCGCCGGATTTCTCGCTGCGGCTCAAGCTTACGCACTGGCCTGCTGCGACAACGCCCGGCGCGGTCATACCCTGGCTCGCCTGCAATCAGCGACCGCGGTCAGCTCGTTGATCGGCCCGGTCCTGGGCGGCTGGCTGATGGACGTCTCGGGATTCGCCCTCCTCTGTCATGGCGCGGCGGCGATTTGTCTGGCGTGTGCACTTGGAAGCGTCTTCCTGCCGCCCGACAAGGCCCGGCGGGCGCACAAGCCGCCGGCTGCGCCGGTGCCCCTGCCGAAAGGCTGGCTGGGTGGAATGCTACTGATCGTCGTGTTGGTACAAGCCGCCAAGATGATCCCGCAACCGTTTTACGCCCTGTACGTCGCCGACATTTTGCAGGCGCCCAACTGGCTGATCGGTGCCACTTACGCAGCAAGCGCCGCCACCCTGGCCCTCTCCGCGCCGATATGGGGACGCCTGTTTGACCGCTGGGACGCAAGTCACACCTTGCGCGTTATCGAAGGCGTGGCCTGGTTATGCGCACTGACGCTTGCCGCGACAGCACTGGCCAGTGGGTGGCTTGGGTTTCTCGTCAGTCGACTGGTCTGGGGCTTCTGGCAAGGCGCGCTGCTTCCCGTCGCCTATGCGCTGATCGCCAATACCGTTTCCGCTAACCAGCAAGGATATGCCATGGGCCTCGGCAACAGCGCCGCCAAGGCCGGCGCGCTGTTCGGCGTCGTTGTCGGCGGAGCCGGGATGGGGCTGGTAGGCCTGGCTCACAGTTTCTGGCTGGTGGCGCTGACCTACGGGCTCGCTGCTTTCGGGATCCGTTGGATACGCCACCGCAACACCGGCCCCCTTGGTTCGTTCCCCCCCAACTGTCCACAACAAAAAAAGACCCTGCCATGACTCAATCCAGACTTTCCTATCTGATTCCCCTGCTCGGCGCCTTCAGTCCTGCTCTGTCGGCGGATGAAACCGAACAGCCCCCCGGCACCCTGGACATTCAAGCCACCGTGGTTTCCGCGACGCGCAGCGAAGCGGGCATTGCCTCGATTCCGGGGTCGGTGCAGGTCATCGATGAACAGCAAGTCCGCGAACAGAGCGGCGCGGGCCGTCGAGTGTCCGACATCCTCGGGCAGCTGGTCCCCGGCCTTGCACCGTCCAGTGGCGGGATGAGCAACTTTGGCCAGACCCTGCGCGGGCGCAACATGCTGGTGCTGATCGATGGCGTGTCCCAGAACGCCACACGCGACAATTTCCGCCAGCTGAACAGCATTGCGCCCGCCAGCATCGAACGCATCGAAGTCATTTCCGGCGCCAGTAGCGTCTACGGCGCCGGGGCTTCCGGCGGCATCATCAACATCATTACCAAACGCAATCAGGGACAGGACATCGCCTACAGCTCCAGGCTCGGTTTGACCAGCGGCGATCACTTCAACCGCAAAGGGTTCGCCTATGAGGTTTTCCAGAGTGCAACCGGACGCAGGGACGCACTGGACTGGTACGTCTCCGCCGACCTGACTCAACGCAACGATCAATTTGACGGCAACGGCAAGCGCATTCCCCAGGACACCTCCCAGGGCAGCAACATGGACACCGAGACCTACGACCTGCAAGGTCGATTCGGTTTCGAACTGGATGCCGACAAAAAACTCAGTCTGTCGTTGCAGGACTATAAGGACCGGCAGGACACCCATTACACCAAAGACCCGAAAAATCGCGAGCAGGCGGTAGCGGTGAAGGGGCTGAAACTCGGCGATCAGCCCTACACCCACAATCAGGCCGTCAACCTTAACTACTCGGACAAGGACTTCTACACGCAGAGCCTGCAGCTGGAAAGTTACTGGCGCCGAGCCGATGCGCTGTTCTTCCCGGACCTGGCGCGCGGCAAAGCGGGCATCGCGGACAACAACAGCGTGCAGGATGTCTACGGTTTGCGCGCAGCCATCGATACGCCGTTGCCGGCCATCGGCAGTGCCACGGGCAATCTGGTCTGGGGTGCCGACTACGATCACGAGCGCTCCCGCCAACGCGGTGACCAATACCGGCTCAATGGCCTGGCTTACACCAAGACCGGCATCACTTACGAGATGGGCCCCAACATCGAAACCACGACCCGGGCGTTGTTCGGGCAGATGTCCTGGGACATTGGCGACTGGACTTTGCGTGGCGGCGTGCGTCGCGAGTGGATCGAAAGTGAAGTCGCCGACAGTATCGCCTACGGTCAGATCGTCCAGACCGGCGTGCGCGCAACGTTGCCCGGCGACACCCTCAAGTACGACGCCACGCTCTACAACCTGGGAGCCGTCTATCACCTTAGCGAAAACCAGGACATCTTCGTCAACTTCAGTCAGGGCTTTTCGCTGCCGGATATTCAACGCTTCCTGCGCGATGTGAACAGCACCTACGACATTCAGAACCTGAACGCCCAGGCCATCAAGGTCGACAGCTACGAAGTGGGTTGGCGTGGTAACTGGGAGCAGTGGCAAGCCGACCTCACCGCTTATGAAAACACCTCGGACGTGACGCAGTTCTACGATGCCAATGATCGCGTACTGCGCCTGATCAATCAGAAAGAACGGGTTCGCGGGGTTGAGAGCAGCCTGACATTCCGTGCGACCGATCAATGGTCGTTCGGTGGCACCTACGCGTGGGCCAAAGGCGAAACCGAACAAAACGGCACATGGCGGAACCTACCGGCGACCCGCATTTCACCGGCAAAAACCACGCTGTTCGCCGGCTACACCCAGGATGACTACACCCTGCGTCTGCAAGGCATGCGCCTGGCCAATTACGATGCCGCCGCCAAAGACAACAAAGGGCGGGCCATTGATGGCTATACGCTGGTGGATTTGCTCGGTTCGGTGGAGCTACCGGTGGGCCGTCTTGAAGGCGGGGTGTATAACCTGGCCGACCGCACCTACAAAAACCTGTTCGCCCAGGCCAACGCGCGCGCGCCTTACGCTAATGCCCAAGGCCGGACGTTGAGCATGAGTTACTCAGTGGATTGGTAAGAAGAGACTGGTCACAACTACAGGGAAACACGGTCCAACCGGCATGCCGGCTCTTGTTGTTTAGAGACCGCGCACATCCCGATCCACGATCGGCCGGCTCTGGCGCAGGCGTTTGCCGCCCAGCACCACCCAGTCGATCAACCGGAACAGGCATTCGATCCCGAAGGACAGCAACAACGCGCCGCTCATGCCCCAGATCATCGCTTCCGGCGTCAGCAGGATCTGGTAGCTGTAGCCGTTCCAGGTTTCCTTGCGGATATCCGGGTCGGCGGCCAGCACCACTTGCAGGAAGCGGATGTACCAGGGGCCTTGCATGGCCTGGAACTGTTTATCGAGGGCCAACTGACGGGTGAGCAGGTTGCTCAGGCTGTCGGCATCGCTGCGAAAGATCGGGTCTTCGCTGGCGCGGTAATGGGCGACCAGCGCCTGCATGTCGCCCTTGAAGAACTGATTCGCCGTGCCTTGAAAACCACTCAGGCCGGTCTGCGCCTCGATCAGGTGCGCTTCAACCCGCTTGGCGTAGTCGTTGATGAACCCCGGCACCTGGACACCGATCAACAGTCCCGCCGCGAACAACACCAGCCGTAGATAACTGAGCAACATGGGAGCGTCCTTTATTCGGTCTTGCCCTGGCTGACGCATTCACCGCGTCGCCACAGGCTCCATTGGCCCGGTTCGTAGCGGGTCCAGGTTTCATTTTCGGTCAGCGGTTCGGTGGCGATCACCGTGACCACGTCGTTGGGCGTGGTTTCGGCCTGGAAGTCGACGATCACATCGACATCTTTCAAGCGCGCCGGGCCGAACGGTGCGCGGCGAGTGATCTGCGCCAATTTGGTCGAGCAGTAGCAGAACAGCCAGTCGCCGTCGCTGAGCAGGCAGTTGAACACGCCTTTGCTGCGGTATTCAGCGCAGGCAGCCACCAGATCCGGCAACAGTGCTTCGATCTCGACCGGTTCTGGAAACGCTGCACGGACGCGGTTGAGCAAGTCGCAGAACGCCGCTTCGCTGTCGGTATCGCCGACCGGACGGTAAAAACTCGTGATGGGTTGAAAATCCGCCAGTTGGCCGTTGTGGGCGAAACACCAGTTGCGCCCCCACAGCTCGCGCACGAACGGATGGGTGTTGGACAGGCAGACCTTGCCGACGTTGGCCTGGCGGATATGCCCGATCACCACTTCGCTCTTGATCGGATACCGCTGCACCAGGTTAGCGACTTCCGATTCGGAACTCGCCGCCGGGTCCTGGAACAGGCGCAGACCCCGGCCCTCATAGAACGCAATGCCCCACCCGTCACGGTGCGGGCCGGTACGGCCGCCGCGCTGCATCAGCCCGGTGAAGCTGAACACGATATCGGTCGGGACATTGGCGCTCATGCCCAATAACTCACACATGCTCGGACTCTCTGATAGGCAGGGGCAAGGTTACAGCCGCGGTTCGACCCGCATGCGCTGCGGGTTGCTCGGGACCGGCGGGCGACCGTAACGGTCATCACCGGCACCGCCGAAGGGATGGTCGTCGTCAGGGGCGTCGGCGCGGGCCGCCGCGTTGGCGGCCGCCGTTCGTTCCTTGCGGGCCTTGGCGGCGCGTTCGATCGGGAAACGGATCGCCACGAACACCAGATAAATGCCGAAGGCGATCATGCCGTACATGAACAGGTCGGAGATGGCTCGCCAGGCGTTGTTGCCGACCTTGAACGCAAGGTCCAGGGCGGTGATAGCGATGGCCGGGGCAACCTTTTCCTTCACCGGATCGATGATCGTCGGGCTGAACAGCAACACCGCGACCAGCAGCCGCAGCGGTTCCCGCAGCCAGCGCCACATCCAGCGGGTCAAGCGCATCCACACCAACAGGCAGCCTAAAGCGGCAAAGGCGTAGAGGCCCCAAGCGATCAGATAGTCGTTCTCGGTCATGGTGTCCATGGCAAGGCAGGCAAAGAGGCGCTTATAGTAACGACTTTTCGCACGTCAGGCTTGCCCATGTGGGAGCGGGCTTGCTCGCGAAAGCGGCAGATCGGTCAACATTGATGCTGAATGTGCTGGCCTCTTCGCGAGCAAGCCCGCTCCCACAAGGACCTGTGCAAGGCATCAGGATTTTTTCTGGCCCCGCGAAACCCTCTATTCCGTACATTGTTCGAGAGCCCTCCATGCCCGTATCCGCCAACATCACCAGCGCCCCGATTGCCCACAAGGCTGAAGGCCCTGACCCGTATGCCTGGCTGCAGGAACGCGACACCGACGCGGTGCTCGATTACATGAAAGCGGAAAACAGCTACCAGGAGGCGCAAACCGCCGATCAGGCCGGGCTGCGCGAAACGCTGTTCGAAGAGATAAAAGGCCGGATTCTCGAAACCGACCTGTCACTGCCCTCCCCGTGGGGCCCGTATCTGTATTACACGCGCACCACCGCCGGTGACGAATACGCCCGGCACTACCGCTGCCCGCGCCCGGCCGACGACAGTCTGCAGCTCGACGAAAGCCAGGAACAACTGCTGCTGGACCCCAACGAATTGGCCAATGGCGGCTTCTTTTCCCTCGGCGCCTTCAGCATCAGCCCGGATCATCAGCGCCTGGCCTACAGCATCGACTCCACCGGCGATGAGATTTACACCCTGTTTGTGAAGGAATTATCCAACGGTCGTGTCAGCGAACTGGAATTCGAAGACTGCGACGGCAGCATGACCTGGGCCAACGACAGCCTGACGTTGTTCTTCGGCGAACTGGACGACACCCACCGTCCGCACAAGCTGTTCCGCTATCGGCTGGACGGCACGGCGGCCGAAGAGGTGTTCCATGAGCCGGATGGCCGGTTCTTCATGCATTGCTACCGCTCGAGTTCCGAACTTCAATTGCTGCTGGCCCTGGGCAGCAAGACCACCAGCGAAGTCTGGGTGCTCGACGCGGACCAGCCGCAGCAGGCGTTTACCTGCATCGCGCCAAGGGTCGAAGACCATGAGTACGATGTCGATCATGGCGCACTCGATGGTCAATGGACATGGTTCATTCGCACCAACCGCGACGGCATCAACTTCGCCCTGTACACCGCCGTCGATACCGGCGTCGCGCCGACCGAAGCCGACTGGCAGATCCTGATTCCCCATCGCGACACCACGATGATCGACGGCATGAGCCTCAACACCGGCGCCATGACCCTGAGCCTGCGCGAGGGTGGACTGCCGATCATCGAAGTCCACCCACAAGACCTGCCCAGCTACCGCGTGCAGCTACCGGATGCGGCCTACAGCCTGCACGTGCAAAACAGCCTGGAGTTCGCCAGCGACCGCATCCGTCTACGCTACGAAGCGTTGAACCGTCCGGCGCAGATCCGTCAGCTCGAACTGGTCAACGGTGAGCAGACAGTGCTCAAGGAAACCCCGGTGCTCGGCACGTTCGATGCCGATGCCTACGTCAGCCAGCGCCTGTGGGCGACCGCGCCGGACGGTACGCAAGTGCCGATCAGCCTGGTGATCAAGCGCGCAGACCTGGGAAAACCTGTACCGCTTTATCTGTACGGCTACGGCGCCTATGGCCAGAGCCTCGATCCGTGGTTCTCGCACGCGCGCCTGAGCCTGCTGGATCGTGGCGTGGCGTTTGCCATCGCCCACGTGCGTGGCGGCGGCGAACTGGGCGAAGCCTGGTATCGCGCCGGCAAGCAGGAACACAAGCACAACACGTTCGGCGACTTCATCGCCTGCGCCGAGCATCTGATTGCCAACGGTTTCACGACTTCAAAACAATTGGCGATCAGCGGCGGCAGCGCGGGGGGCTTGCTGATCGGCGCGGTTCTTAACATGCGACCGGAGCTGTTCGGCGTGGCGATCGCCGAAGTGCCGTTCGTCGATGTGCTGAACACCATGCTCGACCCGGACCTGCCGCTGACCGTCACGGAATACGACGAGTGGGGCAATCCTGAGGAGCCGGACGTTTATGATCGGCTCAAGGCCTACGCCCCTTACGAAAACGTCACCGCGCAGGATTATCCGGCGACGCTGGTGATTGCCGGCTACAACGACAGTCGCGTGCAATATTGGGAAGCCGCCAAGTGGGTGGCGAAATTGCGTGCGACCAAAACCGATGACAATCCGCTGCTGCTGAAAACCGAACTGGGCGCCGGGCATGGCGGGATGAGCGGCCGTTACCAGGGATTGCGTGACGTAGCACTCGAATATGCATTTGTTTTCAAGGTTTGGGGGATTGCCTGAGGAACTTGGCGTGGCGTTCGGGTCTTAAATCCATAACGCCGAGGCCCGGTTCAACCCATATCCCTTGTTGGAGCAAGCTTGCTCGCGATGGTGGTGTAACATTCGACATTGATGCTGAATGTGATGGCCCTGTCGCGAGCAAGCTTGCTCCTACAGGGAATGGGCGACTTACCGAAAATGCCGGAACAGCAACAGACAACAAAAAGACCGTGACGACATGCCAGAACCGACCCTGCTGAACAACGAAATCCGCGACTGGCTGATGGACTGTGGCCTGTTCAATCAATTGCTGCCCGCCGACTTCGCGGCAGCCTCTGGCTACTTCAGCATCAGCACGGTGGCCGAAGGCGAAGAGATTTTCCACGAGGGTGATGCCGGCAGCTTCATGTGCATCATCCACACCGGCCAGGTGGCCGTGCAGAAAACCAACGGCGACGGGCAACGGGTGGTCATGGCCACGCTGCGCAGCGGTCGGTCGTTCGGCGAAATGGCCGTGCTCGATGGCGAGCGACGCTCCGCCAGCTGCGTGGCCGCGACCCATTGCCAGTTGCTGAACCTGGGCAAGGACTCGCTGGAAAAGATGATGAACGACGCGCCGAAGATTGCCGCGAAGATCATCCGCGCCCTCGCCGTCTCCCTGTCCAAGCGCCTGCGCATGGCCGACGGACAATTACTGTCGCAACAGGTTTAACCCCCAGGCGATTTGACTCTCGTGCCGTTCTGCTCAAGGCCTGGCAAAGTCTGGTCTTTCGGCGGGCTCGGCACTTCGATCGGCGGCAACAGGGGCGACCCGCCACTGCCGGGGCCGGCCTTGGGCACGCTGTTGGGGGTGATCTGCGGGTACGGCGTCGGCGTGGCGGTGCCGGGCGAACCGGGCAGCGGCGTCGGGCTGGTCGGAATGGTTTGCAGCTCCTGGGCCTGCACTGCAGTTATCGAGAGCGCGGCCAAGGCAATGACCGTTAGAATGATGCGCTTCATCAATGGCTCCGTTGGCCTTGTTGTATGGTTGCAGGCTACTCCCAACTGCGTTCGTTTGCCCTCCCCAATGCCCATTCTTCGCACGAGAACCCCATGAAACGTTTCGTTCTGCTCGACACCGCCCCCATCCCTGAAAACGGCGGTGCCCTGTGCCTGTTCGAATACGGTGAGGATTTCGTCATCAAGATCCAGGGCGGCGACGGCGGGCAACTGATGAACACGCGCATGCACGGCTCCGAAGATGCGCTCGCCGAAATCCCTTGCCGCAAAGTCGCCGGCCGGCCAAATTCGCGGGTGCTGATCGGTGGCCTGGGGATGGGCTTCACCCTCGCCTCGGCCCTCAAGCACTTGGGCAAGACCGCGGAAGTGGTGGTCGCCGAACTGGTGCCCGGCGTGGTTGAGTGGAATCGCGGGCCGCTGGGCGAGAAAGCCGGCAATCCGCTGCTCGACAAGCGTACGGTGATTCGCATGGAAGACGTCGCGAAGGTGCTGCAAGCCGAACCGCAAGGCTTTGACGCGATCATGCTCGATGTCGATAACGGCCCCGAAGGCCTGACCCAGCGCGCCAACAGCTGGCTCTATTCCGCCGGTGGCTTGAGCGCCTGCGCCAAGGCCCTGCGACCAAAAGGCGTGCTGGCCGTCTGGTCGGCCAGCGCCGACAAGCAGTTTTCCGACAAACTGAAAAAAGCCGGCTTCAAGGCCGAGGAAGTCCAGGTCTTCGCCCACGGCAACAAAGGCACTCGCCATACCATCTGGATTGCCGAGAAGCTCAAGGGCTGAGCTAAACTTAAGTCATACCCGTCATTACCGTCATTAGTCTTTTACAAAGGTGAACCCATGAGTTCGTCCACCCCGACCAATACCTCGAAGCTGGACCGCATCCTCGCCGACAACCAGCGCGACAAGGAAATGGGTTACCGCGACAAGGCCCTGAAGATGTATCCGCATGTGTGCGGCCGCTGCGCCCGTGAGTTTTCCGGCAAGCGCCTGAGCGAACTGACCGTCCACCACCGCGACCACAACCACGACAACAATCCGCAGGACGGCTCGAACTGGGAGCTGTTGTGCCTGTATTGCCATGACAACGAACACTCGCGGTACACCGACCAGCAGTATTTCGGCGAAGGCTCGCTGAGCACGCCGAAGATCGCGAAGGCGACGCATAACCCGTTTGCGGCGTTGGCCGGGTTGATGAAGAAAGAAGACTGAGGCTGTTTTTGGGCGCCATTACTGGCCCCATCGCGAGCAGGCTCGCTCCCACAGGGGATCATGAGTATTCAGCAGATCAGTGTGGGAGCGAGCCTGCTCGCGATGAGGCAGTCAGAACAGCACAAATTTCAAACCAGCCCCCTGCCCCAATCCCCGTATAATCGCCGTTTTTTCCCCGAAGGCACCCCGCTCGTGGCAGACAAACGGTACAGCTGCATTGGTTTGTATAACCCTAAATCACCGGAAAACGTCGGCTCGGTCATGCGCGCCGCCGGTTGCTATGGCGTGGCCTCCGTGTTCTACACCGGCAAGCGTTACGAACGCGCCGCCGACTTCGTGACTGACACCAAGCGTGTCCACTACGACATTCCGCTGATCGGCATCGACGACCTGAAAAAGATCCTGCCGCTGGGCTGCGTACCGGTCGCCGTGGAGCTGGTCGAAGGCGCCCGTTCGCTGCCGGAATACACCCACCCGGACCGCGCGCTGTACATCTTCGGCCCGGAAGACGGCTCGCTGGATAAAGAGATTCGTGACTGGTGCGAAGACGTGGTGTACATCCCGACCACGGGCTGCATGAACCTCGCCGCCACGGTCAACGTCGTACTCTATGACCGCATGGCCAAAGGCCTCAACACCCGCTCCGGGCCGAAATTCCGCTGAGCCGACGCACATTCGATGGAACAAGCCGCCCGCCTCGGCAGTCAGCTTAATTATCTATTCTTGAAGCACGCCAGGAGACAGATCATGAGCGAACTCAAACGCGTCGAGCGCATCGAATCCACCCCGTTCCAGAGCCATTCCGAACAGAACGTCCACGGCTGGGAACGCGTCGGCTCGCTGGCCGGTGGCGTGGTGATGGTCGGCAAGGGCCTGCGCCGCGGCGGCATCTTCGGTTTGATCCAGGTAGCGATTGGCGGCGTGGCGCTGGCCCGTGGCATTACCGGCCACAGTTCGGCCAAGAGCCTGCTGGAGAAAAGCCGCCAGGACATGAACAACGTGCGGGCAAAAATCGAGCGCGCCGGGGAAGAGCTGGTGAAGTTGAAGGCGAATGCCGAGGCGGCGACCAGAACGGCTACGGTGACCGGGAATGATTCGTTGAAGTCGCCGAAAGCCGGGGTTTGATCCGGATTATTCGTTGAGGCTTATGGCCTTTTCGCTAGCAGGCTAGCTCCCACACTTGATCTGCGTTGTACATGTGGGAGCTAGCCTGCTAGCGATGGCAATTTTACTGGAGTAACCCGGTATCCAGGACTTTGGAAGACTCGCCAATCACACTCTCGGCCAGTTGAACAAATTCCTTCGTATCAACACTCTCCATATGCATCGCCCCGCGCATCACATCGTCCAGCGAACGCTTGTTGCGCGTTTTGATCCGAATCTCCTGGTCCAGCTCACTCAGCAGCAACACCGCTTTACCAATCTGGGCCGGACTGACCTGCTCACCGCGCAACGTCGTGACCTTCAGTGCGTTTTTGGCCAGCTTCTTCTGCAAACTGGCATAGCGCTCGTCACTCATTCCCCCCGCCCGGCGCACCAGTTCTATCGCGTAATACTCGGCAAAACCCTCGCTGATCCAGTCACTGCGCTGCTGGTCGTTGATGCGTCCAAACACCTGGGCCAGCTCACGCACCAGGGCACTGGTGCCGCTTTCGCTGACCAGCGGCAGGCGCGTGTTCAGGTAGATCGACTCGCGCGCCGCCAGGCTGCCCCGCCACATCGGGTCGTTGGCGCCGACGATGAGCAGTTTGGACGGATGACGCGGGAAGACCGCCTGCACTTGCGGCCAGACGAACGTCAGCAGCGTCAGTACGTCCATACGACGCATGCCCTGGCCCAACGGCGAGGCGACGGTGACTTCGGTTTCCCCCAGGCGCGTGCGCCGGCTGCCGAGGTGGCCGGCGAGCATCCAGCCAGTGGGTCGGTCGAACAGGCGCGAGACATTGTCGATGCGGAACTTGTTCTTGCCGATCCGCGGCCAGGCGGTTTCGACGCTTTTCCAGCCGGTGGGCAATTCGAATTCAAGGCGTGACACCAGTTCAATGCCGTCCTGCTGATCAAGGCGGGCGGCGGGCACCAGGTCGTCGCCGCGCATCAGCGCCCAGGTCGGCGTCATGCGGGTGTCGAAACTGCCGTTCTTGCGCCCGTGGCTGATACGCACGCGGTAGCTCAGGCTGGCTTTATCGGCGGCCGGGCGCCAGACACCGCGGGTCTGCTGACCCGGTGTGAGCTGCCATTGGCCGTCCGCCTTGAAATCGCTGTAGTGGCTGCCGTCGCCGAGGTCGAAATCCAGACTGCGCACCGCTGAACCCTGGGCCAGGGTCAGGCGCACTTCGGCCTGATCGCTTTGCGGCAACAGACGCACGTGGTAATCCAGATCGACTTTCTTCGCCGCCCACACCGACGAACTCAGGGCCACCAGCCCGACGGCCAACGCCAGCCGCAATCCCACAGCCATACACACTCCTTTGTAAAACTAACCTGCCCGGAAAATCAGATGGTCTTCCCAATCATCTTCGGCCACGCTGCCTTCAGCGAGCATGCGCCCGGATTGGGAGATGCGTTCGTGGTGCACGGCGTCGCGATCGCCACACACCAGGTGATGCCAGAGCGGCAAGTCCTTGCCTTCGCTGACCAGACGATAGCCACAGGTCGGCGGCAGCCACTTGAACTCGTCGGCCTTGCCCGGTGTGAGTTGAATACAGTCCGGCACGAAGTCGCGACGATTCGGGTAATCGCTGCACTGACAGGTTTTCAGGTCCAGCAACTTGCAGGCGATGCGCGTGTAATAAACGCTGTTGTCTTCTTCATCCTCAAGCTTTTGCAGGCAGCACAGACCACAACCGTCGCACAGCGATTCCCATTCCTCCTGATCCAGTTGATCGAGGGTTTTGCGTATCCAGAACGGTTCGACTTTGGCGGCCATGGCTCAAGCATCAACATCAGGTGGTGAAAAGGCCGCCAGTCTAGTGCGCAGCGCCCCGCGGGCCAAGCATTGGCGACTGCCGGTAGAACGGGACTTGTCAGTTATTGCGCCGCCAAGTAGCTTTGCCAGTCGCAAGGAGCCAGAACTGCGTGCCATTAACGCCCCACCGCGTTGCATCCAGATGAACTGCCAGGCTCACGAAAAACCCCACCGCCCAGCCTAACTGTGCCCGCCGGTTTTCAATCGTCCCTCTGACTTACCCGTCGCAAAGGAATCTCTGCATGAGTGCCAATCCACGCGTTGCCGATTATGCCATTCACCCACAATTCACCGATCGCTGGTCGCCCCGCGCCTTCACCGGCGAAGCCATCCCCGAGGAAACCCTGCTGAGCTTCTTTGAAGCGGCACGCTGGGCGCCATCGGCCTACAACTCGCAGCCTTGGCGGTTTCTCTACGCGCGTCGGGATACGCCGAACTGGGAGCGTTTCCTGGGTTTGCTGAACGAGTTCAACCGCGGCTGGGCGCAACACGCCTCGGCGTTGGTGATCGTGATCTCGAAAACCACCTTCGCGGCGCCCGGCGCCACGGAAGAAACCCCGGCCCTGTGGCACACCTTCGACACCGGTTCCGCCTGGGGTCATCTGGCGCTGCAAGCGAGCCTCAGCGGCTGGCACACCCACGGCATGGCTGGCTTCGATCAGGAACTGACCCGCAAAGAGCTGAACATTCCTGAAGGCTACGCGCTACACGCAGCGGTGGCGGTGGGCAAGCTGGGGGATAAAGCGACGCTGGCGGATTACCTGCAAGCGCGTGAAGCGCCAAGCCCGCGTCGTCCGTTGAGCGAGCTGGCGGCTGAAGGCGATTTCACCCTCTAAGCCACTTCCCTATAGGAGCGAGCTTGCTCCGGGCGGCGTTCCGACGATGGTCGCGATGGTCGCGATGGTCGCGAACGATGACGGTAGCCGCCTGATATCCAACGGCGGCCTCACGTTTTTCGCGAGCAAGCTCGCTCCTAAGGGGGATGCGGTGACTTTAGTAGCCGCGATTGAAATCCACTTCCCCGCGCAACGCCTCGCCTGCGTGATACGCCCGCAGGTTCTCGACAAACAGGTTCACCATCATCGCCGGCGACGTCGGTGCCGAGCTGTGCCCGGTGAGCAACAACCCCCACGCCGTCCAGAACGGATGACGTTGCGGCAACGGCTCCTGACGGCAAACGTCGATGACCGCCCCCGCCAGATGCCCTTCCTTCAGGGCTTCGACCAAGTCCGCGTCGACCACCGCCACGCCACGCCCGACGTTGATGAACAACCCGGTCGCCTTGAATTGCTTGAACAGGGCCGCGTCGTACAGATCGTGGGTATTCGGCGTGTTTGGCAGCAGATTGATCACGTAATCCACTTCGCCCACAAGCCGCGGCAGGTCCGCCAACCCCGCCACTTCAATGAACGGAGCCTGCTCGCGGGCTTCACTGGCGATGCCATACAACTCGACGCCAAACGGCAGCAAAAACTGAGCGACGGTCTGGCCGATGTCGCCGGTGCCGACGATCAATACCTTGCGCCCCGCAAGGCTCTGGCCCTGACGACTGTCCCATTTACGCTCGACCTGGCTGACCAGCCGCGGCAGCACTTCGCGCTCGTGGCCGAGCATGTAGGTCAGCACGTATTCGGCCATGACCTGGCCGAAAATCCCCACCGCGCGGGTCAGGCGATAGTGCCTTGGCAGGCCGTCGGCCAGTAACGGCGTGATGCCGGCCCAGGTCGATTGCAGCCATTGCGGCTGGTGGCCCTGACGCAACAGGGTGGCCAGCAGGTCAGGCTGGCCGAGCCAGATCGGGCAATCGGCGGCGTGGCGGGCGAGTTCGGCCGAGTCGCCGCTGGTCAGCACTTCCACTTCAGGCGCGGCCTGGCGCAACAGTTGGGCATATACAGGGTGGTCGTGTTCAGCAATCAGAACGCGCATGGTTCAAACCTTTCAAAAGCAGTGCAGACGGCCTGCCGGTGGAGTATCGCTCCCGCACCGTGGCCATCGTCAAAATCATTCCAGTGTTTCACGCAGACTCTGAACAGAGCCTGTCTGCCCATCACATCGGATCATTGCGTCGCAGCAATTCTTCCGGCAAGTGTTCGATGTATTCGTCTTCTGCCGGTGGCATTTGCAGGTGATAGCCCTGCTTCTCGAGATTTTCCAGGACCACCGTGATGTCCTCGCGCGACAGCTTGCGTTCGGGGGTCAGCACCAGGTCGAATGCGTGGTGCGGTTTGCCGAAAGCGGCCATCAGACTTTCCGGAACGCGCTCCAGTGCATCGCTCTTGAGCACATAGAGGTACATTTCGTTTTTCTTCAGGCTTCGATAGATGGAGCAGATACGTTTCAAGGCTGTTCTCCGGCGGTGGCCAGGCTGTCGAGCAGCGCCTGGCCCATCAATTCGCGGCGCCAGCCACGCAGCGAATCAGGCAATTGGTAAGGACCGTTGGGAAAGCCGCTCTTGAGCAGCGCTTCCAGGGTTTTCTTGCGCAGCATCAGTTCCGGCGCAACATTCAGTCGTTCGGCTTCGGCCTGGCCGAGGGCACGCAGCTGTTTGATCAGCGCGGCGGCATCCACCGGCAACGGCTCCGGCACGGCAGGCGGCCATTGGTCTGGCGACACACTGCCAGAGCGCTTGATCAGATCAAGCAGAAATTCGCCATCCTGACGCACGGTACGCGGGTGCATGTCTTCGATTTTCGCCAGCGCCCCGAGGTTGTCCGGTTGCGTCCGCGCCAGCGGCCAAAGGGAATGTTCGCGGATGATCCGATTGCGCGGCAGGTCACGGGCGCGGGCTTCGCGTTCGCGCCAGGCGCAGAGCTCACGCAGCACGGCGAGTTGAGCGCGGGACAGTTTCCAGGCCAGTTTGGCGTCGCGGTAAACCTCATACGGGTCCACTTCCCGACGCAGGTTGGCCACCAGCTCGGCACCGTCTTCCAGGACCCAGGCGTATTTGTCGTCAGACAGTTTCGGACGCAGTCGTACGAACACTTCCGCCAGGTGCAGGGCGTCTTCGGCGGCATAGCTGATCTGCGTCTCGGAGAGCGGGCGCTGCAGCCAGTCGGAACGGGTCTCGCCCTTGGGCAGGTCGATGCCGAGCACTTCCTGCACCAGCCGCGAATAACCCATGGAGAAACCGAGGTTCAGGTAAGCGGCGGCCAATTGGGTGTCGAACAGCGGCGCCGGCAGGCTGCCGGTCAGGCGCAACAGAACTTCGAGGTCTTCGCTGCAGGCATGGACAACCTTGACCACGGCCGGGTTTTCCAGCAGCGCGGCCAAGGGCTGCCAGTTGTCGATGGTCAGCGGATCAATCAGGTAAGCGCGTACGCCATCGCCGATCTGCAGCAGGCCTGCGATCGGATAAAAGGTGTCGACCCGCATGAATTCGGTGTCGAGGGCAACGTAGGGCAGTTGCTGCCATTCGGCGCAAAACCGGCCGAGGCTATCGTTGTCGCGAATCCAGTGAATATCGATGGCCACACGGCTCTCCCTTGAAGAATGGCGCGCAGTATATATCGCCCCCGGAGATTTCCGCGCATCCACTGAACAAGAGCTTTAGCGAAAGTACCTACTGGATAGCAAGAATTGTCTGACGGAGGGAGGTTATCCAGCCTTACGCAACACATAGACACGCATGCGCACGCAACCGGGCAGGAAGTCTTGATGGCTGAGCACACTGAAACCCGCCTGTTTGAACTCGGCTTCCACCTCGGCCTTGTTGGCCACCGGTAGCATCGCGGCGTCGTCGCCCCGGGGTCGCCGACGCTTTAAACGGGCATTGATCCGCACCGCGATAATCACCGTATCGCGGCTGACCCGGTGAAATTCGCCGAGCATGGCCGAGCGATGCTCGGGGTCGGCGATATGCTGAAACAGTTGCATGCAAAAAATGCAGTCCACCGCATTCGCCGACAAACCGATGGTGAATGCCGAACTCTGGAAGGTCTTGACCCGTTTCAGCAACTGCTGCGGGTGGTGTGTCCGTGCGTGATCGAGCATGTCCTGCGACGGGTCGGACGCCAGGATCACCCGATTGGCGTGCTCGGCCAACACGGGCCAGAAACGCCCTGCCCCGCAGGCGACGTCAAGAATCAGCCCCGGCTCGCCGGCCACCTTGAGCGCGTTGCGCACCAATTGCTCGTCACGCCAGTACGTCAGGCGCCCGGCGAGACCACGGGCGCGCGGCTGCAGGCAGACGCGGGCGTGTTCCTGGTCATGGCGCCGGGCGAACTCTAGTTCGACGACTGAAGGGGGCTGAGCGGACATGTCAGAGGGCTCTTACGGAAATATCTACCAGGGCCGCAGGTTAACGGCCGATACGTGAAAAAAAGGTCGTGACGCTCACTCATTGGCCAGGACGCCGTCGATCACGGCACCGCGACAGCCGGCAAACAGATCCAGGTCCGGCTTGTAGACCTTGCTGCTGACCTCCAGCAAACCGAGCATCGAATGGAACAGGTTGTCCTGGCTCAACGGCTTGTTCCGGCTCAGTTGCAGGCAGTGAGTATCGACCGAGAACGACTTCTGATAACTGTCGGAGAACCACGCCAGCATGGCGACATGCTTCTGTTGATCCGGAGCCATCACGTAAGGCGTGCCATGAAGGAACAGGTTGTATTCGCCGAGAGATTCGCCGTGGTCCGACAGGTACAACATCGCGGTATCCACCTTATCCTGGTTCTTGCGCAGCAGATCGATCAGCGTCGACAACACATGGTCGGTGTACACCAGCGTGTTGTCGTAACCATTGACGATACTTTCGCGGCTGCAATTGTTCAGCGCGTTGCTTTCACAAACCGGGGTAAAGTACTCGTACTCCTTCGGGTAGCGCTTGAAGTATTCCGGCCCGTGACTGCCCATCTGATGCAAGACCAACACAGTGTCCTTATCCAGGGTATCGATGAAGTGCTGCAGACCTTGCAGAAGAATTTCATCGCGACATTCACTGTTGGCGCACAACGCCGGGTCTTTCAAGTTGCTGACATCCTCGAGGGTGACGCGGTCGCACGTGCCTTTGCAGCCCGACTGGTTATCACGCCAGATGACTTCAAGGCCCGCGCGCTTGAGCACGTCCAGCAAGCCTTCTTCATTCTTGGCCTTGCTCGCGTTGTAGTCTTTGCGGCCCATGTTGGAAAACATGCAGGGCACCGAAACGGCGGTCTCCGTGCCGCAGGAATGCACATCGGTAAAGGCAATCAAACCGGCTTCCTTGTCCAGCTTCGGCGTGGTGTCACGCGTATAACCCAACACACCGAAGTTCTCGGCCCGGGCACTTTCGCCCACCACCAGTACGGTCAACGATTTGCGACCATGGGTTTGCCAGGCCGGATTTCTCGCGGCGTCTTCGCCAATCTTGACGAAAGGTTGTTGAGCCGAAACCACTTGCTCGCGCAGGAAGCTGACCGACGCACCGATGTAGTTGCTGGGCACGACCATCAATCGCAACTCGTGGTGATTACGAAACAACGAGGAAAGGCCTTGGTAGTTAACCAGTGCAACCCCTCCGATCACCGCCACCGACGCGACACCCACCAACACTTTGCTCAACAACTCGCGATGCCAGCGGCGATAGTTAACCGGTGTTTTCCACAACAGCCAAGACGGCAAAACGCCGAGAACGCCAATATAGCCAAGCAACTTTATCGACAGTAAGTCACGTACTTCCGTGGCGTTGGTTTGCACAAAATTACGCAACATGCCGGTATCAATCAGCACGCCGTACTGACTCATGAAATACGCCACGCCGGCGCTGACCATAAAGATCAGGGTCAATACCGGCTTCATCACCGGCCGGAACGCCAGGAGGGTCAATACGATGTTGAAGGCGGCCAGAATCATCAAGCCGAACGCCACGCGCATCGCGACACCCTGGGCGTCTGATGCGGTGATCGAAAACAGGTGCTGCCACAGCACCCCATTAAAGCCAATTAATAGAAAGGCGCTGGCAATCAGTGTCACCCACTCGGAGCGCACGGCTTTAATCTTAAACATGATGATCGGCTGGTCCTGAAAAGAAATGCCGTCGATAAATGTGAAAATTTCATTTATCGCGACGGCATTAATTCTAGAAAGCCAACCATCAATTTTTTGTGAAAAGGAAGCCAACGATTAGTTGGCTCCAGTGGTAGGTCGAAGCTTAAGTTGTGTTTGAGAATGGTTCAGGCCTGGTTCAGGTACCAACGCCAATCCTGCTCTCCGACTTCGCCCATGAACTGCCGGTACTCGGCACGTTTAACCGCGAGGTAAACACCCAGAAACTCACTGCCGAAGGCTTCCCGCGCCCAGCCCGAACCTTCCAGCGCGCGCAATGTGGTGAGCCAATCGGTGGGCAGGCGTTCCGTGGCCTGGGCGTAACCGTTGCCCTCCACTGGTGCACCCGGGTCCAGTTGTTCACGAATGCCGCGATGGATGCCGGCCAGGATCGCTGCCGCCGCCAGGTACGGGTTGGCGTCAGCGCCGCAAATGCGATGTTCGATGTGCCGCGAAAACGCCGGACCGCCTGGTACGCGCAAACTCACGGTGCGATTGTCGACGCCCCATGTAGCGGCCAGCGGCGCGTAGCTGTTGGTCTGGAAGCGACGGTAGGAGTTGGCGTTCGGACAGAACAGCAACAACGAGTCGAGCAAGGTGCTCAGCATGCCGCCAACCGCGTGTTTGAGCAGCGGCGTACCGTCCGTGGCGTCGCTGGCGAACAGGTTATTACCCTCTTTATCCGCCAGGCTGACGTGCATGTGCATGCCGGTGCCGGCCAGGTCGTCGAAAGGCTTGGCCATGAAACACGCCGCCATCCCATGCTTGTGCGCCACGCCCTTGACCAGACGCTTGTAGCGCACAGCTTCATCCATCGCCTGCAACGCGTCGGTGCGATGTTCGAGGGTGATTTCCACTTGCCCCGGCGCGTATTCGGAAATCGCCGTGCGCGCCGGGATGCCTTGGAGTTTGCAGGCGCTGTACAAGTCGGCGAGGAACGGCTCGATCTGCTCCAGTTCACGCAACCCGTAGACCTGGGTGCCGCGTGGCCGGCCCCCATCGACATCGCGCGCCGGTTGCGGCCGGCCATTGCTGTCGCGCTGTTGATCCAGCAGATAAAACTCCAGTTCCGCGGCCATCACCGGGTAATAGCCGTCTGCCTGCAAGCCTTCGATCACCTTGGCCAACAGGTGTCGCGGGTCGGCGATGGTCGCGGGCATACCCTCCTTCGGGTGCATGCTGACCTGCACCGCCGCCGTTGGAATCAGGCGCCATGGCATGCGGGTCAAACTGCCACTGATCGGGTAGGCACGGCAATCGATGTCCCCGACATCCCAGACCAGCCCGGAATTTTCCACGTCATCGCCGTTAATGGTCAGGCCCAGAATAGTGCTCGGCAACGGGCGCCCGCTTTCATATACCGCGAGTAACTCGTCGCGATGCAACAACTTGCCCCGTGGCACCCCGTTGTTGTCGAGGATGAACAACTCGAACATCTCGATATCCGGGTTTTGTTCCAGAAATGTCAGGGCTTCTTGCTGGGTGGCGAATGATGTCGTGGCACAACTCATAGGAATTCTCTCGTTTCCGCGTCAGGCAAACGCGCAGGCGCTGCCGATTTGATCCGGCGCAGGGCGCGGGACCTGTAAGCATCATCAACGGGAAAGGCGGGAGTCCGGCGGGCGCGCGTGACGGCAATGCCACAACGCCCAGAAAGCGAGTTCGGATGGAAGTGCGACTGGACAACCGTCCATAGGGAAGACCGCAGTAAACAGATGGGCAGCAGCGTCACATGGCGGGATAAGTCGTTAAATCGGGATTTGAAGAACTTTGGGTTTGGATCGGCTAAACATTAATGGGGCTACCGCTCCCACAGTGGAGCTGCATCGCACTCCAGCTATTGGATTTTTAAATAATGCGCCGGACTTTCTGATTTGCGGCCCTGCCGGCCTCGCGCGCCTAATCTGCGCCAGGTCAGTCAAGGCTCCATCAATGGAAAACGTTCGTGCAAGTTCCCGCCCCGCCCTCTGGTTAATGTTCAGCATCATTTTGATCGCGCTCAACCTGCGTCCCTCCATGGCGGCGGTCGGCCCTTTGCTGTCAGCGATCCGCGGCGACATTGCGCTGAGCTTCAGCCTGGCCTCGCTGCTGACCATGCTGCCGGTGATGGCCATGGGGCTGGCGATGTTCTTCGGCCTCAGCGTCAGCCAATGGCTCGGCGAGCAGCGCACGGTGGCGGTGTCGCTGCTGATCATTGGCCTGGCGACGGCGTCACGTCTGTTCCTGGACTCTGCCACCGAACTGATCCTCAGTGCCGTGCTCGCCGGGATCGGTATCGCGCTGATCCAGGCGTTGATGCCCGCGCTGATCAAGTCCCGTTTCAGCGGCCACGTCTCCATGTGCATGGGCCTCTACGTCACCTCGATCATGGGCGGCGCCGCCATTGCCGCGTCCTTCGCACCGCAGGTGATGCTGCGCACCGACAGCTGGCGAATGGGATTGGCGATCTGGGCACTGCTGGCGTTGGTGGCCGTGCTGTTCTGGCTAGGTCAACGCGCAGGGACGCCGCCACTGCAGGCTCAAACGCAACGTAACGGCTCGTTTTTCGCCAATCCCCGCGCTTGGCTACTCGCACTCTTCTTCGGTCTGGGCACGGCGTCCTACACCTGTGTGTTGGCTTGGCTGGCGCCGTACTACGTGGAAAAAGGCTGGAGCGAGCAGAACGCCGGATTGCTGCTGGGGTTCTTGACTGCCATGGAAGTGTTATCGGGCCTGCTCACGCCGGCGATTGCCAACCGCAGTCGTGACCGACGCCCGGTCCTGGTGGTGTTGTTGGCGCTGATCCTTTTCGGCTTCTGCGGGCTGATCCTGGGCCCGCAACACTTGAGCCTGTTGTGGCCGTGCCTGCTGGGGCTGGGCATCGGCGGACTGTTCCCGATGAGCCTGATCGTGTCGCTGGATCACCTGGACAACCCGCAACGCGCGGGCGCATTGACCGCTTTCGTGCAAGGCATCGGCTACCTGATCGCCGGTCTTTCGCCGCTGATCGCCGGGATGATCCGCGATCAACTCGGCAGTTTCGAATGGGCCTGGTGGTCACTCACCGGCGTCATCGCGGTGATGATGTTGATGGTTCTGCGTTTCAATCCACGGCATTACGCCAGGTACGTTCACTGACTCACAGGAAACTTCCTACAGGGCATTCTCCTGGCACCATCGTTCCGTTAGGATCCGTCGCACGAGTGTGCGCTCAGCCAGCGCAAGGATCACAGCGAGATGAATGGATGCTGAACAGTAACTTGCTTAGAAAACTCGACATGCAGGACCTCATGGTGTTTATCGCCGTGTACGAGCAACGCAGCGTCACCGAGGTGTCCGAAACCCTCTGCGTCAGCCAGTCCACCGTGAGCTATTGCCTGAAAAAACTGCGCACCGGTTTCGAGGACGTGTTGTTCATCAATACCCGCGCGGGTATGCGCCCCACCTGCAAAGCCAGCACCATGTACACCCATGTGCTGAAAATCCTGGAAAGTATCAACCTGTGTCACGCCGTTGCTCCGACCTTCGACCCCACCTTGCAACCGGCCACCTTCAACATTTGCGCGCCTGAATACTTCGAGCAGTTGATCCTGCCGCGCCTTTTGAAACGTATCGATCTCGCCGATTGGCCAGTGATGGTCAATATGCACAAGTTCGAAACCGACATCCCCGCCGAAGCACTGCGCGACGGCAGCCTCGACCTGGTCATTTGCTTCGGCCCGAGCTTTCATCGCAATCACACTGACTTCAAATCCCGGATGTTGCTCGAAGATGACCTGGTCTGTGTCTTCGATAAACGTGCCGCGCCACGGGAGCCGCGTCTAAGCCTGCAAGCCTTTACCGAACGCCGGCATGTGTTTCCGACACCTTGGACGTCCGCCACCAACATGGTGGATGGCTGGCTGGCGCAACAGGCGCAAAAACGCCAAATCGTCGCGCGATCCAACAGCTACGGCGCGGCGCTGAAAATGATCGCCGGCACCGATTTCATCGTCACCCTGCCCCGACGCATCCAGCAATTGCTGGCCAGCGACGCCATTTTCAGCCACTGCGAAGCACCCAACGGTTTACCGGGCTTCACGCTCGACATGCAATGGAGTCAGCATGCCGATCAGGACGGCGCCAACGCCTGGTTGCGTGAACAGGTGGTGCAGGCCTGCTTCGAGCGTGAAGCGGCGTGAAACTCAGTGGCTGATCGCAACCTTGCTGTAGGACTCCCGATCGATGTCGAGGATTTCCACCGCCAGCTGGACTTCAATATCCGTTGGCCACTCACACAGGTCCTGCACCACCGCCAGCAGACTCTCGGACAGCTGCTTCTTGATCTGCGGCGAGCGGCCGCTCAACAGCGCCAACTTCACGTGGACGAACGCCCGCTCAGCCATGGTGGTGCCGACCTTGAACGTCTCGACCTTTACCGCACGACTTTTAATGTCGTATTCGGCCGCAAACTGACCGGAAGCCACCAGCGTATTGTTGAGCCGGATCAGCGCCACATCGGCATTCAGCTCGGGCAAGTTGGTGGTGTATTCCATGTGCAGGTGAGGCATGACGTGGCTCCTGAAGGTAGGCGGAAGGGTCGTACATATATCACAGAGTCGGCCCGTTCACCGGGACGGCGACGGGTGAAAACGCTCACTCATGAACGCCTCCAGTCGCGCACGCAACCAGCGTTCGGCCGGATCGGTGTCGACATGGCTGAGCCAGACCATGGACAGGTCCAGGGTCGGTGTCTCGAACGGAAAAGGTTCCGCGAACAAATGACCGGATGTCGCCATCGCCTGAGCGGTGTAATCCGGCAGGCTGGCGATCAGATCGGTGCCGGCGAGCAACGCTGGCAACGAACTGTATTGCGGCACGGACAGCACCACGTGGCGCGTACGGCCGATCTCAGCCAGCCACTCGTCGGCGTAGCCACTGACATTGGCGGTGTGGGACACGATCACGTGGGGGCGCGAGCAATATTCGTCGAGGGTCAGCGGTGTGGCAGAGGCATCGGCACGCAGAAGGCTGGGCTGGATGTGCCGCAGCAATTTGCGCTTGGCATTGGCCGGAAGGCCGCGGGTCTGGCTGATGCCGACAGTGATGTCACCGGACGCCAGCAAGTCGGGAATCCGCCAGTAATCGACATGCTGCACCACAAACACCACTTTCGGCGCTTCCTGGCGCAGGGCACGCAGCAGTGGCGGCAACAGGCCGAACTCGACATCGTCCGACAGCCCGATACGAAAGGTCATGGTGCTGCTGGCGGGGTCGAAATCGCGGGTCAGGCTCAAGGCCACCGACAGCGAATCCAGCGCCGGCGAAAGATACTGGATCAGCTCTTCCGCCCTGGCAGTGGGCTCCATACGATGCCCGACCCTGATAAACAACGGATCATTGAACATCGCGCGCAAGCGATTGAGCGCCGAGCTGATAGTCGGCTGCCCGAGAAACAGCTTCTCCGCCACCCGGGTCACGTTGCGTTCGAGCATCAAGGTTTCGAACACCACCATCAGGTTAATATCAGCCTTGCGTAGTTCGTTGCGATTCATCCCCTGCCCCCGGTTCCCCTGTCTGCCGACAGTTTAGGTAGCTGTCACCAACGGCGTCTATGCGACTCAAGCAGATTGCATTCGCGCGTGCTTGCGAGGTTGCCTGGAACGAAGCTGCTCCGGTTGAGCAGCTTCAACGCTTGAGGCTAGATTTCCTTCACCGGGGTCAGGTCGTGAGTGCCCTTGATCAAGCTGATGGCATGGGCGCAATCGGCCCGGTTGACGTACGCCTCTCCACTGGCAATCGTTTCGTGGTTGCCCGCCCTCAAGCGCCACCGCCATTGGCCTTTGCCAGTCTGGGGGGTGCCGCGGGTTTGCCTGTAAATCTCAAAATACATGGTTCGCTCCTTGCGATGGCTGATAACGGCAGATCAGTGATCTGCGAAACCAGAGTAGATGAGGATTTTGGGCGGCGAAGTCTTTGAATGTCAGGGGATATTTCACGGAGAAACCCTTGAGTCCCGGGACGCCCAATGGATACGAGCGACGGTAATTCGAGCTACTCGGGTGCGTAATTTTTCCTGTAATCAGGCTTACTTTTCTTACGCCGGGCCGGTGTCGTTTCTCACAACAAAGGGACAGCGGCCGGACGCCCTGCAACGTCCAGCCGATGACTATTACTTGCTGGCCCAGGCGTTGAAGCGTTCCTCGAGTTCTTCGCCGTGATCAACCCAGAACGCCACGTCCATGGACAACGCACCCTTGAGGTTCTGCGGCGCCGTGGGCACCCATTGCGCCAGCTTGCTGTCGAGTTTGGCGGCGGCCAGGGTATTGGTCGGGCCATACGGGATTTGCTCGACATACTTGACCTGAGCATCCGGCTGGTTGGCAAAGGCAATAAAGCGCTTGGCCTGATCAACATGCTTCGAGCCTTTGATGATCGCCCAGTAATCCATGCCATACAGGCTGCCCGGCCAGACCAGCCCAAGGGGGCTACCGGTTTGCGCAGCGGCGGCGATACGCCCGCTGTAGGTGGACGTCATCACCACGTCCCCGGCCGTCAGCCATTGCGCCGGTTGCGCACCCGCTTCCCACCACTGGATATAAGGTTTGAGTTCGGTGAGCTTGGCAAAAGCGCGGTCGACGCCTTGCGGCGTGTTCAGTACCGAATACACGTCCTCGACCTTCACCCCATCGGCCAGCAAGGCGAACTCCAGGTTGTACACCGCGCGTTTACGCAACCCGCGTTTGCCGGGCGTTTTCTTCACGTCCCAGAAGTCGGCCCAGGAGGTCGGTGCCTGTGCCAGCTTTTGCGTGTCGTAGGCAATCGCCACGCTCCACACCAGCGCTGCCGAACCACAGGCCTGCGCCGCGTCGGGGATCAATTGTTCGACGCGCCCGAGACTTTTCCAGTCCAGTTTTTCGTACATGCCTTCGTCGCAGCCGCGCATCAGGTCCGGGCCTTCGATCTGCACCACGTCCCAATCAGCGTTGCCGGTGTCGACCATCACTTTGATCCGGGCCATCTCGCCGTTGTATTCGCTCTGGATCAGCTTGCTGTGATCCGCCGCGCTGAACGGCTGGAAAAACGCGACATCCTGCGCTTTCTGGCCAGCGCCGCCGTAACCCACCACCACCATTTCCGGCGCTGCCTGAGCACTGCCGAGGCCCACGGCCAATGACAGCAGCAAGGGATAAAAACCGTGCTTGAGCGTGTTCGATTTCATCAGTGGATCCTCTTGCAGGTGCCACTCGGCACAACGCCGCGTGACCCTTTTTTATTGTTGTGAGGTTCGCCCGATTGCGGGCGCCAAATGAATCTACTGCGAGCCATAGTAAAAAAACAAGTTGATTTTTTACTGAAGGTAAATTTCTATAGGCAAATAATAACAACGCCGAAACTCGGCCTTTCGGCTTCAGCCTGCCCGGAGTACCCGTCCCATGCCGACCTCGTCCCCTGCTTTTGCACACCTGTTCGAACCGTTGCAACTGCGCGGCAAACGGCTGAAAAACCGCATCATGTCGAGCGGTCACGACACTTCCATGCCCACCGATAACCTGGTCAACGATCAACTGATCGCCTACCACGGTGCGCGTGCCGAAGGCGGGGTCGGCTTGATCGTGCTGCAGGTGGCCGGGGTGCACGACAGCGCTCGTTACACTTCCCACGTGCTGATGGCCACCGATGACGCCTGCATCGAGGGCTACCGGAAGATCGCTGAGCGTTGCCATGCCCACGGCACGCTGGTGTTGTCGCAGGTGTTCCATCCGGGGCGGGAGATAATGGAGTCCAGCGACGGTTTACTCGCCGTCGCTTACTCACCGTCGGCAGTGCCCAATGAGCGTTTCCGGGTGATGCCGCGGGCCCTGGATCAAGCGATGATCGATGAGATCGTCGCCGGTTATGGTGCCGCCGCCCGCCGCTTGTATCAGGCGGGCATCGACGGCGTGGAAGTGGTCGCCAGCCACGGTTACCTGCCGGCGCAGTTCATCAATCCGCGGGTCAACCGCCGCACCGATGGCTACAACGGCGACCTCGAACAGCGCCTGCGCTTCCTGCGTGAAGTGATTGCCGCTGTGCGCGCCAGCACCGATGAGCATTTCATCATTGGCTTGCGCATTTCCGCCGACGAACGCGACCCCGAAGGGCTGACTGAGGATGAATCCCTGGCCGCCGTGCAAACCCTGCAACCGAGTCTGGATTACGTGCACATCGTCGCCGGCACCTCGGCATCGCTGGGCGGCGCCGTGCACATTGTGCCGCCGATGGCGATCGAAGCCGCTTACCTCGCCAAGGAAGCGGGGACGTTCAAGGCTGGCCTGTCGATTCCGCTGTTCGTCACCGGCCGCATCAACCAGCCCCAGGAGGCTGAGCTGATTTTGGCGCGGGGTCAGGCAGATGTCTGCGGCATGACCCGCGCACTGATCTGCGATCCGCAAATGCCCAACAAAACCGATACCGGCCACGCCGAAGATGTACGCGCCTGCATCGCCTGCAATCAGGCGTGCATCGGTCACTTTCATAAAGGCCTGCCGATTTCCTGCATCCAGCATCCGGAAACCGGGCGTGAATTGATCTTCGGCCAGCGGCAACCAACGGCGCAACGCAAACGCATCATGATCGCCGGCGGCGGGCCTGCCGGGATGAAAGCCGCCGCCGTCGCCGCCCAGCGCGGCCATGATGTGACGCTCTACGAAGCCAGTTCGCAATTGGGCGGACAGGTCTTGCTGGCGCAACTTTTGCCACGGCGCGCCGAATTCGGCGGCGCCAGCACCAACCTGCAACGGGAGATGGAACTGGCCGGCGTGCGCGTGGTGCGCAACACCCGCGTCGATCGGGCGTTGGTGGAGCGCGAACGGCCGGACCTGGTGATCGTCGCCACGGGTGCCGCACCCTACTGGCCACACTTCGAGCGCGGCGGTGAATTGCAGGTGGTGGACGCCTGGCAAGTGCTGCGCGATGAGGTGCAGATAGGCCGTTCGGTGGTGGTGGTCGACTGGCGCGCCGACTGGATCGGCCCCGGTATCGCCGAACGCCTGGTGCGCGCCGGGCATCAAGTGCAACTGGCCGTCAACGGCACCCATTGCGGGGAAAACCTGCCGCTGTACGTGCGCGATCAACTGGCCGGCGAACTGCACAAACTCGGCATCCCGATCACCCCCTACGCGCGGCTTTACGGTTGCGACGACAACACCGTCTACCTGCAACACACCGCCAGCGGCGAACCGATGCTGTTCGAAAACATCGACACGCTGGTGCTCTGTCAGGGCCATCAACCAGTCGACACGTTGGGCGCAGAGCTGCAAGGCCTGGTGGAGTTCCGGCGCATCGGCGACTGCCTCGCCCCGCGCACCGCCGAAGAAGCCATCTATGAAGGGTTGAAAGTCGCCTGGACGCTTTGAGGCTGTTTTATACTCCGGGACTTTTGAAATTTCCGGTTTGGAGCACGCCATGAGCAACAGCAGCAAGATGCCGCCTGCCAGCAGCGCGCCCACCCAGGACAGCGCCGCGGCAGCGCCGCATTTTCTCGGCACGCGCATCCGCGGCCTGCGCAAACGCCGCGGCATGACCCTGGCAGAACTGGCGCAACTGAGCGAACTGACTGCGGGCTACATCAGCCAGCTCGAACGAAACCTGGCCTACCCGTCCATCCCCGCCCTCTTCAACATCGCCCGCAGCCTGGGCGTGACCATCCAGTGGTTCTTCGCCAGCGAAGCGCAAACCGCGCCCGAAGACGACGGTATTGTCGTGCGCAAGAACAGCCGCATGAGCGTGCATTACGAAGACGGGATCGTCGATCACCTGCTCACCCCGCAGCCGAATAGGCAATTGGAAATGCTGCACTCGCGATTTCCGCCAGGCACGTATAGCCAGCAGAGTTACAGCCATGAGGGGGAAGAGGCTGGGTATCTGCTGTCGGGGAGTTTTGAGTTGTGGGTGGGGGAACGGCACTTTCAGCTAAGTGAGGGGGATAGTTTCAGCTTTTCAAGCCAGGAGCCGCATCGGTACGGGAATCCGGGGGATGTGGATGCGGTGGTGATCTGGGTGATTACGCCGCCTACGTTTTGAGGGCTGCTCAGCCGTAGTAAGTGCCACATAAAATACCAGCGTCCGGCCTGGCATGACACCCAGTGGGAGCGAGCCTGCTCGCGATAGGCTGGTACTACCGCCACATCTGCTGTGGTTGGAATACCGCCACAACCGGCAAACTGGTCTTGCTAACACAGTGATTGGTCTTAACTAATCGGAATTGGGCGCCGCGCGGGCTTTTTGTAAGCATCGACTCACAACCACCCAAATCCTTTTCCCATCATCCCAGCCAACCCCAGCGCGGCCGTAATCAAAGCGCCAAATAACACACGAAAGTCTGTTCTGGTTTCTTTTCGATGCTCCCGAATATCCACACGAAGTTCATCAAGGTCGCGCCGGACGTATTCGATGTGCGTTTCAAGTTTTGTAACACGCGATTCCAATGGATTTTCTCCTGGAGGACCTGGGGGCCTTCGGTCGTTGCCGTCGCCGCTTGCCCGTCTGTCACTCGGTAAGCGCTCGGGATAATGCTCGTTCAGGTTTACCAGCACAAAAGGCTCACTCATCGCTGGTCTCCGGGCCGTCGCCCGCAATGCCGCCTTCGACGATGACATCTGACAACACGCTCAACGAATGCAGCCGAATAAACCCACAATGCTTACAGTTAAGCATCACTGCCGGCACGCCGCATTGCAAATATTCTGTGCCACGCACCCAAGGCAACCCTACGCCTGTCGCCCCGCTTTGAAGTGGTAACTCCCACTCAGCTTGCTCACAGAATGGACAATCGTCGTTCGTTAGTCTTTCTTTGAAAATCTGCGCTAATCGACTCGTATCTAGATGAAGATCCCTAGGCATCGACTAGCCTCGTGACATCTGCGAGCCAGTCGCTTTTCTCTGGAAAATATACTTTGTCGCCATCGCACATAGCTGCCTCCTCCTTGAGCGCGTAATTCATTGATTGAGCGGGGAACCAAAGTGTCTGCGCCAGCACGACCCGTGACGTCGTATCGGACGCTTAGCTGAGACTGAATATACCCCCTATCAAACTCGGACATGTCTGTGTAAGAAGTAAGAACATTCGCCTCTTTGGCGTCGGCTCGGAATAATCACTGTGGGATCCGTCTGCATGATCTTTGCGTCTGCCTGCATCCCACATCACGCCTCCAATATCTCCAAAACAAATAATCCAGAAACGAAAAAGCCCCGTAACTTTTCAGTTACGGGGCTTTTCCTATGTAATGGCGGAGAGATAGGGATTCGAACCCTAGGTACCGGTGAAGGTACAACGGATTTCGAATCCGTCCCATTCGGCCACTCTGGCATCTCTCCAACGGCGCGCATCATAACAACACTTTTGCCGGAAGCGAACCCCCTAGGCGAAATTTTTCCGTGCTATCAGATGCTTGCGTCGATTAAAGCGGTACGCCCAGACGGTTGGCGACTTCTTCGTAGGCTTCGATGACGTCACCGAGGCCCTGACGGAAGCGGTCCTTGTCCATTTTTTTGCCGGTGGCCTTGTCCCACAGACGGCAGCCGTCCGGGCTGAATTCGTCGCCCAGGACGATGGAGCCGTCGGAGAACACGCCGAATTCCAGTTTGAAGTCGACCAGCAACAGGCCGGCGTCGTCGAACAGTTTGCTCAGGACTTCGTTGACCTTGAGCGAGAGTTCTTTCATGCGAACCAGTTGCTCGGCGGTGCCCCAACCGAAGGCCACGACGTGGGATTCGTTGATGAACGGGTCGCCCTTGGCGTCGTCCTTGAGGAACAGCTCGAAGGTGTAGGGGTTGAGTTTCATGCCTTCTTCGACGCCCAGGCGCTTCACCAAGCTGCCGGCGGCGTAGTTACGCACGACGCACTCAACCGGAATCATGTCGAGTTTTTTCACCAGGCATTCGTTGTCGCCCAGCAGTTTGTCGAATTGGGTCGGTACGCCGGCCGCTTCGAGTTTCTGCATGATGAAAGCGTTGAACTTGTTGTTCACCATGCCTTTGCGGTCGAGCTGCTCGATGCGCTTGCCGTCGAACGCCGAGGTGTCGTTGCGAAACAGCAGGATCAAGCGGTCAGCGTCGTCGGTCTTGAACACCGATTTGGCTTTGCCGCGGTAGAGTTCTTCACGTTTTTCCATGATGGGCTCCGCTTGCTAAGTAGGTGGGCTAGGCGATGTGTCGCCAGTCGAGCCCTGAATCTTGATCGGCCAGTTGCAGCCAGTCCGGGTCGCACCCGAGGGTGTCGACAAAACATTGCCGGGCCAGCTGCGGCAGGTTGTTCTTGCTGCTCAGATGGGCCAGGACCAGGTGTTGCAGGCCTTGCCAGCCCAACTCGGCCACCAGGAATGCCGCCTGATGGTTGTTCAAATGTCCCAGTTCCCCGCCCACCCGCTGCTTGAGAAAGTACGGGTAATGACCGCGAGCCAGCATGTCCCGGCAATGGTTGGCCTCGATCATCAACGCATCGAGGTCGCGATAGCCGTCCAGCACCTTGTTGCAATACGAGCCAAGGTCGGTCAGCAGGCCGAAGCGCCGCTCGCCGTCGCTGAACACATATTGCGTCGGTTCCTGTGCATCGTGGGCCACGGCAATGACGCCGATGCTCAGTGCGCCGATCTGCAATTGCTCGCCGCCCGCCAGGAGGCCGGCCGGTTCAATCGGTTTGCGCATCCCGCGCAGGGTGCCGCGGCTGAGGTAGACAGGCAGATTGTAACGCCGAGACAGCAAACCCACGCCATGCACGTGGTCGGCATGTTCGTGGGTCACGAGTATCGCGCTCAGTTGCGCCGGGTTCACACCCAGGCGCAAAAGGCGTTTTTCGGTTTCCCGCAGGGAGAAACCACAATCCACCAGCACGTACGTGTCAGCGCTGGCTATCAGCGTGCCGTTCCCTTGGCTACCGCTGCCGAGAACGGCAAAACGCATGGAATCAGCCCAGGTTGTCCTGAATCACGCTCAACACTTTGCGCGCCACTTCAGCCGGCGCCACGGTGTTGATGTTTTTCTCGACGGTGACCTGGACGTTTTCGCCGACCTTGCTCAGGCGAACCTGATAACGCTCGGCACGGGCTTCAACTTCTTCCTTGCTTGGCGCACTGCCGAACAGGCTGCTGAGGAAACCGGGCTTCTCGTCTTTCTTCTCGGCTTTTTCGGACAGGTTGATGTAGTAAAGGCCCAGGCTGCGGTTGATGTCTTCAACGCGCCATTCGCCCTGTTCCAGCGCGCGACCGACGCTCGACCAGGCGCGATCCAGGTCGTTACCAACGTTCAGCACCGGGTTGCCACTGCCGTCTTCGCTCAGGCTGACACGGCTAGGCGTATCGAAATCACGCGAGGCCAGCATGGAGACCGAACCGCCCTTCTCGGAGATGCGGCTCATGCTCGCGAGCATGTCGTCGACCAGTGCCGCGTCCAGGCCAGTGTTGACCGAACGGTTGGTGAACTCCACATCGGCTGTGCTGCCGGCAGGACGTTCGGCACTGACCACATAGACTTCACTGGTGTTGCGCTGCACGCCCGGCTCGATGCGCACCCGCACGCGGGTTTCGCTGCCAGCGTCGACACCGGCTGCGCTCAGGCGCTTGGCCATCGCCGCGGACAGTTCGTCGGAGTGCTGCCAGGTGGTGGTGAATTCGCCGGTTTGCGGGCGCTGTTCATCCAGACGGAAACCGTTGTCCTGGAAGAACTGCACTGCCACTGGCCAGACTTCGGCCGGCGGGTTCTGCGCGACGATCCAGCGCGAGTCGCCGGTCTTCTGCAGCGAGTAGGCACTGGCGTCGGCGGCCGCGGACAGCGGCTGCGGACGCGGCACGACGTATTCGCCCTTGGCGGTGTCATCAGCTACGTTGCGCGGGATCGGCAGCAGCGGATCCAGGTGCTTGGAAGTGCTGACGTCCGGTGGCAATTGCATGGGTGCAGTCTGTTGCGCTTCGAGGTAATCGCTACCACGGTCACGGAAATAACCTTCCGGGCCCCAGACCCATCCACAGCCACTGGTGCTGGAGATAATCAAGGCAAGTGCGGAAAGTCCGGCCAATCGCTTCATGCGTAGTGCTTCCTCAATTAAACCAGGACGCCGGACTGGCGCATGGCCTGCCGCAGCGGTTCGTGACAGGCCGCACTGAGCCAGGTGAGCGGCAGACGGATACCGTCCGGCATCAAGCCCATTTCATGCAGTGCCCATTTCACGGGGATAGGGTTGGATTCGACAAACAGGGCTTTATTGAGCGGCATCAGCTTTTCGTGGATCGCGCGGGCCGTGACGGCATCGCCTTTCAGCGCAGCGTTGCACAGGTCAGCCATTTCCCGCGGCGCGACGTTCGCGGTCACCGAGATGTTGCCCTTGCCGCCGAGCAGGATCAGTTCCACTGCGGTCGGGTCGTCGCCGGAAATCACCAGGAAATCCTTGCTGACGCCGTCGAGGATCGCTTTTGCACGGGACAGGTCGCCGGTGGCTTCCTTGATGCCGATGATGTTTTTCACGGTCGACAGACGGATCACGGTCTCGGCCTGCATGTCGCATGCGGTACGGCCAGGCACGTTATAAAGGATCTGCGGGATGTCGACGGCCTCGGCGATGGCCTTGAAGTGCTGGTACAAGCCTTCCTGGGTCGGCTTGTTGTAGTAAGGGGTCACCAGCAGGCAGGCATCGGCGCCGGCGGTCTTCGCATTGGTGGTCAGCTCGATGGCTTCGCGGGTCGAGTTGGCGCCGGTACCGGCGATCACCGGGATGCGCCCAGCGACCTGCTTGACCACGTAACGAATCACTTCGATGTGTTCATTCACGTCTAGCGTGGCCGATTCACCTGTGGTGCCAACCGCCACGATGGCGTGGGTGCCGTTTTGCAGGTGAAAGTCCACCAGTTTGCTCAGGCTGTCCCAGTCGAGACGACCCTGTGCATCCATGGGTGTGACCAGTGCCACCATACTGCCCGCAATCATGCAACCGCTCCTGCCGGAAAAAGAGAGCCGTAATGGTACTGGCGCCAAGATGCTTGTACAAGCGAAGTACTGCGCGGCTGCCATTCCCCTTGGCGCTGCTTTTCGCTACCCTTCAGACTTTGATCGGTACTGATAAGCTCGGACACCGGGTTCCAGCCTCCATTTTCGGCATCACAAGCCCCGATCCAGCGTTGCCGCCCCCTCGCTATTGCCCTACTGGAGCAGGTGGCAACCTTCCGGCTCGGGTTTTCTGAATTCGCATCCACAGGCTCGTCCCCGGTCAAAACAGCCCGTAGAAGTACCGACCGCTCATCGCTTTAGGAATGCTGCATGTCCACCCCCACAGTTCGCGAACAATTCCTTGTCATCAGTGCCCTCGGCGCCAACCCCATGGAGCTGACTAACGTCCTGTGCCGCGCCAGCCATGAAAACCGCTGCGCCGTGGTCACCTCTCGCCTGACCCGCCATGGCGAGTGCAGTGCGTTGATCCTTGAAATCTCCGGCAGCTGGGACGCTCTGGCACGCCTGGAAGGCAGCCTGCCGTCACTGGCCAAGAAGCACGCGTTCACGGTCAACGTGGTACGCAGCGCAGCGCTGGAAAATCGTCCCCAGGCCTTGCCTTACGTGGCCTACGTCAGCTCGGCGTACCGCTCGGACATCATCAACGAGTTGTGCCAGTTCTTCATGGACCACAACGTCGAGCTGGAAAACCTGACCTGCGACACGTATCAGGCGCCGCAAACCGGCGGCACCATGCTCAACGCCACGTTCACCGTGACCTTGCCGGCCGGCGTGCAGATCAGCTGGTTGCGCGATCAGTTCCTGGACTTCGCCGACGCGCTGAACCTGGATGCCCTGATTGAACCGTGGCGCCCACAAAACCCAATGTAAGGAAGCTTTCATGGCCGTTGCCATCGATCAACCGGTTGCCGACTTCGAAGCCCCCGCCACCAGCGGGGAGACCATTAGCCTCGCCGGCCTCAAAGGCAAGCAAGTGGTGATCTACTTCTATCCGAAGGACAGCACGCCGGGTTGCACGACCCAGGGTCAGGGCTTTCGCGATCAGCTGGACGCTTTCAAGGCGGCGAACACCGAAGTCTTCGGTGTGTCCCGCGACAGCCTGAAATCCCACGAGAACTTCAAGGCCAAGCAAGGCTTCACCTTCGAGCTGATCAGCGACAAGGAAGAAGCGTTGTGCCAGTTGTTCGATGTGATCAAGCTGAAAAAGCTCTATGGCAAGGAATACATGGGTGTTGATCGCAGCACGTTCCTGATCGACAAGAATGGCGTGCTGCGTCAGGAATGGCGTGGTGTGAAGGTGCCGGGGCATGTGGATGCTGTTTTGGCGGCGGCACAGGCGTTGAACAAGGCCTAAGCTATATTGGCGTCTGTGCTGACGCCATCGCGGGCAAGCCCGCTCCCACAGGGACTGCATCGGTCCTGTGGGAGCGGGCCCGCGATGAGGCCCTCCGCCTCATCCTGTGAATCAGAACAGACAATTAAAGCAACGGCGCCACCACCGGCTCCTTGCGCGGCCAGGCATCCAGCACCGCCTTGAACAGCGTCGCCAGCGGAATCGCAAAGAACACACCCCAGAAGCCCCACAACCCGCCAAACAACAGAACCGCGCAGATAATCGCCACCGGGTGCAGGTTGACCGCTTCCGAGAACAGCAGCGGCACCAGCACGTTGCCGTCCAGCGTCTGGATAATCCCGTACACTGCCATCAAATAGATGAATTGATCGCTCCAGCCCCACTGGAACAGCGCAATCAGTAGCACCGGCACTGTCACCACCACGGCCCCGACGTAGGGCACAACCACGGACACGCCCACCAGCAACGCCAGCAGCGCCGCGTAGTTGAGCCCCAGCACGACGAAGCCGATGTAGGTCACCCCACCGCAGATAAAAATTTCGATGACTTTGCCGCGAATGTAGTTGGCAATCTGCCGGTTCATTTCGTGGGCGACCCGGGTGATCAACGCGCGCTCACGGGGCAGGTAACCGCGGACCCACTGGCCGATCATTTGCCGATCCTTGAGGAAGAAGAACACCAGGATCGGCACCAGTACCAGGTAGATCATGATGTTGACCAGCAGCGGCAAGCTCGACAACGAGAACGTCAGCGCCCATTGCCCGAACTTGCCGATCTCGCCCCGCGCCACCTCGATGGCCTGCAGCACCTGCTCGTCGGACACCAGGTGCGGATAACGCTCGGGCAACAGCAATAGCAGCGACTGCCACTTGGCAAGCATGCCGGGCAGTTCGTTGAACAGCGTGATGAGTTGATGCCAAAGCAGCGGCACCAACACAATGATGAACACCAGCAGCACGCCCATGAACAAGGCGAAGACCAGGCCCACAGCCACTCCACCCGGCACGCGCAATCGCTCAAGCGTGACGACCAGCCCCTGCATCAGGTACGCCAGCACCATCCCGGCGAGCACCGGCGCCAGCATGCCGCCGAGGGTCAGCACCGCGGTGAATGCCAGAACCAGCAGGACCGCCAGCACCACCGCTTCTTCATCGGAGAAATAACGCTGAATCCAGTCGCGTAACACTTTGAACATCAATAATCCTTAGCAACGAACACAACAGTTTTCAGGCTTTCTTCAACCAGTAGCGGTAGACGCCCGCTTCATCTTCTTCACGCAGCAGCGTGTGACCTGCCAACCGCGCAAAGGTGCGGAAGTCGCGTTGCGATCCCGCATCAGTGGCGATCACCTTGAGCACCGCGCCGCTGGCCATGCGATTGAGTTCGAGCTTGGCCTTGAGCAACGGCAACGGGCAATTCAGGCCGCTGGCGTCCAGTTCGGCGTCATGGGCTACAGCGTCGGTCATTGCGTCACTCCGGGTCAGGTCATCGAGCGGCTTAGAATATCTGGTCCGAAGCGTACTGTCCGGCTACAGTAAGGTCTTTGTCGACTAAGGCTTTGTGCATGACTTTTTTGCGCCCTACCCTGCTGACGCTCGCTTGCCTGCTCGCCTCACCGGGCTTCGCCGACGACCTGCCGTCACTCGGCGACGCCAGTTCTGCCATTGTCTCGCCGCAACAGGAATACCAGTTGGGTCGCGCCTGGCTGGCGCTGCTGCGTAGCCAGGTTGACCAGCTCAACGATCCGCAGCTCAAGGACTACGTCGAATCCAGCGTCTACCGTCTGGTGGAGACCAGCCAGGTCAACGACCGGCGCCTGGAATTCATCCTGATCAACAGCCCGCAGCTTAACGCCTTCGCGGCGCCAGGCGGGATTGTCGGGGTCAACGGCGGCTTGTTCCTCAATGCCCAGACCGAAGGCGAATACGCCTCGGTACTGGCCCACGAACTGGCTCACTTGTCGCAACGCCACTTCGCCCGAGGCGTCGAAGCGCAACAACGCATGCAAGTACCAATGATGGCCGCGCTGCTGGCCGGGATCGTGATTGCCGCGGCCGGTGCCGGCGATGCCGGGATCGCCGCCATTGCCGGCACGCAGGCCGCAGCGATTCAGGAGCAACGGCGCTTCTCGCGTCAGAACGAGCAAGAAGCCGACCGTATCGGCATCCTCAACCTGGAAAAGGCCGGTTACGACCCACGCTCGATGCCGACCATGTTCGAGCGGTTGGCGCGCCAGTACCGCTTTGACGCCAAGCCGCCGGAATTCCTGCTGACTCACCCGGTGACCGAATCGCGTATTGCCGACACCCGTAACCGCGCCGAGCAAGCCCCGCTGGGCGGTATCGAAGATACCATGCGTTATCAGCTGATTCGCGCGCGGGTCCAGTTGATCTACGAAGAAACTCCGGGCCTGGGCGCCAAGCGTTTTCGCGCTCAGCTCGATGAAAATCCGAAAAACGATGTCGCGCGTTATGGCCTGGCGATCGCCCAGATCAAGGGCGGTCAGCTGAACGAAGCGCGGGAAAACCTCAAGCTGCTGCTGGCTAAGTCACCGAACGAGATCATCTACAACCTCGCGCAGATCGATCTGGACATCACCAACAATCGCCTGCCGGACGCACAGACCCGGGTCGACCGGATGCTGACTCAGTATCCGGGCAACTATCCGCTGAATCAGGTGCGCGTCGATTTGCTGCTCAAGCAGAACCGTGCACCGGAAGCGGAAAAAGCGCTGGAAAACCTGCTCAAGAGCCGCCCGGATGATCCGGACGTCTGGTACATGGTGGCGGAAACCCGTGGTTTGTCGGGCAACATCATCGGCCTGCATCAGGCTCGCGCCGAGTACTTTGCGTTGGTCGGCGATTACCGCCAGGCCATCCAGCAACTGGACTTCGCCAAGCGCAAGGCCGGCTCCAACTTCCCGCTGTCCTCGCGCATCGACGCACGCCAGCGCGAGTTGATGGAGCAGGAGCGCATGGTCAAGGACATGATGGGCTGAGCGGTTACTCACAAAATCTGCAGACACAAAAAAACCGCCTCTTTCGAGGCGGTTTTTTATTCAACCTGCAACCGGTTATTCAGCCAGTTTGAAGGTGATGAAGCTGGCGCGATTCTGACGCAGAACCCGCATGGACACCGAGCGGTTCTTCGGCAGCGCCTTGGCGATATCGGTGAACTCCTTGGTGGAGCCGATCGCCTGATTGTTCAGGTGAGTGATGACATCACCTGGCTGCAGCCCGATCAGCGATGCAGGACCGTCCTGAACTTCCTTGATCACCACACCACCTTTAAGGTCGTAGGTTTTCTTCTGCTCAGCGGTCAGCTCGGCCACGGACACGCCCAGTCGATTGCTGCTGCGCTCGGTACTGGATTGCGGCAACGAATCCAGCTCTTTGCCTTCTTCCGGGATCGCGCCAACGGTCAGCTCGACATTTTTGCGTTTACCTTCACGGATCACTTCCAGGTTGGCTTTCGAGCCGGCTTTCAGTGCGCCAACCAGGTGCGGCAGATCAGCAGACATGACGATCGGTTGACCATTCATGCTCAAGATCACGTCGCCGACCTGCAACCCGCCTTTAGCGGCCGGGCCGTCATCCTGGATCTGTGCGACCAGGGCGCCAGCGGGCTTCTCAAGACCAAACGACTCGGCCAGGTCCTTGTTCACTTCCTGAATGACGACACCCAACCAGCCACGACTGACCTTGCCGCCGCTTTTCAGCTGATTGGAAACGTCCATGGCGACGTCGATAGGGATGGCGAACGACACGCCCATGAAGCCACCGGAACGGGTGAAGATCTGCGAGTTGATCCCCACTACTTCGCCATTGAGGTTGAACAGCGGACCGCCGGAGTTGCCCGGGTTGATCGGTACGTCGGTCTGGATGAACGGCACATAGTTTTCGTTCGGCAGGCTGCGACCGACGGCGCTGACGATACCTTGAGTGACGGTATGGTCGAAACCGAACGGTGAACCGATGGCTACGACCCACTGGCCGGCCTTCAGGTCCTGGGATTTACCCAATTTCAGGACGGGCAGATCCTTGCCTTCGATTTTCAGCAAGGCCACGTCGGAGCGTGGGTCAGTGCCGACGAGCTTGGCTTTCAGCTCGCTGCGGTCGGCGAGACGAACGAGAATTTCATCGGCATCGGCGATCACATGGTTGTTGGTGAGGATGTAGCCATCAGGCGAGATGATGAAACCTGAACCCAGCGACTGGGCTTCGCGCTGACGATCACCGCGTGGCGAACGTTGCTGCGGCATGCCGCGCTCGAAGAACTCGCGCAACATCGGCGGCAAGCCTTCGAGGTCGGGCATTTGATCGCTCACTTTGCGATCCGGCAGTTTCTGCGTGGTACTGATGTTCACCACCGCCGGCGAGGCTTGTTCGACCAGTTGCGTAAAGTCGGGCAACTCGGCTGCTTGCGCAGCGACCGCCTGACCGAGCACCAGTACAGTGGCGAAAATGGAGAGGTAAGACTTCAAACGTGGTATCGACATACGGCTCCCGTTACGACGAGCATGGTTGAGCGATATGGAGCAAGGAACACCGGGAACGATACGCCGGTATTTTTGTTCCGGGAACAACAAACAAGGCCAGAGCCGAGGGGCTCTGACCTATAAAAAATTTCAGGAATATTTGCAAATTGAAATGCTCACCAAACATTTCGATATCAGCTCACTACTGGGTTGCAGTGGCATCGGTGCGCATGGACAGCGCAATCCGTTCAGCGGTACCTACAGGAATTTCACCAACGACGGTCACCATAATTTCGCCCTGAGGCGTGGTCAGGCGTCGGGATACAGCAACCGTTGGGCCCAGCTGAGTGCGTGTATCGGTGACGGTGGCGCCATTCAACGGTTCGAGGAACACCGAAAAACGCGCCAAACCATCGTCGTACATCAGGCTGTTGACCTGGGTTTTGGTCTCTGGATCTTTACGCGATGTGCTGCTGGTCAGCTCGAAACCTGCGGGCAGCCAATCTGAATGCCAAGCCTGGGCAGCCTTGACCGCCGACGCCTTGTCGCTGTCGAGGGCGATGGCTTTGCAATCACTGCCCGGCTGCAGGTCGCTCTCGGAAGGAGCACTGGAGGTATCCAGCTGTGTGAACTGGAAGCGTTCAAGCAACTGCCCCTTGTCGTTCAATAGCAGCGACTTAAGAGGCAAACCGGTTTCTTTATCCAGGTGAAGTTCAAAACCGTAGCGATGTTGATCCCGTGGCTTCAGCGAAACGATGACAGCTGAACGTCCAGCCACACGCGACTTGCCGATGACGGCAAGGTCGTACCAATTCTTGAGCTTTTGTGGATCGAGTGCCCGGGCAGCGGAGTTGGGGGAATCCCCAAGTCCAGCAATCAGGGTGCCGCTGACGCATTGAGTATGCCCATCAATGCGCACGACTTCCTGCGCAGAGCCGTCGAGCTGGAGCAGACGCTCGCGGACCTTGCCATCCTGGACGCGGTGCCAGATATTGTGGGTAGAAAAACTACCGTTTCGCTCGTAAACAAAAGTACCGTGAAAGCTTTGCTGTTGCTCGGCCTGACCAAGACGGGTCAACCAGTCCTGGGCTTCATCGGCGTGGGCTGGAACAACGAACCAGCCACCGAGCAGAAGCGAAAGTAGAGGGATGGCGCGCATGATCCTCCTTAACGGTTTTCCAGGCTTGCCGCACGAGCGTAAGGCAGAGCGCTCTCAGTACCTTTCAGTGCAGCTTGTTGAGCATGTTGGCGCAAGTAACCTGGCAAACGCTGATCGTGCCAGCCTGGTTGACCTTGCAATACGCCGTTGACCATCGGGCCAGTGGCTTCCGAACTCTCATTATAGCCTGCCAATACAGCTGGACCTTTAACCTGAGGAACGGCCAGGCTCGGTTGGTTCGACTGCTGAGCCAACTGCACACCTGCGATCTCGTCCTGGTTATAGAGACGAACACCCGCCAGCACGGCGACGGTGACCGAAGCTGCGACCGCCAGACGACCCAGGCTACGCCATGGACCACGGGAAGCTTTTGCCGGTACAGCCTCGTCAGCCAGCGCAGCGGAAACGGCCGCGGCGATGTCCAGGCGTGGAAGCAGTAGATCCTTATGCATCACTGCCCGAGCGATTTGATAACGAGCCCATGTTTCACGAGTTTCAACATCGTCAAAGGCATTCAATACCCGACGCAATTCCAATTCGTCCGCTTCGTTATCCATCACTGCGGACAGCGATTCCTGCAGGGCTTCACGACTCATGGCGTTCCTCTCTTGGCTGTCGCCGCTGTCTCAGTTTTCCTGCAACAACGGCTGCAGGGCTTTATCGATGGCCTCCCGAGCGCGGAAAATCCGGGAGCGCACGGTACCGACCGGACATTGCATGACCGCCGCAATGTCCTCGTAACTCAGACCATCGAATTCACGTAAAGTTAAAGCCGTACGCAAATCTTCTGGCAGTTGCTGGATGGTTCGATGGACGGTGCCTTCGATTTCATCCCGCAGCAATGCACGTTCTGGCGACTCGAGATCCTTGAGGCCGTGATCGCCATCGTAGAACTCTGCATCCTCGGAACTGACATCGCTATCCGGCGGCCGACGGCCGCGTGATACCAGATAGTTTTTCGCCGTGTTAATGGCGATGCGGTAAAGCCACGTATAGAACGCGCTGTCTCCGCGAAAGTTTCCTAGTGCACGGTATGCCTTGATAAAGGCTTCCTGTGCCACGTCCTGGGCTTCATGGGTGTCGTGCACGAAACGCACGATCAACCCGAGAATTTTGTGCTGGTATTTCAGCACTAGCAGATCGAAAGCTCGCTTGTCGCCGCGCTGAACGCGTTCGACCAGCTGCTGATCCTCTTCCTGGGTTAGCATGAACTCTCCTCGATAAGCTCGGAGGAAGCTTGCATAACTAAACGACCAGACTTGCAAACATAGACTCGGGCTTTTCGCAAAAGTTCTCCCCCTCCAAGCAAGTTTCCTGCGGACTCTGATTTGGCACGCACGAAAAGCGCAGCTCGGGTTAACCCGGCTGCGCGAATAATCTTGTCATCGGATCCATCAGCAAGGACCAAACTGCAATCTTGCGCTGAAGCCGACGCTGTCCCTTGATTCAGGCAACGGTCTATTGATCTTGAGCCTTTGGCAAAAGTTCCAAATATTTATAGCTGTGCCAGAGCGACATTGTGCAACCGTGAAGCGAAAAAGACTGTTAAATCCACGATACAGTCGTGTTGTCGCTGAACCGGTCAAAAAATCATCCGACGAAGCGTCAGATCCATTCTGTCACCGTAGTTTCACAATGCCATGCCAGCGCGGCTATTGTGCCGCTCCCCCCCTCTATATACTAGTGGGCTGTGTGGCAGCCTTGACTCGCCGGTCCAGAAGTCTGGCGCCAACCCCGACCCGGGTCGCTTTGAGCGGAATCCTGAAATGAGCCAACAGTTTCAACATGATGTTCTGGTCATTGGCAGCGGTGCTGCCGGTTTGAGCCTTGCGCTGACCTTGCCCGATCATTTGCGTATCGCCGTACTGAGCAAAGGCGACCTCGCCAACGGTTCGACGTTCTGGGCTCAGGGTGGTGTCGCCGCCGTCCTGGACGACACCGATACTGTCGAATCCCACGTCGATGACACCCTCAATGCCGGCGGCGGCCTGTGTCATGAAGACGCCGTGCGCTTTACCGTCGAGCACAGTAAAGAGGCGATTCAATGGCTGATCGACCAAGGCGTGCCGTTTACCCGCGATGAACAATCCGGCACGGAGGACGGCGGCTTCGAGTTCCACCTGACCCGAGAGGGTGGCCACAGTCATCGGCGCATCATTCATGCTGCCGATGCGACAGGCGCAGCAATTTTCAAAACCCTGCTCGAAAAAGCCCGGCAGCGACCTAACGTCGAACTGCTGGAACAGCGGGTCGCGGTCGATCTGATCACCGAAAAACGCCTGGGCCTGGAAGGCGATCGTTGCCTCGGCGCTTACGTCCTCAATCGCGGCACCGGCGAAGTCGACACCTACGGTGCGCGCTTTGTGATTCTCGCATCCGGTGGCGCCGCCAAGGTCTACCTCTACACCAGCAACCCCGACGGCGCCTGCGGTGACGGCATTGCCATGGCCTGGCGTTCCGGCTGCCGGGTGGCGAACCTGGAATTCAACCAGTTCCACCCCACCTGCCTGTATCACCCGCAGGCCAAGAGCTTCCTGATCACCGAAGCCCTGCGTGGCGAAGGCGCGCACCTGAAGCTGCCCAACGGCGAGCGCTTCATGCAGCGGTTCGACCCCCGCGCGGAACTGGCACCACGGGACATCGTCGCCCGGGCGATCGACCATGAGATGAAACGGCTCGGTATCGACTGCGTTTATTTGGACATCAGCCACAAACCGGAGGCGTTCATCAAGACGCACTTTCCGACGGTGTACGAGCGCTGCCTCGAGTTCTCCATCGACATCACCCGACAACCGATTCCGGTGGTTCCCGCGGCGCACTACACCTGTGGCGGCGTGATGGTCGATCAGCAGGGCCGCACCGACGTGCCGGGGCTGTACGCGATTGGCGAAACCAGCTTCACCGGCCTGCACGGCGCCAACCGCATGGCCAGCAACTCGCTGCTGGAATGCTTCGTGTACGCGCGATCGGCGGCGGCGGACATTCTCGAGCAATTGCCGCAGGTGTCGATTCCCGCCGCCCTGCCCGTCTGGGATGCCAGCCAGGTCACCGACTCGGACGAAGACGTGATCATTGCGCACAACTGGGACGAACTGCGGCGGTTCATGTGGGACTACGTCGGCATCGTGCGCACCAACAAGCGCCTGCAGCGGGCGCAGCACCGTGTGCGGTTGTTGCTGGATGAAATCGACGAGTTCTACAGCAACTACAAGGTCAGCCGGGATTTGATCGAGCTGCGTAACCTGGCCCAGGTTGCCGAGTTGATGATCCAGTCAGCCATGGAGCGCAAGGAAAGTCGCGGCCTGCATTACACCCTCGACTACCCGGACATGCTGCCCGTCGCGCTGGACACTATTCTGGTGCCGTCCACCTACGTCGACTGAACGTGAGCCGGACCCGCAGGCGTCGATGAAGATCGGCCGCCTGCGAGTCCCGTGGCACGCAAATCGAACGGACCCGCCGCTCGCCTCGCAGACGAAACCGCAACACCACGATCAACGGTAACGCCAGGCTGTCCCGCCGCAGCTGAACCGCCTGCCAGCCTTGCGCCTGATTCCACAACTGCCAGCCATCCGCGTCACGACGCAAGCCGCGAAACGCCTGCGGGTGGGTCAGCAGGATCTGGCGCGGCAAGACCCGGACGCCATGCGCCAGACAGCATAAAGCCCCCAGCAAGCTGGCCCAGGCCGGTATCGCAAGCAGAAACAACGAACCCAGCGCGAACAGCTGGGCCGACAGATAGGCCGCCAGCAATTGCCGTGAGGCATGCCAGCGGCATTCGAACGCATTACTTGGGCTGGACACGATCCAGGATCATGCGAACCATGCGCTGAAGCTCCGGATCTTCCGATTCGGCGCGTTCCATGAACCAGCCGAACATGTCCTGATCTTCGCACTCGAGCAGCTTGCGGTAGCAATCGCGGTCAACATCGTTGAGGTGCGGGTAAACCTCTTTCACGAACGGCACCAGCAACACGTCTAGCTCAAGCATGCCACGGCGGCTGTGCCAGTAGAGGCGATTCAGTTCAACATCTTCGACCATGGAGCGCTCCTCAAATAGGCGGCAAGTATACAGCCCCGGGGAACATCGAACAGTCGGCTTTGGTCGGGCGCACCCGACCTTTTGTGAACTACCCATTTCATGGGCGCCCCCTTATGATGTCCTCCAGACTCTTCACGCTGCGATGTCCCATGGCCGACTCTGCTTTTTTCTGCACCCTCTCTCACGAAGGCGTTCTCGCGGTCCGCGGCGCGGATGCCGGTAAATTTCTGCAAGGCCAGTTGACCTGCAACCTCAATTACCTGAGCGACACTCAGGCCAGCCTCGGCGCACGCTGCACGCAGAAGGGCCGGATGCAATCGAGTTTCCGTATCCTGTTGCAAGGCGATGGCGTGCTGATGGCCATGGCCACCGAGCTGCTGGAGCCGCAATTGGCGGACCTGAAAAAGTACGCGGTGTTTTCCAAATCCAAACTGACCGACGAAAGCGCCGCCTGGGTCCGCTTCGGTGTCGAGCATGGCGACGCCGCCCTGCTCAGCCTCGGTCTTGAATTGCCAACCGACACCGGCAGCGTTGCGCGCAACGACGGGCTGATCGCCATCCGCGTATCGCCAGACCGCGCCGAACTCTGGACCGCCGCCGATCAGGCCGAGGCCATCAAGGGCAAGCTGTCCGCGCTGTTGGCCGAAGGCGATCTAAATCAATGGCTGCTTGGCCAGATCCGCGCCGGGATCGGTCAGGTCATGCCGAGCACCCGTGAACTGTTCATTCCGCAGATGCTCAACCTGCAAGCCGTGGGTGGCGTGAGCTTCAAAAAAGGCTGCTACACCGGCCAGGAAATCGTCGCGCGGATGCAGTACCTGGGCAAACTCAAGCGCCGTTTGTATCGCCTGAGTCTCGACACCAGTGAATTGCCGGAACCGGGCACGCCGCTCTTCTCGCCGACTCATGGCAGCGCCATCGGCGAAGTGGTGATTGCCGCACGCGCCGGGCAAGAAATTGAACTCCTTGCAGTACTGCAAGCCGAAGCAGCTGAAGGCGGTGACGTCCATCTGGGCGCACTCGAAGGGCCCGCCCTGCACCTGCTCGACCTGCCTTACGAACTGGACCGCGATCGAGAAATCCAGCGTTAACGGCAGCACTTGTCGCAACACCTAGAGAAAAAAAATGATTGAGCTGGCGGAAAAGGTCCAACAGGATTTGGTTGAGGCCATCGATAACGATGACCTGGTTCTGCCAACGTTGCCGGAAGTGGCCCTGCAGATTCGCAAGGCCGCTGAAGACCCGGAAATCAGTGTCAGCACCCTGAGCAAAGTGATCGGTCGGGACACCGCGCTCTCCGCGCGCCTGATCAAAGTGGTCAATAGCCCGCTCCTGCGCGCGACCCAGGAAGTCACTGGCTTGCACACGGCCATTACTCGCCTGGGCGTCAACTACAGCAGCAACCTGGCCATTGGCCTGGTGATGGAACAGATTTTCCACGCCCGCTCTGAAGTGGTGGAGAAGAAGATGCGCGAAGTCTGGCGCAAAAGCCTGGAAATCGCCGGCGTCAGCTACGCATTGTGCCGCAGTTATACGCAACTCAAGCCTGATCAGGCAGCGCTCGGCGGCCTGGTGCACCAGATTGGCGTGTTGCCGATCCTGACCTACGCCGAAGACCACTACGAACTGCTGTCAGATGCGGTCAGCCTGAACCACGTCATCGACCAGATCCACCCGGTGATCGGTGACAAACTGCTGCGGGTCTGGGAGTTTCCGGAAAAGCTGGTGCAACTGCCGGGCCTGTATCTGGACTTCAAGCGTGACTCCAGGCGCGTCGACTATGTTGACCTGGTGCAGGTCGCCAGTCTGTATTGCCACAAGGGCACCGACCATCCGCTCGCCCGGATCGATGTGTTCAATGTGCCCGCCTTCAAGAAGCTGGGGATTGATCCGCAGAACGAGGCGATGTGTAGAGACCTCGAAGAAGCGCGGTCGATGTTCTTATAAAAGCTTCGCGGGCGGGCCGCGAAGAGGCCGTCACGTCCAATATTGATGTTGCCTGATACAACGCCATCGCCAGCAAGCTGGCTCCTACTGTGGATTGGCGGCGTGCCCAAATTTCAGGTTTCACCAAAAATCCTGTGGGAGCGAGCCTGCTCGCGATATAGGCCCGCCCGAACACCACGAAGCTACCCCGCAACAAAACTCACCCGCACCTTCAACCCCGCCTGCTCACCATCGTGCAAGCTGATCTGCGCCAGATGCGCGCGGCAAATTTCGCCGACAATTGCCAACCCCAACCCCGACCCGGCGACTTGCTGGTTGCGCCGATAGAAGCGTTCGAATACCCGCTCACGCTCTTCCAGCGGAATGCCCGGCCCATCATCCTCGACCTCCAGCACCGCTGGCGCCGAGACCCGCAGGATCACATTGCCGCCGGGGGGCGTATGGGCCAGCGCGTTATCCACCAGATTGCTCAACAGCTCGTTCAGCAGCGTCGGTTCGCCGCGCAGCCAGACCGGCTCGTCCGCCTCCAGCGCCAGGGCGACACCACGCGCATGGGCCAGCGGCGCCATGGCCATGCCGAGTTCCCGCGCCAGTTGGCTCAGGTCCAGCAACTGCGCGCCGCCCTCGGCGATCGCCCGGGCACCGTTCTCGACCCGCGCCAACGAAAGCAATTGGTTGGCCAGATGAGTCAAGCGATCCGTGCCCTGGGCCGCCGTTTCCAGAGTGTTGCGCCAGGTCTCGGGTTCGCTCGCACGCAGACCCAGTTCAAGCCGCGCCTTGAGCGCCGCCAATGGCGTGCGCAGTTCATGGGCGGCGTCGGCGATGAATTGCGCTTGCCGCTCGAACTGCCCGCGCAAGCGCTCGGTAAAGTGATTGAGTGCACGCACCAGCGGCCACAATTCGTGCTGCACTTCCACCAGCGGCAGTGGTCGCAGATCATCGGGTTGCCGCTCTTCCACCGCCGTGCGCAAGCGCTCCAGTGGACGCAATGCGGCGCTGACCGCAAACCACACCAGCAATAACGCCCCCACCGCCAGCATGCCCAGACGCAACAAGGTGTCCGCCGCCAGACTGCGGGCCATGCTGACCCGCGCCTCGTCGGTTTCCGCCACGCGGATCTCCGCCATGCCGTTCATGTTCGGTTCGCTGACAGGCTTGAGCAGGCTGACCACCCGCACATTCTGCCCCCGATACGTCGCGTTATAGAACCGTGCGAGCGCCGGATAGTCATCGGTGCGTGGCGTGCCCGGTGGCGGCGGTGGCAGGTTTTCGTAACCGGAAATCAGCTTCTGGTTGATGTCGTTGACCAGGTAGAAAATCCGCCCGGCACTGTCATAGGCAAACGTATCGAGGGCGACGTAGGGCACGTCGGCGCTAAGGCTGCCATCGCGCTGGGAAACGCCCGCGGCGATGGTCCGCGCCGAAGCCAGCAAGGTCCGGTCGTACGCGGTGTCGGCGGCTTCGCGCCCGTTCCAGTACGCGCTCAAGCCACTGGCCAGCATCAACACCACCAGCAACAGCGCGAGGTTCCATAGCAACCGCCAGCGCAAGCTGCTGGGCTTATGCATCGCGGCTTTCCAGCAAATAACCGAGGCCGCGGAAGGTCACGATGGCCACCGGTTGCCCATCGAGTTTCTTGCGCAGGCGGTGGACGTAGATTTCGATGGCATCGGGGCTGGCTTCTTCATCCAGGCCGAACACCTGGGCGGCCAGTTGCTCCTTGCTCATCACCCTACCCGGACGGGCGATCAGCGCTTCGAGCACCGCCTGCTCGCGGGAGGTCAACGTGAGCAATTCGTCGCCGAGGGTGAAGCGTCGCGTGTCCAGATCGTAAGCCAGCACGCCGCAGGTCTGCTGTCGTTCGCCGCCGAGCACGCTTCGGCGCAACAAGGCTTTGACCCGCGCTTCGAGTTCGGTCAGTTCGAACGGCTTGGCCAGGTAATCATCGGCGCCGAGGTTCAGGCCATGGACCCGGTCCTTGACGTCGCTGCGGGCGGTCAGCATCAGCACCGGCAGGTTCTTGCCCCGCGCACGCAAACGCGCCAGCACCTCGAAACCATCCATGCGCGGCAGACCGACGTCGAGGATCGCCATGGCGTACTCCTCGCTGCTCAACGCCAGGTCGGCGGCCACGCCGTCATGCAACACATCCACGGTCAGCCCGGTGCTCTTGAGCGCCTGGGCGACACTGTCGGCGAGTTGCAGATGGTCTTCGACGAGCAGAACACGCATGGATCTTTACCTCATTCAGGGATGTTCGACGCCACTCTTTGGCGCGGAGTTTACAGCCGCCTCCGCTGCTGTGAAGCCTGAAAACCGTGAAAGTCCGCTGAAAGGTTAGTGAAAGGTTCGACCGCTAGAGTCGACCCACGGATGGTTTCGACTGCCATCAATTGTGCTTTGAAATGTAGCTCCCGAAAAACGCCCCGATGCGTTTTCGCCAATAAGAACAATAACGAGGTACTTCGCCATGCTGTGCGCACCGCTGCAGTTTTGCCCGCCCCGCCCTCTCCCATCGCTTTCATTCGCCAGCGCCGACAGCGGCCGCCCGGCGCCGCACCGTCTCACCTGAATACATCCAAAAACAATAACTCCACGGAGACCACCATGAATCGATCACTGCGCCGTTTCGCCCTCGCTGCCAGCTGCATGCTGCTGGCCAGCCACCTGATGGCCGAGCCGAAACGCCCGGAATGCATCGCCCCGGCCTCGCCCGGCGGCGGTTTCGACCTGACCTGCAAACTGGCGCAAAGCGCGCTGGTCAACGAAAAGCTGCTGACCAAACCGATGCGCGTGACCTACATGCCCGGTGGCGTCGGCGCGGTGGCGTACAACGCCGTGGTCGCTCAGCGCCCGGCCGATGCCGGCACGCTGGTGGCATGGTCGAGTGGTTCGCTACTGAACCTGGCCCAGGGCAAGTTCGGTCGTTTCGATGAAAACGCCGTGCGCTGGCTGGCGGCGGTCGGCACCAGTTACGGTGCGATCGCGGTGAAAAGCGATTCGCCCTACAAGACCCTGGACGATCTGGTCAAAGCCCTGAAGAAAGATCCGAGCTCCGTGGTGATCGGGTCTGGCGGCACAGTCGGCAGCCAGGACTGGATGCAGACCGCGTTGATCGCCAAGGCCGCCGGGATCAACCCGCGCGACTTGCGTTACGTCGCCCTCGAAGGCGGCGGCGAAATCGCCACGGCGCTGCTCGGCGGCCACATCCAGGTCGGCAGCACCGACATCTCCGACTCCATGCCGCACATTCAAAGCGGCGACATGCGCCTGCTGGCGGTGTTCTCTGAAAAGCGCCTTGAAGAGCCGGAAATGAAAGACATCCCGACCGCCAAGGAGCAAGGCTACGACATCGTCTGGCCGGTGGTTCGCGGCTTCTACCTCGGGCCAAAAGTCAGCGACGAAGACTACGCCTGGTGGAAAGACGCTTTCGACAAACTGCTGGCCTCGGACGACTTCGCCAAGCTGCGCGATCAGCGCGAGCTGTTCCCGTTCGCCATGACCGGTCCGGAGCTGGACACCTACGTGAAGAAGCAGGTGGCGGACTACAAAGTGCTGGCCAAAGAGTTCGGCCTGATTCAGTGATCGCCTCTGTCTAGCGGCTGCGGCTCCGTTTGGCGGGGCCGCGGCACAGGAGTTTTCCATGCTCTTACAACGCATTTTCGCTTCGGTGCTGTTGCTGGCCTGTGCTGGCCTGGCGCTGATGGCGTGGCCGTATCAAGCGGCGTTTTCCTACGAACCCGTCGGACCTCGGGCCTTTCCGCTGTTGATGCTCGGCCTGATGGGCCTCGGCCTGCTCTACATGCTGTTTCGCCCGACGCCCATTGTGCACAGCGACGACGACCCGAAACTCGACCGCGAAACCCTGAACAAAATCGGTATATGCATTGTGCTTTTGCTGATTTTCGCCGGCCTGTTCGAACCGCTGGGCTTCATCCTCAGCAGCATCCTGATCGGCATTCCGATGGCGCGCCTGTACGGCGGCCGCTGGTGGCCGAGCATTGTGGTGACGACGCTGATGAGCATCGGTCTCTACCTGCTGTTCGACAAGTTGATGGACGTGCCGCTGCCCCTGGGCCTGCTCGAGTTTCTGGAGAACTGATATGGATACTTTCGGCTATTTGGGCCAGGGGTTTGGCGTCGCGCTGAGCCCGTATAACCTGGTGACCGCCCTGTGCGGCACGCTGATTGGCACCGTCGTTGGCCTGCTTCCAGGCTTGGGCCCGATCAACGGCGTGGCGTTGCTGATCCCGATTGCCTTCGCCCTCGGTTTGCCGCCGGAGTCGGCATTGATCCTGCTGGCGGCGGTGTACCTGGGTTGCGAATACGGCGGCCGGATCAGCTCGATCCTGCTGAACATTCCGGGCGAAGCTTCCACCGTCATGACCACCCTCGACGGCTACCCGATGGCCCGCAAAGGCCTGGCCGGCGTGGCGTTGTCGCTGTCAGCGTGGAGCTCGTTCATCGGTGCGTTCATCGCGACCTGCGGCATGGTGCTGTTCGCGCCGCTGCTGGCGAAATGGGCGATTGCCTTCGGACCAGCAGAATATTTCGTACTGATGGTGTTCGCCATCGTCTGCCTCGGCGGCATGGCCGGTGATCGGCCGTTGAAAACGTTTATTGCGGCGTTGATCGGCCTGTTTCTGTCGACCGTCGGCATCGATGCCAACAGCGGCGTCTACCGTTTCACCGGGGACAACATTCACCTGACTGACGGCATTCAATTCGTGGTGCTCGTGCTCGGTCTGTTCTCCATCAGCGAGATTCTCCTGCTGCTGGAAAAAACCCACCGCGGCCAGGAAGCGGTGAAAGCCACCGGCCGAATGATGTTCAACTTCAAGGAAGCCTCGGCGGTGTTCATTGTGAACATCCGTTGCGGTCTGCTCGGTTTCATCATGGGCGTGCTGCCGGGCGCCGGCGCAACGCTGGCCAGCGCCGTGGCCTACATGACCGAGAAACGCATCGCCGGCAGCAAAGGCACCTTTGGCCAGGGCGACATGCGCGGCCTCGCTGCCCCGGAAACCGCCATCGGCGCGTCGGCCTGCGGCGCGCTGGTGCCAATGCTGACCCTCGGCGTTCCGGGTTCCGGCACCACGGCGGTGATGATCGGCGCACTGTCGCTGTACAACATCACGCCGGGCCCGCTGCTGTTCCAACAGCAACCGGACATCGTCTGGGGCCTGATCGCGTCGTTGTTCATCGCCAACATCATGCTGGTGATCCTCAACATTCCGATGATTCGAATCTTCACCCGCATCCTCGCCGTGCCAAACTGGGCGCTGGTGCCGGTGATCGCGATCATTACCGGGATCGGTGTGTACGCGGTGCATGCCACCACGTTCGACCTGTTCCTGATGATTGGCATCGGCATCTTCGGTTACATCCTGCGCAAGCTGGACTTCCCGTTGTCGCCCGTCCTGTTGGGTTTCATCCTCGGAGGCTTGATGGAGCAAAACCTGCGTCGCGCCTTGTCGATCTCCAACGGTGCACTGGAGATCCTCTGGTCGAGCCCGATCACCTTCGGTGTCTGGGTGCTGACTGCGTTGATGCTGCTGATGCCGATCCTGCGGATCTGGCGCAAACGTACGGTCGCTCGTCGCACAGTCGCCAATGTCTGATCGAACACCGTTCAACGCCTGGTGGGGTACGCCGCTGGTCGGTGCGCTGGGCGGTTATCTGGCCAGCCAGGTCGGCTGGCCGCTGCCGTGGATGGTCGGCTCGTTGCTGGCGATCATTCTGGTGCGGTGCCTGACGCCCTGGCAACTGGCGGAAATCCCTGGCGGCCGCAAGTGCGGCCAGTGGATCGTTGGCATCGGTATCGGCCTGCACTTCACCCCGGTGGTGATGGAGCAGGTGCTGGGTCACTTCGGCCTGATCTTCTTCGGTGCGTTGATCACCAGCCTTTCCGCGATAGTGGGGGTCTGGCTGATGCGGCGTACCGGTGAGGACCGCGCCACGGCGTTCTTTTCCAGCATGCCCGGCGGCTCCGGGGAGATGGTCAACCTCGGCGCGCGTAACGGCGCGGTGCTCAGCCGTGTGGCGGCGGGGCAAAGTCTGCGGGTGCTGGTGGTGGTGCTGTGTGTGCCGGCGGCCTTCAAGTATTTGCTGGGTGACGGCGCGCCGGTGGCGCATCCGACCGCCGTTGATTGGGGGTGGCTGGCCATTTTATTCCCGGCGGGCGCCTTGGCGGCCTGGCTGTGGGAACGCTTTCGTCAACCCAATCCGTGGCTGTTCGGCTCATTGCTGGTGAGTGCCACGGTGAGCATCGGTTGGGACCTGCACATCGGCTTGCCCCACGGTGGTAGTCAGGTGGGTCAATGGCTGATCGGCAGCGGCCTGGGCTGTCACTTCAATCGGCAGTTTTTCCGCCGCGCCCCTTCGTTCATGGGGCGAACGTTGGTTGGCACGCTGCTGACGATGTTGATTGCCACTGCGGCAGCATTGGGATTGAGTGCGCTGACGCACCTGGATTTGCGCTCGCTGACCTTGGGCATGATGCCCGGCGGTATTGCGGAGATGAGCCTGACGGCGGAGACCTTGCAGTTGTCGGTGCCGCTGGTGACGGCGATGCAGGTGATGCGGTTGTTGTTCGTGCTGTTTCTGGCGGAGCCGTTGTTCAAGTATTGGAATCGCGATCCAGAATAAAGACCGAGTTAGATTCATCGCCAGCAGGCTGGCTCCTACCGGTTTTGGTGGGAACCAGGCTGCTGGCGATGCACTTTAAACCGGTGGCAATCGCCACTCGATCGGCGTCTCGCCATTCTGCTCCAGAAACTTGTTGGTCCGGCTGAAGTGCCCGCACCCGAGGAAGCCGCGATAAGCGGACAACGGTGACGGGTGCACCGACGTCAACACCAGGTGCTTGGTCGCATCGATCAGCTTCTGCTTGCTCTGCGCATGGGCGCCCCACAGCATGAACACCAGATGCGGCTGCCGCTGGCTGACCACTTCGATGATTCGATCGGTGAAAAACTGCCAGCCTTTGTCCTTGTGCGCATTGGCATTCGCGCGCTCGACGGTCATGGTGGTGTTGAGCATCAGCACGCCCTGATCGGCCCAGCTTTGCAGGTAACCGTGGTTGGGGATGTCGATGTTCAGGTCGCGCTTCAGCTCTTTATAGATGTTGACCAACGACGGCGGCGCCGGCACGCCCGGTTGCACCGAGAAGCACAAGCCATGGGCCTGGCCCGGCCCGTGATAGGGGTCCTGACCGAGGATGACGACCTTGACCTTGTCCAGCGGTGTCGAGTTGAGCGCGTTGAAAATCATCGGGCCTGGTGGATAAATTTCCTTGCCGGCCGCACGCTCCTGTTGCAGGAAATTGCGCAACTCTGCCATGTAGGGCTGGTCGAACTCAGCACGCAGTGCCTCCTTCCAGCTCGGTTCGAGTTTGATACGGTCGTCAGCAGTCATGGTTACATCCGGCAAAAACAATGGAGCGAACCCTAGGAAAGCTCATCACGCTTGTCAATTGATCTGACGCAGAACCGGCAACTTCCTGCATTGCGATCATACTGAACGCTCAAATTCCCGATCGAGGTCACGATGAATCTGCACTTCGAAGAACTCACCGGCACCGACGGCGCCCGCATCGGGGTCGCCAGCCTGGATGCCGAAAAGTCCCTGAACGCCCTGTCCCTGCCGATGATCAACGCGTTGCGCGACCGCCTGGACGCCTGGGCCAAGGAGCCGCAGATCGTCTGCGTGCTATTGCGCGGCAACGGCGCCAAGGCGTTTTGCGCCGGCGGCGAAGTGCGCAGCCTGGTGGAGGCCTGTCGCGCCCACCCGGGTGAAGTCCCGCCGCTGGCCGCGACTTTTTTCGCGGCGGAATATCGCCTGGACTTCAACCTGCACACCTACCCGAAACCACTGATCTGCTGGGGCCACGGTTATGTGCTGGGCGGCGGCATGGGCCTGCTGCAGGGCGCGAACATTCGCATCGTCACGCCAAGCAGCCGCCTGGCGATGCCCGAGATCACCATCGGCTTGTACCCGGACGTTGGCGCCAGTTGGTTTCTGTCGCGTATGCCCGGCAAGCTCGGGCTGTTCCTCGGCCTGACCGGCGCGCACATGAATGGCCGCGACGCGATCGATCTGGACCTCGCCGACCGTTTCCTGCTCGATGAACAGCAGGAAGAACTGGTCGAAGGCTTGTTGCAGTTGAACTGGCAAGAGCAGACGCCGATGCAACTGAAAAGCCTGCTCAAGGCGTTGCAGCGGGAGGCCATCGCACAACTGCCCGAAGCCCAGTGGCTGCCGCGCCGTCAGCAGATTGATGAACTGCTGGACGTCAGCGACGTGCGTTGCGCCTGGAAGGCCATCAGCCAGCAACGTGACAGCACTGACCTGGTGCTCAGCCGCGCCGCGCGGACGATGAGCGAAGGGTCGCCGCTGACTGCTCACCTGGTGTGGGAACAGATCATCCGCGCACGGCACTTGTCATTGGCGGAGGTTTTCCAGATGGAATACACCCTGAGCCTCAACTGCTGCCGACATCCCGAGTTCAGCGAAGGCGTACGGGCGCGGTTGATTGACAAGGATCAGAAACCGCACTGGCATTGGCCGGACATCAACAACGTGCCGGAGGCGGTGGTGGAAGCGCATTTTCATAAGGTTTGGGAAGGTCGGCATCCGTTGGCGGATTTGTCGGAATACTGAACGAAATGTGGGAGCGGGCTTGCTCGCGAAGGCGGTGTATCTGACGGCTTGAACGTCGACTGATACACCGTCTTCGCGAGCAAGCCCGCTCCCACAGGTGTGTAGTTAAAATTGGTTACCGCCGACCACCCCGGCCATCGTGATCGCCGCGACCATCATGATCGCCTCTCCCGCCATGATTGTTGCTACGCCCGCCGCCGCGGTAGTCATTGTTCCAGCCACCCCGGTTGCGGCCATCCCAGCCCTGATTTTGATGCGCCGATAATCGCCGCGTGGCGCCTGATAATAACGTGGTGCCGGTTGATAGACCCGCGGTTGGTAGTAATAGCGCGGTGTTGGCTGGTAGTAGCGAGCCGGCGGTGCGTAGTAACGGCGCGGCGCCGAGTAGTAACCGCCGCTGGAGTAGTAGGCCCCGCCATCGGAATAGTACGGCGCGGGGGACGTGTACACCTCGGAACTGTAGTAGCTGCCTCCATCGGAATAGGGAACGCACGCACCAACAGACAAACCCAGCACAGCAATCAGAAGAATTCGAGAGAGCATGGCGGCCTCCTGGACCGCGAGTGAGCCACACCAGCGACGCTGGCGAGCGACAGTCAATTATTCGGTGACTGTCGCAAGATCAGACATCGGTTTCGAAATCTGGTGCGGCCCTGCAACAAGTTGAAACATCTGGCCGATGAAAGGCTTTTCATCATTCACGTGCTGATTAGTGATGCCCTCCTCGATATCCACCGCCGTAATACCGAGGCGAATGCCCGCCCCAATAGTAGTAGTGGTAACCACCGTAAAAGCGCGGTCCACCGTAGTAATAACGCGGCCCGTAATAGTAGGAATAAGGCGCGTAGGCAGGGTAGTAATAAGGTGAGGAATACGCGTCGTAGGAACCGGCGTAGTAATAGCAGCCGGACAGCCCGACACCGAGCACAACACCAAGCAGCAGTCGACGAAACATGGCGGCCTCCTGAAAGACCCACAGCCGATGCGGGTCGGCTGACACTTGTTTTGACTGGCAACGCAGCGCCAAGTGCCGGGCAGCGCCGACCTTCGGATCAGCGGCCGACACGCTGCATCTCAGTGCATCGATGCACCATCACAAAGCAACGAACCGCCGGCTCGCCCTGCCCGCCAGTGGCAATCCCACGGCCCAGAGCCGTTGCAGCAACTTGGCACGTCTCTCGCTTTAGCAAACCCGTGCAGGAGTCATCACAGGTTCGCGGCACCACAATTTGCAATGGCTGACTAGGGTTCCGGCTCGCTAAGGCGAGTGACTGGTCCGAGAGTTGGCGACCTCCAGTTGAGGTTACACGGCGGGACAAAAGCCCGGGAGACAAGCCACCGTTTGCGGTGCCGCGTTGCCTCCTGTCCGCCCTTGATCAACTGGAGAACCACCATGTCCCAGCTTCGTTTACCCGCCCTGCTTGCCGCTGCCTTCGCAGCCTTCGTGAGCTTCTCGGCCCAGGCCGCGCAGAAAGACCACTTCAGCGTCTGCTGGACCATCTACGCCGGCTGGATGCCCTGGGAGTACGCGGGCAGCCAGGGCATCGTCGACAAATGGGCGAAAAAGTACGGCATCAAGATTGATGTGGTGCAGCTCAACGACTACGTCGAATCCATCAACCAATACACCGCCGGCCAGTTCGACGGCTGCACCATGACCAACATGGACGCGCTGACCATTCCCGCGGCCGGCGGCGTCGACAGCACCGCGCTGATCGTCAGCGACTTCTCCAACGGCAACGACGGCATCGTGCTCAAGGGCGACGGCAAGACCGTCACCGACCTCAAGGGCATGGACGTCAACCTGGTCGAGCTGTCGGTGTCCCACTACCTGCTGGCTCGCGCGCTGGACTCGGTCGATCTCACCGAGAAAGACCTGAAAGTGGTCAACACGTCGGACGCCGACATCTCGGCCGCCTTCAACACGGAACAGGTCAACGCCGTCACCACCTGGAACCCGATGCTCTCGGACATCAAGGCCAAGCCGGGCGTGACCGAAGTCTTCAACTCCAGCCAGATCCCCGGTGAAATCATGGACATGATGGTGGTCAACAGCGCCACCCTCAAAGACAACCCCCCCCTGGGCAAAGCGCTGACCGGCGCCTGGTTCGAAGTGGTCGAATTGATGAACGCGAAGAACGCCGCCAGCCACGCCGCGCTCGAACACATGGCCAAAGCGTCCGGCACCGACCTCGCGGGTTTTCAGGCGCAACTGGACACCACCAAATTGTTCGCCACGCCCCAGGAAGCCCTCGCTTTCTCCACCAGCAAGCAACTGCCGGACACCATGCGCAAGGTCGCCGAGTTCTCTTTCCAGCATGGCTTGCTGGGTGAAGGCGCCAAGGACACCAGCGCCGTCGGCATGGCCTTCGCCAACGGCGTGACCAGCGGCGACAAGAGCAACCTCAAGCTGCGCTTCGACCCGAGTTACGTGCAACTGGCTGCCGACGCCAAGCTGTAAGAAGAGGACCTGGCCATGCGCCTGATCAATCGCCACCCGGATCGCCCAAGTCGCCTGTTGCTGGTGATCCTGCCGTTCGCCCTGGTGCTGCTCGCCTACTTCCTGGGTTCGGCCGAGCGGCTGACGGACAACCCCAACGACAAGCTGCTGCCGAGCGCGGTGCAGATGACCGACGCGGTCAAACGCCTCGCGTTCACCGCCGACAGCCGCACCGGGGAATACGTGCTGTGGCAAGACACCGCGTCCAGCCTGCGACGCCTGGCCATCGGCCTCGGCATCAGCGCGTTGGCCGGCCTGTGCCTGGGCATCGCCGCCGGCACCCTGCCGCTGTTCGGCGCACCGTTGTCGCCGCTGCTGACGGTGCTGTCGATGGTCCCGCCGCTGGCGATTCTGCCGATCCTGTTCATCGTGTTCGGGCTGGGGGAATTGTCCAAGGTGATGCTGATCGTGATCGGCATCACCCCGTGCCTGGCGCGGGACCTGGAGCAACGCGCCCGGGAAATACCCGTCGAGTTGCTGATCAAGGCCCAGACCCTCGGCGCGTCGACCTGGACGTTGATGCTGCGCGTGGTGCTGCCGCAATTGCTGCCGCGCCTGCTGATCTCGCTGCGACTGATGCTCGGTTCAGCGTGGCTGTTCCTGATTGCCGCCGAGGCCATCGCCTCCACCGACGGCCTTGGCTACCGGATTTTCCTGGTGCGGCGTTACCTGGCGATGGACGTGATTCTGCCGTACGTGGTGTGGATCACCCTGCTCGCCTGGCTGATGGATTGGGGCTTGAAGCGCCTGACTCAGCGTGCGTTTCCCTGGTATGAAGGAGCCCGCGCATGAGCTTCATCACGGTGAAAAACGTCTGGCAGCAATACGCCGACCAGGTGGTGCTCGAAGGCTTGAACCTGGACGTCAACGAAGGTGAGTTCTGCACCCTGGTCGGCGCCTCCGGTTGCGGCAAATCGACCTTTCTGCGCCTGTTGCTTGGCCAGGAGCGCGCCAGTCGCGGCGAGATCCTGCTCGACGGCCAGGCGCTGGCCGGTGAACCGGATTCAAGCCGTGGCGTGGTGTTCCAGCGCTACTCGGTGTTCCCGCACCTGACCGTACTGGACAACGTCGCCCTCGGCCTCGAACTGCCGCGCTCGCCGCTGCTCGGACGGCTGTTTGGCCGCGCGAAAAAAGACGCCCGCGAACAAGCCTCGGTGCTGCTGCACAAAGTCGGCCTCGGCCACTCGCTGGACAAGTACCCGGCGCAGCTCTCCGGCGGCATGCAACAACGGCTGGCCATCGCCCAGGCACTGATCATGAAACCCCGCGTGTTGCTGCTCGACGAACCGTTCGGCGCGCTCGATCCCGGCATTCGCAAAGACATGCATGCCCTGCTGCTGGAGCTGTGGCGCGAGACGCAACTGACGGTGTTCATGGTCACCCACGACCTGTCCGAAGGTTTCAGCCTCGGCACGCGCCTGCTGGTGTTCGACAAGGTCCGCGTCGACCCGCATGCCCCCGGCGCCTATGGCGCGCGCATCACTTACGACATCCCTTTGAACAGCGACCGCCGCGTCCAGCGCGCCGCCGTCGATGCCTTGCCGGCTGCGTTGGCAGGCACCCTTCGTATCGCTTAGAGGACATTGAAAAATGACTGACTCGACTCAACTGTTCCCGCCCTTCGCCGAAGAAATGCTCCCCGGCGGCGGCCATCGTTCGTTCGTGCTGAAACGCGGCCAATTGCTGCGCCTGACCGACTTGCGTGGCGGCGCCAACGTCAGCCTGACGCTGCTCAACGCCAACGAAAAAACCGAGCGCCTCAACCTGCCCGACAGCCTCAAATGCCAACACACCGCCAAGCTCACCCGCGGCCACTGTCTGTACTCGGACATGGGCCGCGTGCTGGCCGCGATCACCGCCGACACTTGCGGCTGGAGCGACAGCCTCGGCGGCGTGTTGTGTGCTGAAGAGGTCGCGGAAAAATATGGCGCCGGCCGCTATCAGGAACTGCGCAATGGCTTCTTCCGCAACGGCACCGACAACCTGCTGGTTGAGCTGGGCAAATGGGGCCTGGGGCTGTCGGATCTTTTGATGACCCTCAACCTGTTCAGCCGGGTGAACGTCGATGACGCCGGACGATTCCACTTCGTCGACGGCCACTCGAAGGCCGGCGACTACATCGAGTTGTACGCGCCGATGGACACCCTGGTGGTGCTGACCGCGCTGCAACACCCGCTGGACCCGTCGCCGGACTATGCGCCGAAACCCTTGAAGCTCAGCTGGATGAACGCCGACTCCAGCGTCGCCGAACACTGCCGCACCTCGCGCCCGGAAAACGAGCGCGGCTTCATCAACACCGACCGTCTGTTCGCTTGAGGATCGCTGCCATGTCACTCGCAATCGCTTCTGTGCAAAAGCAACCGGAAACAGCGGTGTACCGCGCGACCATCCCCGCCGGTGAACCGTGGCTGATGGAGGTCAAGGCCGGCCAGACCCTGCGCATCCTCGATCTTGAGGGTAATCAAGCCGTCGATACCTTGTTCTACAGCGTCGCCAACCCGAAAGAACGCTACGACGTGCAACGCACCTTGCGCCGGCAGAACAGCGTCTACCTGAGCACCGGCAGCGTGCTCTATTCCAACCTTGGCAAACCGATGCTGACCATCGTCGCCGACACCTGCGGCCGTCACGACACCCTCGGCGGCGCCTGCGCGCAAGAGAGCAACACCGTGCGCTACGCCCTGGAAAAACGCTACATGCACAGCTGCCGCGACAACTACCTGCGCGCCTGCGTCCACGACGGGCGACTGGGCAAAGGCGACATCGGGCCGAACATCAATTTCTTCATGAACGTGCCGGTCACAGCGGACGGTGGGCTGACGTTCGAAGACGGGATTTCGGCGCCGGGCAAGTACGTGGATTTGCGCGCGGAGATGGACGTGATCGTGCTGATCTCCAACTGCCCGCAGCTGAACAATCCGTGCAATGCCTACAACCCTACGCCTGCGGAGCTCCTGGTATGGAACTGAAATTAGCGCGGTTGCGTAAATGGTTGTTTGCCCTGTGCCAGGCCCGCTCCGGGCAGTGCCTGAAAAAGTAAAACCACCACGAATCCAATGTGGGAGCGGGCTTGCTCGCGAAAGCGGAGTGTCAGTCGCCATTGATGTTGGATGTGACGGCCTCTTCGCGAGCAAGCCCGCTCCCACATTGGTTCGCGGTTCTGAAGAGCATTGATTCTGCCGCCGGGGACGACCCCGGCGCTCATCGAAAAACTGCGGGACGGCCCGCATCCCCTCCGGGGTCTATGCCATGTTCGAAAAAGTCCTGATTGCCAACCGTGGCGCCATTGCCTGCCGCATCCTGCGCACCCTGCATGACCTGCACGTCAGCGGCGTGGCGGTTTACTCCGAAGCCGATGCCGCGAGCCTGCACCTCCTGCAAGCCGATGAAGCCCATAGCCTCGGCGAAGGCGCGGCCGCCGGCACCTACCTGGCGGTGGACAAAATCCTCGCCATCGCCACGGCCAGCGGCGCCACGGCGATCCACCCCGGCTACGGTTTCCTCTCGGAAAACGCCGCGTTCGCCGAAGCCTGCGAAGCGGCCAACATCGCCTTCATCGGTCCGACGCCCGAGCAGTTGCGCGTGTTCGGCCTCAAGCACACAGCCCGCGCCTTGGCCAAGCAACACGGCGTGCCGATGCTCGAAGGCACCGAGCTGCTCGACAGCCTAGACGCGGCACTGAGCGCTGGCGAACAGGTTGGCTACCCGGTGATGCTCAAAAGCACCGCCGGCGGTGGCGGCATCGGCATGCGCGTGTGCCGCAGCGCCGCCGAGCTGAGCGAATCCTTCGAAGCGGTAAAACGCCTCGGCCAGAACAATTTCAGCGACGCCGGCGTGTTCATCGAGAAGTACATCCAGCGCGCCCGGCATCTTGAAGTCCAGGTGTTCGGCGACGGTCGCGGCGAGGTGATTGCCCTCGGTGTGCGCGACTGCTCGGTGCAACGGCGCAATCAGAAAGTCCTCGAAGAAACCCCGGCGCCGAACCTGCCCGAGGGCATGGCCGAAGCGCTATGCGCGGCGGCAATCACATTGGCCAAAGCGGTGAACTACCGCAGCGCCGGCACCGTGGAGTTCGTCTTCGACAGCAAAGACCAGCGCTTCTACTTTCTCGAAGTGAACACCCGCTTGCAGGTGGAGCACGGCGTCACCGAACAGGTATGGGGCGTGGACCTGGTGCGCTGGATGATCGAACTGGCGGCGGGTGATTTGCCGCCGCTGAGCGTTTTGAGCCAGGGTCTGAAAGCCGACGGTCATGCAATTCAGGCGCGGCTGTATGCCGAAGACCCGGGTCGTGATTTTCAACCGAGCCCGGGGTTGTTGACCGCTGTGAATTTCCCGAGCGCCGACGGCAAACACCTGCGCATCGACACCTGGGTCGAAGCCGGTTGCGAGATCCCGCCGTACTTCGATCCGATGATCGCCAAGGTCATCTGCTGGGCACCCACTCGCGAAGCAGCGCGCGCCGATCTGTATCAAGCCTTGGGCGACAGCCTGCTGTATGGCGTGGAAACCAACCGCGATTACCTGCGGCAAATTTTGCTCGATACCCCGTTCGCCAGTGGTCAGCCGTGGACCCGTTGCCTCGAACAACTGGTCTATCAGGCCAACACCTTTGAAGTGCTCAGCGCCGGCACCCAGACCAGCGTGCAGGACTATCCGGGACGCCTCGGTTATTGGGCGGTGGGCGTGCCACCGTCGGGGCCGATGGACAGTCGCGCGTTGCGCCTCGGCAATCTTTTACTGGGCAACAACGAAGGTGCCGCCGCGCTGGAAATCACCATGAGCGGGCCGTTGCTGCGCTTCAATTGCGCGGCGGTGGTGGCGGTGACCGGGGCGCAAATTCCGCTGACGTTGAACGGTGAAGCCGTGGCGATGAACACCGCGCTGCTGATTCCCGCAGGCGCCACACTAAGTCTGGGCACGATTGCCGGGGCAGGCGCGCGCAGTTATCTGTGCCTTCGCGGTGGCCTGCAAGTGCCGGATTATCTGGGCAGCAAAAGCACTTTCACCCTGGGTCAGTTTGGCGGACATGGCGGCCGTGCGTTGCGGGCGGGGGACGTGTTGCACGTGCCGGCGCTGATCGATCGCAGCGCGGGGGAACAACTGCCTGAAGTCACCGAATTGCCTGCCGTGCGACAAATCCGGGTGATCTACGGTCCCCACGGCGCGCCGGAGTACTTCACCGAACGCTACATCGGCACCTTCTTCGCGACACAGTGGGAAGTGCATTTCAACTCCAGCCGCACCGGCGTGCGCCTGATCGGGCCGAAGCCGGAATGGGTCCGCGCCGACGGTGGCGAAGCCGGGCTGCATCCGTCGAACATTCATGACAATCCGTATGCGATTGGCGCGGTGGATTTTACCGGGGACATGCCGGTGATCCTCGGGCCGGACGGGCCGAGCCTGGGCGGATTTGTGTGCCCGGTGACGGTGATTGAGGCGGATCTTTGGCAACTGGGGCAGCTCAAGGCCGGCGACAAAGTGCAGTTTCACCCGGTCGATCTCCAGACCGCCCGCACCCTCGCCCTGAAATGGAATCAATGTGGGAGCGGGCTTGCTCGCGAAAGCGGCGGGTCAGACACATCAATTTTGACTGACACTCCCTCTTCGCGAGCAAGCCCGCTCCCACAGGGTCTTGTGTCGCCGGTGGTGTTGGATTTGGGTCAGGACGATACGCGGCTGGTGGCGAGGCTGTCCGGCGATACACATCTGCTGCTGGAAATCGGCGCTCCCGAACTGGACCTCGTCCTGCGCTTCCGCGCCCACGCGCTTATGCAGGCGCTGGAAAGCAAACAGCTGCACGGCGTGATCGACCTGACGCCGGGCATCCGCTCGCTGCAAGTGCACTACCAACCCGAGCAGCTGCCGCTGACCGATCTGCTCGGCATCGTCGCCGGTGAATGGGACGCGGTGTGCGCCGCCAACGACCTGCAAGTGCCCTCGCGGATCGTCCATCTGCCGCTGTCCTGGGACGACCCGGCCTGCCAGTTGGCGATCGAGAAATACATGACCACCGTGCGCAAGGACGCGCCGTGGTGCCCGAGCAACCTGGAGTTCATCCGCCGCATCAACGACCTGCCGAACCTCGACCAAGTGCAGCGCACGGTGTTCGACGCCAGTTATCTGGTGATGGGCCTGGGCGACGTCTACCTTGGCGCGCCGGTCGCCACGCCGCTCGATCCGCGGCATCGCCTGGTGACCACCAAATACAACCCGGCCCGTACCTGGACCGCGGAAAACTCGGTGGGCATCGGTGGCGCCTACCTGTGCGTCTACGGCATGGAAGGGCCCGGCGGTTATCAGTTCGTCGGCCGCACGTTGCAGATGTGGAACCGTTACCGCGAAGTGGCCGCGTTCGATGGCAAACCGTGGCTGCTGCGCTTCTTCGATCAGATCCGTTTCTACCCGGTGAGCGCCGACGAACTGCTGCGCATCCGCCGCGACTTCCCCCTCGGGCGCTTCGATCTGAACATCGAGCACAGCCAGTTGAACCTCGCCGATTACCAGGCGTTCCTGGCGCAAGAGGCCGAGTCCATCGCCGCGTTTCGCGCGCAGCAACAAGGCGCGTTCAACGCCGAGCGTGAGCGCTGGATCGCCAGCGGCCAGGCGCATTTCGACAGTGAAGAAGCAGCCCCGGAAGCGACCGAGGACGCACCGCTGGCCAGCGGTGAAATGAGCGTCGACAGCCACATCGCCGGCAACCTCTGGCAGGTTCAGGTCGAGACCGGTAGCCGGGTAGCCGCCGGTGATGTGCTGGTGATTCTGGAGTCGATGAAGATGGAAATTCCGCTTCTCGCACCGATGGCCGGCGTGGTGCGCGAGATTCGTGTGCAACCGGGCTCGGCGGTGCGCGCCGGACAGCGCGTCGTGGTGCTGGCACCCGACTGAACCCTCTTTGAAAAGGACTGACCGCATGAACTTCAATCTGCAACTCGATGCACTGCGCAGCGCCTACCGCGATGGCAGCCTCACACCTCGGGACTTGCTGCGCAGCCTGCGCGATAAAGCCGCAGCGCTGAACCCGGACTATCACCTGTTCATCCACTTGCTCAGTGTTGAGGAACTGGAACCCTACCTCGCCGCCCTCGACGGTCGCGACCTCGACAGCCTGCCGCTGTACGGCGTGCCGTTTGCGATCAAGGACAACATCGACCTGGCAGGCATTCCGACCACGGCGGCGTGCCCGGCATTTGCCTATGTGCCGACGCAATCGGCGACCATCGTCGAGCAGCTGCTGGCGCTGGGGGCCATTCCGCTGGGCAAGACCAATCTTGATCAGTTCGCCACCGGCTTGAACGGCAGTCGCTCGCCGTATGGCGCGTGCCCGAACAGCGTATTGCCGGAGTACCCGTCGGGCGGTTCCAGTGCCGGTTCTTCGCTGGCGGTGGCGCTGGGCGTCGCGAGTTTTTCCTTGGGCACCGACACCGCGGGCTCCGGACGTGTGCCGGCGGCGCTGAACAATCTGGTGGGGATGAAAGCCACCAAAGGCTTGATCTCCACCGCCGGCGTGGTGCCGGCGTGTCGCACGCTGGATTGCGTCACGACGTTTACCGCGACGGCGCGGGAAGCCAGCCAGTTGCTGGCGCTCACTGCGCACCTTGATCCACGGGACGCTTACAGCCGCAGCAATCCGATGTGGAACGACGGTTCAGCGTTTGGCACGCCGCGTCCCTTCCGCTTCGGCGTGCCGCGAGCGCAGGACCTGGAGTTCTTCGGTTGCCCTGAGGGCCCGCTGTTGTTCGATAGCGCCATCGATCAGCTCGAGGCGCTGGGCGGCGAAGCGGTCGAACTTGATCTGTCGCCGTTTCTCGAAGCCGCGCGCCTGCTCTATGAAGGCCCGTGGGTGGCGGAGCGGTACAGCGTCGCCGGTGAGTTGATGGAGCACAATCCTCAAGCGGTGCTGTCGGTGATTCAGGCTGTGCTGGCCAAGGCGCCAGCGGTGACCGGCGTGCAAACGTTCCGTGCGCAGTATCGGCTGCAAGCCCTGAAAGCACTGTGCGATAAGGCGCTGGAGGGGCTCGATTGTGTGATCACGCCGACCATCGGCCGTCCCGTGACCCTGGCGGAACTCGACGCTGAACCGGTGCTGCGCAATTCGGAATTGGGTTACTACACCAACTTCATGAACCTGCTCGATTACGCCGCCGTCGCCGTGCCCAGCGGTTTCATGGGCAATGGGTTGCCGTGGGGCGTGACGCTGTTTGGGCGGGCGTTTACCGATCAGTATCTGCTGAGCGTGGCGGATGCTTTTCAACGCCGCTCGGAGGCGCCCGCACCGACCACGGTCGCGCGCAACGATCGGGCGCGGTTGGTGGTGTGCGGCGCGCACCTGGATGGGCTGGCGTTGAATTGGCAATTGAAACGCCGTGGCGCGAGGTTGGTCGAGACCACGTTCAGTTCGCCGGATTATCAACTGTATGCGTTGGCCGGTGGCCCGCCGTTTCGTCCGGGGATGGTTCGGGTGACGGAGGGCGGCGTGGCGATTGCGGTGGAGGTTTGGGAACTGCCGAGCAGTGAGCTGGGTTCGTTTCTGACCGGGATCCCGGCGCCGCTGGGGTTGGGCAAAGTGCAACTGGCGGATGGCCGTTGGGAGAGTGGGTTTATCTGCGAACAATATGGGTTGCAGGGGGCGGTGGATATCAGTCATCTGGGTGGATGGCGAGCTTACCTGGCCCGGTGACGCCCCCGTGGGAGCGGGCTTGCTCGCGAAGGCGGTCTGACATTCAGCATTGATGTTGCCTGTCAGGCCCATTCGCGAGCAAGCCCGCTCCCACCCACATCAGGCGCGACCTGATCTTCTCTGATTCACCCTACAAATCCCGCAGTTATTTCCCCGCAGTCCCACTAGAATGCTTTGCAACGGGTCACTGCCTACGGAATCGTCATGCCGCCTCACTCGCCGCTGTATTCGCAACGTTCGCTGGTTCTCACGCTGATCGCGCTGCTGGGCGCGGGTTTTCTGGCCACTTCATTCCTCAGCTACTACGCCTCGCGCGCCTCGATCCGCGACAACATCGTCAACACCGAGCTGCCACTGACTTCGGACACGGTGTACTCGGAAATCCAGAAAGACCTCGTCAGACCGATCCTGATTTCCTCGATGATGGCCCGCGACACCTTCATGCGCGACTGGGTGGTCGGCGGCGAACAAAACCCCGAGCAGATGACCCGCTACCTTAACGAGGTCATGACCCACTACGGCGCCTACACCGCGTTCTTCATCTCCAACAGCACGCTGACCTACTACCACGCCAAGGGTGTGCTCAAGCAGGTCAAGGTCGACGAGCCGCGCGATGCCTGGTACTTCCGCGTGCGTGACATGGCCGATCCGTACGAGATCAACGTCGACCCGGACCTCGCCAACAAGGACAACCTGACCTTCTTCATCAACTACAAGGTCTACGACTACAACAACCACTTCATCGGCGCGGCGGGCGTGGGCCTGACCGTCGATGCGGTGATCAAGCTGATCGACAAGTACCAGCAGCGTTACCAGCGCAGCGTGTATTTCGTCGACAACTTCGGCCGGTTGGTGCTGACCGGCGCCGATGGCGGCCCGCAAGGTGCGCGCGTCGGCCAGACCCTCGCCGAACTCGACAGCATGAAAAGCCTCGTCAGCCAACTGCCGAAACCCCACAGCGGCAGCTACGAATATTCCGTTCAGGGCCAGGGCCATTTCCTCAACGTGCGGTTCATCCCGGAGCTGAACTGGTACCTGTTCGTCGACAAGCGCGAAGACGGCGCTCTGAGTGAAATCCGCCAGTCGCTGTACCTCAACCTGCTGATCTGCCTGTTCGTGACGCTGATCGTGCTGGCCCTGCTCAACCGGGTGATCAAGCGCTATCAGGGCAAGATCCAGGCCCAGGCCACGCTGGACAGCCTGACCGAGCTGCCGAACCGGCGCGGCTTCGACCTGCTGGCCGCGCAAGCCCTGCATGAAGCCCAACGCGAGCCCAAGCCGCTGACCGCGTTGCTGCTGGACCTGGACCACTTCAAGGCCTTGAACGACACCTACGGTCACCTCGCTGGCGATCAAGTGCTGATCGGTTTTGCCCGGGACCTGCAGAGTTGCCTGCGCCACTCCGACATCGTCTGTCGCTGGGGCGGTGAAGAATTCATCGTGCTGCTCAAGGACACCGACGGTGAGACCGGTCTGATGATCGCCGAGAAAATTCGCCAGCATGTCGAACAACAGCGTTATGCCTACAACGGTCAGTCCCTGCGGCTGACCGTCAGCATTGGCTTGACCACACTGCAACCGGATGAAACCCTGCACACCCTGCTGTCCCGAGCCGATCATGCGATGTACCGGGCCAAGCAATCCGGCCGAAACCGTACCTGCGCGGAAATGTCCCAGACCAGTTATGCATAGTCCTACATGAACACATCTGAATGCTGCCCGGCGTGCGGCGCCTCCAACGACTGCAGTCTGGCCGACCCGCGAACCGCCGACCGGCCCTGCTGGTGCTACGGCGTCAGCATCGACCCGGCGGTGCTCGAAGCTTTGCCGCCCGAGCTGCGCGACAAATCCTGCCTGTGCCCACGCTGCGCGCAGGTGGAAGCGCAGTTATAAGCAGCCGTTCGGCCGATCACGTAAGATGCGCGGCCCTTTTCCTGTCGATCCCAATTCATGCGCGTTGACCGTTTCCTCAGCAACCTGCCCCGCTTCAACCGTCAGCAGGTACGCCTGTTGCTGGTGGAAAAACGCGTGCGGATCGACGGAAAAATCGTCAGCGACCCGCATGCCGAAGTGCTGGAATTCAGCCGTGTCGAGGTCGACGAGGAAGTGCTGCAAGCCGGCAAACCCGCGCGTTATTTCATGCTGCACAAACCGCCCGGCTGTGTCAGCGCCACCCGCGACCCACAGCATCCGACCGTGCTCGACCTGATCGACGAGCCGGACAAGCACGACCTGCACATCGCCGGACGCCTCGACTTCAACACCACCGGCCTGATGCTGATCACCAACGACGGCACCTGGTCGCGGCGCCTGACGCAGCCGCAAACCAAACTGCCCAAGGTCTACTACGTCGAGACAGAGCGAGAGATCGGCCCGGAATATGCGTTGAAGTTCACCGAGGGCCTGTACTTTGCTTTCGAAGACCTCACCACGCAGCCGGCGGAATTGCTGCTGTTGGGGCCGACGTCGGCGCGCCTGAGCATCGTCGAGGGTCGTTATCACCAGGTGAAGCGGATGTTCGGCCACTTCGACAACAAGGTGCTGCGCCTGCATCGCGAATCCATGGGCCCGCTGGTGCTCGACAGTGCGCTAAAACCGGGCGAGTACCGCGCGCTGCGCACTGAAGAGATCCAATTGATCTAAGCAGGCGACCGCTCAGCAGAAGTTGTCGAACAATTTACCAATGACACTTGCGCGAAGACGTGACCCCTGCTTGAATCAGGACGTCGGCCGAAATGTGACCGACAAGTCACACCATACTTCTAAGAAACTTTTTGCCGGTTAGTGAACCCTCAGGTTCCGCCTCAGACCAGCAGACTGCCCGCCTATAACAACACCCGTCGACCGGACTGCATGGATCGACATGGGCCTCCAAAAATTCCAGGCATATGCCTACCTGTCACAAAGCTCGTGCAATCTCATTTGCGCGCATACCCGCTTGCCAGGAGTCTTATGACATGAGGCCAGAAATCGCTGTGCTGGATATACAGGGTCAGTATCGGGTTTACACGGAGTTCTATCGCGCAGACGCCGCAGAGAAGACCATCATTCTGGTCAACGGCTCGATGGCCACGACTGCGTCGTTTGCACAAACCGTGAAAAACCTTCACCCGCAGTTTAATGTGGTCTGCTACGACCAGCCCTACGCGGGCAAGTCCAAAGCCCACAACCTGCATGAGAAATTACTGACCAAGGAAGTTGAAGGGCAGATCCTCCTGGAGCTGATCGACCACTTCGGCGCTGAACACGTGCTGTCATTTTCCTGGGGCGGCGCCGCCACCCTGGTCGCCCTCGCCCACCGGCCACGGCGCATCGAAAAGGCCGTGATCAGCTCGTTCTCTCCGGAGATCAACGCGCACATGCTCGACTACCTCGAGCGCGGTGTTGACTACCTTGGCAGCCGCGATGGCGACCGGGTCGGCAACCTGGTGAACAGCACCATCGGCAAACACTTGCCGACCCTGTTCAAGCGCTTCAACTACCGCCACGTCAGCAGCCTGGCCGATCACGAATACGGGCAGATGCACTTCCACATCAACGACCTGCTGCACAGCGATCGCCAGTGCTTCCTCAAGGCCTCGGAGAAAATCAACGTGCCGGTGCTGTTCATGAATGGCGAATGGGACGAATACACCGCCGCCGACGGCGCGCGATTGTTCGCCAATCACGTGCAACACAGCACCTTCACCACCATCGAAGCCACCGGCCACTTTCTCGACATGGAGCACAAAGCCGCCTGCCGAGACAGCCGCAACGCCCTGCTGGGCTTCCTGAGCCCAACGCCACAGGCCAGCCGACCGCGTTACCACTACGTCCAGGACCACCATGCACTGGCCATCTGAAACAGTGTCATCGCGAGCAAGCTTCGCCGCCTGACGCCATCCTCCAGGCGCGAGGCTTGCCCGCGAACGACCGCACAAGCGCAAAGAAAAACTTCATTTCCACGCGCACATCTGGTACAAAGTCAGCCGCTCTGAGCGGGTGTCGTATAATGGCATTACTCCAGCTTCCCAAGCTGATAACGAGGGTTCGATTCCCTTCACCCGCTCCACATCACATCTCCACCTATCTCCCCACATCTCACCTCCCCTTATAGATCAATAACTTAGCATTCCGTGAATCTCTCATGATTGCCGGTGGTCTCCGCACGGCCCTACTTTTTCTGTACAGGCTCGTGTACGGTTTCGAAAACTTCGAACCAGGCCATACACAACCATGAAACGATCAGAGATAAAAAGACGACCCCTTTCTCGGACTGTCATCGATGCACTTGAACCCGAGGTCAAGGGCTATCGCGAGAACTACGGTGGCGCAGAGCGGCTTCACATCGTTGTGAGCCCAACCGGGCGTAAACGCTGGGAGCTGAGATATAAAAAATCTGATGGAAAATGGGGCTGGCACGGCCTGGGCAGTTATCGGGACGTGAACATCGAACAAGCCCGTGAAAAGGCTCAGCAGGCTCTCAAGCTGCTTGCAGCGGGAACGGATCCTGTCGCGCACAGGGCGCAAAAAAAATACGAATTGAGCGAAGCGACAAGCAACAGTTTTGAGAGCGTTGCCGAGGCTTAAAGGAGACAGAACAGGTCACAATTTTTATTAATTATTCAAGAGAAGCGGAAGCTCGAACATTCGCTAATGCTCTGAGGCCGCCGAACTGGTGTAGCACATGCATACAACGGTTACCCACACCGCCTGCTGAGCAATGGCAATTTCTCCCGGAAGGCCCAGATTATTCCGCTATGCTCAAGCGGCTCGGCTACTCCCCTCGCGAAAGCGCCTGGAACGCCTCTTGCCGCGCTTTCAGAGTATTTTGCATAGATCGCGACTGCAGGCGTTACGGAAAAGCTCTGAAATCGCTGCACAGACGCGTACAGCATTCTCATGCCGTTTGAGATGCTGAGGGTATTAAGGGAGACGGACGAATAAACGGGAAGTCGGCCTGACACCCCCCTCAGACGAGCCACATTCAACGAAACTGCTTCAACCTGAGATACCCAGTGACGAGACCTTAGGGCAGCTTCAAGCGTTGTGTGGCATTCACTACAAACCCATGCAAGTTAAAAGCAAAGAGTATTTTGGAGGTAACCTGAAATATTCTACCAAGCTCAAGCAAAAGCCGGAACGCCGTTCAGAAGCGTCATATGGGGCTCTAGAACGCTAACCTCACCTCGTTACCGTCCAGTGCTCTATCCGACATAGCCCCAGCCCTGCTGACATTTGAGGGGGCCACAGGAAGCAGGATATCCATGTAGTTGCCACCAGATAACAACGCGTGCAAAACGCATCCGAATTCAAATACTTAAGTACCATCAGGCTGAGCTTACACATCATTCCTTTTTGCGAAGGCGACTTACAAATACAGCGTCGCTGGTAGTGAAGGTATTTTTCGCTCTCAGCCAGTCGGTGACTACGTTACCAGCTTTAGATTCATTATCTAACATACGCTGGATAAACCAAACTGCGACTGGAATCCATACCGCCGTAGGGCCGGTAACCAATGCAGGTACTAACGCCCCTGTCAATGTGAGCAAATCTCGTCTCTTTGCACCCCGCTCCACACGCTCCAATGACTTAACTTTATCGTTAACATTTATTACGTAATTCCTAACTGATTCCGCATTAAAATTATGCTTTTTAAGCAATATATTTAGACGATTGACGTCTTCCATACTGAATGCACTTACCACATCTGCAATAGGAGTATCCCCATCGAGAACAAGCAGATCCTCTACAACCACCCCCAAGTTCGAGGCCGTATCAATAATAGGTCGAGGAGGTACGCCGGTGATAAAACTAGCGGTCAATGTAACTATTTTTTCGATATTAAATCCGCTAGAACTCACAGGGCAGTAATTAGCGTTAAGTGCAGTACCCCACTCAACAGAAGTCGAGCATGCCAAGACAACAGGATTTATTTCAGCACCGTTCTTTCCTGAAATTATCTCCGCCAGCAGTCGGCCCATACCATGATGGAATCCTGCTCTCGCGCCCTGAGTTGAAAAATCCGTTTCTAAAGATGCCCAGCTCGAACCGAGGTATCTACGTACCGATTGCAGTTCGGAAAGGCCAGGGTCGGATTTGTTCGAGCTTAGTAGGCTAAGCAGATTGCGGCGTGCTTCATTATCTAGGGCAGGATACAGTAGGGGATTCCTTTTACGGCCCTCCGCAATAGTCGCCGCCGCGAGCGGTCTGTGGAGCACAAACTGGCTTTGATCATGATCAAGCAACTTTGCAAGCATCGCCCGGTCATAGAAATGGAGTTCGGCAGGGAGAATGATAATAACCCGACCCGAGTTAATCAATTCAACTAGCTCGCGCTCTGAGATTGAGAAGCCTCTAAGCAATTCCTCTAAACCTCTAAAAGGAGGCGCGAGGTATATTGTATTGTAAGTTGTTAAATAGTTCCTGATATTACTTGGCATTCCAAATGAACAGTCAATAAAGCAAGCCGTTCGCTCCCGCTTAGTCGAGGGGACGTATCGCGAAGGGTCTATCTGTTCGGTTGAAAATAACGATAGCCGATCATCGAACCACTGCTGCTCACCTGATTCTTGCGCTGTGACTAGCTTAGCTGGCCAACCTTTCAAGCGTTGATCAGTGAAATAAAAATCGGGCGTTTGAATTCCTGGAAAGCCCTCTGGTTCGACCTTAAACTCCAGCTCAATACTAATGCCAAGATTAGAAATTGCAATTTCTATAAGCTGTGCTGACTCTTCATCGAGCTCAACGGGCGAAATAATACGCAGTAGTGCTGGATGGTCATCTATTTTGAAAATCGGAAACTTTCTAGGGAGCTGACGTATTAGCTCAAGATGAAACTCAGACGCATTAAGAGGAGCTCCATTGAGTTGAGATAGTTGTTCAGGTGTCCGAGCTGGTATGCGAATAGCACCGTTTGGTGGACTTTTTACCAGATCAACTTGATATGCGATAACCCGGCAATATTTATCAAACCACTCTTTTAATGGCAGTCCCTCTGATGACATCGCCTCATCTAGCGTAACGCATACGATAAGATAGCTGCCATTTAAACACCAGAGCCCACCAAACTCTAATTGAGGTTGATTTAAAATTAGCCGTTCATATGAAGTCAGCGCATAACCCTTGGCGAAGCCGAATTTATCCATGGCATATATCCCTCGTTGTCAGCCAGAGCAGAGCATAGCACGCTTATTTGCTTTGTAAGGCGATTCGTCAATAACCACCGTAGTCGTATTTAACTGAAGGAACCTGAGGCGAACGCTGGCTCAGCTCTCATTAAAGAAATCATCAAGATCACGGCTCGTATAATCCGCTCGTCCGTTGTCGCTTGGAACCTCATTGGATTCTGAACGCCGATCGCTCTTTTGATAATAACGGCGCAGGTGTTCGCGCAACATCTCAATGCTGTTGCTCATTCTATGTCTTGGGAAGAGGTGCGATAAGACGCTCCGAACGAACGAAGCTCATCAGCCTCATAAAACTCCGCGACCGCGCCAAAATTTATCTCGTTCAAGATATTTTCCTTGTATACCGGAGCATCAGTGATACGCCAATTGTTTAATAACTGGCTCATGCTTAATAATATCTTTGATGCATAAGAACGAACAAGGCTCCTCGCATGATTTCATCACGCAACTTGTTGGGGTTCCCCCAAACCCCTAACAGCCAAAAAAGAAAAATAAAACATGAGCCGACGATAGAAACAAAAAAACACAGACAAATAAGTCTGCGCATGAGCCTCGCACAACGAGCGGAACTCCAGCGAAAAGCTGACTTAGCAGGGTTTTCTTTGAATGCTTATGTATTAGCAGCGACTCAGCACTCTCAAGTCGCGGGTGTTAATAACGAACAGATCAGAGAGCTTAAACAGCTCAATAGCTGGCTTAAGCGAATAAACTCAAACCTGAATATGATTGCAAGGGTCTGCAACTATAAAAAAGACAGGGTTGACCTAGTGTTGGTTAACATTTGCTTGAGCAAGATCAAGGCACACGTTGAAAATTTCGCAAAGGAGTATAAACAGTGATCCACGGAATATCAAAGCACAGTGGCGCGAACGACAACAGTGCTGCCAGAGCCATTGACTACTTCTTAAGTGAAATTTTCTACGATGCAGAAATCAAGAGATGGACGAAGCGGGAGCCCGCCGCCGAGCTTGTTAGCGGTGACAGAGAGGCGATTGAGAAACTCTGTCTCGAATGCGGATTTAAAAAAAGATACACATCTGGCGTACTTTCTTTCTCAGAGCAAGAATCAAAATTTCTAAAAGACTCCCCTGAAAAATTAACCAGTTTATTAAAAGACTGGGAAGATTTTGCGTTTGCCGGCGTTAAAAATGACTGCCGCGTTTCACTGATAGTAAAGCATGAGCACAAGGATCGACTGGGGCTGCACTATATTATCCCGCGAACGAACATCGAAAGCGGGAAGTATTTCAACCCTTTCCCTCCGAATTACGATGGTAGACGCGGCAAAGGTGCGAACAGCGACTTTATAAAACACAATGATGCTTTTACGGATTTCATCTGTAAGAAATACGGACTACAAAACCCTCGCGCGCCAGATGTTGCACGCTCGATAAAAATCAGCCCGCACGACCCCCCAAAAAGATGTTAAGCAAAAAATACACTTTCAATTAATCGAAGCGATAGGAGCTGGGCTCATTAGCAGTAGAAAGGAAATCATAAACACACTAGAAGCTAGTTGGTTTGAGATAACACGAGCCGGTTCCAACTACATATCACTCAAGCCCCCAGGCGCGCAAAAGTCCATGAGGTTAACCGGGGGAATATATGAAGATAGAAGGTCTTTTGAGCACTCTAGAAAAGCACTTGAACTCACAGGAGACAGTCGCGACTTTTAAAAAATCGCGAGAGACTACAATTCTATCTTACAAAAAAAAGAGCGCGCGAGGTTAAAAAAAAGACATCGCATTAAAGGAGCAGCAGCTTTGCGAACAGAGACATTTGAACAGCATTCTGAAAAAGAAATTAACGATACAACAGAATTACTCAAGAATCTTCGGAGCAATCTGCCTCTGTTCGATACTATTTATGACAACACCATTGATTTTATAAAAAACAACCCCGACACCTTAAACATGAGTAGCTATGGAACGCGCGCGCCCATAGCTTCGAATATCAGCAAATTCACAAATACTCAACAAAAAGCAGTGCTTAGCGGCTTACTAAGCGATAGCGAATATGAGAATGACCAGGACAAGCTTATGGAGCTGATCGAGAACTCTGCAAAACTTGTTGAGTTCTAATAAAACTGCTTCTTTCATTGCTTACTTTCGAGAATCACTTAAAAGGGTATTCCTCAAGTGGCAGTCAATACTCCACTACCGCAACAGACTTAATACGCCTTCAACAAGCCATAAACGCAGAAAACCCTTCGAAGAGCCGAAAAACCGAATCTGAGGAAGAAGGAAAAAATTTGGCTTTGCTCTAAAAACAAAAATAAAAAACGAGGCTAAAAATGATGGAACAAGTATCTCTGACAGAACGCAAATCCTTGCTAAACAAGCTTCATCTGACTGCCCACCCTCTTTCAAATAAAACGCGTTGCCTCAGGTGCGGAGACGCCAGATTACACTATCGAAGGCTATCCTGACGAATATGCAAGCCCCGCTGTGATTGCAGAGTTTATCCAAAAAATTGAGATTAATATAATCTGCACCGCCACAGCGCAAACTCAAATCAAACTTGCGCAAATTACAGATTGTGAGCTCTTTGAAGTTTGCCACGATAATTAGAAGCAGCAACACCAAGAGGCAAGCCTCTTGTCATCTCGCCCTCTTTGCCGGGCAGGGCTAGCGTGGCGGGGGAGAAAGAGCTTCCCCTACCAGGGGCCCAAGGCTGTTCCCCCCCCCCCGCTAGGCGTCCAGCACAAAGCGCCTACGGCGGCCGCAAGCGGCTCGAAACCCACCGCACGCGGCAGGGCCCTCGACTTTATGCTTGACCCCCAGCCGCCCCGTGGGGCTCCTTTTGCTCACAAAACAGTTGTCCGAAATTTAGCAAAAATTCGAAACTTTGCTTTTAAGCGTTACTTAGCCTCGTTAAATAGTTAACTAAATCATCATGATGCAACAAATCAACTTTTAGTTTCGCGGCTGCTTGCTTTGCTGCTGGTGTGTACAAAGCATTTGAGATGACACACGCGTGTTGACAGTCGTAGAAGTCTTTGGCCGAATACGCTTCCTGAACGGATTTATTACCTACCGTCGAGCTGTATAATTTACACTGAACTGCTATGCGAACAGATTCGCGTTCTGCAATTATATCGGCACCATGATCGCCGGAGCCGGGAGTAACTGTAGCAGCCCAGCTTAGCTCTCTTATGAGTTGCGCAACATGGAATTCATATTCATGTCCAGACATCATCCGTTCATTGGTTTGCGGTATGCTAGGAGCGTCTACTTGAATTATTCCATCCAAGTAATTAATCCAATATTCGAGAACATAGGGATTGGAAATATTAGAGAACTCTACATAAATCGGCGATATCTCAAAATTACCAGCACCATGTTCTAAAGTGTTTAACGGAAAAATCACATTTTGTAAGAAGCTCCTCAGCTCTTTAATCCAACGTGCTGATATCTCTTCTCCATACTCACCCAAATAAACAAGCTGGCCTTTTTTTCTTCGAAGCACGGGAAGGTGCGGCGTAACGCTTTGAGTAACAACGCAATGCATCAGCTGCAACTCCAATGACCTGATTCGTGCGTCGTACTGCCCTCGCAACGTAAAATACGCGTATTGCTCGGCAGGACTGCTTTCTCCATATTGCAGCAGCAACCCTTCAAGCTGTTGAACATTAGCGGTTCGATTCTTCAATATAAAAAATACATAGAACAAAACCCATAACAATAATATTAGGCAAACAAGACCTACAAAAATTTCTAAATGAGAAATAATAAAACTAAGGGCAGTGACGCCTACCATCAGCAGTATAAATGCGCTCAATAGCGCCGCGAGCGGACTCATAAACGAAGGCCTCCTACCATTCCATGCCGGCAGATTGACATCCCGGAAGGCGGATGAGCAAGCGCCCCCCTTCAAAAGCGACTCATGCAAGATGAACGCTCAAGAACAGCTCGCCAAGGGCTCTCACCAACCCTGAGAACCTACCGCTCGTCGGATTCCATATTCGGTATACAGTTATGTGTATGTTTATACATATTTTTAATTATAACTATATGATTTATAAGGCTGATTCGATTCCCTTCACCCGCTCCACTTCGAATTTTGCTCTCACGTTGTTTTGACGGGGGATGCAGGTAAGCAAAAACCGGCCTTGATGGCCGGTTTTTTTGTGGGCGATTTCGGGGCGTCAGATTTGTTGCCGGGGACGTGGAGAACCGGTATATGCCACGCTACCGACCCACAGGCTCGGCGTTTGAGGATTGAGTGATCGGTGCGGGCGAATACCCGAGGCTTTATTCCTGCCACTGGTCGGCCGTCCAGCACACTCTCTCATTCCTGCCTTCCAATAAGTACATCCCCCGCACGGAAGGCTTAAGCATGAACACCAAAATAGCTGCCCTGACGCTTGCTGGTCTGGTTTCCTACTCCTCGGTCTGCGCGCTCGCAGCTGACCCGGCGACAGATATGGCCGCTCCACCTGCCGCGCTTCCCGGCCTGAACCAGGGACAGGGGTCAGAATCAAAGCAGGAAAAGGCCAGTAAAAAAGGCGAGGAATCTTCCGGTGCGAATGCCGGATCCGATTCGAAAACGCTGCAGAAAGACTCGGGCGCTTCGCACAAGGCGGACGAGTATCAGAAAAAACAACGTGAAACGCATCCTGGGGGCGTGAAGAAGCCGGCTTCGTGAGTATCGTTCAGCACCGTCATGCGAAGCTCCGCTCACAGGTCATCAGTACAAAACACGCATCGTGTTCGCGGTTCGGGAAAGAGCTTTGCATGATCGGTCTTGATGTCCGGGTTTTTGCGCCTGGGATTGGCATCCGAGCCTCTGAAATTAGCGTTTTTTTCATCATAAAGTCGGTGTTTTGTTAACGTTTTTCTTGCCCGAATACAAGATCGCCAGTCGTATACAGAAACCCCCTGCAATACAGAAAAACGGCATCTCTAGCTAACTCTCCCAGCCCCGATTCTACGTCCGCCTAAACTCGCTTAATGCCCCTGGCATCTGCCAAAGAGGGCACAGTGGTTATAGTGTTGATCAAAAAAATTCAGTAGGTATAGTAACCACCTAAGCACACCACACGGAGGTGATGTGAATAGCCGATTTTTGATAAGCCAAATTGTTGCCGATGGGTGGTTCCTGGTTCGGATCAGGGGCAGCCATCATCACTTTAAACACCCGACCAAGCCGGGATTAGTCACAGTTCCTCACCCAAAGAAGGATCTGCTCAAAAAAACGGCCATGAGTATTTTGCAACAGGCGCTGCTCTAACGCGCTCAGCGCGCGGCGTCTCAGGAGGACAATGACATGCTTTACCCTATTGCGATTTCAATGGGCAATGACGAACACGCTTGGGGCGTGGAAGTGCCGGATATTCCGGGATGCTACTCAGCGGGTGAAGATCTGGATGATGCGATGGCCATGGCTCGGGAAGCGATTGAGGGTCATTTCGAAATTCTTGCCGAAGACGGCTCACCGATTCCACCTGCCAACAAAGTCACCCTGCATGCGGCCAATTCGAAGTACGCAGGCTGTACGTGGGCGGTGGTTGACATCGATGTCACCAAGTACCTGGGCAAAGCCCAAAAGCTGAACATCACCCTGCCGGGCTACCTGCTCAACCGCATCGACGAATATGTACTGCATCATCCGGAGGAAAAAAGCCGTTCAGGCTTTCTGGCTTCGGCGGCACTCAAGGTGTTGCAGCAGCACCGATGACTTGTTGCGAAGACGCGAAAACCGGCCCAAATGGTCGGTTTTTTTTGCGGGCCGGATTAGTGAAATGCTGATTCTTTTACCCATACACCGTGCACGCAAGTGGCCGGTTGATCAGAAAAAGCAAGGTCCTACACGACTCTGGGAATTGTCCGTACACTTGCGCATTGCCGTGTTTTTGTCTCGAAGCCTATAGTCCGTTCACGCCCAAATGGCGTATCGGGTTTGGCGACTCGAAGACTGGTACAGAAGCCTCCGAGAATTTCTCGGAGCGCTTTTGAACGCAACTGGCTTCCTTTTTTGGTGGCTGTGCGTGGGAGACCTTAGGGTCTGCCGGTTTTGCCGTGTCCCGGTTCGCCAACCCGCGTACAGCTACCACCCTATTGTTTGGCGACGATTGAGTGGTGGATCTTCTTCCTACATGGTGATCACTCATGAATGACTACTTGGCTTTAACCAGCAACGCCGACGACCTCCCCACGTTCTACGTCAACACCACCCAGCCACTGCATTCCCTCCTCAGCTCCGCCCGCTACAGAATCGCCGCCGTCACCCAAGTTCTGGAAAACATCGCCATGCGCGGCGAAATCACCAGCGACGCGGTGATTCTCAGCGACTTCGCCTTGCTCTGCGCCATTCCGCTGCGCGATGGCTGTGACGTGCTGGATGTGATTGCGCGACGTATGGACGCGGAAAAGTAGTGCAATAACAGGGGCGCCTTTCAAGGCGCCCTTTGTGTGTTCTCACCCCACGTATATTTTTCGTATAGAGCCCCGCACCTCAGTAAAGAAGCCGTAGCGCCGCACCAAACCCGTCAAAAAACACCCTACCCTGCGCTCTCACCTTTCACGCAGAGATCAGCATGGACAATTCAGAGTTGGGGATCATGATCATTTCAATGATCGGGTTATTCGGCTTTGCTTCGTTTCTTTTCGACTACCTGAGTGCCAAGCGCAGGGACCGATGACGTTCAGCGTCATCCGTCCCTTTTTTTGCGCTAGCGGGTCACGACGATGAACAACCGCGGGAACGGCAGCAGTACCGAACCGTCGCTCAGCGCCGGATACGCTTGCTCGATCGCGGCGTGGTATTGACTGAGGTACTGCGCTTTTTCCGCGTCGTCCAGCGGTTCGAGAAACGGCCGCAAACCGCTGCCCTTGAACCACTCGACCACGCCCGACGCACCGCCCGCCAGCGGATGATGGTAGGTGGTGCGCCACACATCGACTCGCGCGCAGTGGGGGCGCAGCATCGAGTAGTAATCGCTGGCGCTGGCCATTTCCGTGCGTTGCCCGGCGGCGCCCGCCAACTTGCTGGCCCACGGGCCATTCGCCGCGACTTGGCGCATCAGGCGATGGGACGGCTCGTTGAGGTTGTCGGGCATTTGAATGGCCAGGCTGCCGCCCTGGGTCAGGCGCGCGGCGAGCGATGGCAGCAAGGCCGCGTGATCGGGCAGCCACTGCAGCACTGCGTTGGCGAAGATGACGTCGAACGGGCCGCTGTCGTTCCAGGTGCCGATATCCACAGTGTCGAACTGCACGTTCGGCAAGCGCTTGCGGGCGGCGTCGATCATGTCGGTGGAACTGTCGACGCCCCGCACCGTGGCGCGGGTGAAGCGCTCCACCAGCAGCTCGGTCGAATTGCCGGGGCCGCAACCGATGTCGATGGCCAAGCGCGCCTCCACAGGCAGAATCGCCGCGAGCAGATCCCGCGCCGGGCGTGTGCGTTCATCTTCAAAAGCGACGTATTGCTTGGCGGACCAACTCATTGCGTTCTCCTGTCGGTGCGTTGTCGTGGGCGAGGCGGACAACCGGTTCGCTACGATACCCCGACTGCCCGCCCTGCTCTATTCCACCTTTGGAGAGAAACATCAACGGACGCCAGCCCCTGTAGGAGCGAGCTTGCTCCTACAGTCAGGGTCTATTAAGAAGGTAAGCAGAATTTTCATCCTGCCCGCGCTGTCACACGTTCAAGCGCATCCCAATAAGGAACACGGCAATGAAATTCGCAAAAATCTCGCAGAAACTCGCCTTGTGGGCCGGCAGTCCCAAGACGTTTATGGGGGCGTTGATTCTCATTGGTCTGTGGGGGTTGAGCGGGCCGTTTTTTGATTACAACGACACGTGGCAACTGATCATTAACACCTCGACCACCATCATCACCTTCTTGATGGTGTTCCTGATCCAGAACACGCAAAACCGTGACACCGACATCCTGCACCTGAAAATCGATGAGTTGCTTCGGGTGAACAAGGAAGCGCAGAACGCGATGCTGGGGCTGGAATTACTCGACCTCAAGCAATTGGAAGCCTTGCGTAAGCACTACCGTGCCATGGGCGAAAGCGAGGTGCATGGGCTGGTGGGGCTGGCGACCCAGAGCAAGCACAAACAGGATCTGAACGACTGTTGAGTAGAAACAAAAAACGGCGCGTGATGTGAGTCACGCGCCGTTTATTTTGAACACCGTTTAACGACCGGCTTGCAGGGCCTTGGCCATTTGCAGGTGGTTCTGCAGTTTGGGCAGGGTTTCCTCAGCGAAGGCCTTGATTTCCGGCACATCGGTGGTCTGCGCTTCCCGCTGCAGTTGTTCGATGGCTTCCTGGGTGGTTTTCACCTGGCTGGCGGCGTACGCCTGGTCGAAGGTCGTACCGTCCTTCACTTCCGGCATCAAAGTTTTGGCCTTGTCGACCACCTCTTCCCGCGGCGCCACCGGCAGATCCAGTTGCTTGGCGATTTTCGCCAAGTGCTGGTTGGCGGTGGTGCGGTCGTTGATGACGACGATGGTGTAGTCCTTGACCTCTTTGGATTCGGACTTCTGGTGCGCCAAGCGACTGGCTTCGATGTCGGCGATGCCTTTGGCCGAGGCATCGTTGATGAATTCGGCAGTGGACTGGGCAAACGCACTGCTGGCGAACAGGCCCAGTAACATGGCAAAACCGGCGTTGCGTAATCGGGTGGCCATCCGGCTCATGGTCGCGCCCTCCTCGGAAGAAAATTCAAACGGGAGCTTTCGCTCCCGCCTCTCAATCAAAACTACCTTCACCACTACTTGGATTTCTGACCACCTTTACGGCCCATATCGGGTTTCGCAGGCTCTTTATCGACAGTCGTGGTGGTAGTTTTCCCACCTTTGCGACCGGCTTCAGACGCCTTGGTTCGATCGTTGGCGAAATTTCCCGAGTTCGAGTTTCTTGAGTTAGGCATGATTCTCTACCTCTTGGTGATGATCGCGGCGAGCAGGAGCCCGCATAGAATCTGAATTTCGATCCTCACAAAGGTTTAGAAAAATCGGGGGGGATGCGACGAACGGCGAACCGTACTCAGACCCCGAGGTCGAGGTGATTTTGACGTTTGGCGCTGTACATGGCCTCGTCGGCGTGGCGGAACAGCTGGTTTTCTTCCGTGCCATGTTCGGGGTAATGCGCAACGCCGATGCTTGGGTGGATGTTCAGGCTGTGGCCATCCAGCCGCAATGGCTGCGCCAGAACCTGTCGGATTTTTCCGGCCACACCGTCAGCGTCGTCCGCAGCCTGGATACGGTGCAGCAACACCACGAATTCATCGCCGCCGATCCGCGCCACGGTGTCGGTTTCCCGCACGCAGCCCTTCAGACGGTTGGCCACCGCTTGCAGCAGCATGTCGCCGACCGCATGGCCGTGGGTGTCGTTGACTTCCTTGAAGCGGTCGAGGTCGACGTACAGCAGCGCCATGCGCCCACCTTCCGACCTGGCCCGCGCGAGCGCATCTTTCAGCCGCTCGCGGAGCAATTCGCGATTGGGCAGTTGGGTCAGTTGATCGTACTGGGCCATGCGCTGCAGCCGCGCATGCAGCTGCTTGCGCTCGATGGCGGTCGCGACCTGGGCGCACACGAACTGCAGCAATTCCTTGTCTTGCTCGGTATAGCGCTCACCGCCCGCTTCACTTTTGACGATCAGCGCGCCAATGGTGCCGTTCTGCGAGTTCAAGGGCACCCCCAGCCAGCACGGTGACTGCTGGCCCGCGACCAATAGCTCAAACCCTTCCGGGGCGTCGTCCAGGTCCGGGGTCAGCAGGATCGGCTGGCCACTGCGGATCACTTCGGCACACAACCGCCCAGTGACCGTTCCCGGCTGTTCGGGTTGCTGTTCGTCGTCATCGACGTGATACGGGAAATTGAGCTGCGCGCAGTGCTCGTCATACAGCGCGACAGAGAAGTTCAGCGCCGGCAGCCATTCGCCGATGATCAGGTGAATGCGCTTGAACAGCGCCAGCAAGTCTTCCGCCGCGTGGGCCGCTTCGGAAATCGCATACAGTGCCGCCTGCCGCGACTCGGCCTGCTTGCGCTCGGTGATGTCGCGGGCCACGGCAATGCGCAGTTGATCGACCTCCGACCAACGCGCCGACCAGAGGATGTGCACCACGCGGCCATCCTTGCGCACGTAGCGGTTTTCGAAGTTGAGCTTGGGCTCGCCGCCCATGATGTCCCGCGCGGCATCGAGGGTGCGCTGGCGATCGCCGGGGTGCACCAGCTCGATCATCGGCCGGCCGACCAGCTCATCCGGCGTGTAACCCAAAATGCGCTCGCAGGCGGCGCTGACAAAAACGAAGCGACCTTGTTTATCAACCGCGCAAACGGCGTCCAGCAGTAGATCGATGTAACTCGCCAGCGGCGCGGAATTTCTGGTTGCCATGGTGCAGAGTGCATGTCCGAACAGTGCAGCAGTAAAAAACCATCCCTGACCCGTAATGTTGCAGCCGACGCCTCCGTGGGATCAGCCTCAAGTGTTGTTCGGCACCAGCCCCGGCAAGGCATGCACCAAGGCGTTGATGGCGAAACCGATGAGCATCACGCACAACCGGGCAATCGCCAATGGACGCAAGTCTATATCAGGTGTACCGGGAATCGGCTGACTGATTGTCGCAGAACCAGGCTTGCCGTCGCTGGCTGTAGACGGCCAGGCGTAATGCCGAATCGCAATTCGAGGGTGCTGGTCAGGCCGCCTTCGCCAGCAAGCCCGCTCTCGCAGGGGACTTGCGCCTGACCGTGGGAGCGGGCTTGCTGCGAAACGTGTGGATCAGTACTTGTCGAGGGTGCGCAGTTTCTGCGGCAGGCCCCACATCAATAGGGCGACGGCGATCAGCGCGGCGACGCCGATGACGTACAGCGCCGGCGTGGTGCTGCCGGTCAGGTCCTTGATCCGCCCGACCATGACCGGGCTGACGATGCCGCCGAACTGGCCAAGGGTGTTGATCACTGCGATTCCGCCAGCGGCACCTGCGCCAGCACCGGCCAACAGTTTCGGCGGCAAGGTCCAGAAGCTCGGGATGGACGCGATGATCCCGGCACCGAGCAAGCCCAGCGCGACGATCAGGAACGTCGTGTGATCAGCGAATATCCCGGCGCAGAAGAACCCCAGCGCGCCCACCGCCACCAAACCCGCCACAAACTTGCGGCGCTCGCCGGTCGAGTCGGACAACCGCCCGATCACCACCATGCTGATCGCCCCGCAGATGTACGGGATTGCCGTGAGCAGGCCGATCATCACCGGGCTCTCGGTGCCGGCGCTACGGATCAGTTGCGGCGCCCAGAAGTTCAAGCCGTAGGACGCCACCTGGATCAGGAAGTAGATCAGCCCCAGCGTCAGGAACCCCGGAATCCGCAGCGCTGCCAGCAACGAACCGCCGCTCTTGTGCGGTTCATGGTGGGCGATGCGGCTGGCCAGCAGGGTTTTCTCCGACGGCGTCAGCCAATGGGCGTCCTCGATGCGGTCCTTGAGCAAGGTCAGCACCAGAAAACCGAGGCCAATGCAGGGCACGCCGCCGAGCAGGAACAGCCAGTGCCAGCCGCGCATGTCCATGACCCCATCAAGGTGCTGCAGCACCAGCCCGGAGAACGGTGCGCCGAACAGGCCGGCGAACGCCGAGGCCAGGAACAGCATCGAGGTGATGCGCCCGCGATAATGTTGCGGGAACCACAGCGTCAGGTAATACAGAACGCCCGGGGCAAAACCGGCCTCCATTGCGCCGATCAGGAAGCGCAGTACATAGAACTGCCATTCGCTGGTGACGAACACCATCAGCGCCGTTGCCAGGCCCCAGGACATCATGATCCGCGCGATCCAGCGCCGGGCGCCGACCTTGTACAGCATCATGTTGCTGGGCACTTCGAAGATCACGTAGCCGACCACGAACAACCCGGCGCCGAGACCGTACGCGGTGTCGCTCAGGCTCAGGTCGGCCTGCAGCTGGAACTTGGCGAAGCTGATGTTGATGCGGTCGAAGAACGCGAACAGGTAGCAGACCATGATCAACGGCATCAGGCGCCAGGCGACCTTGCTGACCAGGGCTTTTTCTTCGTCGAGGTTGACGGACGGGCTCGCGCCCGCCTCCAGTACATTGAGGCTCATAGTGCTTCTCCAGGCGGACTTCCCGTGGGTGTCCGATTGTTTTTGTTGTCTGGTGTACGTTTTCGGGCTTTCTGTAGGAGCGAACCTGTTCGCGATGGTCGTCAGAACACCGCGGGGTGTCAGGCAGCCAGCGTCATCGTTGACCACCATCGCGAGCGTGCTCGCTCCTACAGGTACAGGGTGTGTCAGGACGGGGTGGGGTGCAGGTCGCAATTGCGTCCGGCCTTGGCCAGTTGACCCGGCACGTCATGACCGAGCAACGCGGGTAGTCCTCGCGACAGTGTCAGCAATAGCGGCAGGTCGATGCCGGTGTGGATGCCGATTTCATCGCACAGGTTCACTAGGTCTTCGGTGCAGATATTGCCCGAGGCACCCGGTGCGAACGGACATCCGCCGAGACCTCCGAGGGCGGCGTCGAAACGCCGGGCACCGGCCTCGTACGCGGCCAGTACATTGCACAAGCCGAGCCCGCGGGTGTTGTGGAAATGCAGGGTCAGGTCCGCCGGCGCCACCCGTTGCAGCACCCGCCGCACCAGTCGATCCACTTGGCGCGGGTTGGCCATGCCGGTGGTGTCGGCCAGGGTGATGCCCTGAATGCCAAGCGCCTGATAGGCCTCGACGATGTGCAGCACGCGATCCTCATCGATCCTGCCTTCGAACGGGCACCCGAAGGTGGTGGCGATGCTCCCGTTCAAACGCACATCGCTACCGGTCACGTACTGCACGATTTCACCGAATGCCGCCAGCGAGTCTTCGCAGCGCATGCGCATGTTGGCGAGGTTGTGCGTCTGGCTGGCGGACATCACCAGATTCAGCTCGTCCGCCCTTGTCGCCAGCGCTCGTTGCGCGCCTTTGAGGTTGGGAATCAACGCGACGTAAATCACCCCCGGTTGCCGGGTGATGCCGCTGAACACCGACTCGCCATCGCGCAGAGCCGGAATGGCCTTGGGCGAGACGAACGAACCGGCTTCGATGCGGCTGAAACCGGCCAGCGACAGCTGATCGATCAACGCGATCTTATCCACGGTTTCGACCCAGGTTGGCTCGATCTGCAGGCCGTCGCGTGGGGACACTTCCTGAACGATCAGGGTCTCGGAAAAGTCAGTGATCATTGCACCACCCCTTCAGTTTTCAGCCGTGCGATGTCCAGCCCGGTCAGGCCCAGCCCGGCGAGAATCCCGTCAGTGTGCTGGCCCAGGCTCGGCCCCGACCAGTTCACGCCGCCGGGGGTTTCCGAGAGTTTGGGTACGATGCCCGGCATCTTCACTTGGGCGCCGCCGGGCAGGTCGGCGCTGAGCAGCATGTCCCGCGCCTGATAGTGCGGGTCGGCGACGATGTCGGCCACCGAGTAGATGCGCCCGGCCGGTACTTCGGCGGCTTCCAGCGCTGCCAGGACTTCATCGATCGGCAGGCTGCTGGTCCAGTGGGTGATGGCGGCGTCGAGCACATTGCTTTTCAGTGCGCGTCCGTCGTTGTGGGCAAACTCCGGCGCGTCCGCCAGATCGCTGCGACCCACCACGTTCATCAGGCGTTTGTAGATCGGGTCGCTGTTACCGGCAATCACCACGTAGGCGCCATCGGCCGTCAGGTAGGTGTTGGACGGCGCGATGCCCGGCAATGCCCCGCCGCTGCGCTCACGCACGTGGCCGAGCATGTCGTATTCCGGCACCAGGCTTTCCATGACGTTGAACACGCTTTCGGCCAGCGACACATCGACCACTTGCCCGCCGCCCTGCCCGGTCTTGACCCGCAGCAACGACATCAAGGCGCCGATGACCGCGTGCAGCGACGCCAGCGAATCACCGAGGCTGACCCCGACCCGCGCCGGCGGCGAACCAGGGTTGCCGGTGGTGTAGCGGATCCCGCCCATGGCCTCGCCGATGGCGCCGAAACCCGGACGGTCGCGGTACGGGCCGGTCTGGCCGTAACCGGAAATGCGCACCAGGGTCAGGTTCGGGTTGAGGGCGTGCAGCACGTCCCAGCCCAGACCGAGTTTTTCCAGCGCACCGGGGCGCAGGTTCTCGATCAGCACGTCAGCGCTGGTCGCCAGTTGCTTGACCAGTTCAATGCCTTCCGGGGACTTCAGGTTCAGCGCCAGGGACTTCTTGTTACGCGATTGCAAGTACCACCACAGCGAGGTGCCCTCGTGCAGCTTTCGCCATTTGCGCAGGGGATCGCCCTGGCCCATGGCTTCGATCTTGATCACCTCGGCGCCGAACTCCGCCAGCATGCGGGCGGCAAACGGCGCGGCGATCAGGGTGCCGATCTCGATCACTTTGATTGCACTCAGGGGGGCCGTCATCGCGGGGTACCTCTTGTTCTTGGAATAGGCGTCAAGGCTAGAGGAGCGAGGGGACTGGAATCCAACCGTCAGTTGGCAACGAGCGTTCGTCAAACGCGAACGCTAGGCGTAGGAATTTTCGCAACCTCAGGGCCGCCTTCGCGAGCAGGCTCGCTCCCACATTCGATTGCGCTCCACTGTGGGAGCGGGCTTGCTCGCGAAGGGGCCGTCCCTTCAAATCGAGAACGATCAGACCGCACTGCGCAATTGCTCAAACAACATCCGACTCACCGGCGACAACGCCGCCTGATCGCGCACCACCAGAATCAATGCCCGATCCGACCATTTATCGATCAATGGCACTGCATGCAGCCCCAGCGCCCGACCAAACAATTCGTAAGCCTTCTGCGGCAGAATGCCGATGCCCATGTTGGCCTGGACCATCCGGCACATCGCATCGAACCCCGGCACATGAATCCGCAAGCGCAACACCTTGCCGGCCTGACGCGCGGCGGCGTGGGTGCGCATGTTGATGGAACTGGCGGCGTGCAGGCCGACGTAGTCGCTGTCCAGCGTATCGGCGAACGCCAGGCTGGAGCGGTTGGCCAATGGATGATCGGGCAGCATCAGCACCACCAGTTTGTCCCGGCGATACAGCACGCTGTGCAGCCCTTTGACGTCGCTGTCGCTGGAACAGATCCCGAGGTCGGCCACGCCATCCAGCACCCCTTGAATCACCCCGCTGCTGGGACGTTCCTCGAGGTCGGTTTTGACCTGCGGATGACGCTCGGAAAAGTCCCGCAGGTCTTCCGGCAGAAACTGAATGATCGCCGACAGATTGGCGAGCATCCGCACATAGCCGCGAACACCGTGGCTGTGTTCGCCCAGCTCCAGGCCCATTTTCTCGACGTTGAACAGCATCTGCCGAGCGTGGTGCAACAGCGTTTCACCCGCCGGCGTCAGCGTCATGCCCTTGGCATTGCGCACAAACAGACTGATGCCCAACGCCTCCTCCAGCTCCATCAACCGCTTGCTCGCCGCCGACACCGCAATCGCTTCGCGGGTCGCAGCACGGGTGAGCGTGCCTTCCTCGTGAACGGCGACGAACAGCTGAAGGGTGATGAGGTCGAGGCGGCGGATCAGGCTTTTTTGCAGCATCTGGGACTCGGCGATGTCGGCTCGGGCGAAGACGCAGCATAACGTCGTTTGCACCCGAACCGTGTCACCGTCAAAACGCGCTACGAAAAATCTCCTCGATCTGCCGCTGATCCGCCGCCCGTGGATTGGTTACGCCACAGGCGTCTTTCAGGGCGTTGGTGGCGAGGGTCGGGATGTCGTTGAGGCGGGCGCCGAGTTCGCGCAGGCCGGCGGGAATGTCCACGTCCCTGGCCAGGCTGCGGATGGCGGCGATGGCGGCCTGGGCGCCCTCTTCGGGGCTAAACCCGCGGATGTCGGCACCCATGGCGTGGGCGACGTCGGTGAGGCGAGGCGCACAGACCATGGCGTTGAAGCTTTGTACGTGGGGCAGCAGCACGGCGTTGCACACGCCATGGGGCAAGTCGTAGAAACCGCCCAGCTGGTGGGCCATGGCGTGCACGTAGCCGAGGGACGCGTTGTTGAAAGCCATGCCAGCGAGGAATTGCGCGTAGGCCATGTTTTCCCGCGCGGCCGCATCAGCCCCGTCGTGCACGGCCAGGCGCAGGTTGCTGCTGATCAGGGTGATCGCTTTCAGCGCGCAGGCATCGGTGATCGGGTTGGCGGCCGTGGACACATAGGCTTCGATGGCGTGGGTCAGTGCGTCCATGCCGGTGGCGGCGGTCAGGCCTTTGGGCATGGCGACCATCAGCGCCGGGTCGTTGACCGACAGCAGCGGCGTGACGTTGCGGTCGACGATGGCCATTTTTACGTGCCGCGACTCGTCAGTGATGATGCGGAAACGAGTCATCTCGCTGGCGGTGCCGGCGGTGGTGTTGATGGCGATCAGCGGCAGTTGCGGCTTGCTGGACCGATCAACGCCTTCGTAATCGCCGATCTGCCCGCCGTTGGTCGCGCACAGGGCGATGCCCTTGGCGCAATCGTGGGGCGAGCCACCGCCCAGCGACACCACGAAATCACAGGCACTTTCCTTGAGCAGGCCCAGGCCGCTCTCGACGTTGGCAATGCTCGGGTTCGGCTTGGCGCCGTCGAAGATCACCGAATCGATGCCTTGCAATACCAGCTTCTCGGCGATCATCGCCGCCACACCGGCCTTGGCCAGCCCGGTGTCCGTGACGATCAACGCCTTGCGAAAGCCATACTTGCGAATGGCGTCCATGGCGTCGTCGAGGCAACCGGTGCCCATGATGTTCACGGCGGGGATGAAAAACGTGCTGCTCATGCGCGAATCTCCAGGTCTGAGCGCCGTATCGCTGTTCGATCCGGCGGATGCCCACAGGATCGCCCCATCTGCCAGGCGTTAACTTGATCTGGCTCAAGTGCCGGGCGTGATAAAGTCGCCGCCCATCCGACCATTTGCTTTTGAGACGACCACCGCAATGACCGATTTCCAGGATGTCGATGCCCAACTTGAAGACTGGAACGCGTTGCGCGCCACCACCTCGATCAGCGGCTTGCTGGTGGGTAACGGCGCCAGCCGCGCGGTGTGGGACGATTTTGGCTATGACTCGCTGTTCGAGAACGCCCGCACCGTCGAAGAAAAGCCCCTGAGCCCGTCCGAACTCAGTGTGTTCGACGCGATGCAGACACGCAGCTTCGAACAAGTGCTGGGCGCGCTGAAAACCACCAGTCGCGTGAACAAGGCCCTGGCCGTCAGCTCCGCCGCACCGCGCAATCGCTACTACGCGATCAAGGAAGCGCTGATCAACACCGTGCACGCCGTGCATATCCCGTGGCGACTGGTGGTGCCGGCGACGCTGGCGACCATCAATCAGGAGCTGGCGCGCTATCAGACGGTGTTCACCACCAACTACGACTTGCTCAACTACTGGGCGATCCAGCATCGGCCGGACGCGATCACCGATCTATTCCTGGGCGCCGAGCCAGGCTTTGACCTGAGCGCCACGGCCACCGGCAAAACCCGTTTGCTGTACCTGCATGGCGGTCTGCACCTGGTGCGCAACCAGGACGGCACGGCGCGCAAGCTGATGTCGACCGAGGGCACGTTGCTCGGCAGTTTTGCGATCAACAACACTATCAAGACGCTGGATGACGTGCCGCTGTTCGTGAACGAAGGGCCGAGCGCGGACAAGCTCAAGACCATTCGCAGCTCGGATTATCTGTCGTTCTGCTATGAGCAGTTACTGGGTCATGGCGAGGGGTTGTGCGTTTTCGGGCATGCGTTGGGCGAGCAGGACAATCACATCATTCATGCGTTGCGCCAGGCGCAGCCGAAGGTGCTGGCGATCTCGATCTATCCGCGCAGCAAGGCGTTTATCCAGCATCAGAAGCGGCATTACGCGAAGGTCTTTGAGGGCAGCGGATCAGAGCTGCGGTTTTTTGATTCGAAGACGCATGCGCTGGGGAGTCCGAAGCTCACGGTTCCGGTTGAGGTTTAGCGGCGACGCGCGTTGACGCTTTCGCGAGCAGGCTCGCCCCCACAGGTTTGATCGGTGACCACAAAAGACGTGTACACCGCAAAACACTGTAGGAGCCGGCTTGCTGGCGATGCGGCCTGCGCTATTTCACCGCTGCCCGAACCATCGACAACGCCGGCGCCGCCACCCGCCGCTGGCTCAGATACCGCATGCAACTCACCCGCAGAAACGAGGCGAAATTCACCACCTCACCGCGATAGTCCATGACCTCTTCATACAGCTTGGCGATCAACTGGTTGGTGGTCATGCCGTCGACCTCAGCGATCTCGCTGAGGATGTCCCAGAACTGATTTTCCAGGCGCAGGGTCGTGACCACCCCGCTGATGCGCAGCGAGCGGGAACGCGATTCGTAGAGAATCGGATCGGCTTTGACGTAGAGCTCGCACATCGGGACGTCCTCGTTACAGCGTGATTTTGGTGCCCAGCAACCCGAGGAAGCCGGCGAGCCAGCTCGGGTGTGCCGGCCAGGCCGGGGCAGTGGCCAGATTGCCTTGAACGTGACCTTCCGTCACCGGGATGTCGATGAACGTGCCGCCCGCCAGGCGCACTTCCGGGGCGCAGGCCGGGTAGGCGCTGCACTCGCGGCCTTCGAGAATCCCCGCGGCGGCCAGCAACTGCGCTCCGTGACACACGGCGGCGATCGGCTTGCCGGCCTTGTCGAAGGCGCGCACCAATTGCAGGACGTTGTCGTTGAGGCGCAGGTATTCCGGCGCCCGGCCGCCGGGGATCAGCAGCGCGTCGTAGTCGGCTTCGGCGACCTTGGCGAAATCGAAGTTCAGGGCGAACAGGTGGCCGGGTTTTTCGCTGTAGGTCTGGTCGCCTTCGAAGTCATGGATCGCGGTGCGCACGGTCTGGCCGGCGGACTTGTCCGGGCACACGGCGTGCACCGTGTGCCCGACCATCAGCAGGGCCTGGAACGGCACCATCACTTCATAGTCTTCGACGTAATCGCCGACCAGCATCAGGATTTTCTTGGCAGCCATGGGAGGACTCCTCGGGGGGAATGCATCGGAATATTCAAAGTAGTCCTTATCCGAGGGGTCGGGTAATAACCTGCTACTACCTGACGGACCGCGATACCGTTCTTCGCGGGCAGGCCTCGCGCCTACAGGTCCTGTGGTGTTAACGCGGCCGACCCACGAACTGCAGCAACTGTACGGATAACTCTGCGCCCAGCTGTAACAGCGGCAAACCCCCTGTTTATGGCTAGATGAACACTCTTCCCGCCACCTTTGACTCTGGTTGCCATCATGTCCTCGCGCGAAAACACCGGCATGGCCCTCGGCCTGCTCGGCGTTGTGATCTTCAGCCTCACCCTGCCCTTCACGCGGATCGTCGTGCAGGAACTCCATCCACTGCTCAACGGCCTCGGCCGCGCGCTGGTCGCGGCGGTTCCGGCGGCGTTGCTGTTGCTCTGGCAACGGGAAAAGTGGCCGACCTGGAAACAGGTCAAAGGCCTGAGCCTGGTGATCGCCGGGGTGATCCTCGGTTTTCCGGTGCTGTCGGCGTGGGCCATGCAAACCTTGCCGGCGTCCCACGGTGCATTGGTCAACGGCCTTCAACCGCTGTGCGTGGCACTGTATGCCGCGTGGTTGTCCCATGAACGACCGTCGAAAGCTTTCTGGGCTTGCGCCGCGCTGGGCAGTGCGCTGGTGCTGGGTTATGCACTGATCAGCGGTGCTGGCAGCATTCAGGCCGGTGACTTGCTGATGCTCGGGGCGATTGCCGTCGGCGGTCTGGGGTACGCCGAAGGTGGCCGGTTGGCCAAGGAGATGGGCGGCTGGCAGGTGATCTGCTGGGCGCTGGTGCTGTCGACGCCGCTGCTGATCGGACCGGTGCTGTACCTGGCGCTGCAACATCAGGGCGAGATCTCCGCCAAAACCTGGTGGGCGTTTGGCTATGTGTCGCTGTTCTCGCAGTTCATTGGTTTCTTTGCCTGGTACGCCGGGTTGGCGATGGGCGGCATTGCCCGGGTCAGTCAGATCCAGTTGCTGCAGATCTTTTTCACCATCGCGTTTTCGGCGTTGTTCTTCGGTGAACACATCGAGCCGATTACGTGGTTGTTTGCGGGTGGGGTGATTGTGACGGTGATGTTGGGACGCAAGACTGCGGTCCAGCCTGCGCGGGTGGCTACCGCGTAACCTGACGTCTGTAGGAGCGAGTTCACTCGCGATGGAGCCACAGACACCGCGGGGTGTCAGACAGCCAGCGTAATCGTTGACGACCCTCGCGAGCCAGCTCGCTCCTACAGGGTCAACTCAAATGGCCATCGGCGCGCAGCAGGGTTTCGAGGCAGTGTTCGGTGATGTGGTAGAACGCTTTCAGTTCCTCGATCTTCGCCAGCAACTGGGCCGGGTCCACCGGCTCGGCGCGTTTCACCGCCAGGATCATCTTGTTCTTGTTGGTGTGGTCCAGTGAGATGAACTCGAAGACCTTGGTCTCGTAACCGCAGGCTTCCAGGAACAGCGCACGCAAACTGTCGGTGACCATTTCCGCTTGCTGGCCCAGGTGCAGACCGTATTGCAGCATCGGCTTGAGCAGCGCCGGGCTCTGGATTTGCAGGCGGATCTGTTTGTGGCAGCACGGCGAACACATGATGATCGACGCACCGGAACGAATGCCGGTGTGGATCGCATAGTCGGTGGCGATGTCGCAGGCGTGCAGCGCGATCATCACGTCCAGCTCGCTCGGCGCCACGCTACGCACGTCGCCGCACTTGAACACCAGGCCCGGATGGTCCAGCTTCGCCGCGGCGGCATTGCACAGGCTGACCATTTCTTCGCGCAGCTCGACGCCGGTGACCTCGCCTTGCGCGTTCAGGGTGTTGCGCAGGTAATCGTGAATCGCGAACGTCAGGTAACCCTTGCCCGAACCGAAGTCCGCGACCCGCACCGGTTTGTCCAGTGCCAGTGGCGAGGTGGTCAGCGCATGGCTGAAGACTTCGATGAACTTGTTGATCTGCTTCCACTTGCGCGACATCGCCGGGATCAGCTCATGCTTGCTGTTCGTCACGCCGAGGTCGGCGAGGAACGGCCGGCTGAGGTCGAGGAAGCGGTTTTTCTCGCGGTTGTGCTCGGCGGACGGCAGTTCACGCAATTGCTGAGGTTTGCTCTTGAACAGCGAAGACTTGCCCTTTTTGCTGTATTCGAGCTGGGCTTCGTCGGTCAGGGCCAGCAAATGCGCATTTTTGAACGAGGCCGGCAACAATGCGGCGATGGTCGCCACGCCTTCGGCCAGCGGCAGGTTCTTGGTGATGTCACGGGTCTTGTAGCGGTAGACGAAGGACAGGCAAGGCTGATCCTTGACCGTCAGTTGCTTGATGATCAGCCGTTGCAGCTCCGCTTCACTGCCGACGTACTTGGCCAGCACCAGTTTGATGAAAGCGTTGGCGTCGAGGCTGGTTTGCAGCAGGTCGATGAACTGGGCGTGGTGATCCGGCGCGAGGCTGGCGGGAGTGGCGGTGACAGACATGGAAAAAGCGGCCTCGGGCGGGGCGAATCGGGAATGGCGGGTATTTTAGGGGGCGCGGCCGTTCAGGACACGCAGTAATTTACGAACGGTGCACATTCCCTGTGGGAGCGGGCTTGCTCGCGAAGGCATCGTGTCAGTCGACATCGATGTGAATGCAACACCGCCTTCGCGAGCGAGCCCGCTCCCACAGGGGATCCAGAGCTGGGCCGGGTTCAGCCCAGGATGACCAGGCGATTGGGGAGTTCGTTGCGCACGTGGGTGACCGGGACGTGCACCTTGAGCAACTCGCCGCAGGCCTCGACGCACGTCACAAAGCCCTGCAACGTCTGCCCCTGCTTCACCTGCTGGGTGAACGCCGCGACAATCCCTTCCCAGTTCTTGTTGTCCAGGCGTTTGGAAATGCCCTCATCCACCAGGATTTCCACGTAACGCTCGGCCTCGCAGACGAAAATCAGCACGCCGGTGCTGCCGACGGTGTGGTGCAGGTTTTGCTCGAGAAACTGTCGGCGCGCCAGGTTCGAGGCGCGCCAATGGCGCACCGAGCGCGGGATCAGGTGCGTGGTGATTGCCGGAATGCGAAACAGCAGGCACAACACAATGAACGTGCCCCATTGCACCAGCAACAAACTGTGCAGGGTCAGCCAACCGGTCAGGTAATGCACGACACCCGGCACCACCAGCGCCAGCAGACTGGCCCAGAGCAGCGGGATGTACGCATAGTCGTCGGCGCGGGCCGCGAGTACCGTCACCAGTTCGGCGTCGGTATCGCGCTCGACCCGGGCGATGGCCTCGGCGACTTTGCGTTGTTCGTGTTCAGTCAGTAATGCCATGTCTAAAAATGCCCGCCTGCCATTGTTGTTGAGTGCCGCGTCATCACCAGCCGCCCGACGAACCGCCGCCGCCGAAACTGCCACCGCCGCCGCTGAAGCCCCCGCCTCCACCGCCGCCACCAAAACCGCCACCGCCGCCAAATCCGCCACTGGAGCCGCCCGATCCACCGCGCCCGGCGGGCAGGATGCCGAGCATCTGCAGTACAAAAATCGTCAGGATGAACAGCATCACCAGAAACACGAAAATGCCCGGGTGTCGGGAAACGAAATCGGCTTCCTGATCACCGCCCGACGCGTAGATGGTCGACGGCTCATCCAGCGGGTTGCCGCCCAGCACCACCAGCATCGCCGCGACGCCGTCGCTGATGCCCTTGCTGAAGTTGCCGGTCTTGAACGCCGGGGTGATCACCTGATTGATAATCACCGAACTTTGCGCATCGGTCAGGCGATCTTCCAGGCCGTAACCGACCTCGATCCGCAACTTGCGCTCATCGCGCGCGACGATCAACAGCGCGCCGTTGTTCTTGTCCTTCTGGCCGATGCCCCAATGGCGTCCGAGCTGATAACCGAAATCGGCAATCTCGGCGCCCTGCAAGTCCGGCAACGTCACCACCACCAACTGCTCGCCGGTGGCTTTTTCATGGGCGGCGAGTTGCTGCGTCAACTGCTCGCGCACCGACGGCTCGATCATCTGGGCGTTGTCCACCACCCGCCCGGTCAGCGCCGGAAATTTCAGTTCGGCCTGGGCCGTCAGGGCGAACACCCAGAGCAACAGCACCAGGCCAGCTTTCAACACGCGCATTGGCAACCTCATCCGTGGTGATGCTTCGGACCGATCAGAACTTCACTTGCGGTGCTTTATCGGCATCCGGCGTGGTGGCTTCGAAGGTCTCACGAATCGGCAAATCGCTGTACATCACGGTGTGCCACAAGCGTCCCGGGAAGGTGCGGATTTCGGTGTTGTATTTCTGCACCGCGAGGATGAAGTCACGACGCGCCACAGCGATGCGGTTCTCGGTGCCTTCCAGCTGCGACTGCAACGCCAGGAAATTCTGGTTGGCCTTGAGGTCCGGATAGCGTTCGGAGACCACCATCAAACGGCTCAACGCGCCGGTCAACTGGTCCTGCGCCTGCTGGAACTGCTTGAGTTTCTCGGGGTTGTCCAGGGTGCTGGCGTCCACCTGGATCGAGGTCGCCTTGGCCCGGGCTTCGATCACCGCGGTCAGGGTTTCCTCTTCGTGCTTGGCGTAACCCTTGACGGTTTCCACCAGGTTGGGGATCAGGTCGGCGCGGCGCTGGTACTGGTTCTGCACCTGGCCCCAGGCCGCCTTGGCCTGCTCGTCGAGGGTGGGAATGGTGTTGATGCCGCAACCGGCCAGCAACGTGGTCAGCAGTATCAAGGCGGCGACCTGCAGGCCTGACCGAGTGTGGTGTCGTACATTCATTGATTTGACGCTCCCTTGCACATTCCGTTGAAAAACCACCAGCGACCTTCCGAGCGAACTCTTGGGGCATAATCTGCCGCCGCCACTGGATTGCATCGAGCCAATGGGCTAAAAGATGCCCCCAGCGCAGAAAAAACACTGCCGAAGTGTGCTGCATTTACCTGAACAACAATAGTCGCTCCCTAAATTTTGGCCGACCGGTGCGTATTCACTGCCGCTTGGGCCCTTGAGAAAACAATTCATGAAGAAGCTGTGTTTGCTGGGACTGTTCGTCAGCCTGGCCAGTCATCACGTACTGGCCGCCACGACGCCCGCACCCCTGGAGAACAAGGACGCCTTCATCAGCAACCTGATGAAGCAAATGACCCTCGATGAAAAAATCGGCCAGTTGCGCCTGATCAGCATCGGCCCGGAGATGCCCCGGGAGCTGATCCGCAAGGAAATCGCCGCGGGCAACATCGGTGGCACGTTCAACTCGATCACCCGCCCGGAAAACCGTCCGATGCAGGACGCGGCCATGCGCAGCCGGTTGAAGATCCCGATGTTCTTCGCCTATGACGTGATCCACGGCCACCGCACAATTTTCCCGATCCCGATCGCCCTGGCCTCGAGCTGGGACATGGACGCCATCGGCCTGTCCGGGCGCATTGCCGCCAAGGAAGCCGCGGCGGACAGCCTCGACATCACCTTCGCGCCGATGGTCGACATCTCCCGCGACCCGCGCTGGGGCCGCACGTCCGAAGGCTTCGGTGAAGACACTTATCTGGTGTCGCGCATCGCCGGCGTCATGGTCAGGGCTTTCCAGGGCACTGGCGCCAACGCGGCCGACAGCATCATGGCCAGCGTCAAGCACTTCGCCTTGTACGGCGCGGTCGAGGGCGGTCGCGACTACAACGTCGTCGACATGAGCCCGGTCAAGATGTACCAGGATTACCTGCCACCGTACCGCGCGGCGATCGACGCCGGTGCCGGCAGCGTGATGGTGGCGCTGAACTCGATCAACGGCGTGCCGGCCACCGCCAACACCTGGCTGATGAACGACCTGTTGCGCAAGGAATGGGGCTTCAAAGGCCTCGCGGTCAGCGACCACGGGGCGATCTTCGAACTGATCAAGCACGGCGTCGCCGCGGACGGTCGCGAAGCCGCGAAGCTGGCGATCAAGGCCGGCATCGACATGAGCATGAACGACACCCTCTACGGCAAAGAGCTGCCAGGGCTGTTGAAAGCCGGCGAGATCGAACAGAAGGACATCGACAACGCCGTGCGTGAAGTGCTCGCCGCCAAGTACGACATGGGCCTGTTCAAGGACCCGTACCTGCGCATCGGCAAGGCCGAGGATGATCCGGCAGACACCTACGCCGAGAGCCGCCTGCACCGCGCCGAGGCCCGCGAGGTCGCGCGCCGCAGCCTGGTATTGCTGAAGAACCAGAACGAAACCCTGCCGCTGAAGAAAACCGCAAAAATCGTCCTGGTCGGCCCCCTGGCCAAAGCACCGATCGACATGATGGGTAGCTGGGCCGCCGCCGGCAAACCGGCGCAATCGGTGACCCTGTTCGACGGCATGAACGCCGCAGTCGCCGACAAGGCCACGTTGATCTACGCCCGTGGCGCCAACATTACCAGCGACAAGAAGGCCCTCGATTACCTGAACTTCCTCAACTTCGATGCACCGGAAGTGGTGGATGACCCGCGTCCCGCCGATGTGCTGATCGACGAAGCCGTGAAAGCCGCCAAGGATGCCGATGTGATCGTGGCGGCCGTGGGCGAGTCCCGTGGCATGTCCCACGAATCGTCGAGCCGTACCGACCTGAACATCCCGGCCAACCAGCGCGAGCTGATCAAGGCGCTGAAAGCCACCGGCAAACCGCTGGTGCTGGTGTTGATGAATGGCCGTCCGCTGTCGATTCTCGAAGAGAAGGATCAGGCCGACGCGATTCTGGAAACCTGGTTCAGCGGCACCGAAGGCGGCAACGCCATCGCCGACGTGCTGTTCGGCGACTACAACCCGTCGGGCAAACTGCCGATCACCTTCCCGCGTTCGGTGGGCCAGATTCCGACGTACTACAACCACCTGAGCATTGGCCGGCCATTCACGCCGGGCAAACCGGGCAACTACACCTCGCAGTATTTCGATGACACCACCGGTCCCCTGTTCCCGTTCGGTTTCGGCCTGAGCTACACCGATTTCAGCCTGAGCGACATGGCCCTGTCATCGACCACGCTGAACAAGACCGGCAAGCTCGATGCCAGTGTCATGGTGAAAAACACCGGCAAGCGTGACGGCGAAACCGTGGTGCAGCTGTACATCCAGGACGTCACCGGTTCGATGATCCGCCCGGTCAAGGAACTGAAGAACTTCCAGAAAATCTTGCTCAAGGCCGGCGAACAGAAAGTCGTGCACTTCACCATCACCGAGGATGACCTGAAGTTCTTCAACGCCCAGCTCAAATACGCGGCAGAACCGGGCAAATTCAACGTGCAGATCGGCCTGGATTCCCAGGATGTGACGCAGCAGAGTTTTGAGTTGCTTTAATCCATACGCCACAAAAACCTGTGGGAGCGGGCTTGCTCGCGAAAGCGGACTGTCAGTCGACATCATCGTTGACTGACACGGTCTCTTCGCGAGCAAGCCCGCTCCCACATTTGATCCCAGTGTTTTCGGAATCTGCGTTCAGCCCCGGCGATCCAGCAGATTCACCACCACCCGATCCACCCAGCCCCATATCCGCTGTTTGACCCGCCGCCACAGCGGCCGCCGCTGCCAGGCTTCCAGGCTCACTTCCTGGCTCAAGGCAAAATCCCGCTCGAAACTCGCCACCACCGCCCGGGTCAATCCGGGGTCCAGCGCTTCAAGGTTGGCTTCCAGGTTAAAGCGCAAATTCCAGTGATCGAAGTTGCACGAGCCAATGCTCACCCAGTCATCGACCAACACCATTTTCAGGTGCAGGAAACACGGCTGGTATTCGAAAATCTGCACCCCGGCCTTGAGCAGTCGCGGGTAGTAGCGATGCCCGGCGTAGCGCACCGACGGGTGATCGGTGCGCGGGCCGGTGAGTAGCAGGCGCACATCGACGCCTCGACTGGCTGCCCTGCGCAGTGAGCGGCGGACTTTCCAGGTCGGCAGGAAATACGGAGTGGCCAGCCAGATGCGCTTCTGCCCGCTGTTCAGTGCGCGAACCAGCGATTGCAGAATATCCCGGTGCTGACGGGCGTCGGCATACGCCACCCGGCCCATGCCCTCTCCGGTGGACGGCACGCGCGGCAGTCGCGGCAGGCCGAAATGCGAGGCGGGTTTCCAGGCGCGGCGATGGCGGTTGGCGATCCATTGGCGGTCGAACAGCAACTGCCAGTCGATCACCAGCGGCCCGGTGATTTCCACCATCACTTCGTGCCATTCGCTGGTGTCTTCATTCGGCATCCAGAACTCATCGGTAACACCGGTGCCACCGACCACCGCCAGGCTTTGATCGACCAACAGCAGTTTGCGGTGATCGCGATAGAAGTTGCCGACCCAGCGCCGCCAGCTCAGGCGATTGTAGAAACGCAGCTCCACCCCCGCCGCCGTCAGGCGCTGGCGCAAGGTCAGGGTAAACGCGAGGCTGCCGTAATCGTCGAACAGGCAACGCACCCGCACGCCGCGCTCGGCCGCCTGGACCAGCGCCTGAACCATGGCTTCGGCACACGCGCCCGCCTCCACCAGATACAGCTCCAGTTCGACTTGCTCCTCGGCGCGCGCAATCGCCACCAGCATTCGTGGAAAGAACTGCGGACCGTCGATCAGCAGTTCGAAACGGTTGCCTTCACGCCAGGGAAAAATCGCGCCGGCCATGTCAGCGTGCCGTGAAGATCAGTACCGCACCCACCGGTACCGACAGACTGATCGCCGACAAACCGGCGACCTTGCGCAAATTTTCCAGCCCCGGCGCCAGATCGAAATCCGCCGCGTTGATCACCAATGGCTCGAGCGTCACCACCTGGAAGCGCCGATCATCCAGCCGCGTCGCCAGCAGCTCGGCGTTGTATGCGTGTTGCTTGCCGTGGAGATTGACGGACACCGGCAACCGCAATTCGAGCTGCGCGCCGGGGGCCAGGTCGTTGATCGGACGCAGATCGATCTGCGCGGTGATCAACGCTTCGGGGAAGGTCTTGATGTCGAACAGTTCCTTGCGCATGCGCTCATCACGCAAGGGGATGCCGCTGTTCACCGACTCCAGTTCGACTTCCACCTCGGCCAGGCCCTCGGGACTGACCTTGCCGTGCAACACCAGAAAGCGCTGCACTTCGGAGATGTTGGCGTTTTTTGTGCTGACGAACGACAGCCGCGAAGACTCGCCGTCCAGGTACCAATTGGCCTGGGCTGACAGCGTGGCACCGGCCAGCAGCAAGAAGGCGAGGGTTTTCGAGAGGGGCCGCTTGAACATAGAGACTCGTGGGCAGATAAACCTGCACGAACCTTAACCGCCCGCGAGCGCATTGCAAACCGTGAACATCAAACGCTGCACCTGGACGCGCCCACTTGCTGGCGATGGCGCCCGCCAGATCTCCATCGCCGGCAAGCAGGTTCCCACAACGAGCAGCCGTTCAGAGGTTCAGGCGGCAGCCTTGATGCTCGCCGATCCATTGCGCGCTGTTGCTGCGGCCCATGCCGCTGACCGTCACGCGTTTGCCGGCGGGGTCGTCGACAAAAGCGCTGAAGGGCAACCACTGCTTCACATAGCCTTGGCAATACTGGGTGTCGTTGTTCATCACGTAGCGACACGAGCAATATTCCTTGGCGGTGTAGGCGCTGATGATGTCCGGGAACGCCCACAGCGCCACCCGCTCCTGCCAGATCCAGCCGAGCACGGCGATCAGCAGGAGCAACCCCAGCGTGCTGAACGGGCGGCGACGAACGAAACGGCGGCGATTCATGGCTGTACCGCCCCGGCGAATGCCTGGCGTGCGAGTTTGAGCAATTCGTTATGCCGATAGCTCCCGTCGCGATCATCGCCGTAGCGCACGATAACCAGGCGTTCGCTGGGGATCACATACATCGCCTGGCCCCAATGGCCGAGGGCGGCGAAGGTGTCAGCCGGAGCATCAGGCCAGGGCCGCGCCGCGCCATCCGCGGCGCGATTGAGCCACCATTGACCGCCCGGCACCGCTTCATCCTGATGGGCTTTGTAGCGGTCGAACGGTTGGCGGTTAAAGGCGACCCAGTCTTTGGGCAACAGTTGCCACTCGCCCCAGCGACCGTCGCGGGCCATCAACAGGCCGACCCGCGCCAGGTCCCGCGCCGTGAGGTAGGCGTAGGACGAGGCGACAAAGGTGCCCGTGGCGTCGGTTTCCCAGACGGCGTGACGAATGCCCAATGGTTCGAACAGCGCGTTCCATGGGTAGTCCGGATAGCGTGCCGGACCGACGATGTTTTTCAGCGCGGCGGCCAACAGGTTGCTGTCACCGCTGGAATAGCGGAAGGCCTCGCCGGGTTTCGCGTACTCGGCGTGGTCGGCGGTGAACGCGGCCATGTCGTGATGACCGCGGGTGTAGAGCATCGCCACCACTGAGGATTTCAGCGGGGCGTATTCGTAGTCCTCCTGCCAGTCCAGGCCCGAGGCCCAGTGCAGCAGGTCGGCCAGGGTGATCGCCGGGTGTTTTTGCAGTGCGGGATAGAATTTCGATGCGGGGTCCTCAAGCTTGAACAGCCCTTCGCCGTAGGCCACGCCGAGGACGGCGGCCATGAGGCTCTTGCTGATGGACCAGGTCAGGTGCGGCGTGTCGGCGGTGGTCGGGCCGGCGTAGCGTTCGTAGATCAACTGGCCATCGCGGATCACCAGCAAGGCGTCGGTGCGGATGCCTTTGCGGGTGCTGTCGTCGCGGGTTGGAAAGGCGTACGCCTCAAGCGCCTCGAGTGCCGGCCCGGTGAGGGTCGGACCGGTCGACCATTGCTCGGCAGGCCAGTTTTCGGCGTGGGCCGTGGGGCTCAGCAGCAGGATGAACAGCAGGGACAAGCCTTTGAACATGGCGGGGGCTCAAGAGGATTAACCTGCTGAGCCTAGCCGAGGTTGATGACAGTTGAGGGATGGGGAGTGCCTTCGAAGGCGTCTTCGCGAGCAAGTCGAATCGTGCACCGTGATGTTGACTGACCCATCGCCATCGCTGGCAGGCCAGCTCCCACAGGTTTTGAGTTGTTTACACAATGTGTGTTCACTGGATATCCCTGCGGGAGCGGGGCTCGCGAAGTGGTCAGTCAAGACACCGCCAACGCCTTGGCCAACCGCTTTTCCCTGGCCACCGCCGCCAACGACATCACCCCCTGATCCCGCTGCCACATCGCCGCCCACGGTGGCGGCCCGTCCGCCAGCGCCTGATTCACCTCACCCTGCAACCCGTCAAACTGCGCAAACAACCCGCCCAGCAACACATGCCCCGCCGGATTGTTCGGCGCTTGGCGACTGACTTCGGCGCAGCCGGCCAGCAACGCCAGCAGACGCAGCTGCAAGGCCTGCGGCCAATCGTTGTCCCGGCCGACGCCATACAACCACGCGGTCATGGCGCTCAGCACATAGGTGTCTTCAAGGGTGCGGAACGGTTTGACGTACGCCTCCCAGCCATCCCCCGCGAGCAATTCGCACAGCGCGTTTTCCAGCACCAGCCGGCCGTGGCTGATGTCCGGCATCAACGGGATCGCCGGGAGCTTTTCCACCCGCACCCCCGGTTCGCCGGGATAGACCACGGCCAGGTTCAGGCGCGGATCGGCGCCGGGCTCTTCACTGCGGGCGGCGACCAGCAGCCAGACCGCCGCATCGCCGGCGGTGACGAAATCCTTGCGCCCGCTCAAGCGCAGGTCGCTCAGGCGGGTCTGCATGTCCGCCACTCGCAGGCTGCGCTGCTCGGTTGCGCACAACGCGCCGAGGCTCAGCGGCGCACTCGGCCAGAGCATGCGCAACGCGGCCTGATAGCCCACCAGAAACGCCAGTCCCGGGGTCGCCATCAGACGTCCGCCGGCCACCGCCAGCTCGAACGGCGTGACCGTCCCCAACTGATGCAGCAAGGTCGCGAACCCCTCCGCCAGGTCAGGATGGGCAGGCAAGCGATCGCGGCGATTCAACAGGGTTTGCCAGGGCATAAGAGGCTCCTCGAGGGCTGTCATATAAGCATCACCAAAGCTTCATGGCGATGACACCGGGGCTACATAGCCTGACTTTGCACAACAAGGCTGGATAAAGAAAGTCGATCCGCTGTAACCCAAAGACGGGTGAGCAGCCCGCACGGAGATTCGCCATGACTCAGATCGCCCGCATCAGCGACACCGCCAACGAACGCCGTCTGCAAGCCGAACGCCTGGTGGGTGCCGAGGCCCTGCAGGAAGCTCAGGCCTTGCGCTTCAACGTGTTCAGTGGCGAATTCAACGCCAAGCTCAAAGGCGCGGAGCTGGGTCTGGACATGGATGACTATGACGTTCACTGCGCCCACATCGGCGTGCGCGACCTGAACACCGGGCGTCTGGTGGCGACCACCCGTTTGCTCGATCACACGGCTGCCAGCAGCCTGGGCAAGTTCTACAGCGAAGAAGAATTCAGCCTGCACGGCCTGGTCCACCTCGAAGGCCCGATCCTCGAAATCGGCCGCACCTGCGTCGACCCGGCCTACCGCAACGGCGGCACCATCGCCGTGCTCTGGGGTGAACTGGCCGAAGTGCTGAACCAGGGCGGCTATAGCTATTTGATGGGTTGCGCGAGCATCCCGATGCAGGACGGCGGTATCCAGGCCCACGCGATCATGCAGCGTCTGCGCGAACGTTACCTGTGCACCGAACACCTGCGCGCCGAACCGAAAAATCCGCTGCCTGTGCTGGATATCCCTAACAACGTCATCGCCGAAATGCCGCCGCTGTTGAAAGCCTACATGCGCCTCGGCGCGAAGATCTGTGGCGAGCCGTGCTGGGACGAAGATTTCCAGGTGGCCGACGTGTTCATCCTGCTCAAACGCGACGAACTCTGCCCGCGTTACGCCAGGCACTTCAAGGCGGCGGTGTGATGAGCCGCCTGCGGGTGTACGCGCGGATTGCGCGGGTGTTGGTGGTGGTGGCGCTGGGGTTGAGCATGGCCAGCGTCTTCGGTGTGTTCGAGCGCCTGGGCATCGCCCATTCGATGGTCCGCCGTCAGCGCTGGTCGCGCTTTTTCATGGCGCGCCTGGCGAATGCCCTGCCCTTTCGCGTGACCGTGCACGGTGAGTTGCCAAAGGAATCGATGCTCTGGGTCAGCAACCATGTGTCATGGACCGACATCCCGCTGCTGGGCATGCTCACGCCGATGTCGTTCCTGTCCAAGGCCGAGGTGCGCACCTGGCCGGTGGCGGGCTGGTTGGCGGCGAAGGCTGGCAGCCTGTTTATCCGCCGCGGCTCGGGCGACAGCCAGTTGATCCGCAAGCAGATGACCCGCCATCTGGAGCAGGCCCATCCGCTGCTGATGTTCCCGGAAGGCACCACCACCGATGGCCGCTCGTTGCGCACCTTCCATGGCCGCCTGTTGTCCGCGGCGATTGATTCCGAGGTGAAGCTGCAACCGGTGGCGATACGTTATCTGCGCGAGGGCGAAGTGGATGCGCTGGCGCCGTTCATTGGTGATGATGATTTGCTCTCGCACTTGATGCGCTTGTTTGCCAATGACCGGGGCGAGGTGGAGATTCATCTGCTCAAACCGATTGCCTGCGAAGGTCGCGAGCGTGCGGCGCTGGCGTTTGACGCGCAGCAGGCGGTGCAGAAGGCGTTGTTTGGGGCGGTTCCGGGGAAACAGCAGGTGCCGATGCGCCCCGCGATTGCGGCCTGAAACACTGGAGCTGAACACATGCAACACCCTGT
>NZ_JANLOD010000032.1 GCF_025466085.1 Pseudomonas sp. 14P_8.1_Bac3
GGTCCATGACATTCGTATTTGCGGAAAACAGGAATGCCACGGAATTTGAACGGGGCTTGTGGGGTTGGCTGGACTACTCGATGGGGTCGAGGTGGTCCAGGGCACCGTTCACCGAAATCTCGATCGCCGAGATGATTAGTTCCAGGCCCAAACAGGGTATTGCGAATCGACCCTGACTCCTGGTCTGCCTTATCCGCGATGATCACGCAGGCCGACGCCGCGGCTTCGCTGGCAAAACCCAGCAGGTCTTGAACAGGCAGTTCAGGGTTGACGATGAAGAACGTGGAAGGCTGGCGCGGAAGGGCTTTGAGGTGGGCGAAGGTGAGATGGGCGTCATCGACGTTTCGGTCGGTGGCGTCGCCGGGTTTTTCAGTGCGAGGGCTTTCTTGCGCAGATACGTTATCCGCATTTGGAGGATCAGGGGTTACCTTTTGCATGCGTGATTTTTCCATAATGGGTGCCAACCGTTTCGCTGCTAAACGAAAAGGGAGGCAGCTGCACGCAGGTTAGCAGACCGGGGAAAATCACAAAGCCGGCGCACCCGAAGGTGCCCTGCGTACAGCCACCATCAGACCGCAGGCTAAAAAACACCTGTGAGATGGATGCATGTGCAGTGATTTATGCCGCAGGCTGCTAAACCCGACCACTGATGAGCAGTGGCAGGTCAACGATAGAACCCGAGATCAGGCTGCACAAGCCGGCGAAGTCTGGCTTACCTGTAGGCAATGGCGCAAGGTCGTGTGGCCTGCAAGAAGTGCAACTAAACACTTTTAAACAACTATCACCGAGTAGGTGATCCATCCGACCTACGAGTAGGAAAATGACGTTTGCGGTCGTAAATTGACGAAGCATCCGACATTTTTTTCAGTTCAACGGTCGGGAATTCTGGATAGCTTGCTGCACTCATTACCACGTAGAGGCATCATGTTTTATGCGAAGCCGAAGGCAGTCGAGGCATCAGCGGCACTCAGCAAAAAAACGGTCTACAGTTGCAAGGACGTTTGATTGAGCCTTCAAAGGGACCCCATTCATGGCAAACGGATACAGGACAAATTGGGAGATGGTTACTGCCGTCTCCGCAGTGGTCACTGCTGTTATCGCTTTAGGTCTGGGGATCTGGGACAGGACGGAGACCAGGAAGGCCAATGCCTTGTCGGTGAAGCCGATAATTTCTGTCGGAAGTCCAATTGAAACGATAGACGGCGTAAAACGCAGATCACTGACCATTACTAACAATGGTCTTGGGCCTGCCGATATAAAAGAAATTGAGTTTACTTCCCTTAATACGGGCAAAAAAATATCTGTCAAAGACCTGGAGTCGATATTTTCAGAGTTTGAGCTTGATCATAAGTATTTTGTAAGATCTTCATGGTCGTCTGAGTCTGTGCTGTTGCGTCAGGAGGAATCCAGTGTTTTGTTCTTCTTCAACTATCCTAAATCTGCGGCTCAAGCATATAACGTTGAAATGAATTACATTAGGGTGTTATGCCAGCTTTCATTGCGAATCAAATATTATTCTTTGTATGACGAACCTTATGAGTTGGTTTTGGATCGGCTTCATCGTGAAGGGTGCTAGTGCCTTCAGCGGGGTTTTGTACAGGCGATGAGGGCCTACCAGACAACATCACGTTCCCGGCTCCAATAAAAAACCCGGAAGCCGCCGCTGTCCGGGTTTTTGTCTTTCGGGTCGCAATCAGCGATTAAATCGCTCCACCAGCGAATACTGGGTATTCGCCGTCTTGGTCAGCTCTTCACTCAACAACGCCGAGTTCTGCGCCTGTTCCGAGGTTTGATCCGCCAGTTGTGAGATGTTGCTGATGTTGCGGCTGATCTCCTCGGCCACCGAGCTTTGCTCTTCCGTCGCAGCGGCAATCTGCGTGGTCATGTCGGTGATGTGCGCCACCGCTTCGCTGATCCCGATCAGCGCCTGATCCGCTTCCAGCACTCGTGCCACACCTTCCTCCGCCTGGCGATGCCCGGCTTCCATGGTTTGCACGGCGGTGCCCGCGGTTTGCTGCAACTTGGCGATCAGGGCGTGGATCTGCCCGGTGGATTCGCTGGTGCGTTGTGCCAGTTGACGCACTTCGTCCGCCACCACCGCAAACCCTCGACCCATCTCACCGGCACGCGCCGCTTCGATCGCGGCGTTCAACGCCAATAAGTTGGTCTGGTCGGCGATGCCTTTGATCACGTCGACCACGCCGCCGATTTCGTCGCTGTCCTTGGCCAGTTGCGTCACGGTCAGACCGGTTTCACCGACCACCACCGACAGGCGCTGAATGGCTTCGCGGGTTTCCCCGGCGATGTCACGACCGCGACCGGTCAGGCGATTGGCTTCCTGAGTGGCGTCAGCGGTGCGCTGTACATGGCTGGCCACTTCCTGGGTGGTGGCGGCCATCTGATTGACGGCGGTGGCCACTTGCTCGGTTTCGACGCGTTGACGCTCCAGGCCGGTGGAGCTGTCGTGGGCCAGGGTGTCGGACTGCCGAGCCTGCTCGGTCAGGTGCTCGGCGGTGTCCTGCAGACGGGTCAGGCAGGTTTTCAGGCGGGCTTCCTGGCTGAGGATCGACATCTCCAGACGCGCCTGGGCGCCACGGCTGTCGGTGTACATCTGCGCGATCAGCGGGTCGGAGGTGGTCTGTTCGGCCAGGCGCAACAAGCGCTTGAGGCCGCGCTGTTGCCAGCTCAGCCCCAGCAGGCCCAACGGCACCGAAAGACCGGCAGCCAGGGCAAAGCCCCACTGGGAGTTGAGCGTGGCACCGATCATGAAGCTCAGTTGACTGATCAGAATGAACGGCAGCCAGTCCTGCAGCACCGGCAACCATTTATCGGTGGACGGAATCGCTGACTTGCCCTGGTTGATGCGTTGGTAGAGCGCTTCGGCGCGCTGGATCTGTTCGGCGGTGGGTTTGATCCGCACCGACTCGTAGCCGATCACCTGGTTGCCTTCGAAGACCGGTGTGACGTAGGCGTTCACCCAATAGTGGTCACCGTTCTTGCAGCGATTCTTGACAATGCCCATCCATGGCAAGCCTTGTTTCAGTGTGCCCCACATGTGCGCGAACACCGCGGCCGGGACGTCGGGGTGGCGGACCTGGTTATGCGGCGCACGGATCAGCTCTTCACGGGTAAATCCACTGATTTCAGCGAATGCGTCGTTACAGTAGGTGATCACGCCTTTGGCGTCGGTGGTGGAAATCAACCGTTGCTGAGCCGGGAAGGTCCGTTCGCGTTGTGTAATGGGCTGGTTGTTACGCATGGCTTTTTCAATCCGCAAGGCTTTGAAAGGTTGTCGGCATGGTCGAGGATTTGTTGAACTTATTTTTCAATAATCGGCAGCGCCTCGCAAAACGGGCGTTGCGTCAGCCGGCCAGCATCGGATAAGTGAACAGGCCGAAATGCAGCAGATTCAAACCGAAATGCGTAGCGATGGCCGCCCCCAACCCGCCGAAACGATAGGCTAGACCGTAGCCGACGCCCGCCAGACCCGCCAGCAACACCCAGTGCCAGCCCGCGCCCAGATGCACCAGGCCAAACACCAGCGAGGAGAGCAGCAACGCCAGATGCTCGCCGTACGCCAGGTGCCTGAAGTAGCGGCTCAGACCGCCCTGGAGGTAGCCACGAAACAGCGATTCCTCCACCAGCGTCACCAGCAACAGGTTGTTGAACAGCCACAGCCAGGCCTGATCCGGCCATTTCGGTGCCCAACTGATCATCCCCAGCAGCAAGGCGCCGCCCAATGCCAATAGCGTGCTCAGCGCCAGTCCCAGCGCGGTGGCGTAGGCGCAAAGCCGCAGCGAACGCCGGCCGACAATCCACGGACAGACCAGCAACAGCCAGAAACCAATCAGCGGCTTGTCCAGGTTCAGGTACATCGAGAACTGCACGGCATCGTCGGTGAAGCGCTGCGGATGAATGCCGCGGCCGTTATAAAAACCCGGTAGCCAGTGCAGGGCCAGGGCCAGCGCCATGAAGACGAACAGGCCGTGACCGAGGTAGTGGCCAATGCGGACCTGTTGTTGGCGCGCGGCGAAACCGGCGGTCAGCAACAAGGCGACGGAAATGAGCGCGAGCCAGCCGAGATGGCCGTAAGTCAGGGCCAGGCCGTAGCCGAGGGAGAGAAGGACAAGCAAAGTCCATGGCAAAGAAAACATCTGAAGTCCTTATTACTGAGATTTTGCGAACGCCTTCGTCCATTGCGGGAGATTTGCTGGCTCGCTGTTGTTACTCGATTGTAGGATGAGTCCTACAGCTAGCGGATCTAAAAGAGTGGGGCTGTTCTGATTCGTAGATATTCTCATTTTTTACGCAGTAAAACGGCGAGTGAATGTTTATTGTTTGCAAGCGGCGCAGTTTTTTAACTCAACGTTCCGCATCGGACAGAGTGCAGCTCTGTCAGTCACTCGAATCTCATTAATAGGACTGAAAGGAAGGAACCTTATATGTCTAACGCCGCAAGCTATTTAGGACCACATGTAAAAAAAGGGCTACAAGCTAATACGAACTTGGGCAAGCGATGGGCTTGCGCCTGCAATTTTGAGTGTTTCAATAGTCGCATTGCTGATGGGTTTGATCGCCGTTTTTTTTGACGCAGCGTTGGTTGATGAGATAAACGGGTATTTCATAAGTTAGCGTTTAACATGTGAAGGCGTCTAGTTAGCGCACTTTCGTAGGTCGCTCCCTCAGTTTTGCAAGCTGGGGGGGGGTTGTGGAGGACTGAAATGCGACGCTTTAAAATCAAATTTATAAAGATGAAAATCCCTTACGGGTTCATGGTTTTTACTTGGCTGCCTGTTTTTTTGCTGGCTTGTATAGTTCCGTCGACCGCTGATTCACAGTTTTACCAGTTAGTGGAGAGAATGATTGATGAGCATCTCTTTGGCAACGTTGGGGTGTGGTCTTCGGCATTCCCTTTGACTTCAAAAGCTGTCGCAAACTATATATGTTTAGTGGCGCCGGTGTGTGCCGTGATTTTCACAATTGTGACGATGAGAAAGTCGGTTGTAGAAAGCTCGGATGTTGTTGAGTGGTCTGTGGGAAAACAAATTTTTATATTGATCTCTTTTTTGGGTTTGGTAGCGTTTGTATTTTATTTTGTTTTTATTGGTGGTAGAGATTTTGCAAGTCTTGGCAATCGGTACTCTTTTTTTGGTAATTATAAGATGGCCTTTGCATTGTTTTCTGTCGGAATTTTATATTTGTTGTATGTGATGACTCTTTTCGGATATCTCGCTTTTAAGATGCTTTTTATTGTCGTATTTAGATGTGCTCAGGTAAATATTTTTCGTAACAGGTGAAGATGTTTATTGTTGTAATGCGCGCGCATTTGCCTGCCCATTGCGCGAAAAAATCTACTTGAATATGGGGTTGGCCATGGCTCAACCCCATAAAATTGGTCAAGACGCAATCAACTGCCGCAACACATAATGCAAAATCCCCCCCGCCTTGAAGTACTCGACTTCATTCAGCGTGTCGATCCGGCACAACACCTCGATCTTCTCGCGGCTGCCGTCTTCACGGGTGATGAGCAGCGTCAGGTTCATTCTCGGTGTCAGTTCGACGCCGGTCAGGCCAAGGATGTCCACGGTTTCCTTGCCGGTCAGATTGAGGCTCTTGCGGTTTTGATCCAGCTTGAATTGCAGCGGCAGCACGCCCATGCCTACCAGGTTGGAACGGTGGATCCGCTCGAAGCTTTCCGCAATCACCGCTTTCACGCCCAGCAGGTTGGTGCCTTTGGCGGCCCAGTCGCGGCTCGAGCCGGTGCCGTATTCCTGGCCGGCGATGACCACCAGCGGCGTGCCCGACGCTTGATAGCGCATGGCCGCGTCGTAGATCGCCATCCTTTCGCCGGTGGGAATGTAGATCGTGTTCCCGCCTTCCTCACCGCCGAGCATTTCGTTGCGAATGCGGATGTTGGCGAAGGTGCCGCGCATCATCACTTCATGGTTGCCGCGACGGGAGCCGTAGGAGTTGAAGTCCCGGGGTTCCACGCCTTTCTCCCGCAGGTAGTTGCCTGCCGGGCTGTCAGACTTGATGTTGCCGGCCGGGGAGATGTGGTCCGTGGTGACCGAGTCGCCGAGCAGCGCGAGAACCCGGGCACCGGCAACGTCCTTGACCACGGGTGGCGGGCCGCCGATGTCGTCGAAAAACGGCGGGTGCTGGATGTAGGTCGAATCGTCCTGCCAGACATACGTCGCCGCTTGCGGCACTTCGATCGCCTGCCATTGCTCGTCGCCGGCAAACACTTCTGCGTATTCCTTGTGGAACATCGCGGTGTTGACCTTGTTCACCGCGTCGGCGATTTCCTGGGTGCTTGGCCAGATGTCCCGTAGATAAACCGGGTTGCCATCCTTGTCGTCGCCCAGTGGTTCGCTGCTGATATCGATGCGTACCGTGCCGGCCAGCGCATACGCGACCACCAGCGGCGGGGAGGCCAGCCAGTTGGTTTTCACCAGCGGATGCACCCGGCCTTCGAAGTTGCGGTTACCCGACAGCACCGAGGCAACCGTCAGGTCGGCCTTCTGGATGGCTTTTTCGATCGGCTCCGGCAACGGCCCCGAGTTGCCGATGCACGTGGTGCAGCCATAGCCGACCAGGTCGAAACCGAGTTGATCCAGGTACGGGGTCAGGCCGGCTGCCTTGTAATAGTCGGTGACCACTTTAGAGCCGGGGGCCAGCGAGCTTTTCACCCACGGTTTGCGCTTGAGGCCTTTTTCCACGGCTTTTTTCGCCACCAGGCCGGCGGCCATCATCACGCTCGGGTTGGAGGTGTTAGTGCACGACGTGATCGCAGCGATCACCACCGCGCCGTTTTTCAGGCGAAAGGTGTGGCCTTCGTACTCGTAGTCGGCTTCGCCGACCAGGTCGGCATTGCCCACCGCAACGCCGCCCCCGCCCTCGCTTTCCAGGCGACCTTCTTCCTTGCTGGTGGGTTTGAATTGCAGGCCGAGAAAGTCGCTGAACGCCTGGGCGACATTGGGCAGCGACACCCGGTCCTGCGGCCGTTTCGGCCCGGCGAGGCTGGCTTCGACGCTGGCCATGTCCAGGGCCAGGCTGTCGGTGAACACCGGTTCCTTGCCCGGCAGGCGCCACAAGCCTTGGGCCTTGCTGTAGGCCTCGACCAGTTTCACGGTTTGCAGTGGCCGGCCAGACAGGCGCAGGTATTCCAGCGTCACTTCGTCCACCGGGAAGAAGCCGCAGGTGGCGCCGTATTCCGGGGCCATGTTGGCGATGGTCGCACGGTCGGCCAGCGGCAAATCGGCCAGGCCGTCGCCGTAGAACTCGACGAATTTGCCGACCACGCCTTTCTTGCGCAGCATTTGCGTGACGGTCAGCACCAGGTCAGTGGCGGTGATGCCTTCCTTCAGCTTGCCGGTGAGTTTGAAGCCGATCACTTCCGGAATCAGCATCGACACCGGTTGGCCGAGCATCGCCGCTTCCGCTTCAATCCCGCCGACGCCCCAGCCAAGGACCCCGAGGCCATTGATCATGGTGGTGTGGGAATCGGTGCCGACCAGGGTGTCGGGGAACGCGTATGTGCGACCGTCCTCGTCCTTGGTCCAGACGGTGCGTCCCAGGTATTCAAGGTTGACCTGGTGACAGATGCCGGTACCGGGCGGCACCACGCTGAAGTTGTCGAAGGCGCTCTGACCCCAGCGCAGGAAGGCGTAGCGTTCGCCGTTGCGCTGCATTTCAATGTCGACGTTCTGGCCGAAGGCGCTCGCGCTGCCGAACTTGTCGACCATCACCGAGTGGTCGATCACCAGGTCCACCGGTGACAGCGGATTGATTCGCTGCGGGTCGCCGCCGGCCTTGGCCATGGCCGCGCGCATGGCGGCCAGGTCGACCACTGCGGGCACGCCGGTAAAGTCCTGCATCAATACCCGCGCCGGGCGGTACTGGATTTCACGATCGGAACGGCGCTCCTTGAGCCAGGCCGCAATCGCCCGGAGGTCGGCGCCGGTGACGGTCTTTTCGTCTTCCCAGCGCAGCAGGTTTTCCAGCAACACTTTCAACGACATCGGCAGCTTGTCGAGGTCACCGAGGCTTTTGGCGGCGTCGGGCAGACTGAAGTAATGGTAGGTTTTGTCGTCGACTTGCAGGGTTTTAAGGGTTTTCAGGCTATCGAGGGACGGCATTACGATCACTCCTTTTCGTCCGCACGGATACGGACTGAGGGGACGGGCAGAGCATTAAACCTAGCCCTGTTTTAAGTAGCTGGCTAATAACTGGACTCTATCGACAGTACCGAGGTTCCGAACTCGGCTATCATGCGCCGGTTTTCGTGACAGGCTTTGCTTCAACGCAAGCCTGGGCATCGCGCAGTGGCTGAATTCTTCGCCAACTGCCCAGGAGTAAGAATGAACACCCTCTTTATGCATTGCCGGCCGGGCTTCGAAGGCGAAGTCTGTTCCGAGATCTCCGAACACGCCGCGCGGCTGAACGTGGCCGGTTATGCCAAGGCCAAGGCCGCCAGCGCCTGTGCCGAATTCATCTGCACCGAAGAAGACGGCGCCGAGCGCCTGATGCGCGGCCAGCATTTCACCGATCTGATTTTTCCGCGGCAGTGGGCCCGGGGGATTTTCATCGACCTGCCGGAAACCGACCGCATCAGCGTGATCCTGGCGCATATGGCGGACTTTCCGCTGTGTGGCAGCCTGTGGCTGGAAATGGTCGACACCAACGATGGCAAGGAACTGTCGAACTTCTGCAAGAAATTCGAAGTGCACCTGCGCAAGGCACTGATGGCCGCGGGCAAACTGGTGGAAGACGCCCACAAGCCGCGCCTGTTGCTGACCTTCAAAAGCGGTCGCGAAGTGTTCATGGGCCTGGCCGAGTCGAACAATTCGGCGATGTGGCCGATGGGCATCCCGCGGCTGAAGTTTCCCCGCGAGGCCCCGAGCCGCTCGACCTTGAAGCTGGAGGAGGCGTGGCACCACTTCATCCCGCGCGACCAGTGGGACGAGCGCCTGCACAGCGACATGACCGGCGTCGACCTCGGTGCGGCGCCGGGTGGCTGGACCTGGCAACTGGTCAACCGTGGCATGCTGGTGACCGCCATCGACAACGGCCCGATGGCCGAAAGCCTGATGGAGACAGGCCTGGTGCAGCATTTGATGGCCGACGGTTTCACCTACAAGCCTCGGCAACCGGTGGACTGGATGGTCTGCGACATCGTCGAGAAACCCGCGCGCAACGCAGCGATGCTGGAAGAGTGGATCGGCGAGGGCCATTGCCGCGAGGCCGTGGTCAACCTCAAGTTGCCGATGAAACAGCGTTACGCTGAGGTGAAACGCTTGCTCGAGCGTATTGCCGATGGTTTCAAGGAACGCGGGATTCGCGTCGAGATCGGCTGCAAGCAGCTGTATCACGACCGCGAAGAAGTCACGTGCCACCTGCGCCGGCTCGACGTCAAGAAACCGAAATCCCGCTGACATCCCGGCTCCTACAGGGATGGCGTCATGCCACAGATGACCGAATACCCGGCAATGCGCGACAATGCCGGCCAGTTTCAGGAGTAAATCATGAGTGAACTGCTTGATAGGCCGGTAGACGGCACCCTCGACGCCACCGGCCTCAACTGCCCGGAGCCGGTGATGATGTTGCACCAGCACATCCGCGACCTGGCCCCCGGTGGGCTGCTCAAGGTGATCGCCACCGACCCGTCGACCCGGCGCGACATTCCCAAGTTCTGCGTATTCCTCGACCACGAGCTGGTCGGGCAGCATGAAGAGGCCGGCACGTACCTCTACTGGATTCGCAAGAAGCTCGCTTAACCCGCCGCATGGCTCATGCGGATCCGCTTGCGCGCACTGCGCGTCAGGCGGATCGACAGCATCAGCGCGGCGCAGCTCAGGCCGACGATCAAGCCCTGCCACAACCCGCTCGGGCCGCTCGGCGTGCCGAGCCAGTCGGTCAGGCCTAGCGCGTAGCCCACCGGCAAACCAATGCCCCAGTAGGCGAATAGGGTCAGGATCATCGTCACCCGCGTGTCCTGATAACCGCGCAATGCTCCGGCGGCCGTGACTTGGATCGCATCGGAAAACTGGAACAACGCCGAATACACGATCAACATTGCGGCCACGTGGATCACCGTCGGGTCCGCCGTGTAGATGGTTGCAATGTGTTCGCGCAACAACAGCATCAGGCTCGCGGAAATACAGGCGTAAGCCAGCGCGGTGCCCATGCCGACCCCGGCGGCGAATCGGGCTTCCCGCGGTTCCTGGCGGCCAAGTGCCTGGCCGACGCGCACCGTCACGGCCATGCCGAGGGAGTAGGGAATCATGAACACCAGCGAGCTGAAGTTCAGCGCGATCTGGTGCCCGGCCACCACCGTGGCGCCCAGGCTGCCGATCAGCAGGGCGATCACCGCGAAGATGCTCGACTCGGCGAACACCGCGATGCCGATCGGCAGGCCGATGCCCAGCAGGCGTTTGATCACCGACCATTGCGGCCAGTCGAAGCGGCTGAACAATTCGCTCGACTGATAGGCCGGCGCCCAGCGTTCCCAACCAGCCATGCCCAGCGCCATCACCCACATCACGATCGCCGTGGCCCAGCCGCAACCGACTCCGCCCATCGCTGGCACACCGAAGTGGCCATAAATGAACACGTAGTTCAGCGGGATATTCAGTGCCAGGCCGCACAAGCCCAGGACCATCGCCGGACGCGTGCGCCCCAGGCCATCACTGAAACAGCGCAGCACGTGATAGAACGCGACGGCAGGCAAACCGCTGGCGATGCCGTGCAGGTATTGCATGCACGGCCCGATCAGTTCCGGATCGACCTTCATGATGTGCAGGATCGGCTCGGCGCTGAACAGCAGCGTGGTCGCGATCAAGCCGACGACCAGCGCCAGCCACAGCGCCTGACGCACGATCGGACCGATTTCGCTGTGGGTGCCGGCGCCGAAACGCTGGGCGACTTTTGGCGTGGTGGCCAGCAGTGTGCCGGTCATCAGTAGGAACACCGGGACCCAGATCGAGTTGCCCAGCGCCACCGCCGCCAGGTCTCGCGGCCCGACACGGCCGGCCATCACCGCATCGACAAAGCCCATCGCCGTGGTGGCCAGTTGCGCGATCATGATCGGCAGCGCCAGGCCGAGCAGGTTGTTCAGCTCCAGGCGAACCCGGGCCGGGCGAGAGAGGGAAATGGCAGCAGGTTGCTCAGTCACTGAGTTCAAGGGCGAAACGTCCAGAATTTTTGATGCACGAGGCGGCGCATTCTACGCGTTGACGCAGCGGTCAGGAAAAATCCTCTGTTACCGATTTGTAATCCTCCGGCTTTCCCTGTAGGAGCGGTGCTAGGCGTCACCCACCATCTCCGCCTACACTGCCGATCCGCCAAAGGAGCCTGCCATGCTGATTGTTGCCGACGAAAATATTCCGCTGCTCGATGCGTTCTTCGAAGGTTTCGGTGAAATCCGCCGGATGCCGGGACGTTCCATCGACCGCGCCAGCGTCGAACAGGCCGACGTCTTGCTGGTGCGTTCAGTGACCAACGTCAATCGCTCGCTTCTCGAGGGCAGCAAGGTGCGCTTCGTCGGCACCTGCACCATTGGCACCGATCACCTGGACCTCGATTACTTTCAGCAGGCCGGCATCACCTGGTCCAGCGCCCCCGGCTGCAATGCCCGCGGCGTGGTCGACTATGTGCTGGGCAGTTTGCTGACCCTTGCCGAAATCGAAGGCGCCGACCTCACCCAGCGTACCTACGGTGTGGTGGGGGCGGGCGAAGTGGGCGGTCGCCTGGTCAAGGTCCTGCAAGGGCTGGGCTGGAACGTGCTGGTCTGTGATCCGCCACGGCAAGCCGCCGAAGGGGGCGATTTCGTCAGCCTCGAACAGATCGTTGAACAGTGCGATGTCATCAGCCTGCATACGCCGTTGCAAAAACATGGCGCCGGATCGACCTGGCACCTGTTCGACAAGAGTCGTCTGAACCAGCTAAAACCTGGCGCCTGGCTGATCAACGCCAGCCGTGGCCCGGTGGTGGATAACGCGGCCCTGTGCGAGGTGTTGCTGCAGCGCGAGGACCTGCAGGCGGTGCTGGACGTCTGGGAAGGCGAGCCCGAGGTCGATGTCGCGCTGGCGGAGCTCTGCGTGCTGGCGACACCGCACATCGCCGGTTACAGCCTTGACGGCAAACAGCGCGGGACGGCGCAGATCTATCAGGCGTATTGCGAGTTTCTCGGGCAACCGGCGCAGGTCAGCCTGAGCGATTTGTTGCCGGCGCCGTGGCTGTCGCAAGTGACCTTGCACGCCGACAGCGATCCCGCCTGGGCGCTGGCGATGTTGTGCCGGGGCGTGTACGACCCGCGCCGTGATGACGCGGATTTCCGCCGCAGCCTTGTAGGCAGCGTGAGCGAACAGCGTGCGGCGTTTGATCGGTTGCGCAAGTATTATCCGTCGCGCCGGGAAATCGATGGGTTGCAGGTGCGGATCGAGGGGGAGGCGCCAGCGTTGTTGAAGATTGTGGCGGCGTTGGGGGCGACGGCTGTCTGACCATTGCTGATTTTCACCCACAAAAAACCCGGCCATCAGGGCCGGGTCAAGAAGACGGTGGCTATATCAATCTTGTTTGGCAGTCTTGACCAATCGCTTCTCCAGTTCGCGGCAGGCGTCCTGGATCATGCCTTCAGTGATCGGTACTTCACGGCCGTTTTCGTCAATGATTGAGCAACCCAGAGACTGGTCTGGCTGTGTGCGGATCACTTGAATCTTGTCATCGCTACTGTTTTGCAAGGACATTGCCTGTCTCCTCATCAGGTTGTGTGCCTACTGTAGAACCGCCAGGTGACCGGGCTGTGACAACTCCCTGCGATCATGTCGGGGCGGCAATGCCAGTCGACCAGAAATTCTGCGACGTTACCACCCGGACTTTAGATCGATAGCATCTAGGGTATGGTCCTTGCGGTCATAATTAACCTGACTCATTGTGATTTACAGAGTTCCCCCCCATTGAACAAGTAGAGCTGGCCCCTTAACTCGCGAACTGGACAACCCGATGCTTTCTGCCCGTCACCGCCGCGCCATTCGCCTGGCCAGTCGTTTCCTCGTGCCGTATCGCTGGCAGTCCCTTGGCGCCTTGCTCGCACTGATTGTCACCGCAGGCATCACCTTGTCCATGGGGCAGGGGATTCGCTTGTTGGTCGATCAGGGGTTCATGACCCGGTCGCCACACTTGCTCAACCAGACCATTGGTCTGTTCATGCTGCTGGTGCTAGGCCTGGCATTCGGCACGTTTGCACGTTTTTACCTGGTTTCCTGGATCGGCGAACGGGTGGTGGCCGATATCCGCCGCCAGGTGTTCAACCATCTGGTTTACCTGCATCCGGGGTTCTACGAGGACAATCGCAGCTCCGAGATTCAGTCGCGCCTGACCACCGACACCACGTTGCTGCAATCGGTGATCGGCTCGTCGTTGTCGCTGTTCCTGCGCAATCTGCTGATGGTGATCGGCGGGATTGTGTTGCTGTTCATCACCAATCCCAAGCTCACCAGCATCGTCGTGGTGGCCTTGCCGTTGGTGATTGCGCCGATCCTGATCTTCGGCCGACGGGTGCGCAGTCTGTCCCGTCTGAGCCAGGACCGGATTGCCGATATCGGCAGCTACGTCTCCGAAACCCTCGGCCAGATCAAAACCGTGCAGGCCTACAACCATCAGGTTCAGGACGAGCAGCGATTTGCCGTCACCGTGGAAGAGGCGTTCGACACCGCTCGCAAGCGCATTTTCCAACGCGCCTGGCTGATTACCCTGGTGATCGTGCTGGTGTTGGGGGCGGTCGGTGTGATGTTGTGGGTCGGCGGCATGGACGTGATGGCCGGGCGGATTTCCGCGGGTGAGCTGGCGGCGTTTGTCTTCTACAGCCTGATCGTCGGCAGCGCCTTCGGCACATTGAGCGAAGTGATCGGCGAATTGCAGCGCGCCGCCGGGGCCGCCGAGCGGATTGCCGAGCTGTTGCGCTCGGAAAACATCATTCAGCCTCCGAGCGCCGGCCTGGTGACATTGCCCGAGCGCGTCACCGGCAATCTGCAGCTGCAAGACGTGCGCTTTTCCTACCCGTCGCGTCCTGAAAGCTATGCCATCGATGGCTTGAATCTGACCATCAACGCCGGGGAAACCCTGGCATTGGTCGGGCCGTCCGGCGCGGGAAAGTCAACGGTCTATGACCTGTTGCTGCGTTTTTATGACCCGGCTGAAGGCCGCATCCTGCTCGACGGTGTGCCGTTGACCCAGCTCGATCCCCTCGACTTGCGTCGTTGCTTCGCCTTGGTCTCGCAATCCCCGGCGCTGTTCTTTGGCAGCATCGAAGAGAACATCCGCTACGGCAATCCTACGGCAAGCCTGGCGCAGGTCCAGGAAGCGGCAAAAATCGCCTACGCCCACGACTTCATCGAGGCGATGCCCCACGGTTACCAGACGCATCTGGGCGACGCAGGCCTCGGCCTGTCCGGCGGCCAGCGCCAACGCCTGGCGATTGCCCGTGCGCTGCTGGTGGACGCGCCGATCCTGCTGCTCGACGAAGCCACCAGCGCCCTCGACGCCCAGAGCGAGCACCTGATCCAGCAAGCCCTGCCCAGCCTGATGAAAAATCGCACGACCCTGGTCATCGCCCACCGCTTGGCCACCGTGAAAAACGCCGACCGGATCGCTGTGATGGACCAAGGGAAACTGGTGGCGGTGGGGACGCATCAGGAATTGATTGCAAGCAATGCGCTGTATGCGCGGTTGGCGGCGTTGCAATTCAATGATGGGCATGAAGCTTCGCCCCATCAGACGATCACGCAAAACCTGTAGGAGCCGGCTTGCTGGCGATGGATTCAAGCGCGCCGCGTTCATTCAGGCTGCACGCGTTATCGTTAACGACCATCGCGAGCAAGCTCGCTCCTACGAAAGGCCTGCTTCAATGCGGGCATTTTCAGCGCTTCAGACAGGCTCACTGATCATCAAAATAGCGCTCATGCCAATCCACCAGCGGCTGCGGCGAGTTGAGCTTCTGGCCGTAGATCACCGAATAGGACAGTACGTTCTGCACATACTGGCGGGTTTCGTCGAACGGTATGCTTTCGACCCAGACATCGAAACTCAGATGATCCGCACCGCGTAGCCACTGGCGCACGCGACCGGGGCCTGCGTTGTAGGCGGCGGAGGCGAGGACACGGTTGCCGTTGAACTGGCTGTGTACCTGGCTCAGGTAGGCGGCGCCGAGCTGGATGTTCTTGTCCGGGTCGAACACCTGCTGTGGCGAGGCCAGCGGAATACTGAACTTGCGCGCGGTTTCCTTGGCGGTGCCCGGCATCAGTTGCATCAGACCGCTGGCGCCGACGCCTGAGCGGGCGTCGTCCATGAAGGCGCTCTCCTGACGGGTAATGGCGAACACCCAGCTCGAATGCAGGCCGCGAATCTTGGCTTCGCGCACCAGGGTTTCGCGGTGGGCCATCGGGAATCGGATGTCGAGATCGTCCCAATACTGCGCCTGGCTGATGGTGCGGATCGCCGGGAAGTACCATTTCAGGTCGTAGGCCAGTTTCGCCTGGGCGACCATCTCGTCACGGTTGAAGTGGCGGCTGACGTGATACCACTCGCGACGACCGTCGACGATCTGCCCACGGGCATGAAACTCCAGGGCTCGACGCACGCCCGGGGTGTTGCGCACCTTGTTGATGAGCGCCTGGCTGAGCACCAGCGGTTTGTTGACCAGCGAGTAGGGCAACTGCGACCGGTCAGCCGCGAGGAAGCCATAGAAATCGCGCTCACGGGCGAGGCCTTTGTAAAGCGTCTGCGCTTCCGGGTTCTGCGGCTGCGCCAGCTCCAGGCTGCGGGCCTGCCAGTAGCGCCAGCGGTTGGTGGTCGCCAGGTCTTGCGGCAAGCGGCGGGTCAACTGGTAGGCGTCGTCCCAGCGGGCCAGGCGCAGCAGCAGGCGCAAGCGCCATTCGGACACCGTGTTGTCGCGCAACTCCGGGTCGTACTTGGTCATTACGTCCAATGCGCGCGGATCGAAACGACGGGCCAGGGTCAAACCGATTTCCCGGGCGATCGCGACTTTTTCATCACGGGAGAAGTGCATGCTGCTGGCGTAACCGTCCAGCAACTCCATGGCTTTGTCCGGATCCTGCTTGGCCAGACGGCGTAGGCCGAGGCTGACGATGTCGGACATCGGTTCGTCGGCCGGGGTGAAGCGCGACGGCTGGTTGAGCAACTCAGGTTTTTGCGCCACATCCACCAGCAGGCGACCGCGCGGGGCCAGGGTAGTCAGGCCGCTGATCAGGCTGTTGGCCAGCGGGTAGTTACGGGCCTGGGCGGCCAGTTTCGTGCGCTCCCAGCGTTTCTGCTCGGTCAGTTGGCCATCGGCCGCCCAGACGCCGAACAAGCCGTCGCATGCGGCGGGCAAGGATTTACCGGTCAGCCAGAGTTTATTGGCGTTGGCGTAACCTTCGGCTTTCTGGTTGCTGCCGATCTGATATTGCGCGTTCAGGCAGTCCAGCTCGGTGAAATTGAGCTTGGGGTCGTAATATTTGACGAAGGTTGCCCAGTCGCCACGATCGGCCAGCCAGCGCAACCAACGCAATTTCATCCAGTTGGCCTGGGGCAGGTCACCGTGCTCGGCGAGGAATTTCTCGATCTCGGCGTTACTCGCGGTTTTCAGGCGCGCGGTCAATTCGTCATAGGCCAGGTACGGCTCCAGCGGGTAATCGCTGAGCGCCTGGCTGTAACGGAAATAAGGGCCGGTGTCACCCTTGGCCAAGGCCCGCTTGGCTTCATCGTAATATTGGCGCTGGGTGGAGAGGTCCACCGCCTGGACGGTTTGAACGGCAGTGGCAGAAAGAAGCAAACACGATAAAAGACTGAAAAGGCGACTGCGCATGAGACATCCGGGCAGAGAAATCATGACAAGCGCGGGGCATGCCCGCGCTGAATAATCTGTAGCTTAGCCTTTTGCCAGCAACGGGCGAAAGCTTTGCGGCCCCGTCTGCATCAGTTCGCAACATTTGTCATGCAGAGTGTCGCGAAGGTGAAATTGCCGGCCTTCTGAAGCCTCAAGTCAGGTAGAATGCGCGCCCGGTTTTTGGAGAAGCTCATGACCCTGCTCAAATTCAGCGATGTGTCCCTTGCTTTCGGCGCTATGCCGTTGTTGGACAAGGTGTCCTGGCAGATCGCCCGTGGTGAGCGGGTGTGCATCATCGGCCGCAACGGCACTGGCAAGTCCAGCATGATGAAGCTCGTCAAGGGCGACCAGAAGCCCGATGACGGCTCCGTTTGGCGCGCGCCCGGCCTCAAGATTGGCGAATTGCCGCAAGAATTGCCGGTAGCCGACGAGCGGACCGTGTTCGACGTGGTGGCCGAAGGCCTGGACGGTGTCGGCGAGCTGCTCGCGCAGTATCACCACTTGAGCCAGAACATCGTCACCGACGCCGACCTGGACAAACTGATGCATGTCCAGCACGACCTCGAAGCCCGCGATGGCTGGCGTTTGCAGCAACTGGTCGACAGCACCCTGAGCCGTCTGCAGTTGCCCGCCGACAAGACCCTCGCCGAATTGTCCGGTGGCTGGCGTCGCCGCGTCCTGCTGGCCCAGGCGTTGGTTTCCGAGCCGGATCTGCTGCTGCTCGACGAACCCACTAACCACCTGGACATCGGTGCGATTGCCTGGCTCGAAGAGGCGCTGAAAGATTTCCAGGGCGCCGTGCTGTTCATCACGCACGACCGTTCATTCCTGCAGAACCTGGCCACCCGCATCCTCGAACTGGACCGCGGCGGCCTGATCGACTGGAACGGCGACTACGCCAGTTTCCTCGTGCACAAGGAAGCGACGCTGGCGGCTGAAGAAACCGCCAACGCACTGTTCGACAAGAAACTGGCCCAGGAAGAAGTCTGGATCCGCCAGGGCATCAAGGCCCGCCGCACCCGTAACGAAGGTCGCGTCCGCGCCCTGAAAGCCTTGCGTGTCGAGCGCAGCGAGCGTCGTGAGCGCACCGGCAAGGCCAACATTCAGCTGGATACCGCCGACAAGTCCGGCAAGCAGGTCATGGTCCTCGAGAATGTGAGTTTCGCTCACCCGGGCGGCCCGTTCCTGATCAAGGATTTCTCGATGGTCCTGCAGCGCGGTGACCGTATCGGTCTGCTCGGCGCCAACGGTACCGGCAAGACCACGCTGCTGAAACTGATGCTCAGCGGTCTGCAACCCACCAGCGGCAAAGTGGAAGAGGGGACACGCATCGACGTGGCCTACTTCGACCAGTTGCGCCATCAGCTGGACCTGGAAAAGACCGTGATCGACAACGTCGCCGAAGGTCGCGACTTCATCGACATCGATGGTCAGAGCCGTCACGTGCTGAGCTACCTCGGCGACTTCCTGTTCAGCCCGCAGCGTGCCCGCACGCCGGTCAAGGCGCTGTCCGGTGGTGAGCGTGCTCGTCTGTTGCTGGCGAAACTGTTCAGCAAGCCAGCCAACCTGCTGGTCCTCGACGAACCGACCAACGACCTCGACGTGGAAACCCTCGAACTGCTGGAAGAGGTCTTGCTGACCTTCAACGGCACCGTGCTGATGGTCAGCCACGACCGGGCATTCCTCGACAACGTGGTCACCAGCACCCTGGTCTTCGAAGGTGAAGGCAAGGTTCGCGAATACGTCGGTGGTTACCAGGACTGGCTCCGTCAGGGCGGCTCGCCGCGCCTGCTGGGCGTGACCGAAAGCAAGTCCGGCAAGGCTGACCTGACGTCGGCGGTCGTGACCGCCGAAGCGGCGCCGGTGGCCCCGGTAGTCGAGGCGCCAGCGGCGAAAAAGAAACTCAGCTACAAGCATCAGCGCGAACTGGAAATGCTGCCGGGTCAGATCGAAGCCATGGAGCAGCAGATCGCCGCGGTTGAAGCGCAGATGGCGGATTCCGCGTTCTATCAGCGCCCGGCTGCCGAGACGGCTGCCGTGATCGCTCAGCTTGAGCAATTGCAAGCTGAACTCGACGTGATGGTCGAGCGTTGGGCTGAACTGGATGCCTGATTGATCCAGTAACAAAAAAAGCCCGGCTTCACCTGTGTGAATGCCGGGCTTTTCATAGGCAATGTGATCGCGTCGATCCCTGTAGGAGCGAGCTCGCTCGCGATGGTCGCGAACGATGACACTGGGTGCCAGACACCCAGCGGCGCTCCCGGGTCCATCGCGAGCGAGCTCGCTCCTACAGGGGGCGGTGTTCAGCTTTTGATCAGGCGCACCGCGAGGACATCGCATGGCGCACCGTGCAGCACGTCATTGGCGGTGGAGCCTAGCAGCAGCGCCAGGCCATGCCGGCCATGGCTGCCGACCACAATGAGATCGCAGGCCTGCTCTTTGGCCAGGTGATGGATCTCCTGACGTGGCTGGCCGTAGGTCAGGTGGCTGTATTCCTTGGTGAGTTCCGGATACTTCACGATCAGCCGGTCAAGACGCTCCTTGGCCTGATCGAATTGTTGCTGCTGCAACTGGGAAAGGTCCATCGGCACGTCGCCGCCAAAAGCCATGGCCATCGGCTCGACAATGTGCACCAGGGACAATTTCGCGCCGCTGCTCACCGAGAGTTCGCGAGCGCGATGGATGACAGGATCGCACTCTTCGGTTAGATCTACAGCGACCAAAATGTGGGTGTAGGGCATGAGGTGCTCCTCCTGAGAATTGCAATAAGGGTAAGTATGGCTGGTTTCAAGCGCATTGTTTTCAAAGTGACCCAAAGCGCCCGTCAAGAATCGGGAGTACACATATGACGGTCTGGATAGTGGTGTCAATCCTGTTGGTGGTGTTGAGCCCGCTGGCATGGCTGCGACCGTCCCGTGGCCAGAGCGGACGCATGGCCCTGCGCATGGAGGCCCGCCGCATCGGCCTGGCCATGCAACTGGCGCCTCAGGAATGGCCGCACTGGCTCAGTCCGGAGCCGCCAAGCCCGTGTGCGCAGTACCATCGGCCGCGTCGCAGCAACCAGCCGGTGTGCTGGAGTTACTGGCAGAAGTCGCCGGGGATGTGGGTGAACCAGTGGCAGGAGGTCTGCAAGGACCAGGCGCTGCTCAATCATTTCGAAAAATTGCCGGCCAATGTCTACAAGGTCGAAGCCGACAAGCAAATGATCACGCTGTACTGGGGCGAGAAGGGCGAAGCGACCGTTTTGCAACAAATCGATGCCACTCTCAAAGCGTTAGCCTGAACCCGGCCGGGTGATGGGGCGACGGCGTTTCGTCAGGCAATAAAAAGCCCGACATTCATCATCGGGCTGGAGTTGGCCAGGCAGGCCGGTAATTCGCTGTGCGCAGATCTTACGCCGACATTCGTCTCGCGCGTTCAAAATTTTTCCTCGGTCCTACGCCAGCGTAGCCTTTTAAACAAAGACTGCAGCGAATTAGGGCGACTTTTCTAACTATTGATTCTATGAATGGCCTGGCATGCGGCTGCTTATTGTGGGCCGTCGTGGTGCGCAAATGACCGGAAAGTCGAGTTCAAGCCCGCATTTTGGGCGATTGACAATTGTCTGAAATTCCGTGAAGGTGGCGTACCCAAATCAAACGGGCGTATGAATTGAGCGTTTGCATTGCAGACCGTTCCTACAGAATCCCGACTATCGCGTTGGCGGGTGTGTTGGGTGGATGGGCGTAGCATCGACGATAAATGTCCCTGCCAAGCCATTCGCCTGCGTCCGACGTGTACTGTTCAGCTTCCATATCGTGGAGATCAGTTGATGATTTACGAAGGTAAAGCCATCACGGTTAAGGCTCTTGAAAGTGGCATCGTCGAATTGAATTTCGACCTCAAGGGTGAGTCCGTCAACAAGTTCAACCGTCTAACCCTGAACGAACTGCGTCAGGCCGTAGACACCATCAAGGCAGATGCTTCGATCAAGGGTGTGATCGTCAGCAGCGGCAAGGACGTCTTCATCGTCGGCGCCGACATCACCGAATTCGTCGAGAACTTCAAGCTGCCTGATGCCGAGCTGGTTGCTGGCAATCTGGAAGCCAACAAGATTTTCAGTGATTTCGAAGATCTCAATGTCCCGACCGTTGCCGCGATCAACGGCATCGCCCTGGGCGGCGGTCTGGAAATGTGCCTGGCGGCGGACTACCGCGTCATGTCCACCACGGCCAAGATCGGTCTGCCGGAAGTCAAGTTGGGCATCTACCCAGGCTTCGGCGGTACCGTTCGCCTGCCGCGTCTCATCGGTGCCGACAATGCCATCGAGTGGATTGCCGCCGGCAAGGAAAACCGTGCTGAAGACGCTCTGAAAGTGGGCGCCGTCGACGCCGTGGTTGCTCCCGAGAAACTGCAGGCGGCCGCTCTGGAACTGATCCAGCGCGCCATTTCCGGCGAGTTCGATTACAAAGCCAAGCGTCAGCCGAAGCTGGAAAAGCTGAAACTGAACGCGATCGAACAAATGATGGCTTTCGAAACCGCCAAAGGTTTCGTCGCTGGCCAGGCGGGCCCGAACTACCCGGCGCCGGTTGAAGCGATCAAGACCATTCAGAAAGCCGCCAACTTCGGTCGGGACAAGGCACTGGAAGTCGAAGCCGCCGGTTTCGTCAAACTGGCCAAGACCTCTGCCGCGCAAAGCTTGATCGGTCTGTTCCTGAACGATCAGGAACTGAAGAAAAAGGCCAAGGCCTACGATGAAATCGCCAAGGACGTGAAGCAGGCCGCCGTACTGGGCGCCGGCATCATGGGTGGCGGCATAGCTTATCAGTCGGCGTCCAAAGGCACACCGATTCTGATGAAGGACATCAATGAGCACGGCATCGAGCAAGGCCTGGCTGAAGCCGCCAAGCTGCTGGTGAGCCGTGTCGACAAAGGTCGTATGACCGCGGCGAAAATGGCTGAAGTCCTCAACGGCATTCGTCCAACCTTGTCTTACGGCGACTTCGGTCACGTGGACCTGGTGGTCGAGGCGGTCGTCGAGAACCCCAAGGTCAAGCAAGCCGTGCTGGCTGAAGTCGAAGACAAGGTCAAAGAGGACACCATCCTCGCGTCCAACACTTCGACCATTTCCATTACCTTGCTGGCCAAGGCCCTCAAGCGTCCGGAAAACTTCGTCGGCATGCACTTCTTCAACCCGGTGCACATGATGCCGCTGGTTGAAGTGATCCGCGGCGAGAAGTCCAGCGAGCTGGCGGTCGCCACCACCGTGGCCTACGCCAAAAAAATGGGCAAGAACCCGATCGTGGTCAACGACTGCCCGGGCTTCCTGGTCAACCGCGTGCTGTTCCCGTACTTCGGCGGTTTCGCCAAGCTGGTCAGCGCCGGTGTGGACTTCGTCCGTATCGACAAGATCATGGAAAAGTTCGGCTGGCCGATGGGCCCGGCGTACCTGATGGACGTGGTCGGCATCGACACCGGTCATCACGGTCGTGACGTGATGGCTGAAGGCTTTCCGGACCGCATGAAAGACGACCGTCGTTCGGCTGTCGACGTGCTCTATGAAGCCAAGCGCCTGGGCCAGAAGAATGGCAAGGGCTTCTACGCCTACGAGACCGACAAGAAAGGCAAGCAGAAGAAAGTCGCCGATCCATCGGTGCTGGAAGTGCTCAAGCCGATCGTTTACGAGCAGCGCGAAGTCACTGACGAAGACATCATCAACTGGATGATGATCCCGCTGTGCCTGGAAACCGTGCGTTGCCTGGAAGACGGCATCGTCGAAACCGCCGCCGAAGCCGACATGGGTCTGGTCTACGGTATTGGTTTCCCTCCATTCCGTGGCGGTGCGCTGCGCTACATCGACTCGATTGGTGTTGCGGAGTTCGTGGCCCTGGCTGACCAGTACGCTGATTTGGGCGCGCTGTACCACCCGACCGCAAAACTGCGTGAAATGGCCAAAACCGGCCAACGGTTCTTCGGTTAAGCGTCCAAACGACTAGAGCGAGAGTGAAATTTTATGAGCTTGAATCCTAGAGACGTCGTGATTGTCGACTTCGGTCGTACTCCGATGGGCCGCTCCAAGGGCGGCATGCACCGCAACACCCGTGCCGAAGACATGTCGGCACACTTGATCAGCAAATTGCTGGAACGCAACGTCAAGGTCGACCCGAACGAAGTCGAAGACGTGATCTGGGGCTGCGTGAACCAGACCCTGGAGCAGGGCTGGAACATCGCCCGTATGGCGTCGCTGATGACCCAGATCCCGCACACTTCGGCCGGCCAGACCGTCAGCCGCCTGTGTGGTTCGTCCATGAGCGCACTGCACACCGCCGCGCAAGCGATCATGACCGGCAACGGCGACGTGTTCGTGGTCGGCGGCGTCGAGCACATGGGCCACGTGAGCATGATGCACGGTGTCGATCCGAACCCGCACATGTCGCTGTACGCGGCGAAAGCCTCGGGCATGATGGGCCTGACCGCGGAAATGCTCGGCAAAATGCACGGCATTACCCGCGAACAACAGGACGCCTTTGGCGTGCGCTCCCACCAACTCGCCCACAAGGCGACCGTGGAAGGCAAGTTCAAAGATGAAATCATCCCGATGCAGGGTTACGACGAGAACGGTTTCCTGAAACTGTTCGACTACGACGAAACCATTCGTCCGGAAACCACCCTGGAAAGCCTGGCGGCATTGAAGCCAGCGTTTAACCCGAAGGGCGGCACCGTGACGGCCGGTACGTCGTCGCAGATCACCGACGGTGCTTCGTGCATGATCGTGATGTCGGCGCAGCGTGCACAGGACCTGGGCATCCAGCCTCTGGCGGTCATCCGTTCGATGGCAGTGGCGGGTGTGGACCCGGCAATCATGGGCTATGGTCCAGTACCGGCAACACAAAAAGCACTGAAACGCGCAGGTCTTGGCATTAACGATATCGACTTCTTCGAGCTCAACGAAGCTTTCGCTGCACAGGCCCTGCCAGTGCTGAAAGATCTGAAAGTGCTCGACAAGATGAACGAGAAGGTTAACCTGCACGGCGGCGCCATTGCCCTGGGTCACCCGTTCGGTTGCTCCGGTGCACGTATTTCCGGCACCCTGTTGAACGTGATGAAGCAAAATGGCGGCACCTTCGGGGTAGCTACCATGTGCATTGGTCTCGGCCAAGGCATCTCCACCGTCTTCGAACGCGTCTAAGCGTTCCGTTGATGGAAGCCGGGGCCAAGTGCCCCGGTTTTTGTTTTTCTGAATTTATTTTTGTTTTTATTTTGAAAAGATTTGAGTGAGGGCCGAAGCATGCCGATACAACCTGGGCTCTACCAACATTACAAAGGTCCGCAGTACCGTGTATTCAGTATTGCGCGGCATTCGGAAACCGAGGAAGAAGTGGTCTTCTACCAAGCCCTGTATGGCGATTACGGCTTTTGGGTGCGTCCCTTGAGCATGTTCCTGGAGTCGGTCGAGGTTGACGGCGAGCAGGTGCCACGCTTTGCTTTGGTGCAAGCCGAACCGAGCGTTTTTTCGAAGGCATAAGCGGAGTGCGCGCAAAACCCTGCGCTTGACCTCACCTTGTAGCCACTATATATAGCGGTGCCGCGTCAGGCGCCAACCGCCTTTCACTTCTAGAATTCAGGAATTTTCTGATCCATGGGCAAATCGCTGGTCATTGTGGAATCCCCGGCTAAGGCCAAGACCATCAACAAGTATCTGGGTAACCAATACGTGGTGAAGTCGAGTATCGGCCATATCCGAGACCTGCCCACCAGCGGTTCGGCTAGCGCCAGCAAAGAGCCAGCCGCCAAGCGTGGCAAAGCTGCTGCGGGTGAAGGTCCGGTGCTCACGCCGAAAGAGAAAGCGCGCAAGCAGCTGGTCTCGCGCATGGGTGTCGATCCCGATCATGGCTGGAAAGCCAAGTACGAGATCCTCCCGGGCAAGGAAAAGGTCATCGAAGAGCTGCGCCGGCTCGCCAAGGATGCTGACACCATCTATCTCGCAACCGACTTGGACCGCGAGGGGGAAGCCATTGCCTGGCACCTGCGCGAAGCCATCGGTGGTGACGACAGCCGCTACAAGCGCGTGGTGTTCAACGAGATCACCAAGAAGGCGATTCAGGAAGCCTTCTCCAAGCCGGGCGAGCTGGACATCGACCGTGTAAATGCCCAGCAGGCGCGTCGTTTCCTCGACCGCGTGGTGGGTTACATGGTTTCGCCGCTGCTGTGGGCCAAGATCGCCCGCGGCTTGTCTGCCGGTCGCGTGCAATCGGTTGCCGTGAAACTGGTGGTCGAGCGTGAACGGGAAATCCGCGCGTTCAACCCGGAAGAATACTGGGAAGTCCACGCTGACCTCGGCACTGCCAAGGGCGCCACTGTGCGCTTCGACGTGGCCCGCGAGAAAGGCGAGGCCTTCAAGCCGCTCAACGAAGCCCAGGCCATGGCCGCGCTGGAGAAGCTCAAGGCGTCCAGCTACAGCATCGTCAAGCGCGAAGACAAACCGACCAGCAGCAAACCGTCGGCACCCTTCATCACGTCCACGCTGCAACAGGCCGCGAGCAACCGCCTGGGCTTCGGCGTGAAGAAAACCATGATGATGGCCCAGCGTTTGTACGAAGCGGGCTACATCACTTATATGCGTACCGACTCCACCAACCTCTCGGCCGATGCCGTGACGATGGCGCGTACTTATATTGAAAGCGAGTTTGGCAAGAAGTACCTGCCGGAAACGCCGAACGTCTATAGCAGCAAGGAAGGCGCACAAGAGGCTCACGAAGCGATTCGTCCGTCCGACGCCAACACCGAGCCAAGCAAGCTGTCGGGCATGGAGCGAGACGCAGAGCGCCTCTACGAGCTGATCTGGCGCCAGTTCCTTGCTTGCCAGATGCTGCCGGCGCAATACCTGTCGACCACAGTGACCGTGGGCGCCGGCGATTTCGAGCTGCGCGCCAAGGGCCGCATCCTGAAGTTCGACGGTTACACCCGCGTCATGCCGCAAATCACCAAGCCTGGCGACGACGACGTGCTGCCGGACATGGCCCAGGGCGACGCGATGAAGCTGATCAAGCTTGATCCGACCCAGCACTTCACCAAGCCGCCGGCGCGCTACTCGGAAGCGAGCCTGGTCAAGGAGATGGAAAAACGCGGCATCGGTCGTCCTTCGACCTACGCGGCGATCATTTCGACCATCCAGGACCGCGGCTACGTGGCGCTGCACAACCGTCGTTTCTATTCGGAAAAGATGGGTGACATTGTCACCGAGCGTCTGTCCGAGAGCTTCTCCAATCTCATGGACTATGGCTTCACCGCCGGCATGGAAGAGAACCTCGATGACGTCGCCCAGGGCGAGCGCGACTGGAAAAACGTGCTGGACGAGTTCTACGGCGACTTCAAGAAAAAGCTCGAAGTAGCCGAAAGCGCGGAAAACGGCATGCGTGCCAACCAGCCGGTGATGACCGATATCCCGTGCCTGACCTGTGGCCGACCGATGCAGATTCGTACCGCGTCTACCGGCGTATTCCTGGGTTGCTCGGGTTACAGTCTGCCGCCGAAAGAACGCTGCAAGGCCACCGTCAACCTGGTGCCGGGCGACGAAATCGCCGCGGATGACGAGGGTGAGTCGGAATCGCTGGTACTGCGTGGCAAGCACCGTTGCCCGATCTGCAGCACGGCAATGGATGCCTACCTGCTCGACGAGAAGCGCAAGTTGCACATCTGCGGTAACAACCCGGATTGCGCCGGCTATGAAATCGAAGAGGGCACTTACCGCATCAAGGGCTATGAAGGTCCGAGCCTGGAATGCGACAAGTGCGGCAGTGAGATGCAGCTCAAGACGGGCCGTTTCGGCAAGTTCTTCGGCTGCACCAACCCGACGTGCAAGAACACACGCAAACTGCTGAAAAGCGGCGACGCGGCGCCGCCGAAAATGGACCCGGTGAAGATGCCTGAGCTGAAATGCGAAAAGGTCAACGACACCTACATCCTGCGCGACGGTGCTTCTGGTCTGTTCCTGGCCGCGAGTCAATTCCCGAAAAACCGCGAGACCCGTGCTCCGCTGGTCATGGAAATCATCCCGCACAAGGACGAGATCGATCCGAAGTACCACTTCCTCTGCGAAGCGCCGAAGAAAGATCCGGACGGTCTCCCGGCCGTGATCCGTTACAGCCGCAAGACCAAAGAGCAGTACGTGCAGACGGAAGTCGACGGTAAGCCGACGGGCTGGAAGGCGTACTACGACGGCGCCAAGTGGACTGTAGAAGACAAGCGCCCTTCAGCCAAAGCTTAAAAGGAGCGCACACAAAGGCCGCATGACAACCCTCGGGTTTTCATGCGGCCTTTTGTTTTGGGCTTGCGGTGTGCTTGGGTGATCCCCGACACTGTCAGACCCGCGTGAGCAATTATTTCGTTGTGGAGGCTGCCGTCATGGCCCACGAACTCTATACCCGTACCAACCAGAAGATTTATTTCGCCGGACTGTCGCTGGAAGCCCTCGCGAAAGCCGAAGAAGGGCGGGCGATGAATTCCCTGGCGCTGATTCAGGCCGGGCGCGAGTCGGCGTTGTTCCATTTGTACGGCGCGCTGCTGGGGCTGTGCCATGAAATCGCTGGCTTCTACCGTTTGCCGCAGGCCAGCGCACCACGGGCAGAACTGCTGCTGACCCGGGACGTGCTGGAGGCTATCGCCATTCCTGAAATGGCCGAGATGGTCGAGCTGGCGCAAAACCCCGAAACCTGGCTGGCCAAGCTTCTGTCGGCCCATGCAGCACTGTTCCAGCCGCCCCGTGCACCGCATAAGCCCAAGGGCGATGTAACACAGCCGCTGATCCTGGCCGTGAATCTGGATGAAGAGGACGTTCCGGAAGAGTTGAGTCGCGAGGAGCTGGAAAGCTGGCGGCAGAACCTCAAAGGTCTGGCAATCCGGTTTCGTGAAGGTCTGAACGAGTGCTGAAGAGCTAAGCGCTCGACGGCCGTGGCAACACTGTCCGTTCATGGACGAGAGCTGTCAGAAATTTCTCTTGGTAGTGGCATCTGGTCAAGATCCCGAGCGAAGCCTGGCCGATGCCTATATAATCCCCGCCTTTCGTGGAGAACAGACCTTTATGCCAACGTCCTTTCTAGAAATTGTCGAGTTACCAGACGGCCGAATCGAGCTGCGAAGGGCTGAGGACGAAGGTTCTCTGGTTACTTTGGATTTCTCCGAGGATGCCAAAGCGTTCCTGCAAGGCCAGCACGTGGAAGTCGCCAAGGCGATGTTGAGCGTCGGCGTTCAGATGGCCGGTCGCTTGGTTGAAGGTGATTTCAATACGGATGAGAGTTCGCGGGTCCTTCACTGATTCCGTTCGTCGCTTTTACTAATACTGCTACAGATCGGCTTCTCTGTCCTTGGAGAAGCCTCGCGTTGTCCAGCGCGAACTTCGTTTAGCCCAATCGAATATTCAGGCTTTGTGCGTCCCCGGTCCGGGCGGCGCTGATCAACTGTTGCCGTGAGTGGGTGCTCAATGGATTGAGCCAGCTGACGACCGTGTGGCTGCGACCCAGGCGCAAGGCTTCGCAGGTCAGCTGTTGCGCACTTTGGGTGCCGCGTGGCTGCAGCAGCAGAATACGTTCACGATTCAGGCCGGCGTCCCGCAACCAGGCTTGCGTCAGGCTGGCGGGCGGGGCGATCAGCGTCAGCCAGCGTGCGTCCTGATCCTCGCTCAACTCTCTCAGGATCGGCGCCAGCAGACTCAGGCAGTTCCCGGCCGCACCACGTAGTGACAGCTCACTGAAAACTTCAGGTTCGGCGCTCCACGGCGACTCGACCACGTCCTTCAGAATCGGCGCCATCGGCTGCACCATGAACGCCTCGAACAACGGCAGTTGGGCTTGCTGTGATGTGTGTGGGAACTGCATAAAGCCTCCTTTTAGCGGCGAATGACGCCGACACTCAAGCCTTCGATCACCAGTTCCTGATCTTTCAGGTTCACTTCGATAGGGGCGAATTCAGGGTTTTCAGCAATCAGAAAAACTTTGCTGCCGTCACGCTGGAAGCGTTTGACTGTCACTTCGTCGCCGATCCGCGCGACCACGATCTGGCCATTACGGGCTTCGCGGGTGGTATGCACGGCTAGCAAGTCACCGTCGAAAATGCCGACGTCTTTCATGCTCATGCCATGAACCCGCAGCAAATAGTCAGCGCGCGGATGGAAGAACGATGGATTGATGTTGCAGGATTCTTCGATGTGCTGCTGGGCAAGGATCGGCGCACCGGCAGCCACTCGACCAATGATCGGCAGGGTGGACTCGTCGGCCTTGGCTTCGAAACCAGGGATACGGATGCCGCGGGAAGCGCCCGGCGTCATCTCGATGGCGCCTTTGCGGGCCAATGCCTTGAGGTGTTCTTCCGCCGCGTTGGGCGACTTGAAACCCAGTTCCTGCGCGATTTCCGCACGGGTCGGCGGGTAGCCGTTGTCTTCTAGGCAGCGTTTGATGAAGGCCAGAATCTCTGCTTGGCGTGGCGTCAGCTTTAGCATATTGATCGCTCTGTCTTTTTATACAGTGCCTGGGATTATATACAGTGAAAGCATCTTGGCAATGCCCCTTTTTTTGCCGGCCGCCAGACGGTCGATCAGCGTGCTGATTAATGCTGCGCAGATGTATGGTTAAATAGCTGACCGACCATTCCCAAAACGAACCGGCAGGCTTGACAAGGCCTGGGCTGAAACGTATGTTTCAAACAAGTGTTTGTCAGGCGGAGTAGCCATGGCCCAGTCGGAAACCGTTGAACGCATTCTTGATGCTGCCGAGCAGCTGTTCGCGGAAAAAGGGTTTGCTGAAACCTCGTTGCGTTTGATCACCAGCAAGGCCGGTGTCAATCTGGCGGCTGTGAACTATCACTTTGGCTCGAAGAAGGCGCTGATCCAGGCAGTCTTCTCGCGCTTTCTCGGGCCGTTCTGCCTGAGCCTCGATAAAGAGCTGGAGCGCCGCCAGGCCAAGCCCGAGAACAAGCCGACCCTGGAAGAGCTGCTGGAAATTCTCGTCGAGCAAGCCCTCGTGGTGCAGCCACGCAGCGGCAACGATCTGTCTATCTTCATGCGGTTGCTGGGTTTGGCATTCAGTCAGAGCCAGGGCCACTTGCGTCGTTATCTGGAGGACATGTACGGCAAGGTATTCCGCCGCTACATGATGCTGGTCAATGAAGCCGCGCCGCGTATTCCGCCGATCGAGCTGTTCTGGCGCGTGCATTTCATGCTCGGCGCCGCGGCGTTCAGCATGTCCGGGATCAAGGCCTTGCGCGCAATTGCCGAGACCGATTTCGGCGTCAACACGTCCATCGAGCAAGTCATGCGTTTGATGGTGCCATTCCTGGCGGCGGGTATGCGTGCTGAAACCGGCGTGACGGATACGGCGATGGCCACTGCGCAGTTGCGTCCGCGCAGCAAATCGACACAGGTTGCCGCCAAGGTTTAACCGCACACGGGTGGGCGCGGCAGCTGACATCCGCTAAGCTAGCCGCCCATGCCGACTCTCGTTCTGAACCCGTTCCCCATTGCAATCGTTGACCTGCCGGGCACAGCCCAAGGCGGCGAATGCGTGCGAGCCGGGTTTATCGTTATCAAGGAATCTCTATGACTGCTGGCCTGCAAGGCTCGTTGATGGTGGACGTCGCCGGTACCTGGCTGACGGCCGAAGATCGCCAATTGTTACGCCAGCCCGAAGTGGGCGGACTGATCATCTTTGCGCGCAACATCGAGCATCCCCGTCAAGTGCGTGAGCTGAGCGCGGCGATCCGTGCCATTCGTCCTGATCTGCTGCTGGCGGTGGACCAGGAGGGCGGCCGCGTGCAGCGCCTGCGCCAGGGTTTTGTGCGACTGCCGGCCATGCGCGCCATCGCCGACAATCCGAACGCCGAATACCTGGCTGAGCAATGCGGTTGGATCATGGCCACCGAAGTGCTGGCCGTTGGCCTCGACCTGAGCTTCGCCCCGGTGCTGGATCTGGATTACCAGCGCAGCGCCGTAGTCGGCACCCGCTCGTTCGAAGGTAACCCGGAGCGCGCGGCGCTGCTGGCGGGCGCCTTCATCCGCGGCATGAACAGCGCAGGCATGGCCGCCACGGGCAAACACTTCCCGGGCCACGGCTGGGCCGAGGCGGATTCCCACGTCGCGATCCCGAATGACGAACGTAGCCTCGACGAGATCCGCGCCAACGATCTGGTGCCGTTCGCCCGGCTGAGCAAGCAGCTGGCCGCGGTCATGCCGGCCCACGTGATCTACCCGCAAGTCGATTCCCAGCCAGCCGGCTTCTCCCGTCGCTGGTTGCAGGACATTCTGCGCGGCGAGCTGCAATTTGATGGCGTGATTTTCAGCGACGACCTGTCGATGGCCGGCGCCCACGTGGTCGGTGACGCCGCCAATCGTATCGAAGCGGCCTTCAGCGCCGGCTGTGACATGGGCCTGGTATGCAACGACCGCGCGGCAGCGGAACTCGCCTTGAGCGCCGCTCAGCGTCTGCAGATCAAACCGTCCGAGCGCATTGCGCGGATGCGCGGCCAGGCGTATGCGAGCACTGAATACCGTCAAGACCCGCGCTGGCTGACAGCCATCGGCGCGCTCAAAGAAGCTCAACTGATTGAATAAGGACTTTACGTTATGACGGTTTACGCGATTATCGGTGGCACCGGCCTGACTCAACTCGAAGGTCTGGACATTCGTCAGTCACTGGCGGTGGACACCCCTTACGGCGCGCCTTCTGCCGAGGTGCAAGTGGGTGAGTACGCCGGCAAGGAAGTGCTGTTCCTGGCACGCCATGGTCATCCGCACCGTTTCCCGCCGCATCAGGTCAACTACCGGGCCAATCTCTGGGCACTGAAACAGGCCGGTGCCGAAGCGATCCTCGCGGTCAACGCCGTCGGTGGGATTCATGCGGCGATGGGCACCGGGCATTTTTGCGTGCCGCATCAGCTGATCGACTATACCAGCGGTCGCCGGCACACCTATTTTGCCGATGATCTGGAGCACGTCACCCATATTGACTTCAGCTACCCCTACAGCGAGCCGCTGCGTCAGCAGCTGATCGCGGCGTTGGCTGCCGAAGGTGTGGATTACAGCAGTCAGGGCGTGTACGCCTGCACGCAGGGTCCTCGTCTGGAAACTGTCGCTGAAATCGCGAAGCTGGAGCGTGACGGCTGCGACATCGTCGGCATGACCGGAATGCCGGAAGCGGCACTGGCCCGTGAGTTGGAGCTGGATTACGCCTGTCTGGCGCTGGTGGTGAACCCGGCGGCGGGCAAGTCGACGGCGGTGATCAGCATGGCGGAAATCGAGCAGGCTTTGCATGACGGGATGGGTAAGGTCAAGTCGACGTTGGCTCGAGTGTTGAAGGGCTGAGGCGGGTTTTTCAGTGAGTTGACCCCTTCGCGAGCAGGGATTGTGTGTTGCCCCGAGGTAAACACGATCCCTTGTGGGATCGAGCGCTGCTCGCGATGACAATTTATCAGGCGCCATAGACTCAGCGGGTCTCCAGCTTCTCCGGCAACGGCGCAAACAACGCCTCAATATCATCACTCTGCAACTTCCAGTCCCCGGCCTTGCGTCCATCCAGCACGCCAGCCGCGAGGTCGGACTTTTCCTTCTGCAGATGCTGAATTTTCTCCTCGACCGTGCCACGGGCAATCATCTTGTACACGAACACCGGTTTCTCCTGGCCGATACGGTAGGCACGGTCGGTCGCCTGGTTCTCTGTCGCCGGGTTCCACCACGGATCGTAGTGAATCACCGTGTCCGCTTCCGTCAGGTTCAAGCCTACGCCACCCGCCTTCAAACTGATCAGAAAGATCTGACGCTTGCCGCTCTGGAAGTCTTTCACTGGCGAGCGTCGGTCACGGGTCTGGCCCGTCAGCAGCGCATAGTCGACGCCGCGTTTCTTCAGTTCGACTTCAATAAGCGCGAGCATTGAAGTGAACTGGGAAAACAGCAGAATCCGCCGGCCTTCCTCGAACAATTCCTCAAGCATTTCCATCAGGCTATCGAGTTTGCCCGAGGTGCTGCCGCGCGTCGGCAGGGCAGCGTCGTTGACCAGTCGAAGGTCACAGCACACCTGACGCAGCTTCAGCAGCGCCTCAAGGATGATGATCTGGCTGCGCGCCACACCTTTGCGAGTGATCTCGTCGCGAACCTTCTTGTCCATGGCCAGGCGCATGGTCTCGTACACATCGCGCTGGGCTTCGTTGAGTTCGACCCAGTGGATGATCTCGGTCTTCGGCGGCAATTCCGTCGCCACTTGCTCTTTGGTCCTGCGTAGCAGAAACGGTTTGATCCGCCCGTTCAGGTGCTGGAGTCGTACCTCGCTGGCGCGCTTTTCAATCGGCACGCGGTAATCGCGGTTGAAGCTTTTGACGTCGCCAAGCCAACCGGGTAGCAGGAAGTGAAACAACGACCACAGTTCACCCAAGTGGTTTTCCAGTGGCGTACCACTCAGGCACAGGCGCTGGCGCGCGTTCAGTTCGCGCGCGGCCTGGGCGGCTTTGCTGTTCGGGTTCTTGATGTACTGCGCTTCGTCCAGCACCAGCACATGCAAGGGCTGCGCGGCCAGGCGTTCGACATCTTTGGGCAGCAGCGCATAGGTGGTCAGGATCAGGTCGTAATCGGCCAGATGCTCGAAATGCTTTTTACGACTGGCGCCATACAGCGCCAGCACCTTGAGCTGCGGCGTGAAGTGCGCCGCTTCGTCGAGCCAGTTGGGAATCAGACTGGTGGGCATCACCACCATGCACGGCCGATCAAGGCGTCCGGCGTTTTTTTCGCTAAGCACATGGGCCAGGGTCTGTAGGGTTTTGCCCAGGCCCATGTCGTCCGCGAGAATTCCGCCCACTTCCAGTTGCCGCAGCGATTGCATCCAGCTCAAACCTTCCAGCTGGTACGGACGCAAGGTCGCGTTGAGGCCGTCGGGCGCCGTTGCGGTGTAGTCCTTGATGTCGCGCAGGCGCTGGGCAAAGGTACGGATCTGCTCGCCGCCTTCCCACAGCAGCGGCATGTCCTCCAGCGGGTTCAAGCGAATCGCATCGGCCTTGCTCAGGCGCAGCGTGGTTTCGCCGGGCTCCTGCAGGTAGAACTCGCCGAGGGTCGCCAGCACCGGTTTCAAGCGACCGAAGGGCAGGGCTACCTGGAGCGGGCCATATTCGGAGTTGGGGCGATTGGGGATGTTTACCAGGATCAGCTCGTCGTCGCGACGCCGAGCGAGGCGTTCCGGGTTGAGGATTTCGGTGTGGGAGCGCATCAGGTTCAGCAGGATCGGCAGCAGGCTCAGCCGCTCGCCGTTGACGATGATCCCCAGCTCCAGATCGAACCAGTCGCGCTCCGGCGCCTGCTCCACGGTAGCGTACCAGTCGTCCACGGCGGTCAGGTCGAAACCGAAATCCTCGTCGATCTGCAATTCCCAGCCCTGGGTGCGCAGCTTCGGCAATTCATTGAGCGTGAAGGTCAGCCAGGCGCTGTCGTTGACCATTTCATAGAGTTCGCCGGCACTTTCCGGTAGCGCTTTACTTTGCCGGGTGGCGACCTTGAAGCCGAGAATTCGCAACTGTTCCCTGTAGGCCTGTTCCACTTCCGGGTGGCGTTTTATCCGTAAGGTCTGCGTTTCCTGGCGAATCAGGATGTCAGTATTCTTCTGCCCGCAGACGTATTCATCCAGGTAGCTGAAGGACAGCGCCGCGCGGTGCTGGATGTAGCGTTGCATCTTGCCGTTGCGCGGTTCGAAGGCGCTGAACTCGATGCTCGCCAGCCACAGGCGCGGCACGGGTTGCACGTTGTCCACCAGCACTTGCGGAGGCGCTTTCGGGCTGCGGTTTTCCAGGACCGCCTGAAGTTTCTCCAGCAGTTCGGCGTCTTGCGCGGCGGCGGGGTAGGCGAGGGTTTCCTGCACTTTCAGCAACACGGCCGCGCAATGCTTGCAGTTGCTGCGAACCGGGCAGGTACACGTGGCATCGACCATCAGCAGTGTGGCTTTGGCCGACTCGCGCAGGCGAATGGTCTGACGGTAGACGTTACCGCCAGAACCTTCGCACACGGCAGCAATCGTTGCGTCGCCGGCCTCAATGATCCTGACGCGGTTCTCCAGCGCGTAGCGACGGCCGCGCTCCAGGCTTTGTTCCTTGAAGCGGCTGACCCAGGACGGTGCGAGGGGTTTGCTCAGGGTCGCGGGCATAAGGACTCAATCAGTCCGGAATTTCATCGGGGACTGGCCGAGGCGCAGGGGCGGTGAGCGAGGTGATCTTGATCAGCAGGCCAAGGTGGCCATTGTCGAGGAAGTTCAGCAGGCCGTTCTTGGTGTGGCTTTCCTGCTTGAGGCGTTCGCTGGCGGTGACCAGGCCATTGCTGTCGATCTGGTTGACCCAGAAGTCGGCATCGACGTCGGTGAAGCGCCCCAGTTTCAGGCTCAACGTGCCCTCGATCGGGAATTGGCCGAACTGTTCCGTGCCGTCGCTGACCGCGATTTTGCTCGCCTCTTCGCCGAGGTTCTGTTGCCAGGCCTTGTGTAGCAACACGGTGTAATCGTTGCTGGCGGTGAGCTTTTCCACTTCGCCATTCAGGCTCGGCGTGCGCAGGCTCTCAGGGCTGATGGGCTGGGCACCGGCAGCCCAGTCTTCCGGTGCGGCGCGGCTGACAATCGCGGGCACGGCGTTTTGCCGGACCAGAATCATTTCAATCTGATACAGATCATCGGCAAAAGCCGCGGGCGTGGCCAGGGTCAGCAGCAGAGTCAGTGAGCGGAACAGGCGCATGCGGCGTCCTTCAAGCAGTTTTCGGAACGAGGCACTCAAGCAGTGCCTCTACAGTATTAAAGCGCTCTTCCGGGCGTTCCATCGGGACCATGAATTTAAACATCGTGGCCCCTTCGAATTTGTAACGTTTGGGTTGGCCCTGGATCAGTTTGATCAGCGTCAGCGGATCGACCGGCGTCTGCGCCGCGAACTCGATACGGCCGCCTTGCGGACCACCGTCGATTTTCTTGATGCCCAACAGCTCGGCCTGCAACTTCAGCGCGGTGATGCGCATCAGGTTTTTGGTCGGCTCCGGCAGCAGTCCAAAGCGGTCGATCATTTCCACTTGCAGGTCCTTGAGGCCTTCCTCATCGGTAGCCGAAGCGATGCGCTTGTACAGAATCAGGCGCGCATGCACATCCGGCAGGTAGTCTTCCGGAATCAATGCCGGCACTCGCAGGTTGACCTCGGGACCACCGCCCAACGGCTGGTCGAGGTTGGGTTGTTCGCCCTTGCGGATCGATTTCACCGCACGTTCGAGCATCTCCATGTAGAGCGTGAAACCGACGGCCTGGATCTGCCCGCTTTGACCGTCGCCCAGCAGTTCGCCGGCGCCGCGGATTTCCAGGTCGTTGGTGGCCAGCACGAAGCCCGCGCCGAGGTCCTGGGTGTTGGCGATCGCCTCCAGGCGTTTTTCCGCATCCGCGGTGATTTGCTGGCGTGGTGGCGTCAGCAGGTAGGCGTACGCCTGGTGGTGACTGCGACCGACCCGGCCGCGCAACTGGTGCAGTTGCGCCAGGCCGAACTTGTCCGCGCGCTCGATGATGATGGTGTTGGCGCTTGGTACGTCGATGCCGGTCTCGATGATGGTCGAGGCGATCAGCACGTTGAAGCGCTTGTGGTAGAAGTCGCTCATCACCTGTTCGAGTTCGCGTTCGCGCATCTGCCCGTGACCGATGCCGATCCGTGCTTCCGGCACCAGTTCGGCGAGGTCGGCGGCGCATTTCTCGATGGTCTTGACGTCGTTGTGCAGGTAGTAGACCTGACCGCCACGCAGCAGCTCACGGAGCAGGGCCTCTTTGACCGTGCTCTTGTTCTGCTCCATGACGAAGGTCCGCACCGACAGGCGACGTGCCGGCGGCGTGGCGATGATCGACAGGTCGCGCATGCCCGACACCGCCATGTTCAGCGTGCGCGGAATCGGCGTGGCGGTGAGCGTAAGGATGTCGACTTCGCTGCGAAGCGCCTTCAGTTGTTCTTTCTGGCGCACCCCGAAACGGTGCTCTTCGTCGATGATCACCAGTCCGAGGTTTTTGATCTTGACGTCGTCTTGCAGCAGTTTGTGCGTGCCGATGACGATGTCGATCTTGCCTTCGGCGAGGTCTGCCACCGCCGCGTTGACTTCCTTGGTCGACTTGAAGCGGCTCATCACTTCAACGGTCACCGGCCAGTCGGCGAAGCGGTCGCGGAAACTGTTGTAGTGCTGCTGGGCGAGCAGGGTGGTCGGCACCAGAATCGCAACTTGGCGACCGCCATGAACGGCGATGAAGGCGGCACGCATCGCCACTTCGGTCTTGCCGAAGCCGACGTCGCCGCAGACCAGCCGGTCCATCGGTTTCGGCGCGAGCATGTCGGCGCGGACGGCTTCGATGGTGGTTTGCTGGTCCGGGGTTTCTTCGAACGGGAAGCCGGCACTGAACGTCGCGTAGTCAGCTTTCGGATCTTCAAAGGCATACCCTTCGCGCGCGGCGCGGCGGGCATAGATGTCGAGCAATTCGGCCGCCACGTCGCGCACCTGTTCGGCGGCTTTGCGTTTGGCTTTCTGCCAGGTTTCCGAGCCGAGGCGATGCAGCGGCGCCAAGGCATCGTCGCTGCCGGTGTAACGGGCGATCAGGTGCAGGTTGGCCACTGGCACGTACAGCTTGGCGCCTTCGGCGTATTGCAGGGTCAGGAACTCGGCGGCCTGGTCGTCGATTTCCAGGGTTGCGAGTCCCAGGTAGCGACCGACACCGTGATCGATGTGCACCACCGGCGCACCTTCGCGCAGCTCGGTGAGATTCTTGATGACTGCATCGTTGTTGGCATCGGCGCGTTTTTCGCGGCGCCGGCGCTGCATCACCCGCTGACCGAACAACGGGCTTTCGGCAACCAGCGCCAGGGCCGGATCATCGAGCACCAGGCCTTCGTCGAGCGGCGCGATGGTAATCGCCAGGCGCTCCTTGCTCGCGACGAAGTCCGGCCAGCTGTCGACGGTTTTCGGTCGCAGCTTCAAGCGTTCCAGCAATTCCAGCAACACTTCGCGACGGCCTGCGGACTCGGCGGTAAACAGCACGCGACCGGGAAAGTCATCGAGGAAACCGGCCAGCGCTGCCAACGGTTGGGTGGCCTTGGCTTCGATAGCGAGATCGGGCAGTGCCCGAGCGGGGAAGCGTTCGCGACCAACGCCGGTTTCAACGTCTTGCTGACTGGCCACCACGCGCGGCCAGTTTTTCAGGCGGGCGAAGCAGTCTTCCACCGGCAGGAACAGTTCGGCGGGCGGCAATAAAGGACGGGAAGGGTCAACGCGGCGCTCTTCATAACGATTGCGCACATCGTTCCAGAAGTTTTCTGCGGCTTGCTCGATGCCTGGCAGGGAAAACACTTGCGTGTCCTGGGGCAGGTAGTCGAAGAGCGTGGACGTTTCGTCGAAAAACAGCGGCAGGTAGTACTCGATGCCCGCCGGGGTAATCCCGCTGCTCAGGTCCTGGAAGATCGGGCAGCGACGGAAGTCGACATCGAAGCGCTCACGGAAGCGTGCCTTGAAACGAGTGACCGCATCCTTTTGCAGCGGAAACTCTCTCGCCGGCAGCAGGCGAACGGTGTCCACCTTGTCGATGGAGCGCTGGTTTTCCGGGTCGAAGGTCCGCAGCGTTTCGATTTCGTCGTCGAACAGGTCAATCCGGAACGGCAGTTTGCTGCCCATCGGGAACAGATCGATCAGCGAGCCGCGGACGGTGAATTCGCCGTGCTCGTAGACCGTGTCGACGTAGCGATAGCCACTGGCCTCGAGCCGAGTGCGCATTTGCTCGACATCGAGCTTCTGGCCGACGTCCAGGACCAGGCTGCTGCCGAGCAGGAATTTGGTCGGCGCCAGGCGGTGCAGGGCCGTGGTGATCGGCACCACCAGCACGCCATGACTCAACTCCGGCAATCGATACAAGGCCGCGATGCGCTGGGAAATGATGTCCTGGTGCGGCGAGAACAGATCGTAGGGCAGCGTTTCCCAGTCCGGGAAATGCAGCACCGGCAAATCCGGAGCGAAGAAACTCAGCTCCTGTTCCAGCCGTTCGGCACTTTGGCTGTCGGCAGTCAGCAGCAGGGTAAAGCGCTTGGCAGCGCTGGCAGCCTCGGCGATGGCCAGGCTCAGGGCGGCACCGGGCAGGTTGCCCCAATGCTGTTTACCTGCCGCGGCAGGGAGAAGCGGTAGACGCAGAACGGGCACGGAAGGTTGAGCTCCAAGCGTTGCGACAAAGTCGGTAATTGTAGCGGCCCCGGGTGCCGCCTGTCAGTTGCAGACTGCGTCTATTACGCAGGTTTGCGAAATGTAGTGGTAAAGACAAAATCCGCCGGTTTTTGCCTGAAAATGACCGATTATGTAGTGGCAAAACGACTGAGTGTTACGGAGGGTTACGGACAAGATAGCGATGTCTCCAAAAAAATGACTGCGCTGAAAGCCACGGTTTTACTGGGCTTCAACGGTGTGTGATTTTTTTGCAGGGAAATTTGTTACCGATCGCACGACAGGCGCGCATTGCTACGAGAGGCACACGGCGGCATAATGTAGCCCCTTTTTTCTGCCCCTACATGTGGAAGGTTCCCGTGACTCAGAAGCCCGACCAGTGTCTTGGTGAATGGATCGACCGTGAAGCACTCGCAGAAGCGATGATTCCGCTTATTGGTCAGCTCTACCGCAATAACAACGTGGTGAGCTCGATCTATGGCCGCAGCCTGATCAACCAGTCTGTCATCGCGATTCTCAAAGCCCACCGCTTTGCTCGCCACCGCTCCACCGACGACAGCGAACTCTCCGTCCACGAAACATTCCCGCTGCTTAAAGCCATGAGCGAGCTCAAGCTCGGCGCAGCTTCGGTAGATTTGGGCAAGTTGGCGTTCAAATTCCGTAACGAAGGCAAGGGCCGCACTGCCGAGCAGTTCGTCCGGGAAGAAATGGCTGACGTGGTTGGCCAGCAAAACGTTTCCGCCCGTAAAGGCACCGACGTCGTGCTGTACGGCTTCGGTCGTATCGGTCGTCTGCTGGCACGTATCCTGATCGAAAAAACCGGTGGCGGCGACGGTCTGCGCCTGCGTGCCATCGTGGTGCGCAAAGGCGCCGAAAACGACCTGACCAAACGCGCCAGCCTGCTGCGCCGCGATTCGGTTCATGGTTCGTTCAACGGCACCATCACCATTGATGAAGAAAACAACACCATCACCGCCAACGGCAACCTGATCCAGGTTATCTACGCGAAAAACCCGACTGAAGTGGATTACACCCAGTATGGTATCAAAGACGCGCTGCTGGTGGACAACACCGGCGTATGGCGTGACGCCGACGGCCTGGGCCAGCACCTGGCCTGCCCGGGTATCGACCGCGTTGTTCTGACCGCGCCTGGCAAAGGCAAGCTGAAGAACATCGTTCACGGCATCAACCACGGCGAAATCACTGCTGAAGACAAGATCGTTTCCGCCGCTTCCTGCACCACCAATGCCATCGTGCCGGTGCTGAAAGCGGTCAACGACAAGTTCGGCATCGTCAACGGTCACGTTGAAACGGTTCACTCGTACACCAACGACCAGAACCTGATCGACAACTTCCACAAAGGCGATCGCCGTGGCCGTAGCGCCGCATTGAACATGGTAATCACCGAGACCGGTGCGGCCACCGCAGCTGCCAAGGCCTTGCCTGAGCTGGCCGGCAAGCTGACCGGCAACGCGATCCGCGTTCCGACGCCAAACGTGTCGATGGCCATTCTCAACCTGAACCTCGAGAAAGCCGCCACTCGCGAAGAAATGAACGATTACCTGCGTTACATGGCGCTGCACTCCGATCTGCATAAGCAAATCGACTACGTCAATTCGCAGGAAGTGGTTTCCACCGACTTCGTGGGCTCGCGCCACGCAGGCGTAGTGGACGCGGAAGCGACCATCACCCAAGACAACCGCGTTGTTCTGTACGTTTGGTACGACAACGAATTCGGTTACAGCTGCCAGGTGGTTCGCGTGATGGAAGACATGGCCGGTGTAAACCCGCCAGCTTTCCCGCGCTAAGCGTTTAGCCGCACTTGAAACGCCCCGACTTAGCTCGGGGTGTTTTTTTTGGGGTTTCCTTATATCGTTTTTATCTTGTCGATTAACCATTAAGAATTATTGAAATTCTGATACAAAGTTCAATGCGCCATTAAATAAAAAACATTCATTAAAAATAAGCGGTTGCCCGTTAGTACTGTGGAAATAACTAAAGCGGATCCAATTCAGCGTGCGTTACATATTTGGCGTCATTTAATTGTTGGGTTCGAATGCTTGACACTCCAAAGCGCTGAACCTAGTGTCGGCAATAACATCGCCCGCTCTGCCAAGGGCGCCCGGCACCGCGCTGTTCAGCAACTCTCCAAAAAGACAGGAATCTCATTCCTGCTCACATCACAATAAATCCAGACAAACAGCGTCGGCTTAGTTGCCGTCCAGAAAACTCATTCGCATTGCTCACCCTGCCAATAGTGTTTCGTGGTCATGGCCTTCTGTCGCCTGACTTTACGCGGTTGGTCTATCGGGAGAGCTGAACATGGCTGAAGAACGCTCAAGGCTATTGTCGTTGTTACCCCGTCTGGTGGGTTTGGGAGTTCTCGGATTTATCATCTGGCTGCTGTTGTCGACGCTGTTGATGCCCTTGGTGTCGGCCTCTGCCACGCGGGCAATTTTGAACGCGCCAGTCATTCTGCTGACGACACCGATTGACGGCGTGGTGAGTGCGCTGGACGTCAAGCCGGGCGCGACGTTTGTCCAGGGCCAGAAGATCGCCGTGGTGGAAAATCCGCGAGCGAATCAGGAAACCTTGCTGACGTTGCAAACGCGACGTCTCACCCTTGAACAACAGCTGTCTTCTTCGGCCAGCCAGGCCGAGCATGACCAGCAGTATTACGAGGCGCTGGAAAAAACCAGCCAGCAGTATCAAACCGCGTTTCATACCCGCCAGCTCTTCACCCAAAAAGCCCTGAAAGCCGAAAGCAGTGCGGCGAGTGCGCGGCTGATGGATGCTCAGGAAACCGTCGAGCGCAATCTCGAATTGTTTGTGCAAGGGGCGGTGAGCGGCGCGGTGGTCGCTTCATCCAAAGCCCAACTGGCGTCCTTGCAAGGTGCGGCGGAATCGGTGCGCTCGCAATTGCGGATCAATGACGGCGATGTCAGTGCCGCCAATCAACAGGTGTACCTCGATCCTGATCAACTGCGCATGTTCGACCTCACGGCGCAAATGACCACGCTGAAACTCAGCCTGGAGAATCAGGCGCGCAATCGGGCGACCTATCAACAGGAACTCGACAACCTCAACCAATTGATTGCGACCGAACAGAACCGGGTCAAGTTGATGGCCGGTTACGACGTCGTGGCCTATTCACCCGGCACCGTGCAAGAACTGCTGGCGCCACAGGGTACGCTGGTGCAGGCGGGATCGACCTTGCTGCGTGCCACCGATTGCGGGCAAAGCTATGTGATCGCGGTGTTTCCCGAGCGCATGGCCAGCAAATTTGACCGCGACAGCGTGCTGACCGTGAAAATCCGCGGCCTCGCTGAACCGCTCAAGGCCAGTGTGGTGCAGCTGTTGTCCAGCGCTTCGGACATTCGCGCCAACACCTACAGCGTGCCTTTTCCGTATGCCGAGCAAAATTCGGTGTACGTGGTCGGCACGTTTGCTGCTGACCTCACCGAGAGCCAGCGCGCCATGACCTGCAATCCGGGATTGTGGGCCAGCGCCGAGGTGTCGCGACCATGAAGGGCATTTTGCGGGGAATCGTCAGCGTGATCCTGATCGGCAGCGGAGCATCGGCACTGGCCACGCAAGCCCGGCCGCAACTGATGGCGGGCACGTGCGCGGCACTGGATCGGGCGGTGACCTCGCAGTCGGCGGGTCCGGTACTGGTGGCCAGTTATCCTCCGTTGAATGGACAACCCGCACCCATCCTGGCTCTGCGCGGTGTGGCGTTCACTTACGACAATGCGTTGGCCAGCATCGCGTTGTTTGCCTGTGGCAAAGCCGAATCGGCGCGGCGGATCGCCGATGCGTTGGTGTTCGCGACCCGGCACGACCCCGAATATCAGGACGGCCGGTTGCGTAACGCCTACGCCGCCGGCCCGGTGGGTATGCCTTCGATGAAGTTGCCTGGTTACTGGAGCACCGAGCGCAACGCCTGGAACCAGGATGCGTATCAGGTCAGCAGCGCCACCGGCAATCAGGCGTGGGCGGCATTGGCCCTGCTGGAGGCTTTTCGCCAAAGCGGCGAGGAGTCCTACCTGGAGGCCGCCAGAAAAGTCCTGCACTGGTCGCAGGCAAACACCTTCGACGGTCAATCGCCGGCGGGTTTCAGTGGTGGCTACTACGGCTACTTCTCCAAACAGGTCCAACAGAACTGGAAGTCCACGGAGCATAACGTTGACCTGGCCGCGGCGTGGTCGGCACTCGATGCAGTGGCGCCGGATGCGGGCTCGGCGCAACAGGCACGGATTGCCCGGCAATTCGTCTCCAGCCAGTGGGACGCCGGGGAAGGTCGGTTTCTGATTGGCACCGGCGCCGATGGTCAGACCTCCGACCGCGTGCGTTCAGGACTGGACGCGCAGATCTGGCCGCTGATCGCCTTGCAGGATCCGCCCAAGGACTGGCGGCGCGTCTTCGCATTTATTGATCAGGCGCATCGGGCCGGTGATGGATACGGTTTCAATCGCGATCCCGACGGCTTATGGACCGAAGGCACGGCGCAAGCGGCCGCCGTCGCGCAATTGAATGGCCTGAGTGACAAGGCGCAGCCGCTGTGGAGCGTGTTGCTCGCCCAGGAGGCGGGCGATGGCTGGCTGTTTGCGACACCGGCGGCGCGCATCAGTACCGGACTGGCCATCGGTCCGGACTCCGTCACCAACGATTTCTTTTATTACCACCTGCCTCACTTGGGCGCCACGGCGTGGGCGGCGATTGCGGCCACGGGCGTCAATCCCTTTACCGGTTCGATGGAGGCTGACTGACATGCAGGCACTGGACTCGATGCAACTGCTGCAAATCAACTTCTGGACGCTGGCGCTGGTGATCCTGTTCACCTGCCTGACGCACCGGGACCAATGGGCTGCGCGAGCGGGGTTTGGCGCCGTCACCGCACTGTTGCTGGTCAATTACGCGGCGTGGCGGATTCGCGACACCCTGCCCGACGGTCACTCCGGGTTTGCCACGGTCTGGGCCTACACTTTTTTGTTTTTCGAAATGCTGGCGATCGGTTACACGCTGTTTTCCATTGTCGTCATGCTCTGTCGTTCGGATCACAGCAAAGACGCTGATGCGGGAGAGCGCCGGTTGCGCGCGCAAGGCTCAACGGCGCCCGCGGTGGACATATTCATCGCCACTTACAACGAAGGCCTGGAGATCCTCGAGAAAACCATTATCGCTGCCCAGGCTATCGACTACCCCAACTTCACTATCTGGGTACTCGACGACACACGCCGTGACTGGTTGCGCGATTACTGTGCCGAGGTCGGCGTGCAATATGCGCGGCGCCCGGACAATTCACACGCCAAGGCCGGCAACCTGAACAACGGCTTGCGTCAATCGGCGGCCGGCAGCAATGCGCCATACATCCTGGTGCTCGACGCCGACTTCGCTCCGCAGCAGCCGATCCTGATGCGCACCCTGGGTTTGTTCGACGACCCGAAAGTCGGCCTGGTGCAGACGCCGCAGTTCTATTACAACCCTGATCCGATCCAGCATAACCTGGGCACGTCGGACTGCTGGGTGGATGAGCAGCGGGTGTTCTTCGATGTATTTCAACCGGCGAAGGATGGCTGGGATGCGGCATTTTGCGTGGGCACGTCCTTCGTGGTGCGGCGCGATTTGATCGATGAAATCGGCGGTTTTCCTACAGGTTCAGTCTGCGAAGACATCTACACCACGTATCGATTGCTGCAGAAAGGCTACGTCACCCGCTGGCTGAACGAGCGGCTGTCGATCGGCTTGTCAGCCGAGGGACTGACCGAATACATCAACCAGCGCGGCCGCTGGTGTCTCGGCACCATTCAGGTGGCGCTGCTCAAGGACGGGCCTTTGCGGGGCGGCGGTTACACGCTCAATGACCGGTTGCACTACATTCACGGGCTGATGCACTGGTTTTCTAAGCCGTTCATTTTGATGATGCTGGTATCACCGGTGCTGTATTGGTACTTCGGCATTGCTGGGTTCTACGCCAATCCGGTGGATTTCCTCGCGTTTGGCATGCCGGCGCTGATTGCGTTCTGGGGCTACGGCACCTGGGTCACCGATCGGCGCACCTTGCCGATTTTCACCGAGGTTACGCAGATCGTTGCCTCGCTCGCCGTCACGGCCACCATCGCCAGCGCGATGATTCGTCCCTTCGGGCGACCGTTCAAAGTCACCGCGAAGGGATTGGACCGGACGAAAACCATGGTGCACTGGAAGCTGTTCGGGTTCTTTTTCGCCTTGACGGTGTTTTCGCAGTTCGGTGCTTACATCGCCATCAGCTCGGCTGCTGCATTCGACGGCAATATGCTGTTCAACCTGTGCTGGACGGTGGTGGCGCTGGTCTACAACCTGGCGACCCTGGTGGCCTGTGTCGATCGTCCACGGCTGCATGGCGAAGAACGTTTTCCGTTCGACAAAGCCAGCGGTTTGCGCTTCGGCGGCAAGGTCCTGCCCGGTCGCCTGCTGGATATTTCCCTCAGCGGTGCATCGTTTCACTGCGCTTTCGCGTCTTCGATCAAACCGGGCCTGTGTGGCGAGATGTGGATCGACAAGCTGGGCTGGCTTGAGGTCGAGGTCATGCGCAATCACGACGAAAATCGCCTGGGCCTGAGGTTTGCCGAACTCGATGAGGCGCTGCGGCGACGTTTGATCGCGCGGCTGTTCAGTGACGCGACGATAAACGTCGTCAGCAAGGCCGACCCGGCGCTGGCGTTCGGCACCTTGCTGCGTCGTTCTTTGATCGGTGAGAAACGCACGACGCCGCGTTTGCCAGCAGCGATCAAGTCAGCGTCCTACGTGCCCCGGCATCGTTGGCGGCCAGTCAGCGTGCGTTCGCGGAAACACGCCTTGCCGCACCTCAGTGTGGGCCGCTCTGGCCTGTGGTCATTGCTCTTCATGTCGTTGCTGTTGATCGGTGGCTGTTCGCTGGAGCCGACCTACGAGAAACCTGACGCACCCATCGACCAGCAATGGCCGGCCAACACGGCTGGCGAGTGCTGCGTCGGCAAGCAGGCGTTCGACAAGGATTGGCGGGGCTTTGTGGTCGATGACCGACTGCGCCAGTTGATCGAAATGGCCTTGGCCAACAACCGTAGCCTGCGCCAGTTCGCGGCCAGCGTCGAAGAGGCGCGAGCCGGGTACGACAGCGCGCGGTCGGGGCTTTTTCCTACGATTGGTATCGACACCTATGCCGGACGCAGCAAGCTGCCGCCGTTGGTGCGCACGCCGAACGGTGGCGACAGCGCCGGCAGCATCGCCAACACGTTTCAGGCAACCGGCGGGTTCACGTCCTACGAGCTGGATCTGTTTGGTCGCATCCGCAGCCAGCGCAACGCTGCCGGGGCACGCTTCGAGGCGTCCGAGGCGGATTATCAAACCGCGCGGCTGGCGCTCATCGGCGAAGTGGCCAGCACTTGGTTGAGCCTCAAGGCCAATCAGCATTTGCTTGATCTCGCGCAGAACACTTACCAATCCCAGGACCGTTACGGCCAGTTGCTGCGCAAGAGTTTCAACCTGGGCTCCAGCGCTCGGATCGACGTACACCAGGCGGATGCGCAAACCAACACCGCGGCGGTGCAGGTCAACACCTATCGCATGCAAGTGGCGCAAAACAGCAACGCATTGCGGGTGCTGGTGGGGCAACCAGTGCCGGTGAATCTGCTGCCGACCGGCGCACTGGGTGAGCAGATGGCGACGCTGGATGTGCCCGCCGGGTTGCCGTCGTCGCTGGTGGAGCGCCGACCCGACATCATGTCCGCCGAAGCGCAGTTGCGCGCAGCCAATGCCGATATCGGCGCTGCTCGCACGGCGTATTTCCCGACGTTTTCCCTGACCTCGGCGCTGGGTAGCCTGACCGGCGACTTTTCCCGGCTGCTCAGTGGCCCGGCGGAATTCTGGTCGGTGGCGCTGGCGGGGACGTTGCCTTTGATTGACGGCGGTGCACGGCGGGCGCAGGTGGATGCCAGTCATGCGCGGTTTGACGGGCAAGCCGCAGCGTATGAAGCCACTGTGCAGAACGCGTTTCGCGAGGCGGCCGATGCGTTGAATGCACGGCAGGAAATGCTGACGCAGGTGGCGTATCAGAAGAAGCTGGTGGGGGATTATCAGGAGGCGTATCGGCAGTCGCGGTTGCGCTTCGAGGCGGGTCTGGACAGTTACTTTTCCACCATGGATGCGCAGCGGTCGTTGTTTGATGCGCAGCAGAAATGGGCGCAGTTGGAGCTGGCGCGGGAGATCAATCAGGTGACGTTGTACAAGGCGTTGGGTGGCGGGTGGAGTGGGGCGTTGAAGGTGGCGGAGCGATGAATTCCTGGTGTTTTTGAGGGCCTCTTCGCGGGAAAGCCCGCTCTCACAGGGTAATGTGCCGGATCCTGTGGGAGCGGGCTTGCCCGCGAAGGCGATCTATCAGGCGCCGCCCGCCACCGCTGCCTGCGCCGTCCGCAGTTCATGCTTGTTGCCACGGAACAGCACCAGCGTCGCAATCAACCCCAGCACGGCTGCGCCGCTGAGCCAGATCCCCGGCGCTGCCTTGTTGTCCAGCACATGAATCAGGTAGGTGCACGCGGCTGGCGTGAACCCGCCAAAGGTTGCGGTCGCCAGGCTGTAGGCCAATGAGAACCCGGTCGTACGAACTTCCACCGGCATGATCTCGGTCAGCGCCACGACCATGGCACCGTTGTACGAGCCATACAGGAACGACAACCACAGTTCGACAATCAGCAAATGACTGAAGCTTGGGTTCGCCACCAGCCACGACAGGGCCGGGTAGGCGGTGAGGATCGCCAGAATGGTCGCCGCCAGCAGCAGGGGTTTTCGTCCGATCTTGTCAGACACGGCGCCCATCACCGGCAGCCAGAAGAAGTTCGACAGGCCGATGCATACCGTCACCAGCAAGGCATCCAGATCAGACAGGTGCAGTTCGGCTTTACCGAAGGTCGGGGTGTAGGCGGTGATCAGGTAGAACGACACTGTGGTCATCACCACCAGGGCCATGCCCGCAATGACGATGCCAAAGTTCTGACCGATCGAACGGACGATTTCCCGCAGGGTAGGGCGGTGTTTCCGTGCCTGGAACTCGGGCGTTTCTTCCAGCGAGCGACGAATCACGAAGATCACCGGCACGATCATGCAACCGATCAGGAACGGCACGCGCCAGCCCCAGTCGCCCATCTGTTCCGGGCTGAGCCAGTGGTTCAGGCCGACCCCGAGCAAACCGGCAAACACCACCGCCGCTTGCTGGCTGGCGGACTGCCAGCTGACAAAGAAGCCTTTGCGGCCCGGTGTGGAGATTTCCGCGAGGTACACCGACACACCGCCCAGTTCCACGCCGGCGGAGAAACCTTGCAGCAGTCGACCGAACAGCACGATCAGCGGCGCGGCGACACCCAGGGTGGCGTAACCCGGCACGCAGGCAATCAATACCGTACCGGCCGCCATCATCGCCAGGGTAATGATCAAGCCTTTGCGGCGACCATGACGGTCAATGTAGGCACCGAGGAAAATGGCACCCAGCGGACGCATGAGGAAACCGGCACCGAAGGTGGCCAGCGAGAGCATCAGGGACGCGAAAGCGCTGTCGGCAGGGAAGAAGGTTTTGGCAATGGCCGTGGCGTAAAAGCCGTAGACCATGAAGTCGAACATCTCGAGGAAATTGCCGCTGACAACGCGAAAAATCGCTTTGCCTTTGCCCGTATTCGAGGACATGTGAACATACTCACTATTAGCTGTCTGGTCGGAAGTCCTTGATTTAGACGCGTCCTCGCCGCCGCCCAGCAGGGCAGACTCCCTTGGCGAGCATAGTTGTAACAGTATGTGTATGGGCATGGTTAGGCAACAATTAGTTAGGTTGCGGCTTAAACGATATAGCCATTAGGCAACGTGGATTGGGAGCCGGAGTGAATTACCGCGGTCGGACGTCGAAATTCAGCCTGCGGGGTGATGCATAATGGCGAGCCTTGGCGTTGTGTCAGAGGATTCTTCAGGGGACGCAGGATTTGTTGAAATGGCGGCTGTGCGGTTTAGTGATCCTGATCGCCACGTTATCCGGCTGCGGCAACGGCGACGCCATGGAAGGTTTCGGCGGCCCGACCATGGGCAGCACCTATTCGATCAAATACCTGCGCCACCCCGGTCTTCCCGCCCCGGCAGACGTCCGCGTCGAGGTCGAAAAGATCCTCGCTGAAGTCGACCGGCAAATGTCGACCTACCGCAGCGATTCGGACATCGAACGTTTCAACGACCTGCCCGCCAATCGGTGTCAGACAATGCCGGCACCGGTCCTTGAATTGGTTCGCTTCGGCGAGCAACTGTCAGAACAAAGCGAAGGCTCCTACGACCTCACGGTAGAGCCGCTGCTCAATCTCTGGGGATTTGGCCCGCAGGCCCGCGAGGAAAAAGTCCCGACCGACCAAGCCTTGGCCGAGGCACGGCAGCGCGTGGGTTATCAACACCTGCGCATCGAAGGCGATCAGCTGTGCAAGGACGCCGCCGTCGAGGTCGATTTCAACAGCATCGCGGCGGGTTACGCGGTCGACAGGATCGCTGCCAGACTCGAAGCCATGGGCATCCACAACTATCTGGCCGAAGCCACCGGTGAACTCAAGGCTGCGGGCAGGAAGCTCGATGGCTCGCCCTGGCATATCGCCCTCGAAGAGCCTCGGGACGACCAGCAAGTGGCGCAGCGGATCATCGCGGTGGACGGCTTCGGCGTATCGACGTCTGGCGACTACCGTAACTATTTCGAGCAGGGAGGGCGGCGTTATTCCCACACCTTTGATGCCCGCAGCGGTGCGCCGGTCTCACATGCGCTGGCGTCCGTCACGGTGATTCATCCTTCAGCGTTGATGGCCGATGGCTTATCGACGCTGTTGCTGATTCTTGGCCCGGAGCGGGGCTGGGACTACGCCGAAACTCACAACATCGGTGCATTCTTTGTGATTCGTGCCGATACAGGTTTCGTCACGCGAACCAATCAGGCGTTTGAGCGCCTCAGTGGCGGCAAAACCGAATGATTGCGGCGATTTGCGCATTGAAGACTGGCGTTGTAGTGCAGGCAAAACTAGCCTACGACGCGACCAAGGGTTAATGTGCGCGGCGTTGACGCTTCTATAGACTGTGTCCGGGTTCTGTACTGGCCCCAAATTGTTCCTTCACGCCGCAGATCGGCGTGATTTAGCCGCAGGTGCCGAGGGCGCCGCGGCCTGTTCTGAGGAGTACGCATGGCTGTCTACAACTACGACGTGGTGGTGTTGGGTTCCGGCCCGGCGGGAGAAGGCGCGGCAATGAACGCCGCCAAAGCAGGGCGCAAGGTGGCAATGGTCGACAGCCGTCGCCAGGTCGGCGGCAACTGCACCCACTTGGGCACCATCCCGTCCAAGGCACTGCGTCACTCGGTCCGGCAGATCATGCAGTTCAACACCAACCCGATGTTCCGGGCGATTGGTGAGCCACGCTGGTTCTCGTTCCCGGACGTGCTGAAAAGCGCCGAGAAAGTCATTTCCAAACAAGTCGCTTCGCGCACCGGCTACTACGCCCGTAACCGTGTCGACGTGTTCTTCGGCACCGGCAGCTTCGCCGACGAGCAAACCATCGAAGTGGTCTGCGCCAACGGCGTGGTCGAAAAACTGGTGGCCAAGCACATCATCATCGCCACCGGCTCGCGTCCTTATCGCCCGGCGGACATCGATTTCCATCACCCGCGTATCTACGATAGCGACACCATCCTCAGCCTCGGCCACACCCCGCGCAAACTCATCGTTTACGGCGCCGGGGTGATCGGTTGCGAATACGCCTCGATCTTCAGCGGCCTGGGCGTGCTGGTCGAACTGGTGGACAACCGCGGTCAGTTGTTGAGCTTCCTCGACTCGGAAATTTCCCAGGCCCTGAGCTACCACTTCAGCAACAACAACATCACTGTTCGCCACAACGAAGACTACGACCGCGTTGAAGGCGTCGACAACGGCGTGATCCTGCACCTCAAGTCCGGCAAGAAAATCAAGGCCGACGCCTTGCTCTGGTGCAACGGCCGCACCGGCAATACCGATCAGCTGGGTCTGGAAAACATCGGCGTCAAGGTCAACAGCCGCGGCCAGATCGAAGTCGACGAGGCTTACCGCACCGGCATCCAGAATATCTACGGCGCCGGCGACGTGATCGGCTGGCCGAGCCTGGCCAGTGCCGCCCACGACCAGGGCCGTTCGGCCGCTGGCAGCATTGTCGACAACGGTAGCTGGCGCTTCGTGAATGACGTGCCGACCGGCATCTACACCATCCCGGAGATCAGCTCGATCGGCAAGAACGAGCAGGAGCTGACCCAGGCCAAAGTGCCGTACGAAGTGGGCAAGGCGTTCTTCAAGAGCATGGCCCGTGCACAGATCGCCGGCGAGCCCCAGGGCATGCTGAAGATCCTGTTCCACCGCGAGACGTTGGAAGTGCTGGGCGTGCACTGCTTCGGTTATCAGGCGTCGGAGATCGTGCACATCGGCCAGGCGATCATGAACCAGCCGGGCGAGTTGAACACGTTGAAATACTTCGTCAACACGACGTTCAACTACCCGACCATGGCCGAAGCCTATCGGGTCGCGGCGTACGACGGCCTCAACCGGCTTTTTTGAGCGGCTCCGGCCGGTGGCCTGAGCCGGCCGGGGAGACCGATTTCAGCAATTCTCGAGGGTGGCGCTGGCCAAACCGGGAAAGTCTGTAATCAGGCTGTCAACGCCGAAGTCGGCGAGTCTGCGCATCAGCGCGGGCTCGTTGACTGTCCACACCGACACATGCAGCCCCTGGCGCTGCGCCTTCTGCAGGCGTTCCGGCGTACACAGGGTCCAGTTCAGCGCCAGGATCTCACAGCCATAGCTTTGCGCGACCTTCAACGGGTCCAGCCAGGCGTACTCGGCCACCAGTCCGCGGGACACGTCCGGCACCAGGTCCAGCGCGGCTTTCAATACTTCCCGTGAACTCGAGGTGATCGTCACCTTTTCGAGCAGGCCGAAACGCTGGGCCATCTCGCGAATCGCCAGCACCGTGGTCGCGGCGCGGGTGCGTGATGCGCTTTTGACTTCCAGCTGCCAGTGCTCGAAGTCGCATTTCTCGAACAATTCTTCCAGGGTCGGAATCGGGCACGGCTTGATCCAGCCCGGGCCGCCCTTGCGCGCGTCGTAGGTCACCAGTTCGGCCGCGGTGTGCTCGACGACTTTGCCGCGCCGGTCGGTGGTGCGCTTGAGCGTCGGGTCGTGGATGACCATCAGCTCGTTATCCTTCGACAGGTGCAAGTCCAGTTCGCAACGGCGCACGCCGTGCTTGAGGCATTCCTGAAAGCTGGTCAGGGTGTTTTCCGGTGCTTCGCCCTTGGCGCCGCGATGGCCGTAGATGAGGGTCACGGTTCTTCCTTAATTAAATGCCTGAGACAGTTAAATGCCTGATTCTTGTTCGCGGGCCAGGCGTCGTTCCTGGGCCTGCTTCTGCAAAATGTAGCGGGCCAGCAGTTGGCGCTGGGCATCGGTCGGGCGTTCGAACTCGGTGCCGACGTCGTAGCCGTCGCCCTTGCGGTCGCAATGGGTGACCCGCGCTCGCAGCAACAGGCCCAGGGCTTGCGGCATCAACACCAGTTTCACCGACAGGTGCGCGCCCGTGGCGATTGGGGTCGGGTGCTGGAAGTCGACGCCGCCCTCGGAGATGATCACTGGCTGCGGCTCGCCGATCTGCCCGAGCACGGTGATGGCGATCACCTGACTGAGCAGATCGATGCGTTTGTTCTGGGATTTCAGGAACGCCGCGAGGTTCCGGTCGCGCTCGCTGATCTGGCGCAGCAGGTGCTGCGACTCGAATTCGCTCAGGTGCAGCTCGCTGAGCAGGTTGAAGAGCGGGGAAGCATCCTGCAACACTTCCTGGCCTGCGGCTTCGGGAGCGGACAGGGGCCGAATTTCCAGTGCGATCGAATCCTCGATACGGTAGTATTCGCGGCGATCTTCTTCATCTAATGTCGACATGGCGAACCCATGGTAGCGGCGGTGGTCTGAGTGTAAAGCTGGTTATCGACCCCCGCCACAAGGACGTTCCTTTTCCCTCCGAACAAGCCCCGACATGTTCAGACCTCTCTTCGTATTTATTGGCACGCGTTACACCCGTGCAAAGCGTCGCAATCATTTTGTGTCGTTCATTTCCCTGACTTCAATGATCGGACTCGCCCTCGGCGTGATCGTGATGATCGTCGTGCTGTCGGTCATGAACGGCTTCGATCATGAGATGCGCACCCGCGTGCTGGGCATGGTGCCCCACGCGACCATCGAGTCCGGCGAGCCGATCAGCGACTGGCCAAGCCTGGCCGCCAAGGTCAAGCAGAATCCGCAAGTGACGGCGGTTGCGCCGTTCACCCAGATGCAGGGTTTGCTGACCAACAACGGCAAGGTTTCCAAGGTGCTGCTCAATGCCATCGACCCGGCGCTGGAGCGGCAGGTGTCGATCATCGACAAGTTCATGCTGCAGGGCAAACTCGACGACCTGGCCCCCGGCAGTTTCGGCATCGTCATCGGCGACAAGGCGGCCGCCAAGCTCGGTGCGGCCATCGGCGACAAGCTGACGTTCGTCGCGCCGGAGGTCACCGTGACCCCCGCCGGGATGTTCCCGCGCATGAAGCGCTTCACCGTGGTCGGCATTTTCCATGTCGGCGCCGGCGAGATCGACGGCTACCTGGGCGTCACCAACCTGCAGGATCTGGCCCGGCTGCACCGCTGGAAACCGGATCAGGTGCAGGGCATCCGCCTGAAGTTCGACGACCTGTTCCAGGCGCCACGCACCGCGTGGAACATCGCCCAGCAGCTCGGCGAAGACCACTACTACGCCCGCGACTGGACCCGCACCCACGGCAACCTGTATCAGGCGATCCGCATGGAAAAAGCCATGATCGGCCTGTTGTTGCTGCTGATCGTGGCCGTCGCTGCGTTCAACATCATTTCCACGCTGGTGATGGTGGTGAACGACAAGAAGGGCGACATCGCGATTCTGCGTACCCTCGGCGCCACGCCGCGTTCGATCATGGCGATCTTCATGGTGCAGGGCACCGTCATCGGTGTGGTCGGTACGCTGATCGGCGCCGTGGTCGGCATTTTCGCCGCGCTGAATGTCAGCGCCGCGATCTCGGCGCTCGAAGGCCTGATCGGCCACAAATTCCTCAACGCCGACGTGTACTTCATCGATTACCTGCCGTCGCAAGTGCAGAGCCAGGATGTGTTGATGGTCTGCGCCGCCGCGTTGGTCCTGAGTTTCCTCGCCACCCTGTATCCAGCCTGGCGTGCCGCGCGCACCCAGCCTGCGGAGGCGCTACGTTATGAGTGAGTCGGGTATGAGTGATAAAGCAATCTTGAGCTGCCGCAACCTGGGCAAATCCTACGAGGAAGGCCCGGAGTCGGTGGAGGTGCTGGCCGGTCTGCAGCTGGAGCTGCATCCGGGTGAGCGCGTGGCGATTGTCGGCACCTCGGGTTCGGGCAAGAGTACCTTGCTCAACCTGTTGGGCGGCCTCGATACGCCGACCAAGGGCAGTGTCTGGCTCGACGGCGAAGAGCTGTCGGCACTGAGCGAGAAAAATCGTGGCCTGCTGCGTAACCGTTCTCTCGGGTTCGTGTACCAGTTCCACCATTTGCTGCCGGAATTCACTGCGCTGGAAAACGTCTGCATGCCGCTGCTGATCGGCAAGACCGCGATCCCGGAAGCACGGCAGCGCGCGACGGCGTTGCTGGAGCGGGTAGGGCTGGGTCATCGCCTCGAACACAAACCGGCCGAATTGTCCGGGGGCGAGCGTCAGCGTGTGGCCATCGCCCGCGCGCTGGTGAACAAGCCGGGCCTGGTGATGCTCGACGAGCCGACGGGTAACCTCGACTCTCATACCGCCCAGGGCATTCAGGATTTGATGCTGGAACTCAGCACCTCGATGCGCACGGCGTTCCTGGTGGTGACCCACGATATGAACCTGGCTCGCCAGATGGATCGCGTCCTGCATTTGCAGGAAGGTTGCCTGACGCCCATCTGATTGACCGAAACCCGGCGTGCTGAACAGTGCGTCGGGTCTTTTATTTTTATACGGTGCCCCAGCGAATGTTCAGACCGTTATCGATCTTTATCGGCACGCGCTATACCCGCGCCAAGCGCCGCAATCGCTTTGTTTCCTTCATCTCGATGACCTCGATGATCGGCCTCGCCCTGGGCGTGCTGGCGATGATCGTGGTGTTGTCGGTAATGAACGGCTTCCAGCGTGAAATGAGCTCGCGCATTCTTGGCATGGTGCCCCACGCGACTATCGTCGGCGTCAACCCGATCGACGATTGGCAGCCGGTGGCGGCCGCCGCGATGAAGAATCCCGAAGTGACTGCCGCCGTGCCGTTTACCGAAATGGAAGGCATGCTCTCCTATAAAGGCACGATGCAGCCGATCCAGGTCAGCGGCGTCGACCCGGCGCTGGAAGGCAAGGTGTCGATCGTGGCCCAGCACATCGTTCAGGGTCGTCTCGATGATTTGAAACCGGGCGAGTTCGGCGTGGTGATCGGTGAGATTACCGCGCGGCGTTTCCGCTTGAACGTCGGCGACAAAATTACCCTGATCGTCCCGGAAGTCAGCAACGCGCCAGGTGGGATCACCCCGCGCATGCAGCGCTTGAACGTGGTTGGCGTGTTCAAGGTGGGCGCTGAACTCGATGGTTCGATGGCCCTGATCCACGTTGCCGATGCCGCGCAGATGCAGCATTGGGAGCCGAATCAGGTGCAGAGTGTGCGCCTGGCGGTGAAGGATCTGTACGCGGCGCCGCAGGTTTCCAGCGACATCGCCGGTGGCCTGGGTACGGCGTACAAGGCGGACGACTGGACCCACACCCAGGGCAGTCTGTTCAGTGCGATGAAGATGGAAAAAACCATGATCGGCCTGCTGTTGCTGATGATCGTCGCGGTGGCAGCGTTCAACATCATCGCCACGCTGATCATGGTGGTGAACGACAAGGGCGCGGACATCGCAATCCTGCGCACCATCGGCGCCACGCCTCGGCAGATCATGGCGATCTTCATGGTCCAGGGCACGGTGATCGGCGTGGTCGGCACCCTGATCGGTGGCGTGCTGGGCGTGATTGCGGCGTTGAACGTCAGTGAACTGGTGGGCTGGCTGGAGCGCGTGAGCGGGCAGCACATCTTCAGTTCCGACGTTTATTTCGTCAGCAACTTGCCTTCGGAACTGCAGGGTGGGGATGTGTTGTTGATCTGCTCGGCGGGGTTTGTGTTGAGCTTTTTGGCGACCGTCTATCCGGCCTGGCGAGCGGCGAAGATCGAGCCGGCTCACGCGTTGCGCTATTCGTAAGGCGATCTACCGCTTTCGCGAGCCAGCCCGCTCCCACATTTGACTGAGCCGATTCACGTATTGGTGAACGACTCAGGGCCCATGTGGGAGCGAGCCTGCTCGCGATATAGGGCCAGTCCTGCTGGCCTCAATCCCCCTTCGGCAACTCAATCACAAACCGCGTCCACCCGCCCTCCGACTCACAGCGAATCTGCCCGCCATGGGCTCGAACAATCGACTGGGTAATCGCCAAGCCCAACCCCGCATGTTCGCTGCTACCTTCCTGCCGCGCCGGATCTGCCCGATAAAACCGGTCGAACAGACGCGGCAATAACGTCTCGTCGATCCCTTCGCCGCTGTTCTCAATTGTCACGCTCAAACCTTTTACCTGATCGACAATGCGTATCCGAACCTGACCCTCGATCGGCGTAAACCGCAACGCGTTGTCCAGCAAATTGGATAGTGCCCGCCGCAACATGCTGCGGTCGCCCTCGATGCGCGCGCTGCCTTCGCGGCTCAACGTCACCCGCGCGTCCTCGGCCAGTGGCGAAAAAAACTCCAGCAACACGTCCGCTTCTTCCGCCAGTTCCAGCGGTTCACGGGTAGGCGTCAGCAAACCATGGTCGGCTTTGGCCAGGTACAACATGTCGTTGACCAGTTGCGCCATCCATTGCAGTTCTTCGAGGTTGCTGTGCAGCGCTTCGCGGTAGTCCTCAAGGGCGCGAGGGCGGGTGAGGGTGACCTGGGTGTGGGTCAGCAGGTTCGACAGCGGCGTGCGCAGCTCATGGGCAATGTCGGCGGAGAACGCCGAGAGCCGCTGAAAAGAGTCGTCAAGGCGTCCGAGCATGGCGTTGAAGTGGTAGGCCATTTCCGCAAGTTCCGGCGGCATGCGCTCCTCGGGCAAGCGCGCGTTGAGTGATTGTGCGGAGACACCACGGGCGACCGCACTCATTCGGCGCAACGGTCGCAGCCCGCTGCGCGCCGCCCAGGCACCGAGCAGCGCGGTGGCCAGGGCAGACAAGCCGACGGTGAGCCAGATCAAGCGCTGCATGCGTTGCAAAAAGTGTTGGTGATGAGTGATGTCCAGCAGCAGCGTCAGTTGCGGCGAATCCGCTTTGTCGACGAACAGTGGCGCATTCAACACGCGGTAGTCGGTGCCGTTGTCATTGATGGTCGATAAACCCGGTTGCTGCGGGAGCTTGTCGGGCACCAGCGCCGAGCTGTCGTACCAGCGTTGACCATCGTTTCCGCTGATCCGCAGGGACAAATCGGCCTGTCGGCTCAATTCGTCCGCCAGTTTGACTTCGCTGTCACGCGACTGGAGGTCGTGCAGCGCCCGGCGCAAGCCAATCAGCTTGCCGTCCAGCAGTTGCTGATCCAGTTCGACAAAATGCGCCTCGCTGGCGCGACTGAACAGCACGCCGGCGAACAGCGAAACCACAGCGGTGCAGGCGGCAAACAGCAGCGCCAGGCGGCTGCTCAGGGACAGTCGGTGCATCAGGCAGGGCGCTCTTCAAGGACATAACCCATACCGCGCACGGTGTGGATCAGCTTGTTCGGGAACTCGTCATCGATTTTCAGCCGTAGACGGCGGATCGCGACTTCGATGACATTGGTGTCGCTGTCGAAATTCATGTCCCAGACCTGGGATGCAATCAACGACTTGGGCAGCACTTCGCCCTGACGGCGCAGGAGCATTTCCAGAAGGGCGAATTCCTTGGCCGTCAGGTCGATGCGCTGACCGTTACGTTCGACGCGGCAGCGGATCAGATCCAGGCGCAGGTCCGCCAGTTGCAGGCTGGTTTCCTGAGGCGCAGCACTGCCACGGCGTAACAGGCTGCGAACCCGGGCCAGCAGTTCGGAGAAGGCGAATGGCTTGACCAGGTAGTCGTCGGCACCAAGTTCGAGGCCGTGGACCCTGTCCTCCACGGCGTCCCGTGCCGTCAGAAAAAGTACCGGTGTGTCGAGGCCCGCGCTGCGCACGGCTTGCAGAATCTGCCAGCCGTCACGGCCGGGCAGCATCACGTCGAGAATCAGCAACGCGTAGTCACCGCTCAGGGCCAATTGCTGGCCGGTGCCGCCGTCGGCCACCAGATCGGTATTGAACCCCGCTTCGGCCAGGCCCTGGCGCAGATAATGGCCGGTTTTCGGTTGGTCTTCGACGATCAGCAGTTTCATGGGCAACTCGAGGCAAGTGGAACGAACGCTTTATACCGTGGGCAGGATCGGTACAGGCCAACCTGACAAAGTTGTAATCTGCTCGTCAGGTTACAGGCAGTGGCGGCAGTTTAGAGTTTTCCCCAGGCTGAACCTTATCTTGTTGGAGTACGACTATGTTTTTGCGCAAACCTCTGGTGCTGGCCGCGTGTTTGTTGGCGTTGAGTTCGCCGGTATGGGCATCCCCGGCACACACCTTCGACTTTGGTCAACCGGCTCCGGCCGCCAAGGCTGACCGCAGCGTCGAGGTGGTGATGAGTGACATGTCGTTCGCTCCGAAGGCCATCGACATCAAGGCCGGTGAGACCATTCGCTTTGTGCTGGTGAATAAAGGCCAGTTACTGCATGAATTCAACCTTGGCAATGCGGCGATGCATGCCAGGCATCAGCAGGAAATGCTGAAGATGCAGCAAAGCGGCATGCTTACGCCTACAGGCATGAAGGAAATGGACCACGCTGCAATGCCCGGCATGGACCACGCCTCTTCAGGGCAGGGGATGAAGCATGACGACCCGAATAGTGTGCTGGTCGAGCCGGGTAAAACCGCGGAACTGACCTGGACCTTCACCCAGGCGACCAGCCTGGAATTCGCCTGCAATATTCCTGGCCACTATCAGGCGGGGATGGTCGGCACGCTGACTGTCAGTCAGTAAGCACTCTAAGGCGGGAGCAAAGGCTGGTAGAATCGGCTGATTCTTCAGTCAGGTTTCCGCCATGCATCCCGCAGCCGAACACTCGCCGCTGGGCAAATCCAGCGAATACATCGCCACGTACACGCCGTCCTTGCTGTTCCCGATCCCGCGCACCGCCAAGTGGGCCGAGTTGGGGCTGACGGCGCAAACCCTGCCGTACAAGGGCGTGGATTTCTGGAACTGCTTCGAACTGTCATGGCTGTTGCCGTCCGGCAAACCCGTGGTAGCGATCGGCGAATTCAGCATCCCGGCGGACTCGCCGAACATCATCGAATCCAAGTCGTTCAAGCTGTACCTGAACTCCCTGAACCAGACACCGTTCGCCGATACCGCCAGCCTGGAAGCAACGCTGGTGAAAGACCTGTCCGCCGCGGCCGGCAAGCCGGTCGGCGTGCGGATTCGCAGCCTGCGCGATGTTGAAGCCGAAGGCGTCGTGGCGTTGCCGGGCGTGTGCATCGACGATCTGGACATCAGCGTCAGTAACTACGAACACCCACGCCCGGAGCTGCTGCGTTGTGATGATTCGCGCATTGTCGAAGAGCGCGTGCACAGCCATTTGCTCAAATCCAACTGCCCGGTGACCAGTCAGCCGGATTGGGGCAGCGTGGCGGTGGAGTATCGCGGGGCAGCGCTGGACCACGCGAGTTTGCTTGAGTACATCGTGAGCTTCCGTCAGCATTCGGACTTCCATGAGCAGTGCGTGGAGCGGATCTTCCTCGACCTGCAACGCTTGCTGAAACCCGAGAAATTGACGGTGTACGCACGGTATGTGCGCCGGGGCGGTCTGGATATCAATCCGTATCGCAGCACCGAAGCCGTCCAGTTGCCAAACCATCGTCTGGTCCGCCAGTAACAATCCCCGTAGGAGCGAGCTTGCTCGCGATGGACTCAAGCGCGCCGCGTTTTCCCAGCGGACCCGCGTTATCGTTAACGCCCATCGCGAGCAAGCTCGCTCCTACAGGGGGCCGTATCGCAGACATGAAAAAGCCCCGCTAACACTGGCAGGGCTTTTTTGTATCCGTGGAATTCAGATCCCCATATTACCCAGGGCCTGCACAATGTTGCGCAGAGTCCCGGCGAGGGTCGGGTGCTCGATTTCGAAGCGTTCCACCGCCAGGTTCACGTTATCGGCGACGCTTGAATCCTGGGTTTTGGTTTCCAGCTGAAGCTCCAGCTCGATTTGTCGCATCAGTTCGTGTAGATCTTCGCGCTCCACTTCAGTCAGTGGCGGATTCTGTTCCAGTTGCTCGCGCAGAGTGTTGAGCTGTTCTTGCAGTTCGCGGGCAGGCATGGCGTTCTTCCTTTTATCGATAGGCACTGGCATAGACCGCGGCAGCACGCCAAAGGTCTATGGCTGACCTGTAGATTAATCCACCCGCGCGCAGCGTGCATGTCTTCATGGGTGTGAGGCTGCGATCAGGGCTTCTCGCCCTTGAAGCGCCGCAGGCTGATGTCTGCCAGACAGGTATCAAGTTCGCCGAGATGATCGATCACCGAATGCACGCCCAGGCTGAACAGCTGCACGGTCGCCTTGCCGCGCAGCTGTTCGCGTTCCTTCTGGCTCAAGGCCTGCCATTCGCGGGGTGCCAGGCCGCAGAGCGAGCCGCAGGACGCCAGGCCTATTGTCCACAACCCGGCATTCAGGCCCGACTGCAGCAGTCGCGGTTCGCCACTGACCAGCACGCAGCCATCGAGTTGCTCGACATGCAGGTCCATCAAGGCTTGCCAGCAGGCATTTGGTGCGGGCCAGGGGTTGATTGTTGCGGGATGTTGCGATGGCTTGATCCATTCCGGCAGGGCAACCGCCAGGGACCGGCTGAGGGGAGGGGGGAGTTCGTCGAGCCAGGCGCACGGAATCCGCTGGCGCTGCAAACTGAGCAGGCTGTCCAGGGCGCCTGGTGTCACCTCGGCGTGTTCGGCAGAAGGCGCGCCGTTCTGGCGCATGCGGGCGCCGAAATCCACCAGGCAACCGCTGAGGCCGAACAGGACGGCGGTCAGACTGGGTGCGGCGAGGGGCAAGGCTTCGGCGTGCGGCATGTCAACGTCCCTGAAATAGCGACAAGGCTAAGCGTTGCCGGTGACAGTTAAGTGACATTGATGTGAATCACTCACTCTCATGGCGAAACATCCGTAGGCCATCGCGCACGGTGCTGCCTAAAGCGGCTTTTCCGTCTTATACTAGCTAGCTCAACGTCCGGGCCAAGACGCCCGTGCCAGTACAATCCAAGGAGTTTTCTATGCGCTGGAGCAATCATCTAGCTCAGCTATCTGTGTGCGCCGGCATGTTGCTGGCTCCGTTTGCTGCCCAGGCAGCCACGGAAGACGACCCTTGGGAAAGCGTTAACCGCCCGATCTACCAGTTCAACGACTTCGTCGACACGTACGCCTTGAAGCCCATTGCTCAGGGCTATCAGTTCGTGACGCCACAGTTTCTGGAAGACGGCATCCACAACATGTTCCGCAACGTCGGTGATGTCACCAACCTTGCCAACAACATCCTGCAAGCCAAACCGGCCGCTGCCGGCGTTGACACTGCGCGGCTGATCTTCAACACCACCTTCGGCCTGCTGGGCTTCTTCGACGTGGGCACCAAGATGGGCCTGAACCGTAGCGATGAAGATTTCGGTCAGACGCTGGGTTACTGGGGTGTAGGAAGCGGTCCCTACGTGATGCTGCCGCTGCTGGGCCCGAGCACCTTGCGTGACGCGCCGGCCAAATTGGTCGACGGCTACACCGGCCCATACCCGTACATTCACGATGTGCCGGTGCGTAACTCGATCTTCGGCCTGAACATTGTTGATACCCGCGCGAGCCTGTTGTCGGCCGAAAAACTGGTCAGCGGCGACAAGTACACCTTTATTCGCAATGCGTACCTGCAGAACCGCGAATTCAAAGTGAAAGACGGCCAGGTCGAAGACGATTTCTGATCACGACCGGCAGAAACGAAAGAAGGCGGCCCAATGGCCGCCTTCTTTCGTTCTGGATCCGGCTTATTTCATCGTCAGGATTGTAAGGCCGAGTTTCTGGCTGCCGCCGTCCTGATCTTTGACCCACACCACTTCGGTCTCGGCTTCGAGGCCTTTCAGGGCCGTGTGATCGGATTCGATCCGCACGCTCAGGCGGTCACCGACCTTGAACGAGCGGGGTGCCTTGACTTGCATGCCACTGCTGGAAAGGTCGATACAGACGGCTGCAACCTCGTCTCCCTGATGAATCAGCGCCACATCGGCGTCGACCCGCATGCGGATGAAATCGCGCTTTTCGCTGTAGTCCCGATCGGTTTGACTCATGGGCTTCATCCTTCCATTGGGTTACGGATTTGTCTGTTCTTATAACTCCCGGTGATTTGACAAGTAAAGACGGCAAGCGACCATCGGCGTGAGCTTGAAACGCCCCGCGGATGGGAGTACCGTCTGCGCCTTAGAAGGGCACCTCTGGTGTGCCTGCGTGTAGGGTAAATGCCCGAAAGCGGTGCGGCAGAGAGGCTAGAAAGCGAATCCAGTAGTGTGAGTCGGGGCAAACCCCCCTGCCTGCTACGCCAACCTAATTCTGGCGCCGTTTGCCCACATGCCAAAAACCAGTGCCACGCTGCTGATAATCGATGATGACGAAGTAGTGCGCGCGAGCCTCGCCGCCTATTTGGAAGACAGTGGTTTCAGCGTCTTGCAGGCCAGCAATGGCCAGCAGGGTCTTCAGGTATTCGAGCAAGACAAGCCCGACTTGGTCATCTGCGATCTGCGCATGCCGCAGATGGGCGGACTCGAACTTATCCGTCAGGTCACCGAGCGGTCACCGCAAACGCCTGTGATTGTGGTGTCGGGTGCTGGCGTGATGAACGACGCGGTCGAAGCGCTGCGCCTCGGCGCGGCGGATTACCTGATCAAGCCTCTCGAAGATCTGGCCGTGCTCGAGCACTCCGTGCGCCGGGCCCTGGATCGTGCGCGCCTGCTGCTCGAAAATCAGCGCTACCGCGAGAAGCTGGAGAAGGCCAACCGTGAGCTGGAAGCCAGCCTGAACCTGCTTCAGGAAGACCAGAACGCCGGTCGCCAGGTGCAGATGAACATGCTGCCGATCAGCCCCTGGACCATCGACGATTTCAAATTTGCGCACCAGATCATCCCGTCGCTGTACCTGTCGGGTGATTTCGTCGACTACTTTCGGGTCGACGAGCGTCGGGTAGCCTTCTACCTGGCGGACGTTTCCGGGCATGGCGCCTCTTCAGCCTTCGTTACCGTGCTGTTGAAGTTCATGACCACGCGCTTGCTGTTCGAGTCCAAGCGCAATGGCACATTGCCGGAATTCAAGCCTTCAGAGGTTCTTGGTCATATCAACCGGGGCCTGATCAGCTGTAAGCTGGGTAAACACGTCACAATGGTCGGTGGAGTCATCGACGAGGAGACAGGTTTGTTGACCTATAGCATCGGCGGTCATTTGCCGTTGCCTGTGTTGTACACGCCAGACAATGTCCGTTATCTGGAAGGTCGTGGTCTGCCGGTGGGCCTCTTCAATGAAGCCACCTACGAAGACCACGTGCTGGAGCTGCCGCCGACGTTCAGCCTGACGCTGATGTCTGATGGCATTCTGGACCTTTTGCCAGAACCGACACTCAAAGAAAAAGAAGCGGCTTTGCCCCAGCGGGTCAAGGCAGCGGGCGGCACCCTGGATGGGCTGCGGCAGGTTTTTGGATTGGCCACGCTAGGGGAGATGCCGGATGATATCGCCCTGTTGGTGTTGAGCAGGAATCTTCAATGAGTACCGGTAGAATCCAGTTCGCCGAGCAGGACGGCACTTTCGTCCTGAAGTTCGTCGGTGAAGTTCGCCTGACCCTGTGTTCGGCGTTGGATGCGACTATTGAGCGGATCTTCACGGCGTTGAACTTCAACTCGATCGTGATCGACCTGACCGAAACCCGTAGCATCGACAGCACCACCCTTGGCCTGCTGGCCAAGCTGTCGATCCTGTCGCGGCAAAAGGTCGGCCTGCTGCCGACCGTCGTCACCACCCACGAAGACATCACCCGGTTGCTGCAGTCCATGGGCTTCGAGCAAGTATTCAATATCGTGGATCGTCCGATCCCATGCCCTGAATGCCTGACCGACCTGCCTGATCAGGACCAGTCCGAAGAAGTGGTGCGGATCAAGGTGCTCGAAGCACACAAGATCCTCATGGGGCTGAACGATTCGAATCGTGAGGCGTTCCATGACCTGGTCAATGCGCTGGAGCGGCACTGATTCCGTAAGCCGTCGCGCATAAAAAAGGGCGAACCTGTGAGGGTTCGCCCTTTTTGCGTTTCGATCAGCCGTTACAGCTTGGCCTGCAACAGCGCCTCAAGCTTCTCCTGGTCCCGGGCAAACTGACGAATGCCCTCAGCCAGTTTCTCGGTCGCCATCGCATCCTCGTTGGACAACCAACGGAACTGCGCTTCGTTCAGGCTCAAACGCGCTTCACCGGCATGACCCGGCGCCAATTTGCGCTCCAGCTTGCCGGTGTCCGCAGCCAGCTTGTCGATCAGATCCGGGCTGATGGTCAAGCGGTCGCAACCGGCCAACTGCTCGATCTGATTCAGATTGCGGAAGCTTGCCCCCATGACCACGGTTTTGTAGTCATTGGCCTTGTAATAGTTGTAGATGCGCGTCACCGACTGCACGCCCGGATCATCCGCGCCGGTGTAGTCGTTGCCGTTGGCCTTTTTGTACCAGTCGTAGATCCGGCCCACGAACGGCGAAATCAGGAACACGCCCGCATCGGCACACGCCGCCGCCTGAGCGAACGAGAACAGCAGCGTCAGGTTGGTCTGGATGCCTTCTTTTTCAAGGATCTCGGCAGCGCGAATGCCTTCCCAGGTGGACGCGATCTTGATCAGCACGCGATCACGGCCAATGCCGGCCTTGTCGTACAGCTCGATCAGTCGGTGCGCACGCTTCAGGACGGCATCTGTGTCGAACGACAGGCGCGCATCCACTTCGGTGGAAATGCGACCCGGGATCACTTTCAGGATTTCTTGCCCTACCGCGACGCCAAAACGGTCGCTGGCCAGGCCCACATCGCCCTTGCAGTCGCTGACGCAAGCGTTCAGCAATTCGGCGTAACCGGTGATGGCCGCTGCTTTGAGCAGCAGGGAGGGGTTGGTGGTAGCGTCGACCGGCTTGACGCGAGCGATCGCTTCGAAGTCGCCGGTGTCGGCAACCACGGTGGTCATTTGCTTGAGTTGTTCCAGCTTTGAAGTCATGGGCGTGCTCTGTCCTATGGGTCTAATGACATTACCCGAGCGCTGACAGCCACTCAAGGGCGCATGTATGTATCGATCGCCCCAGCGGCAACAACCTGAAAACAGCTGTTTGAATGGCGGGGCGGGGTGCTGATAAATACGATGCCAAATCGGGACACAGGTTCAAACCGGGTGACGGTTAGCGTCCTTCAAGCAACTCCGCCGCCTGATCCAGCAACGCCAATGGCTCCTTGGCCTTGTGAATATCCACCGACAACAACTGCCGAAACCGACGAGCCCCCGGAAATCCGGTGCCCAGCCCCAGTACATGCCGGGTGATGTGGTGCATTGAACCGCCGGCGTCGATATGTGCCGCTATATAAGGCCGCAGCTGTGCCAATGCCTCGGCGCGGCTGATGATCGGTGCGGTACTGCCAAACAGTTGCTGGTCCACCTCGGCCATCACATAAGGATTGTGATACGCCTCGCGGCCCAGCATTACGCCATCGAACGTTTGCAAATGTTCGTGGCAGGCTTCCAGCGTCTTGATACCGCCGTTGAGGATGATCTCCAGCTCCGGGAAGTCCGCTTTCAACCGCGCAGCCACGTCATACCGCAGGGGCGGGATGTCGCGGTTTTCCTTCGGCGACAAACCTTCCAGAATCGCGATCCGCGCATGCACCGTAAAACTCGTGCACCCGGCATCGCGAACCGTGCCGACAAAATCACATAACGCTTCGTAACTGTCCCGCCCGTTGATCCCGATCCGATGTTTCACCGTCACCGGAATCGACACCGCATCGCGCATCGCCTTCACGCAATCGGCCACCAGCTGCGGATGCCCCATCAGCACGGCACCGATCATATTGTTCTGCACCCGATCACTCGGGCAGCCGACGTTCAGATTCACCTCGTCATAACCATGGTCCTGCGCCATGCGCGCGCAGGCAGCCAGGTCCAGCGGCACACTGCCACCGAGTTGCAGGGCAAGCGGGTGTTCGGCGTCATTGTGACGCAGGAAACGCTCGTGATCGCCGTTGAGAAGCGCACCGGTGGTGACCATTTCGGTGTAGAGGAGGGCGTGTTTGGAGAGCAGGCGCAGGAAGAAACGGCAGTGGCGGTCTGTCCAGTCCATCATGGGCGCGACGGAAAAACGGCGAGAGGGCGAAGCTGTGTGCTGGGGCATTGGAATCTGAATCAGGAAGGCGAAGGGGCGCAGTTTATCAGGGATGAGGGGGGGGGGCTTGAGAGGATGCTATGAGGCTCACTGGTCGTCGAACAAACCTCTTTGGACTGAAGGCGCCTTACCTGAACCAATCCTGTCGTTCAGACAAATTTCATGATTCGTGTCGACCCTGAGGCCTAGGATTACGACGTAAGCTCGTATTGCCGTGTCCTCAGCTCACAGGAACCCGAAACATGATCTCGAACCTCATCAAAGTCGTGCTGATCGGCGGCGCATTGCTGCTGAGTGCCTGCTCGGGCGTGAGCACCCATGACAATTATTCGGAAGCCGCGCTGCCGTCTGCCGGCTTTGGACCGGGCCCTGCCAGCCACCCCGGCAACATGAATTTCCATGGCAGCGCGCTGGGCAGCAGCTTCGGGGAGTACGGTTCAGGGTTGTTGCACGACGATTAGTTTTCGGGGCAACGGCATAGGTGTTTCTGCCGTTGCACCGTGGGTGGTGACTGCTATTTGGCTTCCGGGGTCGCTATCCACTGCCCCAGAATCTTTTGGTAGTTGCCCGTTACCTTGGCCAGGTGCAGCCACTGATCGACGTACAACTTCCACGTCATGTCATCACGCGGCAGCAAATAGGCCTTCTCGCCATACTGCATGAACTGGCTCGGGTTCACCGCGCACAAACCGGGTTTCAGTTTCTGCTGATACAGCGCTTCCGAGGCATCGGTCATCATTACGTCAGCTTTTTTATCCAGCAACTCCTGGAAAATAGTCACGTTGTCGTGCAATTGCAGCTGCGCCTTGGGCAGGTAGGCGTGCACAAAGGCTTCGTTGGTGCCGCCGGCCGGTTCAACCAGTCGAACGGAAGGCTGGTTGATCTGCTCGACGGTCTGGTACAGCGCCTGATCCTCGCAGCGTACCAGCGGGACTTTGCCGTCGACGTCCAGCGTGGTGCTGAAGAAGGCTTTTTTCTGCCGTTCCAGGGTGACCGAGATCCCGCCCATGCCGATGTCGCATTTGCCTGCCAACAAGTCGGGCATGAGGGTTTTCCAGGTGGTCTGCACCCAGTCGACCTTGACGCCCAGGCTGTCGGCTAGCGAGCGGGCCATCGTTATGTCGATCCCGGAATATTCGCCGTCTTCGGCCTTGAAGGTGTACGGCTTGTAATCGCCTGTGGTGCAGACGCGCAGTTGTCCTTGCTGGATGACGCTGTCCAGATGCGAGTTTTCTGCGTGAACACCAAACGTAAGAGCGAGCAAGCCGCCAAACATCAGTGAACGTTTCATGGTTTTCATCGTTAACCCGCTTCCTTGTTGGCTTGGATTGATTGTCGGCGTAAGGCCTAGATTGAGGCGCTGGCCAACGGCAAATAAACCCTGAACACCGTCCCGTCCTCCAGGCTCGAACTCACCGAGACATTGCCGCCATGAGCCAGGGCGATTTCCCGGACGATGAACAATCCAAGCCCCACGCTGCGCACGTCACTGTCAGTCTCGGTGCCGCGAGTCATTGGCTCGAACAGCACGGCCATCAGCGTCTGCGGGATGACCGGCCCGTGGTTATGTACCGACACAACGGCCTGTCCGTCTTCGAGGCGGGAAGTCACAGTGATTGGCTGTTTCAAATCGCCGTAAGCCACGCTGTTGGCCACCAGGTTGCCGATGATTTGCTGCACGCGATCGGCATCTAGAAAAGCTGAGCCGGAACCAGAAGAGTTGTGCAGCAGCGATGCGTTCGGAAATGCAACGCGCAGCTCGTCGACGCTGTGACTGACGAAGGCATGCAAATCTTGCGGGGAAGGAGAGATCGCAATGCCGCTTCCAACCCTGGCCAATGCGAAGTCCAGCAGATCGGCAATCATGCGCTCGGCGCGGTCTGCTGACTGGCTGATGTGGCTGAGCAGTTTGGTTTCCTTGGCGCTGCGCTCACCTCGAGCCAGGATGTCCGATGCCATTTTGATCGCGGTCAGCGGGTTTTTCAGGTCGTGACTGACGATGGCGACCATCTGCTCGGCAAACGAAGCGCGGCGCTGGGCTTTTTCGTAGGCCAGGTTCAGTTCAGCCTGCGCCTGCTGGAGAGCGGTTTCCGCAGCGGTTTTTTCACGCAGCAGGCCTTCGGCGATTTTTCGGGCGTTGAGCAGTTCACGTTCGTACTTGTCGCGGTCGGTGGTGCCGAACAGTGCCAATTCGTTGAATGCACCGCTGGCGTGCTCGCGCCGGACGCCGTTGAGCAGCATGGTGACGATGCGTTTGTCTTGATGAATAAGGTCAAGTTTGACTTCAGCGACCGAGCCTTGCATGCGCATCAGCGGCGCCCAGTGGGTCTGATGAAAAATCCGCCCGCCCATGGTCAGCAGGTTCTGAAAGCGCTGGCCGTGCAGTTCCTGCTGACTGAAGCCGACCCAACTGCTGAACGTTTGGTTACAGCGCAGGATCGTGCCGTCCTCTTTCGTCACTACCAGGCCGCACGGGGCTTCTTCGAAGAGGGTTTGCGGATCCAGAAGATCAGTCGTCATGCGCGCCTTCCCACGCTGACAGGAAACTGTCCATCGCTTCAGTGCAAGCGCTCGGGGCGCTCATGTGCGGGCAATGGCCGACGTTGTCTACCAGGCGATACGTACTGTTGGGGAGTACCGCGTGCAGGTATTCGCCCACGGTAACGGGGGCGATCAGATCGTCGGTGGATTGCAGTATCAACGTCGGCGTGGTCAGTCCGGCAACGTCCCGGCGGTTGTCCGACATGAACGTCACGCGCGCGAACTGCTTGGCGATCTCCGGTTCGGTGCGGCAGAAGCTGTTGGTGAGTTCTTCGCCCAGCGCCGGTTGCCCCGGGGCACCCATGATCACCGGGGCCATGGTGCTGGACCAGCCGAGATAATTGCTGTCGAGGGTATCGAGCAATGAATGGATGTCTTCGCCTGTGAAACCGCCTACATAACCATTGGAATCGATGTAGCAGGGCGATGGACCAATCATCACGTGGGCGGCAATGCGGCCGGGAGACTGGCGATCGGCCAGTGCACCGATCATGGCGCTCACGGAATGACCGACCAGAATCACCGGGCCGGTGGCGTATTGATCGATGATTTCACCGAGGTCCTGCGCGTAACCGGCCAGCGAGTTGTACTTTGCCTTGTCGTAGGCGCTCAGGTCCGACTGTCCCGCGCCAACCAGGTCATACATCACTACGCGGAAACGTGAGGTGAAGTTCTTGAACAGATAACTCCACATGGTCTGATCGCAACCAAAGCCATGGGAAAAAATCAGCGTCGACGGACCGTCACCCATCACTTTTATGTTGTTGCGATGTTGAAGGTCCATGCGTGTCTTCCCGAGCGTGCCAAAGGTATTTCTGGCGTGTTCGGCAGTTTAGATAGTCCGGGGCATCCGGTCACGCGTTGCCCGTAGAAAGTCGGTGTCAGCGGTTGCGTGTGGATTTCGCCTCCGCGGCCACCGTCCCGCTGCCGCAATTGATATACGAGGACGACTTCAACCAACGCTGATCCGGGTAGTAAGAAAACAACAGTTGTCCGTCTTTCATCGAATCAATCAACCTGTGCGCAATGGCCGGCCGCACCGCAGGGCAACCCAGGCTGCGCCCAATCCGGCCGTTTGCCCGCGCCAGCACCGGGCTGACATAAGGCGCGCCATGAATCACGATCGCGCGGTCAAACGCGTTGTCGTTGAAACCTGGCTCGAGTCCTTCCATGCGCAGCGAATAACCGTTTTGTCCAACATAACTCTGTTGCGTGCGATACAACCCGAGGCTGGTGGCGAAGCTCTCATTCTGATTGGAAAAATTGACAGCCATGTTTTCGCCGCTATTCCGGCCGTGGGCGACGAGCTCATGAAACAGCAATTTGCGCTTCTTTAAATCGAACACCCACAGGCGTTGCTCGGTCGAAGGCAGTGAATAGTCAATGATCGCAAGTCTTTGGACAGGCGCAGCGCCTTGAGCGATGCTGCACTGCGAGGCCCGAACGGCGAGGTTGATGACGCTGGCATTGGCTTTCGGCGCCGCTTTGATGAGGGCGGCCGCAAGCGAATCGGCGTAGGCTGACGGTACGGACATTGCAGCCAGAAGCAGGCCCGGCAATAGAAAGCCAAAACGTAGTAGCGCCATAGAGATGTCTCATCATGTTAAGTTCGAGTCTAGCAGCGTGTTGAAAGTCGGGCGTTGAATGCGGGAGATTAAGGATTATTCATGGTGCGTTTAACAAGGTTATTCGTCATAAGCCGCGTTTTTTTTATGGGCTTTCTGATCAGCGGCACTGCGCTTGCAGAAACTTCGCCGATTGAGCAGGTAACTGCACCTAGTTCCGTTATGGATGCGGCAGCGGAGGATAATGTCGGTCAAGCCATCCAGGCATCGCTCGAACCGCTGAAAACTGCGTTTCCGCCACTGTTGACGGCTCCACGTAACCGGCGCGTCGACGTCAGCCGTTTGGTCATGGACTTCTATACCCATCGCGCTTATCGCGCAGCATGGGCCAGTGACAGCGATGTCGCACAATTGATCGCCAGCCTCAACGCGACCGACGTGGACGGTTTGAACCCGGCGGATTTTCACATTGACGAGCTGGTGCAGTCCCAGGCCGCGATGCAATCCACTGCGGTCACGCCCGAGCAGCGCGCGGCATTTGATCTGGCAACGACCCATACCTTTATCACCGCACTGCTGCAGTTGCGGCGGGGTAAGGTCGATCCGTCGCGACTCGACATGCATTGGAATTTTGACGCGAATGGCGTCGACCCCCGCGACGACGTCAATGCATTTTTCGCGGCGCTCGACAGCCACGACGTGGCGAAGGCCTTTGCGATCGCACCGCCGCAAGAGGCGGTGTATAGCGGATTGCGTCAGGCGCTGGCGCAACTACGGGGCATCCGCGAACGCGGCGGGTGGCCAAAAGTAGTGGTAGATCATTCGCTCAAGCCTGGCATGGACGAACCGGCCGTGGCGCAATTACGCGCGAGAATGGTTGCGGCAGGTTTCCTTGACCCGCGTTTGATCCATGGCACCAAATACGACGGTGCCGTCACCGCAGCGGTGAAAAAGTATCAGACCGAGCAGTACCTTGGCGCTGACGGCATGGCGGGGGCGACCACGCTGGAGGCGTTGAATGTGCCGGTTGACGCGCGCATCGACCAGGTCCGGGTCAACATGGAACGGGCGCGCTGGCTGCTTTATAAACTGCAAGGCACGTTTGTTATTGTCGATATCGCCGGCTACAAAGTCGCTATGTACCGCGATGGTCAACCGATCTGGCGCTCCCGGGTGCAGGTCGGCAAGACTGCTCGCAATACGCCGATTTTCCAGGCGCAGATTACCTACATCACGTTCAACCCGACCTGGACCGTGCCGCCAACAATCCTCAAGGAAGACGTGCTGCCGAAAATCCAGAGCAATCCCGGTTATCTGGCCGCTAACCGCATTCGCGTGATCGATCGCGAGGGCAACGAGCTGAACCCATCGACCGTGGACTGGACCAACCCGCGCGGGATCAGTCTGCGTCAGGACGCCGGGCCTGAGAGTTCACTGGGTCAAGTGGTGATCCGCTTCCCCAACGACTACGCGATTTACCTGCACGACACGCCGCATCGCGAGCTGTTCGCCAAGACTGTCCGAGCGACCAGCTCGGGTTGCATCCGCGTTGAGAACCCTCTGCAACTGGTGGAGCTGTTGTTCAACGACCCGGTTAAATGGAACAGCGCCGGTATTCAGAAACAGCTGGCGAATGGCAAGACCGAAAACATTCGCCTTCCGGTGAAAGTGCCTGTGTTACTGGCTTATTGGACTGTCGATCTGGGCAGTGACGGGCGCGTGGCGTTTAAACCGGATGTGTACGGCTACGATGCGCCAGTACTGAAGGCGTTGAACCGGCCCGCGCAGATACCGGTGCTGAATTTACATGCCGCGACGGCTTCCACGGGGACTGGCCAGCATTAGATCAAGGGCGCACAGGACGACGTCAGCCGTTCGGCGCTTGCGCCAGGGTAGATAAATGGCTTCGCCTAACCTTTGATTTACCGGAAATTCTCCGGTGCTTACAAGGAAGGTGTGGCATGACTTCATTAAAGTTCGGCGCGTCCATCCTGTTGGTATGCCTGGCACAATGCCATGCGACACCTGTCCAGCGGACAATTGCCCCGTACCAGCTCGTAGACTAAGCTCGCAGGCTTTAAGGGTTTTGGGCCTTCGCCCATGCCTTACCCTTGCAGGACGAGCGTTTGCCTATCTCCCACGACGACCCGCGCCACGCCAGTGGTGCCGCATTGAAACGGCTGCCCCTGCGCAAGGCCGCGGTGCTGTTTATTGTGGTGGTGTGTCTGTGCCTGTGCGGTTTGCTGTACCTGCAACTGGAGCAATCGCGCCGGCACGATCTGGCGGTGGCCGAGGTCGCGTCCTCGAACCTGACGCGGGCCATGGCACAGCAGGCTGAAGACACGTTCATGAAAGCCGATCTGGTGCTGACCAGCCTGACGGACTGGATTCAGGCCGACGGTTTCGGCCCCGAGCAGATACCACGGCTACAAAAGACATTCGCCCGACGGGTGCAGGCGCTGAGCCAGCTGCACGGCATTTTCCTGTTCGATCAGAAGGGGCAATGGGTCGCCACCTCATTCGATGACATGCCTCGTGGTCCGGGCGTGGCGGACCGCGAATACTTCCTGTTTCACCAGCAGAACGTGTCCTCCGTGGCGCACATCGGGCCGGCGATTCGCAGCCGCAAGAATGACGAGTGGATCATCCCGGTTTCCAAGCGGGTGAACGACAAGGATGGCCATTTCCAGGGCGTTTTGTTGGCCGGGATCAAAATGTCCTACTTCGATCAGTTTTTTAAAAGCTTCAGTCTCGACGATGACGGCTCGATGTTTCTCGCGCTGACCGACGGGACGTTGCTGGCGCGACGGCCGTTTGTCGAGGCGCAGATTGGCCGGTCGCTGGCCAAGGGCGAGATCTTCAGCAAGCACCTGGCCGGTGCGATGTCCGGCAACGCCATGATCGGTTCGGTACTCGATGGCACCGTGCGCTTGTACGGTTACCGGCAACTCGATGCATATCCGGTGGTGGTGTCCGCGGCGTCGTCGCGGGAATCGATTCTCAAGGGGTGGTACGACACCGCGTTCCAGTCCAGCGTCATCGTCGCGCTGGTGGTGCTGGGCGTGGGCTTGTTCGGCTGGGTGTTCGTGCGGCAGGTGCGTCTGGGCGAACGGGTCGAGAAGGATTTGCGCAAGGCCAAGGAAGCGTTGAAGCTGATCGCCACCCACGACAGCCTGACCGGGCTGGCCAATCGCCGCCTGTTCGAGCAGGCGCTGGAGATCGAGTTCGGTCGTGGCATTCGCCAGTCCAGTTCGCTGGGGCTGATCATGCTCGATATCGACTACTTCAAACGATACAACGACGCTTACGGGCACGTGGTGGGTGACCATTGCCTGACGGAAGTGGCGAGGGCGGTGAAGGGTTGCTGTCATCGCCCTGTCGATCTGGCGGTGCGCTATGGCGGCGAAGAGTTCGCGGTGTTGTTGCCGGACACCGATATTCATGGCGCGCTGGTGATCGCCGAACAGATCCGCCGCAGCGTCATGGCCAGGCACATCAATCACAGCGGCTCTCCCAACGGTTTTGTCACCGTCAGCCTCGGCTGCTATGCGTTCGTCCCGACCCGACTGGACAGCACGGAAGTCTTCATAGGCCGCGCGGACGCTGCGCTGTATCAGGCCAAGCGTTCGGGGCGCAACCGTTCAGCCGTGTTGTCGATGGAAAGCGGCGTCGGCGAATTGATGCGCTCCGATCGTTAGGGCGACTTAAACACTGATCATTAAGCGACCGGTGATTGCACTTCACGGATCGCTTTTATGCGTTCAGCTGCCTGTTCCGCCACCGGCACCCCCGGTCCCGCCACCTGCCGCTCCGGTGCCGCCACCCGCACCTGAGCCGCTGCCGCCGCCTGCTCCGCCCATGCTGCCGGAGCTGCTGTTCGAGGAGCCCGAACCGCTGGTGCCGCTACTGCCACTTTGGCCACCGGTCGGTGTGCCGGGGTTGTTGTTGGGCGCCATCGTCGAGCCGCCTGTCGAGCCGGATTTGGTGCCAGAGGCGTCAGCGCCGTCGCCGGTGGCGGCGATCGCGGTGGCAGAGGCCGCCAACAGACTTGCCAGCAACAGTGAAGTGATTTTGATGTTCATCATGGTGCGTCTCCAAAGATGAGTCGGTACCTGATGTTGGTGTGGAACGGCGGCTGATTGGTGCCGATTGGATGACGAGCGGTCAGCGCCGGTTAGCGAAGGTCCGCAAGCTTTTGTTCGAGACTCTGCCGTACCGACGGCCATTCCTCATCAATGATGCTGAAGCGCACCGAGTTGCGCTTGCGGCCATCCGGCATGATCCGCTCGTGGCGCACGATGCCTTCCTGCTGCGCCCCGAGCCTGAGGATCGCACTGCGTGATTTCTGGTTGTTTTCGTCGGTGGTGAATTGCACGCGCACGCAGTCCAGTCTGTCGAAGGCATGGCACAGCATCAGGTATTTGGCTTCGGTGTTGACGAAGGTTTTTTGCCAGCGCGCCGAGATCCAGCTGCTGCCGATTTCGAGCTTGCGGTTGAGCCGGTCAATTTTCCAGAACCGCGTTGAACCGATGACTTCGCCCGTATCGTTGAGCACGATGGCAAAGGGCAGGACCGTCCCGGCGTCGCGTCCGTCGAGGGCTTTTTTCAGGTAGCTGTCGACAGTGGTCGGGGAGGGCACGACGGTGACGGTCAGGTTCCACAGTTCGCCGTCGGTGGCAGCGTGGACCAATGCGTCGGCATCGCTGTATTGCAGCGGGCGCAGGCTGATTCGGTTGCCCTTGAGGGTGGTGTCCATGATGTCTTTTTTCTCGGCGGCTCAGGCGGGGTGTCAGGTGCCCTATTACGACGCACTTGCAGTAGCCGACGCAACCACCGGGAGGCTTCGGGGTCACACACTCAACACACTTGTCCGGAGCGCAGGCCCATGAAGAATTTGCGGATCGCCACGTTCAACGTCAACGGCATGCGCGCCCGGCTGCCCAACCTGCTGGCCTGGCTGGAGCGGGAGAAACCGGACATCGCCTGCTTGCAGGAACTCAAGTCGGTGGACAGTGCATTTCCGGCTGCGGAGCTGGAGGCGGCCGGCTACGGTGCGATCTGGCAGGGGCAGTCGTCGTGGAACGGGGTGGCAATCCTGGCGCGGGATGCGCAACCGCTGGAAAGTCGGCGTGGCCTGCCGGGCGATGACAGCGATACCCACAGCCGTTATCTGGAGGCTGCCGTGCACGGCATCCTGGTGGGCTGCTTGTACCTGCCCAACGGCAATCCGCAGCCGGGGCCTAAGTTCGACTACAAACTGGCCTGGTTCGAACGGCTGATCGCCTATGCCAGGGACCTGCAGAAAAGCGAACACCCCGTGGTGTTGGCCGGCGATTACAACGTGGTGCCGACCGACATGGATATCTACAACCCGCGTTCCTGGCTCAAGGATGCGCTGCTGCAACCGGAAAGCCGCGAGTGTTATCAGCGGCTACTGGACCAAGGCTGGACCGACTCCCTGCGTCATTTGTATCCCGAGGATCGGCTCTACACCTTCTGGGACTATTTCCGGCAGCACTGGCAGAAAAATTCCGGACTGCGCATCGATCACTTGTTGCTCAATCCAGCGCTGAGTCCTTACTTGCAAGAGGCCGGTGTCGATGCGTGGGTGCGCAACGAGCCGCACGCGAGCGATCATGCGCCGGCGTGGATTCAGCTGAGTTCGCGCAAGCGCCGCTGATTGTTCACACGACAATTGGCGAAATCAATTGTCGTTGCGGGCTGTTTTTGTCTTATACAGGGCGTCCATCCACGGCCCTGTGCATAAGGAACCAGCCATGAGCGAGCCCCGCCTGAGCAATCTTGCGCTGTACCTGCAACGCCTGGGTTTCGATGCGCCACCCAAGCCCACCCTGGAAACCCTGCGCCGGCTACAACTGCGCCACACCGGAGCTTTTCCGTTCGAAAACCTCAGCACCTTGTCCGGCGAACCTGTTCGCATCGATTTGCCCTCCATCGAACAAAAAGTCCTGCACGATGGGCGTGGGGGATACTGCTACGAACTCAACAACCTGTTCCTGGCTTTGCTCCAGGCGCTGGGCTTCGCCGCCCGCGGCATCTCCGGCCGCGTGGTCCTGGGGCAGCCCGAAGGCGCGTGGACTGCCCGAACACACCGCCTGAGCCTCGTTACCCTCAAAGGCGTGCCCTACATCACCGATGTGGGCTTCGGTGGCATGGTTCCTACCGCGCCCCTGCTGCTCGACACCTCGGACGAACAACCCACGCCTCACGAGCCCTATCGTATCGAGCAGCACGCCGATGGCTACACCCTGCGCGCCAATGTCGCCGGTGAGTGGCGAGCGATGTACATCTTCGACCTGCAACGTCAGGAAGACATCGATTACGCGGTCGGCAACTGGTACGTCTCGACCCATCCCGACGCCTCTTTTGCCAAGCAATTGATGGTGGCGCGGACAGGGGAGGGCTGGCGGCGCACGCTGAACAACGGCAGCTTTGCAATCCACTGGGTGGGCGGCGAGAGCCAGCGGCGACAGGTCACGAGCGTAGACGAGCTGGTTGAATTGCTGGGGAGTGAGTTCGGTATTCGGGTGCCTGAGCACGAACAGCTGCGGCGGGTACTTGGGTGCTTGATCGAGTTCGCCTAGTAGGCCGCAATCGCCGGCTCATGGGCGTTTTTGATTACGCCCATCGAAGCTTTGCTGGGGATTCGAGGGGGGAAGGAGGATGGAAATGGATGGGTGTCCATAATCTGACTGACAAGTTGTATACAACTCTATAGACATTTGTCCTGACTATTGCATACAGTGTGCGCATAACAAAAACCAGGGAACCCCCCAATCATGAAAACGCCCCCTGTTTCACACCAACGGCCTGAGGATGAAAACCTCGGTGTCGGCGCGAATATGGCTTACGGCCTGCAACATGTTCTGACCATGTACGGCGGCATTGTCGCGGTACCTCTGATCATCGGCCAGGCGGCCGGGCTCTCGCCGGCGGACATCGGTTTGTTGATTGCTGCTTCATTGTTTGCGGGGGGCTTGGCGACGTTGCTGCAGACCCTCGGTCTACCGTTTTTCGGTTGTCAGTTGCCGCTGGTGCAGGGTGTGTCGTTCTCCGGCGTCGCGACCATGGTGGCGATTGTCAGCAGTGGCGGGGAGGGCGGCTTTCAATCGATTCTGGGGGCGGTGATTGCCGCGTCACTGATCGGTTTGCTGATCACCCCGGTGTTCTCACGAATAACCAAATTCTTCCCGCCGCTGGTCACGGGCATCGTAATCACCACCATCGGCTTGACGCTGATGCCGGTGGCCGCGCGTTGGGCCATGGGCGGCAACAGCCATGCGCCGGATTTCGGCAGCATGGCGAACATCGGTCTGGCGGCGGTGACGCTGGTGCTGGTGCTGTTGTTGAGCAAGATCGGCAGCGCGACCATCTCCCGCTTGTCGATCCTGCTGGCGATGGTCATCGGCACGATCATCGCGGTGTTCCTCGGCATGGCGGACTTTTCATCCGTCACCCAGGGCCCGATGTTCGGCTTCCCGACCCCGTTCCACTTCGGCATGCCGACCTTCCATTTCGCCGCGATCCTGTCGATGTGCATCGTGGTCATGGTGACGCTGGTGGAAACGTCGGCAGACATCCTGGCCGTCGGTGAAATCATCGGCACCAAGGTCGACTCCAAGCGCCTGGGCAACGGCCTGCGTGCCGACATGCTGTCGAGCATGATCGCGCCGATCTTCGGCTCTTTCACCCAAAGCGCGTTCGCCCAGAACGTCGGGCTGGTGGCAGTGACCGGAATCAAAAGCCGCTTCGTGGTGGCCACTGGCGGCGTATTCCTGGTGATCCTTGGCCTGCTGCCCTTCATGGGCCGGGTCATCGCCGCGGTGCCGACTTCCGTGCTCGGTGGTGCCGGGATCGTGTTGTTCGGCACCGTGGCGGCCAGCGGCATTCGCACCTTGTCCAAGGTTGATTACCGTAACAACGTCAACCTGATCATCGTCGCCACCTCCATCGGTTTCGGCATGATCCCCATCGCGGCACCGAATTTCTACGACCACTTCCCAAGCTGGTTCGCGACCATATTCCACTCGGGCATCAGCTCCTCGGCTATCATGGCCATCGTCCTTAACCTGACCTTCAACCACCTCACCGCCGGCAATTCGGACCAGCAGTCGGTATTCGCGGCGGGGACTGAGCGTGTGTTGCGTTATCAGGACCTGGCAGCGTTACGTGAAGGGGATTACTTCAGCGAAGGCAAGCTGCATGATTGCGACGGGAAAGAAATCCCGGTGGTGGAGACGGACCATGGGCATGGCGAGGCGAAGGCGGTGCACGCGAAAAGCGGTGAGCATGTCTAAATGAAAAAGGCGCCTTTCGAGGCGCCTTTTTCATACGGCAAAATCCAATTTCTCTCGCGCACAAAAAAGCCCCTGAACCTTTCGATTCAGGGCCTTTTCGTTTGTTGCTGTCTGGCTCCACGACCTGGACTCGAACCAGGGACCCAGTGATTAACAGTCACTTGCTCTACCAACTGAGCTATCGCGGAATGGCGCGTATCTTACTGATTCAAAAAGAGAAGTCAAGCGCCGGTTAGCAACTGGAGGAATTCATGGGGATGGACGGTGGTTTTCCGGCGATTGGCGGTTACCAGAAACGCATCAGAGGTCTACCATGGCCGCCCGGAAGTGGTTACACGCGCTGCCGGCCATTCGCCGAAAAGGTACGCGCCATGAATCACCCAACCCTTATACCTTGCTCCCGCGGGGTGTTCGCATGAGCATCGCACAGATCAGCCTGCCCAAAGGGGTCGGGCCACATGCCGAGAAATTGTTCGATGCAATCACTCAGGCCAGTACCGCTGACGAATTGAACCGCGCGGGCGGCAAGGCCGAAGGGTTCGTCCTGGGTCTGGAAAGTACCAAGGCTATCAAGAGCCAGGTCGCCGAGTCGCTGTACGTCGCCTATGACGACGCCGCCAGCCAGCGCGCGACCGAACTGGCTTAACCGCCGAACGTCACCGTGCCAAGCATCAGTTTGGCGTATAGCAGCGTGGCCCCCAGTTGCACCAGCCACAGGGCCAGGCCGCCGAGGAACACCCCGGCGGCGACTTGCAGCACCAGATTCTTGCCGCGTTTGGCCGGGGCACGGGGGACGAAAGTATCCAGGTCGTCCAGGTCATCGCGCTCTGCGCGCAGGTCATCGTTTTTCATTTCGGCTCTCATGAGGCTCTCGGGCGTACGCAAACTGATTGTGGGAGTTTAGAGGGCTAAGCCTTTGCTTTGAGAATTATCTACGGCAAAAAAAACGGGAAGCCCAAAAGGCTTCCCGTTTTTTTTATTACCGCGAGACTCAGATCACCGCAACAATCGCCTTTGTGACGACATCGATGTTGCTCTGGTTCAACGCAGCCACGCAGATGCGGCCAGTGTCCAGGGCGTAGATGCCGAACTCGCTGCGCAGACGGGTGACCTGCTCAACCGTCAGGCCGGAGTAGGAGAACATGCCGCGCTGACGACCGACGAAGCTGAAGTCGCGCTGTGGGGCCTGTTGCGCCAGCAGGTCGACCATCTGGGTGCGCATGCCGCGAATCCGCAGGCGCATTTCGGCCAGTTCCGCTTCCCACTGGGCGCGCAGTTCCGGGCTGTTCAGCACCGCGGCGACGATGCTTGCACCGTGGGTCGGTGGGTTGGAATAGTTGGTGCGGATCACGCGTTTGACTTGCGACAGCACGCGCGCGCTTTCTTCTTTCGATTCGCTGACGATCGACAGGGCGCCCACGCGCTCGCCGTACAGCGAGAAGGATTTGGAGAACGAGCTGGAGACGAAGAAGGTCAGGCCCGATTCAGCGAACAGGCGCACGGCCGCCGCGTCTTCGTCGATGCCATCGCCGAAGCCCTGGTAGGCCATGTCGAGGAACGGCACGTGACCTTTGGCTTTTACCACTTCCAAAACGTTTTTCCAGTCCGCCGGGCTCAGGTCGACGCCGGTCGGGTTGTGACAGCAGGCGTGCAGCACAACGATGGAACCGGACGGCAGAGCGTTCAGGTCTTCCAGCAGGCCGGTGCGGTTAACGTCGTGGGTCGCGGCGTCGTAGTAGCGATAGTTCTGCACCGGGAAGCCAGCGGTTTCGAACAGCGCGCGGTGGTTTTCCCAGCTTGGGTCGCTGATCGCAACGACGGCGTTCGGCAGCAGTTGCTTGAGGAAGTCGGCACCGATTTTCAGGGCGCCAGTGCCGCCAACGGCCTGGGTGGTAATGACGCGGCCAGCGGCGATCAGTGGCGAGTCATTGCCGAACAGTAGTTTTTGCACGGACTGGTCGTAGGCGGCGATGCCGTCGATTGGCAGGTAACCACGGGACGCATGTTGAGCGACGCGAATCGTCTCGGCTTCGACAACGGCGCGCAGGAGTGGAATTCGCCCCTCCTCGTTGCAGTAAACACCGACCCCCAGGTTGACCTTATTGGTACGGGTATCGGCGTTGAATGCTTCGTTGAGGCCCAGGATTGGATCGCGTGGTGCCATTTCGACAGCGGAGAACAGGCTCATTTTTGCGGCGGCTCTGAATGGAGAGTGGAGGGACGTGTCGCGCTCCAGCCGAATGCACTAGAGCGGTGCACAAACGGGGAGCTAGTATAGAGGCCATCCGCGATCAATGGCGACAGCCGATTCGGCTTTTAACGTAAGTTTTTCCGATTATTTTTCGACCGTTAGTCGATTGATCGCGTCAAAGACTTCAAGGGATGTAGGACGTTTGCCTTGAAAGAGCAGGCAATCGACTCCACATTGAGCACAATCCAGTTTTTTCCTCGGGCGGCTTCGGTCGTTTGCGGTCTTTCTCGTTGCCGTCCGGTTTGCCCGGACGGGCGCGACCCAGAGGGTATCCCATGTCCGAATTCCAGCTAGTCACCCGCTTCGAGCCCGCCGGCGACCAGCCGGAAGCCATTCGCCTGATGGTCGAGGGCATCGAAGCCGGGCTGGCGCACCAGACGTTGCTCGGTGTGACCGGCTCGGGCAAGACCTTCAGCATCGCCAACGTCATCGCCCAGGTTCAGCGTCCGACGCTGGTGCTGGCGCCGAACAAGACCCTGGCCGCGCAGTTGTACGGGGAGTTCAAGGCGTTTTTCCCGAACAATGCCGTCGAATACTTCGTGTCCTACTACGACTATTACCAGCCCGAAGCCTATGTGCCGTCTTCGGACACCTTCATCGAGAAAGATGCCTCGATCAACGATCACATCGAACAGATGCGCCTGTCCGCGACCAAAGCGTTGCTGGAACGCAAGGACGCGATCATCGTCACCACCGTGTCGTGCATCTACGGTCTGGGCAGCCCGGAAACCTATCTGAAAATGGTGCTGCACGTGGATCGTGGCGACAAGCTCGATCAGCGCGCGTTGCTGCGCCGTCTCGCCGATTTGCAGTACACCCGCAACGACATGGAATTCGCCCGCGCGACCTTCCGCGTGCGCGGTGATGTGATCGACATCCACCCGGCGGAATCCGATTTCGAAGCGATCCGTATCGAACTGTTCGACGACGAAGTCGAGAGCCTGTCGGCCTTCGATCCGTTGACCGGTGAAGTAATCCGCAAATTGCCGCGTTTCACCTTCTACCCGAAAAGCCACTATGTGACGCCGCGTGAAACCCTGCTCGACGCCATCGAGGGGATCAAGGCCGAGTTGCAGGAGCGTCTCGAATATCTGCGCTCCAACAACAAACTGGTGGAAGCGCAGCGCCTGGAGCAGCGCACCCGTTTCGACCTGGAGATGATCCTCGAGCTGGGCTACTGCAACGGCATCGAAAACTACTCGCGCTACCTGTCGGGTCGTGCGTCTGGCCAGGCGCCACCGACCTTGTTCGATTACCTGCCGGCCGACGCCTTGCTGGTGATCGACGAGTCCCACGTCAGCGTGCCGCAGGTCGGCGCCATGTATAAGGGCGACCGCTCACGCAAGGAAACGCTGGTGGAGTACGGCTTCCGTCTGCCCTCGGCGCTGGACAACCGGCCGATGCGCTTCGACGAGTTCGAAGGGATCAGCCCGCAGACGATTTTTGTTTCGGCGACCCCGGGCAATTACGAGGCGGAACACGCCGGTCGCGTGGTAGAGCAACTGGTGCGCCCGACCGGTCTGGTGGACCCCCAGATCGAAATCCGCCCGGCGCTGACCCAGGTTGACGATCTGCTCTCGGAAATCACCAAGCGCGTGGCTCTCGAAGAGCGGGTGCTGGTCACGACGCTGACCAAGCGCATGTCCGAAGATTTGACCGATTACCTGGCTGACCATGGCGTGCGCGTGCGATACCTGCACTCGGACATCGACACCGTGGAGCGCGTGGAAATCATCCGCGATTTGCGCCTCGGCACCTTCGATGTGTTGGTCGGGATCAACCTGTTGCGCGAAGGCCTGGACATGCCGGAAGTGTCGCTGGTGGCGATTCTCGACGCGGACAAGGAGGGCTTCCTGCGCTCCGAGCGTTCGCTGATCCAGACCATCGGTCGGGCCGCGCGCAACCTCAATGGCCGGGCGATTCTCTACGCGGACCGGATCACCGGTTCCATGGAGCGGGCGATCGGCGAGACCGAGCGTCGGCGTGACAAGCAGATCGCGTTCAACCTGGCCAATGGCATCACGCCCAAGGGTGTGTTCAAGGACGTTGCCGACATCATGGAAGGCGCCACCGTGCCTGGCTCGCGCAGCAAGAAGCGCAAAGGCATGGCCAAGGCCGCCGAGGAAAGCGCCAAGTACGAAGCCGAATTGCGTTCACCCGGAGAAGTCGCCAAGCGGATCAAGGGGCTGGAAGAGAAGATGTATCAGCTCGCTCGCGACCTGGAGTTCGAGGCGGCGGCGCAGATGCGCGACGAGATCACCAAATTGCGCGAGCGGTTGATCGAGGTTTAATTATTTGCAGTGCCTGACATGGCCCCATCGCGAGCAGGCTCGCTCCCACAAAGGTCGGTGTGATCCTGTGGGAGCGAGCCTGCTCGCGATGAGGCCCGTCTAGCCGCCGCAAATCTCAGTGCGCTTCCCCAGCCTTCAATCCCGCCGGCAATGCCTTGGTCAACAACACCGCCAACATGCTGATCCCCAGCGCAATCCCGACAAAATGAAACGCATCGTTGTACGCCATGATCGACGCCTGCTGGTGTGCGATCTCACTGAGCTTGCCCAGCGCCGCCGTTTCACTGCCAAACCGGTCGGTCAACGACGCCATCCGCTCGGCCACCTGCGGGTTGGTCGGCACAATCGCTTCGCGCAGATAATCAAAATAGGTCTTTGTCCGCGCATCCAGAAACGTCGCGAGGAGGGCGATGCCGATCGCGCCGCCGAGGTTGCGCAGGATGTTGAACAGGCTCGACGCCGACCCCGCATCCTGCGGCAGGATGTACGCGGTGGCGATCAGCGAGATGGTCACCATGATCAGCGGCTGGCCCAACGCGCGAATGATCTGGATCTGATTGAACTGCGGCCCGGCAAAGTCCGGGTTCAGCACGCCCGAGGAAAAACTCGCCAAGCCGAATAGCCCGAAACCCAGGGTGCACAGCCATTTCGGCGAAATGTACTTCATGAGTTTCGGCACCAGCGGAATCAGGAACAGCTGCGGCACGCCCATCCACATGATCACCTCGCCGATCTGCAGGGCGTTGTAGTTCTGGATTTGCGCCAGGTACAGCGGCAACAGGTAGATCGAGCCGTACAACCCGACGCCCATCCCGAGACTGGAAATGCTCGATAAACCGAAATTGCGGTTGCCGAGGATGCCGAGGTTGATCAGCGGGTTGGGTTTGGAAAACTGCACGATCACGAAGGTGATCAGGCTGATCAGGGCGATGCTGCCGAGCGTCACGATCAGGTCCGATTCGAGCCAGTCCTTGCGATGGCCTTCCTCCAGGAAAACCTGCAGACAGCCGAGGCCGATGCCGAGGGTGAGAATCCCTGTGTAGTCGGTGCTCTTCAGCAGTTCCCAATGCGCCTCTTTTTTCTCCAGGCCATACATCAGCCCCGCGATCATGATCAGCCCCGGCGGCACGTTGATGTAGAAGATGTACTCCCAGCCCCAGTTTTCCGTGAGCCAGCCGCCCAGCGTCGGGCCGATGGAGGGCGCGAACGTGGCCGTCATGGCGAACATCGCCATACCTTTGGCACGGTGGTGTTCGGGAAGTTTGATCAGGGTGAGGGTGAACGCCAGCGGGATCAGCGCGCCGCCGGTGAAGCCTTGCAGGGCGCGGAACACGATCATGCTTTCCAGGCTCCAGGCCATGGAGCAGAGCAGCGATGCGGCGAGAAAACCCAGCGAAACCCACACCGCCAGGCGGCGCGCCGAGAGCAACTGCACCAGCCAAGCCGTCAGCGGAATCATGATGATTTCCGCGACCAGGTACGAGGTGGAAATCCACGAACCTTCTTCCAGAGTCGCCGAGAGCGCGCCCTGAATGTCCTTGAGCGAAGAGTTGGTGATCTGGATGTCGAGCACCGCCATGAACGCGCCGAGCATCACGCTCATGACCGCGATCCAGTCCCGCCGGGTCGGTTCGCCGACCGGGCGGATCAGTTGATCACCGGCCATCGTCAGGCGCGTCTTTGATGTTCACTTTGACGGTGACCGACATGCCCGGACGAATCTTGCCGCGCAGCGGATTGTCGGCAGCGAAGGTCAGTTTTACCGGAATCCGTTGTACGACTTTGGTGAAGTTGCCGGTGGCATTGTCCGGCGGCAACAGGCTGAACTGGGCGCCCGACGCGGCGAACAAACTGTCGACCCGGGCTTCGATGGGCGTGTCTCCGTAGGCGTCGAAGGTCAGTTCGGCTTTCTGGCCGGGCTGCATGTGGCCAATCTGGGTTTCCTTGAAGTTGGCCTGAATCCAGATGTCCTCATCCGGCACGATTGACAGCAGGTAGGCGCCGGCCTGCACGTACTGGCCATTGCGCGCGGCGCGCTGGCCGATCAGGCCGCTGATGGGCGCGTGGATTTCGCTGCGGGTCAGGTTCAGTTCAGCCTGGGCCAGGTCGGTCTTGGCGTTGGCGATCATGGCGTCGAGGCGCTTGATTTCAGCGCTCAGGGAATTGACTTGCTGGCGTTGGCTTTGAGCGTCCGCCTGGGCCTTGGTCACCTGCGAGCGGGCGATGTGGTTGTCGGCGGAGAGGGTGGTCACCCGTTCTTCGGACACGTAGCCCGGTTTGCGCAGGGTTTGCGCGCGGGACAGGTCGATCTGCGAACGACCCAGGCTGGCCTGGCTGGAGGCGACTTGCGCATCGCTGGCGGCGATCAGGCTGGCCTGCTGGGTCAGTTTGCTCTGGGCTTGCAGGCGTTCGGCCTGGCGGGTAGCGAGCGCCGCGTTGGCGCGATCGACCGCGAGGTGGAAATCATCGCCTTCGAGCTTGATCAGCAACTGGCCTTTCTCGACGTGCTGGTTGTCCTGCACCAGCACCTGATCGATGCGTGCGCCCAACTGGCTCGACACGCGGGTGATCTCGCCCTGGACATAGGCGTTGTCAGTGCTTTCGTAAAAGCGTCCCTTGAAGAACCAATGGGCAAAAAAGCCCCCGGCAATCAGCAGGATGATCAGCAGGAAAATAAACAGGCGACGCTTGAGTTGGGCAGGCATGGGCAAACTGTAGTCGAGAAATTGTAAGGGAAGTTATCAGCAGGCGAATCTGGCATACAGTCGATAGTGGGTAAATGCCAGCGGTTGATAATCCATCATTCATCGCGGCCAAGGCCCGTTGTAGACGCAAACTTGGCTTAAATGCCCTGTTCGCTGGAGCCGGGCGGGTAACGCCTGTTACCATTCGCCCTTTGTTTTATCTTCATTTCGAGACTTGCCATGACCACCGTCCGCACGCGCATCGCGCCATCGCCTACCGGGGACCCCCACGTAGGTACCGCTTACATCGCTTTGTTCAACTATTGCTTTGCCAAGCAGCACGGCGGTGAGTTCATCTTGCGGATCGAGGACACCGACCAGCTGCGCTCGACCCGTGAATCCGAGCAGCAGATTTTCGACGCCCTGCGCTGGCTGGGTATCGACTGGAGCGAAGGCCCGGACGTGGGCGGCCCGCACGGTCCGTACCGTCAGAGCGAGCGCGGCGACATCTATCAGAAGTACTGCCAGCAACTGGTCGAAATGGGCCATGCCTTCCCGTGTTTCTGCACCGCCGAAGAGCTGGACCAGATGCGTGCCGAGCAAATGGCCCGCGGCGAAACCCCGCGCTACGACGGCCGCGCGTTGTTGCTGTCGAAGGAAGAAGTGGCACGCCGGCTGGCCGCTGGCGAGCCGCATGTCATCCGCATGAAAGTGCCGAGCGAAGGCGTCTGCGTGGTGCCGGACATGCTGCGTGGCGATGTCGAGATCCCGTGGGATCGCATGGACATGCAAGTACTGATGAAGACCGACGGCCTGCCGACGTACTTCCTGGCCAACGTGGTCGATGACCACCTGATGGGCATCACCCACGTCCTGCGCGGCGAAGAATGGCTGCCTTCGGCGCCGAAGCTGATTCTCCTGTACGAATACTTCGGCTGGGAACAACCGCAGCTGTGCTACATGCCGCTGCTGCGCAACCCGGACAAGAGCAAGCTGTCCAAGCGCAAGAACCCGACCTCGGTCACGTTCTACGAGCGCATGGGCTTCATGCCGGAAGCGATGCTCAACTACCTCGGGCGCATGGGCTGGTCGATGCCGGACGAGCGCGAGAAGTTCTCGCTGCAGGAAATGGTCGACCACTTCGATCTGAGCCGTGTCTCCCTCGGCGGGCCGATTTTCGACATCGAGAAACTGTCGTGGCTCAACGGCCAGTGGCTGCGCGACTTGCCGGTGGAAGAGTTCGCCAGCCGCCTGCAGACCTGGGCGCTGAACCCCGACTACATGATGAAGATCGCGCCGCACGTACAGGGCCGCGTCGAGACGTTCAGTCAGGTTGCCCCGCTGGCCGGGTTCTTCTTTGCCGGAGGTGTGAATCCGGACGCCAAGCTGTTTGAGTCGAAGAAGCTGTCGGGTGACCAGGTTCGTCAGTTGATGCAGTTGATTTTGTGGAAGCTGGAAAGCCTGCGGCAGTGGGAGAAGGACAGCATCACCGCGACGATTCAGGCGGTGGTCGAGTCCCTGGAGCTGAAACTGCGTGATGCAATGCCGCTGATGTTTGCCGCGATCACGGGGCAGGCGAGTTCGGTGTCGGTGCTCGATGCGATGGAAATCCTCGGCCCGGACCTGACGCGCTTCCGTCTGCGCCAGGCTATCGACTTGCTCGGTGGCGTGTCGAAGAAGGAAAACAAGGAGTGGGAAAAACTCCTGGCCAACATCGCCTGACGGCGTTTGACCGTGCAGGAGCTGCCGAAGGTCGCGATCTTTTGATCCTGATCTTCGGCCCTTCCCCCGAATTTACGGGGGGAGGGCGGTAAGTGATTGTTATGTCGGCAAAAAACTTTGGAAATTGTTAAAAATAAATTTGACACGTTTCCGAAGCGCCATTAAGATTCGCCCCGTCCTCAGCGATGAGGGGCTATAGCTCAGCTGGGAGAGCGCTTGCATGGCATGCAAGAGGTCGACGGTTCGATCCCGTCTAGCTCCACCAATTTACACTTCAAGGTCTGGCCACACCGGCCTTGAAGCGATCAGCACTCAGCGTTGATCAAGTGTACAGAAGGGTTTGCGTCCCCTTCGTCTAGTGGCCTAGGACACCGCCCTTTCACGGCGGTAACAGGGGTTCGAGTCCCCTAGGGGACGCCAGTTTTACAGAAGCGATGTTGCAAGATGTCGCTCCGCCGCGAGGCGAAAAATCCGGGGCTATAGCTCAGCTGGGAGAGCGCCTGCATGGCATGCAGGAGGTCAGCGGTTCGATCCCGCTTAGCTCCACCAATTTACAGTTCAAGGTTTGGCCACACCGGCTTTGAATCGATCAGATCTCAGCACTGATCATTGGTATAGAAGGTTTTGTGTCCCCTTCGTCTAGTGGCCTAGGACACCGCCCTTTCACGGCGGTAACAGGGGTTCGAGTCCCCTAGGGGACGCCACGATTACCCGCTCTGCGGGATTTTATAAGGGTCATTCAATTATTGAATGGCCCTTTTGTTTGTCTGGCGTTTGGCCAAATCCTCTTATTTCTTTCAAACTGAGCTTCAGACCAGCGGTCACACTCACGACTTGCGAAAAATTATTATGAGAATAATATTCTAGTCGTAATATTCGGAGGCAACGATGAACGATAAAAAAGCTCAAACCCGCGAACGCATCCTCAAGGCCGCCAGCGCAGCGCTGATCCAGCGCGGCCCGGCTGAACCGAGCGTGGGCGAAGTGATGGGCGCAGCCGGCCTGACGGTCGGCGGCTTCTATGCGCACTTCGAAAGCAAGGACGCGATGATGCTGGAGGCGTTCAAGCAACTGCTCGGTTACCGCCGAGGCCTGATCGCCGACATGGACGCCAACCTGACCGGCGAAGAGCGTCGCGCGCTGGTGGCGGCGTTCTACCTGTCGCGCAAACACCGTGATTCCTCGGATTCGGCATGTCCGATCCCGGCTTCGGTCGGCGAACTGGGACGTCTGCCGGAGTCGTTTCGCGTGGCGTTGAATGAACATCTGGAAATGATGGTCGCGCAGTTGGCGGCCACCCCGGAAGACACCGACAAAGCCTTGGCTGACATGGCCTTGATGGTCGGTGGTCTGGCGCTGGCACGGGCGCTGGGGCCGGGAGAGTTGTCTGATCGATTGCTGCGTGCCGCCAAGTCGGCGGTGCTATGACCTGAAGGCAATGGCCTGAGGAGTGGAGCGATGAGCACGTTGAAGTGGGTTCGTGGCGTTAATGGCACCTTGGGCTGGTTTGCACCGAAACTGATCGCGAGCAAAATGCGAGTGGCTTTCATGACGCCGCGGGATTTGCCGCCGCGTGATTGGGAACTGCCGCTGTTGGCAAAATCCGAGCGCATCACCTTGCGCTTTGGTCTCTCGGCTTTGCGCTGGGGGCAAGGCCCGGCGGTGTTGCTGATGCACGGTTGGGAAGGCCGGCCGACGCAGTTCGCCAGCCTCATCACGGCGCTGGTGGATGCCGGGTATACCGTAGTGGCTCTGGACGGTCCGGCCCATGGCCGATCGCCCGGTCGCGAGGCAAACGTCGCACTGTTCGCCCGCGCCATGCTTGAGGCCGCCGCCGAGTTGCCACCGCTGCAGGCTGTCATCGGTCACTCGATGGGCGGCGCCAGTGCGATGCTGGCGGTCCAGTTGGGCCTGCGCACCGAAACCTTGGTGACCATTGGCGCGCCGGCACGGATTCTCGGGGTTCTACGAGGTTTTGCTCGCTACGTGCGGCTGCCGCCAAAAGCCCGTTCAGCATTCATTCGGCAAGTCGAAAGAGACGTCGGCATGCGCGCAGCCACCCTGGATGTCGCGCACTATCAGCTCGACATGCCTGGTCTGATCGTTCATGCGGAAGATGACTGCTTCGTCCCGGTCAAGGAATCCCAACTGATTCACGAGGCCTGGTTCGACAGCCGCTTGCTGCGACTGGAAGAGGGTGGTCATCAGCGGGTACTGGCCGACCCTCGGGTGATTGATGGCGTGTTATCACTGCTGGCCGGGCGCAGCCTGCAATCGCGCCAATTGGCTTGATCATCCGTTACACTGCCCCGGTCGACATCATCTGACCGGGAGTGGGGCATGGGCTGGGATCGGGCAACGCCATTTATCATTGATCTGGAAGTGGCCGCCGAGGACATCGACGGATTGGGGCACGCCAATAATGCGGTGTACGTGACCTGGCTCGAGCGTTGTGCCTGGCGCCACTCTCAGCGGCTCGGCCTGGATTTGGTCGAGTACCGCCGTCTGGATCGGGCGATGGCCGTGGTGCGACACGAGATCGATTACCTGGCCGCGGCCTACGAGGGCGATCAGCTGCAATTGGCGACCTGGATCGTCGATTGGGACCAGCGGCTGAAAATGACCCGGCACTTCCAGCTCAAACGCCCGAGCGACAACACCACGCTGTTGCGCGCACAAACCACGTTTGTCTGCATCGAGCTGTCCACCGGCAAGCCAAAACGCATGCCGGTCGAATTCATCGAAGGTTATGGCCCGGCGCTGCACGTCACGATCTAGGTTGATCCCTTCGCGGGCAAAGACGCCACCACCCTGTCTGACGAAATACCTTTAGAGACCTGAAACCAGTAAACTGCCGCACGTTTTTCGTCGAGTGTGTTTTTCATGCAAATTGCTTTGGCGCCCATGGAGGGGTTGGTCGATAACATCCTGCGGGACGTGCTGACTCGCGTGGGCGGTATCGATTGGTGCGTGACCGAGTTCATCCGGATCAACGACCAGTTGCTCACCCCTGCCTATTTCCACAAGTTCGGCCCTGAGCTGCTGACGGGCGCGCGTACCGCGTCTGGCGTGCCCCTGCGCGTGCAGTTGCTGGGTTCCGATCCGGTATGCCTGGCGGAAAACGCGGCGCTGGCCTGCGAGTTGGGCTCAGAAGTCATCGACCTGAATTTCGGTTGTCCGGCCAAGACCGTCAATAAATCCCGGGGCGGCGCGGTGTTGCTCAAGGAGCCCGAGCTGCTGAACCAGATCGTCGAGCATGTCCGTCGTGCCGTTCCGGCGCACATTCCGGTTACCGCGAAAATGCGCCTGGGCTTCGACAGCCCGGATGGCTCGCTGGTCTGCGCCACCGCCCTGGCCGAAGGCGGCGCCGCGCACATCGTGGTGCATGCGCGGACCAAGACCGACGGCTACAAGCCGCCGGCACATTGGGAGTGGATTCCTCGGGTGCAGGACGTGGTCAAGGTGCCGGTGTTCGCCAATGGCGACATCTGGAGCGTCGAAGACTGGCGCCGTTGCCGCGAAATCAGCGGCGTGGACGACATCATGCTCGGTCGCGGACTGGTTTCGCGGCCGGACCTGGCCCGGCAAATTGCCGCCGCCCGTGCCGGTGGCGAAGTGCTCGAGATGAGCTGGGCCGAATTGCTGCCACTGGTCCAGGACTTCTGGCTGCAGGCCAAGGCGCAGATGACGGCACGCCAATCGCCAGGTCGCCTGAAGCAATGGCTGGCCATGCTGACCCGCAATTATCCCGAAGCGGTCGAGTTGTTTACGCTGCTGCGCCGTGAGACCGAGCTCGATCAGGTCTCGCGTTTGCTGGGGTTGCAGGTGGCTGAAGCGGCCTGAAAAAAATTTCAAAAGATGCTCTTGAAAAGCAATTGGCGATCCTTATCTAGGGATTACGCGATGCCGAACTCGGGTCGCGGAGACAAAAAACTTGCTGATTGTTTTCAGGAGATTTGAATCATGACTACTGCATTTTCCCTGGCCCCACTGTTCCGTTCCTCGGTAGGCTTCGACCGTTTCAACGACTTGTTCGAAACCGCCCTGCGCAACGAGCCAGGCAGCACCTACCCACCTTACAACGTTGAAAAACACGGTGACGATCAATACCGCATCGTCGTGGCGGCAGCCGGTTTCCAGGAAGAAGACCTGGACCTGCAAGTCGAGAAGGGTGTGCTGACCATCAGTGGTGGCAAACGTGACGCGACCGAGGGTGTGACCTTCCTGCACCAGGGCATTGCCCAGCGCGCGTTCAAGCTGTCGTTCCGCCTGGCCGATCACATCGAGATCAAGGCCGCCGACCTGCGTAACGGTCTGTTGAGCATTGACCTGCTGCGCGTGATTCCGGAAGAGGCGAAAGCCAAACGCATCCCGATCAACGGGGAGCAAAAGCCGGCTCTGCAGCACTAAGGCCGAGCAATGAAAAGGGCGCCAATGGCGCCCTTTTTTGTGCCCGATCCCCCGATCCCTGTAGGAGCGAGCACGCTCCCGATGGACCCACAGGCACCGCAGGCTGTCAGAAAAACCGCATTATCGTTGGCGCTTTTTCGCGAGCAAGCTCGCTCCTACAGGTTTACTTCAGCAATTTTTGGAAGGCTTGCACTGGCAACGGTTCGCTGTGCAGATACCCCTGATAAAAATGGCAACCCAGCCCCTGCAAGAACTCCAGCTGCTCGGGCGTTTCCACTCCTTCGGCAATCACTTTCAACTCCAGGCTGCGGGCCATGGCGACAATCGCGCGAATGATCTCGGCGTCATTGGGGTCGGTGGTGGCGTCGCGGATGAACGACTGGTCGATTTTCAAGGTGTCGACCGGCAGGCGCTTGAGGTAAGTCAACGAGGAATAACCGGTGCCAAAGTCGTCCATGGCGAAGCTCACGCCGAGTTTTTTCAGGCGACGCATTTTGCTGATGGTGTCTTCCAGGTTCTGGATAACGATGCCTTCGGTGATTTCCAGCTTCAGCAGTGAAAACGGCAAACCGTGGCTGCTGAGGCTGTGCTCGATGCGCTCGACGAAGTCGTTCTGGCGGAATTGCCGCGGGCTGATGTTCACGCACAAACTGAAATTCAGCGGGTCGATCAGGCCCTTGGCAATCAATTGTTTAAAAGCATCGCAGGCTTCGTCGACGATCCAGGTGCCGACTTCCAGAATCAGCCCGCTGTCTTCCAGCACCTTGATGAACTCGGCCGGGGATTGCGCGCCCAGCTCGGGGTGATTCCAGCGCACCAGCGCCTCGGCACCGACGATGCGATTGTCCCGCGCGTCGACCTGGGGCTGGTAGTGCACATCGAATTCGCCCCGGGAAAGCGCCAGGCGTAAATCGGTTTCCATGCGCAGGCGTTCACTCGCGGCCTTCTGCATGGTGTTGTGGTACATCTGCGTGGTGTTGCGGCCGGAGTCCTTGGCCCGATACAGCGCGATGTCGGCGCGTTTGAGCAGGTCGGTCGGGGTCGAGCCGTGATCGGGAATCAACGCAATGCCGATACTCGGGGTGACCTGCAGGCGCTGGCCGTCGAGAAACATCGGTTCCGACAGCAGTTCGCGCAAGGTGTCGGCCAGTTCGCGGACCTGGGCGGAGACCTCATTGCGCGAACCTTCAAGACCACTGAGCAGTACCACGAATTCGTCGCCGCCCAGCCGCGCCACGGTGTCCTCCATGCGCACGCTCGCTTCGAGGCGCGCGGTGATGATCTTCAGCACCGTGTCGCCCACCGGGTGGCCGAGGGAGTCGTTGATGTGCTTGAAGTGGTCGAGATCGAGAAACATCAGGGCGCCGCGCAGGTTGTGGCGCTTGAGCAGGGCGATCTGCTGGCTCAGGCGGTCCATCAACAGCGCGCGGTTGGGCAGGTTGGTTAGTGGGTCGTGGTAGGCCAGGTGACGGATCTGCGCTTCGGCGTTTTTCAAAAGGCTGACGTCTCGCGCGGTCAACAGCAGGCAGGCGGTTTCATTGAGGGTGATCGGCTCGACTGACACTTCGACCGTCAGCAGTTCGCCGCGCTTGTTGCGCCCGAGCATTTCCTGGTGGTGCACCCGACCCTTGAGTTGCAGCTCGGCCAGCAGCGCCGAACGCTGTTTTTCTTCGGCCCAGATTCCGACTTGATACACCGTGCGGCCGACCACTTCATCGGCGCGATAGCCGGTCAGGCGACAAAAGCCATCGTTGACTTCCAGGTAGCGCCCGGTGTCGCGTTCGGTAATGGTGATGGCGTCGGGGCTGGAGTGGAAGGCTTTGGCGAATTTCTCTTCGCTGGCCTTGAGGGCCGCTTCCGAGCGTTGTTGCTGGGTGATATCGCGCAACGTGGTGACGATGCACGGCTGGTCGCCCACACTGATCTGCCGGCTGGAAATCACGCAAGTCAGCGATTGGCCATCCTTGTGCTGAACCACGATCGCCACGTTGTTCAGGCCCTGTTCACGAATGACTTGCTCGATTCGCCGCAGGCTTTTGGCCGACGCGTCCCACAGGCCGATTTCGTCGGCGCTGCGGCCGATCACCTCGGCGGTGCTCCAGCCGAACGTCTGGGTGAAGCTGGAATTGATTTCGATGAACTGGCCCGTGTCCTGGCGGGTGACGCAGATCGGGTCCGGGCTGACCTGGAACAGGGTGGCAAACTTCTCTTCCGAAGCGACCAGTTTCTGTTCGCGCTCCACCTGATCGGTAATGTCCAGCAAGGTGCCGGCCATGCGCACCGGGATGCCGTTTTCGTCACGGTAGAGGCGGGCGCGGCTTTCCAGATAGCGCGAGGTGCCGTCCTCCAGCTGCACGCGATAGGTCAGCTGATAGTTGCCCGCCGGCCCTTCGCGCAGGCTGCGATAGGCGTCGCGCATCGTGTTGCGTTCTTCACCGGGCACGCCTTCGAAAAACGCTTCGAACGATTCGTGAAAGGGTTTGGCGTCCAGCCCGTGCAGTTGCGCGGCCCGGGCCGAGCCGTAGAGCATGCCGCTGGGAATGTGCCAGTCCCAGGTGCCGAGTTGTGCCGAGTCCAGTGCCAGGTCGAGGCGTTCCTGGCTGTCTTTCAAGGCATGCTCGGCGGCCTTGCGTTCGGTGGTGTCGAGGAAGGTGCTAAGCAGATAGGGTTGGCCCTCGAGTTCGACTTTTTGCGCACTGAGGATGCCATCGTGGACCTGGCCATTGCTGGCGCGGAACTGCACCTCCATGCTGATCAGCTCGCCTTTGGCCTTGGTCGCCTTGACCAGTTTTTCCCGCTGCTCCGGGTGCACCCACAGGCCCAGTTCGACGGTGGTGCGGCCAATCGCGTTTTGTACCGGCCAGCCGAACAGGCTTTCGAAATACTGGTTGGCCTCGGTGATCAGGCCGTCTTCCTGGCGGGTCAGTAACACCATGTTCGGGCACAAGTGAAACAGCGTCGCGAAGCGTTTTTCCGAGCTACTCAGCGCCTGTTCGCGCTGGCGCTGGTGCGTGATTTCACGGATCACCCCGATCATCCGTGGCCGGCCGTCCTTGTCCGGCAGCAGGCTGCCACTGATTTCCAGCCAGTGCAGGCTGCCGTCGGGCCAGCGGATGCGGTGGTGCATCGCCTGCTCCAGCGGTGCGCCGGCAATCACGGCGTGGAAGGCGCGAATGGTTTTCGCCCGGTCCTCGAGCGGCAGCAGGTCGAGGTATTCCAGATCGGCAGGCAACGGCTGGCGCGGGTCGAAGCCGAACAAGGCCTGGGTCCCCCGCGACCAACTGATCTGCCCGCGCTCGATGTCCCAATACCAGGCGCCCAGGCGTGCGCCGTTGAGGGCGGCCAGCAATTGCGGCGCGCTTTCCCAGCTCTGCTCGGAGCGCTTCGGATCAAGCGCCTGAATTCGTGGCATCGGCGGAATACGGTCAACAGATTTCGGCATTGGCAAGCCTTGGGCTGAATTGGGCGTTAAGCACAGGAATTCGCGGCTCTATAGGCGTAGCACAAGTTAGCCCTGAGTCCCTGGCAGATCGATTTGTGCGTCCAGCAAAGCCATGAAGGCCCGTGCTGCGTTCGACAGCGTCCGTTCGGTGTGCAAGATATAGCCTAGCTCGCGAGTCAGTTGTATGCCCGGCAAGGGTATTCGCGCAACCTGATCGTCGAGCATGGTGCGAGGCAACACGCTCCAGGCCAGGCCGATAGAGACCATCATCTTGATGGTTTCCAGATAATTCGTGCTCATGGCGATGTTGGGCGTCAGGCCTTGGGCTTCAAACAGGCGCTGGACGATGTGGTGAGTGAACGTGTTACCGCCGGGAAACACCGCCGGATGCAAGGCGATGTCCGCCAGGCTGACGGCGCCATTGCTGATCAGTGAATGTTCCGGGGCGACCACGAAATCCAGCGGGTCGTCCCACACTGGCGTGGCTTTGACCAGGGCGTGGGGTTCCGGCGCCAGGGTGATGACCGCCAGTTCCGCGCGGCCATGGAGAATCTCTTCGTAGGCCACTTCCGAATCGAGGAACTGAATATCCAGCGCCACTTGTGGGTAGCGGCGGGTGAACTCCCTTAGTAGAGGTGGCAAACGGTGCAGGCCGATGTGGTGACTGGTGGCCAGCGTCAGGCGCCCGCCGACCTCGCCGGTCAGGTTGGTCAGGGCGCGGCGCGTGTCGTCCAGCACGTTCAGGATCTGATAGGCCCGTGGCAGCAAGGCGCGGCCGGCCTCGGTCAGGCCGACTTCGCGACCCAGGCGGTCAAACAGTCGCACCTTTAATTGCTGCTCCAGGCCTGCAATGCGCTTGCTGATCGCCGGTTGCGTCAGGTGCAGCCGTTCGCCGGCGCCGGAGAAGCTGCCTGTCTCGGCGATGGCAATAAAGGCATTGAGGTTGGCGAGGTCCATTGCAGTATTCCAGTTGGTTATCCAAAGCATAAAAAATATGAATTTGAGTTATTTAATGTAACCCCCTAGGATCGACCTCACAAGCCAAAGGGTTATTGAATTGTTCAAAGCCCGGGGCATAGAAACAAGCTGATGAGGAACCGTCTGATGGCCGGCAAAACGCTCTACGACAAGCTCTGGGATTCGCACTTGGTTAAACAGCGCGACGATGGCTCGGCGCTGATCTATATCGATCGTCACATCATCCACGAAGTGACGTCGCCGCAAGCCTTTGAAGGCCTGCGCCTGGCCGGGCGCAAGCCTTGGCGCATCGATGCCAACATCGCGACCCCGGACCACAACGTACCGACCACCCCGGAGCGCAAGGGCGGCATCGAAGCCATTGCCGACCAGGTCTCGCGTTTGCAAGTCCAGACCCTCGACGACAACTGCGATGAATATGGCATCGTCGAATTCAAGATGAATGATGTGCGTCAAGGCATCGTCCACGTTATCGGTCCGGAGCAGGGTGCGACCTTGCCGGGCATGACCGTGGTCTGTGGCGACTCCCACACCTCGACCCACGGCGCATTCGGCGCCCTGGCTCACGGTATCGGCACTTCCGAGGTCGAGCACGTGCTCGCCACCCAGTGCCTGGTCGCGAAGAAAATGAAGAACATGCTGGTCCTGGTCGAGGGCAAGCTGCCGTTCGGCGTGACCGCCAAGGACATCGTCCTCGCCGTGATCGGCAAGATCGGCACCGCCGGCGGTAACGGCCATGCCATCGAATTCGCCGGTAGCGCGATTCGTGATCTGTCGGTCGAAGGCCGCATGACCATCTGCAACATGTCCATCGAGGCCGGCGCTCGCGTGGGTCTGGTGGCGGCCGACGAAAAGACCGTGGCCTATGTGAAGGGCCGCCCATTCGCCCCGAAAGGCGCGGAATGGGACTTGGCCGTCGAAGCCTGGAAAGACCTGGTATCCGATACCGATGCCGTGTTCGACACCGTCGTTGAACTCGACGCCACTCAGATCAAGCCGCAAGTCAGCTGGGGCACCTCGCCCGAGATGGTACTGGCCGTTGATCAAAACGTACCGGACCCTGCCAAGGAAGCCGATCTGGTCAAGCGCGGTTCCATCGAGCGCGCCCTGAAATACATGGGGTTGACCGCCAATCAGGCGATCACCGATATCCAGCTGGACCGTGTTTTCATCGGTTCCTGCACCAACTCGCGGATCGAGGATTTGCGCGCTGCAGCGGTCATCGCCAAGGGTCGCAAAGTGGCCTCGACCATCAAGCAGGCGATCGTGGTGCCGGGTTCGGGCCTGGTGAAAGCGCAGGCCGAATCCGAAGGCCTGGACAAGATTTTCCTCGAAGCCGGTTTTGAATGGCGTGAACCGGGTTGCTCGATGTGCCTGGCGATGAACCCGGACCGCCTGGAGTCGGGTGAGCATTGCGCCTCGACGTCCAACCGTAACTTTGAAGGCCGTCAGGGCGCCGGTGGTCGTACCCACCTCGTGAGCCCGGCCATGGCCGCCGCCGCGGCGGTAAACGGTCGTTTCGTCGACGTCCGTGAATTGATCTGAGGAGCGCAGCATGAAAGCTTTTACCCAGCACACCGGTCTTGTCGCGCCTTTGGATCGTGCCAACGTCGACACCGACCAGATCATTCCGAAGCAGTTCCTGAAGTCGATCAAGCGCACCGGTTTCGGCCCCAACCTGTTCGATGAATGGCGTTATCTGGATGTAGGCCAGCCGTACCAGGACAACTCCAAGCGCCCGCTGAACAAGGATTTCGTCCTCAACGCAGAGCGTTATCAAGGCGCCAGTGTATTGCTGGCTCGCGAGAACTTCGGTTGCGGCTCCAGCCGTGAACACGCGCCGTGGGCGCTGGAAGAGTACGGTTTCCGCAGCATCATCGCGCCGAGCTATGCCGACATCTTCTTCAACAACAGCTTCAAGAACGGCTTGCTGCCGATCATCCTGAGCGACGCCGAAGTGGATGAGCTGTTCCAGCAGGTTGAAGCAAATCCGGGTTATCAGTTGCAGGTCGACCTGCAAGCCCAGACCGTGACCCGTCCGGACGGCAAAGTGTTGAAGTTCGAGATCGATGCATTCCGCAAGCATTGCCTGCTCAACGGCCTGGACGACATCGGCCTGACCTTGCAGGACCACGAGGCGATTGCGACGTTTGAAGGCAAGCATCGGGCGAGCCAGCCGTGGTTGTTTCGCGATGCGTGATTGATCCGAGATTGATGTAGGCCACTCCGGCCTCATCGCTAGCAGGCTAGCTCCCACAGGATTTGTGGTATGTCCTAGATCCAATGTGGGAGCTAGCCTGCTAGCGATGGCGGCAGTAAAGACACCGCAAGACTCACCCCAAAAAGGAAGTCCCCCATGACCAGCACCGCCCAGCACAGTCAGGTAGTCCAGAAGCAATTCGGTGAACAGGCCTCGGCCTACCTGAGCAGCGCCGTTCACGCTCAAGGCACCGAATTCGCGCTGCTACAGGCCGAACTGGCGGGGCAGGGCGAGGCCCGGGTGCTGGACCTCGGTTGCGGCGCCGGTCACGTGAGTTTTCACGTGGCGTCGCTGGTCAAGGAAGTGGTGGCATACGACCTGTCCCAGCAGATGCTCGACGTGGTCGCCGCGGCAGCCGTCGACCGTGGCCTGAGCAACGTGTCCACGGTCAACGGTGCCGCTGAGCGCCTGCCGTTCGCCGATGGCGAATTCGATTTCGTCTTCAGCCGTTATTCGGCGCACCATTGGACCGATCTCGGGCTGGCCCTGCGCGAAGTGCGTCGGGTGCTGAAGCCGGGTGGCGTGGCGGCGTTCATCGACGTGTTGTCGCCGGGCAGCCCACTGTTCGACACTTACCTGCAGAGCGTCGAAGTGCTGCGCGACACCAGCCATGTGCGCGATTATTCCGCCGGAGAATGGTTGCGCCAGGTCAGCGAGGCGGGGTTGCATACCCGCAGCACCACGCGTCAACGCCTGCGCCTGGAGTACAACTCCTGGGTCGAGCGCATGCGTACACCACAGGTGATGCGCGCGGCGATCCGCGAGTTGCAGCAGTCGATGGGCAACGAAGTGCGCGAGTATTTCGAGATTGAGGCCGATGGCTCGTTCAGTACCGATGTGCTGGTGCTGTGGGCAGAGCGATAAGCGCGGCACGATAGATTTTTTCCCGGCGCGCCCCAGTGCGCGCCGACTGATGACATGAGGAAAGCATGAGCAAGCAGATTCTGATTCTCCCGGGTGACGGTATTGGTCCGGAAATCATGGCCGAAGCGGTCAAGGTGCTGGAACTGGCCAACGACAAGTACAGCCTGGGCTTCGAGCTGAGCCACGACGTGATCGGCGGCGCGGCCATCGACAAGCATGGCGTGCCACTGGCCGACGAAACCCTGGAACGTGCCCGCGCCGCCGACGCCGTGCTGCTGGGCGCCGTGGGTGGCCCGAAATGGGACGCCATCGAGCGTGATATCCGCCCTGAGCGCGGTCTGCTGAAGATTCGTGCGCAACTGGGCCTGTTCGGCAACCTGCGCTCGGCGATCCTCTACCCGCAACTGGCGGAGGCTTCGAGCCTGAAGCCGGAAATCGTCGCCGGCCTGGACATCCTGATCGTTCGTGAACTGACCGGCGGTATCTACTTCGGCGCCCCACGTGGCACCCGTACCCTGGAAAACGGCGAGCGGCAGTCCTACGACACCCTGCCATACAGCGAAAGCGAAATCCGCCGTATCGCCCGTGTCGGTTTCGACATGGCCATGGTCCGTGGCAAGAAGCTCTGCTCGGTGGACAAGGCCAACGTATTGGCGTCCAGCCAGCTGTGGCGTGAAATTGTCGAGGAGGTGGCCAAGGATTACCCGCAGGTCGAACTGAGCCACATGTACGTCGACAACGCCGCGATGCAACTGGTGCGTGCGCCGAAGCAATTCGACGTGATTGTCACCGACAACATGTTTGGCGACATTCTTTCCGACCAGGCGTCGATGCTCACCGGTTCCATCGGCATGCTGCCGTCGGCATCATTGGACACGAACAACAAGGGCATGTACGAGCCGTGCCACGGGTCGGCACCGGACATCGCCGGCCAGGGCATTGCCAACCCGTTGGCAACCATTTTGTCGGTGTCGATGATGCTGCGTTACAGCTTCAACCAGTCGGGCGCGGCGGACGCAATCGAGAAGGCCGTGAGCGTCGTTCTGGACCAGGGCCTGCGTACGGGCGACATCTGGTCGACCGGTTGCACTAAAGTCGGTACGCAGGAAATGGGTGACGCAGTAGTCGCCGCGCTGCGGAATCTGTAATCTCTCGGGCCCGCTGCCACTTTCACCCCCGGAAGCAGCGGCCCACTTTTCAAAGAAGGTGTAGTTGCGATGAAACGTGTAGGTCTGATCGGTTGGCGCGGTATGGTCGGTTCCGTGCTCATGCAGCGGATGCTGGAAGAGCAGGATTTCGATCTTATCGAGCCGGTGTTTTTCACCACTTCGAATGTCGGTGGCCAAGGCCCGTCCGTGGGCAAGGACATTGCTCCGCTCAAGGACGCTTACAGCATTGAAGAGCTGAAAACACTCGACGTGATCCTGACCTGCCAGGGTGGCGACTACACCAGCGAAGTGTTCCCGAAGCTGCGCGAAGCCGGCTGGCAGGGTTACTGGATCGACGCCGCTTCCAGCCTGCGCATGCAGGATGACGCGGTGATCGTGCTGGACCCGGTGAACCGCAAGGTCATCGACCAGCAGCTCGACGCGGGCACCAAGAACTACATCGGTGGTAACTGCACCGTCAGCCTGATGCTGATGGGCCTGGGCGGTCTGTTCGAAGCCGGTCTGGTCGAGTGGATGAGCGCCATGACCTATCAGGCGGCCTCCGGTGCCGGCGCGCAGAACATGCGTGAACTGATCAAGCAGATGGGCGCGACCCACGCCGCTGTCGCCGATCAACTGGCCGACCCGGCCAGCGCTATCCTCGACATCGACCGCCGCGTGGCTGAAGCGATGCGCAGCGACGCGTACCCGACCGAAAATTTCGGCGTACCGCTGGCCGGCAGCCTGATCCCGTGGATCGACAAGGAACTACCAAACGGCCAGAGCCGCGAAGAGTGGAAAGCCCAGGCCGAGACCAACAAGATCCTCGGTCGCTTCAAGAGCCCGATCCCGGTCGACGGCATCTGCGTACGCATCGGCGCCATGCGTTGCCACAGCCAGGCGCTGACCATCAAGTTGAACAAGGACGTGCCGATGGCCGACATCGAAGGGCTGATCAGCCAGCACAACCCATGGGTGAAGCTGGTGCCGAACAGTCGCGATGCCAGCATTCAGGAGCTGAGTCCGAACAAGGTCACCGGCACCCTGAACATCCCGGTGGGTCGTCTGCGCAAGCTGAACATGGGTTCGCAGTTCCTTGGTGCCTTCACCGTCGGCGACCAGCTGCTGTGGGGGGCGGCCGAACCGCTGCGTCGTATGCTGCGGATTCTGCTTGAGCGTTGATCGATTGAGCTGTTGAAAGAACCCGTGCCTTGAAAGAGGTGCGGGTTTTTTTATGGAGCAGTGTCGTCGGTCCCGGCGCCATCGCGAGCAGGCTCGCTCCTACAGGGGAGTGCATTTCAATGTGGGAGCGAGCCTGCTCGCGATGGGGCCGTCACAGACCCCGCAAACCCCGACATAATTGCCTGCATGCCACCCACCCGGTAAAGTGCCGCTCCCCCCGTTTCGCCAGAGGTAGAACCATGAGCCAGTCCTTTGATATTGCCGTGATCGGCGCCACCGGAACTGTCGGCGAAACGCTCGTGCAGATCCTGGAAGAACGCGACTTTCCGGTCGGCAACCTGCACCTGCTGGCCAGCAGCGAATCCACCGGGCATTCAGTGCCGTTCCGCGGCAAGAACGTGCGGGTGCGCGAAGTCGACGAGTTCGACTTCAGCCAGGTGCAACTGGCGTTTTTCGCCGCAGGCCCGGCGGTGACCTTGAGTTTTGCCTCGCGCGCCGTGGCTGCCGGTTGCTCGCTGATCGATCTGTCTGGCGCCTTGCCCGTCGATCAGGCACCGCAGGTGGTGCCGGAAGCCAATGCCCAGGTGTTGGCCGGCCTGAAGAAGCCGTTCCAGGTCAGCAGCCCAAGCCCGTCGGCCACCACCCTGGCCGTGGTTCTCGCGCCGTTGCTCGGTTTGCTCGATTTGCAACGCGTCAACGTCACCGCCAGCCTGGCCGTTTCTGCCCAAGGTCGCGAGGCGGTCACCGAGCTGGCCCGGCAGACCGCCGAGCTGTTGAACGTCCGTCCGCTGGAGCCGACTTTCTTCGATCGGCAAATGGCGTTCAACCTGCTGGCGCAAGTCGGCAAGCCGGACGATCAAGGGCATACCCTGCTGGAAAAACGCCTGGTGCGTGAACTGCGCCAGATCATGGCGTTGCCTTTATTAAAGATTTCCGTCACTTGCATTCAAGCCCCGGTGTTTTTTGGCGATAGCTTTAGCGTGAGCCTGCAATCTGCCAGCGCGGTAGACCTGGCGAAAATCAACCAGGCGCTGGAAGACGCGCCGGGTATCGAGTTGGTCGAGGCGGGCGATTACCCGACACCGGTCGGCGACGCGGTTGGGCAGGATGTGGTCTATGTCGGTCGGGTTCGCGCCGGGATCGACGACCCGTCGGAACTTAATTTGTGGCTGACGTCAGATAACGTACGCAAGGGCGCGGCGCTCAACGCTGTGCAGGTGGCTGAATTGTTGATAAAAGACCTACTGTAAAAGATACTTGGCGACAATTTGCAGAATGATTCTAGCCAGGCGCTATGCTTGGCCAGATTGCTGAAGGCGAGCCACCCTGGGGGGCTTTCCGGGGCATGAGAGAAATGATCGCGCGCGACGACCCTTCGTCGTTGCGCGCAATGCCTTACGGCAGCGACTATCAACACCTTCTCGCTGGCCGAGGAATGTTCAACAAAGGATGAGGCTATGGTTCAAGTTCGCAAACTGGTGTTAGCAATAGCGGCCGCATCGGCGCTGTCCTCCGGTATGGCGCAGGCGCTCGGGCTCGGGGAATTGACCCTGAAGTCGGCGCTGAACCAGCCTTTGGTGGCGGAAATCGAGTTGCTCGACGTCAAGGATCTCACCGCGGCCGAAGTGGTGCCGAGCCTGGCGTCGCCGGAAGATTTCGCCAAGGCCGGTGTCGACCGCCAGGCGTTTCTCAACGACCTGAGCTTCACCCCGGTGCTCAATGCCAACGGTAAAAGCATCCTGCGCGTGACCTCCAGCAAGCCGCTGTCCGAACCGATGGTGAAGTTCCTGGTTCAAGTGATGTGGCCGAACGGGCGCCTGCTGCGCGATTACAGTGTGCTGCTCGATCCGTCCAAATTCTCGCCACAAACCGCTGAAGCCGCTGCGCAACCGGCGCCGACGCAGTCGGGCGCTACGCCGGTGACCGGCGCTACCAAGCCGAATGAATACACCACCACGCCGCGCGACACGCTGTGGGAAATTGCCGCGAAGGCGCGCAACGGCGGTTCGATCCAGCAAACCATGCTGGCCATCCAGGCGTTGAACCCGGATGCGTTCATCAATGGCAACATCAACTTGCTGAAAACCGGTCAGGTGCTGCGTCTGCCGGATCAGACGCAGGCCACCAGCACGCCGCAACCCAAGGCCATCGCTGAAGTCGCTGCGCAGAACACCGCGTGGCGTCAGGGCCGTCGCTATGTCGCCAAGCCCGGGACCGGGCAGCAACAACTCGATGCCACCAAGCGTGCCAGCCGCGAGGCTGCGCCCGTGCAGCCTGCCCAGGACAAGCTTAGCCTGGTGTCGGCCGGGTCCGGAAAGGCCGGTAAAGGTGCCGCAGGCGACGCGAAGAATTTAAACAACAAGCTGGCAGTGACCAAGGAAAGCCTCGACACGACGCGTCGTGACAACGCTGAACTGAAAAGCCGCATGACCGATCTGCAGAGCCAGATGGACAAGCTGCAGAAGCTGATCGAGTTGAAAAATAACCAACTGGCCAAGTTGCAGGCTGCAGGGGCGGAGGGTGCGGCAGAGACGCCGGTTGCTCCGGCTGAGCCGGCGGCTCCGGCCATCTCGGCGGAGTTGACGCCGAGCCCGGCGCCCGCGCCAGCACCCGTCGAAGCTGCACCGGCAACGCCTGCCCCTGTAGCGGCGACCCCGGAAGCTACGCCGGCTCCGGCCGAGACGCCTTCCGAGCCAGCACCGGCTGCGTCCGACGATCAAAAATTCAATGACTTGCTGACCAATCCGGTGCTCTTGGGTCTGGTCGGCGGTGGCGTGGTCATCCTGCTGTTGCTGCTGCTGTTGCTGGCCCGTCGCCGCAAAGCCCAGCAGGAAGCCGAAAAGCACTTGCGCATGGCCCGTGCGTTATCCGAGGAGCAGGAATTTTCTGTCGAGCGCGACCTGCCGGACAACAGCTTCGAAGGCCTGGACGTTCAGCCGCCAAGCGTGAATCTGGCCCCCGCGCCGGCCCCTGCGCCAACCCCGGCTCCAGTGATCGCGCCCGTGGTGGTCACACCGCCGATCGCCGCGCCATTGGTGGCCCCTGCCGCTGATCGTGATGACGATGTACTGGAGAAGGCGCAGTCGCACGTGGCTGCCGGCCGCCTGAACCAGGCCGCTGCGTTGCTGGAAGACGGCATCAAGCAAGAGCCGCAACGCAGTGATCTGCGTCTGAAATTGATGGAAGTCTACGGTCAGCAAGGCGATCGCGATGCCTTCGTGGGCCAGGAGCGTCAGCTCGTGGCCAACGGTGAAAACTTCGCCCGTGTCGAAGCGCTGAAAAGTCGCTTCCCGGCCATGGCGGTGGTGGCGGTCGGTGGCCTGGCCGCTGCGGCCATGGCTGCCGAGCTGGACGCGCAGTACGTCAAGGACCTGTTGCTGGATGAACCGCAAGCGCCGGAAGCAGAGTTGACAGATGCCGATTTCGACAGCGCGTTCGACTTGAGCCTGGATGATTTGGAAGCGGCATCGCCAACCGCGGTAACACCTGCGCCAACGCCAGAATCCTTGGCGGAACTGGACGAGTTCCCGCTGGATGACGACCTGAGCTTTGAGTCGGTGCTCAAGCAGCAGACCGACATCAAGGAAAACCTCGACGACCTGTCGGACTTCGACCTGGACATGGACCTCGGTGCCGAGCCGTCACCGGCGACGCTGGCCGAAGACGATTTCCTGCTGAGCCTGGACGACGACGTCAAGGACGCGCCTGCTGCCAATGTGCCGGAGGTGGTGCCGGACGATCTCGAGTTGCCGGCCGATTTCGATCTGTCACTGGCCGATGAAATGGATGCGCCGGATGCTTTCGCGGCTGAGTTGGACGACGTCAATGCCGAACTGGACCGTCTGTCCCAGAGCATCAACGAGCCGACCTTTACCGCTGAGGATGCGTTGGCTTCCTCGGCGGACGAGCCGGAATTCGATTTCCTCTCTGGCACCGATGAAGTCGCCACCAAGCTCGATCTGGCCCAGGCCTACATCGACATGGGCGACGCTGTCGGCGCTCGGGACATCCTCAATGAGGTGGTGACCGAAGGTGACGACGGTCAGAAGAGCGAAGCCAAGGAGATGCTGTCGCGTCTGGCTTGAGTGATCGGCAAGGTATGAACAAAACGGCAGCCTTTCGAGGCTGCCGTTTTTGTTTGAATCATGGTCTGAAGCGCCTTGGTCAAGCCAGCAAATCCTCATAAAACGCACCAAACGGGCGGGTAGGGTGGGCGATCTGGATTTCCAGAATCCACAACCCGACATTTGGACATTCCTCGAAGTTACCCAGATCCCCCGCGCGATAGATGGCATGGGGGAAATCACTGACCCGGTGCCCCTTGATCTCCAGGTTCAGCTTCCAGCCCATGGCGGTTGCCTGCTCGTCGGCGTAACGGTACAGCTCCGGGCCCGCCACCTGATGAGTTCGCCAGTAATCGTGAACCTGATCGAACAAGGTTTTGGCCGCCGTCGCGCAGGCTTTCATCTCCGGATCACTGCCGACCACGAACGTCGCGCCCGAGTCGCCCTCATGGCGATCCCAGACCACGCCCAAATCGATAAAGAAAATGTCGTTCTCGGCCAGCACCGGATCGCCTTCGGAATGCTGCTTGAAGGTTTTCAAGGTGTTTTCGCCGAAGCGAATCTTCGATGGATGCCCAGCTCGGTCAGCACTTCAAGGCTCATGGTCAGCGCTTCGGACTCGCGTATGCCGGGTTTGATGCGTCGGGCCATTTCTTCGATGGCTTCCCACGTTTTACGTTTGGCGTGCAGCATGCCTTCCAGGCTGTACGCCTGGCCGACGGCTTCTTTGAGTGTCGCGGTCATCATCAGGTCTCGGTGGTTTGTGTTTTCGTTGTGTATTTATCTATATAGCGAAATCTGCACGGGCCCTGCAATGCTACAAAATCCACGCGCCGCTGGTGTCCCGGTACGACGGCCTTATAATGCCCGCCTTTGCGTATATCAGCAGGTTGTCACTCCTTGGCAAATATAGATAACCCGGCTGCCGAAATGGTGGCCGACGGCTTTTTCCGCATCGCCCTGGGCGTCGAGTACAAAGGCTCGCGCTATCGTGGCTGGCAGCGTCAGGCCTCCGGTGTACTCACGGTGCAGGAAACCCTGGAAAACGCCTTGTCCAAAGTCGCTGACTCGCCAGTGTCGCTGCTTTGCGCCGGGCGCACGGACGCGGGTGTGCACGCGTGTGGCCAGGTGGTGCATTTCGATACGCAGGTCGAGCGCTCGATGAAAGCCTGGGTCATGGGCGCCAATATCAACTTGCCCCACGACGTCAGCGTCAGTTGGGCCAAGGTCATGCCGGGGCATTTTCATGCGCGGTTCAAGGCCATCGCCCGGCGTTATCGCTACGTGATCTACAACGATCAGATCCGTCCGGCGCACCTGAACGAAGAAATTACCTGGAATCACCGTCCACTTGACGTCGAGCGCATGGCCGAGGCGGCGCAGTACCTGGTCGGCATCCACGATTTCAGTGCTTTTCGCGCCGGCCAGTGTCAGGCCAAGTCGCCGATAAAGGAGTTGCACCACCTGCGGGTCACTCGCCACGGCAAGATGATCGTGCTGGACATCCGCGCCAGCGCTTTCCTGCACCACATGGTGCGTAACATTGCTGGCGTATTGATGACCATCGGTGCTGGCGAACGCCCGGTGGAGTGGATGAAGGAAGTGCTGGAGAGCCGTATTCGCCGTTCCGGCGGGGTGACAGCGCATCCGTTTGGCCTGTATCTGGTGCAAGTCGAGTACCGTGACGAATTTGAATTGCCTGAGCGTTACATTGGTCCACACTTCCTCACCGGTTTCACCGAACTTGACGGCTGACGCCCTCGAACGCATTTGTTACCATCCGGGACTTTCCCGTATTTGCCCTGAGGTTTTATCGACATGTCGGCCGTTCGCAGCAAGATTTGCGGGATTACCCGCATAGAAGATGCGTTGGCGGCGGTTGAAGCCGGGGCGGACGCCATCGGGTTTGTGTTCTACGCCAAGAGCCCGCGGGCCGTGACGTTCCAGCAGGCGCGCGACATCATCAAGGCGTTGCCGCCGTTCGTGACCACCGTGGGCTTGTTCGTCAACGCCAGCCGTTGCGAACTGGGCGAACTGCTCGACGCTGTCCCCTTGGACCTGTTGCAGTTTCATGGCGATGAAGCCGCTGTGGACTGTGAGGGCTGGCATCGACCTTATATCAAGGCGCTGCGGGTCAAGGCCGGCGACGACATTGCTGCGGCCTGCAATGCGTTTCCAGGTGCCAGCGGGATTCTGCTCGACGCTTACGTTGAAGGCCTGCATGGCGGAACCGGCGAAGCGTTCGACTGGTCTCTGATACCGCAAGGCTTGAGCAAGCCGATCATCCTTGCGGGCGGCTTGACGCCGGACAACGTCGCCGAGGCGATCGCCCGGGTCCGGCCTTATGCCGTGGACGTTAGTGGCGGGGTAGAAGCAAGCAAAGGCATCAAGGATCACGCAAAGATTCAGGCATTCATTAACGCGGTACGCAGCGCCACGTAGCTGATGTGACGGCTGGCGAACTGCCGCCGTCCCAAAATGCACTGCGCTGCACAAAGCAGGCACGGCTGAGGATCGATGGGTTGTACGCAGGTCACGCTTCACTGACCCGGCCATCCAGCGATCATCGCCACACCTATGAATTTAGCTCAAGGGCATACGCGGGGCTGCGAACCAGAGCGTTCGGGCCGCCGGTACTGGAGAAAGAAAGCATGAGCAACTGGTTAGTAGACAAACTGATCCCTTCGATCATGCGTTCCGAGGTCAAGAAGAGCTCGGTGCCTGAAGGTCTGTGGCACAAATGCCCGTCTTGCGAGGCTGTGCTGTATCGTCCGGAGCTGGAAAAGACCCTGGACGTTTGCCCCAAGTGCAACCATCACATGCGTATTGGCGCCCGCGCCCGTATCGATATTTTCCTTGACGCCGAAGGCCGTAACGAGCTGGGTGCGGACCTGGAGCCGGTCGACCGTCTGAAGTTTCGCGACGGCAAGAAGTACAAAGACCGCCTGACCGCTGCGCAAAAGCAGACCGGCGAAAAAGACGCACTGATCTCCATGAGCGGCACCTTGCTGGGCATGCCGGTGGTGGTCTCGGCGTTCGAATTTTCCTTCATGGGCGGTTCCATGGGCGCCATCGTCGGTGAGCGTTTTGTTCGCGCCGCCAACTACGCTCTCGAGAACAAATGCCCGATGATCTGCTTCGCTGCTTCCGGCGGTGCGCGGATGCAGGAAGCCCTGATTTCCCTGATGCAAATGGCCAAGACCTCCGCGGTGCTGGCGCGTCTGCGTGAAGAAGGCATTCCGTTCATTTCCGTACTGACCGATCCGGTCTACGGCGGCGTTTCCGCCAGCCTGGCAATGCTCGGCGACGTGATCGTCGGCGAGCCGAAAGCCCTGATCGGCTTTGCCGGTCCGCGGGTGATCGAACAGACCGTTCGCGAAAAACTGCCGGAAGGCTTCCAGCGCAGCGAGTTCCTGCTCGAACACGGTGCGATCGACATGATCATTCACCGTCAGGAACTGCGTCCGCGCCTGGGCAACCTGCTGGCCCAATTGATGGGGTTGCCAACGCCGAAGTTCGTCGCCGCACCTATCGAGCCGATCGTGGTTCCGCCGGTGCCAGCCAACCTATGACTGAACGTACCCTTGGCGAGTGGCTCGCCTACCTTGAGCAGTTGCACCCTTCGGCCATCGACATGGGCCTTGAGCGCTCGCAACGGGTAGCGTCCCGCATGGGATTGGGCAAGCCGGCGCCTAGGGTGATCACGGTCACCGGCACCAATGGCAAGGGTTCCACCTGCGCGTTCGTGGCTTCGTTGCTGCGGGCGCAGGGGCTGAAAGTTGGTGTCTACAATTCTCCGCACCTGCTGCGTTACAACGAGCGGGTGCAGGTCAACGGCGTCGAAGCGACTGATGCCGAGCTGTGCGAAGCCTTTGTTGCTGTAGAGGCGGGGCGTGGCGACACCTCCCTGACGTATTTCGAGATGGGCACCCTGGCGGCGTTCTGGCTGTTTCAACGGTCCGGGCTTGATGCCGTGGTGCTCGAAGTCGGTCTTGGCGGGCGTCTGGACACGGTCAACGTGGTGGATGCCGACATGGCGCTGGTGACCAGCATCGGCGTCGATCACGCGGATTATCTGGGCGACACTCGCGAGTCCGTGGCCTACGAAAAAGCCGGCATCTTCCGCCACGGCGCCCCCGCGCTGTGTGGCGATCTGAACCCTCCTCAACCTCTGCTGGATAAAGCGCGCGAGCTGGCTTGCCCGTTTTTCCTGCGCGGCCGCGATTTCGACCTTGGCGTCACCGATCACGATTGGCAGTGGCGGGGTGTCGATGCTCATGGGCGTGCGGTCGAGCTGCATGACCTGCCGTTGCTCGACCTGCCGATGGAAAACGCCGCGCTGGCATTGCAGGCGTACCTGCTGCTCGGGTTGCCTTGGGCGGATGCGCAGATCATCGAGGCCCTAAAAGCCACGCGAGTGGTCGGGCGTCTGGATCGCCGTCAGTTCGACTGGCAGGGCAAGCACCTGAACCTGTTACTGGATGTCGGGCACAACCCTCACGCCGCCGAGTATCTGGCCCGCCGTCTGGCAAGCCGACCGCCGGCCGGAAAGCGCCTGGCGGTGTTCGGGTTGCTGGCAGACAAGGATCTGGATGGTGTTGTCGGCGAATTGAATGCTAGTGTCCAGCACTGGGCCGTTGCGCCGCTGGATTCACCGCGGGCGCGGCCGGTCGCTGATTTGCACGGGGCGCTACAGAACCTTGGCGCTTCGGTATCGTCCTATGACTGCGTGGCTGCCGCCCTGGAAGGGCAGTGCGCGCTGGCGACGAGCGACGACGAGATTCTATTGTTCGGATCATTTTATTGTGTCGCCGAGGCCCTTGAATGGCTGGCCCGGCGCTCCACGGAGGAAGCGGCAAATGGCATTGCTGGATAAGGCTTACAAACAGCGCATGGTGGGCGCCCTGGTGCTGGTGGCGCTGGCAGTGATTTTCCTGCCGATGCTGTTTTCCCGTCAGGATGAGCAGCGTCAGGTCACGGTCGAGGCGCCAGCCGCACCGCAAGCGCCTTCGGTGCCGCAAGTGCAGGTTGAGCCGGTGGTCGTGCCTGAGCCGCAAGCTTTGCCACAGGAGCCGGTGCCGAGCGATGACGACATTGCCCAGCAGGAAGAGCCGTCGATGCCGACTGCGCCGGCTGTACCTGTCGCACCTGCGCCTGCCGCCAAACTGGTCACGCCGCCTCCAATTCCGGTCAATAAGCCAACGACCGCGCCGAGCCAGCCGATCACCGCTGCACCGGGCAAGCCGGACACGACGCAAAGTCGCGTCGATGCCAATGGCCTGTCGGTCAGCTGGTCGGTGCAACTGGCCAGCCTGTCGAGCCGGGCCGGCGCGGAAAACCTGCAGAAAACCCTGCGCAGCCAGGGTTACAACGCCTATATCCGCACGGCCGATGGCAAGAATCGGGTGTTCGTCGGACCGCTGATCGAGCGTGCGGAAGCCGATCGTCTGCGTGACTTGCTCAACCGTCAACAGAACCTCAAGGGTTTTGTGGTGCGTTTCCAGCCAGAGCGCGGTTAAAGACTATCGCCCCGATTTGAAATGCACTGACAATCGCAGCTTACCGATAAGCATGGGCTCTGCTAAAATGCGCCGCCTTATCCGTCTGTAGGCTGCACTGTGCCATTTACCTGGGTTGACTGGGCGATCGTTGCAATCATCGCCATCTCCGCATTGATCAGTCTGAGCCGCGGCTTCGTCAAAGAAGCATTATCGCTGGTGACCTGGATCATCGCAGGAGTCGTCGCCTGGATGTTCGGTGGTGCATTGTCCGAGTACCTCGCCGGATACATCGAAACACCTTCGGCTCGCGTGATCGCGGGCTGCGCAATAATGTTTGTCGCCACGTTAATCGTAGGCGCAATGATCAATTATCTTATCGGCGAATTGGTTCGCGTCACCGGCCTGTCCGGGACCGATCGATTCCTCGGCATGGCCTTCGGCGCCGCGCGTGGCGTGTTGCTGGTGGTCGTGGCAGTCGGGCTGTTGAGCCTGGGGCCGGTACAGCAGGACGGGTGGTGGCAGCAGTCGCAACTCGTGCCAAAATTTCTATTGGTCGCAGACTGGTCCAAAAACCTGATCCTTGGGTGGAGCAGTCAGTGGCTTGCCAGCGGTATCAGCGTACCCGCTGAAATACCGTTCAAGGAGCACCTCTTGCCGACGGCCAAAACGCCTCAGTGAGTGGTGTTCAGTTCAGATCCATTAAGTAGGGGTTGCGTCGCATGTGTGGCATCGTCGGTATCGTCGGTAAGTCGAACGTCAATCAGGCGCTGTATGACGCGCTAACCGTCCTCCAGCACCGCGGCCAGGACGCTGCCGGTATCGTAACCAGCCATGACGGCCGGTTATTCCTGCGCAAGGACAACGGTCTTGTGCGTGACGTGTTCCATCAGCGTCACATGCAGCGCCTGGTCGGCCACATGGGCATTGGCCATGTGCGTTACCCGACCGCAGGCAGCTCGACCTCGGCCGAAGCTCAACCGTTCTACGTCAACTCGCCTTATGGCATCACCCTGGCGCACAACGGCAACCTGACCAACGTTGAACAGCTGGCCAAGGAGATTTACGAATCTGACCTGCGCCACGTCAACACCAACTCCGATTCGGAAGTGCTGCTCAACGTGTTCGCGCACGAACTGGCCCAGCGCGGCAAGTTGCAGCCGACCGAGGAAGACGTGTTCGCCGCCGTGACTGACGTGCATAACCGTTGCGTCGGTGGTTATGCGGTCGTAGCGATGGTGACCGGCTACGGCATCGTCGGTTTCCGCGATCCGCACGGTATCCGCCCGATCGTCTTCGGTCAGCGTCACACCGACGAAGGCGTCGAGTACATGATCGCCTCCGAAAGCGTGTCCCTGGACGTGCTCGGTTTTACCCTGATTCGCGATCTGGCGCCGGGCGAAGCGGTGTATATCACTGAAGACGGCAAGCTGCACACCCGTCAGTGCGCGACCAACCCGTCCCTGACCCCGTGCATCTTCGAACACGTCTACCTGGCGCGTCCGGACTCGATCATCGACGGCGTGTCGGTCTACAAGGCCCGTCTGCGCATGGGTGAAAAGCTCGCCGAGAAGATTCTGCGCGAGCGTCCCGAGCACGATATCGACGTGGTCATCCCGATTCCGGACACCAGCCGAACGGCGGCGCTGGAGCTGGCGAACCACCTGGGCGTCAAGTTCCGCGAAGGCTTCGTAAAGAACCGCTACATCGGTCGTACCTTCATCATGCCGGGCCAGGCTGCGCGGAAAAAATCCGTACGGCAGAAACTCAACGCCATCGAACTGGAATTCCGCGGCAAGAACGTGATGCTGGTGGATGATTCCATCGTTCGCGGCACCACGTGCAAGCAGATCATCCAGATGGCCCGCGAAGCCGGCGCGAAAAACGTCTACTTCTGCTCGGCGGCACCGGCTGTTCGCTACCCGAACGTCTACGGCATCGACATGCCGAGCGCCCACGAACTGATCGCGCATAACCGTTCGACCCAGGACGTGGCTGATCTGATCGGCGCAGACTGGCTGATCTATCAGGACTTGCCTGACTTGATCGAAGCGGTCGGTGGCGGCAAGATCAAGATCGACAAGTTCGATTGCGCGGTGTTCGACGGCCAGTACGTGACTGGCGATGTCGACGAGGCCTACCTGAACAAGATCGAGCAGGCACGCAACGACGCCTCGAAGGTCAAGACGCAGGCGGTCAGCGCGATCATCGATCTGTATAACAACTGAGTTTCTACCGGCCCTGAGGGGCCGGTTTTGTATCTACCAGAAGATCAAGGCAAGGAGTGACAGCATGAGTCAGGATTGGGATGCCGGTCGGCTGGACAGCGACCTCGAAGGCGTAGCGTTCGATACCCTGGCCGTACGCGCCGGTCAGCACCGCACGCCGGAAGGCGAACACGGTGATCCGATGTTCTTCACTTCCAGCTACGTATTCCGTACCGCCGCCGACGCGGCCGCACGCTTTGCCGGGGAAGTGCCGGGCAACGTTTACTCGCGGTACACCAACCCCACCGTACGTGCGTTCGAAGAGCGCATCGCCGCGCTGGAAAGCGCCGAACAAGCCGTGGCCACCGCCACCGGCATGGCCGCAATCATGGCGGTGGTGATGAGCCTGTGCAGTGCCGGCGACCATGTACTGGTTTCGCGCAGCGTATTCGGCTCGACCATCAGCCTGTTTGAGAAGTACTTCAAGCGCTTCGGCATTGAAGTGGATTACGTGGCCTTGGCGGATCTGTCCGGCTGGGACGCGGCGATCAAGGCCAACACCAAATTGCTGTTCGTCGAGTCGCCGTCCAATCCACTGGCGGAGCTGGTGGATATCGCCGAGCTGGCGAAAATCGCTCACGCCAAAGGCGCGATGCTGGTAGTCGACAACTGCTTCTGTACGCCGGCGCTGCAGCAGCCCCTGAAGATGGGCGCGGACATCGTCGTGCACTCGGCGACCAAGTTTATCGATGGCCAGGGCCGTTGCATGGGCGGCGTTGTGGCCGGTCGCAGCGAGCAGATGAAGGAAGTGGTTGGTTTCCTGCGCACTGCCGGGCCAACCTTGAGCCCGTTCAATGCCTGGATCTTCCTCAAGGGTCTGGAGACGCTGAGCCTGCGCATGAAGGCGCATTGCGCCAATGCCCAGCAACTGGCCGAGTGGCTGGAGCAGCAGGACGGCATCGAGAAAGTCTATTACGCCGGCCTCAAAAGCCATCCGCAGCATGAACTGGCCCAGCGCCAGCAGAAAGGTTTTGGCGCGGTGGTCAGTTTCGAGGTCAAGGGCGGCAAAGAGGGCGCGTGGCGCTTTATCGATGCGACCCGATTGATTTCGATCACCGCCAACCTCGGCGACAGCAAGACCACCATCACTCATCCGAGCACCACGTCCCACGGCCGTCTGGCGCCGCAGGAGCGTGAAGCGGCAGGCATCCGCGACAGCCTGATCCGGATTGCGGTCGGCCTGGAAGATGTGGGTGACCTGCAAGCGGATCTGGCACGCGGGCTGGCTGCCTTGTGATCGAGTTGTCCACGCCGACGGCCGGTTCCAATGGCCGTGTTGCCCTGGTGACCGGTGCCGCGCGCGGTATCGGTCTGGGCATCGCCGCCTGGCTGATCAGCGAAGGCTGGCAGGTGGTACTGACGGACCTGGATCGGGAGCGCGGCTCGAAGGTGGCGAAAGTGCTGGGCGATAACGCCTGGTTTATCGCCATGGACGTGTCGAACGAAGCGCAGGTGGCGCTAGGCGTCGCCGAGGTGCTGGGGCAGTTCGGGCGTCTGGATGCGCTGGTATGCAACGCGGCAGTGGCTGATCCGCACAACATCACCCTGGAAAGCCTTGATCTGGCGTACTGGAATCGGGTGCTGGCGGTCAATCTAAGCGGGCCGATGCTGTTGGCCAAGCACTGTGCGCCGTACCTGCGCGCTCACAGCGGGGCGATCGTCAACCTGGCCTCGACCCGTGCGGGACAGTCAGAGCCCGACACGGAGGCCTACGCGGCGAGCAAGGGTGGTCTGCTGGCCCTGACCCATGCACTGGCGATCAGCCTCGGGCCGGAAATTCGCGTCAACGCGGTCAGTCCTGGCTGGATCGATGCCCGGGACCCGGCGGTACGGCGCGCCGAACCGCTCTCGGAAGCCGACCATGCGCAACATCCGGCGGGCAGGGTAGGGACGGTAGAGGACGTGGCGGCGATGGTGGCCTGGCTATTGTCGAAGAATGCGGGTTTCGTCACCGGCCAGGAGTTCGTGGTCGATGGCGGCATGACCAAGAAGATGATTTACAGCGAGTGAACTGGGTTGTCCTGAGGATTGAGGTTGACTGGCCCCGCCTTCGCGAACGGGCTCGCGCCCACGTTAAAATGCACTCCCCTGTGGAAGCGCGCCTGTTCGCGAAGGCGATCCGACAGTCGCTGACTTCATCAGTAATGACGCCATTTTGTCTTTTTCAGAAAAACTTCAAGCGGGCTATTGACTTAGCTTCGGCAGGTGCGTAAATTTCGCGGCCTCAGAGAAGCAAAGGGTGATTAGCTCAGCTGGGAGAGCGTCTGCCTTACAAGCAGAATGTCGGCGGTTCGATCCCGTCATCACCCACCACTTCTTGAGAGTCTTGCGAAAGCAAGATGGAAGCTGAAAAGCCTCCACCGACGCGCAGCGGTAGTTCAGTCGGTTAGAATACCGGCCTGTCACGCCGGGGGTCGCGGGTTCGAGTCCCGTCCGCTGCGCCATATTTTACGAATCGGAGTCATCCGGTTCGCGATTGAAGAGCACCGAAGCCTTCGATCAAACGAGTTACCTGGACGCAAGTCCATAGCGATACGCAGCGGTAGTTCAGTCGGTTAGAATACCGGCCTGTCACGCCGGGGGTCGCGGGTTCGAGTCCCGTCCGCTGCGCCATATCTGCCTCAAGGCCCACTGAACGCCTTGGAGCTACGAAGAAAGCTGCTGGTCATGCCAGTATCTGATTCGAGTCGATAGCAAAGACCCTGGTCGAAAGACCGGGGTTTTTTGTGTCTGAAATTTGGCTTCTACGCCTCTCCAACCTTTCCCAAAACTACTTTCTGCGTGGTTGTTGCACAAAGGACTTGGTTCACGGCTCCGACATTAATTAGAATCACTCTCATTTACGATAACTCCTTGGCGCAGGGCTTCTTGAGATGAGTGATGCAGCGATGCCGAAGGAGCAAACCCTTCACGACCTGTACCGCGATCACCGTGGCTGGCTGGAAGGCTGGTTAAGCAGGCGTCTGGGAAATGGCTGTGATGCGGCGGACCTGAGCCAGGATACGTTCCTTCGCGTGCTCGCCAGCTCCCAGCGGATCGCCGATCTACAAGAGCCCCGTGCCTATCTGCTGACCGTGGGCAAACGCCTGCTGAGTAATTTTTACCAGCGTCGCAGCCTCGAACACGCCTACTTGGCCGCGCTGGCGTCGATGCCCGAAGCGTGTGCGCCATCCCCCGAACAGCGCTGGCTGCTGCTGGAAACCCTGCAAGCGCTGGACGAGCTGCTTGATGGATTGCCGAAGGCGGTGCGCAGGGCGTTTCTGTGGAGTCAGCTCGAAGGCTTGAATTATCAGCAGATCGCCGAACGTCTGCAGGTGTCCGAGCGCACGGTCAAACGCTACATGGCACAAGCCTACGAGCATTGTCTGTTGGTGGACCTGTGAACAGTCAGGCGTCCGATACCCGTCAGGCCGTTCGTGCGGCTGCGCAATGGCTTGCGTTGCTGGAGTCGGGCGGCGCCAATGAGCAGGACCACGCCAATTTGCAGCGCTGGCGCGATACGTGTGCCAGTCACGAGCAGGCCTGGCAGAAGGCACAAGCCCTGCGCCAGCGTTTCGCCGATCTGCCGTCGGCGTTGGCGTTGAGCAGCCTGGACCGTCCCGATCCAGGTCGGCGCAAGCTACTGAAACGCGGATTGGGCGCCGTGGCATTGGTCCCGACGGCGTGGTTGATCAGCCGCCAATTGCCCTTGGACGTCTGGCGTGCCGACCTGCACACCGCCACCGGCGAGCGCAAAAAGGTGCTGCTCGCCGACGGCAGTTCGCTGCAGCTCAACACCGCCAGTGCCGTCGATGTCGATGTGCAGGCTCACCGTTTGAAATTGATCGAGGGCGAAATGTCGCTCAAGATGCCAGGAACGGTTCCGCTGACGCTGCAGACCCGATACGGAAATGTGATTGTCAGCCAGAGTGACGTCTGTGTGCGCCAGGGCGCACGGGGTTGCCGGGTGGCGGTGTACACCGGTTCTGTGCAATTGCAGCCCCTGGAGGGGCCGGCGCTGGCGTTGCGCGCTGGTCAACAGGTCAGTCTTCAAGCGGCGGGCGCTGGCGCGATCACCCCATTCGACGCACTGGCGCCGGGTTGGCGGGAAGGAGTGCTGATGGCGAAGAATCAGCCGTTGGGGGATTTTCTGCGCGAGCTCGGTACTTATCGACCGGGCGTCCTGCTCTGGGAGCCGGAGCTGGAAACGCTACGGGTCACCGGCAGTTTCCTGCTCGACGACACCGATCGCGTCCTCGGGCTGCTCGCGGCCAGCCTGCCGCTGGAGGTGCAATTCCGGACCCGTTACTGGGTCACGTTGCTGCCGCGCAAAAATAGTGTGTAACGCGTGTCCCCTTTTTTCGACTCGCCTGTCATTCAAGGCATGTGATCGAATCAAGAGAGCCATTCCAATGCCTGCAGTTTGTTATCCGCGTCCGCCTTCTTCCCGCCTGCGTCCGTTGTTGCACCTGAGCCTGATGCTGGGACTGAGTGCCAATCCATTGTTAATCAATGCCAGTTGGGCCGAAGACAGTGCCCGGCGCAGTTATCAGGTGCCTGCGGGTAGCTTGAGCGACGCGCTGACGCGTTTCGCCGGTCTGGCGGGCGTCAATCTCTCGGTGGATCCGGCGCTGGTGAGCGGTCGCAGCAGCGCCGGTCTTTCCGGCGAGTTCGCGGTTGAGGAGGGCTTTGCCCGGCTCTTGCAGGGTTCCGGTCTGCAACTGCAACCTGTGGGCGAACAGGCTTACATCCTGACCCCGGCGCCGGAAGGCAGCAGCCTGCAACTGGCCCCGACCTCGATTCTCGGCGCCACGGGTGGCGCTGACGGCGAGGTGTATGCCGGCGGCCAGGTCGCGCGTCGCGGATCGCAAGGTTTGCTGGGTTCGAAGGATTTCATGGAAACGCCGTTCAGCATGACGACCTACACCAGCGAGGCGGTCAAGAACCTGCAGGCGCGTACCTTGGGCGAGCTGATCGCCAGCGACCCTTCGGTTCGCGCCACCAACCCCGCGGGTGGGCGTTATGAGCAGTTCACCATTCGCGGGTTCAGCCTGTTCAACAGCGATGTCGCCTACAACGGACTCTACGGCGTCCTGCCGACCTACACGATCGATATGGAAATGGCTGATCGCGTCGACATCATTAAAGGCCCCACCCAGCTTATCAACGGCATCTCGCCGCGGGGCAGCGTGGGTGGTGGCATTAACGTTGTGCCCAAGCGCGCGACCGACAAGCCCATCACCTCGTTCACCGGTAACTACGCGTCCGACAGCCAGGTCGGCGGTGCCGTGGATGTCGGTCGGCGCTTCGGTGAAGACAACAAGTTCGGCCTGCGTTTCAACGGCGTGAAGCAGTCCGGCGACACCGAATGGGATCATCAGAATGTCGACCGCGAGATGGCCGTGCTGGGTCTGGATTTTCGCGGTGAACGCCTGCGGCTCTCGACAGACATCGGGCACACCGAGCGTGATACCGATGCGCCGCAGGAGCGCGTGCAGGTCGGGCCCAACGCCCAGGTTCCGCGTGCCGGCGACGTGCGCCACAACTATGCGCAACCCTGGAGCAAGGCGAGCACCAACGACACGTTCGGCACGGTAAACGGCGAATTCGATGTCAGCGATTCGGTCATGCTGTACGGCGGAGTGGGGGCACGCAAAAGCAATCACGATTTCCTCCGGCACGCCGTTGCGGTCACCAATGACAGGGGCGATTTCAGCGTTCAACCGCGCGACTTTACCCGTGACGAAAATGTCCGCACGGCCACAGCCGGGGTGCGTAACTGGTTCCACACCGGGCCGGTGAGCCATGAAGTCAATCTGGCAGCCAGCTATTTCTACATGGACTTCGAAAACGGCGGCGCGCGCTATGCGTCGGCCAACAGCAATCTCTATAACCCTGTGGAAACCCGCACGCCGGTAACACCGACCCGGCTCGATTCCAAGGTTTACACGGAGCAACGCTTCAGCGGCGTGGCGTTGTCCGACACCCTGGGTTTCTTCGATGATCGCCTGCTGCTGACCCTTGGGGCTCGCTGGCAGCGGGTGAAAGTCGACGACTGGACCGACAACGTCAAAGGCGACACCGGCTACGACGAGGAGAGGGTTTCGCCCTCGGGCGGCATCCTGTTCAAGGCGACCGACAAGCTGTCGCTGTACGCCAACTACATGGAAGGTTTGAGCCAGGGCAAGATCGCGCCATCGACGTCGGTGAACGAAGACGAGATCTTCCCGCCGTTCATCAGCCGACAGGTCGAGGTCGGCGCCAAGTATGACGCTGGTGCGTTTGCGGTGACGGCCGCAGTATTCCGGATCAAGCAGCCAGCCTACGAGACCAACGCCACGACGCGGGTCTTCGGCCCGAACGGCAAGCGCCAGAACGACGGGGTGGAGCTGAGTGTGTTCGGCGAACCGCTCAAAGGGTTCCGCCTGCTTGGCGGCGTCATGTACATCGACAGCGAGTTGACCCACACCACCAATGGCACCTTCGACGGCAACCGCGCGCCGGCCACGCCGAAGTACAACGTCAACCTCGGCGCCGAGTGGGACGTGCCGACCGTTCAGGGTTTGACCCTGACCAGCCGCGGCATCTATTCCAGCTCGCAGTATCTGGACCAGTCCAACCAGAAGGACATCGATTCCTGGGAGCGTCTGGACGTAGGTGCTCGCTACGCGTTCAAGGTCGAGGACAAGAACATCACCCTGCGCGCCAACATCGAAAACGTTGCGGACAAACGCTACTGGAGTTCGGCCGGGGCTTCGGATGACAGCGAGCCTGGATTGACGCTGTCGACGCCGCGCACCTATCTGCTTTCAGCGACCGTGGACTTTTGACCGTATCTTGTTGACTGATCTGGCGCCTTCGCGGGCAAGCCCGCTCCTACTGAGTTCTGTGCGACTGCATGAATTGAGTGTGCAATAACAAGCCTGTGGGAGCAGGCTTGCCCGCGAAGAGGGCATCGGCCACGCCGCATGCCTTCAGCCATACCAACACCCTGGACCGCTGCCGGTAGCTGGATGTGCAACCTGCGCCGCTCGGATTGCTCTGGCGGATGGGCGAACACCTTGGTTGCGAACTGGGAATTTCACTGACCGACTGCGGCGCAACGCTGCGGTTATTTGATTCTTTAGTCAGATTTTTGTAACGAGTTGTTTTCTCTCCGCGTATAAATCTATAAAGTTAACCTTTCGGTCAGCTTTGCACTGTCATTACAGCCCTTTGTATCGTCAAAAAGGGCTTCTGCAAGACTCGAGATCCCCAGAACATAACCAGAAGGGCGGGCCCATAACCGCCCAGAGGATGATCCATGTCCAACCGTGATATATCCCGGCGCTCGTTCCTTCAGGGCGGGCTGGTGGCGGGTGTGAGCGTGACGCTTACGCCGCTCAGCAGTCAGGCGCTGGCGGCCCTGATGGAAAACAGCGTGACCGTGCCGTCCGAGCAGTGGCTCGGCAACAACGGCAAGGCGCGCTCGCGCAACGATGCGTTGTCCAAAGTCTGCGGCAGCAAGGTTTTTGCCCGTGACATTCGCGCCAAGGACATGCCGGGCTGGCCCCAGCAGCAGGGCCACGCCATGCTGCTGAAAATCACCAAGGCCGATCGCATTTACGCCGGCTACGACCTGTCTTGGCTCGGCGCCGATTTGCAGCCCGATCGCATCGTCACCGCGGCTGACCTCGTCAACGACGGCATCGTCTTCCCGGAAGAGCACGCGCCTGATCCGCTGCTGCCGGAAGGCAAGGTGCCGATGTTCATCGGTCACCCGGTGGCGATCCTGATCTGGAACGATTTCGAGCGTTTTCGCCAGGCCAAGGCCAAACTGAAATTCAATGACAAAGCGATCCGCTACGGCGATCAGGTGCCGTTCTACGAGGGCGACCCGTACGGCAGTTTCCGCTACGTGCGCGTCGGCGGCGCGACCTCGGCGGACGAAGACGAATTCGCCAGCCTCAAGGATTCGATCCTGTTTCCGATGCTGCGCAACCGCCGTCCGGTCTGGAACTCCCAGCCGAACCTGCACGGCAACCTGACCGAGCGCGGGCTATTTTACGCCGAGCGCATGAAGCAACAGATTGACACCCCACCGGACAACTGGCTGGTGTTCGACGAGCGCTACAAGACCCCGTCGATCGAACCTGCAGCGATGGAGCCGGACAACGGCAACGGCTGGTACGACCCGGCGACCAAGACCCTGCATTTTGTCGTCGCCACCCAGTGCCCGCTGGAAGCCGCCACCGAGACCGCGAAGATGATCGCGCCGTCGCGTTTCGGCCTGGCCAATCTGAACATGCACCCGGGCTACACCGTCGGTTACGGCTCCAAAGACCACAATATTTTCGTTTACTACGCCGCATTGGCCGCGCTGTACGGCGCCGGTGTGCCGGTGCGTCTGGCCAACGACCGCTACGAGCAGTTCCAGAGTGGCATCAAGCGCCACCCGTTCGACATCCGCTACCAACTGGCGGTGGACAAGACCGACCACAGCTTCAAGATTTTCCGCGCGGAGATGAACGTCGACGGCGGCGGGCGGATCAACTACAGCCCGTCGGTGGCAGCGGTTGGCGCTACGGCAGCGCAGTCGATCTACTACATGCCGCAGAACGATTTGCAGGTCACGGCCTACCATTCCCGCGCCGTTGAAGCCGGGTCAATGCGCGGCTACGGCACCCTGCAAAGCATGGCGTCCACCGAGATGATGGTCGATGAAATTGCCGGTCGCCTCGGCATCGATGCCATCGACCTGCGCAAGAAAAACGCCATGGTCTCGGGCATGAAAAACACCCAGGGCGCGGTGCCTGCCGGTGCCTTGCGCCTGCATGAGATTCTCGACAAGGCCGCCGTTCACGAGGTCTGGAAAAACCGCGACGCGCTCAAGCAGCAACGCGAAGCCGCCGACCCGGACAACTGGTACGGCGTCGGTTTTGCGATTTGCCAGAAAGACTTCGGCACCGGTTCCGAAGCGCCAATGGCCAGCATCGAATTCACTGCAGAAGGCCGCATCCACCTGCGCCATATCGGCATCGAAATCGGCACCGGCATGTCCACTTCGCAAGCGATGGTGGTGGCCGATTTCCTCGGCAGCCCGGCGCACGAAGTGAAGACCGGCGAAACCGAATGGAAAGAGTTGCAGCTCATTACCGGCGGCAACCCGTACATCATGAGCCAGGCCGAGCAGGACAATTTCCTGCGCAACCCGCGTTGGGTCGGCAAGTTGGCGTCGGCTTCGTCGGCGACCAACTCCGCGTACTACTTCAGCCACGCCACCCGTGAAGCGGCGCGGGTGCTGTTCAACCACGGCTTGTGGCCGGCGGCGTTGCAGATCTGGGGCCAGGGCCCCTACGGCGGTCAGGCCAACCCGTACGTGGTGCGCCGCGAAGACGCGCACTGGGTTGACGGCAAACTGACCGCCAACGGCATGCAGCCGCTGAGCTTCGAGCAGTTGGCCAGACATGCCCACGAAAAAGGCTTGGTGACCGGTGCCACCGTGCACGGTTTCAATCGCTGGAGCTGGGCCGAGTCCGAGTTCAGCATCGACGGCGTGCGTGAACGCCTGCCGCTCGACGGCCTGGCGGTCAAGTATGGCGATGGCGCGCCAAACGTGAAAAAGGCGCAGATGAGCAGCGCCGGTTTCCATTTGCTCGATCGCCAGAACGCGCATTACCCGGACGTTCAGTTGAACAACGCAGCCGTGACTTACTACAGTCCGGTGGCGACGCTGGTGGAACTGAAAGTGAACAAGGGCTCGGCCGAAGTCCAGGTGCTCAACCATCACTCGTGGGTCGAGTGCGGTCGGGTGCTGGTGGAAGAACTGGTCAGAGGTCAGCTCGAAGGCGGGATCGCCATGGGCATCGGCCATGCGCTACTGGAAGAGATGCCGCTGTATGAAGGCGGGCCGGGGGAGGGCGACTGGAACTTCAACCGTTACCGCTTGCCGATGGCACGCCACGTGGCGGTCTGGAAGCAGACAGCAGACATCCTCCCGCCGCTGTCGCCGAGCGACCCGTCGAAGGGCATTGCCGAAGTGGTGATGATCCCAGTGGTCGGTGCCATCGGTAACGCCGTGGCCCACGCCATCGGCAAGCGGGTCCGCGACCTGCCTATCACTTCCGCACGCATCAAGGAGGCCCTCAATGGCTAACCGTCCGCTTCAACTGACCCTCAACGGTCAATCCGTCGGCCCGGTGGACATCCCTGATGACCTGCCGATGATCGACTACCTGCACGAATACAAAAACCTCACCGGCTCGCGCCTCGGTTGCGGCCAGGGCATCTGCCATGCTTGCGTGGTGATCGTCGACAACCCGGACGGCACCAGCGAAGAAGTACGCACTTGCATCACTGGCGCGCATTACTTCGAAGGCAAGAAAGTGCGGACCATCGAAGGCCATGCGAAACGTGATGAAGAAGGAAAAGTCACCGAGCTGAACCCGATCCAGCAGCGTTTCGTCGATGAATTCGCCTTCCAGTGCAGCTACTGCGCCCCGGGTTTCGTCAACGCCGCGACCGTGCTGGTGGAGAAGCTGCAGCGTCAGCCGATCGTCAAAAGCCAGTTGGAACGCGTCATCGAGGACAGCCTCGGTCACCACGTCTGCCGCTGCACCGGCTATGTGCGTTATTACAGCGCGACGCGCAACGTGCTGACCGATCTCGGCCTGGTCAAGGAGGGTTGAGCATGAAGTATCTACTGTCCCGCCTGGTGTTGGCGGCTGGCCTGGCTGCGCCGGTGCTGCTGGCGCAGGCCGATGATCAGGTGAAGCGCGGCGAATACCTCGCCCGCGCCGCCGATTGCATGGCGTGCCACACCGCGCCGGGTGGCGCGCCCTATGCGGGCGGCCTGCCGATTGTCTCGCCGTTCGGCACGATCTACGGCACCAACATCACCCCGAGCAAGGAGCACGGCATTGGCCTGTACAGCGATGACGAATTCTTCGCCGCGCTCACCGAGGGCAAGCGCCGCGATGGTGCGAACCTCTATCCGGCGATGCCTTACACCTCGTATCACCTGATGCCCCGTGCGGATTCGGATGCGATTCACGCGTACCTGAAAACCATCGAGCCGATCGAACGTGCGGCGCCGGTCACCAACCTGAGTTTCCCGTTCAACGTGCGTCTGGGTTTGGTGGGCTGGAACATGCTGTATGGCAAGGACGTGAAGCTTTCGTCCAGCGAAGGTCAAAGCGAAGCCTTCAAGCGTGGCCAGTACATGGTCGACGTGTTGGGTCACTGCGGCGAATGCCACACGCCGCGCGGTCTGCCCGGCGCGATGCAGCAGGACAAACGCCTGACCGGCGGGCTGCTCAACGGCTACCTGGCGCCGAGCCTGCTGGCCAATGACCTGGCCGCGCGTGGTTGGAACCATCAGGACCTGAGCACGTTCCTCAAGCACGGCATGAGCGCCCAGGGCACCATGTTCAACGAGATGTTCCCGGTGTTCCACAACAGCACCCAGGGTCTCAATGACCCGGACCTGGCGGCGATGGCGACCTTCCTGCTCGGCGATCAACCGCCGGCGGCGAAGACACTGACGGACGTTCCAGTGGAGCAGCTCAGCGCCAGCGCGCAACGCGGCCGTCAGGATTACCTGAACGTCTGCGCCGGTTGTCACGCGGTCGGCGGTGAAGGCAAGCCGCACATCGCCGTGGCCATGCGCGGCAACACCACGCTGCGCCTGGAAGATCCGCGCAACCTGGTGCGGGTGATCGACGACGGTATCGGCGAGCAGAAGTTTGCCGGCTTTGAACACATGCAACCGATGCCGGGCTTCGCCGAGAAACTTAGCCACGAGCAACTGACCGACTTGCTGAACTATCTGCGTCAGGGCTGGGGCGGACAGTCGGGTGATCTGGCGGTCAGCGATGTGCAGAAGCTGCGCGCGGATGCGCCGCCGCTCGAGCACAAGGCGCACTGACATGCAGCATCTCGATCTGCAAGTGGTGCGCCGAGCCCTGGAGTGGTCGATGGCCGGCCAGCGCATCTGGCTGTGCACGGTGCTCGCCACCTACGGCTCGGCGCCCAGAGCACCGGGTTCGCTGCTGGCGGTGAACGGGGAGGGGCAGTGGATCGGCTCGCTGTCCGGCGGCTGCGTCGAGGAGGATTTCCTTGAGCGCGTTGCCGAGGGCGCGTTTCTCGACGTGATCAGCGTGGTGCGTTACGGCGAGGGCGACGATCCGCGTTCGCGGGTGAGCCTGCCGTGTGGCGGTGTGCTCGACGTAATGGTCGAGAAACTGGATCCTGGGTGCGAGGTTCAGGCGCATCTGCGGGAGTTGGAGTCGGCGTTGTTGGGCCAGCGTCGACTGATCCGCGAGGTCGATCTTGCGAGCGGGGCGCGGAGGCTGTTCGATGATCGCGAGCAGGGCGTGCGCATCGAACGGGAGATCGACCGCGTGCGTGTGCGCATCGGTGCGGCCCAGCGCTTGCTGCTGGCTGGCTATTCCAGTGTCGCCCAGGCCTGTGCAGAGTTTGCGGTGGGCCTGGGCTTCGAGGTGATTCTCTGCGACCCCCGGGAGGAAGTACTGGAAGGCGTGGTGCTGGAAAACGTCGAGATCCGCCGCCAGTTGCCCTCAGTGTTCATCGCCGATGGCGGCTGTCACAGCGACACGGCAGTGGTGGCGCTGACCCACGACCCACGCATCGATGACCTGGCGATGATGGAAGCGGTGCGCACCGAGGCGTTTTACATCGGGGTGATGGGCTCGATGCAGACCTCGCAGAAACGCTTCGAGCGATTGCGCAGGATTGGTGGTTTGGGCGATGTCGAGTTGGCGCGGATTCATGCGCCGATCGGGTTGAATCTGGGCAGCAAGACGCCCGCAGAAATCGCCCTGGCCGTACTCGCCGACATCCTGCGAATTCGCAGCGGGATTCCACGGGAACAGCTGTAAACCCAATCCCCTGTAGGAGCGAGCATGCTCGCGAAAGAGTGTGTCAGTCGATATCAATGTTGCCTGACACGGCCTCTTCGCGAGCAGGCTCGCTCCCACATATTAATACCCGAATTTATCCCGCAGCCCGTAATACCACGCCCCCAGCGCCGCGAAAGGCGTTCGCAGCAATTGCCCGCCGGGGAACGGATAATGCGGCAGGTCGGCAAACGCATCAAAACGCTCAGCCTGTCCGCGCAACGCTTCGGCCAGGACCTTGCCCGCCAGGTGCGTGTAAGTCACGCCGTGGCCGCTACATCCCTGGGAATAGTAGATGTTGTCACCCAAGCGCCCGACCTGCGGAAGACGCGACAGGGTCAGCAGGAAATTGCCGGTCCAGGCGTAATCGATCTTCACATCCTTGAGCTGCGGGAAGGCCTTGAGCATCTTCGGGCGGATGATCGCCTCGATATTCGCCGGATCCCGCGCGCCGTACACCACGCCGCCACCGAAAATCAGGCGCTTGTCACCACTCAGGCGGTAGTAGTCGAGCAGGTAGTTGCAGTCTTCGACGCAATAATCCTGAGGCAGCAGGCTTTTCGCCAACTCATCGCTCAAGGGCTCGGTGGTGATCACCTGAGTGCCGCAGGGCATCGACTTGGCTGCCAGCTCCGGCACCAGATTGCCGAGGTAAGCATTACCCGCCACGATGATGAACTTGGCACGGACTTTACCTTGAGGGGTATGCACGACCGGATTCGCGCCGCGCTCAATGCGCACCGCCGGTGATTGCTCGTAGATAGCGCCGCCCAACGACTCGACGGCTGCCGCTTCGCCCAATGCCAGGTTGAGTGGATGAATGTGCCCGCCGCTCATGTCGAGCATGCCGCCCACGTATTGATCGCAGTTCACCACTTCACGGATGCGCTGCTGATCCATCAACTCGAGCTGCGTATGACCGAAGCGCTCCCACAGACGCTTCTGCGATTCCAGATGGCCCATCTGCTTGGCAGTGATCGCAGCGAATACGCCACCGTCCTTCAGGTCGCACTGAATGTTGTATTTGGCGACGCGCTCACGAATGATCCGCCCGCCCTCGAACGCCATTTGCCCCAACAGCTGCGCCTGCCTGGGACCGACCGTGCGCTCGATCACATCGATGTCGCGGCTATAGCTGTTAACGATCTGGCCGCCGTTACGACCCGACGCGCCGAAACCCACCCTGGCGGCTTCCAGCACCGTGACCTTGAACCCGTTCTCCAGCAGAAACAGAGCGGAGGACAGGCCGGTGTAACCGGCACCGATCACACAGACATCAGTTTCTACATCACCCTGCAACGCCGGGCGCGGCGGAACCGCATTGGCCGATGCGGCGTAATAGGATTCGGGGTAGGGGGTGTTCGCCATCCTGCAGCCTCTGTTTAATATATTTTACGAGTGCGCCGATCCTACCCGAGTTAAAAATCGACCGCCAGCCACCGCAAATTCTTCTTCATAGCGGCGAAATTAAATATTTCGCATATTCATGGGGTTAGCTCGAAAAAAGGTGTTGACACCCCTTCGGAATTCCGTACAATGCCGCCTCACAGCAGGCACGTAGCTCAGTTGGTTAGAGCACCACCTTGACATGGTGGGGGTCGTTGGTTCGAGTCCAATCGCGCCTACCAAACAAAATCCGCTCTGCTGGGCGGTCTAGAAGGGCTCACCGAAAGGTGGGCCCTTTTTTGTTGTCTGCGATTTGCAAAACGCTCATCGGGTCCCCGCCAGCAGGACTACGCGACGGTGCAAGTCCAACGGTGATTCAGCCGGTACGGCGCTCGGGTGAAGTGAACGTCTGATACCAGTTTAAGGCCGCGCTGCTGAAGCGCTTCGGTTAGCTTCACAAGTGTTTCTGCTTCGATAGTCATCGCCGTTACCTCGCGAGATTTGCTGTGCTCATAATTCTTGACCGGGCAGGCAAAACGCTAATTCAATATTTCTACAGAGGTGATACGAAAGTTGGGGGCAACGCCGCATGGTCACTGAGCGATTCATGAGGCGAGTGCAGTCGGGCGGGATTGATTGGCTGTTCAATGAACGTGCCGCGGTTTTTCTTGAAGCCGTTCGTCGGAACTCGCGCACGTTCAAGCAGTTAGCGAGTCGATGTATTAGCCCAGAAAGGACAGGTTCCTATGCGATCACTAATTCTCGATATGCCGAATGGACGGGAGCTCGTCAATGAACTCGATCTTGCGACCGAGCAAATGATGTCTATCCCGGTCGAACTCATCGGTTGTGCCGAATGGCTGGCAGCCTCCCACAGACAGCAACAGGCATTTCAGAAATGGCGAGCTTATCTCCAGCTCATGGCTGACGGACGAGTACCTATCGAGGCACTGAAGGTCGCCTGAGCGGATAGTTCCGATCAGCCAAGCCAGGAGGAGTGCATCCAGACCAGAGTGGCCCAAGTGTTACGTTGAGGCGCGATCTCCGACCGTCCAACGCGACGATCGGCTGGTGGCTATTTGGCATCTATTGAATTTATGTGTATGGTGCGCCCGCAGCTTTACAAGCAATGGACGCGGAAATGACAGGACAGCTTTCAATCGTTACAAGGCAAGAGACCTGGCTAGGTTACGAAATTCTTGTCGCTGCAGTCGGCCCCATCAAAACAAGGCCGGATGAACCGGAAAACCTGCAAACGCATCACAAGACGAAAATTTCGATTTGGTTCGATGGCAAAGAGATCCGAGAGGCGGGTGAAGCGCCTTCGATGCTTTTTGCGTCGCGCGAGGATGCACATGAGTTTGGCGTCGAAATCGGCCGAATGATTGTTATGCAACGTCGCGAATCTTCAGCTTTTAAAGTTTTCAGCCGCGCGTACGAACTCTTCAAGTTTCCGCGAGCGCTTTTTCGTCATTGAGATTTAGACTGCCGTCGCATCGTCACAGGCAAACCCGCGCTTAATGAACTACTACTGACAGGCTGATTCAACTTACCTGACAGGAGTATCTCGATGCTGGCCCACTGGACTCTTGCCGCGGTTCACCTCTTGGCGCTTTCCCTCGGCTTCTGGGCCGTCCTCTCCCGAGGTACGGCTTTTCGGCGCCTGGCGACTGGCACCGGCGAGGCTCGCAGCGTGTTGATCGCGGATAACCTGTGGGGCGTTTCTGCCGTCATTCTGCTGATCACGGGTGGGATGCGAGCCTTCGGCGGGTACGAAAAAGGCACTGATTACTATCTTCACCAGCCGCTGTTCCATCTCAAGATGACCCTGTTCGTGCTCATCCTGTTGCTTGAAGTTGCGCCGATGATAACGCTGATCAAATGGCGGACTTCGCGGGCGCGAGGCGCAGCGATCAATACCGGCCGTGCAGCGTTGTTCGCACGAATCAGTCATATCGAAGGTTTGCTGGTGTTGTTGATGGTCGTAGCGGCCACGGGCATGGCGCGAGGTGTGACGTTTGGTTAGCGCAGGGCGATCGCCCACTTCTCCAGCTTTAATCCGAAACGTCCGACAGCCATGACGTGAGATGGGCCGGTAATATCGGCTTCACGTGCCGGGAGGGAGACTGCGGTGAGGGGGGGGACGCTTGAATCTTTAGCCAGCCGTGGTCGCAGGATGAACGGGCTGGCTACTGACTGCAGCAGGATTCAGGGTTGCGGCTTGTCCGGGGCGGTCAGGCCAGCCTGAATGCGCTGATAAATTTCTTCACGGTGCACCGCAACGTCCTTCGGGGCATTGATGCCGATTCTGACTTGCTGGCCGCTTACACCCAGAATGGTGATCGTAATGTCATCGCCAATGTTAATGCTTTCACCGACTTTGCGGGTGAGTATCAGCATGGTCTTCTCCTTGATTGCTTTGTAGGGCACCTGATTCGAACAGTGCAGAGGTCGGTGGTATGTATAGATTAGTGCGAAGTCTCACGGTTTGGGTGCCTCTTTCTGACGCGCAGATGCTGCATTAATTCCCAAGGCGTAACTATACAGAGGCCGCCTCCATCATTCTCGTTGTTTTGAGCCCATTTTGCGGCACTCGGGAAGTATTCATGAATGTTAAAATCCCCACTTTCAGTATTCAGAGGGAAGCGTTGTGCGCAAAATGGCTTTGGTAATCGCAGTACTGGCGTTGGCGGGATGCGGTGAGGACAAAAGCGCTGATGCGCCAAAGCCACAGCCAGCTGTAGCGACAGCGCCGGCAGTGGCCTCTGCGCCGCAATGGGACCTGGAAGTGCGCGGTGAAATCACTCAGGCGGTCAGCGATCTGAGTGGTTGGCTGATCGAGCACAGTTTCATTGCCAGCGTGGTCAGGGAAAACGGCCAGACCCGTATACTGATGGGGCCATACAGTTCGCAAGCCGAAGCTGAAGCCAAACAGGCAGAGGTGCGTGCTGCACTGACCCGCGCGAAAAAACAGAACATCGAATTGCTGGTGATTGAGCGTCCGGCGACTCAGTAACGGCATCATCGTCGCGAAAACGAAAAAGGCCTCGGGTATTAATCCGAGGCCTTTTTTATGCTCTTCCGACGCTTAACCGCACGCCTTCATGTCCACCGGACCCACAAACTCGTTGCCGCGCCCCATCACGCACGCCACGCTCTGGTTGCGTTGTCGTTCCCAGGCTTGCACCGGATATGTTTTGTTCCAGGCGTCGTACAGTTGCCGGTCCTGTTTCGACAGGCGCAATCCATACTGTTTGCTCATGTAGAAGTAAGTTCGGGCGATCATGCCGCGAATGGAAGGGCGAGGCATGACCTTCTTCGCCTTGAAGTCGACCTGGGTCAGGCACGAACCGTATTGGCCTGACTGCTCCGGCAGCCAGCCAAAGCTGAAATTGCTGCGATCGCCATTCACCTCGCCAATGCTCGGCACCAGATTGTGCAAATCGGCCTCGGCCTTCTGATAGGTCGGATCGTATCGCGTGCAGTTTTTGCGACCTCCCGCCTGCCAGCACTGGCGCTGATGGCCGATCTCCCAGGCCGGGACGATATGCTCCCATTCGATGCGAGCAGCGCGCTTGGCATTTTTGCGCGGTACGTAGCCGCAGGCCGAGAGGTTCACTTTGTTGCCAGTGTACTTGCACCCGCAGTAGAACTCGGTGGATTGCGGGGCATACAGCTTCCAGGCGACTTTTTTGGCTTCGTTGAAGGTGCGTGGGGCGTCAGCCTCGGCGCCCATCGCAAAAAAGAGAAACAGTAAAACAAACCAGCGGACACTCATTGACTCAATCTTCCTTCGGCACAACCCAGAAAATCTGCACACCACCATCGTCGCGGTAGGCGAGGGTGACGTTGTCGTTCTCGTCGATTTCTTCGAGCAATTGTTCCCACTCATCAACAGGCTCATCCGGCAGGCGGAAGATCAGCGCAGCTCTGGCCTTTTGGGCGGTGGGGGAATTGATGATTTTCTGAACGCGCATACCCATGCGTGCATAAGCGTCGGGAGAGTCAGAGGTGGTAGCCACGCAATTATCCTTATTAAGCTGTACGTGCATACAGTATTTAACTGTAAGCATTTTCGCAACTGCTTAAAATTCAAGAAAATCGTCTGACAGCGGTTTTTCCAGTTTGGTGTAGGAAGGCGGACATTTTTTATCAGAGAAGAGACCACTCGCCCAAGCGGACGAGTGGAGACAGCGGTGCCCAACCGGAGTCGGTGGGGCGAAGGCGAATCAATACTCCCAGAACATCCGTTGCAGCTCTTTGCTGTCATTGGTCTTGGTCAGCGCGACCATGGCCAGGATGCGAGCCTTTTGCGGGTTCAAGTCATGCGCCACGACCCAATCGTACTTGTCGTCAGGCTGTTCAGCATTACGCAGCACGAAACCACCGGCGTTGACGTGGGAAGAACGGATAATTTGCACGCCTTCCTTGCGCAAGGCCTGCAAGGCTGGCACGACCCGCGAAGACACCGAGCCATTGCCGGTGCCGGCGTGGATGATGGCTTTGGCGCCGGACTGAGCCAGCGCTTTGTAGGCGGTATCACTTACGTTGCCGTAGGAATAGGCGATTTCGACGTCAGGCAGAGTCGTGATGTTCTTGATATCGAACTCCGAATCCATGGTGTGGCGCTTGGCTGGCAGGCGGAACCAGTAGGACTTTCCTTCGACCACCATGCCGAGCGGGCCCCAGGCACTTTTAAACGCTTCGGTCTTGATGTTGATCATCTTGCTGACGTCACGACCCGACTGGATTTCATCGTTCATGGTCACCAGCACACCTTTGCCGCGCGCCTCTTTACTGCTAGCTACGGCGACGGCGTTGTACAGGTTCAGCATGCCGTCGGCAGACATCGCGGTGCCGGGACGCATGGAGCCTACAACGATGATCGGCTTGTCGGTTTTTTCCACGAGGTTCAGGAAGTACGCGGTTTCTTCCAGGGTGTCGGTGCCGTGGGTAATGACGATGCCATCGACGTCCTTGCTGTCCGCCAGTTCGGCTACACGACGGCCCAGCTGCAGCAAATTGTCGTTGGTGATGCTCTCCGACGCGATTTGCATGACCTGTTCGCCGCGAACGTTGGCCAATTGGCTCAGCTCGGGGACCCCGGCGATCAATTGTTCGATGCCGACTTTCGCTGCCTGATAGGTCGCGCTGTTGGCAGCGCTGGCGCCGGCGCCGGCAATGGTGCCGCCGGTGGCGAGGATGACCACGTTGGCCAGTTTCTGTTGGGTGTCGACTTCTTTTGCCTGAAGGGCGGTTGGAAGGAGCAGCAGGAGGGCCAAAGCGCCCGGAACAAAAGTCTTGAAAGCAGATGTCATTATTTTTCTCTCTAGTAGTGAGACGGTGCTGATGCAGGTTCATCTAGATGCGCCCCGGGCCAATCTGAAAGCCTGGGGTGGAGGGGAGGGAGCAGGATCTATACCAGTCATATCCAGAATCAAAAAAAATCCTTTAACCTAATGATTTGTAAGAATTGTTTGGCTTCTCAACGCGATGGCCAAAACGACAGGTTGTCCGGAATTCCGAATATCTTTGGTATCTGCGTTCGGCTCACCGAAAAAGGCTACGGGATTCGATAACACGCTTCATGACGGCAATCGTTGCTAAAGAAATCTGCGCGCGGGTCGATGCCCTTCAAAGGATTTTTCTTTCAGGAGTTCACATGTCGTTTTCGGTTGGCTTTCCAAACGCGGGGGGAATCACCATCGGTGGTAAATCCACGGCGACGATCAACGCCTTGAGCGAATCGACCTCCGACGCATCGACGCTGGCGTTAGGTGGCGAGGAAGAGAAGGACGGCACTCAGGTCCGTACCGGCGGCGGCACTCCGGCCGAAAGCAAATCTGAAAGCGGCAGCAACCAAAGCATCGCGGTGAAAATGTTGCTCAAGCGCATGCAGGAGCTGCAACAGCAGCTGCGCGAACAACAACAGCAACTGGCTGCGGCGCAGGCAGCGTCTTACCCCACGCCTGACGCCAAGGCGGCGGTGGTCATGTCGATTCAAGGGCAAATCGCCGAGACCAACGGCGCGCTGGCTGAGGTCACAGGCAATCTGGTCAGGGAATTGGCCAAGGATTCCGGCACCGGTGGTTTGATCAGCACTACGGCATAAATCACGCTTGCCGAAACACAAAAACGGTGTTTTCGGTCGTTGACAAATGACGACAGGGTTCTCATAGTTCGGTCTACGCAAACGTTTGCGCGGCTCCGTCGATGGCTAGTGCCTCGGCGAATGTGGTGAAGCGCTCGTCAGCGCAAGCGTTGCTCAGAATAATCATAAGATCGGAGTGAACCCATGAAGCTGCCATTTGCTGGACGTCTTCTCGCTGTCGCTATGCTGGCTGCCGCATCCGTCGTGTTGCCCGTCTCCTCGGCTTTCGCCGAAACCCCTGAAAAACCCAAAGTAGCGCTGGTCATGAAATCTTTGGCCAACGAATTCTTCCTGACCATGGAAGACGGCGCCAAAGCCTACCAGAAAGAACACTCCGCTGATTTCGACCTGATCTCCAACGGCATCAAAGACGAAACAGACACCGCGGGCCAAACGCGCATTGTCGAGCAGATGATTCTGGCCAAGGTCAATGCACTGGTCATCGCACCCGCTGACTCCAAGGCTATGGTCCCGGTGATCAAGAAGGCCATCGATGCCGGTATCACCGTGATCAACATCGACAACCAACTTGATCCGGCCGTGGTTAAAAGCAAGAACCTCAATGTTCCGTTCGTAGGCCCGGACAACCGCAAAGGCGCGCGTCTGGTCGGTGAGTACCTGGCCAAGCAACTGAAGGCCGGTGACGAGGTCGGCATCATCGAAGGTGTTTCCACCACCACCAACGCCCAGGCCCGCACTGCTGGCTTCAAGGATGCGATGGAAGCGGCGCAGATCAAGGTCGTGTCCCTGCAATCCGGCGACTGGGAAATCGATAAAGGCAACAAGGTCGCCGCATCGATTCTCAGTGAATACCCCGACGTCAAAGCCCTGCTGGCCGGCAACGACAGCATGGCAGTCGGCGCCGTTTCTGCGGTCCGTGCTGCGGGCAAGGCGGGTAAGGTGCAAGTGGTCGGCTACGACAACATCAACGCCATCAAGCCAATGCTCAAGGATGGCCGGGTTCTCGCCACCGCTGATCAGTTTGCAGCCAGGCAGGCAGTGTTCGGCATCGAGACGGCGCTGAAAATCCTCAAGGGCGAGAAGGTCGACGGCGGCGCCAACGGCGTCATCGAAACTCCGGTCGAGCTGGTGACCAAGTAGTCCCTCTGGCGACACAACGGTGCTCGCCCGCCCGGGCGAGCGCATGGAGAGTTTTATGTCAGTTTCCGCCCCGAACGCTGTCCTATCGGTCAGCGGTATCGGCAAGACCTATGCGCAACCCGTCCTCACCGGCATCGACCTGACGTTGATGCGTGGCGAGGTGCTGGCGCTGACCGGCGAGAATGGCGCCGGCAAAAGCACGCTGTCGAAGATCATCGGCGGGCTGGTCACGCCGACCACCGGCCAGATGCAATTCCAGGGTCAGGATTACCGTCCCGGCAGTCGTACCCAGGCCGAAGACCTGGGCATCCGCATGGTCATGCAAGAGCTCAATCTGTTGCCGACACTGTCGGTGGCGGAAAACCTGTTTCTCGATAACTTGCCCAGCAATGCTGGCTGGATCAGTCGCAAGCAACTGCGCAAGGCGGCGATCGAGGCCATGGCTCAGGTCGGGCTCGACGCCATCGACCCGGACACCCTGGTCGGTGAACTGGGCATCGGTCACCAGCAAATGGTCGAGATCGCCCGCAACCTGATCGGCGATTGCCACGTGCTGATTCTCGACGAACCCACTGCGATGCTGACAGCCCGTGAAGTCGAGATGCTGTTCGAGCAGATCACCCGTCTGCAAGCGCGCGGCGTGTCGATCATCTATATCTCTCACCGCCTCGAAGAGCTGGCGCGGGTGGCACAGCGGATTGCGGTGTTGCGCGACGGCAACCTGGTCTGCGTCGAGCCGATGGCCAATTACAACAGCGAGCAACTGGTCACGCTGATGGTCGGCCGTGAACTCGGCGAACACATGGACATGGGCCCGCGCAAGATCGGCGCGCCGGCACTGACTGTCAAAGGCCTGACCCGCGCCGACAAGGTTCGCGACGTCTCCTTCGAAGTGCGCGCTGGCGAGATTTTCGGCATTTCCGGTTTGATCGGGGCAGGGCGCACTGAACTGCTGCGGCTGATCTTCGGCGCCGACTCCGCGGACAGCGGCACGGTCGCCTTGGGTTCGCCGGCGCAGGTGGTGAGTATCCGTTCACCCGCGGACGCGGTCGGACACGGCATTGCGCTGATTACCGAAGACCGTAAAGGTGAAGGTTTGCTGCTGACCCAATCGATCAGCGCGAACATTGCCCTGGGCAACATGCCAGAGATTTCCAGCGCCGGTTTCGTCAACAACGCTGACGAGATGTCCCTGGCCCAGCGCCAGATCGACGCCATGCACATCCGCAGTTCCGGCCCGACACAGTTGGTCTCGGAGTTGTCCGGCGGCAACCAGCAGAAGGTCGTGATCGGCCGTTGGCTGGAACGGGATTGCGCGGTGCTGCTGTTTGACGAACCCACGCGCGGCATCGACGTCGGCGCCAAATTCGACATCTATGCCCTGCTCGGTGAGCTGACTCGTCAGGGCAAGGCGCTGGTGGTGGTGTCCAGTGACCTGCGCGAGCTTATGCTGATTTGCGACCGCATCGGCGTGCTCTCGGCGGGGCGCCTGATCGAGACGTTCGAGCGCGACAGCTGGACCCAGGATGACTTGCTTGCCGCCGCTTTTGCCGGCTACCAAAAACGTGATGCGTTGCTCAACGAAGCAGCGCCTAGGGATCTTCCATGAAAACTGCAACGTCTGCCGGTAAACGTAGTGGCAATTTTTACGGCCTCGGCACCTATCTGGGCCTGGCCGGTGCCTTGCTGGCGATGGTCGCGCTGTTCTCGGTCCTGAGCAGCCATTTCCTGTCTTATGACACCTTCAGCACCTTGGCCAATCAAATTCCGGACTTGATGGTGCTGGCGGTCGGCATGACGTTCGTGTTGATCATCGGCGGCATCGACTTGTCCGTGGGCTCGGTGCTGGCCCTCGCGGCGTCGACGGTCAGCGTGGCGATTCTCGGCTGGGGCTGGAGCGTCCTGCCGGCCGCGCTGCTCGGAATGGCGGCAGCTGCGCTGGCTGGAACCATCACCGGTTCGATCACTGTGGCCTGGCGGATTCCGTCGTTCATCGTGTCCCTCGGCGTACTGGAAATGGCGCGCGGCGTCGCGTACCAAATGACCGGTTCGCGCACGGCCTACATCGGCGATGCCTTTGCCTGGCTGTCCAACCCGATCGCCTTCGGTATTTCGCCATCGTTCATCATTGCCTTGTTGATCATCTTCATGGCCCAGGCTGTGTTGACCCGCACGGTGTTCGGTCGCTACCTGATCGGCATCGGCACCAACGAGGAAGCCGTGCGTCTGGCAGGGATCAATCCGAAGCCCTACAAGATCCTGGTGTTCAGTCTGATGGGATTGCTGGCCGGCATCGCTGCGCTGTTCCAGATTTCGCGTTTGGAGGCGGCTGATCCGAATGCCGGCTCCGGTCTGGAGCTACAAGTGATCGCCGCGGTGGTGATCGGCGGGACCAGCCTGATGGGCGGGCGTGGCTCGGTCATCAGCACCTTTTTCGGGGTGCTGATCATCTCCGTACTGGCAGCCGGGCTGGCGCAAATCGGCGCGACCGAACCGACCAAACGCATCATCACCGGCGCGGTCATCGTGGTGGCGGTGGTGCTTGATACCTATCGCAGTCAGCGCGCAAGCCGGCGGACCTGAGTCATGGCAACAATCAAGGATGTGGCAGCGCTCGCGGGAATTTCCTACACCACGGTTTCCCACGTGGTGAACAAGACGCGCCCGGTCAGCGAGGAAGTGCGGATCAAGGTCGAGGCCGCGATCAAAACCCTCGACTACGTACCCAGCGCCGTGGCCCGCTCGTTGAAAGCCAAGACCACGGCGACCATCGGCCTGTTGGTGCCCAACAGCCTCAACCCATACTTCGCCGAACTGGCGCGGGGCATCGAGGATTACTGCGAGCGTAATGGCTATTGCGTGATCCTCTGCAACTCCGACGACAACCCGGAAAAACAGCGCAGCTACCTGCGTGTATTGCTGGAAAAGCGCATCGACGGACTGATCGTGGCTTCGGCCGGTGGTGATGCGGGGCTGGCGGAAGGGCTGGCCGGCGTGCGCACGCCGATGGTCATCGTCGACCGCGGGCTGGAAGGCGTGAACGCCGACCTGGTGCGCATCGATCATGAATACGGCGCTTATCTGGCGACACGTCATCTGCTGGAGTTGGGGCATCGGGATATCGCCACCATCGGCGGCCCGGCCGGGACCAGCGTGGCGCAGATGCGTCTGGCGGGTTACTGCCGCGCCTTGAAAGAGGCGGGTGTCGAAGTGCCGCGCGATCGTATGCTGGAAAGCGACTTCACCAGCACCGGCGGTTACAGTGCCGCCGCGATCCTGCTGGAAAAGAACCCGCCCAGCGCCATTTTTGCCGGCAACGACATGATCGGCATCGGTGTGCTGCGCGCTGCGGCCGAGCGCAATATTCGCGTACCGACCGAGCTGTCGGTGATCGGTTTTGACGATATCCAGATGAGCCGTTACGTCTACCCGGCGCTGACCACCGTGGGGCAGTCGATCCTGCAACTTGGCGAAATGGCGGCCGGCGTGCTGTTGCGCAGAATCGCCAAGCCGGATACGGCCACTGATCAACGGATCGTGACGCCCAGTATTGTCCTGCGGGAATCGACTGCGCCGCTGGCCGGTGTTTTCTCCGAATTCCGTTGAAACAGCATTTATGAGTAGTGATGTATGCCAGCAAAAGTAGTGGTGATAGGCAGCCTGAACATGGACCTGGTGACGCGCGCGTCGCGGTTACCCCGTGGCGGTGAAACGCTGATCGGCAAGTCGTTTACCACGGTCTCCGGCGGCAAGGGCGCCAACCAGGCGGTGGCGGCCGCGCGGCTTGGTGCGCAGGTGTCGATGGTCGGTTGCGTGGGCAGCGATGCTTACGGTGAAGCATTGCGTGGGGCATTGCTGGCTGACGGGATCGACTGTCAGGCGGTCAGCACGGTCGACGGTGCCAGCGGCGTGGCGCTGATCGTGGTCGATGACAACAGCCAGAATTCGATCGTTATCGTGGCCGGTGCCAATGGCGCGCTGACGGCAGAAGTGATCGATCGTTTTGACGCGGTGCTGCAGGCGGCGGATGTGATTATCTGTCAGCTGGAAGTGCCGGATGCCACCGTCGGCCATGCGCTCAAGCGCGGCCGTGAACTGAACAAAATCGTGATTCTCAACCCGGCCCCCGCCAGTCGCCCGCTGCCGGCAGACTGGTACGCCGCCATCGATTATCTGATCCCGAATGAAAGCGAGGCCTCGGCCCTGAGTGGTTTGTCGGTGGATTCGCTGGCCAGCGCAGAAATCGCGGCGACCCAATTGATCGCCATGGGCGCGGGCAAGGTCATCATCACCCTGGGGGCCCAAGGCTCGCTGTTTGCCAACGGCAGCGGCTTCGAGCACTTCCCGGCACCGCCAGTGAAGGCGGTCGATACCACTGCGGCGGGGGACACTTTTGTCGGTGGCTTCGCTGCCGCACTGGCGGCCGGTAAAAACGAGGGCGACGCGATCCGTTTTGGTCAGGTTGCCGCCGCGCTGTCGGTGACCCGTGCCGGGGCACAACCTTCAATTCCCGATTTGTCCGATGTACAGGCCTTCAAGACACCATGAAAAAGACACCTCTGCTCAATGTCGCGTTGTCGCGGCTGATTGCATCCCTGGGGCACGGCGACCTGGTCGTGATCGGCGATGCCGGCCTGCCGGTGCCGCCAGGCGTCGAGCTGATCGACCTTGCCCTGACCCACGGTATTCCGGATTTCATCAGCACCTTGAAAGTCGTGCTCAGCGAAATGCAGGTCGAAAGTCATGTGCTGGCCCAGGAAATCCTCGGCAAGCAACCGTCGGCGTTGGTCGCCCTGGATGAGCTGGATGCCGAGGGTGCACTGGGACGGCGCGAGTTTCTCAGTCATGAACAGTTCAAAGTCTTGAGCCGGCAGGCGAGGGCGATTGTTCGTACAGGCGAATGTCAGCCGTACTGCAACATCGTGCTGGTGGCCGGCGTCACGTTCTGATTCGTTGTCGTTCCGTTTTCCCACGCACAAGGAGTGCGCCATGCACCGCTATGCTCAGAAACTGCACCATTTGCTCCGGAGTCTGCTGCTTTTGTCCCTGATTACCGCAACAAGCGCCCAGGCGGCGGAAAAAATCGACTTGATCATCGACACCGATCCAGGCGCTGACGACGTGGTGGCCTTGCTGTTCGCACTGGCGTCGCCGGACGAACTGAACGTTCGCGCGCTGACCACCGTTGCCGGCAATGTGCGTCTGGACAAGACCTCGCGCAATGCGCGGCTGGCCCGTGAGTGGGCCGGGCGCGAAGAAGTGCCGGTGTACGCGGGCGCGCCGAAACCGCTGATGCGCACGCCGATCTATGCCGAGAACATTCATGGCAAGGAAGGGCTGTCGGGTGTCACCGTACATGAGCCGAAAAAAGGTCTGGCTGAAGGCAATGCCGTCAGCTACCTGATCGATACGTTGAAAGCCGCGAAACCCCACAGCATCACCATCGCCATGCTCGGGCCGCAGACCAACCTGGCTTTGGCGCTGATTCAGGCGCCTGAAATCGTTCAAGGGATCAAGGAAGTGGTGATCATGGGCGGCGCCCACTTCAACGGTGGCAACATTACGCCAGTGGCCGAGTTCAACCTGTTCGCCGATCCCCAGGCGGCGGAAGTGGTGCTGAAAAGTGGCGTCAAATTGACCTATCTGCCGCTGGACGTGACTCACAAGATCCTCACCAGCGAGGCGCGTCTGAAGCAGATTGCCGCGCTGAATAACAACGCCAGCAAGCTGGTGGGCGATATCCTCAACGAATACGTCAAAGGTGACATGGAGCACTACGGTCTTCCGGGAGGCCCGGTACACGACGCTACTGTCATTGCCTACCTGCTCAAGCCAGAGCTGTTCACCGGCCGTTCGGTCAACGTTGTGGTTGATAGTCGCGAAGGCCCGACTTTCGGGCAAACCGTCGTCGACTGGTATGACGGGCTGAAAGCGCCGAAGAACGCTTTCTGGGTTGAAAGCGGCGACGCTCAGGGCTTTTTCGATCTGCTGACCCAGCGGCTGGCGCGCCTGAAATAAGTCTCACGCCCGCAGGTGCCAACCTGCGGGTGGTTATTCCCTCTCGTTGTATTCAGAGCCCTTGTAGTCGGACGGATATTTCTCGAAGACTTGCTCGATAAAGGATTGCGCGGCTTCAGTCCCCAGCTCCTTGACCAAGAGATCGATACCAATGATCGCCAACTCTTCCGGGCTACCCGGGCTATAAGAGCTATGGCCTTGCGGCCACTTGGCTTTGATGTCGGCGTCGATGTTTACGGTGGTCATGATGGTGCTCGTGAATTGGAGAAAGTCTGGGTGTGAGTTAACCATTTTGCAGAACGTTTGGCACTCCGACTTAGGCATGAGGAAAGGGCTATGCGACACTTGGTCTTTGATAATTTTTCAAGGACTGTGCTGTGCAGATCGATTTGAACACGCCTGACGGTTTGACCCTTGAAACGGTGCGGCAATTGTTGGCCAGTGCCAGCGATGATGAGCACACCCAGTTGCGGGTCACCAAGGCGGGTATCGCTTATATTTCATCGGGCGTCGTGGGCGGATCCGACATCGATGACCTGCTGTTTCGTCTTGAGACGTGGGCGAAAGGCTCAGGGTACGTAGGATTGGTCGCAGCCAGTGATGAGGTCTGGGTCATGCAGATCTTCAATGCGCTAAAGGAAAACTGGCCGTCGCCGCCGTTTGATTACATTGATATTTATTGAGCACTGTTCATATTCAGTCACGATTGAGGAAATGAACGGCAGGAGATGCTCAGGCAAACTCGCCGATTGTGCGGGGTAAGGGCAGGGTGCTAACGCGCTCTGTGAAACCAAACCCAGGATTGGCGGTCGCACGATCTCAGCTTAACTATTGAAAAGAGGAGGCTTCATGCCTTGGAAGCTCGCGTCATTGGGTACTTTGTTGGCGGTTAGTCTGCTGGCGGGTTGCAGCAGTACGTCCACCGAGTCGACAACAGACCCTGTCACGGCGACGGATACCGGTCACAGTCGTTGCGATGCAAAGGCTGCCGAATTCACCCTTGGCCAAAAGGCTTCGCCCGCACTGCTGGAACAGGCGCGCAATCGCGCAGGCGCGGCGAATGCCCGTATTCTCAAGCCTGACGACATGGTGACCCTGGAGTACCGCTCGGACCGCCTGAACCTGAACACCGATAACAACCTGGTGATCACGCGCATCAACTGCGGCTGACACCGACAGGCTTTCGCTTCACCCATAAAAAACCCCGTCACATGGACGGGGTTTTTTAGTGCGCCTGGAAATTACTCTGGGCGAACTTGAGCAGCTTGCATACCCTTTTGGCCTTTCTCAGCCACGAAGGAAACGGTTTGGCCTTCTTTCAGGCTTTTGAAACCGTCGCTTTCGATAGCTTTGAAGTGTACGAACAGGTCGTCACCGCCACCTTGAGGAGTGATGAAGCCGAAGCCTTTTTCATCGTTGAACCATTTAACGGTGCCGGTTTGGCGATTAGACATGGTGTATCTCCAAGAAACATATATTTTCAGTAGTACTGTGCTGCTCAGGCCAACTGGGCACACCGGGGTATCATAGTCGAAATGTTCGCTTTGGGAGCCCCCCGGACGTGCTGTTTGCCCTGCAGTTGCGCTTTCTTTGTCGCTGGGAATGGCTGAAAGCCCCGATTTAAAAGGCTTTCAGCCGAAAGTAAAGACGATAAAAAAAGCTGTAAATCCTGCATAATTTGTACGAAAAAGCGCTTTTTGGAAGCTTTTCATCGGCTATTGAGGCCCGCAAAGCGTCCTTTTGGGCTTATTTTTTCGCCTTGTTATCGGCTCTGCACGCTGCGATTTTATCCAGCGCTTTCTTTTGCAGTTCGGGTGATGCCTTGTTGTCCATCAGTGCCTGAATGTCACTGGCTGGGTACGACTTGATGGCATCGGCACCACAGGCGCAGTGAGCTTTGGCGGCGGCAGCGCCGATCTGCGGAGTGGCTGCCTGGGTGCACTGAGCCATGTACTTGTCGCGCTCGCCCTTCGGCCAGTCGGCGTGGGCGGTCAGCGGCAGCAGCAGGACGAGAGGGGCGACTACTGCGAACAAACGATTCAGACGCATGCTGAGATGCTCCTTGTGGGTCAATGTCTTGTTATCTGAGGGGTGAAACGGGATTCAAGTTCAGCACTTTGTCATAAAAATGGCCGATTTGCCCCGGCAGAAAAGCTTGGCGCCGCGATGACCGTTCATCTGTGCTAGCATGCCCCGCTCGGGTATTCGCAAGCTCCAGAGGCCTTCAGTCCTGGCGGCGGCAGATGTCCGAATAACCCTGATTTGAATCCCAGTCACTCTGGTTCGGTTTCCGGTTGGCCGCAAGGCTCCTGCCGCTGTAAGGCAGGCGTTCGTTATTGAATGGCCTGGATCGGATCTTGTACTGGCTCATCCCAACCCACGTGACCTTTGGTAGGGGTCACCACTAGGAGAGGAGGCGCCATGCCAACTATTACTCTTCCCGACGGCAGTCAACGCTCATTCGATCACCCGGTTTCCGTAGCCGAGGTCGCCGCATCCATTGGTGCAGGTCTGGCCAAAGCCACCGTGGCCGGTAAGGTCAATGGCAAGCTGGTCGACGCCAGCGACATCATCGACAGCGATTCCACGCTGCAAATCATTACGCCAAAGGATGAAGAGGGGCTGGAGATCATTCGCCACTCTTGCGCCCACCTGGTTGGCCACGCGGTCAAGCAGTTGTACCCGAGCGCCAAAATGGTGATCGGGCCGGTCATCGACGAAGGCTTCTATTACGACATCGCCTTCGAACGTCCTTTTACTCCGGACGACCTGGCCGCCATCGAACAGCGCATGCAGCAGCTGATCGAAAAAGACTACGACGTGATCAAGAAAGTCACTCCCCGCGCCGAAGTGATCGAAGTGTTCAAGGCTCGCGGCGAAGACTACAAGTTGCGCCTGGTCGAGGACATGCCGAACGAGCAGGCCATGGGCCTGTATTATCACGAAGAATACGTCGACATGTGCCGCGGTCCGCACGTGCCGAACACTCGTTTCCTGAAATCTTTCAAGTTGACCAAGTTGTCCGGCGCCTACTGGCGTGGCGATGCCAAGAACGAGCAGTTACAGCGCGTTTACGGCACTGCATGGGCTGACAAGAAGCAGTTGGCGGCTTACATCCAGCGCATCGAAGAAGCTGAAAAACGCGATCACCGCAAGATCGGCAAGCGCCTGGGCCTGTTCCACACCCAGGAAGAAGCGCCGGGCATGGTGTTCTGGCACCCGAATGGCTGGACCCTGTACCAGGTGCTCGAGCAGTACATGCGCAAGGTTCAGCGCGACAACGGCTACCTGGAGATCAAGACGCCTCAGGTCGTTGATCGCAGCCTGTGGGAGAAGTCCGGGCACTGGGCCAACTACGCCGACAACATGTTCACCACTCAGTCGGAAAACCGCGACTACGCCATCAAGCCAATGAATTGCCCTTGCCACGTGCAAGTGTTCAATCAGGGCCTGAAGAGCTACCGCGAGTTGCCGATGCGCCTGGCCGAATTCGGTGCCTGCCACCGTAACGAGCCATCGGGTGCTTTGCACGGCATCATGCGTGTGCGTGCGTTCACTCAGGACGATGCCCACATCTTCTGCACGGAAGAGCAGATGCAGGCAGAATCCGCCGCGTTCATCAAGCTGACGATGGACGTCTACGCTGATTTCGGCTTCAAGGAAGTCGAGATGAAGCTGTCCACTCGTCCGGAAAAACGCGTCGGGTCCGACGAGTTGTGGGATCGCGCTGAAGCGGCATTGGCTGCAGCCCTTGACAGCGCTGGCCTGCCGTACGATCTGCAGCCGGGCGAGGGTGCATTCTACGGTCCGAAGATCGAGTTCTCGCTGAAAGATTGCCTGGGCCGCGTCTGGCAGTGTGGTACTCTGCAGCTCGATTTTAACCTGCCTGTCCGTCTGGGAGCCGAATACGTCTCGGAAGACAACAGTCGCAAGCACCCGGTCATGTTGCACCGGGCGATCCTCGGGTCCTTCGAACGTTTCGTCGGAATCCTGATCGAGCACTACGAGGGTGCATTCCCTGCGTGGCTGGCTCCGACCCAGGCAGTGATCATGAACATCACTGACAAACAGGCCGATTTTGCCGCCGAGGTTGAAAAAACTCTCAACGAAAGCGGGTTTCGTGCCAAGTCTGACTTGAGAAATGAAAAGATCGGCTTTAAAATCCGCGAGCATACTTTGCTCAAGGTTCCCTATCTCTTGGTTATCGGAGATCGGGAAGTCGAGATGCAGACTGTCGCTGTGCGTACTCGTGAAGGTGCTGACCTGGGCTCGATGCCCGTCGCCCAGTTCGCTGAGTTTCTCGCGCAAGCGGTTTCCCGGCGTGGTCGCCCAGATTCGGAGTAATTATTATTAAGCGTGAAATGAGACAAGATAAACGAGCTGCACCGAAAGCCCCGATCAACGAGAATATCTCGGCACGCGAGGTTCGGTTAATTGGGGCTGAAGGTGAACAGCTTGGGATTGTGTCAATTGAAGACGCGCTTCTTAAGGCTGAAGAGGCCAAGCTGGATTTGGTGGAAATTTCCGCCGATGCAGTACCCCCTGTTTGCAAACTGATGGACTACGGCAAATCGATCTTCGAGAAGAAGAAGCAGATTGCCGCGGCCAAGAAAAACCAGAAGCAGATTCAGGTTAAAGAAATCAAGTTTCGTCCAGGGACGGAGGAAGGGGATTACCAGGTAAAACTGCGCAACCTGGTACGTTTCCTGAGTGATGGGGACAGGGCCAAGGTATCCTTGCGATTCCGCGGCCGTGAGATGGCCCACCAGGAGCTGGGGATGGAACTCCTCAAGCGAGTTGAAGGTGACTTGCTCGAGTACGGTTCGGTCGAACAGCATCCTAAGATGGAAGGACGCCAGCTGATCATGGTCATCGCCCCGAAAAAGAAGAAGTAATCAACAGGGCACGGCAGGCCTTCTGATTATGTTTATCAACTGAATGCGGAGTATCCGAACATGCCAAAAATGAAAACGAAAAGTGGTGCTGCTAAGCGGTTTCTGAAAACTGCTAACGGTATCAAGCACAAGCACGCTTTCAAGAGCCACATCCTGACTAAAATGTCGACCAAGCGTAAGCGTCAACTGCGCGGTAGCAGCTTGCTGCATCCGTCTGACGTGGCAAAAGTCGAGCGCATGCTGCGCCTTCGTTAATTTTAGTCAAGAATAGAGGAAGTAACTCATGGCTCGTGTAAAGCGTGGCGTCATTGCCCGTAAACGTCACAAAAAAATTCTGAAACTTGCTAAAGGCTACTACGGCGCTCGTTCGCGCGTATTCCGTGTTGCCAAGCAAGCGGTAATCAAGGCAGGCCAATACGCCTACCGTGACCGTCGTCAGAAAAAACGTCAGTTCCGCGCTCTGTGGATCGCTCGTATCAACGCTGGTGCACGTATCAACGGTCTGTCCTACAGCCGTTTCATCGCCGGCCTGAAAAAAGCGTCCATCGAGATCGACCGTAAGGTTCTGGCTGATCTGGCAGTGAACGAAAAAGCGGCGTTTGCTGCGATTGTCGAGAAAGCTAAAGCCACCTTGGCTTAAGTACCCCCGACAGTCACCCGGCCTCACCTCTGTGGGGCCAGGTGTTAAACGTCATAAATAGGGGAAGAGCCTTCAAGCTCTTCCCCTATTTTGTATCTGGAGTCTGTACATGGAAAACCTGGATGCGCTCGTCTCTCAAGCACTAGAGGCTGTGCAAAGCGCTGAAGATATCAATGCCCTGGAGCAAATCCGGGTTCACTACCTTGGCAAAAAAGGTGAATTGACTCAGGTGATGAAGACCCTGGGGAATTTGCCGGCAGAAGAGCGTCCACAAGTCGGCGCCCTGATCAACGTTGCCAAGGAGCGTGTCACAGAGGTTCTCAATACTCGCAAGGCGCTGTTTGAAGAGGCCGACCTGGCCGCCAAACTGTCTGCCGAGTCCATTGACGTGACCCTGCCTGGCCGCGGCCAGACCTCGGGTGGTCTGCATCCGGTTACTCGCACTCTGGAACGTATCGAGCAATTCTTCACCCACATCGGCTACGGCATTGCCGAAGGCCCTGAGGTCGAAGACGATTACCACAACTTCGAGGCGCTCAACATCCCAGGCCATCACCCGGCCCGGTCGATGCACGACACCTTCTATTTCAACGCCAACATGTTGCTGCGCACTCATACCTCGCCGGTACAGGTCCGCACCATGGAATCGAAACAGCCGCCGATCCGCATTGTTTGCCCAGGCCGTGTGTACCGCAGCGACTCCGATATCACCCACTCCCCGATGTTCCACCAGGTCGAAGGCCTGCTGGTCGACCGCGATATCAACTTCGCCGACCTGAAAGGCACCATCGAAGAGTTCCTGCGCGTGTTCTTCGAAAAAGAACTCGCCGTGCGTTTCCGTCCTTCCTACTTCCCGTTCACCGAGCCATCCGCCGAAGTCGATATGGAATGCGTGATGTGCAGTGGCAAAGGCTGCCGCGTGTGCAAGCAGACGGGCTGGCTGGAAGTCATGGGCTGCGGCATGGTTCACCCGAACGTGCTGCGCATGTCCGGGATCGATCCGGAAGAGTTTTCGGGCTTCGCCTTCGGCATGGGCGTCGAGCGTCTGGCCATGCTGCGTTACGGCGTGAACGACTTGCGTCTGTTCTTCGACAACGACTTGCGGTTCCTCGCGCAATTTCGCTAGTCGTAACGAATTCTTAGGAGAGCAGGATGAAATTCAGTGAACAATGGCTGCGTGGCTGGGTAAGCCCGCAGGTAAGTCGCGACGAGCTGGTTGCTCGTCTGTCGATGGCCGGTCTTGAGGTCGATAGCGTTACGCTGGCCGCCGGCGAATTCACCGGTGTGGTGGTGGGCGAGGTGCTGAGCACCGAGCAGCACCCCGACGCCGACAAGTTGCGTGTTTGCCAGGTCAGTAATGGCTCGGAGACCTTCCAGGTTGTGTGCGGCGCGCCAAACGTGCGCCCGGGCTTGAAGATTCCGTTCGCCATGATCGGTGCCGAACTGCCAGGCGACTTCAAAATCAAGAAGGCCAAGCTGCGTGGCGTTGAGTCCAACGGCATGCTGTGCTCGCAAGCCGAACTGCAAGTCGGTGAAGGCAACGACGGCTTGATGGAATTGCCGGCCGATGCGCCAGTGGGTCAGGATATTCGTGAATACCTGAGCCTGGACGACGCCAGCATCGAGGTCGACCTGACCCCGAATCGCGGCGACTGCCTGTCCCTGGCCGGTCTGGCCCGTGAAGTCGGCGCGCTGTATGCCGTCGAAGTCACCCGTCCGGTCGTGGCTACCGTCCCGGCCGTGCACGACGAAGTGCGTTCGGTTGAAGTGCTGGCGCCAGCCGCCTGCCCGCGTTACCTGGGTCGTGTGATCCGTAACGTCGACCTGTCCAAGGCAACGCCACTGTGGATGGTCGAGCGTCTGCGTCGTGCCGACGTACGCAGCATCGACGCTGCCGTCGACATCACCAACTATGTGATGCTGGAGCTGGGTCAACCGCTGCATGCGTTCGATCTCGCCGAAATCAATGGCGGCATCCGCGTGCGCATGGCCGAAGAAGGCGAGAAGCTGGTGCTGCTCGACGGTCAGGAAGTCAGCCTGCGTAGCGATACGCTGGTGATTGCCGACCACACCCGCGCCCTGGCCATTGCCGGCGTCATGGGTGGCGAGCACAGTGGTGTCAACACCGCGACCACTCGCGACATCTTCCTCGAAAGTGCGTTCTTCGATCAGATTGCCGTCGCTGGCAAGGCCCGCTCCTACGGCCTGCACACCGACGCTTCGCACCGCTACGAGCGTGGCGTGGACTGGCAACTGGCCCGTGAAGCCATGGAGCGCGCCACTGGCCTGCTGCTGGAAATCACCGGTGGTGAAGCGGGCCCGATCATCGAAACCGTCAGCGAACAGCACCTGCCGAACATCGCACCGGTGACCCTTCGCGCCCAGCGCATCACCCAAATGCTCGGTATGGAAATGGCCCCGGCCGAAGTCGAGAGCCTGCTCAATGGGCTGGGCCTGACCGTTTCTGCCGATGGGGCAGGGCAGTGGCGCGTGGAAGTGCCGAGCCATCGCTTCGACATCAGTCTCGAAGTCGACCTGATCGAAGAGCTGGCGCGACTGTACGGCTACAACCGTCTGCCGGTTCGTTACCCGCAAGCCCGTCTGGCGCCGCAAGCCAAGGCTGAAGCGCGCAGCGACCTGCCTGAGCTGCGTCGTCTGCTGGTGGCCCGCGGTTATCAGGAAGCGATCACTTACAGCTTCATCGATCCGAAACAATTTGAGTTGTTTAATCCGGGTGTCGAGCCGCTCTTGCTGGCCAACCCGATTTCCAACGACATGGCGGCCATGCGCTCGTCCCTGTGGCCAGGTCTGGTCAAGGCGCTTCAGCACAACCTGAACCGCCAGCAGGATCGCGTCCGTCTGTTCGAAAGCGGTCTGCGTTTTGTGGGGCAGCTGGACGGTTTGAAACAAGAGCCTATGCTGGCGGGTGTTGTTTGCGGTAGCCGTTTGCCGGAAGGCTGGGCACAAGGTCGCGATGTCGTGGACTTCTTCGACGTCAAGGCCGATGTGGAAGCCGTTCTGGGCTTCACCGGTGCTCTGGATTCGTTCACGTTCCTGCCAGGTAAGCATCCTGCGTTGCACCCGGGTCAAACCGCGCGCATCGAGCGCGAAGGTCGTCTGGCAGGTTTCATCGGGGCACTTCACCCTGAATTGTCGAAAACGCTCGGCCTTGATCGTCCGGTCTTCGTTTTCGAGCTGGTTCTGGCGGAAGTGGCGTTGGGCAAAATGCCTGAATTCCAGGAGTTATCTCGCTTTCCTGAAGTGCGTCGTGACCTGGCCCTGCTGGCCGATACCGGTGTCGCCGCGAGTGCCGTACTGGACGTAATCCGTGAAAATGCAGGCGAATGGCTGACAGACCTCAGGCTATTTGACGTGTATCAGGGTAAAGGTATTGATCCGCATAGAAAAAGCCTTGCAGTTGGCTTGACCTGGCAGCATCCATCGCGCACTCTTAATGACGATGAGGTGAATACCACGACGCAAAACATCCTCACCTCGCTCGAACAAAGGTTGAACGCCACGTTAAGGAAGTGACGTATGGGGGCTCTGACGAAAGCTGAGATGGCGGAACGTCTGTATGAAGAGCTGGGCCTGAATAAACGGGAGGCCAAGGAATTGGTCGAACTGTTTTTTGAAGAAATCAGGCACGCTCTTGAAGACAACGAACAGGTCAAGTTGTCCGGTTTCGGCAATTTCGACCTTCGGGACAAACGCCAGCGGCCTGGCCGCAATCCGAAAACGGGTGAAGAAATCCCGATCACGGCTCGCCGTGTGGTCACCTTTCGTCCAGGGCAGAAGTTGAAGGCCCGAGTTGAGGCTTATGCTGGAACCAAGTCATAACGACGAGCTACCCGTCATCCCGGGCAAACGCTACTTCACCATTGGTGAAGTCAGCGAGCTGTGTGCGGTAAAACCGCATGTGCTGCGCTATTGGGAGCAGGAGTTTCCTCAACTCAACCCCGTCAAACGGCGCGGAAACCGCCGGTATTATCAGCGCCAGGACGTGCTGATGATCCGGCAAATTCGCGCGCTTCTTTACGATCAAGGATTCACCATCGGCGGCGCGCGCTTGCGCTTGTCCGGCGATGAAGCCAAAGACGACACTACTCAGTACAAACAGATGATTCGACAGATGATTGCCGAGTTGGAAGATGTACTGGTGGTTCTCAAGAAATAAATTCCTGCGTTTGAATACTTCCAGTTTTCAGAAGCTTGCGATATATTCTTGAGCGTTCTTCGAGGTGAAGCACGAGTTACACGCCTAGTCGGGGCGTAGCGCAGTCCGGTAGCGCACTAGCATGGGGTGCTAGGGGTCGAGTGTTCGAATCACTCCGTCCCGACCATATAATTCAAAGGGTTGCGAGATTTTATCTCGCGACCCTTTTTTATGTTTAAGCGTTTTTACCCCCACAAAACCACTGGCTCTGGGTGGAGTCCTAACTACTTGTATCCGAGTTGATGCCAGCTTTGGCAATTTTTCACAGTGTTTTTAGCGCATGAAGCTCCATGTTATCAGGCATTCCTGCTCACCGTTGTTCCTCTGAACTGGATATGGAGCACTGCATATCAAGTACTCACTCCGTTGCTATCCCCACAACCTCTCTCCTCTCGATTCATGGCCTCCGATCCTTCGATATTTCCGCCTAGGGGATCGTCACTGCGATGCCGTGGACATGAGCACTCGCGCGACGATAATCCGCCGAGCCCGGCAGCGATGATCGCGATAGCGGCAGTCATCCAGATTCCTCGGTCATGCAGGTTTGCGATGAGTAACGGGCTGGTAGTCCTGCGCCGCAGCACTGGGCGCGAGTCTACCGTAAGCGGCTATCACCGGCCTTCCAGAGGCCAGGTGTCGGACAGGCGATACCCGGCAGGGAACGGGTCGGTCGGGTCGAGGGTATGTTGATGGGTGCCGGTGATCCAGGCTTGTCCGGAGATGATCGGACTGATACCGGGCCGGCCACCCACGGACAATTCGGAATCGATCCGGCAATCGAATTCGGTGCCAAGAATCGACTGGCCGATGAAGCGATCACCCACTTTCATCTGGCCTTTGGCGAGCAGTACCGCCATGCGCGCCGAACAACCGGTGCCGCAAGGGGAGCGGTCGACTTTTCCGGGACGGATAGCGACCGCGTTGGCTGCGGTTAGCACGCCGTTTTTCATTTCGACCGGGTTGGCGATCTGGCAGAAGGAAATGTGGTTCCACTCAGCGTTTTCAGGGTGGGCGAAACCCAGTTGCTCGTTAGCCGCCTGGGTGATTTTCATGCCGAAGTCGGCAATGTCCCGGGCTTCGTCAGGGGTGAGTGAGAAACCCAGTTTTTTGGCGTCGGTGATGACAAAGCTGTCACCGCCATAGGCGGTATCGACTAGCAGCGTGCCGATGCCCGGCACCTCGATCGTTACGTCGAGCTTGTCTGCGAACGACGGCACGTTACGTACGCTGATCCGTTCGGCCTTGCCATTGCGGCAAGTCGCAACGACCTCAATCAATCCTCCCGGCGGTTCAAGGAACATGCGAGTTTCTGGTTCGACCATGGGAATGATCCCGGTCTCTAGCAATACTGTAGCCACGCACATCGAGTTGGAGCCGGACATCGGCGGTGTGTCGCACGGCTCCATGATGATCCAGCCGATGTGTGCTTTTGGGTGCTTGGGCGGCACCAGCAAATTGACGTGCCGGAACACTCCGCCACGGGGTTCGTTCAAGACAAAATTGCGCAGGGTTTGATCGGTTTCGATGAACTGGCGCTGTTCCCAAATGGTTTCACCCGGAGGGCGCGCGACGCCACCGACAATGACATCGCCCACTTCACCCGCCGCATGGCAACTGACGACATGGATGACTTTGGATGATCGCATGGTATTCCTCCGGGGATTCAGGGGCGCTTGGCGCCCAGACAAAATTGAAAGTGCAGGGTTGAAAGTGTCAGTGGGCAGTCGAAGTCCGCTGATAAGCCAGGATTGCCGCCGCCAGGTCTTCGATCGATGCGCCGACCGACTTGAACATTGTCATGGCTTGACCGGAGTCTTTCAGGGCAGAACGCCCTGCATGTTTGCCGGCACACAGTTGGCTGAACTCGGCGATGACACCGTTTTCGGTGATGACACCGTTGCGAATCGGCTGGATCAGGTCGCCGGTTTCTGCCAGGGCACCTTCGCGGGTATCGACGAAAATGCTGCAGCGTGCCACGACGTCGTCGTCGACTTCGCGCATGACAGGGGTAAAGCTGCCGACCAGATCCAGATGCACCCCCGGCTGCAACCACTGGCCCTTGATCACCGGTTCGGTGGCCAACGTCGCGCAGCTGATGATGTCGGCGGCCGCCACAGCAGTGGGCAGATCTTGGAGTGTCACCGCTTGCGCTTGGAGTCCCTGGGCGCGGAGGTCGCTGGCGAATGCTTTTGCGGCCTCAATATTGAGGTCGTAGACCAGCACCTCTTGAAGGTCGCGAACCGAGCGGTGCGCACTGACCAGATAACGGCCCATTCGGCCAGCCCCGACCATCAGCAAGCGTTTCGAGTTGGCACGTGACAAATAACGTGAGGCCAGGGCGGAAGCGGCGGCGGTGCGACGGGCCGTCAGCTCGTTGCCGTCAAACTGGCCCAGCGGTACACCGGTTTTTGCGCAGCTCAGAAGATAGTGGCTGCTGAGGCCCGGCTGACCTTTGGCATTGTTGCCGGGGAACACGGTGACTTGCTTGACCCCCAGATACTCACCCTCGATCCAGGCTGGCATCAGCAACAGCATGGCGGCGGGGTCGCCTGGTACTTCGATTTTGTGGTGGTGACGCACAGGGGAGTACACGGTGCGGGTGAAGATATCGGACAGCGCATCCATCAGCGCGTCCCAGGGCAGTGCGTCGGCCAGTTGTTGGGCATTCAAATACATGAGAGACACTCGATATTGGATGAGGGTAAGCACAGCGCTTTCGGGATTGAGCGTTTTCAATCCGAAGCCGAAATTCAATGAACCGTTTTAACGCTGAGGCGACGGTGGGCATGCAGTTCCGCCAGCACTGAGTGGCTCTCCGGCAATCACCCAGTCGGACGCCTTCACATCGGTGAAGGTGATGGTGACGTCCTTCGGGGCGGACCCCAGGACTCTGGCGAAGGCCGCGGTAATCTCGCGTGCCAGTTCGTGCTTTTTCTCGTCCTGCCGTCCGGTGAGCATCTCGATTTTTACTATAGGCATTCCAGGGTTCTCCTGAGTATTCGAACCACAAGGTTCGAAGGTGCGGGCGCGTCAGATCCGTATCAAAGAATCAGCATGTGTTCATTGGAGGTGGGTGCCCACATCAGGTCGTGGAGGACAGATCTGACGTCGTCACACTTGGCGGTTTTCTGTGAGCGCTGCTCATGGCCGCCGACTTCGTCAGTGCCTCTGTCTGCCCGCGATTTGTCAGTAGCGTTTTTTTTCAGGCTTTGCATGCAGGGCATCTCCTGTTGTTTTTATTGGTAGAGGTGTAACGCAAACCCTGCGGTTCGCTGCTTGACACCAGATGAACCTAACTCTAGATTGAATATCGTATACGTTGATGAGGGTGTCAATGAGTTTTTAGGGGCTGATGGTGCGCATTAGCGACCCTGGCGAGGCTGTATCACCTGACAGACCGGCCGATGGTAAGCTGCGATGTGATATAGAATACGTTATTCGATCGGGGTTTCCCGATTGCACACATGGAGTTCAAATTGCCCCTAAGTCCTGCAGATCTGCCGTCACTTGGCTCCGCGCCAACGGCGTCCGACATCATCGCCAATCACATTCGAGAGGCGATCATCACTGGCGACTTCGACGAAGGCGAACCGATTCGCCAGGACGACGTCGCCAAGCTTTTTGATGTCAGTAAAATTCCGGTGCGAGAGGCACTTAAACGGCTTGAAGCCGAGGGTTTGGTCGAGTTTCAACGCAACCGCGGCGCTGTCGTCAAAAGCATTTCAGAGCCGGAAATTGCACAGATTTTCGAAGTCCGAGCGATGCTGGAGTCCAGTGCACTGAAGCTGTCCGTGCCGTTGATGACCGAAACCACCTTCAAACGAGCCGAGCAGTATTGCGACGAGTTCGCGCAAGAGACGAACGTGGCGCGCTGGGCGGAACTCAACTGGCAGTTTCATTCCTGCCTCTATGAGGATGCCAACCGGCCGTTCCTGATGAACCTGATCCGCTCGGTCAATGACCGAATTGAGCGCTATCTGAGGATTCAGCTGACACTTTCTGGTGGCACCGGGGTGGATGATCGCGAGCATCGGCAAATCCTCGCGGCGTGCCGCAAGGGCGATGCAGATAAAGCCGCCAAGTTGCTGCACCAACACATCACCAAAGCCTGCGAATCGCTGTTGAATAGCATCCGTAAGTAAGCCCCCAACGTTACATGCTTTGCATCGCCGTAACCCTCGTTACGGCGAATTGGTTTTAAGTGTTTGCGTATACCATATCCGAAAATAACTTGGATTTAATGCAGCCTCTAAAGGGGGGGACATGGCGCCGGTTCATTCTTCTGAGCACTTTCGTCTGTTTTCAGAAAGGGTTGTTGTTGTGGGTGGAGGAATCGTGGGTGTCTGTTGCGCCCTGTATCTTCAGCGGGAAGGCTATGCGGTGACGTTGATCGACCCGGCCGCGGCGGGTGACAGCACAGCTAAATGGAGTTGCGGCCAGATGGCAATCGGCGAAGTGATTCCGCTCTCTAGGCCGGGTGTGATGCAGAAAATACCGGGCTGGCTGCTCGATCAGAACGGGCCACTGGCGTTAAGAGTGAGCGCGCTGCCGGGCATGCTGCCGTGGGTTCTGAGGTTTCTCGCGTGCGCGAGGCAGGCGAAAACGGAGGAAATTGCCCGGGATATCGCCAGCCTTACTCATCATGTCCACGCTGATTACGCACCGCTGCTACAGGCCTGTGCTGAGCCGGCCCTGCTGCGCGAAAGCCCGGTGATCAAGGTGTTTGAGTCCGCCGCAGGTCTGGAGCAGGAGCTTCCTCAATTGGCGTTTCGTACGGCCCTGGGCTTCAAGGCAGAAGTACTCGATGCTGCCGCGATAGCCGATCTCGAACCGTCGCTAGCCGGCAAATTCGGCCATGGTTTGCTGTTTCCCGACTGGCGCTCCGTCAGTGACACAGAGGGTTTCATCGCGGCGCTGACACAAAGCTTTATCGATCAAGGCGGCGCTCGGGTGCGCGGCCAGGTCAAACGGCTGGATCAGGTGGCTGATCATGCCAGCGGCGTCACACTTACCAACGGTGAGCGCTACGCAGTTGATCATGTAGTGATTGCGGCAGGTGTCGGTTCGCGAACGTTTTTTGATCAGCTCGGCGCACAGATTCCACTGATCGGGATCGCCGGCTATCAGGTGCTGCTGCCGACACCAGGGGTGAAGGTAAACCACTCGGTGATCTTCCCCGATGGCGGGTTTTGCTTCAGCCCGATGACCCGCGGCTTGCAAATCGGCGGCACCATGGAATTTGCGGGGCCCAATGCCAAGCCGAACTTCAAGCGCGCCGAAATCATTCTGCACAAAGCGCGAGAGATCCTTCCGCAGATGCAACTGGACAACCTCGAATACGGTGTCGGCTACCGTCCATATCTGCCTGATACCAAGCCGGTGATCGATCGCAGTACCCGGTTATCGAATGTGTTCATGGCGTTCGGGCATGGCCAGCTCGGCCTGACATTGGGCGCCACGACCGGACGACTCATCGCACAGATGGTCGCCGGCCGCACGCCTGCGCAGAACTTGACTCCTTTCAGTGCCAAGCGTTTTTCCCGTTGACGAGAGTGCGGTTGGTGTCGGGGTTACCCCTCTGACTTGCGCATGAAATTCAGGCCGGCCGCTGCGGTGGCAAAGCCCCATTTTTCATAGAAAGGGACCATGTCATCCAGGCAGTAGAGTTCGCGATGCTTGATGTCGATCAGCGCTGGATCGTTCAGCACGGTGTTCATCAATACACCGCCAAGGCCAGTCCCACGCCACGTCTCTTTGACGATGATGTCGAAGATCATCGCCTTGTAGACACCGTCAGTCATCGCTCGCGCGAACGCGACGAGTTCGTCGTTGTGCGGGTCGATGAAAGCGAATAGGGGGCCGCCCGATTGCAGCATTTTTTCCACGTCTGCCTTGTTGCGTCCCTTGGTCCACCATTCGGTTTGAAAAAGCGCCACCAGTTGATCGATGTGTGAAGGGGCCAGCGATCGATGGAATTTCAGTTTGTCGGTGTCGCGCGATAGGCTGCTCATGTCTGTTCCAAAGTAGTGCTTGTGATGTGGGTTAAATGTGTCTGTGTGAAGGTCATTGGGCCAACGTGGTGGTGTTGGTGACCAGAGGAAGCAGGTCCTCCAAAGTATCTTTTGCAAGTGCAATGCCTACGGTTTGCGCGGTGTGTCGGTTTTTGTAGCGGCGCTCGCCCGGCAAGCGCTCCTGCCCCGACTCGATCAGTTGCTTGCAGAGCACTGCAGCACGCTGACTGAAGTCGGTTGAGCCACCGCGATCCGGATCGATAACGATCAATAGTTGCCCGGCCTTCGGCGTTTGCGCGCCAATGCAATCGCCGAAATCGTTCTCGAACGACAACTGCCCTCCGGTCAATGCGCCTGCCAACAGCTCCACCATGAGTGCAATCGAGGAGCCCTTGTAACCTCCGAACGTATTCAGCGCTCCGCCGGCCAGCACCGCATGTGGGTCGGTGGTGGCGGCACCTGAACTGTCGACGCCGGCGCCGGGCGGGAGTGGCTGGTTGTCCAGCGCATGAAGCCGGACTTCACCATTGGCCATGACGCTGGTTGCCTGATCCACCACAAGCGGATCGGCGTCGGCGACCGGCATTGCAAAGGCTATCGGGTTGGTGCCGAAAACCGCAGTGTGTCCGCCATGGGGGACGACATTCGCCAGGCCGTTGACGAAGCTGATTGCGATCATTCCTTTACGGGCAAACGGTTCAACGTCTGGCCAGAGCGCACTGAAGTGGTGGGAGTTTCGGATGGCGACGACGACCACGCCGGTGCGTTCGATCGCTTCGTCAATGGCACTCGCGGCGGTGGCCAGCGCTGGCTGAGCAAATCCGTTGTGGGCATCGATGCGGATGAACGAGGGACTGACAACCTTCACCTCGGCTTCAGCTTGTCCATCCACCCAGCCAGTCTTCAGCGAGGCCACATAACCGGGCATGCGGAAGACGCCATGGCTGAGGGCGCCATCCCGCTCGCAGCCCGCACAATTGGCGGCCAGAATGTCGGCGACGGACGCAGACGTTCCATGGCTTATGAAGATTTCCTTCAATAGCGCTGTGAGTTCGTCGAAGTCCATGTGCACTACACCGTGTTTGTCTGTCATGGTGTCAATCACCTATTGAAGGAAAGTCGGAGCAGGACGGGCGCAGCGGCGGGTCATCATTGCCGACTGAGATCGCGAGGAATTTGCGCAGGCAGTTTTCCAGTAGGCGCGATACGTTGTTGTCGTAGTGGTTATGCGACAGGCTGCCGCAAAACGTGATGGACCCGACCGAAAACAAGCCGCCGCCGTTTTCGTCGATGCCATAGATGATGTTGGAACGGATGCCGCCGTAAGGTCGCGGGCCACCGTCAAAGACGCCCGGAAGCAGCAGCTCTTCGAAAGTGGTTTCAAAGGTCGGGCCATGACCTTCGGAGGCGGCAATCACCGTCACAAAGTCCGGGGTCCCCAGGTCCGCACAGACCTGGTCGATCTCGAAGCCGGCAGCGCCCCCTCCCGAAAGACCGAAATCGCCGATTCTTTGTTCGGGGGGGATGCCTTCGAACAGGAAGGCCAATTCACTGCGAAACGATTCCGGGGTGCGGACGTAATACGTTCCTTCGAACGCACCTTCGGCGGTGAAGCCTACGCCGGTGACTTGTTGTGGTGCGATGCCGTTGCGGCGCCACAAACCCCCGTACTCTCCATCGAGTTGGTGGTAATACTCGCCGGGCTGGCTGGCCCAGACGCGCATGCCGCCTTCCGCCCGACGCACCTCGATCATGTGCGGGTGGTTTGGGTCGCGGCCGATTTTCCAATAGAAACCGTTGCCGCCGAGGTACATCAATTTTCCGCCGCCTTCGCGATAGGTGATCAACGCTTCCAACGTGCGGCGTGTGTGATATTCAGGCTGGGTGCCGGTCAGCACGACATCGTAGTGCGCAAGGGCATCGACGCCTTCACGGTCGAGGTCTTCATCTGTGATGACATCGAACTCAAAGCCCTTGGCTCTCAACCAGTCGGTCAGGTGTGAGTCCGATGCAAAGCCGCGCATGCCCGAGCCATTCTCGTCCGGGTATACCAGATAGCCCGGACGCATCGTCATGATCGGCCGCAGCCGGGACGAAAGGGTTATCCCTGAACCATCCGGGTGACGGTTGTAGTTTGAGTAGCCGAAGGCGCCGACCACATCCGGGTTATGCGGATAGGCATTCCATTCTCTGACCCTTTTTTGCAGCGCACCTGAGAATGTTCCACGAGCATGATTCGCGTAGGCGATGTAGGTGAATGTGGGCGCCAGAAAGAGGATTTTTCGGCGGGGCGAGTCTGCGCCAGGCAGAACGTAGAAGGGGATAGTGTCGTTGCCTGACGGGTTGTCGACGATCAGGCCGTAGACTCCAGATGGCACACCTGCGGGTACTCGCACCGCCAGGGTCGTGTTCCATTGGCAGTCACTCAGGTCATCGGCGTGGAAGGTGATGGCTGCGTATTCGTCGGGCGCGGTTTTCCAGTCCATGTTTCGACCGGTCCATCCCGAAGACCGCACGCCACGCATCGGCATGTTGACCAGGGTGAGATGGCGCGAGGAATCAATGTCATCGTTAACCGTTTGCTTATGCAAATTGTTGGCGAAAGACCAGCGCGCAAGCACTTCAGTGTCGCCTGTCGCGCCAACCCGCGAACGGGTCAGGCAGGGCGCTTCGATGGAACCGTTGAAGCAATCGACGGGGTGGCCGCTCCAGATTGCGGCTAGACACAGATGGCTGCTGTTCTTGAGGGTGGCTTGAAGACCCTCCAGCCGGGTGCGGGTTTCGGCGGTTTTTCGACTGCCCACGAGCGTCGAACGAATGACGATGTCTTGCAGGCCGAAGCAGATTTCCAACTGGCTCCATCGGTTGCTTTCCAGACGAAGGTCGAGCTTCTGGCAGGTGGGCATTCCCAGCCTTTTCAAAAGTAGCGTTCCTTGATTGAGCGCTAATGCGAAGCCCGTCGTTCCAGCCTCATCCTGCAACGAACAAATCACCTGGTCGGTGTTGCTGAACAGTGTGGGTTTGATGAGCAGCGACAGCGTCAGATTGCGTGCGTCGCTGAGGGAGGGCAGGGGGCCGATTGCACATGATCCGAGGTGGGTCTTTTGCTCGGTCGCGCGATAGCTTTGTTCCAGGCCGAAATCCACTTCCGTGCTTTTGAGGCCTGGGCCATGTGGATTGGGATCGCAGCAGTCCAGCCTGACGACCTTTGCGCGAATGTCTCGACCACCTGTCGAGGAAATTTTGAACTCGAGCAATTCCCCGGGCGGTGCGCTTAGCGGCGTTACGTAGCCGATCACTGTCGGGGAATTGATTTTTGAATGGGTCATTCAGCTACTACCTGATGTTTTTATCGAATATCGTATACCGTATCAGCTCTGTCAACGACATCGTGGCACTACGTGTGTAGCCGTTTTTTCTTCTTTATAGGCATTCGCTCTATTCACCTGTTGGTGCTGCCGCGATGGACGAAGCCGATCAATTTGGCAGTTGACGCACTTCGTTTATCGTATACCATATCTGAAATGGCGACTAATCCATGCCATTAACCCGCTTTCGAACCCTGAGATATGGAGAATACGAATGCAGTACGAACGATCATTTGCCACTGTGGAGCTGCACACGAGCGGGGAAACATTCCGTCTCGTTACCCAGGGACTGCCAAAGGTGCCTGGCGCCACCATCGTCGAGCGCAGCACCTGGTTGCAACAGAATGCCGACCACTACCGGCGTGCGCTGATGCTTGAACCTCGCGGCCACAAGGATTTGTATGGTGGCTTCCTCACCGAACCGGTGAGTGCAGAAGCCGATTTCGGCGTGATTTTCCTTAATAACATGGGCTACAGCCCTCACTGCGGGCACGGGGTCATCGCGCTGGCAACGGCTGCCGTTGAATTGGGCTGGATTGAGCGCAGATCTCCAGAGACTCGTGTCGGTATCGATACGCCTTGCGGTTTCATCGAGGCGTTTGTCGAGTGGGATGGCACGCGGACGGGCGCGGTACGTTTCGTCAACGTGGCCTCATTCATTTTCGAGCGCGACGTGACGGTGACCACTCCGACTTTCGGCAAGGTCACGGGTGATATCGCCTACGGTGGTGCGACGTATTTCTATGTCGATGGCCGGCCGCACAATATCGGTATTCGCGAAAAAGACCTGTCGGCGCTTACCCAGTTCGGCTATGAAATCAAAGCCGCGATCAACGCCCGCGGCGCTTTTGTCCATCCAGAAATTCCGGAATTCAACGACGTGTACGGCGTCATGGTATATGGCGATCCGCGTCACGAAGGTTCAACCCAGGCTAACTGCTGTGTGTATGCGGACCGGGCGATTGACCGATCCCCGACTGGTTCTGGCACTGCAGGCCGTGTGGCGCAACTCTATCTGCGTGGCGAACTGTCGACTGCCGATACGCTGGTCAACGAGTCCATCATTGGTACCGTGTTCAAGGGCCGCGTACTCAGCGAAACCAAGGTCGGCCCGTTGGACGCCGTCATCCCTGAAGTGAGCGGAAAGGCCCATATCTGCGGTTTCGCCAACTGGATCATCGACGAGACGGATCCGCTTACCTACGGTTTTCTAGTCCAGTGAGACCAACAATAACGATCTAAGAGCTGTAATTTTACTGCCCCGATAATACGTATACGATATCCAAGATACGCTAAAATAAGCGTATCTTGTTTCTGAGTTCAGCCAACAAACGAGGGGAACAAAAAATGCGCATCAACCAACTCATCATGGCCGCAGCCTTCGCTGCTTTGGGTACCACCGCCGTACATGCAGACCAGTTGGACGACATCATTTCGTCGGGCAAGCTGCGCTGTGCCGTGGAACTTGATTTCCCGCCGAACGGCTCCCGTGACAAGGACAATAAGCCAATCGGCTTCGACGTCGATTATTGCAATGATCTGGCCGCCGCCCTCGGCGTGAAGGCCGAAATCGTCGATACCCCAGACCCGGATCGAATTCCTGCCGTTCTGTCAGGACGAGCCGATGTCGGTATCGCCGTGGCTTCTGACACGCTTGAGCGTGCTAGAACGATCGGCTTCTCGATTCCCTATTTCGTCTTCAATACCATCATTCTTGCCCGCGAAGACTCCGGTATTAAAAGCGCCGATGACTTCAAGGGGCATACGGTGGGAGGCCCCGCAGGCGCCTATGAAACAACGGCTCTGAAAGAGACCGTGCAAAAGATCAATGACCCCGCAACCAAGCTTCTGACCTTCCAGTCCCAATCAGACAGCTTCCTGGCGCTGAGCCAGAAGAAGATTGATGCGACGTATACCACCGCGACGATTGCCACCCACGTCATCAAATCGGGGAAATACCCAGGTCTGAAGATTGTCGGTGAGGCGCCGGTTGACCCTGACTACTGTGCTTTCCTCGTGCAACGCCAGGAACAAGGGCTGCTGAACTTCGTGAATCTTTTCCTCAACCGTCAAGTTCGTTCCGGTCGCTATGCCGAGCTCTATGCGAAATGGGTAGGAACAGAAGGCGGGCCGGCTCCGGATCTGACTGTCAAAGGTACCTATCGTTAAATAAAACGGGGCACTCGTTCCGGAAAAACAAAAACCTTTCGCGTAAAAAAAGGTAATCGTATGTCTTATACCTTCCAGTGGCGCCCGGTCCTGGAGTCGCTTCCGGAGATGTTGTCGGGAGCGCTAGTCACCTTGGAGATTGCCACCCTGGCGATGGCAATTGGTACGGTGATAGCCGTCCTGTTGGCGCTTGCAAAACGATCGGGTAACAAAACCCTTTCGGGTCTGGCCAGCGTGTGGATTGAAACGGCGCGTAATACGCCAGCGCTGTTTCAAATTTACATGGTTTATTTCGGGCTGGGTTCCATTGGAGTTGGTATCGACTCTTACTATGCACTCCTGCTCGGTATCGTGTTTAACAACGCAGGCTACCTGGCAGAAACGTTCCGGGGCGGCTTCGCCGCCGTTCCGGAAACTCAGGTGCGGGCCGCTCGTTCGCTGGGTATGGGGGCGGCTCAGACGCTATGGCACATCGTGTTGCCGCAGATGCTGCGGGCCGTGTTCCATGCAATGACTAACCAGATGGTCTGGTCAATTCTGATGACTTCTCTGGGGACTATCGTTGGGCTGACGAGTGACCTGACTGGCGTTACTCAACAACTTAACGTCATGACCTATCGCACCTTTGAGTTCTTCTTTGTTGCGGCTTGCTTGTACTACCTGATATCGAAAACATTCACGATTTGCGCGCGGCTACTCGCTTGGCGCCTGTTTCGTTATTGAGAGGTGCGCCATGTTTTTTGAAGGGACATTAGCGTGGAGCGACATCCTGTTTTTATTGAAGGGTGCTGTTGTCACAATCGCTATTACATTAGCAGCCGTCGGTATAGGTACTTTGTTTGGTACGGTGTTCGGCCTTGTCAGGGCCGGTGCCGCCTGGTGGGTAAGTTCGCCCCTTGGTTGGGTGCTCGACATATTTCGCTCCGTGCCGCTGTTGATTCAATTGGTGATATTCAATTCTTTCAACAGTATGTTTCGGTTGCATTGGCCAACTTACGTGGTCGCTTGCCTTTGCCTTGGGGTGTATGCCGCGGCGCTCTGCACGGAGATCGTCAGGAGTGGGGTGGCGGGAGTGCCGACGACAACTCGGCGCGCGGCTCGATCACTGGGGTTGAGTTGGCGGCAGGAAGTGATTTCCATCACTTTGCCCATCGCGACCAGGATTGTATTTCCGAGCTGGATCGGTCTGGCCCTCGGGATAATGAAGGATACCTCGCTCGTATTGTGGATCGGCATTATTGAACTTCTGCGCAGTTCCCAGATTGTCACAACTCGGGTTCAGGAACCGCTAACAATCCTGGCAATTACCGGTGTGATCTACTTCTTGATGAGTTTTCCCATTGCGAGACTCGGCGCTCGGCTTGAGAAAAGGTGGCAAATACAATGATTAAAATTGAAGACGTACATAAACACTTCGGCCCCTTGCATGTTCTCAAAGGTGTGAGCCTGAGTGTGAACAAGGGTGAAGTACTATCGATGATCGGTGGCTCGGGTTCCGGCAAGTCGACCATGCTGATGTGTATCAATGGCCTGGAAGATATCCAGCAAGGTCGTATCAGTGTCGATGGCATTCACGTCCATTCGAAAAAAACCGACCTCAATAAACTTCGGCAAAAGATCGGCATTGTATTTCAGCAATGGAATGCCTTTCCCCATATGACAGTGCTCGAAAACGTGATGCTCGCCCCGCGAAAAGTCCTGGGCAAGTCGAAGCAGGAAGCCGAGGCGATCGCTGTCGAAAAACTCCGGCATGTAGGCCTGGGTGAAAAGCTGACGACGTTTCCATCGCGTTTGTCGGGTGGGCAGCAGCAGCGGATGGCGATTGCACGCGCGCTGGCGATGTCGCCGGATTACATGCTGTTCGATGAGGTGACGTCCGCGCTCGATCCGCAACTTGTCGGTGAAGTATTGGATACATTGCGCATGCTGTCTCATGAAGGGATGACCATGATCGTGGTCACCCACGAAATGCGCTTCGCCCGCGAGGTTTCCGATCGTGTTGCCTTCTTCCATAAAGGTCAGATTCACGAGTTAGGGACTCCCGAGCAGATCTTCGACCGTCCGGAAAAAGCTGAAACAGCAGACTTTTTACGCTCGGTGCTCTGAAGATCACGCTCTTGCAATGAGAGCGGCGAATGCCGCGGTTATCGGCTGATGCCGTAACCGCGGTTGTGGCGCCCATAGCGTCATTTCACCTGGTGGCAACCATTGCCTGGTAGCACGCTGAAGTTGCCATGAGGGTCGCTTTTGCGCGTCTTCAATTCGGTCCATGACTGCTCCATTTTCCTTTTAACGGTTTCCTTGGCTGGGCTCTAATAATGGCGACTACCCTCGGTGTGAAACTCGACGACCTGACCCGTGAACGTCTCAAATCTGCCGCCGCAGCGATTGATCGGACCCCGCATTGGTTAATCAAACAGGCACTCTTCAATTGTTTGGAGAAGCTTGAAGGCGGAACCACGCTGGATGAACTGATAGGCACCAATCTCGGCGATCCGGAAGAACAAGGTGAGCTGTTAGTGGAGACGGCTTATCAGCCTTTTCTGGATTTGGCGGAGAACATCCATCCACAGTCGGTGCTCAGAGCGGCAATCACTTCCGCCTATCGGCGGCCGGAACAAGAGATGGTGCCGATGCTGTTGGAACAAGCGCGATTACCTTCAGAGGCGGCTTCATCGACTATCAAATTGGCCGCCAGCATTGCCGAGAAGCTGCGCAATCAGAAAAACGCCAGCGGTCGGGCGGGACTTGTTCAAGGCTTGCTTCAGGAATTCTCGCTTTCATCGCAGGAAGGCGTCGCCCTGATGTGCCTTGCCGAAGCGCTCCTGCGCATTCCGGACAAGGGCACGAGAGATGCGTTGATCCGCGACAAAGTCAGCAATGGCAACTGGCAGACGCATATCGGTAAAAGCGGCTCGTTGTTCGTGAACGCGGCGACGTGGGGACTGTTGTTGACCGGGAAACTGGTCTCCACCCACAGCGAAACCGGCATGACTTCAACGCTCACACGCATTATCGGCAAAGGCGGAGAGCCGCTGATTCGTAAAGGCGTGGACATGGCGATGCGGGTCATGGGCGAGCAGTTTGTCACCGGCGAAACCATTGCCCAAGCGCTGGCCAATGCCACCCGATTCGAGTCCAAAGGCTTTCGCTATTCCTACGACATGCTGGGCGAAGCCGCTCTGACCGAGCACGACGCACAAAAGTACTTGGCGTCTTACACCCAGGCTATCCATGCCATCGGCAAGGCTTCTCATGGACGTGGTATCTATGAAGGGCTTGGCATCTCCATCAAGCTCTCGGCACTGCACCCGCGTTACAGCCGAGCACAATACGATCGAGTCATGGGCGAGCTTTATCCGCGCCTGCTTTCATTGACGCTGTTGGCCAAAAGCTACGACATCGGTTTGAACATCGACGCTGAAGAGGCAGACCGCCTGGAGCTGTCGCTGGATTTGCTCGAGCGCCTTTGCTTCGAACCAAAACTGGCAGGATGGAACGGCATCGGTTTCGTGATCCAGGCCTACCAGAAGCGTTGCCCGTACGTGATCGACTACGTGATTGACCTGGCGCGTCGCAGCCGTCATCGCCTGATGATCCGCCTGGTGAAGGGCGCGTACTGGGACAGTGAAATCAAGCGTGCTCAGGTTGAGGGGCTTGAAGGTTATCCCGTCTATACGCGCAAGGTGTATACCGACGTTTCCTACATTGCGTGCGCACGTAAGTTATTGACTGTTCCTGAAGCCATCTATCCGCAATTTGCGACCCACAATGCCCATACCTTGTCGGCCATTTATCACATCGCCGGTCAGAACTATTACCCCGGCCAGTACGAGTTCCAGTGCCTGCACGGCATGGGTGAACCGCTGTACGAGCAGGTTGTAGGCAAAGTTTACGAAGGCAAGCTGAACCGCCCATGCCGTGTCTATGCCCCCGTTGGCACCCATGAAACGCTCCTGGCCTATCTGGTTCGTCGTCTGCTCGAAAACGGCGCGAACTCCTCATTCGTCAACCGCATTGCTGACCATTCCATCACCATCCAGGAACTGATTGCAGATCCCGTGCTGACAGTAGATGCGATGGCTTTTGAGGATGGCGCTTATGGTCTGCCTCATCCAAAAATTTCGTTGCCTCGGGATTTGTATGGTGCGGACCGGGCGAACTCTTCCGGGATCGACTTGGCGAATGAGCATCGCCTGGCTTCACTATCCTGCGCGTTGCTCGCAACCGCGAACGCTGAATGGACGGCTGCGCCTATGTTAGGCGGCGTGGGCCGCCCCGGTGATCTAAAGCCAGTCTGCAACCCTTCGGATCTGCGTGATGTGGTCGGTCACGTGCAACCGGCTGATCTTGAGGATGTTGAACAGGCACTTGGGTATGCCATCAGCGCGGCCCCTATCTGGCAGGCAACACCGGTTAGCGAGCGTGCTCAAATACTGGAGCGGGCTGCAGATCTGATGGAGGCAGAAATTCAACCTCTTATGGGATTGCTGGTGCGGGAGGCCGGTAAAACATACGCCAATGCAATTGCCGAAGTGCGAGAGGCCGTCGATTTTCTTCGATATTACGCTGTGCAAGCGCGCAGGGATTTTACCAATGATGCCCATCGGCCATTGGGCCCGGTCGTTTGCATCAGTCCCTGGAACTTCCCGCTGGCGATTTTTACCGGGCAGGTTGCTGCCGCATTGGCAGCCGGTAATCCGGTGTTGGCCAAGCCGGCGGAGCAAACTTCATTGATCGCTGCACAAGCTGTTCGCATCTTGCTTGATGCCGGTATTCCAAGGGGTGTGCTGCAGCTGTTGCCTGGTCGTGGCAGTGTGATTGGTGCCGCTCTGATCAGTGATGACAGGGTGAAAGGTGTCATGTTTACCGGTTCGACGGAGGTAGCCCGCCTGCTGCAAAAAAATATAGCCGGGCGCCTCGACGCTCTGGGCCGTCCAGTTCCGTTAATTGCGGAAACGGGTGGGCAGAACGCAATGATCGTTGATTCATCTGCTCTGACCGAGCAAGTCGTCACTGACGTGGTTGCTTCTGCGTTCGACAGCGCTGGTCAGCGATGCTCTGCGCTGAGAGTGCTGTGCCTGCAGGACGATTCGGCAGATCGAGTGATCGAGATGTTGAAGGGCGCGATGGCTGAATGCAGGCAAGGCAATCCGGACCGGCTATGTGTGGATATCGGGCCAGTCATCGATGCCGAGGCGAAAGCGGGGATCGACAAACACATTGAGAGCATGCGTGCCAAAGGCCGCCCGGTGTACCAGACGTCGATCATGGCGGGGGAGGATGTTCGTCGAGGAACATTTGTCCAGCCAACACTGATCGAGTTGGAAAGTATCGACGAACTGGAGCGAGAAATTTTCGGGCCTGTACTCCACGTAGTTCGTTATAGCCGCAAAAATCTGGATCAATTGATCCAACACATCAACGGTTCAGGGTACGGGCTGACCTTGGGCGTACACACTCGCATCGACGAAACCATCGCCAAAGTCGTTGGCAATGTTCACGCGGGCAACGTCTATGTAAACCGTAACATCGTGGGCGCAGTGGTCGGCGTTCAGCCATTCGGTGGGGAAGGGCTATCGGGTACGGGGCCGAAGGCAGGAGGGCCGCTCTATATGTACCGCCTTCTGTCGACAAGACCGGAACACGCTTTATCTAAGGCATTTATTGCAGCAGACGAGCAAAACCCTCCTGAGCAAAGTGGTCGGGAACACTTGCTTTTACCACTGAAGTCCCTGGCCGACTGGGCTCATGCCAACAAAAACGAAGAACTGCATACCCTGTGCAGTAAGTTCGAAACCGAATCGCAAAGTGGACGGACGCGCGTGCTGACCGGGCCGACAGGGGAGCGAAATACCTACACCATACTGCCCCGGGCGCGAGTCCTTTGCATCGGCGATACCGAAGCCGATCTGTTGGCGCAACTTGCGGCAGTGCTTGCAGTCGGCAGTAAAGTCTTTTGGGTCGATAGTCCGCGAGTCAAAGCTCTGTTTGGCAAGCTTCCTGAGGCAGTGCAACGGGCTATATGCAAAGCCGCTGACTGGAGCAGTGGGACTGTGGAATTTGACGCGGTTCTTCATCATGGGCATTCGGACCAGTTGCGTCATTTGTGCCAGATGATCGCTTCACGACCGGGGGCAATTATCAGTGTTCACGGCCTGTCTCCTGGTGAGAGTGATATTCCCCTTGAAAGGTTGGTTATTGAGCGGGCTGTCAGTGTCAACACGGCTGCGGCAGGTGGTAACGCAAGCCTGATGATGATCGGTTAATCAAGGTAGAGGGGCTGACAGGGAACGTTGGCCTCCTCATGCGAAATGGGTGAAACCATAGATATCCATGCGTAGGAGCAGTGATGTTCAGACCCGTTCTAGCTTTGATGAACCGTGCGCGATACCTGCAGAAGTTTTCGCTGATATTCGCGGTGTTTATGCTTCCATTCTGTTGGTTGTCATTCGATAAGCTGGTGAGTATTTATCAAGAGCGCCAATCCACTCAACTCGAATTGCAAGGCCTTGAAGCGGTTGGTAAAGCCTTGTCGGAATACCAGAGTGCCACGGAACTTGTGGGCCTCAGGGTCGTAGCACACGCACGAAACAAGCCTGACGTCGCGGCACTCATCACAACGCAATTCGATGCACTCAAAGAACAAACGTCTGGGCTAAATGAATGGCTGGAAAGAAGTCCCTTCTCTGAGCATCTCGTTAACCCGGAATCCCCGGCGCCGACCACTGACGGTTCACAGCTCTTGAGCATGCAGTACACCGAGCAAGCTCGTGCGCTGCAGATACGCTTGAATGCCATTAAGGAAATTGCTGCATCGGCACGCCTGAGTCAGGACGACAACCCGCTTGTCTACCGCAACATGGCGTTGCTACTCGATGAAATTTTGCCCCTGTACCAAGTCCTCGCGCAGACCCGAAGTTACGCGGGCTATGTCACCGCGTATGGTTATCTCGATTCGTCTACACAGTCGACAGTTGTGAATCAACTGAACAACTTTGATCGGTTTGTTCAGGCAGGCAACCGAGGATTAGGGAATAGCGATGCACGTGCACTCATTGCTGATGCCGCTCAAGAAACTGCATCCAAATACAAATCCAGCATCATTGACCTGTACTCCGTTACGGGCTCGGTTTACCAAAAGTTGATGGGCACATGGCGTGACAGGTTCAACGACTACGCTCCTTTTCTTGCGAAGCTGGACCATGCCACCCAATTAACGTTGTCGGAAGCTGATGACCAGCTTCATGCTCGCTTGGCAAGCCATCAGCACAAGCTCGTGCTCTGGGTAATTGCGCTCATGACAACGGTCTTCGCGATTATTTACTTGTTTATCGGTTTTTATCTGTCTGTCCGACAAGCCATCCACGAAATCTCTAAAGCGACGCGTCTCCTCGCGGGAGGCGATCTGCGCTACACCATAAAATCTTTGGGCCGTGATGAACTGGGGGATCTGGCGCGAGACTTCAACCTCATGCAAGTACGTGTGCGTGAACTGATATCCGAGGTAAGGACTTTCTCCTCCTCAACGCAAGATAAAGCCGAGCATGTCAGCGAATACGCGCTTTCATCGCAACAAAGCGTAGAGCACCAGGCGATAAAATTAGGGTTGATTGCCACCTCAATGGTTGAGTTGGTTAGCAGCGTGCAGGAGGTCAGCGCCAGCTCCAACACAACTGCCGACAAAGCGAGCCAGGCAGGTCAGAAATGCTGTGACGGCAGTATTCAGGTTGGTCGAGCAATGGAGGGCATCAATAATTTGTTCCAGGAACTGAACGACTCGCTCGCTTCAATCAACGCTGTGGAAAATGAGAGCCAGGCAATTTCGAAGGCAGTAGGGCTCATTAAAAACGTATCAGAACAGACCAATCTGTTGGCACTTAACGCGGCCATCGAGGCTGCACGGGCCGGTGACCAGGGCCGAGGCTTTGCGGTGGTCGCTGATGAGGTGGGTAGCCTAGCTATTCACTCGCATAAGCTGACGGGAGAGATCTACGCCAACATTACCCGTCTGCAGCAAGAGGTTCTCAGCGCTGTCGCGACCATTCACAGTTGTCATACCAATGCATCCGCGACAGTTGAGGAGGTCTCTCGAGCGGCCGGGTTCTTTGACGACATTACCCACGGCATGAATCAAATCATCGATCACAACATCCAGATCGCCTCTGCGACAGAACAGCAGGCCTGTGTTGTACAGGGCGTTGAGCAAAATACTTTTGAGATTAAAGCTTTGAGTGAAAGCACAGCGAGCCAAGCGAGTAGTACGGTGAGCATCAGCCATGAGGTCGCTGAGATGACGCGGAAACTACACGGGCTCATTACCAATTTCAAAATGTGAGTTCGCCATTCTTGCTCGTTCTTCTTTAGTTAGGGGAATTGCGCGGCCAGGACCCACAGGATTACTCTTTGTTCTGCACTTCCCACCGACACCGATAGAAAAAGCTGACCGACACACCGGCCTTGCGGAATGATATTCGACCGACTAAATCGCCATCCTCCTGGAGGATTCGGCCGGCATCGTTGGGAGTCAGCGGCTCGAGTTCTTTGATGGTGATTTTAGTAATGAAACGGACTCCCCTACATTTACCCCCACAAAAACGTCGGCTCTTGATGGACCTTAATGGACTCTCGTAGACCAGAACACCGCTGGAGCTCAAGTAAATACTCGCTTGGAAGAGTCCAGAGTTAGGTGTTGGAAGCTTTCAAGAAATATGAAAAAGAAGATGGGGTGCTAGGGGTCGAGTGTTCGAATCACTCCGTCCCGACCATATTTTTCAGTAACTTAGCCGAACTCTAGCCAGTTCGGCTTTTTTACGCGTAGGGACTTTTGCGGGGGATCATCCCGTTTTCCTCCTCAAGATGGTCAGTGCCGGCCCTCGCGAATCGGTAGCTGACACTTTGTTTGCCGCGTCGATCAGTTGCCCAAGCTCTGCGGTAGAATAGTGGCTCGTAATGCTGCCATTCTTATGTCCAAGCAATGCCTTTCGATCTTCTTCGGTCACGCCTGCTGCACGAAGCCTTCTGCCAAAGGTGTGCTTCAGGTCGTGGATCCTGATCGAGCGGAATCCAGGGTGTGCCGGCGAGCCGTGTTCTTTTTCCCACTTTGCCGCTGCTCGCACCCTGGCCTTTTTCCAGGCTGTGTCGTTCATCCGGTGAATCGCAGTAGGCCCAAACTGATCAGGCTGCCCATAAGGGAAAACCAGATCACGGTGCAGGCCGCGCTGTCCGTCGATCACCGACATCGCAACCCTGTTCAGCACCACCAACCTTTCATCACCGTTTTTCACCCCCGCCTTTTCGTGCCGACCGCCAAACCCTGACGGAATTAGAAACACACTCGTTTCCAGCTCTGGCACTCGTATTTCCCAATCCCATCGCAACTTGCAGACTTCCTGTTCGCGGGACCCCGTATTCACTTTGTAGAGGGCCATCCTCAATAGGTGATCAGGGATTTCCGCAAACAGCATGGACTGTTCTTCCCATGACAATGGGTAGGGCTTCCTGCTTGATCGCTTTTCCTCCAGCATCGAGATCATCGGCACGCTCTCAAGCCACGGCCGCTTTTCTGCATCTCGCCACTTCCTGTGGCACAGGTTCAAGATTCGGACGACCCGCTGTAGGGCGATGTTGACCGTCCTGTTCGACACGCCCGGCTTTACTTTGCCGGTTGATGTCTTGCTGGGCTTCTGCCGATCTCGCTTGAAGGCGGAAAGCGTTCCGTCATCAATGTGCGTTATCGGCAAGTCGCCGATGTACGGGTCCAGCTGCTCGATGTGGGATGCGGACAAGGCAATTGACGCCTGGTCCTTGAAGTCCACCAGAAACTTCGTGGCAGCCTCCCGCCAGGTTCGCACCTGGCGCACACCGTAGACCTTTTCCTGTCGGAGCTTTTCCAAGCGATGAATCAGGTATTGCTCTGCTTCCTCCCTTTCGCTTGATCCAGTGCTTTCTTGAAGTCGCTGACCTCTGACGACTTTGTCGATGTGCCAAATCCCGTTCCTCTCGTAGAGACCGGAGATTGTTTTTCGCGCCATTTATTGACTCCTTGGCGCCCACTGCGGGGCTGATTGTTGTCCTGATTGGCTGCTTTTTCAATTGCCATCGCCTCAACCCAGGCGTCCGCCCACTGGTCGAGCTCGATCCGATCGAAGCCGATACCCTGTTTTCCAATCGGGAATTCCCGGACATTCGGCCGGACCGTTTTGTTGAATTCGTCCCGGCACATACCGAGGTAGCCGTACGCCTCACCGGCGCGAATGAAGCGCGGGAGGATGGGCGCGACCTGGGCCGCGCTGCGATTTGACATAGGGGAACTCCATGCCGCGCGTGGCGGCAGAAGGTGGTTATTGGGTGGCTTTGGCGATGGTTTGCTCGAAGCGCAAAGCGAGATCGGCGTTTATCTCGGCCTTCTCCAAGCTTTCGGCGGTGCCCTTGGCGCGATGCAGTTGCTCGTATCGACGCAAGGTAGCGACAACCTCCTGCAGGTCGGCCAGCAATTCGTCGCGCTCGGCTGTGAGCCTGATCGCGTGCTGGCGCAGGTTGTCGGCATCATCCATCCACTCCTGGGCCATGATCTCGAAGTGCTCAGCGGGCTCCCAAGGAGATGGAATTACGTTCGTTACCCAGTCGCTCCACATCTCGACGCTTTCGCCACGGGCGATACGCTCGGCTTTCATCTGGTCGCCGCATTCACGGATTTCTTTCGCGCGCCGCTCTGCATCCTCCTTGTCCATGCAGGGGTATTCCTCTCCTGGCCCTACGCTGTGAATTGCCCGGAGCTGCAAGGCTGGCTCAGCAAGGATGCCGCGGAGTTCGAGGATGTTGCTGGAGCACGCGCCCGTTTGCTCAAGTGCTGCCAGGCTTTGCTCTGCCAAGGCGCGCGGCATTGAGACAACCTCAATCGCAGGAGCAGACGGCGCGGTGAGGATCGCGATTTGTTCTTCAATTGTGAGCACAGTTCATCCTCGCCCGCCGTACACCGGCAGCTTCGTAATCGTGGAACTCTTCGGGCCGCGGTTTCTTCTCGCGCCCCCAAGCGTCGTAGCGCCTGTCCCACTCTCGGGCCTGCGCGCCGTCTGCGTAGCTGGTTGCCATGGTCGCCTCCAAGAGTGGCGGGTGTTGATCCAACAAAACTCGGCTGCACTCTTCCGTTCCGCTGGTTGCCGTTGGGCGCGGAGGGGAGTGCGTGCGGATTTGTTCGGAAGGGGGGGAGATGTAGAACTAAAGAAAACTCACACTGAACCGACAAACAGTTGGGCAATCGGCCTTATCGATCAGTGGAGAATTACTCATGGAGTCCAAGAAGGAAAAAGAACCTTGGAACTGGAGCAGAGAAGTCACATCCTGCACGATTGCCGCCATCGTGTTTGGTCTCTGGTACGGGTGGATTCCTAATCCATTCAGATCGTCTCCAGACGATGCATTCCGTTCGTACTTGGTAAACACCACATACGTAAAAGACCCAGCATCCGCGCAGCTGAGAGCCGTAAAATCCAAAGATAATTTAAATTTTTGTGGCCAAATCAACGCAAAAGATGATTTTGGTGCTTACACGGGCTGGACGACTTTTTACTCGTCTTACACAAAATCGGAGAAGCAGCTTTGGGTTTTCTTTGATCGTTTTAACGCCCCGGATCGAGTTGCTGAAATCCCGCAAGTCCGTGAAGTGATGAAGCGCTGCGGGATGTGATTTTCGGCAGCCAAAAGCTGCATGCAGGTAATTGCAATAGGTCCGCACTCAACCTTCGCAAGACCACTGGTGGTGATTTGCGTGTTCCTCGCTGCAGAACGGCAGGGATTGCTGGCGTACGTACTTCTTCTTGCGCACCGGGTCGTACGCCTGATCGATGATGGTTTTGTAAACCGGTGGATCTGCAGGCTTGCCGCACCTGGTGCATTTCGTTGGTGTCGCTGACTCATTCATGGCTGCTGTCTCCGGTTGTTTTCCCAATGCACCCGTCACCAGGTGCATCAGTGAAAAGGCCCGTCATGCTGCAAACAGATCTTGCTGATGTGGCTGCGGCATGCAGCGTTGGAGACCGTCGCAGATGGCTGATTCCAGCAGTTCGGCGTCTTGCTCAAGCTCAGGGAATTCGCCCGCAAATTCACTCACCGCGCTGCGCAGCCCGGCCGCCTCACGCTGCAGAGTTGGAATCACGATGCTGCGCATGTTGCCGATCGTGCGCAGATCCAGGCTGCACTCCCGGCAAAGCCGGATGTAGTCGAGCATGTACTTCGGCATTTCACTTACTCCTGGTTGTCATCTGTTGGCGCCAGCGCTGAATTGACCCAGTTAGCGAGATGCCACTGACCCAGTCTGATTCCTCGCGAACTATTTCCTGTGCTGGTTTTCTGCCGATTGGAGTTGGGTCGGTGTTGCGTCGGCACGTAGGTCAATTCGGCGTCGGCACCAACAGCTTGGCCAGGGACAGCGTTTACAAGGGGCAAAAACGAGCCCAGCCAATGGTCTCGTTTTTTTTGCAGGCAGTGTTTGAGTTACCAACCCAGCTGCTTGTTGAACGACAGCGCGTCATAGTAATCATGCTGCGTCGCGATCTGGCCGTCCTTCAACCGAATGAAACTGACGCCCTTGAAGGACAGCGGCTTGTTGGTTGCTGGCGTTTCAGGTGCCCAGGCGCCGGTATTATTCCCGTCGAACTGCCATTCAAAGGCAATGTTGTCGCCGTCGATGACCGGCTGGCCAACCATCTTCCACTTCAGATCGGGCACCGCATCGATAAAGAGTTTGATGACCTCGACCCTGGCCGCTTCCCTGCCGACTTTAGGAACGCCTACCGAGGCGTCCAGAAATTCCCCGTTCTCGGCAAAATATTGTGCCGCCGCGTCTGGGTCGTGTTTGTTCCACGCGCTCATGTAAGCGTTGATAACGTCCAAGGTGTTCTGTTTGTCCGCTGCAACCGAAAACTGGGCAAACAACACGAAGGCAAGAATGCTGGCGATGCGTAGCGATATCCGGTGCATGGTATTTCCTCTTCGATTTTTGCTGTTGTGGGAGAGTCGGAAAACAGTTTTGCCCAGGCGTGCAGCTATCTACCGCGGCACCGGCAGCTCAACCAGCGACCACTCGATCGACAGAGGTTTGAGTTTGTGTACTTTGGCGGCAACAGGGCGGTTGGCCATGTTGCCGACGAACCAGTTCGCCGAATTAGCCGCGATGATCCGGCCTTCGCCGTTGATGATGAATGCCTCTTTCTTCATGCACAGCAGGCAACGGGTGAGCAGTTGATCGAATTCGTGCAGGGCGATATCCGCCGCGGCGACGCCAACAAAATGCCCGCCGGCGAAAATCGGCACGGAGAACGCCAGTATGTAGAGTTCGGTGCCATAGAGATCCACGAACGGCCCTTCGACCGAGGCTTCGCCCGTCAGCTTGGGGCGCGTGAACCAGGGCATGCCCTGGTAGTTGTAGAAGCTTTCGCTTTGCCGGTTCAGCATCATTGGGGCGACTTTTCCGCTCGAGGGGCGGTAGAACCATTCCAGGAACAGCTCTTGATCGGCGAGTTCCCCCGGTTCCAGCACGACACCGGTCCCTGTAAAAAAGCCAGGTCCTTCGACGTTGGTTTTTTGCCTTCGGCGTCAAGCGTGCTCCAGACCGGTGCTTATAGTGAAAAAATCGAGATCTCTCCTTGCCCTCATCAACTTTGACAATCCTGTCCAACTCATGATTTCAGCTGTAACGAATGTCAAGCGAGCGAAGATGCGTCTGTAACCCGGCATCCTGAATGGGGATCAAAAATGCTTCTTGATCCGACTCGTTGACATTCACTCACCAACACCCGTTGTCCAAAGCGGCCAGAGTCGTGGGGGGTTATGTTCGTGAGTTGTGCCGATCGCTGCTTGTTTAGAATCGCTACGGATGGCGTGTAATCACAGTGGCGAAGCTAGCGGAACGCTGAGCGCTGTCCGGGTACACGACAACCAATAGTCACTCAATGGCCCAGGCAAGGTGAAATCAAGATCACCAGCAAGATGCTCATGAGCACGCCGGTGCAGATATCACCTCTAAGTCGCAATCGTCAGTTCGTGGATTCGATGATGTTTTTCAGGTGTTCCAGACCTTCGCGGTACAAGTCCTCAAAATTCCGGGCAACCTCAGTTTCATCGGCGTCCTTGACCAAAAAGGTACTGGACCAGCAGACCACTGTTCCGCCCTGAACATCAACCTTGGCGGACATTCTGCCGACGTAATCAATGACCGGGGAAGGACCTTCAAGCAAGGCGTAGGTATATTGCTTTTGATCTTCGTCAAAGGTGAGCAAGCGCTCGATGATGATTGCACCGTCAGCCGTTTTCAGGTGGCGCAGACGCCCACCATCGCTGAGGGTACTGCTCGCGATGACATTCAGCCAGCGTGGCAACCAATCAAATCCGCCGAGAAGCGCCCAGACTTGCTCGATGGGGCGTTCAACGGCAATAGAGACGCGGACTTCATTCATGTACTTCACCTTTGTAAGAGAGGGATTTAATGGATAACTGACGCCCCCATCACAGATGGGTAATGGTGGTCAGCACCAAAATTGACCAGCCCATCACGGCCTGCCCGGCAACTTCATAAGCAGCCTCAACCAACAGTGGAGCTTCGGTGTATTTGGCGCTGATCGCCACGATTGCGCGACACCAGCCAAACCAGCGGCAACTGTGCAACGATAACCGTTACAACACCCGCCCAAGGAGTAAGGGTGATCTGCCCGTTGTTGACCAAAGCACTGCCGCTGGATTCTCCTAAGGCGATACCTAGGTTGAATGCCGAAATGTTCAGCGCCGAAGCAAACGCGACCGCTTGCGGGGTGAAACGCTCAGCGGTGGCCAGCATCCCCGACTGCGCTGCGGGAGACAGACCGAAGGCCAGCGCGCCCCAGAAAAACAACATCACCACTATCGGCACCTGATAGGGCAGCAACAGCGCGACGGCGGCCAGTACCAATGCAAGCAGTACGAAGATCACACGGAGTGCAGGTTGCCAGCCCATTTTGGCGGCCAGACGGCCCCCACCGAGATTGCCCGCCAGTGTCGCGATGCCGAATACGACTAACAGCAGATTAGCGGTTGCGGTTGAAAAACCGCTGATATCAGTAAGGATCGGCGTGATAAAGGTGAATGCCGCAAAGCTTGCGCCGAAGCCCAATACCGTCACCATCATCATCGCCAGGATGGCTGGATGCCTGAGTGCCGCGAGTTGAGTCAACGCTTTTCCCGATGGCGGCGTTGGCACGTTAGGCAACCACAGGGAGGTAGCCACAAGGGCCAATGCGGCCAACAACGCGACGGCATAAAACGGCAGTCGCCAGCCCATGCCGTTGCCCAGGAAACTGCCAAGCGGCACTCCAACAACCATAGCCAGCGTCAGACCGGCGAACATCGCTGCGATCGCTTTACTTGATTGTCCCTTTGGCGCCAGGCTGGCGGCGACGGTGGCCCCGATAGCAAAAAAACTGCCATGCGCGAGTGCTGTCACAACGCGCCCTGCCAATAGCGAGCGGTAATCGGTGGACAGTGCCGCCAGCAGGTTCCCGCCCAGAAAGATCGCAATAAGCGTCAACAACACGGGTTTTCGTGGTAAGCGTGCCAAAGCCAGAACCGTCAATGGCGTACCTATGGCCAGCGCCAGTGCGTACAGCCCGACCAAGCTGCCCGCACGCGCCAGTGGTATGTCGAGGTCAGAGGCGATAGCTGGAAGGATACCCACGACAATGAACTCGGCCATACCGATAGCGAAGGCTGTCACCGCCAATGCCAGTACGCCTGGATGAATGCGTTGCATGGCCTGACTCATGGACGGCCTGCCGCCTGCAGAGCGATCACCTGATCAGCCTCGACAGTGGCACCGGCGACGCCTACGGCACCGATGACCTTGCCCCGCTCATCGTGCAACACCACGCCACCACCAAAGCTGATCAGACCACCGTTGGTGGCCTCCAGCGAGTAGATGGACCCACCCGGTTGCGCCTGCACACCCAGTTCGGCACTGTCGGTGCGAAACAATGCCGCTGTGCGCGCTTTCTTGAGTGAAACATCAATGGCGCCGGGCACGGCGTCATCCATACGGACGAAATGGCGCAGAAGTCCGGCATCGTCGACCACGCTGATGCAAACGGCGAAGCCTTGATCACGCGCCAGCGTTTTTGCACGGTTGATCACTTGCAGGGACAGTTGCTCAAACATTCGGGACTCCATTGAGTAAAACGACAGAGCCCCGATGATCCCGATGATTGCTTTCCAGAGGAATATGCCCCAGGCCATTGGAGATTAAAGTTTGAGCATGTCGAACATTTCCCGCATGGCCTGGGTCGCCAGCTTGTGCAGCGCGTTTTTGGGCAAGCGAGACGCCGGTGCCGCGACGCCGAGCGCCGCGACTACCCGACCTTGCAAGCGCAGGGGCAGTGCTACGCAATTGAGCCCGGCCTCGGCTTCTTCAAGGTCCAATGCATAGCCGGCTGTGACGATGCTTGCCAGTTCACTCTCCAGCTCCGCAGGTAGCAATTGCGCGCGGCGCAAACTGCGGCGCAAGTCTTCGTCGAAGGCCAGGAATATTTTGCCGATGGCCGAGGTGGTCAGGCCCGCGCGGCGCCCACGCGGGCTGGCAACACACAGACTGCCGGTGCCTTCAAGGGCGTCCATATAGAAGTATTCGCGGGTGCCGCAAGGTGCCGCGAGAAAACAAGTTTCGCCACTGCGTTCGGCCAGCGTGCGCAGGGCGGGGGCAAAGGTTTCGTGCAAGTGTGCATCCGCATCGCTCAACGGCTGCGCTATCTCCCGCAGACGCATGCCCAGGGCGTAGTGCGTGCCGCGACGGGCGATGTAGCCCATGGCGGCGAGGGTATTGAGCAACCCGTGCAAGGTGCTTTTGTGCAAGCCCGACTGCGCCGCAAGGTCTACCAGACGGATTTCGCCACCTGCCGCCGCGATGGTCTCAAGAATCATCATTGCGCGTTCGACGGACTGTATGCCTTTGTTCTCGTTGATCATGTGAGGCGCTTTCGTTTGTCTGAATTGAGACTTCGGGCCACGAACAGTCGTTGGCGCGTGGCCCGGCCGGAGCCCTGGCGATCAGGACTTCAGGGGTACTTGAAGCAAGGGCGCACCGCGATTGGCCATCAATCGCATGATTATCCACGCAGTCAAGTAAGAGCTCGCGCACACAATGAAAATCAGGTTGTAGCCGAGGGTAAGGTTTTCCAGGGCCTTGTAGTGTTGCAGAACGATGCCGACGATCAATGGAAATATCATCCCGCCCACTGAGCCCGCCGTGCCGCCAATGCCCATGACCGAGGCGACTTGCGAGCGCGGGAAATTGTCCGCAACGGTGGTGAACAGATTGGCTGACCAGCCCTGGTGGGCTGCGGCTGCCAGGCTCAACAGGCCAACCATGACCCACATGTTGTCGATATAGCTGGAGAACCCGATTGGCAAAACCAGTATCGCCATGAACAACATCGCGCTATTGCGGGCTTTTGTTGTCGACCAGCCAGCACTGATCATTCGCGACGAAAGCCAGCCGCCGCCGACACTGCCGATGGAGGTCGCGCAGTAGACAATCATCAGCGGCAGTCCCAGGTGCTTGAGGTCGAGGTCGAAGCGACTGGAGAAGTAGGACGGCAACCAGAACAGCATGAACCACCAGATCGGGTCGGTGAGGAACTTGCCGGTGACAAACACCCAGGTGGAGCGCAGCTTTAGCAGATCGGCCCATTTGACCTTGTCGACGGGTTCAATGTGAGTGTCCTGGTTGATGTAGGCCAGTTCGCTTGGGCTGATCCTTGGATGTGCGGCAGGGCTCTGGTAAAAAATCTTCCAGAAAACCAGCCAGACAAATCCTGTGAGGCCGGTAATGATAAAGGCGGACTCCCAGCCGTACGTAGCGGCGAGCCATGGCACACAGGCGGGTGCCAGAATTGCACCAACACTGGTTCCGGAAGTGAGAATGCCTACGGCCAGGGCCCGTTCATTTTTCGGGAACCACTCAGAAACGGCCTTGATGGCCGCCGGGAAATTTCCCGATTCACCCAGCCCCAGCAAGGCGCGCATGTACATGAAACTCAAGGTGGACTGGGCAGCGGCATGGCCGATCGCGGCGATGCTCCAGACCGTGATGCAAAGGCCGTAGCCGAGCTTGGTGCCCAAGCGGTCGATCAGTTTGCCGAAGATCAGCAGTCCGCCCGCGTAGCAGGCCTGGAAGACAATGACCAGATAGCTGTAGTCCGTCTCGCTCCAATGAAACTGTTGTTCCAGAAGTGGCTTGAGCAGGCCAAGCACCTGTCGGTCGAGATAGTTGATCGTGGTGGCGAAAAACAGCAGCGTACAGATTTGCCAGCGGTATTGATGTGACATTTGGGCATCTCGCTTCTTATTGTTCTTGTGAACTGTGGGGGTACGGCAGCTAACAACAGCGCTGCAAACGTTCGGCGCACACGCGCAAAACCTCGGCTTCGTCACGTTTCCACCAGTTGTCCCGGGAAAAGATTTCGACTTCGACAGCGCCCTCATAACCGGCCGTTTCAATCTGCTGGCGAATGCCACGCAGATCGATGACCCCGTCGCCCATCATGCCGCGATCCAGCAGCAAGTCCTGGGTAGGCACCAGCCAGTCGGACAGGTGCAGGCCCAATATTCGTTGTTGTGCACCGGCGCGCTGTATTTGCTCGTGCAGCCTGGGGTCCCACCAGCAGTGATAGACGTCCACGGCAACGCCCAGATGCTGGTAGTTTCCAGGCTCGAGCAATTCGCACAAGTCCAATGCCTGCTCCAGCGTCGACAAGCAGGAACGGTCCGCTGCATACATCGGGTGCAGCGGTTCCAGAGCCAGCGATACCTGATGCTGTTTGGCGTGATCAAGCAGCAAGGCCAAGCCTTCGGCTACCTGATTGCGTGCTGCCGGCAGATCCCGGGAGCCTGCGGGCAAGCCACCGACCACCATGACGAAGCATTTTGCTTGCAACTCGGCGGCTTCCTCGATGGCTTTGAGGTTGTCGGCAATGGCAGCGTCGAAGTCCTGTCGCGTGGCTTGCGGGATGTAGGTCGAGCGACAATAAGCGTTTACCTTTAGTCCGCTGTCGTGTAACTGCCGGCGAACCTGGCTGAGCGTGCGGCCTTGGATATCCTTGCGCCACGGGGCGACGTAACCGAATCCCGCGTGGGCGATAAGGTCCAGGGTCTGCTCGATAGGCAGACGATGGCCGAGTGTGGCGGTGTTGATCGAACAGAGGTCGAGCCGGTTTTCCAGCGTGCGCAATGTCATTCAATTCTCCACGAATGCAGATGGTCCCATCACGGAGCGCGGCACAGGCGGCGCTCCGCGTAACACGTTAAGCGTCTACGCCATAGAGACCGAGGAAGGTTTTCATTCTGGCCACGGCCAATGCCGGGTCGCTGAGTAGCCCGGCCTGGTCGGCGAGACGGAAGATCTCGCAGAAGTAGGGCAGGGGACGCATGGCTTGTTGGCCACCGAGCATGATGAAGTGATCCTGATGGCCATTGAGGTAGGCCAGGAACACCACACCTGTTTTGTAGTACTGGGTCGGGCTGCTGAAAATCAGGCGTGCCAGCGGCACGGTAGGATCAAGCAGGGCGTGGTAACGCGCCACATCACCCTCTGCCAAAGCCGCCAGTGCGTGTGAGGCTGCCGGTGCGATGGCATCGAAAATACCCAGTAGGGCGTGGGAGAAACCCTGTTCATCACCGGCGATCAGTTCCGGATAGTTGAAGTCGTCACCGGTGTACATCTTCACCGATTCCGGCAGTCGTCGGCGCAGGAGGATTTCCTTCTCCTTGTCGAGCAACGAGATTTTGATTCCGTCGACCTTGGCCGGGTTCTCGTGAATGATTTCAAGACAGGTTTCCAGTGCCTGCTCAAACTTCTGACTGCCCCAGTACCCGGTTAGGGCCGGATCGAACATGTCACCCAGCCAGTGCAAGATCACCGGTTGCCGGGCATCCGCCAGTACCTTGCGGTAGACCCGTTTGTAGTCCTGGGCACCTTTGGCAACACGCGCCAAGGCGCGGCTGGCCATGAGAATGATGCGCCCGTCGAGCTTGTCGATCGCGCTGTGTTGTTCGTCATACGCCTTGAGAACATCATCAAGACTACTGGCCTCATTTGCCGCCAATTGATCAGTCCCGCAGCCGGAAAAAATCACTGCATGCTTGATGTCGCGAGTATCTGCGAGCGTGCGTTTGATCAGCTCCAGTGCGGTCGGCCAATCGAGGCCCATGCCACGCTGGGCCGTGTCCATTGCCTCTGCAATGCCCAGGCCCTGTTGCAGGAGGTAGCGCCGATACTGAAGGGTTTTGTCCCAGTCGATGGCGGCTGTGCTGCCAGGCTGGTTGGCACTGAACGGGTCGGCGACGACGTGTGCGGCAGACAAGGCGATTCGGTTATTGGGCAACGGTTTAGCCGGCGGTAAAAGAGGCTCGCCAGTCAACGAGTATTTCTGCAGCGGGCGGGCCGCGTCAGAGGTCAACAAATCAATGGTTAAAGGCATGTGCGTGTCTCTTGGCAAATTAGAACTTTGGAATCAACAGGCCGCCGTCTACTGGCACTGCCTGGCCGACGGTGTAGGGCAAGCCACCAGTCGCCATGGTGATCACGACACGCGCGACATCTTCGGGCAGTCCCCAGCGTTTAATGGCGGTCAGACCATGTTCAATTTCCGCGTCGTAGCGGGCCTTGGACGGTGCCGTCATTTCGGTGGCGATCAGCCCCGGTTGCACCTCGTAGACCCCAATGCCTTCATCGGCCAGACGCACTGCGAACAAGCGCGAGGCCATGGACAAGCCGGCCTTGGAAATGCCGTATTCGCCGCGCAAGGTCGACACCGCATGCACGTTGGAGGAGGTGATGGTGATGATGCAGCGATGGCGTTCGCTCGGCGTTTGCGATTTAAGACGGCGGGCAAACGCCTGGGTCAGAAAGAACGTACCGCGGGTGTTGATCTGATGGCATCGATCAAAGCTCTGCGGGGTGACGTCAAGCAAGTCGCCCCGTGACAGAACCGAAACTCCGGCATTATTGACCAGGCATGTCAGCGGACCGAGTGCTGCCTGGGCAGCATCAAGCAGCGTTTCATTTCGCTCGATGGCCGCGATGTCACCCGCCAGTGCAACCGCGTGTGCGCCTGCATCTGTGGCGAGCCGTACGGTTTCCTGAAGCGCCTCATCGACCTGCAAATCCACCACGGCCAGATCGAAACCGGCTTGCGCCAGGCCCACCGCAATGGCGCGGCCGATACCTCCGCGTGCGCCGGTAACCAGCGCGGTTGGACGCGCAATCATGAGCGTGCCCCGTGGTTAAGCAGCTCACGGGCAATGATCGTGCGCTGGATCTGGTTGGTGCCTTCGTAGATCTGGGTGATCTTCGCGTCGCGGTACAGACGCTCGACTTCGAAACCACGGATGAATCCGCTGCCGCCGAACAACTGCACGGCATTGGCGGTGTGCGCTACGGCAATGTCTGCGGCGAAACACTTGGCCATCGAGCAGGCAATGGTGGCGTTGTCAGCGCGGTCCAGGCGATCCGCGGCATCGAGCACCAACAAGCGCGCGGCACGAATGTCTTTGGCCATGTCCGCCAGAATCCACTGCAACCCCTGGTTGTCAGCGATGGGTTTGCCAAACTGTTTGCGTTGCGGCACGTACTCGAGCGCCGCCTCAAGACCTGCCTGGGCAATGCCCACCGCCAGCGACGCGATGCCGATCCGGCCTTTGTCCAGGGCGCTCATCATGATGTGAAAACCACGGCCTTCCTGGCCGAGCAGGGCATCGGGAGCGAGTTCTACGTTGTCGAAATTCAATCCGCCGACCTGCGATGCGCGCTGTCCCATCTTGTGTTCTTTGGGTCCTTTGGACACGCCGGGCAAATGGCAATCGACGATGAAAATACTCATCCCGCGTTTGCCTGCCGCCGGGTCAGTGCGCGCCAGCACAAACGCGAGGTCAGCCACCGGTGCGTTATGAATCCACAGTTTCGAACCGTTGAGCAGCCAGCCATTCTCGGTACGAACAGCAGTGGTGCGAATCCCCGACACATCTGAGCCGGCCTCGGCTTCGGTGATGCAGTACGCCGGGTGCTTTTGTGCGCTCAGCAAAGAGGGCAGAAAACGCTCACGCTGCTCGGCGCTGCCGTGCACCGATAACAAGGTGCCGATGAGCTCCAGCAGACCGCATTGGTCCGCTATCGAGGCATAGCCTCGCGACAACTCTTCCATCACCAACGCATAGGCGCTGGTATCCAGGCCGGCACCACCAAACGCTTCAGGCACGGTGATGCCGAACAGGCCCAGTTCACCCATTTGACGGTACAGCGCGGCGGGGAAGCTTTCGTCGTGATCGAGCTGTTCAGCCAGCGGGCGGATTGCCTGGTCGGCAAAACGACGGGCCAGATCACGGATCTGCACGTGGGTTTCAGAAAGCTGCATTGTTTTTTTCCTTTCTGTTGCGCGACGGGAAAAGGCCTTCATCGCTTGGGTTGTGTTCTGTTTTTAGCTGGATTAAAGTGAATCTATGTAACCAACCGGTTATTTATTTAATGCGTCCTTTCTGAAAGCGTCAAGCGCTCTCTGAAAAATCTCGGATTCGATTGCGGCAAACGTATTGATGAGGAAACAACAATGAAAAGAAGCTGTTCATCAGCGTCAGAAGTGGTTAGCAGGATGGGTGACGGGGCCACGATCGCGGTCTGCGGTTCAGGGACTCTGCTGGAACCTGACGCGCTGCTTGCGGCGATCGAAGCATCGTTTTTGCGTACAGGTCATCCCTGCGGGCTTACCGTGGTTCACGCGCTGGGAATTGGTGATGGGCAAGGCAGTGGTCTGGAGCGGCTCGCACACGAAGGCTTGGTGAAAAGGGTCATTGGCGGGCATTGGAGCTGGTCGGCCAAGATGCAAGCGCTGGCGCGTAACAATGCGATAGAGGCGTACAGCTTGCCTGCCGGGGTGATCATGAGCCTGATGCGGGAGATCGGTGCGGCGCGTCCGGGCCTGATTACGCATATCGGTCTGGGCACCTTCGCCGATCCACGGGTTGCGGGTGGCAAATGCAACGCTCGGGCGACCGAATCGATCGTTGAGCGTCTGGACATCGATGGCAAAACATACTTGCGTTACAAACCATTCAAGGTCGATGTGGCCATTGTCCGGGGCAGCCTGGCTGATCCGAGCGGGAACATTTCCCTGTGCCACGAAGCGGCGGATCTGGATGCCTATGCGCTGGCGCTGGCGGCCCATAACAGTGGTGGCAAGGTGTACGCCCAGGTTCGTGAGCTGAGCGACAGTGCTTTTGTTCCGGCGCGGCTGGTACGGATTCCCGGCGTGCTGGTCGATGAAGTGGTCGTTGTGCCCGAGCAACGTCAATGTGTAGCGGCTGATTATGACCCGGCCATCAGCGGCGAATGCCTGGCGCAATCGGCAGAGGTCGAAACGTCCATTCCAGACGACATCCGTCGAATCATTGCGCAGCGCGCAGCTGACGAATTCATGCCCGGCATGTCCTTGAATTTCGGGTTCGGCATTCCTGGCGGCATTCCTTCATTGCTCGCCGAGCGCGGTTTGCAAGACAGTTATTGGGGCAGTATCGAACAGGGCATTCATAACGGCCGGATGATGGGCGGTGCGATGTTTGGCGCTGCGCGTTATCCGCAAGCGATTGTCACCTCCCTTGATCAGTTTGATTTTTACAGCGGTGGCGGGGTGGACCTGGCTTTTCTCGGCATGGGCGAAATGGACAGCCAGGGCAACGTCAACGTATCCAGCCTCGGTGGCACGCTGGTCGGTCCCGGTGGTTTTATCGACATTACCCAGGGCGCTCGCAAAGTGGTGTTTTGCGGAGCCTTTGAGGCCAAGGGATTGGAGGTGGCGAAGGTCGGTGGCGAGTTGCAGCTCAATCGGCTCGGCGAGGTTCCCAAGCTGGTTGAAAAAGTCCGTCATATCACCTTCAGCGGGCCGCAAGCCGTACTGGCCGGACAGGAAGTGCTCTATGTCACGGAGCGCGCAGTGTTCAGGCTTATACCCGAAGGCATTGAGTTGATCGAGGTTGCACAAGGCGTCGATATCCAGCGTGACGTGCTTGATCGCATGGCGTTCACGCCCATCGTTCGCGATGTGAAAGTGGCAGGGCTGGTGTGATGCTTGCCCCTTTTGGCTTGCGTGCGTGCGAAAAGGGGCGATTGGAGCTGGCTGTCTCAGTCGGGGCGCAGCATGCCGAGGATCGTCTGAATGTTGAAGTCGATACGGGCTTGCAGCGCTTCCGGGGACATCAGGTCGAAGCCGTAGATGATCTCGCCGGTAAAGCGGTTGTTGAGGTAGTAGTAATTGATCGCGGCAATCGTGATGTTCAGCTGGATTGGATCAATACCTTCGCGGAATACGCCCTGTGCAACGCCTCGGGCAAGGATCTCGGCCACCATCGAAACCATCGGTGCATGCATGTCATGCATCTTTTCGCGAGAGCGTTTCAAGTGCGCGGCTTTGTGCAGGTTCTCGCTGTTGACCAGGGTCAGGAAGTGAGGGTTTTTCAGGTAGTACTTCCAAGTGAAGCTCACCAGTTTGCTGATTGCTTCGACCGGTTCCAGTTCTTCCAGTTTGAGCTTGCGTTCGGCTTGGCGAATGTCTTGATAGGCCAATTCAAGCACGGCTTCGAACAAGCCTTCTTTATTGCCGTAGTACTCATAAATCATTCGTTTATTGGATTTTGCTCTCAGCGCGATGCTGTCAATGCGGGCACCGCCAAGCCCCAACTTGGCAAATTCGATTTTTGCCGCATTGAGAATCCTCAGTCGTGTGGCATCGGAATCGCGAATAGGACGCGCCGACGTGTCGTCGGTAGGTTTCGTGGGCATTTAAAACGCTCTCCAGAGCATAGGTGCTGTTACTCATAACGCTGATATGGCTTGCCACCGCGGCCGGGCGATGAGCTTAGCCGTAGGGTATGCAACTGACAAATAAAGCTTAGCCTGAGGCTTGCATGTAAACAACCGGTTAGTTATATATCTTTGGCGGTGGGTTCATTTTCCCGGTTTTTTGAATCTTCAACTGCCTGAATCGAACGCTGTACAGAGGACGTTTTTGTGAATGACAACAATGGCAACACCCGGATCCATCAACTGCCAGTTCAGCCGCGCCACTTTGACATGTTCATCGACGGGCAATGGACCCAGGGCTCGGCAATCAAGCAGGTAACGCGACTGAGTCCGGCGCACAATGTTCCGGTGAGTCAGTATCCATCGGGGGGCGTGGCCGATGTCGATCGGGCGGTAGGAGCAGCTCGTCGGGCGTTCGATCACGGGCGTTGGGCCAAATCCGGGGCAGACTTTCGCGCCACGATACTGCTGAAAACAGCGGCATTGATTCGCGAGAACAGCGAAGAGCTGGCGCTTTGCGAGACGCTCGAAACGGGTAAGCCGATCAATCAGTCGAGGGGTGAAGTGCTCGGTGCTGCGGGCATCTGGGAATATGCCGCAGGACAGGCCAGGGCGCTGCACGGTGACTCGTTCAACAATCTTGGCGAGAACCTGCTTGGGCTGGTGACGCGTGAGCCGGTGGGTGTGGTGGGTTTGATCACACCGTGGAATTTTCCATTCTTCATCCTCGCAGAGCGGTTGCCCTTCATTCTCGCCTCCGGTTGCACTGTGGTGGTCAAACCCAGCGAACTGACTTCCGGTACCACGTTGATGTTGGCCGGACTGTTGAAGCAGGCCGGTTTGCCCGATGGTGTCGTGAATGTGCTGACCGGGCCGGGCTCGGTGGTTGGTCAAGCCATTTCCGGGCATGCGGATATCGATATGGTGTCGTTCACCGGCTCTACCGAAGTCGGTCGCCTGACCATGAACGCGGCGGCTGGCAATATGAAGAAAATTGGCCTGGAACTGGGAGGCAAGAATCCGCAGATCGTCTTCGCCGACGCTGACCTGGACGCTGCGGCCGATGCCATTGTCTTTGGCATTTGCTTCAACGCCGGTCAATGTTGTGTCAGTGGCAGCCGTCTGGTGGTCCATCGCTCCGTAGAAAAACAGTTGACCGAAAAAGTACTCGCGCTGATTGGAAAAGTCCGTATCGGTGACCCGCTTTTGGAGTCGACGCAGGTCGGTTCCATTACCGAGCAGCGTCATCTGGAAAGAGTCCTGGGTTACATCGAACAAGGTCGCAAGGAAGGGGCTGTGCTGGTTCATGGCGGAGCCAGAATCGATTCCGTGCAAGGGCTTTATTTGCAGCCGGCAGTTTTCAATCAGGTGACTGCAGACATGGTGATTGCCCGTGAAGAGATCTTTGGCCCAGTTTTGACCATCACCGCGTTTGACGATTTCGAAGAAGCCATGCGGCTGGCCAACGACACGCCGTTCGGCCTGGCTGCGAGCATCTGGAGTCGCGATCTGGAAACCTCATTGCAGGCGATGCGGGAAATCAAGGCGGGTCGCGTGTGGGTCAATACCACCATTGCCGGCGGCCCGGAGCTGCCTTCTGGCGGCTTCAAACAGTCGGGTATCGGGCGGGAAACCGGCCGTTACGGGGTGGAGGAATACACTGAGCTTAAATCCGTGCATGTCCAGTTGGGCGAGCGCTCCCGCTGGGTTCAGGCCTGATCCGCGGCCGTACAAAAACAAGAGAGGAAACATCACCATGTACGATTTCGTCATTATCGGCGGTGGTTCGGCAGGTTGCGTGCTGGCGGCGCGATTGAGCGAGTCGATCGACGTTCGAGTACTTTTGCTCGAAGCGGGGCCCGCTGACACCAACCCTTACATTCATATGCCGGTCGGCTTTTTCAAGATGACGGGTGGGCCTCTGACCTGGGGCTATAAAGCCGTGGCGCAGGGTGACATCCAGGATCGCTCGATTCTCTTTCCCCAAGGCCGGGTTCTGGGCGGGGGTGGCTCGATCAACGCAATGGTCTATACCCGTGGCAATGCCAAAGACTATGACGATTGGGAGCAGGAGGAGGGCTGCCGTGGCTGGTCTTATCGCGATGTGCTGCCTTATTTTCGCAAGGCCGAGGACAACGAGCGGTTCTCCAATGAGTATCATGGCACCGAAGGCCCCTTGGGTGTCTCCGATCTGATCACGGTCAACGAGCTGACGAAGGCATTCGTGCGGTCTGCCCAGGAGGCGGGTATTCCGTACAACCCGGACTTCAATGGTGCCAGGCAAGAAGGCTGTGGCACCTATCAAGTCACGCAACGCGGCGGACGCCGTTGCAGCGCGGCCCAAGGTTATTTGAGCAAGGTTCGCAATCGACCCAATCTGACCATTCAGACGGAATGCCTGGTGACGCGGATTCGTATCGAGGACGGCCAGGCCACGGGGGTGGAGTATGTTCAGGGTAGCGGTTCGCGAGAGGTGAAATTCGTCGCGGCCGAGCGCGAGGTCGTGGTGGCGGCGGGGGCTATTGGCTCCCCCAAGATTCTAATGCTCTCTGGTGTCGGTCCGGCCGAAGAACTGGCCGGTCTGGGGATCGCGGTCAAGCAGGACTTGCCTGGTGTAGGGCAGAACCTGCAAGACCATTTTGACATCGATATCGTCTATGAGCTCAAGGGTTCGCAGAGCCTGGACAAGTACGCCAAGCCGCACATGATGTTAATGGCAGGTCTGGAATATAAGCTCTTCAACAAAGGCCCCGTGACTTCGAACATCGCTGAGGCTGGCGCTTTCTGGTACGGCGACTCACGCTCCAGCACGCCTGATCTGCAGTTTCATTTTTTGCCGGGGGCAGGTGTCGAGGCGGGTATTCCTCCCGTTCCTTCGGGGGCTGGTTGCACGCTCAACTCGTACTTCCTGCGCCCTCGCAGTCGTGGCAGCGTGAGGTTGCGTAGCGCTGACCCCTTGCAACCGCCGTCAATTGATCCCAACTACGTCAGCGACCCGTATGACCTGCATGTCTCAGTAGAAGGTATCAAGTTGAGCCGGGAAATCATGGCCCAGCATTCCTTGAGTCGTTACCTCAAATCCGAGCATTTTCCTGGTACCAGTGTGCGCACCCAGGCGGATTACGAAGATTACGCACGACGTTGCGGTCGAACCGGCTATCACCCGGTCGGGACATGCAAAATGGGGGTAGACGAATTCGCTGTGGTCGACCCGCAGCTGCGTGTGCGCGGCGTGCAGCGGCTACGCGTCATCGACTCTTCAGTGATGCCTCGGCTGATCAGCGCCAACACCAATGCGCCTTCGATCATGATTGCCGAGAAGGGGGCCGACCTTCTGCTGGGGCGCACCCTGACGCCTTCTGAAGTGCAGACCAAAAGCGGTCTCCAATCCCAGGATCAAACCGTATAACGCTTGGGTTTCTGCGCATCGATAGCTGTCCTTGATGCGCAGGAGCTTCATCGCTATCGACCATTCGAGAATTTTTTAACCTCCTCCAATCGCTAACGATTGCATCCTCGCTGCATTAGATTTATAAATAACTAGTTGGTTACTAAAAATACAATAAAGCGCTTATCACCCGGTGAGGCGCGTCCGGAGGTCACATGAATAACAACAATGAAAATGATCCAGTTCGGCTCCTCGAAATGAGCCGCCGCAAGCTGTTGTTGGGAGCCGCCAGCCTGGCCGGTGCCGGTGCAGTGGCGGGTTTGTTTCCCACGATGCTGTGGGCACAGACAACGCTGACTTTCTCCAACTCCTTCCGTTCGCTGACCAATCCCTACCACGCGATTTTCAATCGTGGCGGTGAAGCCTATGCCGCCAGCCAGAAGCTGCCGTACTCGCCGCTTGTGACCGAAGGCAACAGCCAGAAGGGCATTGCCGACATTCGCGCCTTGATCGCCAAGACTGACGGCAACCTGATCCTCAACGTCGAACCGAACGATTCCGCCGACGCCCGGGTCATCATCGAGCAATGCGTCAAGGCTGGCGTATACGTCACAACCATCTGGAACAAGCCGGATGACATGCATCCCTGGGACTACAGTCCGTATTGGGTGGCACACATGGCCGAGGATGGCCAGGCCGTGGGTGAGGCGGTGGCCATTGAACTGTTCGAAGCAATGGGTGGAAAGGGCGGTATCGTCGGCTTGGGCGGCATCTTCAGTAACGTTGCGTCGATCGGACGCCGCAGCGGCCTTGACGCTGCCTTGAAAAAATATCCAGACATCAAGCTACTGGATTTCCAGGCGGCCGACTGGAGTGCCAACAAAGCGTTCCCGATCGTGCAGTCCTGGCTAACGCGTTTCGGCAGCGAGATCAAAGGCATCTGGTGCGCCAATGACGACATGGGCATGGGCGCACTGGAAGCGTTACGCGGCGAAGGGTTGGCGGGGACGATTCCGGTGGTTGGTATCGATGCTATCGAACAGGCCGTGGATGCCATTCGTACCGGCGAATATGTCGCCACCTCCAACCTGGACCCGTACTGGCTCGGCAGCATGGGATTGGCACTGGCGCATGCGGCCAAAACCGGCCAGTTCGATCCGGCTAAAGAGCCTCACGAGCATCGCGAGTTCTATGTACGGCCACAGTTGATCACGAAGAAGAACGTCGAAGCCTTTTATGCGACCAACTTCAAGGGGACGCCGACGCTGGATGTCAGCGATTTCTGGGGTCGAATTGCCGGGCCCATTCGCTACAACTCGTAACCCCTCAGTCACGAATTTTCCTGTTTCTGCTGCCCTTTAACCAGAGGCGCAGCGGTACATGAACGCTTTTTCAATGCCTGTTTCCGGAGTTATCGTCATGGTCCGCCTGCGACGGTTTTCATCGCTTATTGTCCTGCTGCTCATCGGTCTGCTCATCGGTTCGGTCAATCCCAGTTTTTTTGACCCGATGAACCTGGCTCGAATCGCCACCACATCGTCAATTCCGCTACTGATGGCGTTGGGGGGACTGTTCGTTATTCAGATGGGAAGTATCGACCTTTCCGTTGAAGGGGTTGTTGCGGTCTCAGCGGTATCGCTCGCTTTGCTGATCGGCAACTCCATCAATAGCCACGCCATTGGGTTTTGGGCGCTGCCGATAGCGATCCTGGTTGGCGCACTGACCGGTCTTATCAACGGGCTGTTGCAAGTCAAAATGCGCATCCCGTCGTTCATGGCCACGCTGGGCGTCGGTTTCATCGGCATTGGCCTGGCCACCGCTTTGCTTGAAGGCAACACCGTGCGGGTGCTCGACATGAATACCCGGGCGATTGCCTTGACTCGCCTGATGGGGTTGCCGGTATCGGTCTGGATTGTGGTGTTGGCGCTGGGTGTCGCTCACTTCATTTCCCGGCACACGACGCTGGGGCGGCACGCGCTGGCCATTGGTGGCGGGGAGGATCTGGCGCGACTCAATGGCATCAACGTCAACCGTACGCGGATCACCATTTTCGCTTTGGCCGGGGCCTTTTACGGGTTGGCGGCGATCCTCGCCGTGGCTCAGTTCGGGCAAGGGCATGCATTGATTGCCCAAGGCCAACTGTTTACCGCGATCACTGCGATTGTCGTTGGCGGCGCCTCATTGGCAGGTGGCAATGGCAGCCCGTTGGGAACGTTGCTGGGGGTGTTGATCGTCGTGGTGGTCAGCAATGGCATGGTGCTGATGGGGGTCGCCCCCTACGTCCAGCAAGGTGTGCAGGGCGTGCTGATTATTGCCGCTGTAGCCATCGCCCTCGATCGTGCGAAAGCACGTGTCGTCAAGTGAGGAGGTCCCATGCTCACGCTCAATAATGTCAGTAAACGGTTCAACGGCGTCACGGTGCTGAAGAACATTTCGCTTGAAGTGCGCAAACACGAAGTTGTCGGGCTGATCGGCGAAAACGGTGCAGGCAAATCGACGTTGATGAAGATTCTCACCGGTGTCTACCAACCGGATGAAGGTCATTTGGAACTCGATGGTTCGCCAATCCTGCTCGATGGTCCGCGTGGCGCCACCGCCAACGGCATCGCCATGGTTTACCAGGAGCAATCGATCCTGCTCAACCTGTCGGTCGCTGAAAACCTGTTCATGGGGCGCGAGGACGAGTTCTCGCGCTTCGGTTGGCTGAACTGGAAAAAACTGCACAAGGCTGCTCGCCTGCAATTGGCCAAAGTCAATCTGGATATCGACCCTGGCATGTTGTGCAGTGAGTTGAGCTTCGGTCAGCGGCAAATGATTGAACTGGCCAAGGCCCTGGCACTGGAAGAGCGTACTGACGGTCATTTGGTGATCCTTCTGGATGAGCCGACCTCGGCACTCGAACAAAAGGAAATTGACACATTGTTCCGCTTGGTGCGGCAACTCAAGTCCCGTGCTTCGTTCATCTTCGTCTCCCATCGACTGGACGAGTTACTCGACCTCAGTGACCGGGTTTATGTGATGAAGGACGGGGAAGTGGTGGCGCAAATGGACGCCGCCGAAGCCTCGAAAGACCGCTTGCACACCTTGATGGTAGGTCGTTCGCTGCATGCCGAGTTTTACCGTGAGTCACTCCAGCAGCCGTGCTTGTCCGAGGTCGTGATGTCGGCGCGCGAGTTGGCGCTCGACGGCCACTTTTCCAGCCTGGATTTCGATTTGCATCGTGGAGAAGTGCTTGGCATCGCCGGGGTCATTGGCTCGGGCCGTGAAGAGTTGTGTCGGGTGCTGGCCGGTTTGATGCCTAAAAGTCGCGGTGAAATCCAGGTGCAAGGCCGTCGTTTGGACACTGGAAACCCGCGGGCGGCGATTCGTGCGGGTATCGGTTACATCCCCCGTGAACGCAAGGTTGAAGGCATCGTTTCAATGCTCAGCGTGGCGCAGAACATGACCCTGGCGCGCATCGGTCAAGTGACCTCGCTTGGGCTGCTCGATGAGCGCAAAGAGCGTTCGATCGCCGAAGACTGGATCAAGCGCCTGAGCATCAAAACCCCGGGACCGGATGCTTTGCTGCTCAACCTCAGTGGTGGCAACCAGCAAAAAGTGGTGTTGGCCAAGTGGCGCAATGCGGGCTCCACAATTCTGATTCTGGATCACCCGACTCGCGGGCTGGATGTGGGTGCCAAGGAAGACGTTTACCAACTGATCCGCGAGATCACCCGCCAAGGCGTCTCGGTGATTCTGACCGCCGATACCCTGGAGGAGATGATTGGGCTGAGTCACCGGATTCTGGTCATGCGAGATGGTGAAGTTGCTCAATCCTTCGACTGCCTGCCCGGCGCCAAGCCGCAGCAAGTAGACCTGATCAAGTATATGGTTTGAGAGAGTACAAAAATGCCCATTTCCCTTAGCGGATTTCGCAGTCAGGCGCCTTTGCTGGCCTTGATTGTTCTGGTTGCACTGATCGGCGGATATGACCCTGGGTTCATTCACCCCGGTGCTGTTCTTGGTCTGCTTGCCGACACCTCGACACTGTTTGTGATGGCGACCGGCATTACTTTTGTATTGCTCATCGGCGGTATCGATCTGTCTTCCCAGGCCGTGGCTTCCATGGCCAGTGTGATTGTCGCGCTGTTGTTGCCGGCTTACGGATTCTGGGCTTTCCCGATCGGGCTCGGCTTGGGAATCGCGACCGGCGCACTCAGTGGCTTGCTGCATACGTGGCTGCGACTGCCCTCGTTCATTGTCACCCTGGCGGTCGGCGGCGTCGTTACCAGTGTCACCATGCTCGCGTCGAACAATCGGTCGATCAATATCGACGGCGCAGAGCGCGATGCCTGGTTTGGCTGGGTCACTGGCCATACCGCCGGAATTCCCAATGAAGTCTGCGTGGCCTTTGTTGTGCTCATGCTGTGCATTTTCCTGCATCGCAAGACGCCTTTCGGTCGGTTCGGCAACGCCATTGGGGCCGGTGAGCCCGCTGCCTGGGCGTCGGGTATCAACGTCAATCGCATCAAGATCATGACCTTCGCGATCTCGGCCGGTCTGGCGGCGTTGTCTGGAATCATCATGGCCGGAAGGCTGTCCAGCGGTTCACCCACTTTGGCCAATGAGTTCCTGTTGCCGGCAATCGCGGCGGTACTGGTGGGGGGCACGGCATTGACCGGTGGCGTGGGTGGCGTCTGGCGAACGCTGATTGGTGCGCTGCTGGTTTCCGTGGTGCGGATCGGCATGACGTTCGTGGGTGTCAGCGTGTTTGCCCAACAGATCGTTTTCGGCGTGATCCTGATCATCGCAGTGGCCTTCACCATCGATCGTTCGAAGCTTCCGGTCGTCAAGTAATACATCCCAATACGGTGGAAAACAGCAATGAAAGTCCTTGTGTCAATCAAGCGGGTGGTCGACTACAACGTCAAGGTTCGCGTCAAGGCGGACAATTCCGGCGTCGACCTCGCCAACGTCAAGATGTCGATGAACCCGTTCTGCGAAATCGCCGTGGAAGAAGCCGTACGCCTGAAAGAACAGGGGGTTGCCAGCGAGGTAGTGGTCGTCAGCATCGGCAGCAGCGCGGCTCAGGAACAATTGCGCACGGCCCTGGCATTGGGTGCTGACCGTGCGGTATTGGTCGAGGCCGCTGAAGACATGGGCTCGCTGGCCGTTGCCAAACTGTTGAAAGCGGTTGTCGACAAGGAACAGCCTCAGCTGGTGATCCTTGGCAAACAAGCGATCGACAGCGAC
>NZ_JANLOD010000065.1 GCF_025466085.1 Pseudomonas sp. 14P_8.1_Bac3
CGTGGGTGCTGGAAAATGGCGATTCTATCATGTCGTTCTAATACTAAGGTCGTCTGGAACCTGCCCCGCAGCCGCATAGAGTGGATACCGTTCCAACAATAATCTGTGCTGCGAGGATAAAAACAATGAACGACAGCATTTACCTCTCGATTCAAAACAGCCCGCGCTTCAAGGAGCTGGTTAGCAAGCGAGAAAGGTTCGCCTGGATTCTTTCGGCGATCATGCTAGGGCTTTACTCCGGATTCATCCTTTTGATCGCTTACGGGCCGCATATTCTGGGCGCGAAACTCAGCCCTGGATCATCGATTACCTGGGGCATACCGATCGGTGTCGGGCTGATCGTCTCGGCCTTCATCCTGACCGGGATCTACGTACGACGCGCCAATGGCGAATTCGACGACCTGAACAATGCGATTCTCAAGGAGGCTCAGCAATGATCCGGCGTCTAATGGCTCTATTGAGCATCGCAGCGTTTGCCCCGGGTGCCTGGGCCGCTGAAGCCCTGACGGGTGAAGTCCACAAACAACCGCTCAACGTCTCCGCGATCCTGATGTTCGTGGCGTTCGTCGGCGCGACCCTGTGCATTACCTACTGGGCTTCCAAGCGCAACAAGTCGGCGGCGGACTACTACGCGGCGGGTGGCAAGATCACTGGCTTCCAGAACGGTCTGGCCATTGCCGGCGACTATATGTCTGCGGCCTCTTTCCTGGGTATTTCCGCCTTGGTGTTTACCTCCGGCTACGACGGCCTGATCTACTCGATCGGCTTCCTGGTGGGCTGGCCGATCATTTTGTTCCTGATCGCCGAGCGCTTGCGTAACCTGGGTAAATACACCTTCGCCGACGTGGCGTCCTACCGCCTCGGGCAAACCCAGATCCGCTCGCTGTCCGCTTGCGGCTCGCTGGTGGTGGTGGCGTTCTACCTGATCGCGCAAATGGTCGGTGCCGGCAAGCTGATTCAGCTGCTGTTCGGTCTCGACTATCACGTTGCGGTGATCCTGGTCGGTATCCTGATGTGCCTGTACGTGCTGTTCGGCGGCATGCTGGCGACCACCTGGGTGCAGATCATCAAGGCGGTGCTGTTGCTGTCCGGTGCGTCGTTCATGGCGCTGATGGTGATGAAGCACGTCAACTTCGATTTCAACGCACTGTTCTCCGAAGCGATCAAGGTTCACCCTAAAGGTGAGGCGATCATGAGCCCGGGCGGCCTGGTGAAAGACCCGATCTCCGCGTTCTCCCTGGGCCTGGCACTGATGTTCGGTACCGCTGGCCTGCCGCACATCCTGATGCGCTTCTTCACCGTGAGTGACGCTAAAGAAGCGCGTAAGAGCGTGTTGTACGCCACCGGTTTCATTGGTTACTTCTACATCCTGACCTTCATCATCGGTTTTGGCGCGATCCTGCTGGTCAGCACCAACCCGGCCTTCAAAGATGCGGCGGGCGCGCTGTTGGGCGGCAACAACATGGCGGCGGTGCACCTGGCCAACGCGGTGGGTGGCAGTATTTTCCTCGGCTTCATCTCGGCCGTTGCGTTCGCGACCATCCTGGCCGTCGTTGCCGGTCTGACCCTGGCCGGTGCATCGGCGGTGTCTCACGACCTGTACGCCAGCGTGATCAAGAAGGGCAAGGCTAACGAGAAGGATGAGATCCGCGTCTCGAAAATCACTACCATCGCCCTGGCGGTGCTGGCGATCGGTCTGGGCATTCTGTTCGAAAGCCAGAACATCGCCTTCATGGTGGGCCTGGCGTTCTCCATCGCGGCGAGCTGCAACTTCCCGGTGCTGCTGCTTTCCATGTACTGGAAGAAGCTGACCACCCGCGGTGCGATGATCGGCGGCTGGTTGGGCCTGGTCAGTGCCGTAGGCCTGATGATCCTCGGGCCAACCATCTGGGTGCAGATCCTGCATCACGAGAAGGCGATCTTCCCGTATGAGTACCCGGCGCTGTTCTCGATGATCATTGCGTTTGTGGGGATCTGGTTCTTCTCGATCACCGACAAGTCGACCGCGGCTGACAATGAGCGGGCGCTGTTCTTCCCGCAGTTTGTCCGTTCGCAGACTGGTCTGGGGGCGAGTGGAGCGGTTTCGCACTAAGGCTTGGTTGAATAGAAATGCCCCGGTCGAGAGATCGGGGCATTTTTTTTGCGAGCGGAAGAGCGGGGAGTTCAAATATCCCTGTAGGAGCGAGCATGCTCGCGAGAAACCCGAGGACACCGCAGGGTGCCTGGTTGCCCGCGTTATCGTTGAAGTCCATCGTCGGAACGCCGCCCGGAGCGTGCTCGCTCCTACAGAGGGGGGCGGGGATAGATGTCCATCGCAACCGAGCCCTTGGAAGCGCACAAACAAAAACGGCCTCTATATAAATAGAGGCCGTTCCCGGTACCACTTCAAGACATTATCGCAAGACAGGTCTTACTTACGGTCTTCCAGCTTGGTGATATCACGCGACTCGTAGCCGGTGTACAACTGGCGCGGACGGCCAATCTTGTACGGGCTGGAGAGCATTTCCTTCCAGTGCGAAATCCAGCCGACAGTCCGCGCCAGGGCGAAGATCACGGTGAACATGCTGGTTGGAATGCCGATCGCCTTGAGGATGATCCCCGAGTAGAAGTCCACGTTCGGGTACAGCGAGCGTTCGATGAAGTACGGGTCGGTCAGTGCGATCTCTTCCAGGCGCATGGCCAGTTCGAGTTGCGGATCGTTGTTGATGCCCAGTTCCTTCAATACTTCGTCGCAGGTCTGCTTCATCACAGTGGCGCGCGGGTCGCGGTTTTTGTAAACCCGGTGACCGAAGCCCATCAGCTTGAACGGATCGTTCTTGTCCTTGGCCTTGGCGATGAACGTGTCGATGTTCGACACATCGCCAATCTCGTCAAGCATGGTCAGAACGGCTTCGTTCGCACCACCGTGGGCAGGGCCCCACAGTGCCGCGATGCCGGCGGCGATACAGGCGAACGGGTTGGCGCCCGAAGAACCGGCCAGACGAACGGTAGAGGTCGATGCGTTCTGCTCGTGGTCGGCATGGAGGATGAAGATCCGGTCCATGGCTTTGGCGAGCACCGGGCTGATCGGTTTGATCTCGCACGGGGTGTTGAACATCATGTGCAGGAAGTTTTCCGCGTACGTCAGGTCGTTGCGCGGGTACATCATGGGTTGGCCCATGGAGTACTTGTAAACCATCGCTGCCAGGGTCGGCATCTTGGCAACCAGACGGATCGCGGAGATTTCGCGATGCTGCGGGTTATTGATGTCCAGGGAGTCGTGGTAGAAGGCCGAGAGGGCGCCGACTACGCCGCACATGACGGCCATCGGGTGGGCGTCGCGACGGAAACCGTTGAAGAAGGTCTTCAGCTGCTCGTGAACCATAGTGTGGTTCTTCACGGTGCTGACGAACTGGGCCTTCTGTTCTGCGGTCGGCAGTTCGCCGTTCAGCAGCAGGTAGCAGGTTTCCAGATAGTCCGACTTTTCAGCCAGCTGTTCGATCGGGTAGCCGCGGTGCAGCAGAATGCCGTTGTCGCCGTCGATATAGGTGATCTTCGACTCGCAGGAAGCTGTCGACATGAAACCAGGGTCAAAGGTGAAACGGCCCGTGGCCGTCAGACCCCGAACATCGATAACATCGGGACCAACGGTGCCGGTTAAAATGGGCAGCTCGACGGGGGCTGCGCCCTCGATGATCAACTGCGCTTTTTTGTCAGCCATGTGGCCTCCTATTTATGCTTGAAATCATCAGACAGACCCCCCACGCAGGGCCCGCACCACTATAGTGAGATAAATTCGAATGTCAATTTGCCTAAAGTCTTGCCCCAGAAGGCTTTAACCGGACTTTTTCCTCGAAATTGACTGCCATTTACGCCTTTTATCCAACTTGTGCAATGCGCTATTAGGGGAAGGTGAACGCGTTGTCATTAGTAGCCTAACTGTCTATACTCGGCCTCCGACCGCCAGGGGCTTTTGGGCCTGCTTTACTGGGGGTCGCACTCCCTGGGTGGTGGGTACCTGACCAGTGCACTCCCCAACAACTTTGCCCTGATTGTTAGGGGCTCTTCAGTGTGAAAAAAAGCCGTGAATAGCCAACGACCTGTAAACCTAGACCTAAGGACCATCAAACTCCCAGTCACTGCTTACACGTCCATTCTTCACCGAATCTCCGGTGTCATCCTCTTCGTCAGCCTGGCCATCATGCTTTATGCATTGGACAAGTCGCTCGACTCGGAAGAAGGCTTCGGTCAGGTGAAAGCGTGTCTGACCAGTCCGCTAGCCAAGCTAGTGATTTGGGGCATCCTGTCCGCCTTGCTGTATCACCTGGTTGCCGGTGTGCGCCACTTGATCATGGACATGGGCATCGGTGAAACGCTGGAAGGCGGCAAACTGGGCTCGAAAATCGTTATCGCCGTTTCCGTGGTGGTAATCGTTCTGGCAGGAGTTTGGATATGGTAACTAACGTCACGAACCTGTCGCGTTCGGGCCTCTATGACTGGATGGCACAACGTGTGTCTGCGGTCGTTCTCGCGGCTTACTTCATCTTCCTGATCGGATACGTCGTTGCCCACCCTGGCATCGGCTACGCCCAATGGCATGAACTGTTCGCAAGCAACTGGATGCGTATTTTCAGTCTCCTGGCCCTCGTTGCCCTCGGCGCTCACGCCTGGGTCGGCATGTGGACCATCGCGACCGACTACCTGACGCCAATGGCGTTCGGCAAGTCCGCGACTGCAATACGTTTCCTCTTCCAGGCAGTATGCGGCGTTGCGATGTTCGCCTACTTCGTCTGGGGTGTGCAGATTCTTTGGGGTATCTGATTCATGTCTACTACTGTTAATACGCTTTCGTTCGACGCCATCATCATTGGCGGCGGCGGTGCTGGCATGCGCGCGGCGCTGCAGCTGGCACAAGGTGGTCACAAGACTGCCGTAGTCACCAAGGTTTTCCCGACTCGTTCGCACACCGTATCCGCCCAGGGTGGCATCACCTGCGCCATCGCTTCGGCCGATCCGAACGATGACTGGCGCTGGCACATGTACGATACCGTCAAGGGTTCCGACTACATCGGTGACCAGGACGCTATCGAATACATGTGTTCCGTAGGTCCGGAAGCGGTCTTCGAACTCGAGCACATGGGTCTGCCGTTCTCCCGTACCGAACAGGGCCGGATCTACCAGCGTCCGTTCGGCGGTCAGTCGAAAGACTTCGGTAAAGGCGGCCAGGCTGCCCGTACCTGCGCTGCTGCCGACCGTACCGGTCACGCACTGCTGCATACCCTGTACCAGGCCAACCTCAAGGCCGGCACCGTATTCCTCAACGAATACTACGGCGTCGACCTGGTCAAGAACGAAGACGGCGCCTTTGTCGGCATGATCGTCATCTGCATCGAAACCGGCGAAACATCCTACGTTCGCGCGAACGCGACCGTATTGGCGACCGGCGGTGCAGGCCGTATCTACTCGTCCACCACCAATGCCCTGATCAACACCGGTGACGGCGTCGGCATGGCCCTGCGTGCTGGCGTGCCGGTACAAGATATCGAAATGTGGCAGTTCCACCCGACCGGCATCGCCGGCGCCGGTGTACTGGTGACAGAAGGCTGCCGCGGTGAAGGCGGTTACCTGATCAACAAGCACGGCGAGCGTTTCATGGAGCGTTATGCTCCGAACGCGAAAGACCTGGCTGGTCGTGACGTGGTTGCCCGTTCGATGGTTAAAGAGATCATCGCCGGCAACGGTTGCGGTCCGGATGGCGACCACGTGATGCTGAAACTCGATCACCTCGGTGAAGAAGTTCTGCACAGCCGTCTGCCAGGCATCATGGAACTGTCCAAGACCTTCGCCCACGTCGATCCAGCCGTGGCGCCAATTCCGGTCGTTCCAACCTGCCACTATATGATGGGCGGCGTTGCCACCAACATTCATGGCCAGGCAATCACTCAAGACGCCGAAGGCAAGGATCAGATCATTCCTGGTCTGTTCGCCGTTGGTGAAGTGGCGTGCGTATCGGTTCACGGTGCCAACCGTCTGGGCGGCAACTCGCTGCTCGACCTGGTGGTATTCGGTCGTGCCGCCGGTCTGTTCCTTGAGCAGACCCTGAAAGAAGGCGTTGATTACGCCCGTCCTCGCCAGTCCGACATCGACGCTGCCCTGGCACGTCTCGATGGCCTGAACTCGCGTACCGAAGGCGAAGACGTCGCTACCTTGCGTAAAGAGCTGCAAAGCTGCATGCAGAACTACTTCGGTGTGTTCCGTACCGGCGAATACATGCAGAAAGGTATTGCCCAGCTCGCTGATCTGCGTGGCCGTATCGCCAACGTCAAGATCAACGACAAGAGCCAGGCGTTCAACACCGCCCGTATCGAAGCGCTGGAACTGCAGAACCTGCTGGAAGTGGCCGAAGCCACCGCCATCGCTGCAGAGATCCGCAAAGAGTCCCGCGGCGCTCACGCCCGTGAAGACTACGAAGATCGCGACGACGAAAACTGGCTGTGCCACACCCTGTACTTCCCGGGTGACAAGCGCGTGGCCAAGCGTGCGGTGAACTTCTCGCCGAAGACTGTTCCGACTTTTGAACCTAAGATTCGGACTTATTAAGGGTGGCCGCCATGTTGCAAGTCAGTGTTTATCGCTACAACCCTGATCAGGACGCTGCGCCGTTCATGCAGGAATTCCAGGTCGATACCGGTGGTAAAGACCTGATGGTGCTGGACGTGCTGGCCCTGATCAAAGAGCAGGACGAAGGTTTCTCCTATCGTCGCTCTTGCCGTGAGGGCGTTTGCGGTTCCGACGGCATGAACATCAACGGCAAGAACGGTCTGGCCTGCGTCACGCCGCTGTCCTCTGTCGTAAAAGGCAACAAGCTGATCGTTCGTCCTCTGCCAGGTTTGCCGGTTATCCGTGACCTGGTCGTCGATATGAGCATCTTCTACAAGCAATACGAGAAGGTGAAGCCCTACCTGCAGAACGACACGCCGGCTCCGGCCATCGAGCGTCTGCAGACCCCTGAAGAGCGTGAAAAGCTCGACGGTCTGTACGAGTGCATCCTGTGCGCTTGCTGCTCGACCTCTTGCCCGTCCTTCTGGTGGAACCCGGACAAGTTCCTGGGTCCAGCTGCCCTGCTGCAAGCGTACCGCTTCCTGGCAGACAGCCGCGACACCAAGACTGCCGAGCGTCTGGCTTCGCTGGATGACCCGTTCAGCGTATTCCGCTGCCGCGGGATCATGAACTGCGTCAACGTCTGTCCGAAAGGCCTGAACCCGACTAAGGCCATCGGTCACGTACGTAACATGCTGCTGCAAAGCGGCGTGTGATTCAGCTGCTGTATGTAGGACCGCTGTACCCGTAGATGCTACGGCGCAGGCTTCAACCGGCGCCGTAGTTTTAACCTGAGCAGCAGCTCACAAAGCTGCGGCTCTTATTTTGAAGAAATGAGACAAGCAGGGGCATCCGGGCTGGTACCCGGACTATCAGCGTGATCCTAAGTGGCTTGTTTTGGTCGCTGCATTCGGACTTCTGCAAGTTTGCTCGGTGTTGACGCCGATGGTGTTCCCCTAACCGAGGGTGACCAAGCATGCAAGAAAGCGTGATGCAGCGCATGTGGAACAGCGCCTACCTTTCAGGTGGAAACGCTGCCTATGTGGAAGAGCTTTATGAGCTCTACCTGCACGACCCTAACGCTGTGCCAGAAGAGTGGCGCACCTACTTTCAGAAGTTGCCGGCTGACGGCAACTCTGCCACCGATGTTTCGCACTCCACAATTCGCGATCATTTCGTCTTGCTGGCAAAGAACCAGCGCCGCGCCCAACCGGTTTCCGCCGGCAGCGTGAGCAGTGAGCACGAGAAGAAGCAAGTTGAAGTGTTGCGATTGATCCAGGCCTACCGTATGCGTGGCCACCAGGCAGCCCAGCTTGACCCGCTGGGGCTGTGGCAGCGTCCTGCACCTGCAGACCTGTCGATCAATCATTACGGCTTGACCAATGCCGATCTTGATACGACCTTCCGTGCCGGCGACCTGTTCATCGGCAAAGAGGAAGCGAGCCTACGCGAAATTCACGAAGCGTTGCAGCAGACATATTGCCGCACCATCGGCGCTGAATTTACGCATATCACCGATTCCGAGCAGCGCCAGTGGTTCCAGCAGCGTCTGGAAAGCGTGCGTGGTCGTCCAACGTACTCCGCCGACATCAAGAGCCACCTGCTCGAGCGCGTCACCGCCGGCGAAGGCCTGGAAAAATACCTGGGCACCAAATACCCGGGCACCAAGCGTTTCGGCCTGGAAGGCGGCGAAAGCCTGATTCCGATGCTCGACGAGCTGATCCAGCGTTCCGGTTCCTACGGCACCAAGGAAATCGTGATCGGCATGGCCCACCGTGGCCGTCTGAACGTGCTGGTCAACACCTTCGGCAAGAACCCGCGCGAGCTGTTCGACGAGTTCGAAGGCAAGAAGAAGGTCGAGCTGGGTTCCGGTGACGTTAAATACCACCAGGGCTTCTCGTCCAACGTGATGACCACCGGCGGTGAAGTTCACCTGGCCATGGCGTTCAACCCGTCCCACCTGGAGATCGTATCGCCAGTGGTCGAGGGCTCGGTTCGCGCCCGCCAGGATCGCCGTAACGATCCTACTGGCGAGAAGGTTCTGCCGATCTCCATCCACGGCGACGCGGCATTTGCCGGTCAAGGCGTGGTGATGGAAACCTTCCAGATGTCGCAGACCCGCGGTTTCAAGACCGGCGGCACCGTGCACATCGTGATCAACAACCAGGTCGGTTTCACCATCAGCAACCCGCTGGACTCGCGTTCCACCGAGTACGCAACCGACGTTGCGAAAATGATCCAGGCGCCGATCCTCCATGTGAATGGCGATGATCCGGAAGCCGTGTTGTTCGTAACCCAGCTGGCCATCGACTACCGCATGCAGTTCAAGCGTGACGTGGTGATCGACCTGGTCTGCTACCGTCGTCGCGGCCACAACGAGGCCGACGAGCCAAGCGGCACTCAGCCTCTGATGTATCAGCAGATCACCAAACAGCGCACCACCCGTGAGCTGTATGCCGATCGTCTGACCCAGGCCGGCGTGCTGGACGCAGAGCGTGTCCAGTCGAAAGTCGACGAATACCGCAACGCGCTGGACAACGGTCTGCACGTTGTAAAAAGCCTGGTCAAAGAGCCGAACAAAGAGTTGTTCGTGGACTGGCGTCCGTACCTGGGCCACGCCTGGACAGCACGTCACGACACGCGTTTCGATCTGAAAACCTTGCAGGAACTGTCCGCCAAGCTGCTGGAAATTCCGGAAGGCTTCGTGGTCCAGCGCCAGGTCTCGAAAATCTACGAAGACCGTCAGAAGATGCAAGCCGGCGGCCTGCCGATCAACTGGGGTTACGCCGAAACCATGGCGTACGCGACCCTGGCGTTCGAAGGTCACCCGATTCGCATGACGGGTCAGGACATCGGTCGCGGCACGTTCTCGCACCGTCACGCTGTCCTGCACAACCAGAAAGACGCGGGTACCTACATCCCGTTGCAGAACCTGTTCAACGGCCAGCCACGTTTCGACTTGTACGATTCGTTCCTGTCCGAAGAAGCCGTACTGGCGTTCGAATACGGTTACTCGACCACCACGCCTGATGCGTTGGTGATCTGGGAAGCCCAGTTCGGCGACTTCGCCAACGGTGCCCAGGTGGTTATCGACCAGTTCATCACCAGTGGCGAGCACAAGTGGGGCCGTCTCTGCGGTCTGACCATGCTGCTGCCACACGGTTATGAAGGTCAGGGTCCGGAGCACTCGTCGGCTCGTCTGGAGCGTTACCTGCAGCTGTGCGCCGAGCACAACATCCAGGTTGCCGTACCGACTACCCCGGCTCAGATCTACCACTTGCTGCGTCGTCAGGTGATTCGCCCGCTGCGCAAGCCGTTGATCGTGCTGACACCGAAGTCGCTGCTGCGTCACAAACTCGCCGTATCGACCCTGGAAGATCTGGCCGAAGGTTCGTTCCAGACCGTTATCCCGGAAATCGATGCACTGGACCCGAAAAAGGTCGAGCGCATTGTCCTGTGTAGCGGCAAGGTCTACTACGACCTGCTGGAAAAACGCCGTGCCGAAGGTCGTGATGACATCGCCATCGTGCGTATCGAGCAGCTGTACCCATTCCCTGAGGACGACTTGAATGAAGTCCTGGCTCCTTATACCAACCTCAAACATATCGTTTGGTGTCAGGAAGAGCCGATGAACCAGGGTGCCTGGTACTGCAGCCAGCATCACATGCGCCGCATCGTTGGCAATCACAACAAGTCGCTCGTACTCGAATACGCCGGCCGTGATGCTTCTGCTGCACCTGCTTGTGGTTATGCATCGATGCACGCTGAGCAGCAGGAAAAACTGCTGCAAGACGCCTTTACTGTTTAACGCCTTCGCGCACCTGAAACCGAATTTAAGGACCCACAGATAATGGCTATCGAAATCAAAGCCCCCACTTTTCCGGAATCGGTTGCCGATGGCACCGTTGCCACCTGGCACAAAAAACCGGGCGACGCTGTAAAGCGTGACGATCTGATCGTCGACATCGAAACCGACAAGGTTGTGCTGGAAGTGTTGGCGACTGCTGACGGCGTGCTGGGCGCTATCGTCAAGAACGAAGGCGACACCGTTCTGTCCGACGAAGTGCTGGGCTCGATCGAAGCGGGTGGCGCTGCTGCCGCTGCTCCGGCTGCCGCTGCTGCTCCGGCCGCTGCACAGGCTGCTGCGCCAGCCGCCGAAGGCGAAGACGATCCGGTTGCTGCACCGGCTGCTCGCAAGCTGGCTGAAGAAAACGGCATCGCCGTCGCTTCCGTTGCCGGTACCGGCAAAGGTGGTCGCGTGACCAAGGAAGACGTGGTTGCAGCTATTGCCGCCAAGAAAGCCGCGCCGGCCGCCGCTCCTGCCAAGGCTGCTGCGCCTGCCGCTTCCGCTCCAGTGTTCACTGCCGGTGACCGTGTTGAAAAACGCGTTCCGATGACCCGTCTGCGTGCCAAGGTTGCCGAGCGTCTGGTTGAAGCCCAGTCGAACATGGCGATGCTGACCACCTTCAACGAAGTCGACATGACCGAAGTCATGGCCCTGCGTTCGAAGTACAAGGACCAGTTCGAGAAGTCCCACAACGGCGTGCGCCTGGGCTTCATGTCGTTCTTCGTGAAAGCGGCCACCGAAGCGCTGAAACGCTTCCCGGCTGTCAACGCCTCGATCGACGGTGCCGACATCGTTTACCACGGCTACGCCGACGTGGGTGTTGCTGTTTCCAGCGACCGCGGCCTGGTTGTACCGGTTCTGCGTAACGCCGAACTGATGAGCCTGGCTGAAATCGAAGGCGGCATCGCCACCTTCGGCAAGAAGGCCCGCGACGGCAAACTGTCGATGGACGAAATGACCGGCGGTACGTTCACCATCACCAACGGTGGTACCTTCGGTTCGATGATGTCGACCCCGATCGTCAACCCGCCACAAGCGGCCATCCTGGGCATGCACAACATTCTGCAGCGTCCTATGGCGATCAACGGTCAAGTCGTTATCCGTCCGATGATGTACCTGGCACTGTCCTACGATCACCGTCTGATCGATGGCAAAGAAGCTGTGACCTTCCTGGTTACCATCAAGAACCTGCTGGAAGACCCGGCTCGTTTGCTGCTGGATATCTGATTTCGTTGCACGGGCCGCTGCATGACGGGCGGCCCACCTGTAACGACCAGCTTCGTCCCACGACGGTCCCCAAAAGGGGCCGTCCGGTTTGATTCGAGAAGGAATGACACATGACTCAGAAATTCGACGTGGTAGTGATTGGTGCGGGCCCTGGCGGCTACGTGGCTGCCATTAAAGCAGCGCAACTGGGCCTCTCCACTGCCTGCATCGAGAAATACACCGACAAGGAAGGCAAACTGGCCCTCGGCGGTACTTGCCTGAACGTCGGTTGCATTCCATCCAAGGCGCTGCTGGACAGCTCCTGGAAATACAAGGAAGCCAAAGAAGGCTTCGCGATCCACGGTATCAACCACGCTGGCGTGACCATGGACGTGTCGGCAATGGTTGGCCGTAAAGCCAACATCGTCAAAGGCCTGACCTCTGGCGTTGCCACCCTGTTCAAGGCGAACGGCGTCACTTCCCTGCAAGGCCACGGCAAACTGCTGGCCGGCAAGAAAGTCGAGCTGACCAAGCCAGACGGCAGCGTTGAAATCATCGAAGCCGAGAACGTGATCCTGGCTTCCGGCTCCCGTCCGATCGACATCCCACCGGCTCCGGTTGACCAGAACGTGATCGTCGATTCGACCGGCGCGCTGGAATTCCAATCCGTACCGAAGCGTCTGGGCGTGATCGGCGCCGGCGTCATCGGTCTGGAACTGGGTTCGGTCTGGTCGCGTCTGGGTTCTGAAGTGGTTGTCCTGGAAGCGCTGGAGAAGTTCCTGCCAGCAGCGGACGACGCGGTTTCCAAGGAAGCCTTCAAAACCCTGACCAAACAAGGTCTGGACATCAAGCTGGGCGCTCGCGTCACCGGTTCCAAAGTGAACGGCGACGAAGTCGTGGTGAACTACACCGATGCCAACGGCGAACAGAACATCACGTTCGACAAACTGATCGTTGCCGTTGGTCGCCGTCCAGTGACCACCGAACTGTTGGCGGCCGACAGCGGTGTGAACATCGACGAGCGCGGTTTCGTGTTCGTTGACGACCAGTGCGCCACCAGCGTACCGGGCGTTTACGCGATCGGCGACGTGGTTCGCGGCATGATGCTGGCGCACAAGGCGTCCGAAGAAGGCATCATGGTGGTTGAGCGCATCAAGGGCCACAAAGCCCAAATCAACTATGACCTGATCCCGTCTGTTATTTATACTCACCCGGAAATCGCGTGGGTCGGTAAAACCGAGCAGACCTTGAAGGCTGAAGGCGTTGAAGTTAACGTTGGCACCTTCCCGTTCGCAGCCAGTGGCCGTGCCATGGCAGCCAACGACACCGGCGGTTTCGTGAAAGTCATTGCCGATGCCAAGACTGACCGCGTATTGGGCGTCCACGTGATTGGCCCGAGCGCTGCAGAACTGGTTCAGCAGGGCGCGATCGGTATGGAATTCGGCACCAGCGCTGAAGACCTGGGCATGATGGTTTTCTCCCATCCGACCCTGTCTGAAGCCTTGCACGAAGCTGCTCTGGCAGTGAATGGCGGCGCCATCCACATCGCCAACCGCAAGAAGCGTTAAGACAATAAGAAACCACGGCGGTATGGCCCGTCGTGAGCCTTGCATGCAAGACTCACCGCGGAATATCCGCTGGACGCAGCCTTGCGTAGCCCCCGCTACGCAAGCAGCAGTCACAGGTGGTGCGGCACTCCAACGAGTGCAGCACCGAATGCGCAGTACCTAACGAAGACGGTAATAAGCATGAATCTTCACGAGTATCAGGGTAAGCAGCTGTTCGCTGAGTACGGCCTGCCAGTATCCACCGGTTACGCGGTAGACACCCCGGAAGCAGCAGCAGAAGCTTGCGACAAAATCGGCGGCAGCGAGTGGGTTGTCAAAGCCCAGGTTCACGCCGGTGGTCGCGGTAAAGCGGGCGGCGTCAAGCTGGTTCGCAGCAAAGAAGACGCTAAGGCATTCGCACAGCAGTGGCTGGGCAAGCGTCTGGTGACTTACCAGACTGACGCCAATGGTCAGCCAGTCACCAAGATCCTGGTTGAATCGTGCACTGATATCGCTAAAGAGCTGTACCTGGGCGCTGTCGTTGACCGTTCGAGCCGTCGCATCGTGTTCATGGCTTCCACCGAAGGTGGCGTGGACATCGAGAAAATCGCTCACGACACTCCAGAAAAAATTCTGAAAGCCACTATCGATCCACTGGTTGGCGCTCAGCCATTCCAGGGTCGCGAGCTGGCATTCCAGCTGGGTCTGGAAGGCAAGCAGGTTGCTCAGTTCGCCAAGATCTTCGTGGGTCTGGCCAAGCTGTTCAAGGATCACGACCTGGCTCTGCTGGAAGTGAACCCGCTGGTGATCAAGGCTGACGGCGATCTGCATTGCCTCGACGCCAAGATCAACATCGACGCCAACGCCATGTACCGTCAGCCTAAGCTGAAGACTTTCCACGATCCGTCGCAAGACGATCCGCGCGAAGCGCACGCTGCCAAGTTCGAACTGAACTACGTAGCGCTGGAAGGCAACATCGGTTGCATGGTCAACGGTGCTGGCCTGGCCATGGGTACCATGGACATCGTCAACCTGCATGGCGGCAAACCAGCCAACTTCCTCGACGTGGGCGGTGGTGCTACCAAGGAACGCGTAACCGAAGCGTTCAAGATCATTCTGTCCGACACTAACGTCGCTGCAGTATTGGTCAACATCTTCGGCGGCATCGTTCGTTGCGACATGATTGCCGAAGGCATCATCGGCGCCGTGAAAGAAGTCGGCGTGAAAATCCCGGTTGTTGTTCGCCTTGAAGGCAACAACGCTGAGCTGGGCGCTAAAGTACTGGCAGAAAGCGGTTTGAACATCATCGCTGCTACCAGCCTGACCGACGCTGCTCAACAAGTCGTTAAAGCTGCGGAGGGCAAATAATGAGCGTCCTGATCAATAAAGACACCAAAGTTATCTGCCAGGGTATTACCGGTTCGCAAGGTAGTTTCCACACCCAGCAAGCCATCGAATACGGCACCAAGATGGTCGGTGGCGTAACACCGGGCAAAGGCGGCACCGAGCACCTGGGCCTGCCAGTGTTCAACACCGTGAAAGACGCTGTAGCTGCCACTGGCGCGACCGCCAGCGTGATCTACGTTCCAGCTCCTTTCTGCAAGGACTCCATCCTGGAAGCGGCATTCGGCGGCATCAAGCTGATCGTTTGCATCACCGAAGGCATTCCTACCCTGGACATGCTGGACGCTAAAGTTAAGTGCGACGAGCTGGGCGTAGTCCTGATCGGCCCTAACTGCCCAGGCGTTATCACTCCAGGCGAATGCAAGATCGGCATCATGCCAGGTCACATTCACTTGCCAGGCAAGGTCGGTATCGTTTCGCGTTCCGGCACCCTGACCTACGAAGCTGTGAAGCAGACCACTGACGCCGGTTTCGGTCAGTCGACTTGCGTCGGCATCGGCGGTGACCCGATCCCGGGCTCCAACTTCATCGACATCCTGAAGCTGTTCCAGGAAGACCCGAAGACCGAAGCGATCGTCATGATCGGCGAGATCGGCGGTTCGGCTGAAGAAGAAGCGGCTGCCTACATCAAGGCACACGTGACCAAGCCGGTTGTTTCCTACATCGCGGGTGTGACTGCTCCTCCGGGCAAGCGCATGGGCCATGCTGGTGCAATCATCTCTGGCGGCAAAGGCACTGCAGACGAGAAATTCGCTGCTCTGCAAGACGCAGGCGTTAAAACCGTGCGTTCGCTGGCAGACATCGGCAAGGCCCTGGCCGAGCTGACCGGTTGGGCTGTCAAGTAAGCCTCGCGCTTAGCTGACGCTTCACCAGGCAAAGGCCACCTTCGGGTGGCCTTTGTTGTTTCCGGAATCTGCGAATTTTCTGGGGATGCCATCGCGAGCAAGCTCGCTCCCACAATGGACTTGTATTCACACAACCACTGTGGAGCGAGCCTGCTCGCGATGACGGACTGTCAGTCGCTGAACGTTTTCATACTAAAACGCGACACGAAGATGTCGTAGATCGGAATGTTCGCCCCCTAACAGTGCGTTTCAAGCGCAAATTCGTTAGGCTAGCCGCCATTTTTGCGACCGCAGCCCACAAGGCCGCTACGCGCTAAACGGGTCAGTCCTATGCGGACCGACAGCATTTCCCTCACCCCCATGGGAAATCCCTCTCTAAATTCCGATTCAGTAGTGTGGTATTTCCGTAATGAAAGTGTTGAAAGGCCAGGACATCCTGGCACTTGGCTTTATGACGTTTGCCCTGTTTGTCGGGGCTGGCAACATCATCTTCCCGCCCATCGTCGGTTTGCAGTCCGGGCCTCATGTCTGGATAGCGGCGCTGGGCTTTCTGATCACCGCGGTCGGTCTGCCGGTCATCACCGTGGTTGCCCTGGCCAAGGTCGGTGGGGCCATGGATGCCCTGAGCAGTCCGATCGGTAAAGTCGCCGGCGGTTTGCTGGCCGCCGCGTGCTACCTCGCCGTTGGCCCTCTGTTCGCGACGCCGCGCACCGCGACCGTATCGTTCGAAGTGGGCCTGGCGCCGTTGACCGGCGAAAGCCCATTGGCGCTGTTCCTCTACAGCTCGGTGTACTTCCTGCTGGTGTTTTTCATCTCGCTCTACCCGGGCCGTTTGCTCGATACCGTAGGACGTTTCCTCGCGCCGCTGAAGATTATCGCCCTGGCCGTGCTCGGCATTGCCGCGTTCGCGTTGCCGGCCGGCGATATCGGCGTGGCGACACCGGAATATGTCGCTGCGCCTTTCTCTCAGGGGTTCATCAATGGTTACCTGACCATGGATACCCTGGGTGCGCTGGTGTTCGGGATTGTCATCGTCAACGCCATCCGTTCCCGTGGCGTCGAGTCGCCCGCGCTGATCACCCGTTACGCGATCATTGCCGGACTGATTGCCGGGGTCGGCCTGGCGCTGGTGTACGTCAGCCTGTTCCGTCTCGGTTCGGGCAGCCACGAAGTGGCGGCCGGTGCGACCAACGGCGCGGCGGTCTTGCACGCTTATGTCCAGCACACCTTCGGCTCGCTGGGCAGCGGTTTCCTCGCGGTACTGATCTCCTTGGCGTGCCTGGTGACCGCTGTCGGTCTGACCTGCGCCTGTGCCGAATACTTCAGCCGCGTGCTGCCACTGTCCTACAAGGCCCTGGTCATTATCCTGGCTGCATTTTCCCTGCTGGTGTCCAACCTGGGCCTCACCAAGCTGATTGCGTTCTCGATCCCGGTCCTCACCGCGATCTACCCGCCCTGCATCGCGTTGGTCGCCCTGAGCTTCTGCAAGGACTTCTGGCATGAGCAGGGTCGCATCGTCGGTCCGGTAATGCTGGTGTCGTTCATCTTCGGCCTGATCGACGCGCTCAAGGGCGCAGGTCTGGCGGACTGGATGCCGAGTCAACTGGCACACCTGCCGCTGAGCGAGCAAGGCCTGGCATGGCTGGTGCCGTCGTTCATGACGTTGGTGGTCGCGGTGGTGTGCGACCGCCTGCTGGGCAAACGTGAGGAAGCGCTGGCGTAAGGCACTCACGACGCGCTGCAAGCATCAAAGAAATGCCCGGTATCAATCGATGCCGGGCATTTTTTTATGAAGGGGTGCGGTGCCTTTTCGTTTCCGCTAACGTCGAAGCCCTAAAACACATCACAAGGACCTGCATGTCGTTCATCCACACCAACCTGATCCATATTCTCGCCGCCGTCTGGTTCGTCGTTTGCTGGGGTGGCTACACTCGTTACGCCACGTGGAAAGGTCGCGACACCGCGTGCCTGGCCAGCGTGTTGCACCTGTATCGCGAAGACTGGATGCGCCGGATGCTGCTGCGGGACAACCGCATCGCCGACGCCAGCGTAGTCGGCAACCTGGAACGCAACGCGTCGTTCTTCGCCTCCAGCACCCTGATCATCCTGGCCGGCATTCTTACCGTACTGGGCGCATCGGAAAGGGCGGTGTCGTTGCTGGCGGATATCCCGATGGTGCAACAGGCTTCACAGGGCATGTCGGAGATCAAGTTGCTGTGCCTGGCGCTGGTATTTGTCTACGCGTTCTTCACGTTCAGCTGGTGCATGCGCCAGTACAACTTTGCCGCCATTCTGATCGGTTCGGCACCGATGGTGGGCGAGCGCCACGTCTCGGAGCAGGAACGTAAAGCTTTCGCGGCCCGGGCGGCACGGGTCATCTCGATGGCCGCCAACCAGTTCAACTTTGGCCTGCGTTCCTATTATTTCGGCATGACCATGCTGGCCTGGTTTGTCAGCCCGTGGTTGTTCATGTTGATGAGCGCCGGCGTGGTATTGGTGCTCTATCGCCGGGAATTTCATTCCGACGTTCTCGATGTGATGGTCTATACCCCTACAGAGGCACCCTTGCCCGAAGCCAACAAAGAGGCCGCTTGATGAGTATTCCGTTCTGGTGTGTGTTTATCAGTGCCTTGCTGGTTTACGTGGCCCGCATGCCGGTGGCCAAAGCCATGAAAGAGCAGGGTGGCTACGACAATCACTCGCCGCGACAGCAACAGGCGCAACTCACCGGTTTTGGCGCCCGTGCGTTGGCGGCGCATCAGAACTGTATCGAGGCATTCATTCTGTTTGCGGTAGGGGTGTTGATGGCCCACACCACGCAGACCGCGGGATGGCTGATTGACTCACTGGCGATCATCTTCGTGATCACGCGCGTCATTTACTTACTGTGCTATTGGGGCGATCTCGCCTGGCAGCGAAGTCTGGTCTGGTTAGTCGGGCTAGTGTGTTCATTGCTGCTCATGATTAGTCCGACTTTTAGAACTATTTTGCTCTAACGGGGAAATGACAGGCAAAAGAAAACCCGCACTTGGCGGGTTTTCTTTAATCACGCAAAAACCGATTTAGTTTTTAGGTGCTTCTTTTGCAGCGGCTTCGTTCGATTCAGCCTGAGCTTTGGCAGCTTCGGCGTTTTCTTTCGCTGCGTCGTTCACTTTATCCTGAGCTTTGTTCATGTCTTGCTGAGCTTGCTCAGCATGTTGGTTGGCATCTTGAGCTTTGTCCTCGGATTTTTTATCGCAGGCAGCGAGACCGAGGGAAGCGGTCAACATCAAGGCAATAGCTAAAGTCTTACGCATGGGGTGTTTCTCCTTATGGAAAATATCTACTGGCCTTTCGAGCACACCCATCAGGGTTAAGTTCCTCAATTCGTTCAGATATATAAGATTAATCCCACGGGAACTTTTACCGAATACGCCTAGTGCGATGTCCGAATACTAAGAAGAGTTTTTATCAAATGGCCGAAAACCCCGTTTTTGAGCGTGCGACGCGATTTCTCTCGGCGCTGAGGCACTGTCAGGTACTCGGGCTGCGGGTTCATAGCGCCAGTCACGAAGGACTGACCGTTCTTCTGCCGTACAGCCCGCAAATTGTTGGCAACCCGCAAACCGGCGTGATCCACGGCGGCGCGCTGACCTCGCTGATGGACACGGCCTGTGGCATGGCCACTCTCTGCGTGTTGCCCGAATTCGAAGTCTGCCCGACCCTCGACCTGCGCATCGACTACATGCACGCCGCCGAGCCGCATAAAGATGTGTATGGCTTCGCCCAATGCTACCGGGTGACCACGGACGTGATCTTCGCCCGTGGTTTTGCCTATCAGGACGATCCGGAACAGCCCATCGCCCACGTCGTGGGCACTTTCATGCGCATGGGCAAGGCTGTCAAAGGCACCCAGGGTTTTGGTGGCGTGATTGCTGGAGCGGTGAAATGACCGAGACCTTCAAGGAACAACTGCAACAGGCCCACGAGCAGGGCAACTACGCGTCGCTGTTGCACCTGATTCCCTACGCCAAGCTGATCGGGATTGAATGTTCGCGCGTCGGCGATGACCTGTTATTCCGCCTGCCGGCGAACAAGGACAACATTGGTAACCCTTTACTCCCGGCGATTCATGGCGGCGTGATTGCTGGTTTCATGGAGCTGTCCGCCGCATTGCACTTGCTGATCCTCACCGGCTCGCCAGGCGTGCCGAAGATCATCGACTTCTCGCTGGACTACCTGCGCGCCGGACATTTCCGCGACACCTGGGCCCGCTGTCAGGTGTGCCGTCAGGGGCGCCGAGTGGCGAACGTGGCCGTGACGGCGTGGCAAAGCACCGAAGCCGAGCCGATTGCCACGGCGCGCGCCCATTTCAAAATCGATGAGCCCTTGAAATCCTGATCTCAGCCCCCAACTTTGATGACAACCCGCCGCCGACCCTCAAGGTCGGGGCCACTGCCATCTGATTGGAGTTTGATGACCATGAGTGTGGAAACTCAAAAGGAAACCCTGGGCTTCCAGACCGAGGTGAAGCAGCTGCTGCACCTCATGATCCATTCGCTGTATTCCAACAAGGAAATTTTCCTTCGCGAATTGATCTCGAACGCCTCTGACGCTGTCGACAAATTACGCTTCGAAGCCCTGTCCAAGCCTGAGTTGCTGGAAGGTGGCGCCGAGCTGAAAATCCGTGTGAGCTTCGACAAGGACGCGAAAACCGTCACCCTCGAAGACAACGGTATCGGCATGAGCCGTGAAGACGCGATTACCCACCTGGGGACTATCGCCAAATCCGGTACTGCTGATTTCATGAAACACCTGACCGGCGATCAGAAAAAGGATTCGCACCTGATCGGTCAGTTCGGCGTCGGTTTCTACTCGGCCTTCATCGTTGCCGATAAAGTCGACGTGTTCAGCCGTCGTGCCGGCGCTGCCGCCAGTGAAGGCGTGCATTGGTCGTCCAAGGGCGAAGGCGATTTCGAAGTCGCGACCATTGAGAAAGCCGAGCGCGGCACTCGCATCGTCCTGCACCTGAAGTCCGGTGAAGACGAGTTTGCCGATGGTTGGCGTCTGCGCAACATCATCAAGAAGTACTCCGATCACATCGCTTTGCCGATCGAGTTGCCGAAAGAAGTGGCAGCCGCCGAAGGCGAAGAGAAACCGGCCGTTGAATGGGAAACCGTCAACCGTGCCAGCGCCCTGTGGACCCGTCCTCGCACCGAGATCAAGGACGAGGAATATCAGGAGTTCTACAAACATATTGCTCATGATTTCGAAAACCCGCTGAGCTGGAGCCACAACAAGGTCGAAGGCAAGCTCGAGTACAGCTCGCTGCTTTATGTGCCAGCGCGTGCTCCGTTCGACCTGTACCAGCGCGAAGCGCCGAAAGGCCTGAAACTGTACGTGCAGCGTGTGTTCGTCATGGACCAGGCCGAGTCGTTCCTGCCGCTGTACCTGCGCTTCATCAAAGGCGTGGTCGATTCCAATGACCTGTCGTTGAACGTGTCGCGGGAAATCCTGCAGAAAGACCCGATCATCGACTCCATGAAGTCGGCGTTGACCAAGCGCGTGCTGGATATGCTGGAAAAACTGGCGAAGAACGAGCCTGAGCAATACAAGGGCTTCTGGAAGAACTTCGGCCAGGTCATGAAGGAAGGCCCGGCAGAAGACTTCGCCAACAAGGAGAAAATCGCCGGCCTGCTGCGCTTTGCTTCCACCCAGGGCAGCGAAGGCGAACAAGACGTGGGTCTGGCCGATTACCTGGCACGCGCCAAGGAAGGTCAGGACAAGATTTACTACCTGACCGGCGAGAAATTCGAAGCGGTCAAAAACAGCCCGCACCTGGAAGTCTTCCGCAAGAAAGGCATCGAAGTGCTGCTGCTGACCGACCGCATTGACGAGTGGCTGATGAGCTACCTCAGCGACTTCGACGGCAAGAGCTTCGTCGACGTGGCGCGCGGTGACCTGGACCTGGGCAATCTGGACTCGGAAGAGGACAAGAAAGCCGCGGAAGAAGTCGCCAAGTCCAAAGAGGGCTTGGTCGAGCGTCTGAAAACTGCATTGGGCGATTCCGTCGCCGAAGTGCGGGTATCGCACCGTCTGACCGATTCCCCGGCGATCCTGGCCATCGGCGAACAGGACCTCGGTCTGCAAATGCGGCAGATCCTCGAAGCCAGCGGCCAGAAGGTCCCGGATTCGAAGCCGATCTTCGAGTTCAACCCGGCTCACCCGCTGATCGAGAAGCTCGACAACGAGCAAAGCGACGAACGCTTCGGCGACTTGTCACACATTCTCTTCGATCAGGCTGCCCTGGCAGCCGGCGACAGCCTGAAAGACCCGGCCGCGTATGTGCGCCGTCTCAACAAGCTGTTGGTTGAACTGTCGGTTTAACTGCGCCGCATAAAAAAACCCGCTTCGGCGGGTTTTTTTCATTTTGGGTTTTTGCTTGGCATTCGCGGAGTCACTGACAGCGAAACATTCAAGGCAATTCGATCCGCTCGTTTTCCCCTGGCACTTTCGGCCAATCCCCGGCCGCCCACTTGCGGCGCGCTTCATCGATCGCCGCCGGATCACTGGCCACAAAGTTCCAATTGATCCGTCGCGGTCCATCCAAAGGTGCACCGCCAAACAGCACCGCATGAGCATCACTCTCGGCAAACAGGGTCATTTCTTCCCCCGCAGGCAGCACCACCAATGCATGCGGTTCAATCGGCTCGCCATCGAGCTGCACATCGCCGCTCAAGACATACAGCGCCCGCTCTTCATGTTCGGTAGGAATCAGCAGCGTTGTCGCGGTTTTCAGGTTCAGTTCCGCGTACAGCGTAGGAGAAAGCACCGGCACTGGGGATTCCAGGCAAAAGCCTGACCCGGCAATCATCCGGATCTGCACTCCAAGGTTATCGCTGACCGGCAATGTCGCCGCCGGGTGATGACTGTAATGCCCCGGACCCTGCTCATGATCCTTCGGCGATGCCAGCCAGATCTGCAGGCCGTGCAGGGTGAATCCGCTGTCTTTCAAAGGCTCGGGTGTGCGCTCGACGTGGGCAATGGCGCTGCCTGCGGTCATCCAGCTGACGTCACCGGCTTCCACGACCTGATCGGAACCGAGGCTGTCTTTGTGCTGGATTTTTCCTTCGAACAAGTAGGTGAGGGTCGACAGACCGATGTGCGGATGCTGACGAATATTCATGCCTTTGCCCGCGGGATAGCGGGTTTCAAGCATGTGGTCGAAAAACACGAAAGGCCCGACGCTGCGGCATTTGGCTGACGGCAATGGACGAAGAATCGGTTGGCCCTCGACATCTTCGGCACGAGGGCGGATCACAAGCGGAGAGTTCATGGTGCTTTCCAGGCTGAGCGGGTGACGCATGGAGCATAACCCGCTTGCCTGACCCTTGCCGCTATTGGCTGAAGGCGCCTTCGGACAGATGGGTTTCGATGCTGACGTCGGTGGTGGTCATCAGCTTGTGCACCGGGCAGCGGTCGGCCACACGGTGCAGTTCGTCGCGCTGGGCGTCGGTGAGCACTCCCTTGAGGGTCAACTTGACGTGCAGGGCGTATTTGCCTTTCTGCTCTTCACTGTTGTCGCGTTTGACCTCGACCGTGACACCGGTCAGCGGGATGTCTTTCTTCTTCGCATACATCTTCAGGGTCAGGGCCTTGCACGCGCCGAGTGCGGCGTCGAAGTAATCGTGTGGTCCGGGTGCAGAGCCTTCACCGCCCGCGGAGGTCGGCACATCGGCAAACAGTTCGTGCTCATCGATTTGTACGCTATGGCGAAAACCTTCGGCGGAAACGGTATTGACGGTAACGGTCATGAGGAACCTCGGCAGTAGGAAAAGTCGGTGGGTCAAAAAAGACCTTGAAGTTATAGAGCATTCCTCCGGATACGCGTTCCACTTTCTTGTCGGAGAGGCTCCTGCTGTCCAGGATTCAATTCCTGTCGGTGCTGATTCGAACTTGCTGATTTTCGATACACCCATTGATCGAAGTAATTTGGCGTTTTGATATCACGTTTTGGTCTTACGCAAAATTTCTACGAGCCGATACCTTCCAGGAAAACCAGCTGCAGGTATGATGCAGCGCTTTTTTTGGAAGGAACCAAAGCAATGAGTATCAGAAGTCTCAATATTGCGCCGCGTGCGGGCCTGGGTTTTGGCTTGCTGGCATTGATGGTGTCCGGGTTGGGGGCGTTCGCCCTGCTGCAAATGTCCAACATGCGGGCTCAGTCCGATCAGGTCGACGACAACTGGCTGCCCAGCGTGATGGCGGTCGGTGAAATGAGTCAGGACATGCTGCGGCTGCGGGCCTTGACCATGCGCCTTTTGCTCAACCGCGATCCGCAGGCGCTGGAGCAAAATGTCGGCAAACTCAACGAACTCAAGAGTGTGCTCAACGAAGCGCAGCAGCGCTACGACCGCCTGATCGTGCTGCCGGAGGAGCGTGTGCTGTTTGACCGCTTCAAGGCCTCCGAGCAGAAGTACCTGCAATTTCAAAGTCAGGTGATGAGCCTTTCCGCTCAGGGACGAGTGGACGCCGCGGCGGTGATTCTCAATGGTGAGATGAATCCGCTGGCCGATGACATCACCGTAACCCTTAAGGCGTTGGTGGAACTGAACAAGCACAACGCCAATCTCGCCACCGAGGCGGGGCGCCTGGTGTTCAGCCATTCCCGCATTTGGGTGGGGGTGATGGTCGCGGCGGCGGCGCTGCTGACCATCGGCCTGGCGCTACTGCTGACCCGTAGCATCGTCTTGCCGCTCTCGCAATCGTTGAAAGTGGCCGAGGGCGTGGCGGGTGGTGATCTGACCGGTGAGATCAGCATCATTGGCAAGGACGAGCCGGCGCGCCTGCTGCAGGCGCTCAAAAGTATGCAGCAGAATCTGCGCGACACCATTCGGCGTATTTCCGACTCATCCAGCCAACTGGCCTCGGCCTCGGAAGAACTCAGTTGCGTGACCGAAGACGCGACCCGTGGCCTGCATCAACAGAGCCTGGAAATCGATCAGGCGGCAACGGCGGTCAATCAGATGACGGCGGCGGTGGAAGAGGTCGCGAGCAATGCGGTCGCCACCTCCGAAGCGTCCTGTGAGTCCGACCGGATCGCCCAACATGGCCGCGAGCAGGTGCATCAGACGGTCGTGTCGATTGAGGCCCTGGCCGACGACGTCACCGCCAATGCCTTGCAGGTCGAGGAACTTGCGCAGAAGGTCTATGGCATCAGCAAGGTGCTGGACGTAATTCGTTCGATCGCCGAACAGACCAATCTGCTGGCGTTGAATGCGGCGATTGAAGCAGCGCGGGCCGGGGAGGCCGGGCGCGGTTTTGCGGTGGTGGCCGACGAAGTGCGGGCCCTGGCACACCGGACGCAGCAGTCGACCCGGGAAATCGAACAGATGATTTCAGGCATTCAGCAAGGCACCGACGCTGCGGTTAGCTCGATGCAACAGAGTAATGTGCGCGCGCGCTCAACGCTTGATGTGGCGAAAACCGCCGGTGTCGCGCTGGAGGAAATTGCGTCGGCGTTCACCTTGATCAACGAGCGTAACCTGGTCATTGCCAGTGCTTCGGAGGAGCAGGCCGCGGTGGCGCGGGAAGTGGATCGTAACCTGATGAACATCCGCGACCTGGCGCTGCAGACCTCGGCGGGCGCGAACCAGACCAGTGCAGCGAGCCAGGAGCTGTCGCGGCTGGCGGTGGACCTGAACACGATGGTGGCGCGGTTTTCGGTCTGATTCGCCAGTAACCTTGCACCACAGGTTCTGCGTTTTATCCGGATTTTTTCAAGGTGAAAAAAAGCCCCGCAATCGCGGGGCTTCCTGTGTCGATCCTGATCAGCTGCCTTTGACAGCCTTGCCGTTGACCTTGCCGTCGAGGAGCATGATGTTGTACTCCTTGCCGTCGGTTTCGACCTGTTGCAGGCGGACCAGCAGGTAATCCCAGTCCTTGGCGAACCACAGCACGGTGGTGCGCTTGCTTTGTGTCGGGTCGCGCACGCGCTCGACCTTGATCGCGTCGATCTGGCCGGCCTTGGTGTCGACTTTTTCCGAACCCAGCACGCGGAAGTCATAGGTATCGACTTCGCCATCATCGACCACCTGATAGCTCATGCTTTTCTTGCCGGCGGCGACGTCGTGTTGCAGGGCCAGCTGGTAAGTGGATTTATCGACCATGCCCCGGTTGAGCGGGATCTTGACCGCATCACCGCGATCGGTGCCGGTGACCATCTTGGTGGTCCAGTCGAAATCCAGGTCAGCCTTCTTGGCTTTGCCCAGGCCACCACGTTCGAAGTGGTAGGACTGGGGCAACAGGGTGTCCTTGTCCAGGGTCAGGGTGCTTTCTTCGGTCAGGCTGGCGATCATCATCGAGGCCTTGAAGCTGAGCTTCCAGACGCCGTTGGCTTCCTTGGTCAGGCTACGCTCGGCGGTGCCGCTCATGGGCAACTGCTTCCAGTCGGCGGTGTAGCTGGCGGAGAAGGGTTGAAGTTCCGCTGCCTGCGCGAATGGCAGGGCAAGCAGAGCGCAAGCGAAGAGCAGGGCGCGACGCATAAAATCTCCTAGGTTCGAATCAAGTGGCCGCTGGCCGCGAGTAACTGCCCATCCAGTAAAGCACCTTGTTCATCGAGAGATAAACGACCTTCGGCAAACCAGCGGACGGCCATCGGGTAGATCAGGTGTTCCTGGGTGTGAACTCGCTGCGCCAGACTTTGCGGCGAATCGTGCAACTCTACCGGTATTACTGCCTGTACGACCAGTGGTCCGCCATCGAGTTCCTCGGTGACAAAGTGCACGGAGCAACCGTGCTCGGTGTCACCGGCCTCCAGCGCGCGCTGATGGGTGTGTAACCCTTTGTATTTGGGCAGCAGCGAGGGATGGATATTGAGCAGGCGGCCCGCATAGTGACGGACGAAGTCAGCGCTGAGGATGCGCATGAAACCGGCCAGGACCACGAGTTTGGGATTGAAGGCGTCGATCAGTTCGATCAACGCGGCATCGAAGGCCTCGCGGCCGTCGTAGGCCTTGTGATCCAGGGAGCGGGTGTCGATACCCGCGTCCCTGGCACGTTGCAGCCCGTAGGCGTCGGCGCGGTTGGAAATCACCGCAGCGATGCGGACCGGGCTGTCGCCGGTCCGCGTGCTGTCGATCAGGGCCTGCAAGTTACTGCCGGTGCCGGACAACAGCACCACCACATCACAGGTGTCGGACATTAATGAGCCTTGAGGTTCTTCAGTTCAACCTGTGCCGCGCCTTCGGCAGCGGTGGCGATCTGACCGATGACCCAAGGCTGTTCGCCGGCTTCACGCAGGACATTCAGGGCGGTTTCAACGTGCTCTTGCGCCACGCAGATCACCATGCCGACGCCGCAGTTCAGCACGCGGTGCATTTCGTTTTCGTCGACGTTGCCTTGCTCTTGCAGCCAGTCGAACACGGCAGGACGGGTCCAGCTGGCGACGTCGACCACCGCTTGTGCACCTTTTGGCAGCACGCGCGGGATGTTGTCCAGCAGACCGCCACCGGTGATGTGGGCCATGGCCTTGACGGCGCCGGTGTCCTTGATCAGCTTCAACAGCGGCTTCACATAGATGCGGGTCGGGGCCATCAGCAGGTCGGTCAGCGGCTTGCCGTCGAGCTGGATGTTTTCGATGTCGGCGCCGGACACTTCGATGATCTTGCGGATCAGCGAGTAACCGTTGGAGTGCGGGCCGGAAGACGGCAGGGCGAGCAGGGCATCGCCGGACGCGACTTTCGAGCCGTCGATGATTTCGGATTTTTCCACGACGCCAACGCAGAAGCCGGCCAGGTCGTAGTCTTCGCCTTCGTACATGCCAGGCATTTCAGCGGTTTCGCCGCCGACCAGGGAGCAGCCGGACAGTTCGCAGCCTGCGCCGATGCCGGTGACGACCTGAGTCGCGGTCTCGACGTTCAGTTTGCCGGTGGCATAGTAGTCGAGGAAGAACAGCGGCTCGGCGCCGCAAACCACCAGGTCGTTCACGCACATGGCCACCAGGTCGATGCCGATGCTGTCGTGCTTGTTCAGGTTCAGCGCCAGGCGCAGCTTGGTGCCGACGCCGTCGGTGCCGGAAACCAGCACGGGTTGCTTGTAGCCGGCCGGGATTTCGCAGAGGGCGCCGAAACCGCCCAGGCCGCCCATGACTTCCGGGCGCGCAGTGCGCTTGGCGACGCTCTTGATGCGTTCGACCAATGCTTCACCGGCGTCGATGTCTACACCGGCGTCCTTGTAGCTCAGGGAGGGTTGCTTGCTCATGATCCAGGCCTTTAGGGGGGATTCAGGGGTAACGACCGAGTCCAGTGGGACCGCCGAAAAAACGAAGGGCATGTGCCATGCGCGAATTCAGGGTGCCCGGCTGTCGCCGGTCTGCGAAGGCGCGCGATTTTATCAGGCTTGAGGGGCAGCGGCCATCCTCAGGCCGACCGCAGGGGCATATCGATACAAAAAAACCGCCATTGCCCGTGTTGGTTGCCTCCCGCATGGCTGTATAAGGTATCGCGATTAACCGTCTATCGTTATGGCAGTGAGAAAAACTTAACCGCGACGTGTGAATGTTTTGCGTCGGGCGATGGTCACAGCCTTGCTCGATTGTCTTCATGCGGTCAGTTCCAGCTGCTCTTGTCGTCAGGAATCTTCCATGCGTTTTTTCAGATCATTGTTTGTGGGCTGCTTGTCCCTGATCAGCCTGGCGAGTCACGCCGAAACCGTCAAAAGCCTTTATCAGGTGCGCGAGCCGGTCACCAGCCAGGCGCCTGAGGAGCGCGATCAAGCCACCCAGCGTGCGCTCGACACGCTGGTGCTGCGCCTGACCGGCGATCCCAAGGCTGCGCAAAGCCCGGGGTTGGCGGCTATTCGCAAGGACCCGCAACAGATCATCAGCCAGTACGGTTTCGACGCCGGCCCGCCGGAAGTGCTCAAGGTCGATTTCGACCCGGCCAGCACCGAGCAAGCATTGCGCCGCGCCGGTCTATCGCTGTGGGGGGCGAATCGGCCATCGATCCTGGCGTGGTGGTTGAACGATGCAACGGAAGGTTCAAGTCTGGTCGGTGACGGTCAGGCCAGCGCCGCGCCACTGCGCCGCGCGGCGCAACATCGTGGCCTGCCGCTGCGCTTGCCATTGGCGGACCTGAGCGAGCAATTGGTCGCTACGGCGCCGAACCTTGAAGGAACCGATGCGGCGCCGTTGCACGGTGCATCGGAACGCTACAACGCTGACGCCCTGCTCGCGGTGCATGCTCATGAAGAGGGTGGTCAGTGGCAGGCAAAATGGCATTTGTGGCTGGGCGATCAGAAGGAAGCGGGCAGCGTCCAGGGCGCGGATCAGGCGGCCGTGGCTGACGCGGTGATGCTGGCGGTCAGTCAGCGCCTGGCGCCAAGGTTTGTCGTCAAGCCAGGGGCTTCAGGCGAGCAATTGCTGGAAGTGCAGGGCATGAACCTGGAGCGTTACGCGACACTCGGGCGCTTGCTGGAGCCGTTTGGCGCACGCCTGCAAAGCGTCGATGCTGACCGGATTCTCTATCGGGTCAATGGGAGCGCCGATCAGTTGCGCTCGCAGCTGTCGCTGGCGAAGTTGCAGGAAGTTCCGGCGGGCGAGGCTCCGACGCCGACGGCGCCTGTTCAGCCGGCCGAAGGTTCCGCACCTGTCGCGGCACCAACGCCCTCTCCGGTGCCGCAGTTGCGGTTCCGTTGGTAAGGTTTCTTTCTTTATATAGCAGCAAATGGAGTGGTACATGGCCGATACACGGCGTTGGTTCTGGTTGGGTGGAGTGGTGCTGCTCTGCGCGTTTATCTGGCTGCTGCATCCGATTTTGACGCCGTTCCTGGTGGCACTGCTGTTGGCCTATCTGTTCGATCCACTGGTGGATCGGCTGGAAAAGGCTGGCCTGTCCCGGACCTGGGGCGTGGTGGCGGTGTTTGCGCTGTTCACGTTGATCTTCACCACGTTGCTGCTGGTGTTGGTGCCGATGCTCGCCAAGCAGCTGTTTCGCTTGTATGAGCTGGCGCCACAGATGCTCGATTGGTTGCAGCACACCGCGCTGCCGTGGGCGCAATCGAAGTTCGGGCTGTCGGATGGGTTCTGGAAGTTCGACAAACTCAAGGCCGCCATCAGCGAACACATGGGGCAGACCACTGACATCGTCGGCGTGGTGCTGAGCCAGGCGACCGCTTCCGGCCTGGCCCTGATCGGTTGGCTGGCCAACCTGGTACTGATCCCGGTGGTGAGCTTCTACTTGCTGCGGGACTGGGACGTGATGATGGCCAAGATCCGCAGCCTTCTGCCCCGTGATCGTGAAGAACGTGTGGTCACCCTGGCGGGTGAATGTCACGAAGTGCTCGGTGCGTTCGTGCGCGGGCAGTTGCTGGTGATGGTGGCGCTGGGCGTGATCTACGCGGCCGGGCTGATGCTGGTCGGGCTGGAACTCGGGCTGTTGATCGGTCTGATCGCCGGTCTGGCGGCGATTGTGCCGTACATGGGGTTCGTCATCGGGATTGGCGCGGCGTTGATTGCCGGGCTGTTCCAGTTTGGCGGCGACTTGTACCCAATGATTGGCATCGTCGCGGTGTTCATGGTCGGCCAGGCGCTGGAGGGCATGGTGCTAACGCCGTTGCTGGTGGGGGACCGGATCGGTCTGCACCCGGTGGCGGTGATCTTCGCGATTCTGGCGGGGGGTGAGCTGTTCGGTTTTACCGGCGTGCTGCTGGCGTTGCCGGTGGCAGCGGTGATCATGGTGCTGGTGCGCCATGTGCATGATTTGTATAAAGACTCCGATATTTACAGTGGTGTCGAGGATCCTGATCTTTAGGGTTCGCCGATGACCCGCCGTGGGCGGCCTGGTTCACTGCCAGGCTGGCCCCTAAGCGTTGCGCGGCTGTCACAGGCACCGCCAAAGAAACGCTCATGAAACCAGTGCGATAACGCAAACCTTTGATTTTGCTTATGGTCTGTCGCATTGTGCGGTCAGCGTCACGGGTATAAACTTCGCAAACTTTACACAGAGGCCACTAACGGTTCCTTTGGAACTGTTCAGTCAGCATGAAACCGATTCAGCTGCCCCTAGGTGTGCGTCTGCGTGATGACGCTACCTTTATCAATTACTACCCAGGCGCCAATGCCGCTGCACTCGGCTACGTCGAGCGGCTTTGCGAAGCCGACGCCGGCTGGACCGAGAGCCTGATTTATCTCTGGGGCAAGGACGGGGTAGGGCGTACGCATCTGCTGCAGGCGGCCTGTCTGCGCTTCGAGCAGTTGGGAGAGCCGGCGGTGTACCTGCCGTTGGCCGAGCTGCTGGATCGCGGCGTCGAAATTCTCGATAACCTCGAACAATACGAACTGGTCTGCCTGGATGATTTACAGGCAGTCGCCGGGCGGGCGGATTGGGAAGAAGCGCTGTTCCATCTGTTCAACCGACTGCGTGACAGCGGTCGGCGCCTGCTGATTGCCGCATCGACTTCGCCGCGCGAACTGCCGGTTAAACTGGCGGACCTGAAATCGCGACTGACCCTGGCGCTGATTTTCCAGATGCGACCGCTGTCCGATGAGGATAAATTACGTGCGTTGCAGTTGCGCGCATCCCGTCGCGGTCTGCACCTGACCGACGAGGTCGGGCATTTCATTCTGACTCGCGGCACCCGCAGCATGAGTGCGTTGTTCGAGCTGCTTGAACGCCTCGATCAGGCCTCTCTTCAAGCTCAGCGCAAGCTGACCATCCCGTTCCTGAAAGAGACGCTGGGCTGGTAAAATCCCAGGTTTTTCGCGGCCTGCGGCATATTTCAGGCGCCAGAAAATCCGCTTTCCTACGGTGTGCAGGCTGCGCAAACGTCTATATGGGGCTTAAGCGCTTAGATGTTAACGAGAAGCCGGGAAGTCACATAAAGTTCGATTGAATTTGCAAATGAGGTTGATAGCGGGCATAGTCTCGGCTTCTTTACAACTATCAGCCACGGTCGTGCCCATGCTAAATCGCTTCGCACCCCTCGTGCCTCTCGCACTCGTTACCCTGTTGTTCGGTTGCGCTGCCCACTCCCCAGTGTCCGAGCAGGCTCCACAACTACAGGTTCAAAATTCAGTTACGGCGCAATCGCAATCGTCTTCCGTCCTTTTCCAGGAAGAGATCGCTACCAATAAAGAACTGGCTGACTTCGCCGAAGGCAAGTCCTACCAGCTTCCGGTTCTGGCCGACAGCATCCTTGAACGTGGCATGTCGCTGATCGGTACCCGTTACCGTTTCGGTGGTACCTCAGAGGCTGGCTTCGATTGCAGCGGCTTCATCGGTTACCTGTTCCGTGAAGAGGCTGGCATGAACCTGCCGCGTTCCACTCGCGAAATGATCAACGTGGACGCACCGCTTGTCGCTCGCAGCGCACTCAAGCCGGGTGATCTGCTGTTCTTCGCCACCAACGGGCGTCGCGGGCGTGTCAGTCACGCCGGGATCTACCTGGGTGATAACCAGTTCATTCACTCCAGCAGCCGCAAAAGCGGTGGTGTCCGGGTCGATAGCCTGGGCGACAGCTACTGGAGTAAGACCTTTATCGAAGCCAAGCGCGCACTTGCGATGGCCCCGACCGTGGTCACGGCTCGCAAGTAAATCTTTGCATTGTCGCCACTCCAGTGGCGGCAATCTGCCGCTCTGCAACGGAGTAGGCGGATAGTTTGTAGGGCGAACTTAAAGTCTTACTTGAAGTTTGCCGTATAGGCGCTAGAATCCTGACTATTATCGATGGCAAACCGCCTGCGCCCTGCGCAGGCGGTTTTCTTTTCTGCCCTGTCGGCAGAAAAAAAGCCGCAGCCAGATCAGGATGTTCTGCTTATGACGATGTCGGCCCGCCTCGCACTCATGTTCTTCGCCGCGCTGCTCAGCGCCTGCGCCAGCCGCACCCCACCGCCGCCTGCGCCGGTGGTTCGCGCGCCGATCGTCTTCGGTTCCTCCCAACCCTTTTCGCCTGAAGCCGAAGACGTGCTGTTCCGCGCGTTGGGTCTGGTTGGCACGCCTTATCGCTGGGGCGGCAACACGCCGGATTCAGGTTTCGATTGCAGCGGCCTGATCGGGTATGTCTATCGCGACGTGGCTGGCATTTCCCTGCCGCGTACCACCCGCGAGATGATCAGCATGCAGGCGGCCAACGTGGGTAAAGAAGGCCTGCAAACCGGCGACCTGATTTTCTTCGCCACCAATGGCGGCTCCCAGGTCAGTCACGCCGGGATCTATGTCGGCGAAGGCCGCTTCGTCCATGCGCCGGCCACGGGCGGCACAGTGAAGCTCGACAGCTTGTCCAAAGCCTATTGGCAGAAAGCCTACCTGAGTGCCAAGCGCGTTCTGCAGCCCGAGCATCTGGCGCGCAATCCCTGATTCGCAGAGGTTGTCATGACCGCTCGCACACTCAATCTCGATGACTCCCTGTATCAATACCTGCTTGACGTTTCCCTGAGGGAAACGCCGCTGCTCAGGCGCCTGCGCGATGAAACCCAGGCGCTGCCCATGGCGCGCTGGCAGGTGGCGCCGGAGCAGGGCCAGTTCCTCGCCCTGCTGGTGAAGCTCATTGGCGCCCGGCGTGTGCTGGAAGTCGGCACTTTCACCGGTTACAGCGCCTTGTGCATGGCGGCGGCGTTGCCGGATGACGGTTCACTGATCTGCTGCGACGTGCCTGGCGACTACAACGCCACCGCGCGGCGTTACTGGCAGGAAGCGGGGCTCGCTGATCGTATCGATTTGCGCTTGGCACCTGCGCTGGAAACGCTCGGCCAGCTGGATCGGCCGGGGCAGTTCGACTTGATGTTCATTGACGCCGACAAGGCTAACTATCCCGCTTACCTGGAGCATGCGCTGCGGCTGTTGCGGGTCGGCGGTCTGGCGGTGTTCGACAACACGCTGTGGAGCGGACGGGTGCTTGAGCAGAGCCCGGAGAGCGCAGACACCCGAGCCATCCAGGCGCTCAATCGCGCCTTGAAGGATGACTCGCGGGTGGATCTGTCGTTGTTGCCGTTGGGGGATGGACTCACCCTGTGTCGTAAACGTTAACGCGACCTTGTGGGAGCAGGCTGCCGGCGATGGCGGTGCGTCAGTCAACATCGATGTTGCAGGTGACGGCCTCATCGCCAAAGGCCCGCTCCCACCAGGGAAAGCGTTCGCAGTCGAAGAGTTACTTCACGGCAGACACTCGCCACACCTTGTTCCCCACGTCATCGGCCACCAGCAGATCACCCTGCCGATCAATCACCACACCCACCGGCCGGCCCATGGCGTCTTCGTCCTTGTTGAGGAAACCCGTGAGCACATCAACCGGCTGCCCGGTTGGCTTGCCGGCGCTGAACGGTACGAAAATCACCTTATAACCACTGTGCGGCTTGCGGTTCCACGAGCCGTGCTGGCCAATGAACGCGCCTTCCTTGAATTGCGCCGGCAGCGTGTTACCTTCAGCGAACGTCAGGCCCAGCGACGCGGTATGCGGGCCAACGGCGTAGTCCGGAGCGATGGCCTTGGCGACCAGGTCCGGGTTTTGCGGATCCACGCGAACATCGACGTGCTGACCGTAATAACTGAACGGCCAGCCATAGAACGCCCCGTCCTTCACCGAGGTGATGTAGTCCGGTACCAGGTCGCTGCCGATTTCATCCCGCTCGTTGACCGCTGTCCACAAAGCGCCGCTCTGCGGTTCCCAGGCCATGCCGTTGGGGTTGCGCAGGCCTGAAGCGAAAATGCGGTGATTGCCGGTGGCGCGGTCCACTTCCCAGATCGCTGCGCGACCTTCTTCCTTGTCCAGACCGTTTTCGCCGACGTTGCTGTTGGAACCCACCGTGACATACAGCTTGCTCCCGTCCTTGCTGGCGATAACGTTTTTGGTCCAGTGGTGATTCAGCGTGCCACCCGGCAGATCCACGACTTTTGTCGGCTGCGACTTGATCGCCGTGTCGCCGTCTTCATAGTGGAAACGCAGCAAGCGGTCCGTGTCGGCGACATACAAATCATTGCCGACCAAAGTCATGCCGAACGGCGAGTTAAGGTTTTCCAGGAACACCGTGCGGGTTTCGGCGATGCCATCGTGATCCTTGTCCCGCAACAACGTGATCCGGTTCGGGCTCGGTACGCCGGCGCCGGCGCGGCCCATGACTTTCTTCATCACCCAGCCTTTGACGCCTTTGCCATCATCCGGCTTCGGTGGCGCGTTGGTTTCGGCGACCAGCACGTCGCCATTAGGCAGCACATACAGCCAGCGCGGATGATCAAGCCCCTCGGCAAACGCCGCCACCTGAGTGCCCTCCGCGGCGGTCGGTTTAATACCGTCCGGCCAGCCGATCGCCGGGGCGATATTCACCGTCGGGATCAGGGTTTTGTTCGGTTCGGGAAGCTTGGGCGACGGGCCGGTGCCGTCGGAGACTTGCAGGCTGGAGGTCTCACCGCAGGCGGCGAGCCCTCCAGCGAGGGCGATGACGAGTACGAGCTGAGGCTTGCGCATGCTGATCTTCCCTATAAATGCAGTGACCTGATCAATAGAGAAGCGCAAACCCGCGATGGTTCAACCGGTCAGCCGCGGGCTTCCTTGAACAGCACCGCGATGCCGGGATGATACTGGCCGGCTTCGTTGCGCAGCTTGCGGTAGGCGTAGGGGAAATACCAGGCCACGGCGCAGGAATGCTCTTTTTGCAGATCGTCGACCATGTCCTGGAGTTCTTCCGGCGTCGCGCCTTGCTGGGCCTTGTGTGGGGCAACGAACAGGCAGCCCAGTTTCAGGTCACTGGCATAGCTGATCCGTTTGGCATCGCTGGTGATGTCGGCCAGCGTCTGTGTCAGGTTCAGGCTGTTGACCCGTGGCCAGCGCTGGGTCGCTTGAAGGTAGGCGCGTTCTTCGCGGGTGGCGATGAACAGATCGGCGCGGGCGTTGCGCTCGCCATCCTCATGCTGTTTGCGAGTCGGTGTGTCCTGTAGCGTGACCATCTCCGCCATCCATGCAGCGGCTGAGAGCATGCCCAAGTTGGCTTTTTCGTCGTACCAGTAGGGGGTGTCGTTATCGCCACGAACGGCGTTGTAGCGGTCGATACAGTCAAACCAGCGTTCCAGCACCGGGCGCAGGAATTCCAGCTTCGGATTGCTGATGATCATGCCTTGCATGTGGCCCACCCTTCTTGTTGTGATGTGAGAATGTGGCTATTTGATATCACTGCCGAGAGTGTGACACAAGATTGTCATATTTTTGTTGATCAACGGATGTTATTCGCCCAGCGGCGTCCCGGCTTTAATTGACGCTCCACCCCCAACCCTCTAACCTTCGCGGCTTGTTTCAGGTGCTCTGTGGCCTTGGTCGACTGAGTGAAACAGGGAAGCCGGTGAGTGCGATCGTTCAGCCGACGAACCACCACGATCCCGGCGCTGCCCCCGCAACGGTAAATGAGTGAAAGCTGTGCTTGTGCCACTGTGTCGAGTCGACATGGGAAGGCGCGCAGTCAGGCGTATCGCCGCTCATGAGCCCGGAGACCGGCCTGATCCATCCCGCGGCATCACGGTGGGCGATGCCAGGCTTCTTGCCGTCTATTCTTGTGCCTGCCCGCCGTTATCCAGCCCCAACGGAGAGCTCCCCATGACTGATACCCCCGATCGTGACGAACGCCACCTGGCGCGCATGTTGCGCAAGAAAGCCGTGATCGATGAACGCATTGCCAACTCGCCGAATGAATGCGGCCTGCTGCTGGTGCTGACCGGCAACGGCAAAGGCAAGAGCAGCTCGGCGTTCGGCATGCTTGCCCGTTCCATGGGCCACGGCATGCAGTGCGGCGTGGTGCAGTTCATCAAGGGTCGCAACAGCACAGGCGAAGAACTGTTTTTCCGGCGCTTCCCGGAACAGGTGCGTTTCCACGTGATGGGCGAGGGCTTCACCTGGGAAACCCAGGACCGCCAGCGCGACATCGCCGCCGCTGAAGCCGCGTGGGCCGTATCCCGTGAACTGCTGCGCGATCCGTCGATCGGTCTGGTGGTGCTGGATGAACTGAACATTGCCCTCAAGCATGGCTACCTCGACCTCGATCAGGTGCTCAGCGACTTGCAGGCGCGTCCGCCGATGCAGCATGTGGTGGTCACCGGTCGTGGCGCCAAACCGGAGATGATCGAGCTGGCCGACACCGTCACTGAAATGGGCATGATCAAACACGCCTTCCAGGCCGGGATCAAAGCGCAAAAAGGCGTCGAGCTGTGAGCCAACCCCGTCATTGCCCGGCGGTACTGATCGCCGCGCCGGCTTCCGGTCAGGGCAAGACCACCGTCACCGCCGCGCTGGCCCGTTTGCATCGCAATCAGGGACGCAAGGTGCGCGTGTTCAAATGTGGCCCGGACTTTCTCGACCCGATGATTCTCGAGCGCGCCAGCGGTGCGCCGGTGTATCAACTGGACATGTGGATGGTCGGCGAGCAGGAAAGTCGTCGCCTGTTGTGGGAAGCCGCCGGTAGAGCGGACCTGATCCTCATTGAGGGCGTCATGGGCCTGTTCGACGGCACGCCGTCCAGCGCCGACCTGGCGCGGCATTTCGGTGTACCGGTGCTCGGCGTGATTGACGGTACGGCGATGGCGCAGACCTTTGGCGCGCTGGCGTTGGGGCTGGCGAAATACCAGCCGGACTTGCCGTTTGCCGGCGTGCTGGCCAACCGTGTCGGCACCTTGCGTCATGCGCAATTGCTGGAAGGCAGCCTGACCGAAGGCTTGCGCTGGTACGGCGCCTTGTCCCGGGAAACCGGGATCGAGTTGCCGAGCCGTCACCTCGGTCTGGTGCAGGCCAGCGAGTTGAACGATTTGGACCTGCGCCTCGATGCGGCGGCCGATGCGTTGGCCAGCAGTTGTGAAGTCGCGCTGCCGCCAGCCGTGGAATTTGCCGCGCCGGACGTGATCGCTGCCGAACCGTTGCTGGCCGGCGTCCGAATCGCCGTGGCCCGCGATGAAGCGTTTGCGTTCACCTATGGTGCAAGCCTGGATTTGCTGCGGGCCATGGGCGCCGAATTGTCGTTCTTCTCGCCCATCCGTGACACGCAGTTACCGGAGGCTGACAGCCTCTACCTGCCGGGCGGTTACCCGGAATTGCACCATGTGGCGCTGTCGCAGAACGTTTCGATGCTCAACGCCATCCGCGCTCACCACGCGGCGGGCAAACCGTTGCTGGCCGAGTGTGGCGGTATGTTGTACCTGCTCGATTCGCTGACCGATGTCGAAGGCACTCGCGCTGGACTGGTGGGCTTGCTCGCCGGTGATGCGGTGATGCAGAAACGCCTGGCAGCACTGGCGTTGCAGGCGGTCGAATTGCCGGAAGGTTCGCTGCGCGGGCACACCTATCACCATTCGTTGACCAGTACCGAGCTGGAGCCGATTGCCCGTGGCCTCAGCCCCAACGGTGGGCGCGGGGCGGAGGCGGTTTACCGTGAGGGGCGGCTGACGGCGTCTTACGTGCATTTTTATTTTCCGTCGAATCCGTCGGCGGTGGCCGCGCTTTTCGCGCCTGACTTTGAGGCCGCCTTCGCGAGCAAGCCGGCTCCTACAGTCGACCGTGTATCACTTGAAGAAATGCACATCTCTGTGGGAGCGGGCTTGCTCGCGAAGCGGCCATGACCGACAACGCTTTCTCCGAAGCCGAACGCGCAGCGGTCTACCGCGCCATCGCCGAACGCCGCGACATGCGCCACTTCAGCGGCGGCACCGTCGAACCTGCACTCCTGCGCCGCCTGCTCGAAGCCGCGCACCAGGCCCCCAGCGTCGGCCTGATGCAACCCTGGCGGTTCATCCGCATCAGCGATCGCGCCCTGCGCGGCCAGATCCAGTCGTTGGTGGAAGAAGAACGCATCCGCACAGCCGAAGCCTTGGGCGAGCGCACCGACGAATTCATGAAGCTGAAAGTCGAAGGCATCAACGACTGCGCCGAGGTGCTGGTTGCCGCGTTGATGGACGATCGCGAGCGCCATATTTTCGGGCGTCGGACGTTGCCGGAAATGGACATGGCCTCGTTGTCCTGCGCGATCCAGAACCTGTGGCTGGCATCCCGCGCAGAAGGGCTCGGCATGGGCTGGGTCTCGCTGTTCAAACCGCAAGCGCTGGCCGACCTGCTAGGTTTGCCTGCCGGGTCCAAGCCGTTGGCGATTCTGTGCCTCGGGCCGGTCAAGGAATTCTACCCGGCGCCGATGCTGGTACTCGAAGGTTGGGCGCAGGCGCGTCCGCTCAACGAATTGCTGTATGAAAACTATTGGGGAGTGAGTCAATGAGTGTGGCGTTGTTGAGTGTCGCCGCGGTCGCGCTGGATGCGCTGCTGGGTGAACCCAAACGCTGGCATCCGCTGGTGGCGTTCGGCCGTTTTGCCGATCGCATCGAGCAACGTTTCAATGGTGGCGGGCGCGGCTGGCGCAGCCATGGGGTTACGGCCTGGGTGATCGCGGTCGTGCCGCTGACCCTGCTCGCCACGGCGTTTTCCTGGGCGCCTTATGTCGGCTGGATCGTCGAGATTCTCGCGCTTTATTGCGCCCTCGGCCTGCGCAGCCTCGGTGAACACGTCGAGCCGGTCGCCAAGGCGCTGCGCAGCGATGATCTGGAGGCAGCGCGAACCCGTGTCGGGTATCTGGTCAGTCGCCAGACCAGTGAGCTGGATCAAACCGAAGTGGCCCGCGCCGCGACCGAGTCGGTTCTGGAGAACGGTAGCGACGCAGTGTTCGCCGCGTTGTTCTGGTTTGCCGTGGCCGGTGCGCCCGGCGTTGTCCTGTACCGTTTGAGCAATACGCTGGACGCCATGTGGGGCTATCGCAACGAGCGCTTCGAACGTTTCGGCTGGGCCGCGGCGAAGATCGACGACGTGCTCAACTACCTGCCTGCTCGGCTGGTGGCCCTGACTTACGCGCTGCTGGGGAAAACCCGACTGGCGCTGAAGTGCTGGCGTACCCAGGGACCTACGTGGGACAGCCCGAACGCCGGCCCGGTGATGGCCGCGGGTGCCGGTGCGCTGGGTGTCGAGTTGGGCGGAGCGGCGATCTATCACGGCGAACTGCATCAACGCCCGCCGCTGGGCGAGGGCGTTCCGGCGGATGCGGACTCCATCGATCGAGGCTGGCAATTGGTCCAGCGCGGGGTATGGTTATGGCTGCTGATTCTTTGCGTTGGAGCTGAATTCTATGCTTGAACACGGTGGACGGTTGCGCAAGGCGGCGCTCGAATACGGCATCGCCGAAGCCGAATGGCTCGACCTGTCCAGCGGCCTCGCGCCCTGGCCGTTTCCGGTCCCGGACATTGCGCTGCGCGCCTGGGCGCGATTGCCGGAAACCGATGACGGCCTGGAGCAGGCGGCCTGCGAATACTACGGCGCGGCACAAGCGCTGCCGGTGGCGGGTTCGCAAATGGCCATCCAGTTATTGCCGCGTTTGCGTCGGGCCGGCAAGGTCGGCGTGCTGTCGCCGTGTTACGCCGAACACGCTGAAGCCTGGCGTCGTAATGGCTACATCGTGCGCGAAGTGCTGGAGCAGGAAGTCGACTTCTTCCTCGACAGCCTCGACGTGCTGGTGGTGGTCAACCCGAACAATCCAACGGGCTTGAGCCTGACGCCGAACCGTCTGCTCGACTGGCATGCCAGGCTGGCCCAGCGCGGCGGCTGGCTGGTGGTGGACGAAGCTTTCATGGACAACACGCCGCAGCTGAGCCTGGCGCCGTTTTGCCATCTGGTCGGCCTGATCGTGCTGCGTTCCTTCGGTAAATTTTTTGGGCTGGCCGGTGTGCGCCTGGGCTTCGTCCTCGCCGAGCGCAAGTTGCTCAAATTGCTCGCCGAGCAAATCGGGCCCTGGGCTGTCAGCGGGCCGACGCGTGTGGTGGGGCAAGTCTGTTTGCAGGATACCGAAGGCCATGCCAGACAACGTCTGCGCGCCGAAGCGGCCAGCGAACGGTTGGCGCTGCTGCTGGAAAAACAGGGTTTCAAACCTCAGGGCGGTTGCGCGCTGTTTCAGTGGCTGACCACAGAACGCGCCGAAGCACTGCATGAGTTCATGGCCTTGCGCGGCATTCTGCTGCGCTTGTTTACCCACAACAGCAGCCTGCGTTTCGGTCTGCCAGGCGAAGAAGCCGACTGGATTCGACTCGATCAAGCGCTCCAAGCGTTCGCCAAGGAAACCCGATGACAACGCTGATGGTGCAAGGCACGACCTCCGACGCTGGCAAAAGCACGCTGGTAACGGCGTTGTGCCGCTGGGTCACGCGGCAGGGCGTAGGGGTCGTGCCGTTCAAACCGCAGAACATGGCGCTTAACAGTGCTGTGACCGCCGACGGTGGCGAGATTGGTCGCGCGCAAGCGGTGCAGGCCCAGGCGGCCCATCTCGAGCCGCACACCGACATGAACCCGGTGCTGCTCAAGCCCAACAGCGACACCGGCGCCCAGGTGATCATCCATGGCCGCGCGGTCACCACGATGAACGCGGTCGCCTATCACGACTACAAAGCCATCGCCATGCAAGCGGTGCTGGCCTCCCATCAGCGACTGAGCGCGGCCTATCCGGTGGTCATGGTCGAAGGCGCGGGGTCACCGGCCGAGATCAATCTGCGCGCCGGCGACATCGCCAACATGGGGTTCGCCGAAGCGGTGGATTGCCCGGTGGTGCTGATCGCCGACATCAATCGCGGCGGGGTGTTCGCGCACCTGGTGGGCACCCTGGAACTGCTGTCGCCGAGCGAGCAGGCGCGGGTCAAAGGCTTCATCATCAACCGTTTTCGTGGCGACATTGCCTTGCTGCAACCGGGCCTCGACTGGCTGGAGGCACGCACCGGCAAACCGGTGATCGGCGTCTTGCCGTACGTGCTGGACCTGCATCTGGAGGCCGAGGACGGCATCGATCAGCGTCAGACCGACAAAGCCGATCAGGTGCTGAACGTCGTGGTGCCGGTGTTGCCGCGCATCAGCAACCACACCGATTTCGATCCCCTGCGCCTGCACCCGCAGGTCGACCTGCAATTCATCGGCCCTGGCCAGGCGATTCCCCCCGCCGACCTGATCATTCTGCCCGGCTCGAAAAGCGTGCGCAGCGACCTCGCGTATCTGCGGGCCAATGGCTGGGAGGGCGCGATCGATCGTCATCTGCGCTATGGCGGAAAAGTGCTGGGGATCTGCGGCGGCCTGCAAATGCTCGGCGAGTACGTACACGATCCGCTGGGCCTCGAAGGCGCGCCCGGCTCCAGCGCCGGCCTCGGTCTGCTGGCGTTCGAAACGCAGCTCGAAGCAGAGAAGCAGCTGCGCAATGTGCGCGGGCGTCTGGCGCTGGAGAATGCCGAGGTCAGCGGCTATGAAATTCATGCCGGCGTGACCACCGGGTTAGCCTTGGAAAATGCCGCGGTGCAACTCGACGACGGGCGCTGTGATGGCGCGCAGAGCGCCGATGGACAGATTTTCGGCACCTATCTGCATGGCCTGTTTGAGTCGCCGGCGGCGTGCGGCGCGCTGCTTCGGTGGGCGGGTCTACAGAATGTGCAGGACGTGGATTATCACGGGCTGCGCGAGCGCGATATCGAGCGGTTGGCGGATTTAGTGGAGAAGCATCTGGATACCTCGCTGTTGCGGGCGCTCTGTGGGATTTGAGGTGATGGCGCCGGCCTCTTCGCGGGCAAGCCCACTCCCCAATTGGAACGCGCTGGACTGGAGCGGGCTTGCTCGTGAAGACACCAGCTGCCTCACCAACGATTTTAAGGAATGACCATGCTCCAACTCATCCTCGGCGGTGCCCGCTCCGGCAAAAGTCGCCTGGCCGAAAAACTCGCCTCCGACAGCGGCCTGGCGGTGACCTATATCGCCACCAGCCAACCCCAGGACGGAGAAATGAACGAACGGGTCGCCCATCACCGCGCCCGTCGTCCGGCCGAGTGGGCGCTGATCGAAGAGCCGCTGGAACTCGCCCGCGTCTTGCGTGAAACCGCCCGTGCCGATCGCTGCCTGCTGGTGGATTGCCTGACGCTGTGGTTGACCAATCTATTGATGCTCGACGACGTCGAGCGCCTCACGCGAGAACGCGAAGCACTGCTCGACTGCCTGGCTGAACTGCCGGGCGAAATCGTTTTTGTCAGCAACGAGACCGGAATGGGTGTCGTGCCGCTGGGCGAATTGACTCGCCGCTACGTCGATGAAGCCGGTTGGCTGCATCAAGCCTTGGCCGAGCGTTGCCAGCGAGTCGTGCTGACCGTGGCTGGCCTGCCCCTGACTTTGAAAGGAACTGCGTTATGACTCACTCCTGGTGGCTGAACCCGTGCAAGCCAATCGACGCCCAAGCTGTCGAACAGGCTGCAGCGCGTCAGCAACAGCTGACCAAACCTGCCGGCTCCCTCGGTCGGCTCGAATCCGTGGCGGTGCAATTGGCCGGGATGCAAGGGCAGGTGAAGCCGAGCCTGGATCAGCTGTGGATTGCAATTTTTGCCGGCGACCATGGCGTGGTAGCCGAGGGGGTGTCGGCGTTTCCGCAGGAAGTCACCGGGCAGATGCTGCATAACTTCGTCAGTGGTGGCGCGGCGATCAGCGTGTTGGCGCGCCAGCTCGTCGCGTCCCTTGAAGTGGTCGACCTCGGCACGGTGACGCCGTCGTTGAGCCTGCCGGGTGTACGTCATTTGAACATCGGCGCCGGCACCGCGAATTTTGTTGAGGGCCCGGCCATGACCCAGACCCAGGGCGAACTCGCGCTGCAGGCCGGTCGTGACAGCGTGCAGCGCGCCCTCGCGGCGGGTGCGCAGTTGTTCATCGGCGGCGAGATGGGCATCGGCAACACCACTGCGGCCAGTGCACTGGCCAGTGCGCTGCTGGATTGTCCGGTGATGCACCTGACCGGCCCAGGCACTGGCCTGGACACGGCCGGTGTCAGTCATAAAGCGCAGGTCATCGAGCGCGCGTTGGCGCTGCACGACGGCCAGCGCGGCGACGCGCTGCAAACCCTGTTCAACCTCGGTGGTTTTGAAATCGTGGCCCTGGTCGGCGCGTATCTCGCGTGTGCCCAGCAAGGTATCGCGGTGCTGGTGGACGGGTTCATCTGCAGCGTCGCCGCGTTGGTCGCGGTGCGTTTGAATCCGCCGGTTCGCCAGTGGCTGTTGTTCGGGCATCGTGGTGCTGAGCCGGGTCATCTTCACGTGCTGGAAACCCTGAACGCCGAACCGCTGCTGGATCTGGGCTTGCGCCTCGGTGAGGGTAGCGGTGCGGCGCTGGCCGTGCCGTTGCTGCGCCTGGCCTGCGACCTTCATGGGCAAATGGCGACGTTCGCCGAAGCGGCCGTGGCGGATCGTCCGGCATGACCTTGCGTCTGGACTTGCTGCGCCACGGTGAAACCGAACTCGGTGGCGGCCTGCGCGGCAGCCTCGATGATGCGTTGACCGATACCGGCTGGGCGCAGATGCGCGCGGCAGTGGTCGGGCAGGGGCCTTGGGATCGCCTGGTCAGTTCGCCGTTGCAACGTTGTGCGCGGTTCGCTGAAGCACTCGGTGCGCAACTGGGCGTGCCGGTGCAGCTGGATAAAGACCTGCGGGAGCTGCATTTCGGCGCTTGGGAAGGGCAGAGTGCGGCGGCGTTGATGGACACCGATGCCGACGCGTTGGGGCTGTTCTGGGCCGATCCGTATGCGTTTACGCCGCCGCAAGGAGAGCGGGTCGAGGATTTTTCGACGCGGGTATTGGCGGCCATCGCCCGTTTGCACGCGGCTTATGCGGGAGAGCGGCTGTTGCTGATCAGTCATGGCGGCGTTATGCGCTTGTTGCTGGCGCAGGCGCGAGGCTTGCCACGGGAGCAACTGCTCAATGTTGAAGTCGGTCATGCTTCGCTGTTTTCACTGAACGTCGACGCCGACGTCATCCGGGAAGCGAACTGAGCATGTTGCCGTTCTGGATCGCGCTGCAATTTTTGAGCAGCCTGCCGATTCGTCTGCCGGGCATGCCGGCGCCCCAGGAACTGGGACGTTCGCTGCTGTTCTATCCCCTGGTGGGGTTGTTGTTCGGCGCAATTTTATGGGCGTTGAACGGGGTGCTGTTGGGTACGCCGTTGTTGTTGCACGCCGCTGTGTTGCTGACGGTTTGGGTGTTGCTCAGCGGCGCGCTGCACCTGGATGGCCTGGCTGACAGCGCCGACGCGTGGCTGGGTGGCTTCGGCGATCGCGAGCGCACGCTGACGATCATGAAGGACCCGCGCAGTGGTCCGATGGCGGTGGTGACGCTGGTGCTGGTGTTGCTGCTCAAGTTTGCGGCGGTGCTGGCGCTGATCGAGCAGCAGCAGAGCATTTTTCTGATCATCGTGCCGGTGCTGGGACGCAGCGCATTGTTGGGGTTATTCCTGACTACGCCTTATGTTCGGGCCGGTGGTCTGGGGCAGGCGCTGGCCGATCATTTGCCACGGCCGGCCGGCCGGCAGGTGTTGGCGGTCAGTGCGCTGGCGTGTGTGTTGCTGGCAGGGCTGAGTGGTGTTTTCGCTGTGGCGATTGCGGCGCTGATATTTGTCTGGCTGCGGCAGGTGATGGTGCGGCGATTGGGTGGGACCACCGGGGACACGGCAGGGGCGCTGCTGGAGCTGATGGAGATGGGGCTGTTGGTGGGATTGGCGCTGATCTGATGTGATGCGGTGGACTTGCTCGCGACGGCGCACTACCAGACACTTGTAACTTGATTTAACACAACCGCGGGTATATACACGCACCATGCTCGACTCCCAATGTTTATGCATCAACCTGCGTCGCGCCGCCCGTGGCGTCAGCAGGCATTACGACGGCGCTCTCGACGGCTTCGGCATCAACGTTGCCCAGTATTCTTTGCTGTGCAATTTGCAACGATTGAACGAACCGAGCATTTCCACCCTGGCGGACGCGATGGGTCTGGACCGCAGCACCCTCGGGCGCAATTTGCGGGTGCTGGAGGGTGAAGGCCTGGTCATGCTGGTCGAGGGCGAGGACATGCGTAACCGCATCGTCAAGCTCACCGAGGCCGGGGCTGAACGCCTGACAGCGGCCTTGCCGGCCTGGGAAGCCGCGCAACAACGACTGGTTGATCGCCTGGGCGCCGAAAAACGCGAAATCTTGCTGAAGCTGCTGGACGAACTGGCCTGACGCCAGCTCTTCCGATCTTAAGCGGGTATATACCCGCTACCGGAGAATAAGAATGACATCGATGTGGCGTACGTGCGGTTGGGTTCTGGTGGGGAGTGCGCTGATTCTTGCGTTGTCTCTGGGGGTGCGGCACGGTTTCGGACTGTTCCTGGCGCCGATGAGCGCCGAATTCGGTTGGGGGCGCGAGACGTTTGCCTTCGCCATCGCCTTGCAGAACCTGATCTGGGGCCTGGCGCAGCCTTTCACCGGCGCCCTGGCCGACCGCTTCGGCGCGGCGAAAGTGGTGCTGATCGGTGGCGTGCTCTACGCCCTGGGCCTGCTGTTCATGGGTCTGTCCGATTCGGCAATGACCCTGTCCCTGAGCGCTGGCCTGTTGATCGGGATCGGCCTGTCGGGCACCTCGTTTTCGGTGATCCTCGGCGTAGTTGGCCGCGTGGTGCCGCCGGAGAAACGCAGCATGGGCATGGGGATCGCCAGCGCGGCCGGCTCTTTTGGCCAGTTCGCCATGGTGCCCGGGACGTTGGGGCTGATCGGTTGGCTCGGCTGGTCCGCTGCCTTGCTGGCGCTGGGGTTGTTGGTGGCGCTGATCGTGCCGCTGGTGAGCATGCTCAAGGACAAGCCGCTGCCGGCCCTCGGCCATGAGCAAACGCTGTCCGAGGCGCTGCGCGAGGCCTGTTCCCACTCCGGGTTCTGGTTGCTGGCGTTCGGCTTTTTCGTCTGTGGTTTCCAGGTGGTGTTCATCGGCGTGCATTTGCCGGCGTACCTGGTGGATCAGCACCTGCCAGCCACGGTTGGCACCACGGTGCTGGCGCTGATCGGGCTGTTCAATATCTTCGGTACGTACACCGCCGGCTGGCTCGGCGGGCGGATGTCCAAGCCGCGTTTGCTGACCGGTTTGTACCTGCTGCGAGCCGTGGTGATTGTGTTGTTTCTGTGGCTGCCGGTCACCACGACGACCGCCTATCTGTTCGGCATGGCCATGGGCTTTTTGTGGTTGTCGACGGTGCCCTTGACCAACGGCACCGTAGCGACCTTGTTCGGTGTACGAAATCTGTCCATGCTCGGTGGGATCGTCTTCCTGTTCCATCAGCTTGGATCGTTCCTTGGCGGCTGGTTGGGCGGGGTGGTGTATGACCGAACCGGGAGCTATGACTTGATCTGGCAGGTAGCGATTCTCTTGAGCCTGTTGGCCGCAGCCTTGAACTGGCCGGTGCGTGAGCGGCCGGTTGCACGTCTGCAAACGCCAATGAGTGCGGTATGAACAGCCTTTGGCCGCGAATCGCCGTGGCCGCAGGCGGCCTCTTGTTGCTGGCCCTGGCGTGGTGGGGTTGGCATCAGGGGGGCCTGGCGCTGATGCAATTGGGCATGGGCGCTTGCTAGCTCGCTATGAGGGCGAGTAAGTTGATTTCAGACTGACTTCTCAAGGATGCCTGGACATGCTGATGCGCTGGCTTGCCGTTCCCGCGTTACTCATGGCGTTTACCGGTTTGGCCCAGGCCGCCGAGTGCCCCGAGTTGTTGCAGGGCTCGTTGCCCAAACTGCGCGCCAAGGAAAACATCGACCTGTGCCAGCGCTTCGAGGGCAAGCCGCTCGTGGTCGTCAATACTGCGAGCTTTTGCGGTTTCGCCCCGCAGTTCAAAAGCCTCGAGGCACTGAATCAGCGTTACAAGGGGCAAGGGCTGGAGGTGATCGGTGTGCCCTCCAATGATTTCAAGCAGGAGTCCAAGGACGGCGAAGAGACCGCCAAGGTTTGCTACGTGAATTACGGCGTGACGTTCACCATGACCGAGCCGCAGAAAGTCCGCGGTGATGACGCGACGCATCTGTTCCAGGTGCTCGCAGCGCAGAGCTCTGCGCCGAAGTGGAATTTCTACAAATACGTGGTCGATCGCAAAGGCAAGGTGATCGCCAATTTCTCCAGCCTGACCAAGCCCGACGATCCCGAATTCATCGCCGCCGTGGAAAAGGCCCTGGCTTCACAACCCTGACAACGCCCACTAAAAAGCCCCGCCTCTGTGCAAGAGAGCGGGGCTTTTTTTGATTCAGGCGGCGAGCGGTTCAGACCCGCCGGACGTCATCAGAAGCGGTAGGTCGCACCAATGCCCAGACCGTTCGCCGAGTTTTCATACTTGGCACTGTAGGACTGGCGGCCGTTGTTATCGTTGACCTTGACCGATTCTTCAACCAGGTATGAATACGCGACGTCGATGGTCAGGTCGTCGGTCGGGTTCCAGCCGGCGCCCAGGCTGAAAATCTTGCGATCGCCAGTCGGGATGCGTGGGGAACGGTTTTCGTTGTTGGTCGGCGACTGGTCAACCGAGAAACCGGTACGCAGGACCCACTCCTTGTTCACCTTGTACGAAGCACCGATGGCGTGAGCCCAGGTATCGTGCCAGTTCTGCTCTTCGCCAATGGTGCCAAACAGAGGATTCAGGCCAGCAGGGACACCACTGTTTTCAACGCTGATTTCTTTCAGGCGGCTCCAGCGAGTCCAGGTGCTGCCTGCGTAGAGAGTCCATTGGTCATCCAGCTCATGCGTGACCGAGAAGTCAACGGATTCAGGCGTGGTGATGTCCAGCGACGCATCATATTTCTGGTTCGGGTTCTGACGGCCCAGGGCAGGGCTGGCAAGTGCAATGTAGTCGATCTTGGTATTACCCTCGAGCTTGTACTTCACTTTCGAGTGGTAGGTCAGACCGACGCGAGTGCTGTCGGTGGCCTGCACCAGGATGCCGACGTTGTAGCCCAGTGCGGTGTCGTCACCTTTGATCTTTACATTGCCGTCCGGAGCGAGCGGGCTTGGGGAAATATTGAGATTCGATTCCAGCGTGCCGTCAATGCGGTTGATGGTCGGACCGAAGCCGATCGACACCTTGTCGTTGAAGGCATAACTGACGGTAGGCTGAAGGGTGACGATTTTGACTTCGCTCTTGCTGCCGAAATAACGGCCGGCGAAGTTGTTTTCGTAATCGGTCACCAGGCCAAACGGAGCGTACACACCGACACCAAATGCCCAATGGTCGTCGATTGGTTTGACGTAGTAGCCCATTGGAACGGCAATGAAGGGAACCATGTCGCCGTCATTGCTGCCGCCGCGGGAGCCGCGCGCGTTGCTGATGTCGGTATGTGCGTCAAGGAATGCAGCACCGCCGGTGACTTGTTCGCGCTTGAGGCGCGACATGCCGGCAGGGTTGCCAAAAATGGTGCTTGCGTCATCGGCAGATGAAGATCGCCCGGCAAAACCTGTACCCATCCCGCTGATACTTTGTTCGTTGATGGCAAAGCCACTTGCGAAGAGGTGGGTGGATGCCAAGGTAACGGCGAGGCTAAGGGTGGTTTTGAGCATTACTTTTTTCATTATTAGAACTCCTGATGATCACCGGGGCGAAAATTACCAACATTTTCGTCCCAGCGCTATAGGCTGTATCGGTTGATTTAGAGCGGTTTTGTAGGACAATCCGACCAGATTCGCGGCGTGTTGCGCGATCTTCTGATGCGGGGGATCAGCAGGCGACCTGATTCAGCGGTGAAACACAGGCTTGCCAGGCGTAAGTGAAGTCTCTGAGACGTCCTTGGGGCTGGAAGGTCTGGCGCCAGATGCGGGCCATTCCCAGCAAGTCGTCGGCTTCGGGGAGCGGGGTGTTCTGTTCTTCAACCAGCAGCCAGGCAATGGCGGTGGCGTAACGCAGGTTCACGGTCAATTCGAGGTGCGGGCCACTCAGAAAGGCATGTTGGCTGGCCAGGCCGCGGACCAGGCTGGCGCGTTCCGGATCAAGCGCCAGATAGTGATCCCAGAGTGCTTGGTGGCGGGGTTCGGCGATGCGGTACAAGCCATGACCGCGGCGGTCATGCAGGGCGGAGCCAAGGGCGGATTGGCTGGCGGCGATGCCCAGCAACAGGGATTCGGCAGTTGCGCTATGCCGTCCCAGGTAGATCAAGGTTGGACGGATCACATAACGGCACAGTTCGCTGGCAGCGATACCCATAACACCCTCGGAACATGAAGTGGTGGCGAGTCCTGAAGGGTAAGCGTTGGCAGCAATGGATCGATTCAGGCTCGCCGAAAGCGGCTCAACCCGCTTGAGTTGAAGTGTAGTGTCATATTCGCGCTGTAAAGGTCTGTTTTTAAAATATTTCTGGCACGCAGTTATAACCGTTATATCGGTTAGTGCTTAGGCGGAGCTGGGTGAAAGAAGAATGCCGGACAATAAAAAGCCCCGCTGTTAAGCGAGGCCTTTGAGGTTTTCAGCGTTTCTGGCGTGTCAGGCAACCAGTGCCTGACGGGTACGATCAATGACGGCCTGCAGCGGTTCGGCGCTGGAGTATTGATCGGGGTACAGACGTTCGCTGTGACGAGCGATGCCATGTTCATTGACCAGAGTGAAGCTGAAGCAGCCTTTGCGAGCGGCCATGATCAGGCAGTTCATTGGTGCAAAAGCGTTGGTTAGGGTGCGGATGGCATCCTGGGTGTGGATTTGAGTAGTCATTAAATGGTGTTCCTACAAGCGACACGGATTAAGAACCGTGCAAAATTAAAACGTTCCAGTGACGACGACCACCATTGGTCGAACGAAGAACCCGACTGGAACAAAGCAGCCAGTTTGAAGCGCTGATTAAATTGGCGCGCTTGGGCTGGCAGGTAGGTACTTAGGAGGGCAGGCAACACATCAAGGGCAAAGGTTCTGGGCCCGGGGTGAAGATCCTGATCAATTTGCAGGCTGGTTCGGTCAGAGTAAGTGAGCTTCGCAACACCCTTTGCATTCGATTCAAAGGCAGTGTTGACGCAAGGTTTACCTGGAAACCATCGAGGTGGTCGATCCCGCTTGTTCGGTTGAGGCTTCCTGTGGGAATGCAGACCGGGGGGAGTTGTTCGACCAGAATTGACTTTCAGCTTGGTACTAACGCCGCGGATACTAACGGATTGAATTGCAGAATGGAAGTGTGTTAGCCAAAAACATCTTGGGGAACCGTTCGCTCAGGTGTTCAAAGACGCGCTTGAGCCTCTGCTTCGCCCTGCAACAGTTCAGAATCCGACGGTCGGTCGATTACGTTCATCGGTTTAACGTCAGCCCCCGCTCACCCGTTTGCCACGGTTTGTCCCCCTGTGGGTAACAAAATGCGCCGAAAAGGCGCATCGATATAACCGCGTCATAGGTACTTGTGCACATAAGTTGCGCAACCTGTAACACCAGCGTCATCTGCCCAACCAGCGCGGTGGGTGCCTGTAAGCAAAATTTAAGTCAATGAAAAACATCGCTTTTTTTTACTGGTGAAAAAATCGTCAGTTTGACCGCGAGCCCCATTCCACAGGGCTTCGCGAGAGTTCAGGGGCGGTTGTCCACTGAGTTATCCACAGCTTCTGTGGATTGTCCCGAGCGCTTGCTCTAGCACGGGCGTGCCGGGATTTTTAGGCTTTACCTGTAAGAAAAAAAGAGTAGAGTTGCGCGCCTTCCGATCTGCCCCACAGTGCTCTATGAAGTTTCGCTCAGTATCAATTTCTGTCACTGCTACACCCCCAAGTGTTACCCCACCCAAACGCTTTTCGATGCGCGTGGCGGAGTGGCTGCTGGACAGCCCGCGCCTCGGTGAAAATACCAACGTCAAACACTTTGCCGGGCGTCTGCTCAAGCAACCGGCGCGCGAAGGTGTGGTGGCCGCGCAAAGTCGTCTCGGTCAGTTGATGTGCCGCGAATGTGGCAATGCCCGGGACCGCCGAATTGGCCAGGACCTGTTGCGTCAGGCCGCCCGGGCCGGAGACCGTCGGGCACAACGGGAACTGGGTCTGATCGAAGACTGAGCTGTCCAAGACCTGACGCCTTGGTTAACCTTCAAGCTTTATCGAATGGGCAGGAATGGCGATGGCGATGGACTTGACCAGCATATTGCTCGGTCTGGCAGGGGCAGCACTGCCGCTGTTGGTATTGGCCTGGCAACTTCAGCGTCGGGCGAGCACCTCGCAGTCGGACGTCGCGCTGCTGGAAGAGCGGCTCACCATGGCCCAACTGGCTCAGGACGGCCTGAACGCCCAGCTCGAAGCCTCTCGTGACGAAATAGCTGACCTGGGGCAGGCCAACGCTGCCAAACAGGCAGAATTGGCCGCGCTGCGCCGTGAAGTCGAGCTGCTGCAGATCGAGCGCGACGATGCCCGCGATGCCTCCCACGCATGGAATATAGAACGCGCCGGCAAAGAGGCCGAGCTGCGTCGCCTGGATGCTCAGGCCGCCTCCCTGAATGCCGAGTTGCGCGAGCAACAGGAAAGCCATCAACAACGCCTTAACGACCTGCAAGGCTCGCGGGACGAGTTGCGTGCCCAGTTCGCCGAACTGGCCGGCAAGATCTTCGATGAGCGCGAACAGCGTTTCGCCGAAACCAGTCAGCAACGCCTGGGTCAGTTGCTCGATCCACTGAAGGAACGTATCCAGTCGTTTGAAAAGCGCGTCGAGGAAAGTTATCAGGCCGAAGCCCGGGAACGTTTTTCCCTGGCCAAAGAGCTGGAGCGTCTGCAACAGCTAAACCTGCGCCTGAGCGATGAAGCCACCAACCTGACCCGCGCCTTGAAAGGCCAGAAAACCCAGGGCAACTGGGGCGAACTGATTCTTGAGCGGGTGCTTGAGCACGCTGGTCTGGAGAAGGGCCGCGAATACCAGACCCAGGTCAACCTGAAAGGTCCGGACGGTGAGCGCTTCCAGCCGGACGTGATCATTTACCTGCCGGGCGACAAGCAGGTGGTGGTCGACTCCAAGGTCAGCCTGACGGCCTATCAGCAATACGTGGCGGCCGAGGACGAGGCCATTGGTCAGATCGCCATCAAGCAGCACGTGCTGTCGCTGCGCACCCACGTCAAAGGCCTGGCCGGCAAGGATTACAAACGCCTCGACGGCTTGCACAGCCTGGATTTCGTCTTGCTGTTCGTCCCCATCGAAGCGGCGTTTTCCGCCGCGTTGCAAGCCGAACCGACTCTGTTTCAGGAAGCTTTCGACCGCAACATTGTGATCGTCAGCCCAACCACATTGCTCGCGACCCTGCGGGTTATCGACAGCTTGTGGAAGCAGGAGCGCCAGAGTCAGAACGCCCGGGAAATCGCCGAGCGGGCAGGGTGGCTGTACGACAAGTTCGTGCTGTTCATTCAGGATCTGGATGAAGTCGGCAACCGTCTGCAGCAACTGGACAAGGCCTACAGCTCGGCGCGTAACAAGCTGACAGAAGGCCGCGGTAATCTGGTCAGCCGCAGCGAGCAGCTCAAATTGCTGGGCGCGCGGGCCAGCAAAAGCCTGCCGGCGGATCTGCTGGAGCGGGCGATGACGGACGTCGATGGGTTGGCCGAGTTGCCCGAATAGGTCCTAACCCTTCACAACGGCAAATACCGACTCAACAACGCCCGCAACGCCGCCGGTTTCACCGGCTTCGCCAGGTAATCCAGCCCCGCCGCATGCACCTGCGCCACCGTCTCCGGGTGCCCGTCCGCGCTGATCACCACCCCGGGAACCGGCTCACCCAATCGGGTGCGCAGCCAGGCCATCAGCTCGGTCCCGGTCTCGCCATCGTCGAGGTGGTAATCCACCAGTGCCAGTTGCGGACGCATGCCATCGTTCAGCAGTGCCGCGCACTCCTCGCGGTTGCGCGCGGTCCAGACCTGACAACCCCAGCGGCTCAGCAGACTGTTCATGCCGATCAAAATGCTGTCTTCATTGTCGATGCACAGCACCTGCGCGCCGCTCGGGAGTTTGCCGTTCAGCTCGGTGGCATTGGTCGGCGTCGCGACTTGCGCTTTGGCCAACGGCACGGTGACGCTGAACACACTGCCGCGTCCGGGCCAGGAGCGCACTTGCAAGGTGTGGCCGAGCACCCGGCACAGGCCGTCAGCAATCGCCAGGCCCAGCCCCAGGCCTTTCTCGGCGCGGGTCTGGTGGCTGTCGAGGCGTTTGAATTCTTCGAAAATCACTTTCTGTTTGTCTTCCGGTATCCCCGGCCCGCGGTCCCAGACCTCCAGGCACAGCTCGCCCTTGTGCCGACGAACCCCCAGCAGCACCGGCCCCTTGGCGTAGCGGAAAGCATTGGTCAGGAAGTTCTGCAGGATCCGGCGCAACAGTTTGATGTCGCTGTTGACCCGCAAGGTGCTGCCCCGCAGCCGGAACTTCAGGCCTTGGTCCCGGGCCAGCGCCTTGAATTCGGCGCCGAGAATGTCGAACAACTCATTGAGCACGAACGGCTTCGGATCCGGGTTGATCTTGCCGTTCTCCAGGCGAGAAATATCGAGCAGGTCGCTGATCAGGTCCTCCGCCGAGCGCAGTGACGAATCGAGGTGATGCACCAGTTTCTGCGCTTCACCGGACAAGCCGTCGTCCTGATGGGACAGGGCCGCGGAAAACAGGCGCGCGGCATTCAGCGGTTGCATCAGGTCATGACTGACCGCGGCGAGAAAGCGGGTCTTCGACTGGTTGGCCGATTCGGCGGTGCCCTTGGCTTCGGTCAGGGCCACGTTGAGCTGCGACAGCTCATGAGTACGTTCGGCCACCCGCCGCTCCAGGCCTTCGTTGGCTTCGGTCAGGGCCTGCTCGGCCTCGCGGAACGCGGTGATGTCAGTGAAACTCATGACAAAACCGCCGCCGGGCATCGGGTTGCCGATCAGCTCGATCACACGGCCGTTGGGGAAAAGTCGTTCAGAGGTGTGGGCGCGGCCCTGACGCATCCAGTGCAAACGGCGTGCGACGTGCACCTCCGCTTCACCGGGACCACACAGACCGCGCTCGGCGTTGTAGCGAATGATGTCGGCAATCGGTCGGCCGACACTGATCAAACCGTCCGGGTAGTTGAACAACTCCAGATAACGCCGGTTCCACGCCACCAGGCGCAGCGACTGGTCGACCACGCTGATGCCTTGGGTGATGTTCTCGATCGCGCCCTGCAACAAGGCGCGGTTGAACTGCAGCACTTCCGAGGCTTCGTCGGCGATTCGGACGACGTCTTCAAGCTGCATTTCCCGACCTTCGATGGCGGCTTTTACTACGGCACGCGTCGAAGAAGCGCCCAGCACGCCGGCCAGCAAGCGTTCGGTGTGGGCGATCCATTCACCGTCGGCGTTCTGGTTCGGATTGAAGCCTTTGCCCTGGCGATAGGCGAAACGTATAAAGCTCTGCCGGGCGCGTTCTTCACCGACAAAGCGGGCCGCCAGTTGCAGCAGGTCGTCGATTTGTACCGCCAGCATCGAGCGGGCGCTGGGCCGTGCGCTGATTTCCTGACCGATGAAACGCCCGGCCTGCCAGTGCTCCGACACCCGCGTGCGCGACAGCACCGACACCCAGGCGAACAGCGTGAAGTTGGCCGCCATCGACAACACCACGCCTTGGGTCAGCGGGGTGAGCGGCAGGTTCAGCGGGTTGCTGTGCAGCCAGGCCAAGCCCGGAAAACTGTTCAGCGACAAACCGAGGCTGTGGGCGGCAATCGGCAGAATCAGGGTGTAAAACCACAGGAAGGTCCCGGCGGCGAGACCCGCGAACACGCCGCGGCGGTTGGCTTGTTTCCAATACAGTGCACCGAGCATGGCCGGGGCCAACTGGGTGACGGCGGCGAAGGCGATCTGGCCGATGGTTGCCAGGCTCGCGGTTGAGCCGAGCAGGCGATAGCTGACGTAGGCCAGCAGCAGAATCACCACGATGCTGACGCGGCGCACCGAGAGCATCCACTGGCGGAACACTTCGAATGGCCGCTCGGCGTTGTTGCGGCGCAGCAGCCACGGCAACAGCATGTCGTTGGACACCATCGTCGACAGTGCGACGCTGGCGACAATCACCATGCCAGTCGCGGCTGAGGCTCCGCCGATAAAAGCCAGCATCGCCAACGCGGGATGGGCCTGGGCCAGCGGCAGGCTGATGACGAACGAGTCCGGCAGCACCGAACTGGGCAGCAGCATCTGCCCGGCCAGCGCGATCGGCACCACGAACAGGGCTGCCAACGCCAGGTAGGCCGGGAACACCCACTTGGCCAGGCGCAAATCCTGCGGGTCGATGTTTTCTACCACGGTCACGTGGAACTGCCTCGGCAGGCAGATGATCGCCATCATCGCCACGCCGGTTTGCACCACCATCGACGGCCAGTTGATGGTTTCTTTCCAATATTCTTCAAGACGCGGCGCGAGCATGGCCTGATTGAACAGGTCGTCGAAACCGTCGTACAGGCCGAAGGTCACGAACGCGCCCACCGCGAGAAAAGCGAACAGCTTGACCAGGGATTCGAACGCAATCGCCAGCACCATGCCGCGGTGGTGTTCCGTGGCGTCGAGGTTGCGAGTGCCGAACACAATGGTAAACAGCGCCAGCACCAGCGACACGATCAGGGCCGTGTCCTGGGCGCGGGTGCCCATGGCGTCGGCACCGGCGCCGATCAGCAGGTTCACGCCGAGGACGATGCCTTTGAGCTGCAAAGCGATGTAGGGCAGCACGCCGACCAGGCAGATCAGCGCCACCACGATCGCCAGCGACTGGGATTTGCCATAGCGGGCGGCGATGAAGTCAGCGATGGAGGTGATGTTCTCCTGCTTGCTGATCATCACCATTTTCTGCAGCACCCACGGCGCACACACCAGCAACAGGATCGGCCCGAGGTAGATCGGCAAGAACGACCAGAGTTGCTCGGCGGCCTGGCCGACGGCACCGAAGAACGTCCAGCTGGTGCAATAGACCGCCAGCGACAGGCTGTAAACCCAGGCACGCACCCGCGGTGGCAATGGCGCACTGCGACGGTCGCCGTAGAAGGCGATGGCGAACATGACGGCCATATAGGCCAGGGCGACGGCGGCGATCAGCCCGCTGGACAGCGACATGGGGACTCCAGACAAAGACACCCGGGACTCCCGCCCGGACAGACAGTCTCGCACGGCTGTCTGCGTTAGTCAGTGTCGACCAAGGTCGTGGCGTGGCGGGGTGTCGCAGGAGTGGAAATTGGCTGTCTGGGCGGGCTTGCCCGCGAAGGCATCCTCACTGACTCAACGCAATCTCGATCAACCGGTGCAATTCCTCTACCTCCAACGGTGCCTTCGAAAACAGAATCCGAAACACCGAAGGCGCCACCGCCAGATTGATCAACCGATCCACGCTTGGCTTCGGCTGATCAGGGTAGCGATCCAGAATTGTCTGCAACTGTGCGCCAATAAGCGCTGCACAAAAGCCGGGCGTCGGGCTCGATTGCACATCACGCAGAATATTGCGCCCGGGTTCGGAGCTCATCTCGTCCAGATACTGCTCCGCCCACGCGCGCACATCCCCGCGCAGGCTGCCGGTGTTGGCCGGCTCGCTGTCGGGTTGCATGCGCGCCAACGCGACGTCAGCCAGCAACGCCGACAGATCGCCCCAGCGGCGGTAAATGGTTGACGGCGTCACCCCCGCCCGCGCGGCGATTTGCGGGACGGTCACGGTGGCACGATCTTGCTCTTCAAGGAGCGCACGAACGGCCGAATGAATCGACTCTTGCACCCGTGCACTGCGGCCGCCGGGGCGTAAACCTTCTCTAATAGCCATGGATCGGACCTTAACACAAAGAATTTGCTTTAAGCGCTGACGAGTCGCACAATCCGCAAAAGCAAAAAATTAGCTTTTGCGGAGTGTGCACATGTCGAATTCAGTTTTCAAGCGGTCACACCTGTGGTTTCTGGCGATCACTTTACTCAGTTTTCTCGCGGCTTCCACGGCGCCGACGCCGTTGTATCACTTGTATCAGGAACACCTGCAATTCTCGGCGGCGACACTGACCCTGATTTTCGCGGTGTACGCCCTCAGCTTGCTGGTGGCGCTGCTGACGGTGGGTTCGCTGTCGGATCACCTGGGACGCAAACCGGTGATTTTTACCGCGGTGCTGCTCAACATGCTGGCGATGCTGCTGTTTATCGGTGCCGACAGCGTTCCCTGGTTGATCAGCGCGCGCGTGCTGCAAGGCTTTGCCACCGGGATGGCTACGGCTGCGTTGGGCGCGGCGCTGCTGGACACGGATCGTCAGCAGGGCCCGCTGGTCAACAGCGTCGCGCCATTGATCGGCATGGCTATCGGCGCCATGGGCTGCGGCTTGCTGGCCGAGTACGCGCCACTGCCGCTGCAATTGACCTTCTGGGTGCTGCTTGCGCTGTTCGCAGGTCAGGCGTTGTACATCTGGCGCCTGCCAGAAAGTGTCAGTCCTCAACCTGGCGCGCTGGCTTCGCTGCGCCCATCCCTGCATGTGCCAGTCCAGGCGCGGCGCGCATTGGGGCTGGTGCTGCCGATCAACACCGCCGCATGGGCGCTCGGAGGTTTTTATGCGTCCCTCGCGCCATCCCTTGTCCGTACGGCCACCGGGTCGACCTCGAATCTGATTGGCGGCGCCACCGTGGCCGTGCTGACGGTTACCGGTGCATTAATGATCTACACCTTGCGCAGTCGTCCCGCCGAGAAAGTCTTGCGAGTGGGGGCGAGCGTTCTGCCCCTCGGGGTGGCGACCGTTCTGTTGGCGGTGCACAGCGGCAGTCTGTTGCTGTTTTTCATTGGCACACTGGTGGCCGGTTGCGGTTTTGGCGCGAGCTTCCTGGGTTCGCTCCGCAGTGTCGTCCCATTGGCCTTGCCTCACGAGCGGGCGGGGCTGATGTCGGCATTTTATGCGCTCAGCTACCTGGCGTTCTGTTTGCCGTCATTGCTGGCGGGAAGTCTGACCCACACCTTTGGCCTGGTGGCGGCTACCGATGGTTACGGCGCGGTGCTGATCATCCTGGCGGTCGGTGCTTTGCTGGCATTGCTGCGCCAGCGGCCCGCGCAAGTGTGCAGCGCGACCGGTCGCCCCTAAAAAGGTTTTCAAGAAATCACGCAACACCTGTAGGAGCCAGCTTGCTGGCGATAGTCGTCAACGAAAACGCATAGTGCCTGAATCAACGCGGCGCGCTTGCAACATCGCCAGCAAGCTGGTTCCTATAGGTATTGCGTTGGCCCATAAAAAAACGGCGCCTTTCAAGGCGCCGCTTTTTTTTTTAAGGGCAGAAATCAGATCTGGGCAAACCCACCATCGACGAACAATTCAATCCCGTTGATGAAGCTGCTGTCATCCGACGCCAGGAACACCGCTGCCTTACCCACTTCCGAGGGCGTACCGAGGCGGCCGATCGGTACTTGGCCGGCGAGGTAATCCAGCAGGCCCTGCTGCTGATCTTCAGGGGCCAGTCCGGTCAGGCCCGGGGTGTGAATCGGGCCGGGGCTGATGACATTGACGCGGATCTGGCGCGGTTTCAAATCCAGCAGCCAGGAGCGGGCGAAGTTGCGCACGGCGGCCTTGCTGGCGCTGTATACGCTGAAATTTTCCGTGCCTTTGGTGGCCGTCGTGGACGCCGTGAGGATCACCGAACCGCCGTCCTTGAGCAGCGCCAGGGACTTCTGCACGGTGAACAACAGGCCTTTGACGTTGACGCTGAAAATCCGGTCGAAGTGCTCTTCGGTAATCGCTCCGAGCGCCAGCATGTCACCGCCCCCCGCGTTAGCGAAGACGATATCCAGGTAACCGACCTTTGCTTTGATCACCTCGAAAATCCGGTCCAGATCCGCCAGGTTCGCCACGTCCCCTTGAATCCCGGTGACCGTGTGCCCGAGGGTGTTGATCGCGGCGTCCAGTTCGGCCTGACGGCGGCCGGTGATGAATACGGTGGCCCCCTGGTCGACGAACGCTTGCGCCGAGGCCAGGCCGATTCCGGTGGTGCCGCCGGTGATCAGTGCAACTTTGCCTTTAAGAGTGCTGCTCATGAGTGAATCTCCGCTGAGTCGTGTAGGAAGTTTTCGGCGCTGTCGTGCGCCGTTGAACAAACTCTAAGCTCGAAGATTCACTGGAAAAATCGCCTGAATCGGGTTTGTTTGTGCATGGTTGTGGACAATACTCAAGGCTCGTCACTTGAGAGTTCCGCCATGAATCAATTGTTGGCCATGCGCGTTTTCGCTCGCGTCGTCCAGGCCGGTTCCTTCACCCGCGCCGCCGACTCGCTGAACATGCCGAAAACCTCAGTGAGCAAGCTGGTGGCCGAGCTGGAGGACCATCTCGCGGCCAGGCTGTTACAACGCACCACTCGACGGCTCACGGTGACAGCGGACGGCATGGCCTATTACGAACGCGCCCTGCAGCTGATGGAAGAACTAGACGACCTGGACAACAGTTTCGCCAGCGCCCAAGGGCACCCGCGCGGCAAAATCCGTGTCGATGTCGGCGGTTCGGTGGCGACGATGCTGATCATCCCCGCGTTGCCGGATTTCTACGCGCGTTTTCCGGACATCCAGATAGAACTGGGCGTCAGCGATCGACAGGTAGACTTGATCAGCGAAAACGTCGACTGTGTGATCCGTGGCGGGCCGTTGATCGAACTGTCCATGGCGGCGCGACCGCTGGGGCTGTCGTCATGGACCACCTGCGCTACGCCTTCCTATCTACAGCGATTCGGTACGCCCACCGATCCGCGCGACCTGGAGAAAAACCATCGTCTTGTCAGTTACCACTCCGCCGGCAACGGACGGGTAATGCCCGCGCGATTTGAACGTCATGGAGAGAAATTCGAGATACGCGGGCAGGGGGTATTCAGCGTCAACGAGAGCAACGCGCATCTGGCGGCAGGGTTGGCCGGGCTCGGTCTCATTCATACCTTCACCTACACGGTGCAAGCCCACATTGAGCGCGGCGAGCTGGTGCCGATCCTCCAGGACTGGCGCCCGCCCCGGTATCCGTTTCACGTGCTGTACCCACCGAACCGGCACCTGAGTCATCGTGTTCGGGTATTCATCGATTGGCTGGTGCAGCTATTCGCGGAGATGGGCTAGTGCTGCATATCCATAAAACAGATAACAGTTAGAGATATTACCCGTTATATAGATATTCGATTCGGATCTACCATGGATCCACCTCAACAAGAGGACAGGAGTTCGTCATGTCTTGCGCCAACACTGTCACCAATAGCATCAAGCCTTTCAGTCATCTGCAGCATCCCCGCGAGGTGATCCGCCAGTTCACCCCGAACTGGTTCTCCGCGACCATGGGCACCGGGGTTCTGGCCCTGGCGCTGGCGCAGTTGCCCGGTGCGATTCCCGGTGTGCACGCGGTCGCCGAAGCGCTGTGGCTGTTCAACATCTTTCTGTTCGCTTTATTCGCGACGCTGTACGCGGCCCGCTGGGTGCTGTTTTTCGATGAGGCGCGGCGGATTTTCGGCCATTCCACGGTCTCGATGTTTTTTGGCACCCTTCCAATGGGCCTGGCGACCATCATCAACGGCTTCCTGGTGTTCGGCTTGCCGCGCTGGGGCAACGGTGTGATTCAGCTGGCCGAGGTATTGTGGTGGGTCGACGTGGCGATGTCGCTGGCCTGCGGCGTGTTGATCCCTTTCATGATGTTCACCCGCCAGGAGCACCGCATCGATCAGATGACAGCCGTCTGGCTACTGCCCGTGGTGGCTGCCGAAGTGGCGGCGTCCAGTGGTGGCCTGCTCGCGCCATACCTGACCGATGCCCACGGACAACTGGTGATGCTGGTCACCAGTTACGTGCTCTGGGCCTTTTCCGTACCGGTGGCTTTCAGCATTCTGACCATCCTGTTGCTGCGCTTGGCGCTGCACAAACTGCCTGACGAAAACATGGCCGCGTCCAGCTGGCTCGCCCTTGGCCCGATCGGCACCGGGGCGCTGGGCATGCTGGTGCTCGGGGCCGACGCGCCGGCGATCTTTGCCGCCAACGGTATGCCTGGGGTCGGTGACATCGCGGCCGGGTTGGGCCTGGTCGCCGGAGTGACGCTGTGGGGCTTTGGTCTGTGGTGGATGCTGATCGCGATGTTGGTCACCGCTCGCCACCTGCGCGCCGGCATTCCGTTCAACCTGGGCTGGTGGGGTTTCACTTTTCCATTGGGGGTCTATGCGCTGGCCACGTTGAAACTGGCCAGCACCTTGCACCTGACGTTTTTCAGTGCCTTTGGCTGTGTCTTGGTGGCGTTGCTGACGGTGATGTGGCTGATCGTTGCCAGGCGCACGGTCCAGGGCGCATGGCGAGGTGAGCTGTTTGTCTCGCCGTGTATTGCAGGAATGAAGAAATAAGCTGCCATGTTTAGGTAAGGTGTGGCCTGGATCGACGCTTGGGCATTCCAATACCCATATCCAAGCCACTCTCTACCTACTATCAGGGACACACGGAAGATGAGTCACCCCTCACAGTTCAACCTGCTCCGCACCCGGCGTTTCCTGCCGTTTTTTGTCACCCAGTCCCTCGGGGCGTTCAACGACAACGTGTTCAAGCAGTCGTTGATCCTCGCGATTTTGTACAAGTTGGCCATCGAGGGTGATCGTTCGATCTGGGTCAATTTGTGCGCGCTGCTGTTTATCCTGCCGTTCTTTCTGTTTTCGGCGCTGGCCGGGCAGTTTGGCGAGAAGTTCGCCAAGGACGCGCTGATTCGTCTGATCAAGCTCGGGGAAATCGCCATCATGGCGGTCGGCGCGGTCGGGTTTGTCTTCGATCATCTGGCGCTGATGCTGCTGGCGCTGTTCGCCATGGGCACCCACTCGGCGCTGTTCGGGCCGGTGAAGTATTCGATCCTGCCCCAGGCCCTGCATGAAGAAGAGCTGGTCGGCGGCAACGGCCTGGTGGAAATGGGCACCTTCCTGGCGATTCTCGCCGGGACCATTGGCGCCGGGGTCATGATGTCGTCCGCGCATTACGCGCCCATCGTGTCCACGGCGATCGTCGGTATCGCGGTGCTCGGTTACCTGGCCAGTCGCAGCATCCCGCGCGCGGCGGCCTCGTCGCCGGAGATGCGCTTGAACTGGAACATCTTCAGCCAGTCCTGGGCCACCTTGAAACTGGGCCTTGGGCAAACGCCGGCGGTGTCGCGTTCGATTGTCGGCAACTCGTGGTTCTGGTTTGTCGGGGCGATTTACCTGACGCAAATCCCGGCCTATGCCAAGGAATGGATGCACGGCGACGAAACCGTGGTGACGCTGATCCTGACCGTGTTCTCGGTTGGCATCGCCCTGGGGTCGCTGCTCTGCGAAAAGCTCTCCGGGCGTAAAGTCGAGATCGGCCTGGTGCCGTTCGGCTCGTTCGGCCTGACCGTGTTCGGTTTGCTGATGTGGTGGCATTCCGGTGAAATTCCCGACAGCGTCAATGGCCATGGCTGGATCGAAATCCTCGGCTTTGGCCACACCTGGCTGGTGTTGATCGACATCCTTGGGCTGGGGGTTTTCGGCGGTTTCTACATCGTGCCGCTGTACGCGCTGATCCAGTCGCGCACCCCGGAGAACGAGCGGGCGCGGGTGATTGCCGCCAACAACATTCTCAACGCGCTGTTCATGGTGGTCTCGGCGATCGTCTCGATCGTACTGCTGAGCGTGGCCAAGCTGTCGATCCCGCACCTGTTTCTGGTGGTGTCGCTGCTGAACATTGGCGTCAACGCCTACATCTTCAAAATCGTCCCCGAGTTCAGCATGCGTTTCATGATCTGGCTGCTCAGCCATTCCATGTACCGCGTGGAGCATCGCAACCTGGACGTGATTCCGGATGAAGGCGCGGCGCTGCTGGTGTGCAACCACGTGTCCTTCGTCGACGCCTTGCTGATTGGCGGCGCAGTGCGTCGGCCGATTCGCTTTGTGATGTATTACAAGATCTACAACCTGCCGGTGCTGAACTTCATCTTCCGCACGGCCGGGACGATTCCGATCGCGGGACGCCAGGAAGACATCCAGATTTACGAAAAGGCCTTCACACGGATTGCCCAGTATCTGAAGGACGGCGAGCTGGTGTGCATCTTTCCCGAGGGCAAGTTGACCGCCGATGGCGAGATCAATGAATTCAAGGGCGGACTGAAGCGGATTCTCGAAGAGACGCCGGTGCCGGTGATCCCGTTGGCGTTGCAGGGGCTGTGGGGAAGTTTCTTCAGTCGCGATCCCGACAAAGGCGTGTTCCGTCGGCTGTGGTCGCGGGTGACGTTGGTGGCGGGTCCGGCGGTGGCGGTTGAAGCGGCAGAGCCGGCGAAGCTGCAACGGTTGGTTGGCGAGTTGCGTGGCGCTATGCGCTAGCTCCTACCGTTTCAACCCGCCATCGCCAGGCGGTTACGTCCTTCACGCTTGGCCACATACAGCGCGCTGTCGGCCCGGCGTAACAGGCTCTCGGCAGACTCGCCGGGCAGCAGGGTCGAGCAGCCGAGGCTGACGGTCAGCTCGATCGGATTGCCATCGGCCAGGTACTCCTTGGCCTGTGCGGCAAAGCGCAGCCGCTCGCCAACCATGCCCGCCGCCTCGCGGCCGGTGTTGGACAGCAGAATCAGAAATTCTTCGCCGCCAAAGCGGAACACCATGTCGACGTTGCGCAGCTGGCTTTTGATCGAGGCGGCAACGGCCTTGAGCACGTCATCGCCGGCGCTGTGGCCGTGGCTGTCATTGATGCGCTTGAAGTGATCGATGTCCAGCATCAGCAGCGACAGGGGTTGGAGATGCCGACGGGACATCTCGATTTCCCGCTGCAGCGTCTGGTCCATGGCGATGCGATTGCCAGTGTCCGTGAGCGGATCGCGCAGGGCACTTTGGGTCGCGGCGCGGTAGAGCAGGGCGTTGCGCATCGGGTAGAGCAACGAGGACAGCAGCGATTCGAGGTTGCCCAGTTCCTGCTCGCTGAAACGCTGGTTGCGGCGGAACACCAGTTCGCCCAGATGCTCACCTTCATGACTGAGGGAGTAGTTGATCGAGTGGTGACCGCGCAAACCGAATTCCAGGCGCAGGTCGCTGGCTTTGTGCGAATAGCTCAAGGCGTCGAGGGGCACGAGTCGGTGAATCTCGCGAAAGAAGATCCCGAGAATGCGTTGTGGCTCAAGACTGGTTTGCAGTTGCAGGCTCAGTTGCTGGCGCACTTGCGCAAGACTCACCGGCCTCTTCAGAAGCGGTGGCTGCTGACCAAAGCCCAGGCGTTGCAATTTGGCGCTGTCGAAGTCAATTGCGTTGGTCTGGGAAGGTGATTTCATACTGGCGTGCGCCCCTAAGCAGTAAGGCAGTCTTACAGGCTGGGTGAGAGCGGCTTTGGGCTGCGCGTCGTACTGGTCCGTCAGTCCCGTAGGACATATGGAGCCAGTCTAATCTGCTTTGCCGAAGTTTAGTAACCCATCGACCGGAGCGTCCGCCCACCCGCTTTCACACGGCGTGTCTGAGCAAATTTAGAGCGAAACTCGTGCCATTCGGTTCAGTTGGATTAAAAGCGTTGAAAATCAATGAATTGATTAGATTCCGTCGGTTCTGGTTTCAAATCGCGACGTTTGTTTGACTAAAATCTAGCGCAGTTACGACGCTTGTCGAGTGCCGCGACGGAAATTCGCCACGGCACAAATGCGACGCACGGTTACTGGGCGTTGAACGCCTGACCGTTGACGCCGGTGCTGTCCGGGCCCATCAGGTAGAGGTAGACCGGCATGATCTCCTCCGGTGTTGGATTGTTCAGCGGGTTTTCACCGGGGTAAGCCTGGGCTCGCATGCTGGTGCGGGTGGCGCCGGGGTTGATGCTGTTGGACCTTACCGGGGCCACGGTGTCGACCTCGTCAGCCAGAGTCTGCATCAGCCCTTCGGTGGCGAATTTGGACACGCCGTAAGCGCCCCAATACGCCCGACCCTTGCGCCCGACGCTGCTGGAAGTGAACACCACCGATGCGTCCTTCGACAGTTTTAGCAGCGGCAACAGCGTGCTGGTCAGCATGAACATCGCGTTGACGTTGACGTGCATGACGCGCATGAAATTTTCGCCGGACAGCTGCTCGATCGGCGTGCGCGGACCAATGATCGACGCGTTGTGCAACAGACCGTCAAGGTGGCCGAATTCGGTTTCGATCATCGCCGCCAGCTCATCGTATTGATGGGGCAGGGCGGTTTCCAGATTGAACGGAATCACCGCAGGTTGTGGATGACCGGCAGCCTCGATTTCGTCGTAGACCTGGGTCAGGTTGGCTTCGGTTTTCCCCAGCAACAAAACAGTAGCACCGTGCGCGGCATAGGTTTTCGCCGCCGCAGCGCCGATGCCGCGACCGGCACCGGTGACCAGAATGACCCGGTCCTTGAGCAATTCGGGGCGGGCTGAATAATCAAACATAAAAAAACCTCAACAAATCAGAATACGGACGCTGACTTCTGTAGGAGCGAGCTTGCTCGCGATGGTCGTCAACGGTGACGCGTAAAGCCTGACAACCCGCGGCGTTCTCGGGTTCTTCGCGAGCAAGCTCGCTCCTACAGAGGTCGCCTCAACGAACGAGGCTCAGCAGCTGCAAAGCGCGCTGTCCAACACCTTGCGCAACTCCAGCGGATGATCCACCACCACATCCGCGCCCCAATGCCGCGGGTTGTCGTCCGGATGAATGTAGCCATAGGTCACGGCGGCCGTCTTGGTGCCGGCATCGCGGCCCGACTCGATATCGCGCAGGTCATCCCCGACAAACAACACACTGGCCGGATCCAGGTCGAGCATCTTGCACGCCAGGATCAGCGGCTCGGGGTCCGGCTTGCTGTTCTTCACGTGATCCGGGCAGATCAACAGCGCCGAGCGCTCGGCCAGCCCCAGTTGTTGCATGATCGGCTCGGCAAATCGCAGCGGCTTGTTGGTGACTACGCCCCAGATCAGGTTGGCTTTCTCGATGTCGGCCAGCACCTCGGCCATGCCGTCGAACAGCTTGCTGTGAACGGCGCAACCGGCGAGGTAGCGCTCCAGGAACTCCAGGCGCAATTCCTCGAAACCGGGTGATTCCGGGTCCATGGAGAAGGTCACGGCGACCATCGCCCTCGCACCGCCGGAGACCTCGTCGCGAATGTGTTTGTCGTTCACCGGCGGCAGGCCGCGGTCGGCACGCATCGCCTGACAGATCGCAATGAAGTCCGGCGCGGTGTCGAGCAGCGTGCCGTCCATGTCGAAAAGGACTGCTCTGATACGCATCGGCTTACTCCTCGCGCAGGGTCTGGATCATGTAGTTGACGTCCACGTCGGAAGCCAGTTTGTAGTGCTTGGTCAGCGGGTTGTAGGTCAGCCCGATGATGTCCTTGACGGTCAGGCCGGCCATGCGGCTCCAGGCGCCCAGCTCGGAAGGACGGATGAATTTCTTGAAGTCATGAGTGCCGCGCGGCAGCAGCTTCATGATGTATTCGGCGCCGACGATGGCGAACAGGTACGCCTTCGGGTTGCGGTTGATCGTGGAGAAAAACACCTGGCCGCCCGGTTTGACCATCTTGAAGCAGGCGCGGATGACCGACGACGGGTCCGGCACGTGTTCGAGCATTTCCAGGCACGTTACGACGTCGAACTGCTCCGGCATTTCTTCCGCCAGCGCCTCGGCGGTGATTTGCCGGTATTCGACGCTCACGCCTGATTCCAGCTGATGCAATTGCGCAACGGCCAGCGGCGCCTCGCCCATGTCGATGCCCATCACGGTCGCGCCGCGTTGCGCCATGGCTTCGCTGAGGATGCCGCCGCCGCAACCGACGTCCAGGACTTTTTTGCCCGCCAGGTTGACCCGTTCGTCAATCCAGTTGACCCGCAGCGGGTTGATGTCGTGCAGTGGTTTGAACTCGCTTTCGCGGTCCCACCAGCGATGGGCCAGGGCTTCGAATTTGGCGATTTCGGCGTAGTCGACGTTACTCATGGTTCATCCTCTAAAACTTGAAAAATCCGGGTGCCCCGACGCGGTGTCCGGGGTGCTTACGATTCGGTGTGGCCGCTGATGCGCTGGCCCCAGGCCTTGGCCGTGGTGCACAGCTGTTCTTCGTCGAGACGGGTCAGGCGATGGTCCTCGAGCAGTTGCTTGCCGGCGACCCACAGGTGTTTTACGCAGTCCCGGCCGGTGGCATAGATAAGCTGCGAGACCGGATCGTAGACCGGTTGCTGCGCCAGGCCGGACAGGTCGAACGCGACCATGTCCGCGGCCTTGCCGATTTCCAGCGAGCCGACCTCGGCCTCGATACCCAGCGCCCGTGCGCCGTTGAGCGTGGCCATGCGCAGCGCGCGATGGGCGTCCAGCGCGGTGGCCGAACCGGCGACCGCCTTGGCGAGCAGGGCAGCGGTGCGGGTCTCGCCGAGCAGGTCGAGGTCATTGTTGCTGGCCGCGCCATCGGTGCCGACGGCGACGTTGACGCCCGCCTGCCACAAACGCTCCACCGGGCAAAAACCGCTGGCCAGTTTCAGGTTCGATTCCGGGCAATGAATCACACTGGTGTTGCTTTCTACCAGCATCACCAGGTCTTCCTCGCTGATCTGCGTCATGTGAACCGCCTGGAAGCGCGGTCCCAGCAAGCCCAAGCGCGCGAGCCGGGCCAACGGACGTTCACCGCGCTGCTCGACCGCCTGTTGCACTTCGAAGGCGGTTTCGTGGACGTGCATGTGAATCGATGCGTCCAGCTCTTCGGCGATCACCCGGATCTTCTCCAGGTTTTCGTCGCCCACGGTATAGGGCGCGTGGGGGCCGAAGGTGATTTTGAGGCGCTCGTGGTGCTTGAGGTCGTTGAACAGTTCGACGCCCTGACGAATGGCCTCGTCCGCCGTGCTGGCGCCTGGAATCGGGAAGTCGAGGATCGGAATCGCGATCTGCGCGCGAATGCCGCTGTTATGCACGCGTTCGCTGGCAACCTTCGGGAAGAAATACATGTCAGAGAAACAGGTGATGCCACCTTTTATCTGTTCAGCGATGGCCAGGTCGGTGCCGTCGCGTACAAAGTCTTCATCGACCCACTTGGCTTCGGCGGGCCAGATGTGGTTTTCCAGCCAGGTCATCAGCGGCAGATCGTCGGCCAGGCCGCGGAACAGGGTCATTGCCGCATGCCCGTGGGCGTTGATCAGGCCGGGGCTGAGCAGCATGTCCGGCAATTCGCGGACTTCAGTTGCGTTAAGCTTCAATGCCGCGGTGCGCGGGCCGATAAACACGATGCGCCCGTCGCGGATGCCCACACCATGCTCTTTGAGGACAACGCCGGCAGGTTCGACGGGTACCAGCCAGGTCGGCAGCAATAACAGGTCGAGCGCAGCGGCAGTGTTCGGCATCGAGGGTCGGTTCCAGTGCTTTTATAAAGGATGGCGAAGTATACCCGAGCGTCTTGGCGGGGGGATCGCTATAATCGGCGGCTTTTGTTCATGAGTGCGGGGTGTGGGATGCGCGATCGACTGTTGGCTGCGGAGAAGGTGAAGGCCATCGATTGGCGTGATGGCGCCCTGTACCTGCTGGATCAGCGTGTTTTGCCGTTCGAGGAAACCTGGATTGCCTACACCAGCGCCGCGGGCGTGGCCGAGGCGATTCGTTCGATGGTGGTGCGCGGCGCGCCGGCGATCGGCATCAGTGCGGCTTATGGCATTGTGCTGGCCGCTCGCGCCCGGATTGCAGAAGGTGACGACTGGTACGCAGCGCTGGAAGAAGATTTTGCACTGCTGGCCGATTCCCGTCCCACCGCGGTCAATCTGTTCTGGGCGCTGGGCCGTATGCACGATCGGCTTGACCGCCTGAAGGAGAACGCCGATCCGCTGGCGGCGCTTGAGGCCGAAGCCCTCGCCATTCACGAAAGCGATCGCGAAGCCAACCTGACCATGGCGCAACTCGGTGTGGACCTGATTCGCAAGCACCAGGGCAATGCCCAGGCGATCCTGACCCACTGCAATACCGGCGCGCTGGCCACTGGCGGCTTCGGCACGGCCCTCGGGGTGATTCGCGGCGCTTTTCTGGAAGGCATGGTCGAGCGGGTCTACGCCGATGAAACCCGTCCCTGGCTGCAGGGTTCGCGACTGACCGCGTGGGAACTGGCCAACGAAGGCATTCCCGTGACCGTGAATGCTGACTCCGCCGCCGCACACATCATGAAAACCAAAGGCATCACCTGGGTCATCGTCGGCGCCGATAGGATCACCGCCAATGGCGATGTGGCCAACAAGATCGGCACCTATCAACTGGCGGTCAACGCCATGCACCATGGCGTGCGTTTCATGGTGGTGGCGCCAAGTTCGACCATCGACATGAACCTGGCCAGTGGCGATGACATTCCGATTGAAGAGCGCGACGGGCGCGAATTGCTGGAGGTCGGCGGCAAGCGGGTCGGAGCGGACGTGGACGCGTTCAATCCAGTGTTCGATGTGACCCCGGCGGATCTGATTGACGCGATCGTCACTGAAAAAGGCATCGTCGAGCGCCCTGATACGGCGAAGATGGCGTTGTTGATGTGTCGCAAGCGTCTGCATTGATGAGCTTTGGTGTCTGAGAAATGGCTATCGCTGGCAGGCCAGCTCCCACAGGTTCTGGGCGCAAAAGGAACCAGTGGGAGCCAGCCTGCTGGCGATGAGGCCCTGAAAGTCAATGAAATACCCTGAATCAGACCTGCTTTCTCCATCCAATCAGCCTCTAAGCCCCTCAGGTCCCCCTCAAGCCTGTCACCGGTCAACTAACTATGCTCCATGCGCATCTGGGGGATAGGTGCGTGGCGGCTCTTGTGATAACATCCGGCGGTTTCCAAGGTAGCCCGATGTGGCTGCCTTTACTGCGCAGATCCATGGCATAACTCGTTGATTTGTCGTAAGTCGGTGCATCGGCACTTAGCCTGCATCGGCGAGCTTCGTTCGTCCCATATGGATGTGACGAGGTTTCACCAGAAAAAGGAATCAGGCTTCTCATGGGCGAACTGGCCAAAGAAATCCTCCCGGTCAATATCGAAGACGAGCTGAAGCAGTCCTACCTCGACTACGCGATGAGCGTAATTGTCGGGCGGGCACTGCCGGATGCGCGCGATGGCTTGAAGCCCGTGCACCGGCGTGTGCTGTTCGCGATGAGCGAGCTGGGCAACGACTTCAACAAGCCGTACAAGAAATCTGCCCGTGTTGTCGGTGACGTGATCGGTAAGTATCACCCGCACGGTGATACCGCGGTGTACGACACCATCGTTCGGATGGCTCAGCCATTCTCGCTGCGCTACCTGCTGGTAGACGGTCAGGGCAACTTCGGTTCGGTGGACGGCGACAACGCCGCGGCCATGCGATACACCGAAGTGCGCATGACCAAGCTGGCGCACGAGCTGCTGGCCGACCTGCACAAGGAAACCGTGGACTGGGTGCCGAACTACGACGGCACCGAAATGATCCCCGCGGTCATGCCGACCCGTATCCCTAACCTGCTGGTCAACGGCTCCAGCGGTATCGCCGTGGGCATGGCGACCAACATTCCGCCGCACAACCTCGGTGAAGTCATCGACGGTTGCCTGGCGCTCATCGACAACCCCGAGTTGACCATCGATGAGCTGATGCAATACATCCCCGGTCCGGACTTCCCGACCGCCGCGATCATCAACGGTCGTGCCGGCATCATCGAAGCCTATCGCACCGGTCGCGGGCGCATTTACATGCGCGCCCGCTCAATGATCGAAGACATCGACAAGGTCGGTGGTCGCCAGCAGATCGTCATCACCGAACTTCCTTACCAGCTGAACAAGGCCCGCCTGATCGAGAAGATCGCCGAGCTGGTCAAAGAGAAGAAGCTGGAAGGCATCACCGAGCTGCGTGACGAGTCCGACAAGGACGGTATGCGCGTCGTGATCGAGCTGCGCCGTGGCGAAGTGCCTGAGGTGATCCTCAACAACCTCTACGCCCAGACCCAGCTGCAAGCGGTGTTCGGCATCAACATCGTTGCGCTGATCGACGGTCGTCCGCGGATCCTCAACCTCAAGGACCTGCTGGAAGCCTTCGTTCGTCACCGTCGCGAAGTAGTGACCCGTCGTACCGTGTTCGAACTGCGTAAAGCCCGCGAGCGTGGTCACATCCTTGAAGGTCAAGCGGTCGCCCTGTCGAACATCGACCCGGTCATCGCCCTGATCAAGGCCTCGCCAACCCCGTCAGAAGCCAAGGAAGCGCTGATCAGCACGCCTTGGGAGTCCTCGGCGGTGGTCGCGATGGTCGAACGTGCCGGTGCCGACTCGTGCCGTCCAGAAAACCTCGACCCGCAATACGGCCTGCGCGAAGGCAAGTACTTCCTGTCGCCGGAGCAGGCGCAAGCCATTCTGGAACTGCGCCTGCACCGCCTGACCGGTCTGGAACATGAAAAGCTGCTGGCCGAGTATCAAGAGATCCTCAACCAGATCGGCGAGCTGATCCGCATCCTCAACAGCGCCACGCGCCTGATGGAAGTGATCCGCGAAGAGCTGGAAGTGATCCGCGCCGAATACGGCGACGTGCGCCGCACCGAAATTCTCGATGCCCGTCTCGACCTGACCCTGGGTGACATGATCCCGGAAGAAGAGCGCGTCGTGACCATCTCCCACAGTGGCTATGCCAAGACCCAGCCTCTGGCTGCGTACCAGGCTCAGCGTCGTGGCGGCAAAGGCAAATCGGCTACCGGCGTCAAGGATGAGGACTACATCGCTCACCTGCTGGTCGCCAACAGCCACACCACGCTGCTGCTGTTCTCCAGCAAGGGCAAGGTGTACTGGCTGAAAACCTACGAAATTCCGGAAGCGTCCCGCGCGGCCCGTGGTCGTCCGCTGGTCAACCTGTTGCCGCTGGACAGTGATGAATACATCACCACCATGCTGCCGGTCGAGGAGTACACCGAAGGTCACTTCATCTTCATGGCGACTGCCAAAGGCACCGTGAAGAAGACCCCGCTGGAATCCTTCAGCCGTCAACGCAGCGTCGGCCTGATCGCGCTGGAGCTCGACGAAGGCGACGTATTGATCAGCGCGGCCATCACCGATGGCGATCGCGAAGTCATGCTGTTCTCCGACGGCGGCAAGGTCACGCGCTTCAAGGAAACCGACGTCCGCGCCATGGGCCGTACCGCTCGCGGTGTCCGCGGCATGCGCCTGCCGGAAGGCCAGAAGCTGATTTCCATGCTGATCCCGGAAGAAGGCAGCGAAATCCTCACTGCTTCGGCCCGCGGTTTCGGCAAGCGTACGGCGATCACCGAGTTCCCAGAGTACAAACGTGGCGGTCAGGGCGTGATCGCCATGGTCAGCAACGACCGTAACGGCCGTCTGGTCGGCGCGGTGCAGGTGCTCGACGGCGAGGAAATCATGCTGATTTCCGACCAGGGGACGTTGGTCCGTACCCGTGTCGACGAAGTTTCCAGCCTGGGCCGTAACACCCAGGGCGTAACCTTGATCAAGCTGGCTAGCGATGAAACGCTGGTAGGCCTGGAACGGGTTCAGGAACCGTCGGAAGTCGAAGGCGAAGAGCTTGAAGGTGAAGAGAGTGCGGTATTCGACGGCGAAGTCGTGATCGACGACGTGGTTGAAGACCAGCAACTCGACGCCGCCGCTGACGAAGAGCCGCAGGAATAAGCGGGCAAACAGGGGGCGGATGAAAATTCGCCCCCTTGTTGTTTGCCCCTTAAGAAAATTTCGAAACCCACGACGATCCCTTGTGGGAGCGGGCTTGCTCGCGAAGGCTGACTGACATTCACTATAGATGTCGCCTGTCACCCCGCTTTCGCGAGCAAGCCCGCTCCCACATGAGGTCTGAGTCGACTGATTATTTATTGCGTGATACCACCAAATCAGAGCGAGATTGGATGTGAGCAAGAGAGCCTATAACTTCTGTGCCGGTCCTGCGGCACTTCCCGAAGCTGTCCTGCAACGTGCCCAGGGTGAACTCCTGGATTGGCACGGCAAGGGCCTCTCGGTCATGGAAATGAGCCATCGCAGCGATGAGTTCGTGTCCATTGCGACCAAGGCCGAGCAGGATCTGCGTGATCTGCTGAATATCCCCTCGAACTACAAGGTGCTGTTCCTGCAAGGTGGCGCCAGCCAGCAATTTGCTCAGATCCCTCTGAACCTGTTGCCGGAAAGCGGCACCGCGGACTATATCGACACCGGTATCTGGTCGCAGAAAGCCATCGAAGAAGCGTCGCGCTACGGCCACGTCAATGTTGCCGCCACCGCCAAGCCTTACGACTATTTCGCGATTCCCGGTCAGAACGAATGGAAGCTGTCGAAAGACGCGGCCTACGTTCACTATGCACCGAACGAAACCATCGGCGGCCTGGAATTCCAGTGGATTCCGGAGACCGGTGACGTTCCGCTGGTCGCCGACATGTCCTCGGACATCCTCTCGCGTCCCGTCGATATTTCGCGCTTTGGCATGATCTACGCCGGCGCCCAGAAAAACATCGGCCCGAGCGGCATCGTCGTCAACATCGTGCGTGAAGACTTGCTCGGCAAGGCCCGCTCACTGTGCCCGACCATGCTCAACTACAAGGTCGCGGCCGATAACGGCTCGATGTACAACACCCCGCCCACCCTGGCCTGGTACTTGTCCGGCCTGGTGTTCGAATGGCTGAAAGAGCAGGGCGGCGTCGAAGCCATCGGCAAGCTCAACGAAGTGAAACAGCGCACGCTGTACGACTTCATTGATGCCAGCGGCTTGTACAGCAACCCGATCAACAAGTCCGACCGCTCGTGGATGAACGTCCCATTCCGCCTGGCGGATGATCGTCTGGACAAGCCGTTCCTGGCCGGTGCCGACGAACGCGGCCTGCTGAACCTCAAGGGGCACCGGTCCGTGGGTGGCATGCGCGCCTCCATCTATAACGCCGTCGACATCGTTGCGGTCAACGCACTGGTTTCGTACATGGCAGAGTTCGAGAAGGAACACGGCTAATGTCTGAGCAAGAACTCAAGGCACTGCGGGTTCGCATTGACGCCCTCGACACCAAGGTCCTGGAGCTGATCAGCGAGCGCGCACGCTGCGCCCAGGAAGTTGCGCGAGTAAAGATGGCCTCGCTGGCCGAAGGCGAAGTGCCGGTGTTCTATCGTCCTGAGCGCGAAGCTCAGGTGCTCAAGCGCGTGATGGAGCGCAACCAGGGACCGCTGGGCAACGAAGAAATGGCGCGGCTGTTCCGCGAAATCATGTCCTCGTGCCTGGCCCTCGAGCAACCGCTGAAAGTGGCTTACCTCGGTCCTGAAGGTACTTTTACCCAAGCGGCGGCGATGAAGCACTTTGGCCACGCCGTGATCAGCAAGCCGATGGCGGCGATCGACGAAGTGTTCCGCGAAGTGGCGGCCGGTGCGGTGAATTTTGGCGTGGTCCCGGTGGAAAACTCCACCGAGGGCGCGGTCAATCACACCCTCGACAGCTTTCTTGAACACGACATGGTCATCTGTGGCGAAGTCGAGTTGCGGATTCACCACCACCTGTTGGTCGGTGAAAATACCAAGACTGACAGCATCAGCCGCATCTACTCCCATGCGCAGTCGCTGGCCCAGTGCCGCAAGTGGCTGGACGCACACTACCCGAATGTCGAGCGCGTGGCGGTGTCGAGCAACGCCGAAGCGGCCAAGCGGGTCAAGGGCGAGTGGAATTCGGCAGCGATTGCCGGCGACATGGCCGCAGGCTTGTACGGGCTGACCCGTCTGGCCGAGAAAATCGAGGATCGCCCGGACAACTCCACGCGATTCCTGATGATCGGCAGCCAGGAAGTCCCGCCGACTGGCGACGACAAGACCTCGATCATCGTGTCCATGAGCAACAAACCGGGTGCGCTGCATGAGTTGCTGGTGCCGTTCCATGACAATGGCATCGACCTGACGCGCATCGAGACGCGTCCTTCGCGCAGTGGTAAATGGACTTACGTGTTCTTTATCGACTTCGTCGGCCACCACCGCGACCCGCTGGTCAAAGGTGTGCTGGAAAAAATCAGTCAGGAAGCAGTGGCACTTAAAGTGTTGGGTTCCTACCCGAAAGCAGTCCTCTAAGGGGTAGCAAATGAGTGGCAACTTCCTCGCTCTGGCACAGCCGGGCGTGCAACAACTTTCGCCTTACGTTCCAGGCAAGCCTGTGGACGAACTGGCGCGGGAGCTGGACATCGATCCGGCGAGCATCGTCAAACTGGCGAGCAACGAAAACCCTTTGGGCGCCAGTCCAAAGGCGTTGGCCGCGATTCGTGAAGAATTGGCCGAGCTGACCCGATATCCGGACGGCAACGGTTTTGCGCTCAAGACCTTGCTGGCCGACCAATGCCGCGTCGAGCTGAATCAGGTGACCCTGGGCAACGGCTCCAACGACATCCTGGAGCTGGTCGCGCGCGCCTATCTGGCGCCGGGCCTGAACGCGGTGTTCAGCGAGCACGCGTTTGCGGTCTACCCGATCGTCACCCAGGCCGTTGGTGCTACCGCCAAGGTGATTCCGGCCAAAGACTGGGGGCATGACCTGTCAGCCATGCTGGCGGCGATCGACGCCGACACCCGCGTGGTCTTCATCGCCAATCCGAACAACCCGACCGGGACCTGGTTCGGTGCCGAAGCGCTGGACGAATTCCTGCAGGACGTGCCGGAGCACGTGCTGGTGGTGCTGGACGAGGCCTACATCGAATACGCCGAAGGCAGCGATTTGCCGGACGGTCTCGATTACCTGGCGGCGTATCCCAACCTGCTGGTGTCGCGCACATTCTCCAAGGCCTATGGCCTGGCGGCGTTGCGAGTCGGTTACGGCCTGTCCACTGCGGTGGTGGCCGATGTGCTGAACCGCGTGCGTCAGCCGTTCAACGTCAACAGCCTGGCCCTGGCGGCTGCGTGCGCTGCCTTGCAGGACGCCGAGTACCTGGCTGAAAGCCGTCGCCTCAACGAAGCCGGCATGCAGCAGCTCGAAGCGGGTTTCCGCGAGCTGGGACTGAGCTGGATTCCGTCCAAGGGCAACTTCATCTGCGTCGATCTGGGCCGTGTCGCGGCGCCGGTCTTCCAGGGATTGCTGCGCGAAGGCGTGATCGTGCGTCCGGTGGCCAACTACGGCATGCCGGACCACTTGCGCATCACCATCGGTCTGCCGACGGAAAACAGCCGCTTCCTCGAGGCGCTGACCAAGGTTCTGGCTCGTGGTTGATGTCACTCCGTTGCAATCTGCTGAACCTATGATCGGTCGCCTGGTGGTGGTCGGTCTGGGGTTGATCGGCGGTTCGTTCGCCAAGGGTTTGCGTGAGCGTGGCCTGTGCCGCGAAGTAGTCGGTGTCGATCTCGACCCGCAATCGCGCAAGCTTGCGGTGGAGCTGGGCGTGGTCGATCGTTGCGAAGAAGACCTGGTGGCTGCTTGCGAGGGCGCCGACGTGATTCAGCTGGCCGTGCCGATCCTGGCCATGGAAAAGATGCTGGCGCGGTTGGCTGCGATGAATTTGGGCTCGGCGATTTTGACCGACGTCGGCAGCGCCAAGGGCAATGTGGTGCGTGCGGCGACCGACGCGTTTGGCGGCATGCCGCCGCGTTTCGTCCCGGGCCATCCGATTGCCGGTTCCGAGCAGAGCGGGGTGGAAGCCTCGAATGCCGAGCTGTTCCGTCGCCATAAAGTGATTCTGACGCCGCTGGATCAGACCGATCCGGCCGCGCTGGCCGTGGTCGACCGTCTGTGGCGCGAACTGGGCGCCGATGTCGAGCACATGCAGGTCGAGCGTCACGACGAAGTGCTGGCGGCGACCAGCCATTTGCCGCACTTGCTGGCGTTCGGTTTGGTCGATTCACTGGCCAAGCGCAATGAAAACCTTGAGATCTTCCGTTACGCTGCCGGCGGTTTTCGCGATTTCACAAGAATTGCGGGAAGCGACCCGGTCATGTGGCACGACATCTTCCTCGCCAACCGCGAAGCTGTCCTGCGCACACTCGACACATTTCGCAGCGACCTCGACGCCTTGCGCGACGCGGTCGATGCAGGGGATGGGCACCAATTGTTGGGCGTATTCACTCGCGCCCGGGTTGCCCGCGAACATTTCAGTAAAATCCTGGCCCGCCGGGCTTATGTGGACGCTATGAACTCCAACGACCTGATTTTCCTGGGACAACCGGGTGGCCGCCTGACTGGGCGGATTCGTGTACCGGGCGACAAATCGATTTCCCACCGTTCGATCATGCTTGGCTCCCTGGCTGAAGGCGTCACCGAGGTCGAAGGCTTCCTCGAAGGCGAAGACGCCCTGGCGACCTTGCAGGCCTTCCGTGACATGGGTGTCGTGATCGAAGGTCCGCACCACGGGCGTGTGACCATCCATGGCGTCGGCCTGCATGGCCTGAAGCCTGCGCCGGGCCCGATCTATCTGGGCAACTCCGGCACGTCGATGCGCCTGCTGTCCGGCCTGTTGGCCGCGCAGGACTTCGACAGCACCCTGACCGGTGATGCCTCGCTGTCCAAACGCCCGATGAACCGCGTGGCCAACCCGCTGCGGGAAATGGGCGCCGTGATCGAGACCGCTGCAGAAGGTCGTCCGCCGATGACCATTCGTGGCGGCAACACGCTCAAAGGCCTGACGTACACCATGCCGATGGCCAGCGCCCAGGTTAAATCGTGCCTGCTGCTGGCCGGTCTGTATGCCGAAGGCAAGACCACCGTCACCGAACCGGCACCGACTCGCGACCACACCGAGCGCATGCTGCGCGGCTTCGGCTACCCGGTCAGCGTCAATGGCGCCACGGCGTCGGTCGAGTCCGGCCACAAGCTGACCGCGACCCACATTGAAGTGCCGGGCGATATTTCGTCGTCCGCGTTCTTCCTGGTGGCCGCGTCGATCGCCGAAGGGTCCGAGCTGGTGCTGGAACACGTCGGCATCAACCCGACCCGTACCGGCGTGATCGACATCCTGCGTTTGATGGGCGCTGACATCACCCTGGAAAACCAGCGTGAAGTGGGTGGCGAACCGGTTGCCGACCTGCGCGTACGGGCAGCTAAACTCAAGGGTATCGAGATTCCCGAAGCGCTGGTGCCGCTGGCCATCGACGAATTCCCGGTGCTGTTCGTGGCGGCGGCATGTGCCGAAGGGCGCACCATCCTGCGCGGCGCTGAAGAGCTGCGAGTCAAGGAGTCGGACCGGATTCAAGTCATGGCCGACGGCTTGCTGGCGCTGGGCGTCAAATGCGAACCGACCCCGGACGGCATCATTATCGACGGCGGCCTGATCGGCGGCGGCGAAGTGCACGGCCACGGCGATCACCGGATTGCCATGGCATTCAGCGTTGCGTCGCTGCGCGCCACTGCACCGATCCGCATCCATGATTGCGCCAACGTCGCGACCTCGTTCCCGAACTTCCTGGCGCTGTGCGCTCAGGTCGGTATCCGTGTTGCACAAGAGGCTCAGTCGTGAATATCAAGCCACCGGTCATCACCATCGACGGCCCGAGCGGTTCGGGCAAGGGCACCATCGCCGGTATTCTGGCCAAGCGCCTGGGCTGGTGCCTGCTGGATTCCGGTGCGCTTTACCGTCTGCTCGCATTTGCTGCGCGCAATCACGGGGTGGACTTGACCAATGAGGAGTCGCTGAAGCTGCTGGCGGCTCATCTGGACGTGCAGTTCGTCGGGGCGACCGAAGGTCATCCGCAGCGCATCATCCTTGAAGGTGACGATGTCACTGATGATCTGCGCAATGAACAAGTGGGTGCATGGGCTTCGCAAGTGGCGGCGTTGCCTGCCGTGCGCGACGCTCTGCTGCAGCGCCAGCGCGCCTTTCAGGAGGCACCGGGCCTGGTGGCCGATGGTCGCGACATGGGCACCGTGGTTTTCCCGGATGCACCGCTGAAGATATTCCTCACTGCCAGTGCCGAGGAGCGTGCGCGCCGTCGATACTTGCAGTTGAAGGGCAAAGTCGATGGTGTTAGTCTGTCGAGTCTGCTAGATGAGATACGTGTCCGCGACGAGCGTGACACCCAGCGAGCGGTAGCCCCGCTCAAGCCGGCGGCTGACGCCATTCAGCTGGATTCCACGGAATTATCCATCGATCAGGTGCTGGAACGCATCATGAGCGAGATCGCACTCCGCGATATCGCCGGATGACCAAGAAGTGACCCAGGGGACCAGTCATAGTCCTGCGTTGTTTCTTTAAATGAACGTAACCCACGTCGTCTGGGATGTGGAGATGGGCGTATTCTTCGCCCTTATCATCAGGAATTAAAATGAGCGAAAGCTTTGCGGAACTCTTTGAAGAAAGCCTAAAAACCCTGAACCTTCAGGCTGGCTCCATCATCACCGGTGTTATCGTCGATATCGATTACCAGGCTCGCTGGGTAACCGTTCACGCTGGTCTGAAGTCTGAAGCACTCATCCCGCTTGAGCAGTTCTACAACGATGCTGGCGAACTGAACATCAACGTCGGTGACGAAGTTCACGTTGCTCTGGATTCGGTTGAAGACGGCTTTGGTGAAACCAAGCTGTCCCGTGAAAAAGCCAAGCGCGCTGAATGCTGGATTGTTCTGGAAGCTGCCTTCGCAGCCGAGGAAGTGGTCAAGGGCGTTATCAACGGTAAGGTTAAAGGCGGCTTCACTGTCGACGTTAACGGCATCCGTGCGTTCCTGCCAGGTTCCCTGGTTGACGTCCGTCCTGTGCGCGATACCACGCACCTGGAAGGCAAAGAGCTGGAATTCAAGGTCATCAAACTCGACCAGAAACGCAACAACGTTGTCGTTTCCCGTCGTAGCGTCCTCGAAGCCGAGAACTCCGCTGAGCGTGAAGCTCTGCTGGAATCCTTGCAGGAAGGCCAACAAGTCAAAGGTATCGTCAAGAACCTCACCGATTACGGCGCATTCGTCGATCTGGGTGGCGTCGATGGCCTGCTGCACATTACCGACATGGCTTGGAAACGTATCAAGCATCCTTCCGAAATCGTCAACGTTGGCGACGAGATCGATGTCAAGGTTCTGAAGTACGATCGCGAACGCAATCGTGTTTCCCTGGGCCTGAAGCAACTGGGCGAAGATCCATGGGTTGCTATCAAAGCCCGTTACCCAGAAGGCACTCGCGTTACCGCTCGTGTAACCAACCTGACCGACTACGGCTGCTTCGCTGAGCTGGAAGAAGGCGTTGAAGGCCTGGTACACGTTTCCGAAATGGACTGGACCAACAAGAACATCCACCCTTCGAAAGTCGTACAAGTCGGCGACGAAGTGGAAGTTATGGTTCTGGACATCGACGAAGAGCGTCGTCGTATCTCCCTGGGCATCAAGCAGTGCAAATCTAACCCATGGGAAGATTTCTCTGGCCAGTTCAACAAGGGCGATAAAATCTCCGGCACCATCAAGTCGATCACCGATTTCGGTATCTTCATTGGTCTGGACGGCGGCATCGACGGCCTGGTTCACCTGTCCGACATCTCCTGGAACGAAGTGGGCGAAGAAGCCGTTCGTCGCTTCAAGAAGGGCGACGAGCTGGACACCGTTATCCTGTCGGTTGACCCAGAGCGCGAGCGCATCTCCCTGGGTATCAAGCAACTGGAAAGCGACCCGTTCTCCGAGTACGTCTCGGTTAACGACAAAGGCGCCATCGTTAAAGGCACTGTGAAAGAAGTTGACGCCAAAGGCGCCATCATCGTTCTGGCCGACGATATCGAAGCAACTCTGAAAGCCTCCGAAATCAGCCGTGACCGCGTTGAAGACGCGCGCAACGTCCTGAAAGAAGGCGAAGAAGTAGAAGCTAAGATCATCAGCGTTGACCGCAAGAGCCGTGTAATCCAGCTCTCCATCAAGTCGAAAGATGTTGAAGAAGAGAAAGAAGCCATCCAGAGCCTGCGCGACAAGCCAGCTTCGGATGCTCCTGCTGGTCCTACCACTCTGGGCGACCTGTTGCGTGCACAAATGGAAAAACAGAACTAAGTTCTGTCAGACCATAGAAAAAGGGCGACTTCGGTCGCCCTTTTTTGTGCCTGCGATTTGGTGCTCAGGGCGCTCAACCCTGGGTTAAGCAAGAATGTGAAACCAACCACCTCGAAAAACTGTCTCTTTCTTTAATGGGATCAATCGCTTACTTGCAGCTAGTCTTTAGCCAAGCGAAAGAAAGCCGGGCAGGGCGCCCCGGCATAAGGAAATGAATGAACAGATTCATCGTCGTAGCAGCATTACTGACCTTGACGGGTTGCACCACCAGCGCCAAGACTCATGCCGTGCGTGGCGTCAGCGGGATCGAGGTGGATTGTTCAGGATTGGGAGCAGGCTGGGAGAAATGTTACAAGCGCGCAGCCAAGGAGTGTAAAGGCTCTGGCTTTAGGGTGATCACACGGTCAGACGATGCTAAAGATGAAGATGAATATCCATTTGGCTTCAATCCGGCGGGTTATCTGACGCGCACGATGCTGGTTATGTGCAGCTAACTGCGCGAGGTGTGAACGCAGTAATGCGACCATGCTGGGGTCAGTGTCTTACGGGCAAAGATATGTCAGACCTCGGGCTGTTCAAAATACTCCGGGCATGCTAAAACCTTTGAAGCGATTTTCCTAGCTGCTTGAAAAAGAAGGGAAAAATATGACGAAGTCGGAGTTGATCGAACGAATTGTCACCCATCAAGGGCTGCTCTCATCCAAGGATGTGGAGCTGGCTATCAAGACGATGCTCGAACAAATGTCCCAATGCTTGGCCACTGGAGATCGAATCGAGATCCGTGGGTTTGGCAGCTTCTCTCTACACTATCGTGCGCCGCGGGTAGGGCGTAACCCGAAAACTGGTCAGTCGGTAAGTCTTGATGGGAAGTTTGTTCCTCATTTTAAGCCGGGGAAGGAGTTGCGGGATCGGGTGAATGAGGAAGAAGACAGCGAAGATTGATGAGATGGAGGTGTGCTGGTGAAAAGGCTGAAATATGTGATGCTGTTGCTTCTAATATTATTGGTTTTACTTCTTGTAGTTGCGTTTATGCTCGAGAATCAGCAAGTTGCCATCGTTAGCCTTTTCGGAGTAGCTAGTTTCGCGCTTCCCATATCCGCTTGGCTAATCGCAGCCTTGTTGCTTGGAATGATTGTTGGACCATTATTCGTTTTAGTTTTTGGGCGTAGGTGGAAAATAGAGTCAAAGAAAGTACTCAATTGATTTTTTTACTATAGCCTGTTAAACAAACAAAAGGATTTATTGAAGCATATGCGAGAAATTAAGTCAGATAAGAGAGTGTCGGGTGAAGTAGATCTCTTTGATTTTCTGAGAGGTATCTGGGTGCAAAGATGGCTGGTACTTATAGTATCGGCAACGATTACATTGATGTCTGGAGCATATGCCTTCCTGAGTGCACCTATTTATGAAGTACGAGCTAACGTTCTTCCCCCAGAAAAGAATGATGTTGACAGTTTTAATTTTAACCGATTGATTGGGGTGGGTTCAAAGTTTGATTTGGCCAAAACTGTCGATGGTGCACTGTCCCTAGACACTTATTCCGTAAAAGGCGTATTCGGTGCGTTTATTCGTAACCTGCAATCGGAATCGTTGAGGCACAAGTTTTTTATTGAAGTGTATCTACCTTCACTGAGTGAGGCTGAACGCAAAAAACCGGAAGGGCTTTTGTATCGTCAGTTTTCAGAGAGTCTGAGTATCGTTCCGCCTAAGGAGATTGTCGATAAATTGACGATCGTTACTCAGACCGGGCATCCTGCGGAGACGGCTGATTGGTTGTATCGATTTGTCGAACAGGTTGGTACGGCGACCAAAGAGAATCTGCTAAAGAGTTTTTCCGCTGAAATCAATATGCGCATTCAAAACATTGATTCAGAAATAGCCATGTTACGTAAAAATGCTGCTGTTGAACGGCAAAATTCAGTGGTGCGATTGCGTGATGCTTTGAAGGTCGCTCGCGCTATAGGTTTGGATAATCAGGTGATTATTTCAGGTAGTGTCTCGAAAGATCTTTCCGGTACTATTGATCCGAGCTTAATTTATTTGCGTGGTGCCAAAGCTCTGGAAGCAGAAGTTGAGAATTTGGAGGCGCGAGAGTCAGATGATTCCTATATCAGAGATCTGCCAAAACTTCAAGGGCTGAGTGAGTTTTACAAATCAATCTTGTTAAAACCTCAAGACATCGCGGTATATCGACTTGACGGGGACATCGTACTTCCGGACTCGCCAATCAAGCCGAGAAAGACGTTAATTATTTTGATGGGTTTGGCGATGGGGCTAATGTTCGGCATCATTCTCGGCGTAATTCGTCATTTTTGGACTGGAAGAATCACCGGGGATCTCACGAGTGCTACAGAAGGGCAGAAATAAGGAAAGCTGAGCGAGTCTAATTACGTTTCTGTGAAACAGATATTCTAAGAAAGGAAGATCATGAGGCGCTTTATGTACTGTTCTTTCAGATAAATTGAGCGCTTAGTGATCGGTCCATAGATCATTGGTATTTTCTCTGCGCGTATTTGCAGTGATTTGCAATGAATCATCGAGATTCCAAATCAGGCTAAGATTCGAGGCTCTTTGAAAATACGTCAGCCAAATAAAATTTAACGAGCAGCAAGGCGTGGTTAATAGTGATTTTAGAGAGCCCGACACATCGATGATCCATGTTGGTCACATGTATTGGTCCGAGTGATGATGAATTTTCTGTTAGGCTGATAATTAACAATTTGGAAGCCAATTCTTTATATCGCAAGCTCGAGAGGATTGGCCGGTGCTCCCGTCCTGTCTTACAGGATCGGCGTGGCATACGATTCGGATGAAGCCAATGCCATTTTGAACGCCAGGGTCTCAGACGGTGTGACGTAGTGTGCTAATGTGTAGGTCTTACATCGGCACCATCGAGACTGATGACCTTTTGTCGAAGATTTTTCGGTTGCTTTCGTTAGGCAGTGGGTGTTGGCATGAGTCATGGGTGCGACCATTAGTGGCAAGTACATGCATGTGAAAAGATCCGATAACGACCTGCATCTACCCGCTCACGAAAAAAGTGCGTGGTACCTCGTGCAGTGTAAAGCTCGACAGGATGAGCGTGCTGAGGAAAATCTCATTCGCCAAGGGTACGAATGTGCCCGTCCTGTATGTCGTCGTGAGCGCATCGTGCGCGGAAAGCGAACCACTTCGCTAGAATCGCTGTTCCCTGGTTACCTCTTCATCTATCTTCCCAACAGCACTAATTGGGCTCCTTTGCGCTCAACGCGAGGTGTTAACTGCGTGGTTAGTTTTGGAGGAAAACCGTTGGCTGTTAATCAAGAAATCGTCACCCGGTTACAGAATCGGATAGAAAATATAAAACCCGCATTCGTCGCGGGCACACGTGTTCGAATTCTGGAGGGGGGACTGGGTGCGCTGGACGCTATTTTTTTGTCAGCGGATGGCGAGGAGCGCGTAATATTGTTGATTAATCTGCTCCATCGTCAGCAAACGGTGAGCATGCCACTCATGAGCGTTTCCGCGTTTTGATGTAGAGGGGGATGCGGACATTGCAAGCTCTACGTTTTCAGGAAATCAACGTAAAATCCTGTGGCGGTAGCGTGTCTTGCGATGAGTGGTTTTTTTGACCCTGATGAGCGCTCCTAGCGTTGGCGGCGATAAGTCTTTATTTAAAATTGAAGGTAAAAGCAAGTGAAAAAAGTATTAGTGACAGGCGCCGATGGATTTATTGGTTCTCACCTGACTGAACTGTTGGTTCGAGAAGGGTATGAAGTCAAGGCGCTATCCCAATACAATTCTTTTAACTACTGGGGCTGGTTGGAAGATGTTAGATGTTTGAAGGATATCGAAGTGCTTAGCGGGGATGTACGAGATCCTCATTACTGCAAGCATATTACAAAAGATGTTGATCTGGTTTTCCATCTTGCAGCTCTTATTGCTATTCCATATTCGTACGTCGCGCCAGACAGTTATGTAGATACCAATGTCAAAGGAACACTAAATATTTGCCAAGCTGCGCTGGAGAATGGCGTTCAGCGTGTTATCCACACCTCTACCAGTGAGGTGTATGGTACGGCTCAGTATGTACCGATAGATGAAAAACATCCGTTACAGGCTCAATCACCTTACAGTGCGTCGAAAATCGGCGCCGATGCAATGGCGATGAGTTTCTTCAATTCATTCGATTTGCCACTAACGATCGCCCGCCCGTTCAACACCTATGGTCCACGGCAGTCAGCGAGGGCTGTCATTCCGACAATCATCACTCAAATTGCGAGCGGCAAGAAGCAGATAAAATTGGGCGACGTAAGTCCAACACGGGACTTTAACTACGTTGCCGATACGTGCCGGGGGTTTCTTGAGCTCGCGCGATGCGATAAAGCCGTCGGAGAGACAGTCAATATCGGATCCAACTTTGAAATTTCAGTTGGAGATACACTCCATCTGATTCGTGAACTGATGGGCAGTGATGTAGAGTTCTTGAGTGATGATCAGCGTATTCGTCCGGAGAAGTCGGAAGTCTTCCGCCTTTGGTGTGACAACACAAAGATCAACAATCTCACCGGATTCAAGCCAGAGTATTCCATTCGCCAGGGATTGCAGGAAACCATCAACTGGTTTTCGCTTCCCGAAAACCTGGCCAAATACAAAGCTGACATCTATAACGTCTGAGGCTCCAGCATGTTCGACTCGCTAATAAGTTTTGTACGTGAACAGTACCGTACAAACGAATTTATTCCACTGCATGCTCCTATTTTTAAAGGGAATGAACGGGACTATGTGGTCGAAACCATAGAGTCGACTTTCGTTTCGAGCGTAGGTGCTTTCGTCGATCGTTTTGAACGTGACATGTCTGCTTACACGGGGAGCCCGAAAGCTATCGCGACGGTAAATGGCACGGCGGCCTTGCATGCATCATTATTGTTGGCCGGTGTTAAAGCGGGTGAGCTGGTCATCACTCAGCCTTTAACATTTGTTGCCACCTGTAACGCTATCGCTTATTGCGGGGCTGAGCCGGTTTTCATCGATGTTGATCGTCATACATTAGGTCTTTCCCCTGTCGCACTGGACGAGTGGCTTCATGAGTACGCGAACCTGGATGCTGACGGATTATGCCGTCTCAAAGACAGTGGAAAGGTCGTACGTGCCTGCTTGCCTATGCACACGTTCGGTCATCCTGTTGAAATAGATCAATTACTCGCGGTTGGTAAGCGTTGGGGGTTGATCATTGTTGAGGATGCTGCCGAGTCGTTGGGTAGTTTATATAAAGGTCAACATACTGGTACGTTCGGGCAGTTGGGTACCCTGAGTTTCAACGGCAACAAAATTATAACTACTGGCGGCGGTGGTATGATTTTGACCGGTGAAGAGCTAGGTGTGAAAGCCAAGCACCTTACTACCACAGCGAAGCTGCCTCATCCCTATGAATATGTGCATGATGAGGTTGGTTATAACTATCGACTTCCAAATCTCAATGCCGCACTGGGATGCGCTCAATTAGAGCAGCTGGAAGGATTCATTACGTTGAAGCGTTCCTTGGCGGCGCGGTATGAAAGTGAGTTGCAAGGCAGCGAACTGCAGTTCTTCCAAGAACCTAAAGATTGCCGATCCAATTACTGGTTGAACGCTGTCGTGTGTGAAAACCGCGACAGGCGCGATGCGTTGCTGAAGGCGACTAACGATCAAGGCGTCATGACTCGACCCATTTGGCAGTTGATGAATCATTTGCCTAAGTATGCGACCTGTTTGCGTGGCGATCTTAGCAATGCGACATGGTTGGAAGCTCGCATCGTCAACCTGCCGAGTAGCGTCACTCCGGAGCTTAGTGCGTGAAACGAAAAATCGCCGTGTTCACGGGTACCAGGGCTGAGTATGGGTTGCTCTATTGGTTGATGAAGGATATTGAGGCGAGTCATCACCTCGAGCTTCAACTCATCGTCAGCGGAACACATCTTTCACCCGAGTTTGGGGACACCTGGAGACAAGTGGACGAGGACGGTTTCTCCATCGACGCAAAAGTTGAAATGCTTTTGTCTTCGGACACCTCTGTCGGAGTGGTCAAGTCCATGGGCTTGGGAACTATTGGTTTTGCGGACGCACTGGACAGATTGAGGCCAGAAGTACTGGTGGTGCTCGGTGATCGTTTTGAAGCACTGGCAATTGTTCAAGCTGCTTTGATTATGCGAATTCCAGTCGCGCACCTGCATGGTGGCGAAATTACCGAGGGCGCTTATGACGACGCCATTCGACACGCTATCAGCAAAATGGCGTACCTGCATTTTGTGGCCGCGGAGCCTTATCGAAATCGCGTCATACAAATGGGAGAAGCGCCTGGGCGTGTCTTCAACGTGGGGGCTATTGGCTTGGATCATTTGCTTCGCAGTCCCCGAATGGATCTTGGAGAGCTTTCTCAAAGCCTCGGATTTGATCTCCACTCGCCATTCATGCTGGTGACCTACCATCCCGTCACAATGCTTGAAGAAGATCCAACCCGGAGTTTTTCCGCGTTACTGGAGGCGCTCGATCAGTTTCCGGAGCACCAGATAATTCTGACGTATCCAAATGCCGATAATGGAGGAAGAGCCATAATCCCGCTATTGGATGCTTATGCACAAGCGCAACCGGAGCGTGTATTGGCTATCCCCACACTCGGGTTCAGACGTTACCTGAGTGCTGTTTCGTTAGCTGCTGTTGTTGTTGGAAACTCGTCAAGCGGCATTATTGAAGTTCCTGCCTTTGGTATTCCGACCGTTAACATCGGAGCCCGTCAACAAGGGCGACTGGCGGCAGATTCGGTGCTGCATTGTGTGGCTGATGTTGGATCGATCGAGTCGGCATTACGCAAGGCGCTGTCTAAAGAGTTTGCGGCGTTTTCCCAACACGCGATAAATCCTTATGGGAAGGGTAACGCCTCTCAGAGCATCGTGAATGTCCTTGAACGATTCGACGGGATATCTCATAAAACATTCCACGATTTGAGCTGATCGATGAAACAGTCCAATAAAGACACTGTATATATCATTGCGGAAGCGGGTGTGAACCATAACGGCGACCGGGCACTGGCTTTTGCGTTGGTGGATGCTGCCGCTGATGCGGGTGCTGATGCGGTAAAATTCCAGACGTTTAACGCTGTGCGCCTGGCTTCGCGGCACGCTCCAAAGGCTTCTTATCAGAAGAAGAGTACGGACGAATCTGAAAGTCAGCTGTCCATGCTTAAAAAGCTGGAGCTGCCGAGAGAGTGGCATGGGGAATTGCAACGCTATGCAAGGGGCAAGGGGATTGAGTTTTTATCCACCGCCTTTGATGCCGACAGTCTTGAGTTCCTGTCCGATCTTGGTATGCCCTTTTTCAAGGTGCCTTCGGGCGAGCTTACGAACGGCCCTCTTTTATGGCAGTTCGCGCACACCGGAAAGAAATTGATTCTGTCGACTGGCATGGCGACGTTGAGTGAGGTGGAGCAAGCGTTGGCAATCGTTGCTCATGCACTGCAACACAGTCAGGAACCTGCCAACATGGACGAAGTCTGGCGTTGCTGGGGGATGATTGAGTGCCGCGAACGTCTAGTGGGACATGTCACGCTCCTGCATTGCACTTCTCAATACCCGACTCCGTGGAGTGAGGTTAATTTGAAGGCAATGGACACTTTGGCTAATGCTTTCAATCTGGATGTCGGCTACTCGGACCACACGGAAGGTTGCCTGATTCCGGTTGCGGCGGTGGCGCGCGGTGCCAGGGTCATTGAAAAACATTTCACACTGGATCGTTCCCTGCCTGGTCCTGATCACAAGGCCTCACTAGAACCTGACGAACTCAAACGGATGGTTTCGGAAATTCGAGCGTTAGAACTGGCGTTAGGTAGCGCGTGCAAAGCACCTCAAGCGAGCGAGTGGGATACGCGCAAGGCTGCTCGGCAACAGGTCGTCGCGGCCAGGGAGATTGCCGCGGGTTCTGAATTGGTGCGCGAAGACTTGACGACGGCACGTAGTGGCCATGGTTTGCCGGCTACCGCGCTGTGGGAGCTGATCGGAACCGTTTCGGTCCGTGCCTATGGCGCGGGCGATGTGATAAGTGATCGATGAGAAAAACGTCTGATAGCAATGGCATGCCATTGGTCATTCTCGGCGCGGGGGGGCATGCGAAGGTACTCCTGTCGCTGGCTCAGATCCTAGGTTTGAATATCCACGGTATTTGTGCGCCAGAATTGAGAGAGCAGGGCATCGGCCAGTGGCGAGGTTGCAAGGTTCTAGGGGGGGACGAGGCCCTTGAAATGCTTGATCCTGCCGGTGTAGGGCTTGTTAACGGCATTGGACAGTTGGTTGGCAGTACCGCCAGGCGAACCGTTTACGAGCGATTTGCCGCCAAAGGCTTTCACTTTCCGGCACTGAAACATCCCGCAGCCTGGGTCGATCCTAGCGTCTTCCTTGACGAGGGCTCACAAGTCATGGCAGGAGCCATAATTCAGGCTGACGCTGTCATAGGTATCAACTCAATCATCAATACCAGAGCGAGTGTCGATCACGATTGCCTTATTGGATCGCATGTCCATATTGCTCCCGCGGCTACACTGTGTGGAAATGTGCAGGTGGGAGATCGGGCATTCATTGCCTGCAACGCGACAGTGATACAAGGCATCGATGTAGGTAACGATGCAGTCGTTGGGGCAGGAGCTGTTTTGGTTAGAGACCTAGCCGCCCACAATATTATGTTTGGCTCCAGGGCACCGATTCGCTTTGTGCCGGGTGAGTAATTAAAAGAAGGTATTCAATGAAGCAGTGGGAGTTAACGCTCGTCGGCCCAGAGGTTCCTCTGGTGGACGCTATTGCTACGCTTGACAGCGTGGCGATGAAAATTGTTATGGTCGTCGATCACGAGCGTCGTCTCTTGGGTACGGTAACGGATGGCGATATCCGCAGGGCTTTATTAAAGCGCCTGTCACTTGAAACACCGGTGCGCGACGTGATGTGTGCCACTCCCAAGACAGCTGAAAGAGGTTGGGACAAGGCTCGAATCCTTGCTGTGATGGAAAAATACAAGCTCTTACAGCTACCGGTGTTAGACCCCCAGGGGTTGGTCATTGGTCTGGAAACACTTCAGGCGCTTCTGGATCACCAGCGTAGGGATAACCCGGTCTTCCTGATGGCAGGCGGCTTCGGTACCCGTTTGCGCCCGTTAACTCAAAACTGTCCGAAGCCTCTGCTGAAGGTAGGTGAAAAGCCTATTCTCGAACTCATTCTGACCAGTTTTATTAATGCAGGATTTCATCGATTTTTTATATCCACTCATTATATGCCGGAGATGATTAGGGAGCATTTCGGAGACGGGAGCAAATGGGGAGTCGATATCCGTTATGTACACGAAGATGAACCGTTGGGCACCGGCGGAGCGCTAGGCTTGCTCCCTCATGATGAGATTGATCTTCCGCTGTTCATGATGAATGGCGATTTGCTGACGACACTCAACTTTCTGAATTTGCTTGAATTTCATCAAAATCATTCTGGTGCGGCCACCATGTGTGTGCGCGAGTTTGAATACTGCGTACCTTATGGCGTCATTCAAAGCGAAGGCCATCGAATTCGGTCAATGGTAGAGAAGCCGATACAACGTTTTTTTATCAATGCCGGTATTTATATTGTGTCACCTGAATTGGTAAAAAGTGTCGCGCCAGGAACCCGTATTGATATGCCTACGTTGTTAGAGGCAGAAATTGCCGGGGGGCGGGATGTCAACATGTTCCCTGTTCACGAGTATTGGCTGGATATTGGAAGGATGGAAGATTTTCAGCGCGCGCAGCAAGAGTTTGGTTCTTTATGAATGCAGTGACTGAAACATACCTTGTCATAGGCAGCGGCAGCATTGCGCGACGTCACATGATGAACATCAAGGAGCTGTTTCCTTCTGTTCGCGTCGGTTGTGTTTCTGCGTCTGGAAGAGCTTTGGGCGTTGAAGAAGTTGGTGCTGATACGATTGTATATGAAAGTATTGAACTCGCGCTGCTTGATAGTCCGACGTTGGCAATAGTTGCTTCACCCGCACCGTTTCATGTTAATCAAGCTCTACGGTTGATAAAAGCTGGGGTTCCAGTTCTCGTCGAGAAACCATTATCGACTTCATTGATCGAATTCGCCGCCGAGGGGGGCGAGTTACTTGAGCATGAAGACAAGATTGAAGTCGGCTATAACCTGCGTTTCATGCCTTCTGCAACCAAGCTCAAGTCATTACTGAATGAGCGCTTTCTTGGCAATATCTACAATGTAATAGTGGACGTTGGCCAATATCTGCCACATTGGCGTCCAGCAAGCGATTACAGAGTGAATGTTTCTGCGCGTCAGGCTTTAGGCGGGGGAGTGCTGCTCGAACTCAGTCACGAACTGGATTACCTGAAGTGGTTGTTTGGAAAGTTTAGCTCTGTGTATTGTGTTTCCCGAAACTCTGGCGCGTTAGAGGTTGACGTGGAGGATCAGGTTGACGCAATCCTGGTCAATAGCCACGGCCTTGTCACAAATTTGCATATGGACTTTTTGCAACGTACTCCTACTCGTACTTGCAAAATTCTCGGGGAGCATGGAACGCTGATATGGGATTTACTGCGCAATCGCATCGTGCTTTTCAAGGAAAAAGATGCAGAAATAGTGCTTTTTGATGACCCGCACTACGATAGGAATCAGATGTACAAAGATGAGTTGGCGCATTTTTCAAACGTCGCCTCCGGTTTGTCTCAGCCACTTGTAGGCCTGAAGGATGCGCTCGAAACGTTGGCGCTCATCGACGCCCTGAAGCGCTCCTCAGCCTCGCAAGAAATTATAAAAATTGAAGAGTATTTATCTTGACTGTCTACGCCTTTATTTTTGCCCGAGGTAATTCGAAAGGGTTACCTGGGAAGAACATCAAGTTACTTGGCGGTATCCCCCTTTTGGCACATTCTATTAGAGTGGCTAAAGAGGTGGCTGCGATAGATAAAATTTATGTATCGACTGACTCGGACGACATAGCCGCTGTTGCCGCAGATTATGCTGTTGAAGTGATAAAAAGGCCCGAGGACTTGGCCAGCGACACGGCACCAGAATGGTTGGCTTGGCGGCACGCTATTGAATACCTTAACGCGCGTGGAGAAAAATTCGACCTTTTTCTGAGCCTTCCGGCCACTAGCCCATTAAGAAGTGCTCTCGACGTACAGAGATGCCTAGATGCAATCGACGAAAAAACAGACATGGTCGTGACCGTAACGCCTGCATCCCGAAGCCCGTACTTCAATATGTTGGTGCGAAACGATGAAGGTGTCAGTGCGCTGGTATGTTCGGGCGATAACGTTGCTCGACGTCAGGATGCCCCTCTTGTCTATGATATGACAACGGTAGCTTATGTGACGCGGCCTGAGTTTGTTCTCGAACAATATGGCGTCTTCGCGGGGCGCGTGAAGTCGATTATCGTTCCGAAAGAACGCGCCGTCGACATCGACGATATCTACGATTTCAAAATGGCCGAGTTTTTTTTAGCAGTTAAAGGTGACTCGCATGTTGAAGAATAAAACCATTCTGGTTGCTGGTGCTGGCGGCCTGCTCGGAACCAGACTGGTATCAACCCTTGTTGACCAAGGCGCACGCGTTATCGCTGCCGATGTTGATCGACATACCATGATGGAGCGATTAGAAAAATCGCTCGCGGGTGATGGGCTAAGCAAGGTAACAGGCATTGAACTTAACTTGAATGACTCCGTTCAGGTGAAGTCGTTTTTTTCCACGGTGACGAGTTTGGACGGTGCAGTTAACTGTGCGTATCCGAGGAACAAAAAATACGGTGCCAAGTTTTTTGACGTAGAACTGGAAGATTTTAACGAAAACGTCTCTCTTCACTTAGGTGCATCGTTCTTGTTTATGCAGCAATGCGCAGGGTATTTTCAGCGAGAGCGAAAGCCATTCTCGTTAGTTAACATTTCTTCCATCTATGGTGTAATAGCTCCGAAATTTGATGTTTATAAAAATACTCCTATGACGATGCCGGTAGAATATGCGGCTATCAAGTCCGCTTTGCTGCAATTGAGCAAGTATCTGACAAGCTACGTATCGGATAGCCTGTTCAGATCTAACTCTGTTAGCCCAGGTGGAATATTCGATAACCAACCGGCGCCATTTTTAGAAGAATATAAGAAGCATTGCCTCGGTAAAGGGATGTTGGATATAGATGACGTGACCGGTTCTATCGTGTTTTTGCTTTCTGACAATTCGAGATACCTGAACGGGCAGAATTTAATTGTTGATGATGGCTATTCTCTGTAATTAAACCGCCCAATATGCGGGTGGAAGTTAAATGTTGTATTGGAGCCGTATGCGGATCTTATGATATTAATAATTATTACATATATGCTTAGCATATTTCTAGTTTTTAGGAATCGACAAGTTCTGAGTCCTTCAAATATCGTGTTTGCCAGCTATTTTCTGTACTTTGTTTTCCCGGGGCTTCTCTTTTATTTTCTTGAAGCTATTAATTGGCAGTATGTTCTTCCTTGGGGGAAAACAAATGATTGGTCCGCCCTTTCTGAAGAAGCAGTGCTGTCTTATGCTTACGTATTCACACTTTTTTTTATATTCACCAGGTCGCTAGAGTCGCTTATTGACCGGCAACCAATTGGCGATTTTTTTCAAGATTATCGTGTGAGACCACTTGGAGTTGCTGTGTGTGCAGCAGTGATTTTGATTGGGGGGGTGTATTTCTTCCAAGTGACAGGAGGCATTGACGCATGGTTCAATAATTACAGCCAAACTTATCTTGAAAAAAAGAAAGGGTATGGTCTCCTGAATTTCATTTTATTAATGAGTGCAAACTTTCTCGCGTTCACAATTGGCGTGTACTGGCGTACTGAAAGGAAAATTAATATTGTACTAATCTGTTTTGTGATTATCGTTTTGACTTTCTGTGCTTATATTCAAGGCATAAAAAGTCGAATGTTCTATTTTATGATCTTTTTTAGTCTTCCGTGGCTATGTACGTTCAAGTTAACCATTTTTAAAGGTGCTTTTATATTTGTAGGGTTTGTTCTTCTGTTTAGTTTTGCAATGTATTTTAGATCTAACGGGTTTTATAGTACGCCAGAAATGCTCCTAGAGTATTTCTTAAGCTACTTTAACACTATCTTTTTACATGATATGATTTTGAGGGATATGCCCCCGGACTTTTTTCTTACGGTCCAATATCCATTTAATAAATGGATGACGTTCCTGGGCGTGCCTTCAGAAGGATATATGCATGACATCAGTCGCTGGCTTACATCGATTTATTACCCTTCGCAATGGTTTAATGAGTCTGCTACTCAGCAGTGGCCAATTGAGACTGAACTGTATTTAAACTACGGATACTATATCTATTGGGTTGTGCCAGTATTTTTGTATTCTGTGTATATGTGCTTGCTCTATTTGATGCGATTTAGAGGTGGGCCAGTTTTTCTTTTTGTTTATGTATCAGAGTTGCTGTTATTTTTGAGCATGTTTCGGGGCAGTATGTTGCAGTGGATTGCTCTGTTTAATATTGTGTTCTATTGTGCTCTTTGGTTTTCAAGACATATGTTGTTTGTTCGTGCTCCATCTGCGCAACAATGACGAATTAAATAAACCTTGTTGTGATTATGCTGGTTGGTGAAATGTTTAGAGGATATATAGCTCGTAGTATAAATATCATTCTTCGCGGTATGACGCTAGTTAGTAAATTTGTATTGATTTTCTTTCTCGCGAAATTTCTCCAGTCTAACGAGGTAGGGTTATTTGGGCTGTTGTCCGCGACGATCGGATACACTTTGTATGTGGTGGGTTTCGAGTTCTATAATTTCTCGACGCGTGAAATGATCGGTGAAGACCCAAAACATTGGCTTGGGATGATCAGGGATCAACTGGTACTTTACTTAGTTTTGTACGTTGTATTTTTGCCTTGCGCGCTATTTGTCTTTTTTAAGGGATGGCTGCCTTGGAGTCATGTTGTTTGGTTTTTGGCTTTGACTTTACTTGAGCATATTGCCCAAGAGCTGAATCGAATATTAGTTGCGGTTTCAGAACAGCTGCTCGCCAGTGTTGTGTTGTTCTTGCGAAGTGGCGCCTGGTGTTTAGTCGTCGTAGCAATAATGTGGGCAGACGCGACTTCGCGCAACCTGGAGTTCGCATTAGGAGGTTGGGTCCTCGGTTGCTTGTTTGCTTGCTGCATTGCGGTCAAGAAAATTCTCAGCTTTGACAGGATTTCTTTAAAGAATCCTATTAATTGGGGTTGGATCGCTAAGGGTATAAAACTTGCTATTCCGCTACTAATTGCAAGTCTGGCGATGAGGGGAATATTTACGTTCGATCGATATTGGGTCGAAAGCATTTCCGGTTTGAGCGTATTAGGCTCATATGTTTTGTTTGTCGGCATGGCGACGGCTGTACTGTCTTTTATAGATGCGGGTGTCATTGTATTTTTTTATCCCAAGCTAGTGTCCTCCGCAAAAAGTGGTGATATTTCCGGATTCAAAAAGGATATGCGGGAGTTAACGATCAATATTGTCGGGGTCACAGTGTTTCTTGTGTTGGCTTGCTACGGTGTGAGTGGTTTCGTCCTGCAGTGGTTGAATAATACCGTCTATAGAGACAATGTCGTTATCTTGTACTGGCTTTTGCTTGCGATCACTATTTATTCGGTAAGTATGATTCCGCACTTGGGGCTTTATGCTTTTGGTAACGACAAGACGATATCATATAGTCAGGTGTCGGGCTTCTTTGTATTTTTGGTTGTCACATACATTCTTGGTAGCGCGATGGGTGTTATGGCAATACCGGTGGGGATGTGCGTAGCGTTTTCCTTGATGTTAGGCTGGAAGTTGTTCGCTTATCAGTCAATGTTGAAAGAGCGACTTGGCAGTTAGTGAGACGAGATTTATATATTTTTTTAGATTTGATTTTGGTGATTTTTTATGACCGACCAGAGACTGAAATTTATTATTGATTATATCTGGGCTACCGAAAACGAAATCACCATTGATAATAGCGTCTATGCGCTTTCGGGCGTTTTGCCAGCAGAAATCAATTATGTTCCTCGCCCTTCGAAGATACTTGGCAGATTTTCCCAAAATAGAAAACTGTTCAGAGTGTGCGTGGGTATATTTAAAAATTTATGGAACATTGGTGGGGCAGCAATATATTTCTTGTACGAAATGATCATTCTTTACCATCACTCCGTGCGTTGTACAGACAAGCTGGATGAGACGGTTGATACAGGTGAGTATGCTTTGGCATTTTCGTCACGTGCTGGAGATATTTTGCAGCCGCCAATCTTGGGCTTTGAACCGAAGTGCTGGATTACCTTTCCGTGGGCGCCTTTAAATCACCAAACATGCAATGCGCGCCATATCGATATTTTTTCACTCCTTGAGAAGCGGGATTTCTTCGATGCTTATAAGTTAGCGGTCATAGCCTCCAGAAAGCTTGCACGTCGTGAGCGAACAAAACATTGGACGCTACAGAGCTACACTGCTTTTCGCTGGTTTGCCGTCAGAATCGCACTTGAGAAACTCGATATAAATCAATTGCTTATCGCCGAGCACTACGACAGATGGGCCGTTCTGGCAGACAAAGTTGTCTCAAAAACAGACGCATCATTGGTACTGATGCAACACGGGGCGCTTTCCGGACTGACGCTATCGGATCAAACGCGTCGAGCTAGACTACCATTTAAGCTTGCGCATCGACTTTCAAACGTCACGCAGCTATTTGTCTATGATGAATCTTCACGTGCAGTCTTTGAATCAGATGTTCTTTCGCCTGGGTGCGTTGCAAGAAGTGTGGCGGTTCGTTTTTTTCAGCCAATGATTGAACTGACTCAACTGCCATCTGAACATGCAGTAAAAATATTATTTGTAGGACATCCGATTTGTGAGGCGTTACATGTCTATCTATATAAGCAATTGAGTCGGGAATACAATGTAACTTGTTATTATAAGCCACATCCTACGGCTGGATTAAGTGATTCAGTAAAACAACAAAGCTGGTGTATTGTTGAGGGTAGAAGTTGTTTTCCAGTGGTGGAATTTCTTATCTCTTATCCCTCTACACTTGTAAATGAGTACGCTGCGTCAGGTATTTCTGCAGTTCTCCACTCGCTGGACCACGATAAGGATTTTTCCTCTGGCCTTCTAGAGTCAGTCAAGTCAAAATTGGACGCGCTGGCTTGTAAGAAATTGGTGTGAGAATGGTTTTCATTTTTTTGGGGTGGATATGAGCAATAAAATTTACCAGATGTGTTCTCGCTGCATCATGGATAGCAGTGATCCACATATCCATTTTAATGACCAGGGATTGTGCGATTACTGCGTGAATTTCGATTCAGTCATCAAGCCAAACTGGCATCCTGACGAACGCGGTTACGCGGAGCTCATGAAATTGAGCGAAAAAATCAAGAAGGACGGCAAGGGCCGTGATTTTGATTGCATCATCGGTTTGAGTGGGGGGCTGGATAGCTCCTATGTGAGCTATATCGCCAAGGAGAAAATGGGTTTGCGCCCATTGCTCTTCCACGTCGACGCCGGTTGGAACACAGATCAGGCGGTCGGAAATATAGAGAAACTGGTCGATGGGCTCGGACTTGACCTTTACACTGAGGTGATCAACTGGGAAGAGATGAAAGATCTGCAGGTGGCCTTTCTCAAGGCGCAGATTTCCGATCAGGATCTTCCGCAGGATACCGCATTCTTCTCTGGCCTTTATAAATTCGCGAAGGCTCACAAGATCAAATATATATTGACGGGTGGTAATTTTTCTACGGAGTGCTGCCGTGAGCCCGAAGAGTGGGGCGGATACCCTGGAATCGACAAACGGCTGATTAAAGATATTCATTCTAAGTTCGGACGTCGTGTGTTAAAGACGTTTCCTATTGTGGATATCCTGGCCTACAAACTTTATTATCGATTTATGTTGGGAATGACAGTTGTCAAGCCTTTGAATCTAATTCCGTATGTAAAGCAAGATGCTGAATACCTGCTTAACAGCTTGTTCGGCTGGAAAAAGTTTCAGCATAAACACCATGAATCGCGCTTTACTCGGTTTTATGAAGACTATTGGATGCCCCGTAAGTTCGGTTTTGAAAAGCGTAGGGCACACTTCTCAAGCTTAATAATGACCGGTCAGATGACCCGCGAAGCAGCGATCGAGCGGATTGCCAAGCCTGAGCTGGATGAGCAGTTTTTGAAGTCCGAGTTTGAATATGTTGCGAATAAACTGGATCTTACGGTTAGTGAGCTTCAGGCGATATTTGATGGTGATAACAAAACCTGTTCTAATTATAAAAATAAGCGATTTTTGATTGGCATCGGTTCACGCGTGATGAGTGCCATTGGCCTGGAGAGAAGACTGTTCAGATGATCACGATCATTGATTATGGACTCGGGAATATTCAGGCATTCGTGAATGTTTACAAGCGGCTGCACATACCTGTAGCAGTCGCGAAGTGCGCTGATGAACTTGAGGGAGCGAGCAAACTCATACTTCCCGGGGTCGGTGCGTTTGATCATGCCATCGAACGGTTGAACGCATCGCGCATGCGGCCGGTTCTGAACGAGCTCGTCCAAGAGAAGAAAATTCCCGTTCTTGGTATTTGCGTGGGGATGCAGATTCTCGCTGATTCCAGTGAGGAGGGAACGTTGCCTGGATTGGGATGGGTGCCGGGCAGCGTTCGTTCGTTCAAGGCGATTCCTCAGCTAAAAGACCTGGCTCTTCCTCATATGGGTTGGAACGATGTGAGTCCTGCACCTGGGTCATCTCTCTTCAAGGGATTCGAGGCGGACGCCCGCTTTTATTTCCTTCATTCGTATTTTTTTGATTGTGCTCAAGCAAATAATATTGCCGCTACCTCTTCTTACGGGCTGGATTTCAGTTGTGCGGTCAGGGCCGGCAATGTTTATGGCGTCCAATTCCATCCCGAGAAAAGCCATCATTTCGGTGTCGGCTTGTTGAAGAATTTCGCGGAGTTATAAAATGTTAAGACCAAGAATAATTCCGTGCCTTTTGATCCAAGATAGTGGCTTGGTCAAAACTGTCAGATTCAAAGATGCCAAATACGTGGGAGATCCTATTAACGCCGTTAAGATATTTAACGAGAAGGAAGCGGATGAGCTGATCGTTATTGATATCGACGCTACAGTTAACGGTGCAGAACCTAACTATAAGCAGATTGCCAATCTTGCTGCCGAATGCCGCATGCCTTTGTGCTATGGCGGAGGTATCCGTACAGCCGAGCAAGCAAAGAAGATTATTGCGCTAGGCGTCGAGAAAGTGGCTATAAGCTCTGCGGCCCTTGAGAATCCTGGCCTTATTTCTCAGATTGCAGAAGAGATCGGTAGTCAAAGTGTCGTTGTAGTACTTGACTACAAGCCGCGCTTGCTAAGCAAAAACTACGACGTCTGGACTCATAACGGAAAACGCAACACTAAACGTAATGTCCTTGATGTTGCACTTGAAGTCGAAAAACTTGGTGCAGGTGAAATCGTATTGAATTCGATTGAACATGACGGTCGGATGAAAGGATATGACATCAGTCTTGCGCGAAAGCTCCGGGAAACAGTGCAGATACCCATCACCATCCTGGGTGGTGCCGGTTCCCTTGATGACATGCGTAGTGTCGTCGCTGCTTGTGGGGTTGTAGGTGTCGCAGCAGGCAGTTTCTTTGTATTCAAAGGACCTTATCGCGCGGTATTGATCAGTTATCCGACAACCCAACAGAAAGACGATCTTATTTATTCAGCATTGCGACCTCAGTGATTCGTTCAGCGTCGCACGCATTGATTCAGGACATAATTTATGTTTAGCGGAAAAAAACTGCTCATCTCGGGTGGTACTGGCTCTTTCGGGAATGCTGTTCTAAAACGCTTCCTTGAAACCGATATAGCTGAAATTCGCATATTCAGTCGGGACGAAAAGAAGCAAGACGATATGCGTAAGCGGTACGCCAATGGCAAGTTGAAGTTTTACATTGGCGACGTCCGTGATTATCAAAGTGTGCTGAACGCGACGCGCGGCGTTGACTATATATTCCATGCGGCCGCACTCAAGCAGGTTCCCTCTTGCGAGTTTCACCCAATGGAGGCCGTCAAGACTAACGTGATCGGTACCGATAACGTGCTTGAGGCTGCTATCCAGAATGAAATCAAGCGAGTGGTTTGTCTAAGTACCGACAAAGCTGTTTATCCTATCAATGCGATGGGTATTTCCAAAGCCATGATGGAAAAGGTAATGGTTGCCAAGTCGCGAAACGTCGATGAAGCAAAAACGGTCATTTGTGGTACTCGCTACGGCAATGTCATGGCATCGCGCGGCTCGGTCATTCCGTTGTTTATCGAGCAAATCCGGGCTGGTCTACCTTTGTCCATCACAGATCCAAACATGACACGGTTCATGATGACGCTGGCAGACGCCGTAGATCTGGTTCTGTACGCGTTTGAACATGGTAATAATGGCGATCTGTTCGTGCAAAAAGCTCCCGCCGCGACGGTAGAGACGCTTGCCCGTGCCTTGACCGTGATGCTCGGAAAGCCGAAGCATCCCATTCAGATCATTGGCACGCGACACGGCGAAAAGCTTTATGAAGCGCTGCTAAGTCGGGAGGAGATGGCTTGTGCTGAAGACATGGGTCAGTATTTCCGGGTTCCGCCAGACCTGCGCGATCTCAATTACAGTAAATTTGTGGAACTGGGTGAAGAAAAAATCTCCACTATGGAGGACTATAACTCTCACAACACGGAGCGCCTGGACGTCGAGGGAATGCAAAAGCTGCTGCTCAAACTGGATTTCATGCTCGCCATTCAGCGTGGTGAACACGCCATTCCAGAGGAATAATGCATGAAAGTTTTGGTGACCGGCGCAAACGGGTTCGTGGGGAAAAACCTGATTGCCCATCTCCGGGAGCGGAGCGATATCGAGATTCTGTCGTTTGGTCGGGATGATGATATTGCGCAACTTGGCGCTCTGGTTTCGGGAGTGGATTTCATTTTCCATTTAGCCGGCGTCAACCGACCGCAACAGCCGGAAGAGTTTAGAACCGGCAACACTGATCTGACACGTGCGTTAGCCAACGCTATTGTTGCGAGTGGCTACCAGATTCCGTTGCTATATACATCGTCAATTCAAGCCGAATTAGATAATGCTTATGGGAATAGCAAGCGCGAAGCCGAAGACGCACTGCGGGAGTTGTCAACCAAGCATGGCTCAGCTGTATATCTGTTTCGTCTTCCCAATGTATTTGGTAAGTGGGCCAAACCAAACTATAATTCGGCGGTGGCGACGTTCTGCCATAACATCGCACGAGGGTTGCCCATTCAAATTACGGATCCGACTGCTCCGGTAACCCTTGTTTATATCGATGACGTTATAAATAAATTCGTCTCCGTGATGGAGGGGCTGCCTGGCGAGCCTTCGCTCGCCATTGAACCGTTATACTCGATTACAGTCGGTGAGCTTTCTGCACAACTTCATGCGTTTCGTGATAGCCGTAACACGATGGTCACTGAGCCTGTAGGAACCGGGTTGGTGCGCGCCCTGTACTCTACCTACCTGAGTTATTTACCGCCGGAAAGCTTTACCTATGAAATCCCTAAATACGGCGACTCTCGTGGCGTTTTTGTAGAAATGCTCAAAACCCAGGATTCTGGTCAGTTCTCGTACTTCACTGCTCATCCCGGCATTACGCGCGGTGGTCATTATCATCACTCGAAAACCGAAAAGTTTCTTGTAATCAAGGGGAACGCCTGTTTTCGTTTCCGTCACATCGTATCGGGTGAGTTTTACGAGTTATTCACTACAGGTGAGAAGCCAGAAATTGTGGAAACAGTCCCCGGATGGACCCATGATGTAACCAACGTGGGGTCTGGGGAAATGATCGTCATGCTATGGGCAAACGAGATATTTGATCGCGAGCATCCGGATACTTTCGCGCTTCCCGTTGGTACTCAGCCTTAAACGCATTTACGAAGAGAGCGGTAATGAAAAAACTCAAGATTGTCACCGTCGTTGGTACTCGTCCGGAAATCATTCGTTTGTCGCGAGTTATGGCGTCGCTGGACAAGCATTGTGATCACATACTGGTTCACACCGGGCAAAATTATGACTATGAACTGAACGAGATTTTTTTTCAGGATCTGGGTATTCGCAAGCCCGATCACTTTCTCAATGCTGCCGGGGCCAGCGGCGCGGAAACTATTGGCAATGTGATTATCGCAGTAGACCGAGTGCTCGCTGAAGTCCAGCCAGAAGCGCTGCTGGTGCTTGGGGATACTAATAGTTGCATGGCGGTAATCCCGGCAAAACGGCGAAAAATACCCACTTTTCACATGGAGGCGGGCAATCGCTGCTTTGACATGCGAGTTCCGGAGGAGATCAACCGTCGCATCGTCGATCACACGGCGGATATCAATCTCACCTACAGCACCATCGCTCGAGATTATTTGCTACGTGAAGGCCTCAGCCCGGACATGGTGATCAAAACCGGTAGTCCGATGTTCGAGGTACTTAACTATTATCGGGACGGCATTGAAGCATCAGACGTGCTGCGGCGTTTGTCACTTCAGGCGGGGAAGTTCTTTGTTGTCAGCGGACATCGTGAGGAGAATATTGACTCTGATAAGAACTTTCTCAAATTAGTCGACGTGCTTAATAACGTAGCCGCCCATTATGGATTGCCTGTTATTGTTTCTACGCATCCTCGTACGCAAAAGCGCGTAGATGCAATGGGCATAACCTTCCATGGAAATGTTCGTTTGCTGAAGCCTCTAGGGTTCAAAGATTACAACAAGTTGCAGCTTGAGTCGAAGGCTGTGCTGTCAGACAGTGGGACAATTAATGAAGAGTCTTCGATTTTGAATTTTCCAGCTCTAAATATTCGTGAGGCTCATGAGCGGCCTGAGGGGATGGAGGAGGCCGCTGTGATGATGGTGGGCCTTGAAGTAGAACGCGTCCTGCAAGGTTTGCAAATTCTGGAAAGTCAAAGTCGTGGCGATGAGCGAACTCTTCGATTAGTGGGTGATTACAGCATGCCCAATGTGTCTGAAAAAGTGACCAGAATTGTTCATAGCTACACTAATTATGTAAATCGAGTGGTTTGGAAGAAGTATTGAGTCGAGATGCAGGAATGTCTGATAAAAAATTAAGGATTTTGGTCGTCTCTCAATACTTCTGGCCAGAAAACATGCGAATCAATGATTTGGTTCGCGACTTTATTAACAAAGGGCACGCTGTAACAGTGTTGACGGGGTTGCCTAATTACCCCGAAGGCAAGATTTACGATGAGTATCAATCCGCCCCGGAAAGCTTCAACAAGTATTTTGGAGCGGATATAGTCAGAGTTCCGCTTGTACCACGTGGCAAGCGGAGTCTTAGTCTGATATTCAATTATTTGTCTTTTTTTGTCAGCGCATCGCTTCTTGGTCCATTCAAACTGAGGGGCAAAAACTACGATGCTATTTTTGTCTATGCCGTTTCACCTATCATGGCGGCTATTCCCGCGCTTGTAATCGGAAAATTTAAGAGGGTACCTGTCTTTATCTGGGTTCTTGATCTTTGGCCAGAAACACTCAGAGCTGTTGGGGTGTTAAAGCACCCTAAGTTATTGGCATTGGTCGGTTGCATGGTGTCCTGGATTTACAATAGAACCGACTATTTGCTATTGCAGTCGCATGGATTCTTCGAAAACGTCAAAAAGTATTGTACGAAGGAAATCGATCCGGGCCGTTTGCAATACTTTCCTAGCTGGGCCGAGGATGACTTCTCTACTTCAACTCCTGTTAAGTCGGAACTTTTGACGCGCGATGAGTCTGTTTTTACCATCGTTTTCGCAGGCAACCTTGGAGACGCACAGGATCTTCCAGCCGTCCTGAACGCAGCTGAAATGTTAGCTGACGTGGCACCGATGCGTTGGGTGTTTGTAGGAGATGGTCGTATGAGTAGTTGGCTCGCTGAGCAGGTTGAGGCGAGAGGCCTCCGCAACGTGATGCTGCTCGGACGGCATCGGTTGGAAGCAATGCCAGCGTTGTTTGCATGCGCCGATGCATTGCTCGTTTCGCTCAAAACCAACGACGTATTCGAAAAAACCATTCCTGGAAAGGTCCAGGCCTATCTGGCCTCCGGGCGACCGCTCCTCGGCATGATCAACGGCGAAGCGGCAAGAGTGATCAATGAATCTGGCGCCGGTCTGTCATGCGCGTCGGGTGATGCTGCAGGTCTGGCGAGGATTGCGTTGACGCTTGCGAAGGCCGAGCCTCAGCAATTGCAGGTCATGGGAATGTCTGGCAGACAGTATTATGAAACGAACTACTCAAAGGCTGTTCTGATGGACCGTCTGGAAAATATGATCCGCGCTGCTACTTTACGTAAGGTGACCAGGTAATGGCGCAATCAGTTTTGGTGACCGGCGCTACGGGTTTCGTCGGCGGCGCTATCCTTCGTCGAATTATCAAAGAGAAAAAGTACCCTGTAGTCGCGGCACTGCGCGAGATTTCCCCTTCCCTCGTTGAAGAGGTCAAAACCGTGCGCTATTCGACTTTGGACGCGACGACCTCTTGGAAAGGCTGCTTCGCCGATACACGTGTAGTCATCCATTCTGCTGCTCGCGTCCATGTGATGAGCGATGCAGAGAAAGATCCACTGCTGGCCTTTCGCCGGGTCAATGTGGAGGGCACCCTGAATCTTGCCAGACAAGCATTTTTGGCCGGAGTCAGTCGATTTATCTTCATCAGCTCTATCAAGGTGAATGGTGAGGCGACCATTCCGCCTAACGCTTATGAGGCTGATGGTCAGCTTTCGCCCAGCGATCCCTACGGAATTTCCAAGATGGAGGCCGAGATCGCCCTGCGCGAACTGGCGGCGGAGATGGGGCGTGAAGTTGTGATTATTCGCCCGGTTCTGGTTTATGGTCCCGGGGTAAAAGCGAATTTCCTGAGTATGATGCGCTGGTTGGATAAAGGTGTTCCTCTCCCATTTGGCGCAATTCATAACCGTCGGAGCCTGGTCTCAATTGATAATTTGGTAGACCTGGTATTGACCTGCGTTGATCATCCCGCTGCCGCACATCAGACGTTTCTTGTGAGTGATGGTGAAGACCTGTCAACGACGATGCTCCTCACTAAGATGTCGCAGGCTCTAAATACGTCGGTGCGTCTCATTCCAGTTCCCAGTTGGATACTACAAACGGGTGCTGGTTTGTTGGGTAAAAAGGCGCTTTCCCAACGTCTCTGTGAATCCTTGCAAGTTGACATTTCCAAGACTCGATCCCTGTTGGGCTGGACACCTCCGGTTGGTGTTGACGAAGCTCTCAAAGCGACCGCATTGCACTTTCAGGAACATCAAAAATAATGAACTACGGTTGGATGATTCCGGTTGTTGCTCTGTTTTCATTTTTGTTGACTGCGATTCTTCGGCGTTACGCGCTGGCTAAAAGCATTATTGACGTGCCGAATAATCGCAGCTCACATTCGACGCCGACACCTCGAGGTGGGGGTGTAGCAATTGTCCTCGCGTTCCTCGCTGCCTTGCCGTTCTTGGGGGGAGGTGGGCAATTGCCGTGGCAAATGCTTCTCGCAGTGGGAGGGTCTGGTGCGTTGGTGGCAGTGGTGGGATTTATTGATGATCATAACCACATCGCAGCACGATGGCGCCTTCTAGGACATTTCTGCGCCGCGGCATGGGCCCTGTTTTGGATCGGTGGGTTACCGCCCCTCGTTTTTTTCGGCACTAGCATTGATCTTGGGCTGGCCGGGCATATCCTGGCAGCCGTGTATCTCGTATGGATGCTCAATCTGTATAACTTCATGGACGGGATAGATGGCATCGCCAGTGTCGAGGCTATCTGTGCCTGTCTAAGCGCCTGCTTGCTGTATGGGCTCAGCGGTGTCGAAAGCATGATCTGGATCCCATTGACGCTTGCCGTCTCGGTCGCAGGATTTCTTTTCTGGAATTTTCCACCCGCGCGGATATTCATGGGGGATGCGGGAAGCGGTTTTCTCGGGGTTGTCCTGGGTATCATTTCTCTGCTGGCCGCCTGGGCTTCTGCGCAGCTGTTTTGGGCCTGGTTAATTCTGCTCGGCATATTTATTGTCGATGCGACCTACACGTTAGTTCATCGTATGATTAAGGGTGATAAAGTCTACGAAGCCCATCGCAGCCATGCTTATCAGTTTGCCTCGCGCAGATTTGGAAAGCATTTGCCGGTGACTCTTGCGGTCGCTGCGATCAATCTGTTTTGGCTCCTGCCGGTAGCCCTCGCGGTTGTTCTATTGAGGCTGGATGGGTTGTTGGGGGTTATTATTTCGTACGTACCGTTGATTTTATTGGCGATAAAATTCAAAGCCGGGGTTCGAGAGTTGGAAAGCTGATAGGCGTTGTTGAGTTGGATATTTTTGAGCTTGTGTAAGTAATTTATCGGCGATCGAAGGCGAAGGGAGAAATACGGGTGTTCGGAGGATTTTATGGATAAGTTGCGAGCTTTTTTGTTGGGGTTGTCCCGTCGGTACAAGCGCTTGATTCAGGTCGCCACCGACGTGTTTTTGGTCTGGGCGGCGCTGTGGATGGCATTTATCGTACGTCTGGGCATTGATGATTTAGTCGACCCTTTCTCGCAGCACCTCTGGCTTTTCCTCAGCGCGCCAGTAGTCGCTATCCCTCTCTTCATTCGTTTTGGCATGTATCGTGCCGTCATGCGTTATTTTGGTAATGATGCTCTCATAGCAATCATCAAAGCCGTCAGTTTGTCTGCATTGATACTGGCATTAGTGGTCTATGTTTACAGTAACCATCAACGTGTAGTTCCGCGCTCAATTATTTTTAACTACTGGTGGTTGAGCCTGATAATGATCGGCGGTTTGCGCCTGGCAATGCGCCAGTACTTCTTGGGCGATTGGTTTACAGCTGCGCAACATGTTCCTTTCACTAACCGGGATGATGGTTTACCAAAGGTAGCTATTTATGGCGCCGGCGCGGCGGGAAATCAGCTTGTAGCAGCGTTGCGCATGGGACGCGCGATGCGCCCGGTTGCCTTTATAGACGATGACAGCAGTATCGCCGACCGGGTTATTTCTGGGTTGCAGGTCTATAAGCCGAAGCATATCCAGCAGATGATCGATGCCACGGGAGCTCAAGAAATACTCCTTGCCATCCCTTCATCGAATCGTGGGCGTCGTCGTGAAATTCTGGGCTATCTCGAAGGCTTTCCTCTCCATGTACGCAGTATTCCGGGCTTCATGGACCTGGCAAGTGGGCGCGTAAAAGTCGATGACATCCAGGAAGTCGACATCGCCGATTTGCTCGGACGTGATTCTGTCCCTGCGCAAGCCGAATTACTTGAACACTGCATCAAAGAACAATCGGTACTGGTCACCGGAGCGGGAGGTTCAATAGGTTCAGAGCTGTGCCGTCAGATCCTCGCCTTGAGACCTACAACACTTTTACTGTTCGATCACAGTGAATTCAATCTCTACAACATCCTGTCCGAACTTGAGCAACGGATTAACCGCGAATCGTTACCGGTAAAGCTTTTGCCCATTCTGGGTTCCGTTCGAAACCCGCAAAAGCTGCTGGACGTCATGAAAACCTGGAGCGTTGACACGGTTTACCATGCTGCGGCCTACAAACACGTTCCAATGGTCGAGCACAACATTGCTGAGGGTGTGCTGAACAACGTCATCGGTACACTCAATACCGCCCAGGCAGCGCTGCAAGCCGGGGTAGCGAATTTCGTGTTGATCTCCACAGACAAGGCGGTTCGACCGACCAATGTGATGGGAAGTACCAAACGTTTGTCCGAGTTGATCTTGCAAGCGCTGAGCCGAGAGCTTGCTCCGGTTTTGTTTGGGGACCCTTCCAACATATCTCGAGTGAACAAAACCCGTTTCACCATGGTGCGTTTCGGGAACGTTCTCGGATCTTCAGGATCGGTTATTCCGCTGTTTCATAAGCAGATCAAGTCTGGCGGCCCACTGACAGTTACGCATCCCAAGATCACCCGCTACTTTATGACCATCCCCGAAGCGGCCCAGTTAGTAATTCAGGCTGGTTCTATCGGGCTGGGAGGTGACGTTTTTGTTCTGGACATGGGCGAGCCGGTAAAAATCATCGAGCTCGCTGAGAAGATGATTCATCTTTCCGGGCTGAGTGTTCGTTCTGAAAGAAATTTACACGGTGATATATCCATCGAGTTTACGGGGTTGCGTCCGGGCGAGAAGCTCTACGAGGAATTGCTAATTGGCGACAATGTCGTTGCGACCCAGCATCCAATGATTATGAGCGCCCATGAAGACCATCTGTCATGGGATGTGCTTAAAGCAAAATTAACCGAGTTAGTGGCGGCGGTTGAACAGGATGACTACACAAAAGTTCGACAGTTGTTGCGTGATACCGTCAGTGGTTACTCTCCTGAGGGAGAAATAGTCGACTGGATATATCAGCAGCACCGTTTGGAGCCCTGATCTTAGTAGTTGGCTGATTGACCGGTATTTGCGTTTTTTCAAAGCAGCTTGAGATAGCCGCTTTTTTTATTTAAATTGTGGTATTTCATCCAGTCTCTGTTAGTAACAATTATGTGCGATTACGATTTTTCAAGTATGGTTCATTCATTTAGAGCTAACAGAACTGGCCGTGACTTTGTAGTGGGTGACATTCATGGTCAATTCGACACGCTGCGGATGCTTATGTCGCAGGTGGAGTTCGACACAGATAATGACCGATTGTTTGCTGTAGGCGATCTCATAGATCGTGGAGCACAATCCGAGCAGGTTGTGGATTGGTTAGCAATGTCCTGGTTTCACAGTGTGCGTGGTAATCACGAACAAATGGTCATTGACTGCATGGTTGATGGTGGTGATGTCCAAAGGCATATGCGAAACGGCGGCGAATGGTTTTACAAGCTTCCCGCTTCGACACAGGTAAAAATCCTTACAGTACTACAAGGGTTACCTGTAGCGATTGAATTGGAATTGCCCAATGGAGAACAGGTTGGCATCGTCCATGCGGAAGTGGACGATGATTGGCGAGAGGGTGTCGCCGCACTGACACGTCTCCGCGGCAAAGTCGCCTTTATGGATGCAAAAAAAACAGCATTGTATTCACGGGTAAAATTCGAAACTCAGAAACAAACCATTGTTAAAGGTATGCACAAAGTTTTTGTTGGTCATACCACTGTGAAGCACGTTACGGAAATGGGGAATACTATATATATGGATACCGGATGTTCATTTTCGGATGGAATGCTGAGTATGGTTGAACTGTGTTCCGGTGTAGTAGCGACCTGTACCTGACCTTTGAAAGCAGTTGAACCCTATACGCTGGGTGTATAATGGTCCGTTTCGCACAAGTAAATGCGGCCAAACTTTTAACTCGAGCGCTTACCGTCGCGCCTTTGGAGGTGTCACTGAACTGCCACACCTTGCGCTCGATGACAAACGGTTTGTCTATTGTACGTTCGGCTCGATTGTTGTCTATCGGTAAAACCTAGCCACCACACAACGTTCCAGCTCCAGTTGCTGGCCAGATAATTAACGGCCTTGCCTAGCACGCTTAGCGGCGTGACTTAGGACTGCATTTATATCCAACCGGTTTTACCTCAGGGCTGCGCTTCTGCGCATCGAGTACCTGTATCGCACATGAGCTATACACACCACACGTTCCACGCCCGAAAGCAACGCTGGCGTGTTAGGTCATCAACCGGCGCCGCTTCAAATTCCGACATCTGTAAATCTTGCGGACGTGTTTGATTACTAGGGTTTGCATCGGCATGATCCTAGTCCCCGATAGACTCCTCGCCGACGGCGTGTTTATCGCAACCGCAGGTACGGGTCAGTTCGTGGTCGGCCGGTGACTTCCACGCGTGGTAGATCGGCGGAGAGGTTTGCGCTTGCGCGGGGGAACTGCTTCTTCGTCAGACTTTTCAGAGACGCGAACCGAGACTTTCGTTTTCATCAAGGGTGCCAGCTGCTGCGTGTGCGATCGACGGCGTGTTCTGATTTCCGGAACGCATCATGGTGATAGACGCATGATGGAATCGTGAATACAGAATCTGCCGTCAGTTATCCGCTTGAAATGTGGGGTTCGTGGAGCGGACCCGGTCACTCGAGTAATCTCTACCCGCTTGGTGTCGTGGGCGGCGTCACCGGCGCTTCTCCGAATCTTGGACGTCACTACAAGTGCCACTAAGATCGGAGAAATGATAACCCGAGAACCGCATGTTATTGGGGATGCTCAGACTCGGCGGTCGCGCTGAAACTCCATTTTTTGGTATTTAAGTGGTCGTAAATCTACTGAGGTAAATTATCACAATACTTCTGATGTGGTTCTACAGAGATGTAGAAATTTGGGCTATATGACGATAGAACCTTATCTATCACTGAGGTCGATGCTTGACGTAACAATTTTACCAAAACAATATCTCCCTTTGTGTTGCCTTCAACCTCGCTTGACCGATAGTGTGGGTTGAACTTCGGGTCATTCCTTTTGCATATACTATTTGACCACTGCACTTGATCAATGCCAAACCGTCTTTCATCTCCATACAAGTTTGCCAAAATGCCATTCCACTCATAATACACAATGGATCTTCCATTTGCATTCGGGATTCCCGTGTGGTCCTCGAATACTATTAGTCGGCCCGCTCTTATCTCGTCGTTATCTGAAATAACCCGCATTATTTCTTTTTGCTTGGTCCAGTCAATATAATAGGAATTATATTGAAGGAGCCAAAATGTCAGTGATAGCCCGATAATGATACTTAGGAAGGCTTTACGTAAGGATGAACCGATCAAAAAAGCTAGGCCTACTGTAAATATGGAGAAGCCTAAAGGCATTAATAACTGATGTCTAGAGTCCCAACTGAAAAACCTCGGCGGATAGGCTAATATCAAATAGGGGAATTCGGCGAGAGCTAATACAGCTACACCTGAAATCATGAGAATTAAATTTTGTGATTTAGATGTTGATTCTAAAAATAAAGTATTGCGATCAATCAGTTTGAATGAAATGAATGTAAGCAGTCCCGTTAATAATAGTTCCCGCCAGCGCCACGTATAAACTGTACTAATGATATCGCTAATCTGTAATCCCAGAGCATAAGGAATGTTAGAGGCAGAAAACCCTTGATTGTACCCCGCGTATAAGCCATACGGCTGAAAAAACGAATTTTTTATGACCCAGAATGCCGGCGGCAATATAATCAGTATCCAGTTTTTAATATAAAATTCTTTCTTGGTAAAAAACCGAAAGCCGTTGTTTCTTATGGAGTACTCTAGAAATGGTACAGCATAGAAAACTAATAGTGATGCGGTATTGAAGCTGAATATGAATAATGCTATCGATATAATAGGTCGGCGTCCCATTTGGGACCAGGCCGCAAAAAAGGCAAGGTAACACAAAGCGTAGGGTAGATTGATGGCCGCTATTCTTGCGGAGTTAAACGGCGCTATGAGAAACAGTAAAGTTATTGGGAAGATGTAACCTCGAATTTTTTCGTCGGCATTGCTGAGAGTCTTAAACAGAAAGTATCCGGCAATGAAGTATGAGGTGAATGTTAGTATTCGATATATTGCCCGAGGAAAGTATGAGAGAATTACGTGTAGGTGGCCAGTCCATGAAAATGGTAGGCCCGCCATTCTGAATTTTTCAATTATCACATCGCTATTTGCTCCTGCTAAAGTCCAGTCATCCCAAAAAATCGAATCATGTAAAAATAAAATCCATAGGTGTGCAATGGCATATATTATAAATAGTATGGTTAATTGCCTGGACTCAGGTTTTAAATCATAGTTCACGACTTACCCCAGCGACTGTATGTGTTTTTTTGACAGCATACTAGATGTTAATGAGCTAGTCAAAGCTTGGGGTGGCACCAAAAGTCTACTAAATGTATTTAATAGCTACGGCTTTAGTGAAGATTGGTTCTTTCGTTAATATAAGTTTTGGGGGGGTGGTTTCTATCTAAGTTGATCCTGCTTTGAGTTTATCTCTGCCCATAGCTAGATTCTATGTGGGGTGAGAGCATGTTTTTTTGAGTGTGCAGGTTAAGCTTTGATTCTTAAATTGTCGCGTCTGTATTTAATATTTTGTGGGGTTAGTGATGGTTCTAATTGACGCTCTTAGTAATAACGCAATCGCCTTTTTTAGGTGCTTCGCGGATTGCCGGGAGAATCCCTCTTGGACTTAATGAAAAAATTCGCTATTCCAATAGCCGTGAGCCATCCGCTTGATTACCGTGCGTCTAGGTTTTTCATTCGCAGGCGGTCGGGTTCATCGACCCGTCTCCGATCAACCATCGCGACTGCCTCAATCTACGCGGAACCCTCAGGCTCAAGTTTTTCGAAGGACGGTCGATCTCGACTCGACTGGGTCCTACACCGTTCCACAACATCCGACTGGAATCGGCATCCCGTACGACAAGGGCCTATCAATGTCCTCATGCATAAGAACACCTGTTTTTGGATGTATTTGCTCGTATGAACATCATCAGTAGAATTGGCGTTCATATCTGCGTTTCCCTAAGCTCCGTTAAGGACCATCGTTACCTTATTCGGCATCCCTGCGGCTTGCCCCCTTTAGAGAATGTTAAAGCAAAGCATCAGCTCCTCAGTTGGTCCTTGGTCCGTCGTTCAAATCAACCTGTGTCTTCAGGGTGCGGTAGCATCCCGCAGCACCTTGCTTTGCGGGGAGGAGAGGGAGGGGAGAATGGAGGGTATGAGCATCCACTTCTCTTAGCTCCAGGTCTGAGAAGGGGATCTATTGTGCCTTTTGGTGCATTATGAGCGATTTTTTAGGGGGGGATTTCGGACTTTTGCCGTCTTATTAATTCATTGGCGGCGTGCGCCGAAGCGTGGATGAGGGCGCAAAGCTCCACGCTTGGTTGAGCTTTGGTATGCGCGGGACGCGGGCGGTTTTGATGGCTTGGTAACCAGCCAGCTATAACTGTTATGCTAGGGCGGATTTGAACATCCACTCTGAGCAAGCTTCTGTGGGTGTTTACTAGCTCGCGAACGGATCTCAACGTGAAAAAAGTTGCCATTTTGCAATCGAACTACATCCCCTGGAAGGGGTATTTCGACCTCATCGCTGCGGTGGATGAGTTCATCATCTACGACGATATGCAATTCACCAAAAATGACTGGCGTAACCGTAACCAGATCAAAACGTCGCAAGGAGTTCAGTGGCTCACATTACCTGTAGGTCAAGATATTCGCAGGCGTATTCGCGATGTGGTCTTGCTAGATGGATGGCAGGTAAAACATTGGAAGACCTTGGAGAATAACTATCGACGAGCCACTCACTTCAGTAGTATCGCTACCTGGCTCCGACCTATTTACTTAGATACTTCATACACTCATCTGTCTCAATTAAACTCCAATTTGATAAAGGCTGTGTGTCTATATTTAGGTATCAATACTCGTATTTCTTGCTCTTGGGATTATCAGTTGGGCGAGGGGAAGACAGAACGATTGGTCGATTTGTGTATGCAGGCGGGCGCGAGTGATTATATCTCTGGGCCATCAGCAAGAGATTATTTACAAACTGATTTATTTCAGGCTCGAGGCATTGATGTCCAGTGGTTCGAATATGGAGGCTATCCTGAGTACCCACAGCTATGGGGCACGTTTGTCCATGGAGTAAGTATTCTTGACCTTCTTTTCAATTGTGGATCCGAATCTCACTCTTATATGAAGCACGTTGCTTAATGAAAATCTCTATTGTTGCCACTCTATATCAATCAGCCCGTTATCTCTCTGAATTTCATGCCCGTTGCACCCTCGCCGCACAACGATTCGCTGGAGATGACTACGAGATTTTGCTCGTAAACGACGGGTCCCCTGATGACAGCCTCGTACAAGCTATCCGCCTGACGGAAACGGACCCACATTTAGTGCTGGTCGATCTGTCCCGTAACTTTGGTCATCATAAAGCGATTATGACGGGCCTCGCCCAAGCGCAAGGAGACTTAGTTTTCTTAATTGATAGTGACTTGGAGGAACCGCCAGAGTGTCTGTTGACTTTTGCTGAGGAGCTGAAGCGCTCTGACTGCGAGGTCATTTTTGGGGTGCAGCAGCAGCGGAAGGGAGGTATATTCGAGCGGCTAAGTGGTAGTTTGTTTTGGTCGTTGATTAACCGGCTTTCAGGTCTTTCCCTTCCTGCAAACGTCGTCACCGCTCGTTTGATGACTCGTCCTTATGTAGACGCTCTTTTGCTACATAAAGAAAGAGAGGTATTTTTAGCTGGACTGTGGCACATAACTGGGTTTTCACAAAAATCATTGATTGTTGATAAACTTAGCAGCGGGCATACCACCTACACATTGAGGCGAAAATTGGCACTACTTGTCAATTCTGTTACTTCATTTAGCGTGCTTCCGCTGGTTGCCATTTTCTATATGGGACTGATAATTTTCTCCTTTGCCTGTTGCTACACGATTTATCTTGTGATTAATGCTCTATTTTTCTCCTACACTATGGCTGGTTGGACATCGGTAATGGTGTCGATTTGGCTATTGGGCGGATTGATTCTCTCTTGTATGGGCATCATCGGCATTTATCTATCAAAGGTTTTTTCTGAAAGTAAGCAGCGCCCTTATACAATTATAAGGAAAATTTATGGCCGTTGAGAAAACTAGGCGTCTGGTATTTCTCTGTTCCGGAGGAGGAGGAAATTTGGCCTTCATACATCAGATGATCGAGCGTGGACGGTTGCCAGGTATTAGTATCGTTGGAGTAGTAACGGATCGACATTGCCAAGCGAATGATTTTTCTACACGAAACGGACTGCGTAACGCTTACGTCGACTTTAAGTTCGAAGGGCAAGGGAATCTACTAGCCATTTTGGACGAGCTCGCGCCTGATCTAATAATTACCACAGTGCACAAAATTCTTTTGCCAGCTATCGTGGAACGTTATAGAGGCCGGCTTATCAATCTTCACTATTCGTTATTGCCGGCGTTCGGAGGATTGATTGGCTCACAACCAGTACAATCATCGCTTGACTACGGCGTTCTTTTTAGTGGGGTAACAGTGCATTTGGTGGACGAAAGTGTCGATGGCGGTAGACCCCTCTCCCAAGGCGTTATTGCTTTGAGAGAGAAGGAATCGATCGACGACTTGATGCAGGTGGTTTTCAGGTGCGGTTGTGCAGCGCTTTTGAGCGCCATAACTCACACTCTGATGAAAGCAGAAGAACCCTCTGCGCCATCGAGCCTGAATATTCTGGGCCGCCTTTGTTTATTTAACGGCGGGAACTCTGCTCCTAAGAAAGTTATGGAAAGCGAAGAGTTCTGGCATGAGTTGCGTCGTTCTTTGGATACTAGGCACTAAATGAGTACTTTGAATACGGGTTCGAAATCAGGGCTGCCTGCCACGCAACTTCTTAGGTATGCTGTTGTAGGGCTGATTAGCAACTCCTGTGGTTACGCATTGTATTTGTTATTGACTGAATTTGGCACCACACCAAAGGTCACAATGTCTACTATATACGCGTGTGGTGCACTGATTGGTTTTTTCGGGAATCGCAAGCTTACCTTTTCTCATGAGGGTGGTCTCCTGGGATCCGGAAGTCGTTTCGTTATCGCTCAGCTAGGTGGATATGCGATTAATTTTCTCCTCCTTGACGTTCTTGTCGATAGGCTCGGCTATCCGCATCAGTGGGTACAGGCTTCGGCGATTGTGATAGTTGCCATATATTTATTCGTTACCCTTAAATTTTTTGTGTTCAAGGCAATCCCATGACCTCACCTAATCGTTCCCCGTTCCCGTCTTCCGCTTATCGTCAACTAGCAGATGCGGAGTCGGGCCATTGGTGGTTTCGAGTCCGTAACAAAATCGTTCTCTGGGCGTTGAACAACAAAATAGCGCCTTTTAACAACTTCCTCGAAATCGGATGTGGAACCGGATATGTACTTGAGGGTATCAGCCAGTCTTTTCCTAACATAGAACTCTATGGGTCAGAATATTTCGAAGAAGGCCTGGAACATGCCCGTAAACGGGTTCCTGAATCCCATCTGATGCAACTTGATGCAATTACTTTGAATGAAGTCGAGCGCTATGATGTGATTGGTGCATTTGACGTAATTGAGCATATTGAGGATGATGAAGTTGTAATAGCTAATCTAGCTCGAGCTATTCGTAGCGGAGGGTCGCTGATTTTGACTGTGCCACAACATCGTTGGTTATGGTCAAAAGTTGATGAGTATGCATGTCATGTAAGACGATATACGCGGGCCGAATTAGTCACGAAAGTTCAGAGAGCAGGATTGAGTGTTACTTATTCCAGCTCATTCGTTAGTTTGCTTGTTCCTCTGATGTGGCTTTCGCGCAAACATTCAAGCAAGCAGCATGAACCTATGAGTGAATTCCAAATTCCTCGTTGGCTTAACAAAACCTTGGAAGTGGTAATGAACGTTGAATTTTTGTTGCTTAGATTAGGAGTGCGCTTCCCTATCGGCGGCTCACTTTTGCTTATAGCTAAAAAACCCGAAATTTCTCTTGGGGGTCTGTGATGGCTAACGAAAACATACAATTTAATCGTCCGCACATGACAGGCAAGGAACTCTATTACATTGCGGAGGCTAAATTTAGTAATAAGTTGGCCGGAGATGGCGCATTCACTAAACGCTGCCACCAATGGCTCGAAATTACCAGTGGATGCGAGAAGGCATTGCTTACTCACTCTTGCACTGCTGCTTTGGAGATGTCAGCACTGTTACTCGATATACAGCCAGGTGATGAAGTCATCATGCCGTCCTATACGTTTGTTTCTACGGCAAACGCCTTCGTCTTACGTGGTGGCGTTCCAGTTTTTGTGGACATTCGTGAGGATACGCTAAACTTGGACGAGCGATTAATTGAGGCGGCAATAACACCACGCACCAAGGCTATCGTTCCGGTGCACTACGCTGGTGTTGCTTGTGAGATGGATACTATCCTTGCGATCGCGCAGCGGCATAACTTGCACGTTGTGGAAGACGCGGCACAAGGGATAATGGCCTCTTACAAGGGGCGGCCGTTAGGTAGCCTGGGTTGTCTTGGTGCTTTAAGCTTTCATGAAACCAAAAACCTTATTTCCGGGGAAGGTGGTGCTATTCTAGTAAACGACCCGGCCCTTGTGAAACGGGCTGAAATAATCCGTGAAAAAGGTACGGATAGAAGTAGTTTTTTTCGCGGCGAAGTCGATAAATATACGTGGCAAGAAGTTGGTTCTTCGTTTCTTCCAGGAGAGTTGATCGCAGCATTTTTATGGGCTCAATTGGAGGAGGCCCGCTGTATTACGGATCAAAGATTGGCTTGTTGGAATTATTATCATAGGGCCTTAGAAAAGCTTGAAAAGCAAGGCATGTTGAGGCGTCCCATCATACCCGACGACTGCACCCATAATGCTCATATGTATTATATATTGCTTTCTTCGGATATTGATCGACAATTAGTGTTAGATGCGTTCAAGGCTGAAGGAGTTAACTCTGTCTTCCATTATGTTCCCTTACATTCTTCTCCCGCTGGTTTGCGATATGGGAGAGTTCACGGCTCTATGAGTGTAACCGATCGGCAAGCAGAGAGATTGATTCGTCTTCCGTTGTGGGTCGGACTATCAGATGAGCAGCAAGATCATGTCATAAGTACTCTCATCAAAACTCTTGGATGATTTAAAATAAGCCCCGATAAAAAAGGCTTGTTTTTACGGGGCTTTCATCGCGTTATGTGATAGTTGGCATGGCGATGACCATGAGTTTTTCCGTTCAGTGCCGGGAAACTTGAGGTGTGACACGCAAGTTATCATGCATTGCTCAATTTTTTACTTATGGTGGTGATCACCAAATTGGTAAGTATTATCAAATTTGACTTATCGTTTGGCAACGTACACACGCTGTAACGACGCGATTTTTGACACATTCCAAACATGACCTAAATTTGAGGAGCAGCTTCGGAAAAGCTGCTTTCTCAAATCGATGTCATGGAGCTTTAATATGCGTACAAGCTACTTCCACTCGCTGATTTTCGCCCTGCTCAGCAGCACCTCTGTAGCAGCGAACGCTGCTCCCACAGCAAAACCAGAGGCGAGCAATGCACCGCTGGTCATGGAGATTTCGCCCAAGGCCCGGTCCGAAAAAGTCGACCTGAACCAAGCCGACGCTTCGACCCTGCAGCGGGAACTGGCGGGAGTAGGCGAAGCCAAGGCCCAAGCGATTGTTGCGTATCGTGATATCAATGGCCCTTTTTCCTCGGTGGACGAATTGCTCGAAGTCAAAGGCATCGGCAAAGCCATTCTGGATAAGAATCGCGAGAAGCTCGACGTGAACTAAGCTTGTAAATCTACGCCAGGGCCGGTCACTGACCGGCCTTTTTGCGTTCTGGCGCTCGCGGAAGATGCGTGCCTTCCGTCGGCGCATAAAAAATTACGACTATCATACTGTGTTTAGATTATGCCTATAATAATCCCGCCTTCAAAAGTCGTTCTGATCACTAAGCGCTAGCCTCCCTTCACGCATTTCCAGGAGCCCTTTCATGAATTCTCCCAGGACCCAAGGCACAGCCCTAGTCACCGGTGCTTCTTCCGGCATCGGTGCCATCTACGCAGAGCGCCTCGCCGCGCGCGGTTTTGATTTGTTGCTCGTCGCTCGCGACCAGGAGCGACTCGAGTCCGCAGCCAGTAAGCTCCGCGCCGAACACGGTGTTCAGGTCGAAGTGCTTAAGGCCGACCTAACCCAAAAAGACGACGTGTTAAAACTCGAGCAGCGCCTTCGCAGCGATTCTAGCATCAGCCTGCTGCTGAACAACGCCGGTGTTGCAGCGGATGGGTTGTTAGCCAACTCCGACATGGATCAACTGGATAAGCTGATCCAACTCAACGTAACAACAGTCACGCGGCTGGCCTCTGCAGCCGCCGCCAGTTTCGCCAAGGCTGGCCGCGGCACAATCATCAACATCGCCTCGGTGGTCGCTCTGTTCCCCGAGCGTTTCAATGCCACTTACAGCGCGAGCAAGGCTTATGTGCTAAGCCTGACGCAGTCGTTGAACGCCGAGCTCGATGGCACCGGTGTCAAAGCACAAGCTGTGTTGCCCGGCGTGACGCGCACTGAAATCTGGGAGCGTTCTGGTATCGACGCGAGTCAGATTCCGGCGGACATGGTGATGGAGGCGGGGGGGATGGTCGACGCGGCGTTGTCGGGTCTGGACCAGGGTGAGCTGATCACTATTCCGTCGTTGCCAAATGCTGCTGACTGGGACGCCTTTGTGGCGGCGCGACTGGTGATGGCGCCGAATCTCTCCAAAAGCAAGGCCGCCTCGCGTTACACGTGAGGCGTCATCCATTGGCTTGAGGTAGTTGCGCGTATGAGTGATCGTCGAATAGTTGTAACCGGCATGGGTTTGGTATCGCCGCTCGGCAGTGGTGTCGAAGCGGTTTGGGCGCGTTTGTTGGCTGGCAAGTCCGGCATCAAGAATTTGCCGGACGACGTGGTGGCTGATCTGCCGGCCAAGATCGGTGGCGCGGTGCCGACGCTGGCTGATGATGCCGAGGCGGGTTTCGACCCGGACCGGGCGACGCCGCCCAAAGAGCAGAAGAAGATGGACCGCTTTATCATGTTCGCCATGGAAGCGGCGCGTCAGGCGGTGGAGCAGTGCGGTTGGCAAGCGCAAAGCGCGGAAACCCAGGAACGTACGGCGACCATTATCGGCTCGGGCGTCGGTGGCTTCGGCGCGATTGCCGATGCGGTGCGCACGACTGACAGTCGTGGCCCGCGGCGTTTGTCGCCGTTCACCATTCCTTCTTTCCTGGTTAACCTCGCTGCGGGTCATGTGTCGATCCAGCACGGTTTCAAGGGGCCGCTGGGTGCTCCGGTAACGGCGTGCGCCGCTGGGGTTCAGGCGATTGGCGATGCGGCGCGGTTGATCCGCAGCGGCGAGGCGGACATTGCGGTGTGTGGCGGCGCGGAAGCGTCGATCGATCGTGTCAGCCTGGCCGGGTTTGCCGCCGCGCGCGCCTTGTCCAGTGGTTTTAACGAAACCCCGGAGCGTGCTTCGCGGCCGTTCGACAGTGATCGTGATGGTTTCGTCATGGGCGAGGGCTCAGGTCTTCTGGTGATCGAGTCCCTGGAACATGCTCTGGCTCGCGGTGCGCAACCGCTGGCGGAACTGGTCGGTTACGGCACCAGCGCCGACGCCTATCACCTGACCGCAGGCCCTGAAGATGGCAGCGGTGCGCGACGGGCGATGGCACTGGCGTTGGCTCAGGCGGGTATTGCGCCGTCGCAGGTGCAGCATCTCAATGCTCACGCGACCTCGACACCGGTTGGCGATCTTGGAGAGTTGGCGGCGATCAAATCGTTGTTCGGTTCAGACAACAAGATCGCGGTGACATCGACCAAGTCCGCCACTGGGCATTTACTTGGTGCAGCGGGCGGGATCGAGGCGATTTTCACGCTGTTGGCGATCCGTGATCAGATTGTGCCGGCCACCCTCAATTTCGAGAACCCGGATCCGGCGACGCAGGGTGTAGACATCGTTCATGGTCAGGCGCGACCGATGGTGATCGAGTATGCGCTGTCCAACGGCTTTGGCTTTGGCGGGGTGAATGCCAGTGTGCTGTTCAAGCGCTGGCAAGGTTGATCCTTGTATTGTTTGAGGTGATCACGGGTGACGCCGAGAATCCGCTGGGCGTTCCGGATTCTCGACGCTGCGTGCCAACGGCAGAGCTCTGATCAGCGTCGACATGATAAATGGCTCGCACATTGCCACGCTCGATTGGAAGCAGTAGAAATGCACAGCCTCGGCATTTGGTGACGAGACCGCCTATCAAATCAATTACTGCAGTCACTGTGGACCATCGCCGACTAGCGTGATTTCTTGATGTGGGGTATTGGTGTTTTTTGAACAGACGTAAAAATGGAGTTAGAAAATGATTATCGGGGATCCCTACGTTTTTGAAATTGGCGATCCGGTGGTAGATCAATATGCAACGGAGCGTTGTGTGGGTATCGTTATCGATATCGAACAAAACGACGGAGGCGAAACGGTACTGGTGGTTGAAAGCGACACCCCGTCAGGCGAAATGTGGCGAATCTTGGATAAGAACGCCGTACTGCCTTAGAACCCTTTTAGGGGCAAGGGTGGTCTTGTCGCACGGTAGGCTTGAGCGGTGGATATAGACAAACCCCAGCAAATGCTGGGGTTTGTTTTTTTAAGTCCTTCGCAACACCCGTCCTATTGTGATCTGAAGAACAAGGCTTTTGTTTCAACGATCCTGCGCATCCTTGGCATCCGCCTGCGCATTACGCTCCGCGACGCGCTTACGCTGCTCTTCAGTCAGATCCACCTTGGTGGCCGTGTCTCGCAACATCATCAAACCACCAACGATCGAACCGATTGCAACGACCAGAATCAACCAGGCATACCAGGGCATAGGGCTCTCCTTGAGGGCAGGCCGACTGGCGGGTTTTGCCAATCGATCGTGCGTACCACTTTGAGCGATTCAACTTCGCAGTGGTTCCATTCTAAGCCTGATATGACCCCAGTGCGGTGCCATTTACAACCCAGTCAACATCGCATCCGCCGGCGCATCCGCCCGCAGTTGCGCGGTCAACATGAAGTACACAAACCCCACCGCCATGAACCCGAGGAAGATCAACCCGATCAACGTGTTGAACCACGCCATCGCCACCAAACACACCACCGCCAGCACCAGCGCAATGAACGGCACCAGCGGATAGCACGGTGCGCGGAAAGTGCGCTCCAGGTTCGGTTCGGTTTTTCGCAGTTTGAACAGGCTGAGCATGCTCATGATGTACATCACGATCGCGCCCAGCCGTTCAGTGCGAAGTTGCTGAAGCTGAATGCAGGTGCGACCACGCCCATGAACACCAGCAATTCGGCGACTGCCAGCACGCAGACCACCAGCTCGAACGTCGCCGCGAGTTTTACCCCGAGGATGTTCAGGCCCATGAATACGATGTAGGCGCCGACCGCTGCGTGTTTCGGGTCGAGCGCCGGAAACTGCACGTTCAGGTAGGCGCCGATGGCCAGGGCGATGGCCGGTGGGGCGAAGACGAATTCGATCAGCGTCGCCAGCCCGGCGATCAACCCGCCTTTCTCGCCAAAGGCGCGGCGGCTGTAGGCAAAGGGACCGCCGGCGTGGGGAATGGCGGTGGTCAGCTCGGTGAAACTGAAGATGAAGCAGGTGTACATCGTGGCGACCATGAAGGACGTCACGAGAAAACCGAGCGTACCCGCCACGCCCCAGCCGTAACTCCAGCCGAAGTATTCACCGGAAATCACCAGCCCGACCGCAATGCCCCACAGGTGCAGCGTGCCCAGCGTGGGTTTGAGTTGTGTGTTCATGCGTTTGCTCCCTGAACGGTTTGGAAAGCTCGGGGGAGGGCGCGTGCAGTGGGCGTGCCAGTGTCGTGAAGGCAGTCGTAAAGCGTAAAAACGTGTCGTATCGAGGATGTTCGCTGCCGGATGTCACCGATGAGTGCATCAGTTGGGGGCGTCGTTGCCTGTGATGCCGCTATCGCGAGCAGGCTCGCTCCCACAGTTGGAATGCGTACCCCTGTGGGAGCCAGCCTGCTGGCGATGAGGCCAGTCCAGACACCCCGTAACGCCCGCATAAACCCACTCTTTACGCTTTCTTTATGCCCCGCCACACCCCTCGATCTCGCGCCTTTACGCCCTCCCTGCCGACAATGACTCCACACGCGGCAATACGCCGTAACACGGAGAACTTCCATGAGCGTTCTGGACGGGGTGTCACTGCTATTGGCAGTGGGGCTGTTCATTTATCTGTTGGTTGCGCTGTTGCGCGCGGACCGGAACTAGGAGCGGCTATGCACAGTTATGACTATTGGCTGATCCTGGCCTTCTTCGCCGTGGTGCTGATCCCGGCACCGTTTCTCGGGCGGTTCTACTACAAGGTCATGGAAGGTCAGCGCACCTGGCTGACGCCGATCCTCGGACCAGTCGAACGTGGCTGTTATCGGGTGGCCGGGGTTGATCCGCAGGCCGAACAGAGCTGGCAGAAATACACCCTGGCCTTGCTCGCCTTCAACCTTGCGGGCTTTTTGCTGTTGTTCGTGATCCTGGTGTTCCAGGACCACTTGCCGCTCAACCCGCAAAACCTGCCGGGTCAGGAGTGGACGCTGGCGTTCAATACCGCCATCAGTTTCATGACCAACACCAACTGGCAGGCCTACAGCGGCGAAGCGTCGCTGAGCTACCTTAGCCAGATGGTCGGCCTCACCGTGCAGAACTTCGTCAGCGCCGCCACCGGCCTGGCCGTGTTGGTGGCGTTGTGCCGCGGCATCGGTCGCAAATCGACCAAGACCCTGGGCAACTTCTGGGTCGACATGACCCGCGCCACCCTCTACGCCCTGCTGCCGCTGTGCCTGTTGCTGGCGTTGTACCTGGTTTGGCAGGGCGTTCCGCAAACCTTCGCGCATTACGTGAATGCCGTGACGATGCAAGGCGTCGATCAGGTGATCCCGCTCGGCCCGGCCGCCAGCCAGATTGCGATCAAGCAACTGGGCACCAATGGCGGTGGCTTCTTCGGCGTCAATTCGGCGCACCCGTTCGAGAACCCGACGGCGTGGAGCAACCTGTTCGAGATGGCGTCGATCATCCTGATCCCGGTCGCCCTTGTTTTCACCTTCGGCCACTACGTGAAGGACTTGCGCCAGAGCCGCGCGATCGTTGCCTGTATGTTCGCCCTGTTCCTGATCGGCGGCGCGACCTCGCTGTGGGCTGAATACCAACCCAACCCGACCCTGAACAACGCCGCCGTCGAACAGACCGCGCCGCTGGAAGGCAAGGAAGCGCGGTTCGGCACCACGGCCACCGTGCTCTGGTCGGTGACCACGACGGCCGCGTCCAACGGTTCGGTCAACGCCATGCACGACAGCCTCAATCCACTGACCGGCATGGTCGCGCTGGTCAACATGATGGTCGGCGAAGTGATCTTCGGCGGCGTCGGCGCCGGGCTCTACGGCATGTTGCTCAACGTGTTGATCGCGGTATTCCTCGCCGGCCTGATGATCGGTCGCACCCCGGAATACCTCGGCAAGAAGCTGCAAGCGAAAGAAGTGCAATTGCTGGTGGTGACGTTGCTGGTGATGCCGGTGGGCGTGCTGGTGCTCGGCGCGATTGCCGCGAGCCTGCCCGGACCGGTCGCGGCGGTGAGCAACCCCGGCGCCCACGGTTTCAGTCAGTTGCTGTACGCCTACACCTCGGCCAGCGCCAACAACGGCTCGGCGTTCGGCGGCTTCGGTGCCAACACCGCGTTCCACAACCTGATGCTCGGCCTGGGCATGTTGATCGGTCGCTTCGGTTACATCCTCCCGGTACTGGCCCTGGCCGGCAGCCTGGCAATGAAGAAAACCGCGCCGATCGGCCAGAACAGCTTTCCGACCCATGGCCCGCTGTTCGTGACCCTGCTGACTGTGACCATTTTGCTGGTGGGTGGTTTGACCTTCTTGCCGACGTTGGCACTGGGTCCAATCGCTGAACACTTGAGCATGGGCTTCTGAGGAATCAATGATGAATATGCCCGCAACTAAACCCGTCGCCGTGAAGGCGCCGGAGCAACCAAAAACCGCGATCTCGGCCCTGTGGCGTCCGGCGCTGGTGCAAGCCTTCGTCAAGCTCGACCCTCGGCAATTGCAGCGCGCGCCGGTGATGCTGGTGGTCGAACTGACCGCGGTCCTGACCACCGTGCTGTGCTTCATTCCCGACAGCGCCGTGCCGACCTTTGTCGCGGCGCAAATCGCGTTGTGGCTGTGGTTCACCGTGCTCTTCGCCAACTTCGCCGAAGCCTTGGCCGAAGGTCGCGGCAAGGCCCGCGCCGACAGCCTCAAGGCCGGCAGCGAAGGCCTGAGTGCCCGGCGCAAAACCAGCAATGGCGCGTTTCAAGTGGTGCCGGCCACCAGCCTGCGCAAGGGCGATGTGGTGCGTGTCGAAGCGGGGGAGATGATCCCCGGTGACGGCGAAGTGATCGAAGGCATCGCGGCCGTCAACGAAGCCGCAATCACCGGTGAATCCGCGCCGGTGATTCGCGAATCCGGCGGCGACCGCTCGGCCGTCACCGGCAACACCCGCCTGGTATCCGACTGGCTGCTGGTGCGCATCACCGCCAACCCCGGTGAGTCGACGCTGGACCGCATGATCGCGCTGGTCGAAGGCGCCAAGCGCCAGAAAACCCCTAACGAAGTCGCGCTCGACATCCTGCTGATCGGCCTGACCCTGATCTTCCTGCTGGTGGTCGTGACCCTGCAACCGTTCGCCCACTTCGCCAATGGCAGCCTGCCGCTGGTGTTCCTGGTGGCGTTATTGGTCACGCTGATTCCGACTACCATCGGCGGTTTGCTGTCCGCCATCGGTATCGCCGGGATGGACCGTCTGGTGCGCCTGAACGTGATCGCCAAGTCCGGTCGCGCCGTGGAGGCGGCGGGGGATGTGCATGTGCTGCTGCTGGACAAGACCGGCACCATCACTTTCGGTAACCGTCGCTGCACTGCGGTTTATGCGGCGCCAGGCGTGACCGCCAAGGAACTGGCCGAGGGTGCGCTGTTCGCCTCGCTGGCCGATGACACGGCGGAGGGCAAGTCGATCGTCGACTACCTGCGAGGCCTGCATCCGCAGCCTGAGCCGAGCGCCGAGCTGTTGACCGCCGTGCCGTTCAGTGCTGAAACCCGTTTGTCCGGTGTGGACTATCAGGGCCGCGTGTATCGCAAGGGCGCGGTGGATTCCTTGCTGGCGTTCGTTGGCCTGAAACGCGCCGATCTCGCCCCGGCGCTGTCCCGTGAAATCGACAAGATTGCCCAGAGCGGTGGCACGCCGTTGCTGGTCTGTGCCGACGGCAAACTGCTCGGTGCGATCCACCTCAAGGACGTGGTCAAACCGGGGATTCGCGAGCGTTTCGCCGAGCTGCGCAAACTGGGCATCCGCACCGTCATGGTCACCGGCGACAACCCTTTGACCGCGGCGGCGATTGCGGCCGAAGCGGGCGTCGACGACGTGCTGGCGGAAGCCACGCCGGAGAAGAAACTGGCGCGCATTCGTCATGAGCAGAACGACGGCCGGCTCGTCGCCATGTGCGGCGACGGCGCCAACGACGCCCCCGCCCTGGCGCAAGCAGACGTCGGTATGGCGATGAACGACGGCACCCAGGCCGCGCGCGAGGCGGCGAACATGGTCGACCTCGACAGCGATCCGACCAAGTTGCTGGACGTGGTGCAGATCGGCAAGGAGTTGCTGGTGACCCGCGGCGCGTTGACGACGTTCTCCATCGCCAACGACGTGGCCAAATACTTCGCGATCCTGCCGGCATTGTTCGCCTCGATCTACCCGCAACTGGGTGTGCTCAACGTCATGCACTTGAGCAGTCCGCAGAGTGCGATTCTTTCGGCGATCGTGTTCAACGCCCTGATCATCGTGGTGTTGATCCCGCTGGCCCTGCGCGGTGTGCGGGTGCAAGCGGCGAGTGCGGCTGCGTTGCTGCGACGCAATCTGCTGATCTACGGACTGGGCGGGATTCTGGTGCCGTTCGTGGGCATCAAGGCGATCGACATGTTGTTGACGGCGTTGCATCTGGTTTGACCCTTACGCGGTGTGCCAAGCACGCCGCCTTCGCGAGCAGGCTCGCTCCCACATTTGAAATGCAATCCCCTGTGGGAGCGGGCTTGCTCGCGAAGAAGACCACACGGTCCACCTGAATGAACGCCTGTTTTTATTCGAATTCGAGGATTTTGAAATGTCCACAATGATACGTCCGGCCCTGAGCCTGCTGGTGCTGATGACCCTGATCACCGGCGTCGCTTACCCCTTGGTGGTCACCGGTGTCGCCCAGGTCGCGTTCCCGGATCAGGCCAACGGCAGCCTGGTGCGCGATGCCGACGGCAAGGTCCGTGGCTCGTCGCTGATCGCCCAGGATTTTGTCGGTGATGCCTGGTTCCATCCACGGCCTTCCGCCGGTGCCTTCGCCACGGTGTCGAGCAGCGCGAGCAACCTGTCGCCCAGTAACCCGGCGCTGGCCACGCGGGTGATCGACGATGCCAATAAGCTGTTGGTGCCTGCGCAAGGTCCAGTGCCCTTGGCGCTGTTGACCACCTCGGGCAGCGGCCTCGATCCACACTTGCCACCGGCGGCGATTGCCTATCAACTGGCGCGTGTCGCGGCGGCGCGGAATGTGCCGGTGTCTACGCTTCAGCAGTTGATGAATGCGAACATCGAGCAGCCTTTGGTGGGGCCGCCGGTGGTCAATGTGTTGGCGCTGAACAGGGCGCTGGAAAAACTGTAGACCGAGGTGGCGCCGCCATTCGCGAGCAAGCCCGCTCCCACAGGGGTACGCATTCCAAACTGTAGGAGCGGGCTTGCTCGCGAATGGCGGCCTGGCAGTCACCCCATCAATACCTGAACAAAGAGAACTCCAAGCATGAGCGATTCCGGCCGCGCCGACGCGCTGTTAGCAGACCTGCCCCGCGACGGCCGTGGCCGGCTCAAGGTGTTCCTCGGCGCCGCGCCCGGTGTCGGCAAGACTTACGCCATGCTGCAAGCCGCTCACACCCAGCTGCGCCAGGGCGTTAAAGTCATTGCCGGCGTCGTTGAAACCCATGGTCGCGCCGAAACCGAAGCACTCCTGGGCGGCCTTCCGCAGCAGCCGCTGGTGCGCTCGGAATACCGCGGCGTGATGCTCGAAGAAATGGACCTCGACGGCCTGCTCGCCGCCAAACCGAAGCTGGTGCTGGTGGACGAACTGGCCCACAGCAACGCCCCCGGCAGTCGCCACGCTAAACGCTGGCAAGACATCCAGGAACTGCTCGCCGCCGGCATCGACGTGTTCACCACCGTCAACGTGCAGCATCTGGAAAGCCTCAACGATCAGGTGCGTGGCATCACGGGCGTGCAGGTCCGCGAAACCCTGCCGGACTGGGTCCTGCAGGAAGCCTACGAACTGCTGCTGATCGACCTGCCGCCGCGTGAGCTGCTCGAGCGTCTGCGCGATGGCAAGGTCTATGTGCCGGAGCAGGCGCGGGCGGCCATCGACGCCTTCTTCACCCAGACCAACCTCACCGCCCTGCGTGAACTGGCGATGCAGACCGCCGCGGCGCAGGTCGATAACGATCTGGCCCAGGGTTATCGCCAGCTTGGCCAGGCCGCACCCGCCGTGCGCGGGCGGCTGCTGGTGGGCGTCGATGGCGATGCGCAGGCCGAGCGCCTGGTGCGGCACGCCAGCCGCGTTGCCCAGCGTCGGCATCTGCCCTGGAGCCTGGTGCACGTGGACAACGGCAGCGTACGCGACGAGCAATCGCGCCTGCGCCTGCAAAGTGCCCAGCAACTGGCCGAACGCCTGGGCGGCGAAGTGGTGTTGCTGCGCGCTGGCGAAGTGGCGAAAACCCTGATCCAGCACGCCGCAGAGCGCCGCGCCAGCCTGGTACTGGTCGGTCAATCGCGGCAGCGTTTGCGCCGGCGCTTGTTCGGTGGCGGACTGGCGTCGCGCTTGCTGCGTGATGCGCGTGGGCTGGAAATCAACGTCCTCGACAGCGATCACGAACAGCATCAACCGCGCCAGCGCTCGACCCAGGCACTGGTCTGGTTCGACTACGCGCTGGCCGTGGTCGCGACGCTGCTGGCCAGTGCCCTGGCCTGGGCCGTGGCGAGTGTCTTGCCGCTGCCGAACATCTCGCTGGTGTTCCTCGCCGCCGTGCTGCTGGTGGCGGTGCGCAGCAGCCTCGGCCCGGCGCTAGCCTGTGCGGCGCTGTCGTTTCTGACCTATGACTTTCTGTTCATCCCGCCGAATTTTTCCTTCAGCATCCAGCGCGAAGAAGACGTGCTGACCTTGCTGTTCTTCCTGCTGATGGCGGCGCTCACCGGCAACCTTGCGGCGCGTCAGCGTCGGCAATTGCAAGCGCTGCGCGACACTCAGGAAGAGACCACCGAATTGCTCGACCTGTCGCGCAAACTCACCGCGGCCACCGACCGACAGGCCGTGGTCAGCGCCGCCGCGCAGCACCTCAACGGCTGGAGCGAGTTGCAGCTGTGCCTGCTTAACCGCGACGGCCCGGCGGGGTGGAAAGTCGAAACCGGCGGACCGCTGGCATTCACCGAAGCTGAACGCGCCGCCGCCGACTGGGCCTGGCAGCACGATCAACCGGCAGGCGCCGGCACCGGCACGCTGCCGTTCGGGCGTTGGTGGTGGTGGCCGCTGTCGGTCGAAGACGGTCCGTTGGCGCTGCTCGGCGTCTGTGCCAAAGAGGGCCAGACCCTGAGCGGCCAGCGTCGGCGCTTGCTGACTGCCCTGAGTCAGCCGCTGGCCCAGGCGTTGGCCCGTGCACAACTGGCGGAAGACCTGGAGGCGGCACGGCTGCACGGTGAAACCGAGCAATTGCGCAGCGCCTTGCTGGCCTCGGTGTCCCACGATCTGCGCACGCCGCTGACGTCCATGCGCGGCAGCATCGACAGCCTGTTGGCACTCGGCGAGGCGATCCCGCTGGAAGACCGCCGCGAACTGCTCGAAGGCACGCGGGATGAAGCCGAGCGCCTCGATCGCTACATCCAGAATCTGCTCGACATGACCCGCCTCGGTCATGGCGCGCTGAAGCTGGCGCGGGACTGGGTGTCGCCGGCCGATATCGTCGGCAGTTCGCTCAATCGCCTGCGTGCGGTGCTGGCGCCGCTGCAGGTCAGCACCGACGTGCCGGCGCAGTTGCCGCTGCTGTTCGTCCACGCCGCACTGATTGAGCAGGCGCTGGTCAACGTGCTGGAAAACGCCGCGCGATTTTCACCGGTGCATGGGCGTCTGCAATTGCGCGCCGGCGCGGATGAACACGAACTGTTTTTTTCCGTCAGCGATGAAGGGCCAGGAATTCCCGAAGAGGAGCGGGCGAAGATTTTCGACATGTTCTACACCGCCGCGCGCGGCGATCGTGGCGGGCAGGGCACCGGGCTCGGATTGGCGATCTGTCAGGGCATGGTCGGTGCCCATGGCGGGCGGATCAGCGTGGGTGACGGCATCGATGGGCGCGGCACGTGCATCACCCTGCATTTGCCCTTGCAGGAACAACCGGCCTTTGAAAATTGAGAGTTGAAAGTGAAGCCTGATACCCTTTGGAACTCTCCATGCATCGACCAGAAACCATGAGCCAGACCGCGACCATTTTGGTCATCGACGACGAACCGCAGATCCGCAAATTCCTGCGCATCAGCCTCGTTTCCCAAGGCTATAAAGTGCTGGAAGCCGGCACCGGCACCGAAGGTCTGGCGCAAGCCGCGCTGAACAAACCCGATCTGCTGGTGCTCGACCTTGGCCTGCCGGACATGGACGGCCAGCAAGTGCTCCGCGAGTTTCGCGAGTGGTCGACCGTGCCAGTGCTGGTGCTGTCGGTGCGCGCCAGCGAAGGACAGAAAGTCGAAGCGCTGGATGGTGGTGCGAATGACTACGTGACCAAGCCGTTCGGCATCCAGGAATTTCTTGCCCGGGTGCGCGCCTTACTGCGTCAGGCCCCGGTGGGCGAAGCGCAACAAGCGGCGCTGATTTTCGGCCCGCTGACCGTGGACCTGGCGTACCGCCGGGTGCTGCTCGACGGCGTCGAAGTCGCTCTGACCCGCAAGGAGTACGCGGTGCTGGCGCAACTGGCGCGGCATCCAGGGCGCGTGATTACCCAGCAGCAATTATTGAAAGACATCTGGGGGCCGACCCATACGGACGATAGCCATTACCTGCGGATCGTGGTCGGGCATTTGCGCCAGAAACTGGCGGATGATCCGACCCAGCCGCGGTTTATCGTGACCGAGGCGGGGGTTGGGTATCGACTGTTGAGTGAAGGTGGCCTGTAATTTTATTTGCGTCTGATAGGGCGTCATCGCTGGCAGGCCAGCTCCCACAGGGATCAGCAGGGGTCACACATCTGGTGTTCAATACAGCTCCCGTGGGAGCTGGCTTGCCAGCGAAGGGGCCTGATCAGTCACTCGAGAAACTTCAGGACTCCCGCTCACTCTCATACCGATCCAAGGTATCCCGCGCAATCTCCCGCCCCAGCGCGATCAACTCCGGCGCTTTGTAAAACTCGAAAAACCGGCACACCCGCTTCGGCACGTTGATCAGGATATCCGGTGGATAACCGGCGATCTTGTACTGCGCCAATGACGTCTGCATCACCTCGAAACTCTGGTTGATCAAATCCAGCAAAGACGCCGGCCCGACGTTGTCGATGATGAATGAGCCGGTGGCGGATTTCGGCGCGCCGGCGCGTTCAGGGGCGGCGGCCGGTTGCTGGGCATCGGGTTTGGCGGATTCGATCCACGGGTTGAGCTCGGCCGCTTCCGCGCTCAACGCCTCTTTTTCCAGCTGGAGCAATTTTTCCGCCTGCGTGCGGCGGAAGGGCAGCTTCGAGCCTACCGAACTGATCAGGCTGTCGAACCGGGTCTTGAATTTGGCCGGGCGCTGGATCACCGGCAGTTGGTAGTGGCGCTGGTTGGTGGAGTTGAGGTTGACCGCGATGATCAAATCGCAGTGGCTCGACACCACCGGCACGATCGGCAACGGGTTGAGAATCCCCCCATCCACCAGCATGCGATTGCCTTGCATCACCGGGGTGAACAGGCTGGGGATCGCCGCCGAGGCGCGCATCGCCTGGTGCAGGCAACCTTCCTGGAACCAGATTTCCTGCTGGTTGGTCAGGTCGGTGGCTACGGCCGTGTAGGGGATGCGCAGGTCTTCGATATTGATTTCGCCGACGATCTTGCGAATCTGTCCGAAGACTTTCTCCCCGCGAATCGCGCCAAGGCGAAAGCTGACGTCCACCAGACGCAACACATCGAGGTAATCCAGGCTCTCGATCCAGTTGCGGTAATCATCCAGCTTGCCGGCGGCGTAGATCCCGCCGACCACGGCCCCCATTGAACAACCGGCGATACAGGCGATGTCGTAGCCACGCCGTTCAATCTCTTCAATGACTCCGATGTGGGCATAGCCCCGGGCTCCACCTGAGCCCAGTACCAGTGCGACACGCTTTTTCATGAACCGCCCTCGTCTGACAAGGTTCAACAATGCACCCATCGAGGGGCGCGCTTCAATCGTTAAGGTCGCTCGGCGGGGGAACGCGTCGTTTTTTCGACACTCCAGGGCGGCACATGGTTATTCTCCGAGCGCTATAGTTTCCACTGCGGGGCCAAGGCACTTTTCACGCGCCGGACCGTCTTACCTGCACGACTGTTGACCTAACCTTGAGGTGTGATTGATGAAAGCCTGGATCTGTGTGCCTTTGATCGCGTTGGCGCTCGCTGGTTGTGCCGGCAAAACCGCTTACCGCGAAAGCTGCGGTAGCCAGATTGACGCCGCGTGGCATGAACTGGACCTGGCCAAGGCCGAGGGCTTTGCCGGGACGGTCAGCTATTCCAAGGCCCTGTCATTGCTGACCGGCGCCAAGACCCAGCAGCAGTTCGAAGCCTACGAGGGCTGCACCAGCAAGGCCGAAAAAGCGCGCTTCTACATCCGTGAGTCCCGCGCCGGTCGTTAAAACACCGCGTATCCTGTGGGAGCTGGCTTGCCAGCGATGACGGCCTCGAACCCCCCGGTATTATTCGAAGCCCAATCGCCAGCAAGCGGGCTCCTACAGGTCGTGCGCGCAGCTGTTATGGAGTAATCCCATGATCGATCGGTTGGTGGCTCACGTGTTGGGCCTTGAAGTCCGCTTGTTGGCTTGCCAGGCACGCCTGGATGCCCGCACCGACCCGGAAGCGTTGCACGACCTGCGCACCACGGTTCGCCGTTTGCGCAGTCTGTTGCGGCCATTGCGCGGTTTGCCCGGAGTCGAACAACTGGAAGGGGCGGCGTCCCGGGTCGGTGACCTGACCACGCCGTTGCGCGATCGCGAAGTGCTGGCGGCGTATCTGCTCCAGCACGATCAACCCGAAGCGGCGCAACGGCGCATGGCCCTGATGGCCAAGGCCTACCCGGCGGTTGCTGCAAGCCCGGAGCTGGCGCAATTGCTGATGATTTTCGACGCCTTTCCGCGTTTCTTGCGCGCCGCCCAGCGTCAGGGTTTGCTCAACGGCTTGCGCAAACGCATTGAGAAGCGCCTGGGCAAGCAGTGGAAAAAACTCGACGAGGCCTTGCACGATCCTGCCCATGATCGCCACCGTCTGCGCCTGTTGATCAAACGCGTGCGCTACGGCATCGAAGCCTACCCCGAACTGGATCGCCTGCCGAAACCGGCGCTGCCGAGGCTCAAATCGGCCCAAGCGGCATTGGGCGATTGGCACGACGCGTGGCAATGTTTGGCCCGGGCCGAGGAGGAAGCTGATCTGCAGCCGTGTGTAGCGGTGTGGAAAACCACGATGGCCAAGGCTGAAGCCCGCGCCGACCAGGTCCTCGACAAGCTCAGCGCCACCTGTTTCAAATCCTGAAACCACACAGGTCCAATTGTGGGAGCGAGCTTGCTCCCACAGGATTTTTCTTGAGATTTGAAATGGATGTTTGGCTGGCGGCCTATCTGTCAGTCAAATTGGCCGGAATAATCGCTGTGTCGGTCCCTCGGGCTGGTTAATATCCCCCCATCCTTTCCGTTGCCCATTGAGGTTTTCATGCGCTTTTCCGATCTGCTCGACGCCGTCCGCAGCCAGCCCCAGGAGCTGACTATCCCGGCCGAATGGGCGCAGGGACGCGCCAGCTTCGGCGGTCTGGTCGCGGCGCTGCTCTACGAAGCCATGCGCGCCAAGGTGCCGGCGGACCGCGCCGTGCGTTCGCTGGCGATCACCTTCGTCGGCCCGGTCGAACCCGACGTGCCGGTCAGTTTTGAAGCCGATGTGCTGCGCGAAGGCAAAGCCGTCAGCCAGGTGTTGGGCCGGGCGGTGCAGAAAGGCCAAGTAGTGACGCTGATTCAGGGCAGCTTCGGTGCCTCGCGACCGTCCGAAGTCGCCGTTTCAGCCATGCCTGCGCCGGAGATGAAACACTGGGACGACTGTCAGGAACTGCCCTACATCAAAGGCGTGACCCCGGAATTCATGCGTCATCTGGCGATGCGCTGGAGCGTCGGCGGGCTGCCGTTCACCGGCACTAAATCCCGCGAGATGGGCGGCTGGGTACGTTTGCGCGGGGATGTGAAGGAAGAGCCGGTCACCGAGTCGCATATCCTGGCGCTGGTGGACGCCTGGCCGCCGTCGTTGTTGCCGCAGCTGACCAAGGTGGCGATGGGCAGCACGCTGACCTGGACCATCGAATTCGTCCAGCCGCTACTCGACCTGAGTACGCTGGACTGGTGCAAATACCTGGTTGAAACCGAACATGCCGCTGACGGCTACGGGCACGCCGCTGCGAAACTGTGGAGCGCAGAAGGTCAGTTGATTGCCATGAGCCGGCAGACCGTGACGATTTTCGCCTGATCAGTGCCGACGGTGGCGTTCACGCCAGGCGCGCCACCAGCCGCCGCTGAGAAAAAAGCGCGGAAAGGTCAGGAACTGTTCGACCAGCAAGCGCGACACCGCATCTTTGCGATCGCTGAACGGTTCGGAGGCTTGCGCCTCCAGGCTGTGACCGTGGCGTTGCAAGCCCAACGCCGCGAGCAAACCGATGATGCCAATGGCGAAGTTGGCAAAGCTCAGGTTGAACACCCCGCACACCAGTAGCAGAAACGCCACGATGAACAGCGGCACGGCAATCAGGTGCAACACCAGATTGGCCGGGTGCTGATGGTTGTCCGGGTACGCGCGCCATTGCCAGGCGGGAAGGTTGGGGTGACGTTTGCCCATGATGCCGATCCTCTATCCATGTTGAACACATGCTTGAAGAATAGGCCCGGTGCAGGCGGGCAGCGAATCAAGGTTGGCTATCGAAGTGATAGGCGTTCATGGTTGAAATTGATGTTGCCTGCGTCTTCGTTGGAATGCGGTGGATTGGCGTCAAGCCTCGATCCTGAGCCTACCTCAATTCCCTGTGGGAGCTGGCCTGCCAGCGATGAGGCCATCACCTCCAACAACAATGTTGCCTGACCCACCACCATCGCCGGCAGGCCGGCTCCCACAAGGATTGGCGGGGTGCCTGAATCCTGAGCCCACCCCAATGCAACCAAGCTGGGCCAACTCCGACAGATAAACCAGCAAACGGGCAGTAGCCACTTTGCCAATGCCTTTGGCAGACATCAGCTGCTTAACTTTTCCTGCCAGTTCGAATAAGCCTTGATGGATGTCTGGATTGAGTTCCTTGACCTGCGATCGCAAATTACCGAGCGTAATGCGCTATCCTTCGCGCCTTCAAAATTCCCTCGCTACAGGATTACGTCCATGAAAGCCGCACTCGTCGAACTCATCAGCAAAATCAGCTCCGGGTGCATGAGCGAAGACGAAATCCTCAAGGTGGCTGACGAAGCGGCCCAGGCCTACGCCGACCCGGAGGCTTTTCTGACAGCCAATCCGGACATCAACTACGACGACACCTTCCCGATTCCGTTGGGCGAGTGGGTGGTGGTCGGTAGCCTCCCGGAAACCGTACTGTTCCAGGCCGACACCTACATGGACCTGTTCGCGCAGATCGTCGCCTCGTTCGGCCCGGGCGTGGACTTCAATATCAAACCCAAGCAACTGGCCAAGACCGAAGCGCTGACCGCACTCAACCGCATCCAGGTGCAGATGGGCAGCATGAACAAGGAGAACGGCGGTTACACGCTGATGAACTTCAGCCAGTTGCTCGACGACGATTTGCAGGTGGTGCTGGTCTACGGCAACGACGTCCCGCGCGTGCTCGAACTGTGTGCCGAAGTTGGCATCGCCGCTGCACCTTCCCTGGAAGCCCTGAAAGTCGCCATCCACGTTTGATGGAATAAAACGGAACCCTGAGAATGGCCGGCTATCCTAAGAGTGCACATCACTCTTAGGGAGCGACACCATGGGTTCCACGTTCAACGGCCTGATCGGCCTGATCATTCTTGCCCTGGACATCTGGGCAATCATCAACGTGCTGAAAAGTGGCGCCACCACCGGGATGAAAATCGTCTGGGTGCTGTTGATCCTGCTGCTGCCGGTCCTGGGCCTGATCATCTGGGCCATCGCCGGGCCACGGGGCAACGTCCGGATCTGACCTCTTTGCCGGAACACCGCCGACCCTGTGGGAGCGGGCTTGCTCGCGAAAGCGGTGTATCAGCCAACACGTATTCGGCTGGCACACTGCTTTCGCGAGCAAGCCCGCTCCCACATTGGTCCGGTTTGTAGTCAAAACTGTTCTCCGCCTGACGAAGGTTCGACCTGTCATCTTCCGCGACGTAGAATGCGCGCCTTTCCCGGGCAATCGAGCCGATCGATTGGCCATCATGGGCGGGTAACCGTCCGTTGCCACCCGCATTCATCGGAGCACTTCCCATGAGCACCACCCCTACCAGCGAGTACCTGGAAACCCTCTACGAAGGCTACGGCCAGCGTTTTCGCATGGAAAAACTGCTGCACGAAGTGCGCACCGAACACCAGCACCTGGTGATTTTCGAAAACCCGCGCATGGGCCGCGTCATGGCGCTGGACGGCGTGATCCAGACCACCGAAGCCGACGAATTCATCTATCACGAAATGCTCACCCACGTGCCGATCCTGGCGCACGGCAGTGCCAAGCGCGTTCTGATCATCGGCGGCGGCGACGGCGGCATGCTGCGTGAAGTGGCCAAGCATGGCGGCGTCGAACACATCACCATGGTCGAGATCGACGGCACCGTGGTCGACATGTGCAAGGAATTCCTGCCGAACCACTCCAAGGGTGCGTTCGATGACCCACGCCTGAACCTGGTGATCGACGACGGTATGCGCTTCGTGGCCACCACCACCGAAAAGTTTGACGTGATCATTTCCGACTCCACCGACCCGATCGGTCCGGGCGAAGTGCTGTTCTCGGAGAACTTCTACCAGGCATGCCGTCGCTGCCTGAACGAAGGCGGCATCCTGGTGACGCAGAACGGCACGCCGTTCATGCAGATCGAAGAAGTCAAAACCACTGCCGGACGCCTGCGCAGCCTGTTCCCGGACTGGCACTTCTATCAGGCGGCCGTGCCGACCTACATCGGCGGTTCCATGACGTTCGCCTGGGGCGCGACCAATACCGCCTATCGCAAACTGACCCGCGACTGCCTGCAACAGCGCTTCGCCGGCAGCGGCATCATCACCCGCTACTACAACCCGGAAATCCACATCGGCGCGTTCGCCTTGCCGCAATACGTCCTGCAGGCCGTGAACAAGCCAAGCAACGACTGAGCATTGCCCCTGCAGGAGCGAGCATGCTCGCTCCTGCAGACGGCCAGTGATTTTTCATACGTTTGCGGCGCAAATCCTTTGAACGATCACCCCGACCAAAAGTCCAGATAGTTGTAAGCCCATTTGCGGGTTTGTTCGAGGAGGCACCGATGCAACAGTGGCGGATCACTTTCGTGGATGATCACGGCGAAACAGTCGATGAAGTCTTTGAGTGCGACGAATGCCCGGATAACGAGCACGCCGCCAAACTCATCAAGGCCCGGCTCCTTCCTGTCGCTGCCGAACTGGATCTGAATGATCTGGAAGGGCGGACCGCGGACGCGGGCGTCAAAGAACTCAAAACCCAGAACAGCATACAAATCCTCGGCATTACTCCCGTCTGATACACCCCGCGTCACACTCGTGAAACACCAGGCCTTGGCAGCGGCGCTCACTTGAGGCTACTCTGCAAGCGAGATCAGCGAATGGATCGCTAAGGTCTGGTCTTGTCAGCTACATGCTTGTTTCCCATCGGCAACCTGTTGTCGCATCGTCCGCACCATTCGGTTGCGCACGTCGGGAGTACGGAAAGTCTATCCATCAGTTCAGGAGGACGTTTCATGAGCACAGCCTATCAAGAAGACATCAGCAGCTCGGTGCTGCGCCGCATGAAAGAAGGCGGTTTCGATTTTTCACGATTCCATCCCATCGAGTTCTACGCGATTTTCCCGGACGAGGAGCGGGCACGCAGGGCGGCAGGGCATTATTCCGGTGAATCCATGAATGCACAGATCAGCGTGCGCGACGACGGCGCATGGGCCCTTGAATTAAGCAAAGTGATGTCCGCCACCTACGACGGCATCGGTGACTTTGAGCAGGACTTCGAGGCCGTGGTCGAACCTCTGGGGGGCATCATCGAAGGGTGGGGCGTCAAGCAGGAGGTACGAGGGCTACTCGCATAACACTATGAACAGCGACAACATTCACTAACGGCTGACCTTCGGGTTGGCCGTTTTCGTTTTCCCCTGTAGGAGCCAGCCTGCTGGCGATAGCGTCCTCCCTACCCCTGCAAACTTGATGACACTCCGTCTCCCACAAATCCGGACACAAAAAAAAGCCGCCTAAACAGGCGGCCAAAAGGGAAGTTCAGTGAGCATTTCCAGCGAATGCGCCGATTATCCCCATCCACCCCCGGGCAGTGAAATCAACTGTGACTATGCTGGTGATAGGCGAAACATTGCTTCGCGATGAGGCGGGGGAGATCAGGTTGGGGCATTTGCCGCACAGGAATGGTGCGGTGTGTGCGCGATGAATATCCAACCGATTGATATCAAAGCGTTTATGCCGATGGCACGGGCCTTGCGAAGGCCTGTCAGTCCGGGTGACAAGGAGTACGGCATGATCCGCACCTATTATGATGAGATGTACGATGCCGGCGGCCAGGTCCGCCCGCATTATCGGGAGTTTGCCCGTTGGCTGGCCGAGACGCCTGATGAGCTTCTGGCCCAACGGCGACGCGAGGCCGATCTGCTGTTTCATCGGGCCGGGATTACCTTCACGCTTTATGGGGACGAGCAGGGCACAGAGCGCCTGATTCCCTTCGACACCATCCCGCGCAGCATCCCCGCCAGCGAATGGCGAATCGTCGAGCGCGGCTGCATCCAGCGGGTCAAGGCGTTGAACATGTTCCTCGCCGATCTCTATCACGAGCAGCGCATCATCAAGGCCGGCATCATCCCGGCTGAACAAGTGCTGGCCAACGAGCAGTATCAGTTGGCGATGCAAGGACTGGATCTGCACCGCGACATCTATTCCCACATCTCCGGCGTTGACCTGGTGCGCGATGGCGACGGCACGTACTACGTGCTCGAAGACAACCTTCGTACACCGAGCGGCGTGAGCTACATGCTTGAAGACCGCAAGATGATGATGCGGCTGTTCCCCGAGCTGTTCTCGGCCCAACGCATCGCGCCCATCGACCACTATCCGAACCTGCTGCTCGACACCCTGAAAAGCTCCAGCCCGATCGATAATCCAAGCGTGGTCGTGCTGACGCCGGGGCGTTTCAATAGCGCGTTTTTCGAGCATGCGTTCCTCGCTCGGGAAATGGGCGTTGAACTGGTGGAAGGCGCGGACCTGTTCGTGCGTGACGACAAGGTGTTCATGCGCACCACGGACGGGCCGAAAGCCGTCGACGTGATCTACCGTCGCCTCGACGATGCGTTTCTCGATCCGCTGGCGTTCAACCCGGATTCAATGCTCGGCGTTCCGGGCCTGCTGTCGTCCTACCGCTCGGGCAACGTGGTGCTGGCGAATGCCATCGGCACCGGTGTGGCGGACGACAAATCGGTGTATCCGTTCGTCACCGACATGATCCGCTTCTACCTGGATGAAGAACCGATCCTGAAGAACGTTCCGACGTTCCAGTGCCGTAATCCTTCTGAACTTTCCCACGTGCTGGCTCATCTTCCAGAACTGGTGGTCAAGGAAACCCAAGGCTCCGGCGGTTACGGAATGCTGGTGGGGCCGGCGTCGACCGCGGCGGAAATCGAGTCGTTCCGCGCGCGCATCAAGGCCAAGCCCCACGCGTACATCGCGCAACCGACGTTGTCCCTGTCGACCTGCCCGACCTTTGTCGAAAACGGCATCGCGCCACGCCATATCGACCTGCGTCCGTTTGTATTGTCTGGCCGCGAAACCCGGGTCGTACCCGGCGGTTTGACCCGTGTTGCCCTGCGTGAAGGCTCCCTGGTGGTGAACTCCTCCCAAGGCGGCGGAACCAAGGACACCTGGGTGGTCGAGGATTGAAGGAAGCTTGCCATGTTAAGTAGAACTGCCTCGGATTTGTATTGGATGTCGCGTTACCTGGAGAGGGCGGAAAACCTCGCACGGATGCTCGACATCAGTTATTCGCTGTCGCTGATGCCGCAGGATGGCCGCGGTGACGGTCTGCATGAACTCGCCATGCCGCTGCTGATTACCGGCACGCTGGACGATTACCTGGAGCGCCATGGCGAGCTGCATGCCGAGCGGCTGCTGCACTTCTTCGCCCTGGATGCGGCCAACCCGGCCAGCATCTACAGTTGCCTTGGCTCCGCGCGGGCCAGCGCCCATGCGGTGCGTGGGCGGATTACCGCCGACATGTGGGAAAACATCAACGCCACTTGGCTGGAAATTCGCGGTATCGCTGAACAGGGCTTGAGTCGCTACGGCATGAGCCGCTTCTGTGAGTGGATCAAGGAACGGTCTCACCTGTTTCGCGGCGCGTCCTACGGCACGATCATGCGCAATGACGCGTTTCGTTTCATTCGCCTGGGCACGTTTATCGAAAGGGCCGACAACACGCTGCGCCTGCTCGACGCCCGCTACGAAATGGCCGGCGATCAGGCCGAGGCGGTCAGTGACGGCACGGCACACGCCTACTATCAATGGAGCGCCTTGCTGCGGGCGTTGTCATCTTTTGAGGCCTACACCGAAATCTACCGCGACGCGCCCGGCGCCCGGCATGTCGCCGAACTTCTGTTGCTGCGCGCCGATGTCCCGCGTTCCCTGCGCGCCTGCACCGAAGAAATCGATCAGATCCTCGCGCAATTGCCCGGCGCCAACGGCCGTCCCGCACAACGTCTGGCCGCGGAAATGGACGCGCGCCTGCGCTACACCGGCATCACCGAAATTCTCGACGAAGGCCTGCACGCCTGGCTGACCGAGTTCATCCCGCTGGTGCGCCAGTTGGGTAACGCCATACACAGTTCCTACCTGGAGGCTGCATGAGACTTTCCATTAGCCACGAGACCACCTATCACTACGAAGATCAGGTGCGGGCGAGCATCCAGTACCTGCGACTGACACCTCACGACAGCGAACGTCAGCACGTGATCAGCTGGCAACTCGATCTGCCGCGCCCGGTTCGCGCGCAACTCGATCCGTTCGGCAATATCCTGCACGTGCTGACCATGGACGAGCCACACGAAGCGATCATCATCGGCGCCCGAGGCCAGGTCGACATCGACGAACTGCGCGAAGCCGAGCACGAGAGTCAGTCGGCGCTGCCATTCCTGCGTTTCACCCGCCTGACCGAAGCCGACGAAGCCTTGCGCGCGTTCGCCGGGAAGGAATGCAAAAAGCGCCGGGACCGCACGGCGTTGATCGACTTGATGCACGGCTTGAACTCGCACATGACCTACACGCCGGGCTCCACCGAAGTGGATACCAGCGCGGCCCAGGCGTTCGCGGGGCGTTCCGGGGTGTGCCAGGACCACACCCACGCGTTCCTTGCCTGCGCCCGCAGCCTGGGCATCCCCTCGCGTTATGTGTCGGGCTATCTGTACAGCGAGGACTGCGAGCACCTGGCCAGTCACGCCTGGGCGGAAGCCTGGCTGGATGACGCGTGGTACAGCTTTGACGTGACCAACGAGCTGGCGCGTCCGGAACGCCATTTGAAACTGGCGGTGGGCCTGGATTACCTGGATGCGTGCCCGGTGCGCGGCATGCGCCGGGGCGGTGGCTGCGAGCAGATGCACGCGAAGGTGTTCGTATCGCCGTTGCCAATGCCAGCCCCGGTCATCTCCGTCCAACAACAGTAACAATTGACTCCTGTGGGAGCGGGCTTGCTCGCGAATGCGGTTTTTCTGTCTGCATATTTGTGACTGAAACACTGCATTCGCGAGCAAGCCCGCTCCCACAGGGGTAATAGTGTCAGGGCTTAACCTTGCGCCCCGCCATATGCTTCAAATACCCCACCAACCTCTGCAGATCCGCATCTGGCAATACCGCCGCCGAAAAACCCGGCATCTTCGCCTGTGGCCACTGCCGCAAACTCTGCGGGTCCCTGATATACCGCTTCAAAAAGTCCGCGGCAAAATACTCGGTCGGGTTAAACGGAATGTTCAGGTCCGGTCCGACCTGCGCATCCCCGGCACCATTGAGCCGATGGCACGCCAGGCAGTTCTTCTGGAATGACGCAAACCCCAGGTTCACCGGGTCGTCCGCCTTCAACGCCGGATCAGGCAACAGGGCAGGGAAGCGCTCGGCCACCGGCGCCAGGCGCTTGATGCCCGCCACTTGAAACGGCCATTGCTCAGGGCTGATGTTGCCCGCCTGCGGATCCGTCCAGACCAGATAAAACGGCCCGGCACTCGGCTTGCCTGCCGACAACGCCGGCCAGGGTTTGGCCGGGTCTTCAATCGCCAGCCAGGCCCGCGCGCCTTTGGCAGTGAGCAATGGCGCTGCGTCCAGTTCGGCGGCAAAACCATCCAGTGCCACGGCTTGCAGGTGATCGCCAGGCTTGATGCCGTTTAGCAATGCTGCCAAGGGCACGGCGCGATAGCTCATGCTCCGTTTGTAGGAAACGTCGTCGTTGATCGTGATGGTCTGAACCTGAGGATGCTTGAGCAATTCCTCGGTCTGCCAGGTGCGACTATTCGCGCCAAGCTCCAGGTTCAGCTGTGCGGCATAGAGGGGCGAGCCGAACAGCAAGGCCCCGAGCAGAATGAGCGTTTTCAAAAGATCGCCGTCCATGTCGTGGAAGTGCCGCAAAGGTTGGCACACCCACGCTGGCTCGGGTAGCGAGCCAGTCACCTATTTGATGAGGCGATAAAAAACGTGACGCCGTATTTTTTATATAAGACTCAGCCAATCACCTTGGTCAGGTTCGGCAAAATCAACAACAGCGTGGTGGCGAAAAGAATGAGTCCGGCTTGACGTACTTTCGACTGTTTGAACATGGCTTGACCGCCTTTTTTGTTATTTCCTGATGCCTGCCTGCATATCTCCATGACGGCAGCGCGTTGCACTTCCTGTAGGACGAGCGCCTCGGCAAAACCCGACGACAACTTCGTACATGTTCACCTTAGGGCCCGCGTCACCCGTGGCTTAGATCCCTTTCATATGGAATGCTCACTTACAGCTCTAAAAAAGGCATGAGGCCTATTGCCAGCTTCTTTGCCGCCCTTTTGCTAGACAGCTCGGTGTCCTGAAACGGTTAATCGGCAAGTCCGCTACCGTCCGTCTGAGCGTGTCCGTCAACGCCAGTGAGCATTGCGGTCATTGAATCGGCGGTGGCTCGGCTTAAGGTGAAGGCTCGGTATTCCATCGTCAGGTTCGAGGACGTCATGACCCAAGCTTTGATTTTCGACGCGTTACGCACGCCCCGTGGCAAAGGCAAGGCCGATGGCGCATTGCACAGCGTCAAACCGGTGAACCTGGTGGCCGGGCTGCTCACTGCACTGCAGCAGCGTACGTCGCTGGACACCAGCCAGGTCGATGATGTGGTGCTCGGCTGCGTCACACCGGTTGGCGATCAAGGCGCGGACATTGCCAAGACGGCGACCCAGGTGGCTGATTGGGATGTCAGCGTGGCGGGCGTGCAGATCAACCGTTTCTGCGCGTCGGGGCTGGAGGCGGTCAACCTCGGCGCAATGAAAGTGCGTTCCGGCTTCGAAGAGCTGGTGGTCGTCGGCGGCGTCGAGTCGATGTCGCGGGTGCCGATGGGCAGCGACGGCGGCGCCTGGGCGCTGGACCCGGAAACCAATCTGCACAGTCACTTCACCCCGCAAGGCGTGGGCGCCGACCTGATCGCCACCCTTGAAGGCTTCAGCCGCCAGGACGTCGATGCTTACGCGCTGCATTCCCAACAGAAAGCCGCGCGGGCCTGGGCTGAGGGTGCGTTCAGCAAATCGCTGGTGCCCGTGCGCGACCAGAACGGCATCCTCCTTCTCGATCACGATGAATTCATTCGCGCCGACTCTACCCTCGAAGGCCTGGGCAAACTCAAGCCGAGTTTCGAGATGATGGGGCAGATGGGCTTCGACGCCACCGCTTTGCGGGTCTACAGCCACGTCGAGCGCATCAACCACGTGCACACACCGGGCAACAGTTCCGGGATCGTCGATGGCGCGGCGCTGATGCTGATCGGTTCCGAAGCCAAGGGCCGGGCGCTGGGCTTGCAGCCACGGGCGCGAATTGTCGCCACCGCGGTCACCAGTACCGACCCGACCATCATGCTCACCGGTCCGGCACCGGCCACCCGCAAGGCACTGGCCAAGGCCGGGTTGCGGGTCGAAGACATCGAGCTGTTCGAAGTCAACGAAGCGTTTGCCTCGGTCGTGCTGAAATTCATCAAGGACATGGCCATCGATCCGGACAAGGTCAACGTCAACGGCGGCTCCATTGCCATGGGCCACCCGCTGGGGGCTACCGGTTGCGCCATCCTCGGCACGCTGCTCGATGAACTGGAAAACCGGCGTCTGCGCTACGGCCTCGCGACCCTGTGTGTCGGCGGCGGCATGGGCATTGCCACCATCATCGAACGCCTCTGAGCCCTGACTTCAAGGAAACATCTTCATGACTGAAGCCATTCGTTACGAAAAGGGTCAGGACCAGATCGTTGTCCTGACCATCGACCTGCCGGGCCAGAGCGCCAACACCATGAATGCGGTCTACCGCGAGGCCATGGGCGCCTGCGTCGCGCGCCTGGTTGCCGAGAAAGACAGCATTGCCGGGGTCATCATCACATCGGCCAAGAAAACCTTCTTCGCCGGCGGCGACCTGAATGAACTGATCAAGGTCGGCAAACCCGAGGCCAAAGCCTTCTATGACAGGGTGCTGACCCTGAAGGACCAGCTGCGAACCCTCGAAACCCTGGGCAAACCGGTGGTCGCCGCGATCAATGGCGCGGCGCTCGGCGGTGGCTGGGAAATCTGCCTGGCCTGTCATCACCGCGTGGCGCTGGATCATCCTTCGGTGCAGCTCGGCTTGCCGGAAGTCACCCTCGGCCTGTTGCCGGGTGGCGGCGGGGTGGTGCGCATGGTGCGGATGCTGGGTCTGGAAAAAGCCCTGCCGTATCTGCTTGAAGGCACGAAAGTCCGGCCGCAGCAGGCCTTGCAGGCGGGTCTGATCGAAGAACTGGCTGTCGATAGCGACGAGCTGCTGGCCAAGGCCCGGGCCTGGATTCTTGCAAACCCGGTGGCGGTACAACGCTGGGACGTGAAGGGCTATCAGATTCCGGGCGGCACGCCATCGCATCCAAAAGTCGCGCAGATGCTGGCGATCGCGCCGTCGATCCTGCGCAGCAAAACCCAGGGCTGCCTGCCTGCGCCGGAGAAGATCCTGTGCGCCGCGGTAGAAGGCGCGCAGGTGGACTTCGCCACGGCGCACCTGATCGAAACACGCTACTTCACTGAACTGACCACCGGCCAGGTCTCGAAAAACCTGATCGGCACTTTCTGGTTCCAGCTCAATGAAATCAATGCGGGCGGCTCACGGCCGCATGGGTTTGCCCCTTACGTGACGCGGCGAGTGGGCGTCCTGGGCGCGGGTATGATGGGCGCCGGTATTGCTTTTGTCAGCGCCTCGGCCGGTATCGAGGTGGTGCTCAAAGACATCACGCTCGCGGCAGCGGAAAAGGGCAAGGCGCATTCGGTGGCGTTACTGGACAAAAAAGTTGCTCGTGGCCAGTTGAACACCGAACAGCGAGACGCCGTGCTGGCGCGCATCACGACGACTGAACAGGATGCCGACCTGGCCGGTTGCGACCTGATCATCGAAGCCGTGTTCGAAGACCGCGAGCTGAAAGCCAAGGTCTCCTCAGCCGCGCAGCAGATCGTCGGCGCGGAGGCGGTGATCGCGTCCAACACCTCGACCTTGCCCATCAGCGGCCTGGCCACCGCCGTACCGGATCAAGGCAAATTCATCGGCCTGCATTTTTTTAGCCCTGTGGAAAAAATGCCGCTGGTGGAAATCATCAAGGGCGCCCAGACCAGCGACGAAACCCTGGCCCGTGGTTTCGATTTCGTACTGCAAATCAAGAAAACGCCGATAGTGGTCAACGACAGTCGCGGGTTCTTTACGTCGCGGGTGTTCGGCACCTTTACCAATGAAGGCATTGCCATGCTCGGCGAAGGCGTAAGCGCGGCGATGATCGAGACCGAAGCGCGCAAGGCCGGGATGCCTGTCGGGCCCCTGGCGATCTCTGACGAAGTTTCGCTCAGCCTCATGAGCCACATCCGCCAGCAAACGGCGAAGGACCTGAAAGCGGAAGGGAAACCGCTGATTGAACACCCCGCATTCGCGGTGATTGACTTGTTGCTGAACGAATACAAACGTCCGGGCAAAGCCGCTGGAGGCGGTTTCTACGAATACCCGGTCGGTGGCCAGAAGCATTTGTGGCCGGAATTGAAAACCCGCTTCGAAAAAGCCGACGGGCAGATTTCACCGAAAGATGTGCGTGATCGCCTGCTGTTTGTACAAGCCTTGGAAACCGTGCGCTGCGTGGAGGAGGGCGTGCTGACCTCGACGGCGGACGCCAACGTCGGTTCGATCTTCGGCATCGGTTTTGCGACCTGGACCGGCGGTGCGCTGCAGTTCATCAACCAGTACGGCGTGAATGACTTCGTCGCCCGCGCGCAATACCTGGCCGAACAGTACGGCGAACGCTTCGCACCGCCGGCGCTGTTGCTGGAGAAGGCGGCCAAAGGGGAGGTGTTTTAAGGGACCGATGACGCACTTCGGGGCTTGCCTTGTCACCGTGTTTCGAGGCAGGCTCTGAGGTGTGCATTATTCCCATCACGTGTCAGGTATTTTTTATGTCGTTACGCATCTGCATTCTGGAAACCGACATCCTGCGTCCGGAACTGGTCGATCAATATCAGGGTTACGGGCAGATGTTCCAGCGTCTGTTTTCGCAGCAGCCCATTGCGGCCGAGTTCATTGTCTACAACGTGATGCAGGGCGAGTACCCGAGCGATGACGAGACGTTTGATGCCTACCTCGTCACTGGCAGCAAGGCCGATTCCTTCGGCACCGATCCCTGGATCGAAACCCTCAAGGCGTACCTGCTGACCCGCTACGAACGCGGTGACAAACTGCTGGGCGTATGCTTCGGCCATCAGTTGCTGGCGTTGCTGCTGGGTGGCAAGAGCGAGCGTGCGACCCAGGGTTGGGGCGTCGGCACGCACAACTACAAACTGGCGGCCAAGGCGCCGTGGATGAGCCCGGTACGCGAAGAACTGACGTTGCTGATCAGTCATCAGGACCAGGTGACCTCGCTACCGGAAAACGCCACGGTCATCGCTTCCAGCGATTTCTGCCCGTTCGCCGCGTACCACATCAACGATCAGGTGCTGTGCTTCCAGGGGCATCCGGAATTCATTCACGACTACTCGCGAGCGTTGCTGGATATTCGCCAGGAAGCACTGGGTGAGCAGATCTATTCGAAAGGCATGGCCAGCCTGGAGCAGGAGCATCATGGCACTACCGTTGCGGAGTGGATGATGCGGTTTGTGGCGCACAAGCCAGCGGCTGCTTGAGATAAAAGCTTCGTTGGAAGCCGGCTTGCTCCTACACGGATCTTCGGTGCTGCGCAGATCATTGTGGGAGCAAGGCTTGCCCGCGAATTCTCCAGATATTTCGGTATTGACTACAACCATCCCGATTTCTTGAAGCTCGCCCACAAACCCACACAGCCCACCGCTATAAACCCCAACACCGCGAAATACCCGTAATGCCAGCTCAGCTCGGGCATGTTCTGGAAGTTCATCCCATAGATGCCGGCGACCGCCGTCGGGAATGCCAGAATCGCCGCCCACGCCGCAAACTTTCGCTGCACCACGCTTTGCCGTGACGCCTCCAGCAACACCCCGACTTCAATGGTCTGACTGGCGATATCCGCCAGGGTCGTCAGGTCTTCCATTTGCCGCGTCACATGGATCTGCACATCGCGGAAGTACGGGCGCATGTTCTTGTCTATGAACGGAAAGCTCAGTTTCTGTAACTCTTCGCTAATCTCCACCATTGGCGCCGCGTACCGGCGCAGGCGCAAGACATCGCGACGCAGGCCGTGCAGTTTCTGGATGTCGTGTTCATTCAACGCGCTGCAGATGACGTTGCGTTCCAAGTCATCGATTTCGGCATGGATGGCTTCGCCCACCGGTTGATAGTTTTCGATGACAAAATCGAGGATGGCGTAAAGAACGAAATCTTCCCCATGTTCCAACAACAGCGGACGCGCCTCACAGCGTTGGCGCACATAAGCGTAGGACGCCGAATGGCCGTTACGCGCGGTGATGATGTAACCGTTGCCGGCGAAGATGTGGGTTTCGATGAACTCCAGCTTGCCGTTCTCACGAATGGGCGAGTACGTGACGATAAACAATGCGTCGCCAAAGGTTTCCAGCTTCGGTCGACTGTGTTTTTCCAGGGCGTCTTCGATGGCCAGTTCGTGCAGGTTGAACTGGCGTTGCAGGTTGGCCAGTTCCTGAGCGTTCGGCTCTTCGAGGCCGATCCAGACGAAGTGGTCCGGCTTGGCAGCCCAGGCCGCGCCTTCGTCGAGGGTGATATTGGTGACTTTCTTACCGGCGCTGTAAACCGCAGCAGCAACAACTCTACCCATTTCAGGTTCACTTCTTATTAGCAGGTGGCAGTGGCAGGCAGTGTTCAGCTTAGCCTTGTCTACTGCTTGAGAGTCAGTGAAATTTGCAGAGTTCGACGGCAAAAGAAAACCCGCACAGGGCGGGTTTCGTTTACGCGGCTTGCAGTTGCCGATCCATCGAGGCGATGCACTCGCGCATCTGCTCGCGGCACTGGGCGATCAGCAGGGGCATGTCATCCAGGCTCAAACCTGCGGTTGGAATCGCCGGCAGCGAACGAATCAGAATTTTCCCACTGCGCCAGCGGTTCAATCGCATATGTTTGACGTAACTGCTGACACACACCTGGACGATCGGTACGCCGGCCGCAATAGCCATCTGGAACGCGCCTTTCTTGAAGGGCAGCAACTCTTCACCGAGGTTGCGCGTCCCTTCCGGGAAGACCCAGATCGACGTGTCTTCATGCTGCAAGGTGTGGGTGGTGGTCAACATCGACTGGCGCGCCTTGTGCGCATTGCCGCGGTCGATCAACACATTGCCGGCCAGCCAGAACAACTGGCCGAACAGCGGCACCCACTTCAGGCTCTTCTTGCCGATGCACACGGTGCGGCGGGGCACCACGTTGCCGAACACGAACAGGTCGTAGTTGGACTGATGGTTGGCGATGATCACGCAGCTCTTGGGCTTATCCATCAGCGGAGCGACTTCAGCCTTCACCCGTAAACGCAGAATACACATGGCCGGCCATGCATAAAGGCGCGCGCACAGGCGGCTATTGTCCGGATTGAAGGGGCGACACAGACCCAGAATCACCCCCAGTACGCCGGCGAGAATAAAGTGCAGGCCCATCAATAACATACGAAGCACGAACAGCATTTACAGGCCCCACCGGACAAAAGGTGGCGCAGTGTACGGATGTGCACTGTTTTCGGCAATTGCCGCTATAGAGGTAGTAGATAGGCGATGTTTGAGCGCATGTTTCCGACCTATCTGTCAGACGTGTGCTAGAGCGGTTGTCGTCTTTTCATCAAGGCCCGTACGAAAAAGCCCGACACGACGGTCGGGCTTGTAATGACAGCGCTGGCTTGGGTTAACCCATGTGTTCCTGATCCAGAGTGATCGCGTTATCCAGCGTTTCCAGCAGCGCCTTGCGCACCTTCAGCTTGGTGTTCTTGTGCGCGGTCATGTTGATCTTCTTCAGTTGACGGGCCGTCGCCAGCGCCGCGCCTTGCAGTTCTTCAGCCGCGACGACGACGTCGAGGAAACCTGCCTCCACGGCGCTCTGCGGATTGAACATCTCGCCATTGATCACCGAGCGGTGGAACGCCGCTTTAGCCAGACGATCGCGGGCAATCTCGATACCGGCGTGGTGCATGGTCATGCCGATCTGCACTTCATTCAGACCGATGCTGAACGGGCCGTCGACACCAATGCGGTAATCCGCCGACAACAACAGGAACGCACCTTTAGCCACCGCGTGACCCGGGCAGGCGACGATCACCGGGAACGGGTGCGACAGCAGGCGGCGAGCCAGGGTCGAGCCAGCGGTTACCAGCGACACTGCTTCTTTAGGCCCGGCCGTCATCACTTTCAAGTCATAGCCGCCCGAGAGAATCCCCGGCGTACCGGTAATGATCACCACGGCACGATCAGTGACTGCCTGATCCAGCGCAGCGTTAAACGCAGCAATCACGTCCGGGGAAATGGCATTGACCTTGCCGTTGCTCAGGGTCAGGGTCGCGATACCGTCTTCGAGGTGGTAGGCAATCAACTCACTCATGACGTATTCCTTGTATGAAAGTTGAGGCAGACGTTACCCACCGCCGCAGGCCAGGTAAAGCGCCGTGACTGACCCGCCAGTCACCTTTTTCCTCATCGGGTAAGCCTACCCGCCACCTCCGCCACGCATTGCTCTCTATAAAGGGAGAGGGTGCGAAGCCGGAGATTGGCAGGTTTGCCATGCCCCCGGAGCCGCGGAACGTCTAAATCGCTAACCGCATGAAAATTCTGCAAAAAAAATTTGCCATCGGAAATGCTTTCGACTACATTAGCGCGCCTCGACAGACAGAACATGTTTGAAGAGATACGGTGAAGTGTCCGAGTGGCTTAAGGAGCACGCCTGGAAAGTGTGTATACAAGAAATTGTATCGAGAGTTCGAATCTCTCCTTCACCGCCAAATTCGATGTAACCAGAACCCCTGATTTCGAGAGAAGTCAGGGGTTTTGTGGTTTCTGGCGTCTGAAAAGCACAGCAAGGTGCAACGATGCTCGGCTTGTATTGCCGGTGCCGAGGGTGCCGACCGTCTGTGGAAAAAAACGCCAGCAATGAAATGAGATTATTTATCGATTTCACTAGCTGATTTCAGATAAGTCCTACAGCGGATGTCGATTTTTTTAGATGAAATGCTCACTTGGTTTCCAGAGTGATGCAAGTTTATGAATGATCATGTTAAGAACCCGGCCGCGACGTCGCCTGATGAGCTGGATTTATTGGAGCTTTGTCGTGCAGTCTGGAAACAGAAATATTTTTTGTTTGGAGTAGTGGTCTTAAGTGGTCTTACTGCTCTGGTCTATGCATCGTTTGCGCCGCGGGAATTCCAGGTCAGTAGCGTATTACGTCCAGTGGCTGTCGATGAACTTGACGCCTTGAACAGATCCCAGCTGTATACCTTGCCTCCAAACGAAGCCCTGTTAAAAATCAGGGTGGCGCTGGACTCCTACGAAACCCGCCTGGGTTTTTTCCGAAGCAATGAAGCCTTCTTCGGTCATTTACAGCTGCCGGGGCGGACGCTGGAGCAGACATTTGATTCTTTCAACAATAAATTTATTTCGATAACGCCTCAGGATCAGGGGAAGCTTGACAAGTTCAATGCTTTTGTACGGCTGACTTTTACTTACCCCGAAGGAATGGATGGAAGCGCTATCTTGAATGGCTTCGTCAGGTATGTGATCGATATCGAGAATGAAAAAATTGCTAATGAGTTAAAAGTAATAAGAGACAATCGTTTAATGGAGCTTGGTCAGCAAATCAGCGCCTCTCGCGCCAATTATGACAATGCCAAAGCAGCTAAGATCGCTTTGCTGCGTGAGACTGATGCCGTCCAGCGAGCTCGATTGCAAGATGAACTCAAGGCCTTGCGCCTTCAGCTGAAAACGCGGCGTCATGATCGAATAACACAGCTGGACGAGGCCATTTTCATCGCCAAAACGTTGGGTATAAAAAAGCCCGCCACGCCGCCATCCTCGATGGTAACTGACCACCAGGGTGCAGCTAATGTGTTAGTGAGTGCTCAGCAGTCACCACTCTATTTCATGGGGGCTGAAGCGCTCGAGGCGGAGCGGGCAGTTTTGCAACAGCGCCACTCGGACGACTTCACCGAAGCGCGCATTGCTGAAATCGCCAAAGCGCTGAAGCTGCTCCAGGTCAATCGTGAAGCGGAGGTGTTGAGTCAGAGGGAAAATGAAGATCTTTTCCTGCTCGATGTGGAGTCGCTGCGTTCCGAAATTTCCCGGCTGAACAGTCTGAGTATCAGCCCGACAGCGCTTAAGCTGGTGACAATTGATCAGTTTGCACAACCGCCTTCAGGTCCAATCAAACCTAAAACGCTGTTGGTCGTGCTAATGGGTTTGACGTTTGGTTTCATTTTGGGATTGTTTCTGGTTTGTATTCGCCATTTCGCCGCTGCAGCGGGCCGAATCAAGTCATCCTGATAACCCTGGTTGCAGGCAGCGTTTTTGATAATTTGACGCTGAATAAGGAAGCAGCATGACCACCACGACAACCCACTCCATCGAAGGAGATCAGCATGCCGGGCGGGAGGGTGGTGGTTTTTTCATCACAGGGAACGGCCGTTAAACGTTGGGTAATCCAGGTGAACAATCCTGTTTGTATTTCGTAGGATGCGGCGTAGGCCATTCGTCGGGCGCCGGCAAATCTGAATAACAAGTCTGGTAATGACCGGCTAGTCTCGAAAGCTTGGTGATCGACATGTTTCAGGCAAATAGGGCTTGCCGGTGTCGATCCCGCTTTTGAGAGGGGCGTAAAGATGGCTGATCCGTATATCGAAGATGACGGGGCTGAGTTTCCGATCAACAACTGCGTGCAGTGTGGCCAGACCGAGTATTTAACCGGTTTCGGTGACGACAAGGCCAAGCTTGGCAAGATGAAGACCATGGTCCGCCAAGGGCCGAAAGCAAAATTCTTACCCAAGGTCGCGGCGCCGGTCAGGAAGTAGCAAGCCACCTTTAGACCCCGTCTTCGAACGGGGTTTTTTATGGCTGAAGGATTTTGCTGTGGCGTTTACCCTCGCTGAATATTTTCACAAAGTTTTCACAAGGCCTTACGTAGGCTCAACTCATCCGTTAGAAAGCAACACCTGGCCCGTCTCCCCAGCGGGCTTTTTTTTGCCTGCCATAAAACCTTTTCCAAAAACGCTGTCCAACCGTCGCCAATGGTGAGGGTAGAGTCTTTGCGTCTGGACTTCCTCGCCGCTTAAGCATTCAATCTCGACCCTTTTTGATTTCCCCCATTTTTTGAGGTTCTTGTCATGCGTTTAACTGTGCCCGCTCTGGTTCTGGGACTTTTGGTTGCTCAAGGTGCAATGGCTGCCGGCGACGGCACTGCCGCGATTGGCGGCGGTCTGGGCGGTGCACTGGGTAATGTGGTCGGCCAAAGCATGGGCGGCAGCACGGGCGCGGCGATTGGCGCTGGCGTCGCAGGCGCAGCCGGCAGCGCTGTAGCCGCACGCAAAGGCAGCCGCACCAAAGCGGCAATCGGCGGCGGTGTGGGCGCTGCGGGCGGCTCGGTGATCGGCAACAGCCTGGGCGGCAAGACCGGTTCCACCATCGGCGCTGGTTTGGGTGGTGCATTGGGCGGTGGCGTGGGCAGCAACCTGGCCAAGGGTCACAAGCGTCACTGATTCTGATGGATTCGCTCAACAGCCCGGCTTGATGCCGGGCTTTTTGTGTCTGTCTGTTTCTCCTTCGCAGATGTCGCCTCTTTAGCGGTCCAAGCCTCAACGCTGGCCGGATTCAGTGGGGCAGATGCTAGACTCCGCTCATCCGCAGCGCGTTCTTTCTCCCGATGCGGAATTAGAGGTTCATATCATGCGTTTGACAGTGTCCACGTTGGTTCTGGGACTTTTGGTCGCTCAAGGTGCAATGGCGGCCGGTGACGGCACGGCTGCGGTTGGCGGTGGTATTGGCGGTGCGTTGGGTAACGTGGTCGGCCAGCAAATGGGCGGCAGCACAGGCGCCGCAATTGGCGCAGGTGTGGGTGGCGCGGCGGGCAGTGCGGTAGGTGCACCGAAAGGCAGCCGTACCGCGGCTGCTGTCGGCGGTGGCTTGGGCTCGGCGGGTGGTTCGGTGATTGGTAACAGCCTCGGTGGCTCGACCGGCTCGACCATTGGCGCAGGCCTGGGCGGTGCGGCGGGTGGCGCGGTGGGCAACAACGTCGGCACCGACAGCGGCGGTTCCCATTCGGGTAACGGTCACAAGAACAAGCACAAGAATAAACACAGGAATAAACATCGCTGAACTCGATCGCGATGATAGAACCCGGCCTTTGCGCCGGGTTTTTTGTATGTGCGAGAAGGGTTCTGGAACGTTTGCCTCCAGCCCGCCTCGAACTTCATACACACCTGAATAAAGTGAGAGGCCTGTCATGACGCCGGAAACCGAAGGCAAGGAAGAAAAAGGTCCAAGCGGGCTGCCGTTTATCAATGATCCGGGGAATGAAGACCCGGGGTCGCTGATGGATGATGCAACGGTGCCGCTCAACGATGCCGATGACGCGGGCGATGTGGGCCTGACCGAGTTTGAAGACGAGGATGATGACGAAGACGAGCAGTGATCGGCCGCTGCGACCGATGGTCCCCCGGATTGAACGGCGTTCATCGCAGAGTCATCGAAACGTCAGGACCTGTTTTTCAGTTCCCTTGAGAGGTGCTTTATGAAAGCTGATTCGAAAGATGCTGATTTCGATGACACGCCGGAGTACCCGCTGCCTTCGCCGACCGATTCGCTGAGTCGCGATCAGCGTCCGCCGGATGATGAGGCGGGTGTGGAGGAGGTGCCTGATGGCGAAGTTGAGGCGGATCCTGATGATCCGGATATTGCAGGAAATGATAACTCGGGCGAGCCAAGTTGATATTTGTCGCTTGAATAGTTGATGAGCGCGTAGGTGTTTCGCACCGAGCACTAGCACCCCATGCTAGTGCGCTAGTGAAACAGGTAATCACTGTAGACACGCGCTCAGAATTTTAACGTGGGAAAGATTCGATCCAGCGTTTGTAAAAATCACGTTGCTGCTGGATATCAGTAGTAATTCCGGTCTCCTCATAATCAAAGATTCTAACCAGGTCGCTAGGTTCGGCTGGCTTACCCAGCTGCAGTTCATACGCCATCAATCCGGAGGACATTTGCGATGACATTCGCGAGGGGTACACATTGAGTTTGGCGCCTTTGCATAGGAACTTCGTTTCCGGGAAGTCAGCTCGCAAGAGACCGAGGCAAAAGTAAAGGTCGTGAGCGGTGTATGTTTTCCTCGCGCCGCTTTCCATAACCAGACTCAACGACAACATTCTCCTGTCGCATTCGATCACGGCCTTATCCCTGACTCCGCGGGTCTCCGTAGGTATTTCAATTATCTTCATCATGGCTTCCTTTTCGGATTGGGGATTGAGTAGCCTTCGTAGCTGCCGTCGGCGCGCACAGGAGTCACACCGAGAATATCTTTGCTGTCTATTCCTCCGGGCATAGCAATTTCCGTTTCACCTCTGTGGGGTGAGAGCAGACCTAGTTTTTTATTCACATCGATCCCGCGAATATTTTTTATGACGTACACGAACCCATCTTCAAACCCGTATCCGGTCGCAAACTGTATAGCCGCATTTTCTGAGGTCGACGTGCTGACAAAAAAACTGGGAGGGTTTCGGTTGTCATGTGCATGTAGATAAATGTCCATGCTATCTCCCAAAGGCTCAAAACCAGTTTCAAAAATTTCCCAGGATTCCCGCGAGTCTCCTCGGTACAAGTAGCGCTTGTTTGGTTTTGGGGATGGAGTAGGAGGAGCTCCCTCATCAGCCTTAACCTTGCCAGCAGGATCCTCAACCCCCGCCCCCGTCCCGCATTTCCCCGCCCCCGGACACTCACTCAACCCCAGCGGATCCACCCACCCCGTCGGACTCCGCGTATACCGATACTGATTCACCCCCCCAGCCAACTGGCTCGGATCCGGCGTCAGATACCGCCCGACGTCCGGCTGGTAATACCGATGTCGGTTGTAGTGCAGGCCGGTTTCCGGGTCGAAGTATTGGCCCTGGAAGCGCAGAGGCTGATCGAGGATCTGGTGGGTGTCTCGATTGAGGCGGGTGAGGCGGCCGTAGGCGGCATAGCGTGCGGCCCAGACGATGTCGCCGCTGTAGTCGGTCAGCTCCTGTGGTGTGCCGAGGTGGTCGAGTTGGTAGTAGAAGGGGCAGGCCTTGCGCGGACCTTTGCCGTCGAGCAGGGCCAGCGGCCGGAAGGTGCCGGGTTCGTAAACGTAGCTACGGTAGTGCTCGCGGTTGCTTTCGGCGACGAGGTGGTCGCCTTGCCAGAAAAATTCGGTGGTTTTGCCGTCGACGGTTTTGGCGATGCGGCGGCCAAACGCATCGTAGCGGTAGTTCGCGCAGCGTCCATCAGGGCTCGTGACGCCGATCAGTCGGTGTTGGCAGTCGTAACGGTATTCGGTGACCAGTTTTTGCGCAATGCCACGACGTTCGCGGATCAGGTTGCCGAAGGCGTCGTAGTCGTAATGGCGGTCGCCCTGCATCAACAGGCGATTACCCAGCACCTTCGCGACACCGGGTCGGTCCTGCATCAACAGGTTGCCGGCCGGGTCGTGGGCGAAGCTTTCCGGTTGCTGATCACGGGTGTGACGGACGCCAGTCAAGCGGTCGAGCGCGTCGTAGTGGTAGTTGCGTTGGCCGTGGCGGGTATCGGCGATGCTGTCGAGATTGCCGTTCGCGCTGTAGGCATAGTCGCGGCGATACATCGGCTGTTGCTGTTGGCTTATCGTGTGGGCTTTCAGGCGTCCCTGCTCGTCGAACTGATATTCGCTGAGCAGCAGGCCCTGCCGGCGGGTCTGCTCGCGGTCGCCGACGAAGCTGTGCGACGTGAGGGGGGCCCCATTGAGGTCGATGGCGGTCAGCGCGCCGCCCTTGGCATGGTGGTAGTCGAGCCTGCTGTTGTCTGGCAGCCGCAGGTGATTGAGTCGGCCACAGGCGTCGTAGCCATAGCGCAACGTGCCCCAGCCCTGATGTTCGGTGATCAGCCGGTCCTGTGCGTCGTACTCGAACTCCAGCGGGTGATCGTGACCGTCATCGACGCTGACCAGCCGGCCCAGGCTGTCATAGCGATACTCGACCTTGTCGCCATCCGGCAGCGTCTTGACCAGCAGCCGTCCGGTTGAATCCCGTTGATAGGCGGTGACCCACCGGGTGTCGTCATCACCGAACTCGGTTTTCTCCAGCAGGTGCCCATTAAGGTCGTAGGCGTAGGCGGTGCGGCGGCCATCGAAGCCGATTTCCTGTCGGATCAATCCGCGGCGCGTGTAGTCCAGCCGATATTTTTCGCCGGATTCATTGACGATTTCTGTCAGCAACAGTTGCGCGTTGTCGTAGCGATACCGCAGCTGGGTGCCATCGGGATTGATCCGACGACTGATCAGGTGCAGATCGTCGAGATATTCATAGCGCGTGACGCGACCGAGTTCATCCCGTTCGGCGGTGACTTTGCCGTAGGCGTTGTAGCTGAAGGCGCGACTGGCGCCAGTAGGAAACGTCGTCTGGACAAGTCGTCCAACAGCGTCCCACTTGTAACGGGTGACGCCGCCGTGTTCATCCTGACGGGTAGTCCGCCGCCCCAACGCGTCGTAGGAAAAACGCCGCCGGCTACCGTTCGGAAGCGTTTCTTCAACCAACTGCCCGAGGGTATTCCACACGAATAGATGTCGACTGTTATCCGGGTATCGGGTCGACAACAACCGACCTTTTTCATCGTAGTGATGGTGGGTGACATGACCGTCAGGATCGGTTGCTTGGGTGACGTCACCCTGGGGATTGCGCTGGTACTTCCACACCGATTTACCGCAGGAGCGCGCATGCAGGAAACCATGGCGGTATTCGTAGGAGGTTGGCTCACCTTCAGGCGGAATCCGGGCAATCAGACGCCCGATTTCGTCATAGCGGTAGTGGGTGATCGCCCCCAGCGGATTCTGCTCGGCAATCAACCGGCCCTTGTCGTCATAAGCGTTACGGTGCTCCGCGCCGTCAGGCTCGACACGGCGCACCAGCCGCGCCTGATGATCGTGCTGATAGACCGCTTCACCGCCATCGATGCTTTTTACGTGCACACTGCCGTTGTCATCCCAGACATAGCGTGTGTCCATTTGCGCAAACGATGCCCAGTGACGGACACATCGCGCAGCCTTGCCGGACCTTTCCCACTCCCAGAAGAAACTGGCGCCGCCGGCCAGTTGCCGTTGCAAAATGACGTGCTGTTCGTCGTAGTCGTAGCGCTCGCTTTCACCAACCGCGTTGGTCGCCTGAATCAAGCGATGGCAGGCGTCATAGCGGTAGGTGACCAGTGTCTGCTCGGTGCGCCAGGCATCTTCCAGTGTGTCGGCGGGTTGAAAGCGCTGGTACTCGACGGCGGCGAGGTGGCGGCGCTCATAGCGCAATCGCAGTGAACGACCGGCACCGTTGTCGAGGCGGATGATTCTGTCGGACCTGTCCCGCTGCACTGTCAGCCGATTGCCGTAGGCGTCGCTGATGGCCGCCAGGCGGCCTGTCCGAAAGTGGTAGAAGCGCGTCGTCTCCCCAGCCAGCGCGAGGACCAGTTCTTCCGGCTCGTCGCCCAGATAAATCGCCGCCCGCGACAGGCTGTTGTGAATGGCGGGTCGCTCGCTGTTTGGTAGCGGGAAACGGGTGCGACGGTTTTCATGGTCGATCCAGTCGACATGGTCGCCATCGAATGCCAATCGATGGGCCAGGGAGTGACTCCAGCCAAACCCGAGCCCCCCATCGATTTCAACAGCGCTGGTGCGATACACCCGAGTGAACTCGAAGGGCAGCAGTCCATCCAGCGCGCCGTCGTTCAGGGTCAGCAATTCCTCGCCGGTGACCATCGACACGGGGCAGCCATTCGTCAGCGTGTTGTCCGCTGAATCGACAGTGTCGCCATTCAGGTTTTTCGCCGGGGCAGGGGCATCGTCGCGGTGCTCGTGCCGGCCCAGGCGGGTCATGGCTTCGGATTTGTCGCGGGCAATGGCGAGCGGATGTTCGACCTGCACCACTGATTCGCGAGTGGTGATGTGCAACGGCACTGCCGGCGCAGGTTTAAGCGGTGCAGGCCGGGCGCTGACCATCAACGGTTTAAGTGTGAGCGCGTGGTGGGTCAGGTCGGGCCGGGTAGCAAGCCTGGCCAGTCGCAAACTCGCCGCCGCCAGGCATTTTCGGGCGCGTTCGGACTTGATCTTGCCCAGCGTCCTGGCGCTCATGCCGAGGTTCAGGCCCGCAGGACCCGTGAGCCGCACCAAGAGGAAACTGATCAGGATCTCTGTACGAATTTCCGCCATGACTTCGACCACATACTGTGGCGGCAACAGCTGCAGCCAACTGGTGAAGGCCGCGAGGTGAATGAACATCAGCGGCTCATCGCTCAGCACCAGCAAGAGGTTGGCGATGGCTTCCGTCGAGGCGTTCAGCAGCGTCTCAAGCTCAAGTTCGGTCAGGTATTCGAGGAGTTTTTCGCTGTTGGCTTGCAGGTCTGCCATCAAGGCGAAGACCTGCTTTACGTCATCCCACAGGCCGTGCAGCGAGTTCTCGAAGCCGCGCCAATCTGCCCGCCGCAGCAGGCCGTAACGTTCGGTGAACGTGGCTTCGGAAAAACCGGCCCACAGCGGTTCAAACTCAGCCGTCCATTCGTTGCGCAGCCAGCCCTCGAGCTCCTCGACCACGCTTTGATAAGAGGCGTACAGCGCCTTGACGTGGTCGGTAGAAACATTGGGAAAGAACGTGATGCGATAACGCTGACCGCGCCAGCAATCGGGAATTTCGAGGATGCCGCTGGGGCCGATGAACCTGTGGATCGGTTCGCCAAACAGGGGTACGCCATTGTCGTCGGCCAGCACGGGTTCGAGCAGCACCGGCGTATCGCCAATCGGCACAAAGCGCGCGGCTTCGAACATGTGCACCAGGGTCAGGGGGCCGCTGGCCGGGCAGGTGGCGAGTGTGGAACTGACGGGGGTGGTGGAATCCTTCGGCGCGCTTAGACGAACGTCGTTGCCGACCTTGAATACCTGCTCGACGCCCAGCGCCCAACCGCTCCAGAAGTTTTCCGCCCACGCGTCGTACCTGTTGAGGCAGAGGCGGAAATTCTTGAGCACCGCTTCGACATCCGGCGTCTCGTGGTTCCTGGCGGCGACCACGAGCAGACCGATGACGTTGTTCAAGGCCAGGACCTTGTCAGGGTTGAACATTCGCAGTCCTCGCGCGGATCGATTTGGAGCGCGAGACTTTGCGGGGGATCGCCGGGGAAAGAAGTCGGCAAAGGAGGTGTTTGGTGTAGGGCGAATCGCTAAATCGCGACTGTTGAAGCGCTTGCGGTTTTACCGCCGTCGGGAGATTGCCCGTTGCCCTGTGCCGGCCGCGCTCGCTATGCTGCTGAACCCTTTAATCAAATCCGCGATTCAGGCATGGCCGAATCGGTGCGGATGTCATTAAAAAATGGATCAGATGCGATGAATGCACCGCTGAAAGCGTTCGGCCCGATCAAAGCCGTGATTTTCGATATGGACGGCTTGCTGCTGGACACCGAGGGCATTTACACCGAGGTCACCTCCATCATTGCCGGGCGCTACGGCCGGACCTTCGACTGGAGCGTCAAACAGAACATCATTGGCCGTGGCGCCGGTGACCTGGCGCGTTATGTGGTCGAGGCGCTGGAACTGCCGATCACCGCCGAGGAGTTCCTGGAGATTCGCGAGCCACTGATGCGCGAGCGTTTCCCGACCGCGCTGGCCATGCCGGGTGCGGAGGAGCTGGTCCGGCATCTAAAGGCCAACAATATTCCGATTGCGGTGGGCACCAGTTCATCGCGTCAGTCGTTCGGCCAGAAAACCACCTTGCACCGCGACTGGTTCGAGCTATTCGACTTCATCGTGACGGCCGACGACCCGGAGGTCGGCGCGGCGAAACCGGCGCCGGACATCTTTCTCACGGCGGCGCGACGCCTCGGTGTTGCGCCGGAGGATTGCCTGGTGTTCGAGGATTCGCCGTTCGGTGTTACGGCGGCGAAAGCGGCGGGGATGACGGCGATTGCGATCCCCGATGCGGCGATGGCTGACGAAAAATACGCACACGCCGACGGGATTCTTCGTACGTTGAAAGCGTTTACGCCTAGCGCTTGCGGCTTGCCTGCGCTCGACTGGGCGTAAAAATATGGGAGCGGCGGTGCGACTTGTTCGCCCCGCCGCTCCCACATTTTTTGCACTGCGTTTGATTCATCAGGCGCCGAAACCGCCGTCGATGGTCAGGCTTGCCCCGGTGATGTAGCCGGCTTCCGGGCCCGCCAGGTAGGCGACGAAACTGGCGATCTCTTCGGCTTTGCCGTAACGGCCCACCGCCATCAGCGGGATCAGGCTCTCGGCGAAGTCGCCGCTGGCCGGGTTCATGTCGGTATCGACCGGGCCGGGTTGCACGTTGTTGATGGTGATTCCGCGCGGGCCGAGGTCACGGGCCAGGCCTTTGGTCAGGCCGACCAGCGCCGCTTTGCTCATGGCGTACGGGCCACCACCGGCGAAGGGCATGCGATCGGCGTTGGTGCTGCCGATGTTGATGATGCGTGCGCCTTCGGTCATGTGTTTCGCGGCTTCCTGGGTGGCGATGAACACGCTGCGGACGTTGATCGCCAGCGTCTGGTCGAAGTCTTCGAGTTTGAAATCTTCCAGCGGGGCCACGGCCAGCACGCCAGCGTTGTTGACCAGGATGTCCAGGCGACCGAAGGCTTTGACGGTGGCGCTCACGGCATGGCGAATGGCCTCGGCGTCGGCACTGTCAGCCTTGATCGCCAGCGCTTTGCCGCCATTGCCGGTGATGCTGTTTTGCAGGTCTTCGGCCTTGGCCGCGGAGCTGACGTAAGTGAAGGCAACGGTTGCGCCTTCAGCGGCCAGACGTTTGACGATGGCGGCGCCGATGCCGCGAGACCCGCCTTGGATCAAAGCCACCTTGCCGCTGAGGTTCTGAGTAGTCATGTCGATCTCCAAAGTCCGAGGCGAGATGTCTCGGTTGATGGAGCCTAGTATCAATTTGTGATTGCCCCCTGAGTAGCCGGTAATTGCGATAGTCTGTGTAAACCAAAAGTTTATAGTGGCGGTTATGGAAACCTTCAGCAGTATCGAATGCTTCGTGCGCAGCGCAGAAGTGGGCAGCTTTGCCGAAGCGGCGCGACGCCTGAGTCTGACGCCCGCTGCCGTTGGCAAGAGCGTCGCAAAACTGGAAGCACGCCTTGGCGTACGGCTGTTTCAGCGCAGTACCCGCAGCCTGACGCTGACCGAAGCCGGTCATCTGTTCCTGGGGGAAGTCAGCTCCAGCCTGCTCACGATCCAGAATGCGGTGGCCAACCTCTCCAGCGCCGAAGGACGACCGGCCGGCACGCTGAAAGTCAGCATGGGCACGGCGTTCGGACGTTTGTACGTCGTGCCCTTGCTCGGCGAGTTTCTGCGGCGGTTCCCGGCGATCAACCCGGATTGGCACTTTGAAAACCGTCAGGTCGAGCTGATCGCGCAGGGCTTCGACGCGGCGATTGGTGGCGGCTTCGAACTGCCCCAAGGCGTGGTGGCACGCAAGCTGACGCCAGCGCATCGGGTGTTGGTGGCCTCGGCGGGGTATTTGGCCCAGCGGGAAGCGATTGCCGAGCCAGACGATCTCAGGCAGCACGATGGCATTCTGATCCGCTCGCCGCAGACCGGGCGCGTGCGCTCCTGGCAATTGACCAGCCGCACCCGGCAACACAGTCCGTTGGCGCTGAGGGCGCGCATGACCATGAGTGATTCAGAAGCCGCGTGCGCCACGGCGGCGCAGGGGTTGGGGATCGCGCTGGTGAGCATGCCGTTTGCCGTGGGTTATCTGGAGGCCGGGACATTGCAGAGGGTGTTGCCGGACTGGTATGTCGATGACGGCAACATTTCCATCTATTACGCGGAGCACAAATTGTTGCCGGGCAAGACCCGGGCGTTCGTGGATTTCATTATCGAGCAGTTTGCGGAGCAGGGGTTGGGGGCGCGGTTTAGTGCGGTTTGAGCCTTGCTCGCGAAGAACGATAACGCGGTCTACCTGCCAAACCGCCCAGGCCAGCCAACGATGTGCTTCGGCCGCGGCGTCGCGTAAGTCCGCACCTTCGACGTCGACAACCCCAACCGCACCAGCGACTCGGCAACCGTCACCGCCGCCGTGACACCGTCCACCACCGGCACACCCGTGCGCTGGCGAATCTGTTCATCCAGCCCGGCCATCCCGCCGCAGCCCAGGCAAATCACCTCGGCCTTGTCTTCGAGCACCGCCAATTCAGCCTGCCGCACGATCGCCTCCAGCGCCCGCTGCGGATCGGATTCCAGTTCCAGCACCGCCAGGCCACTGGCTCGCACCGATGCGCAGCGATCCCACAGCCCCGACAGTTTCAATCGGTCCTCGATCAACGGCACGGTACGGTCCAGCGTGGTGACCACCGAGTAGGCATGGCCGAGAAACATGGCCGTGCTCGCCGCCGCATCGGTGATGTCCACCACCGGCACGTTGAGCAGCTCCTGCAAGCCTTCGCGGCCGTGCTCGCCGTAACCCGCCTGGATCACCGCATCGAACGGCTGGTCGTAGGACATCACCCGGTCCATCACGGCGATGGCGGCCAGATAGCTTTCGAAATTGCCTTCAATGGAGTCGGCGCCGAAGTGCGGGGTCAGGCCGATGATTTCGGTGCCCGGCGCGGCCACGGCTTGCGCCGAGCGGGCGATGGCCTGGGTGATGGATTCGGTGGTGTTGACGTTGACCACGAGAATGCGCATGGAAAATCCTTATAGCGTTGGTTCTGCGACCCGACGGTGCCGGGCCGTCATGGGTTAATGGCTGACGTTGTCGACCGCGATGGCTTCGCCGCTGACGTCGGCGTAGTGGGGCTGCCGTTTGGCGACGATCAGGTAAAGCATTCCGGCGATCCCGGCGCCGATCAGCCAGGAGAACGGCGATACGAGGTGGAAACCCGGCACCAGCGCCAGGATGATGGCGATCAGGGCGGCAGGAATGAACGCTGCCACCGCGCGCAAATTGACGCCGCGACTGTAGTAATAAGCGCCGTTCGGGTCTTCGCTGTACAACTGCGGCACGTTGACCTGAGCTTTTCGTACAAGCCAGTAGTCGACCATGATCACCCCGTACAGCGGGCCGAGCAGGGCACCGAGGCCGGACAGGAAATACACGATCACCAGCGGGCTGTTGTAGAGATTCCACGGCAGGATCAGCACCGCGAGGGTCGCGCTGATCAGCCCGGCGCGGCGGAAGGTCAGGTATTTCGGCGCCAGGTTGCTGAGGACGAAGGCCGGGGCGACGAAGTTGGCCATGATGTTCACCGCTACGGTGACGATCAGGAACGCCAGGCAACCGAGTACCAGGAAGAACGTGTTGGGAATCGACGCGATGATTTCCGTCGGGCTTTCGATGATCCGGCCATTGATCTGAAATTGCGCCCCGCACAGCAGGACGGTAATACCGGCGAACACCAGAATATTCACCGGCAGGCCCCAGAAATTTCCGACCTTGATTGTCTTGCGGCACGGCGAGGAGCGGGCGAAGTCGCAGAAATTCAGGATCAGCGTGCCGTAGATCGCCAGCCACAGCGCGCCACCGGCGAAGATGTTGCGCCACATTTCGCCACCGCTCAGCGGCTCGCGAATCGACCAGGCGATGGTCGCGTTGGCCTGGGTGTACATCCACCCGGCCAGGGCGGCGACGGTCAGCAGGATCACCGGCCCGGCGAACGCTTCATAACGCCGTACCATCTCCATGCCATAGGCCAGAATGCCCAGCTGCACCAGCCAGATCGCCACGAAACACACCCAGCCCAGGCTTGATAAACCGAGGATCGAGTTGTGGTCGTAATCGGCGAACCCGGGATGCACCGCTGTCAGCAGCACGCGAAATACCACCGAGGCCAGGTACGTCTGAATACCGAACCAGGCGATGGCGATAATGGCGCGGATCAAGGCGGGAATTTGCGCGCCATGGATACCGAAACTGATCCGGCTGATAACCGGAAACGGCACGCCGGTTTTCTGGCCCATGTAGCCGGACAGGTTCATGAAGCAGTACACCAGCGCCGCGCCGATGCCCAGGGACAGCAGAATCTGCCAGCCACCCAGGCCCAATGCGTACAAGCCGATGGCGAAGGAGTAGTTGGCGATGTTGTGAACGTCGTTGGTCCACAGGGCGAAAATGCTGTAGCGCCCCCAGCGCCGGCCTTCGGCCTTGGTTGGCGCCAGGTCTTTGTTGTGCAGCCGCGGGCTGAGGACCACGGGTTCCTGGAAGGTTTGATCGTGAGCAGCGGGGGTGAGGGAGGGCAGATCCAGCGCGATGTTGTTATTGGAGAGGCTAGTACGCATTCCGGCAGGCTCCTGAAGCTTGGCGTCGCGATGACTGTGCGTGAGCGTGGGCTCGACAAATCTTCGTCGCGGGCAACAACATCATTGATTTCGGGGCATCTGCAGCCTGTACGGGATAGGGCGCTTCAGGCTTGCGGATCTAAAGTGTGTGTATGTTTTGAATTTATTGTATACAAAACATGTATGCACTTAAGCCAGATCCATGCCAGTCGAAGATCTATGAATCTCCCTCGTCATTTCTTTTTGTTATTGATTTGAGGTAAGTGATTGAAATAAAGACGATAAAAATTGACCGGTTGGGCAGGTATATTTTTTTCGGCGAGGCGGAGGGGAAGGTCGATCGAGGAAATCAGAAGGGCAGGGTGTAACTATTCAGGGCGCAGAAACTAAAAATGCACACATAAATGGCACCTATGGTGACATTCGTGTGTACACATTTTTGAGGGGCACAGACCGGTGTGGGAGCGGCCTTGCTCGCGAACGCGGTGTGTCAGGCAACGCCCTGTCGACTGCCACCACGCCTTCGCGAGCAAGCCCGCTCCCACATTGAATTTCACCAGGCTGAGGTTAAGCCTTGGTCTTGCTGATGATATTCCCCGCATGTAACCCGCATTCTTTCTGCGTCGCCTCTTCCCACCACCAACGACCTTCACGCTCGTGCTGGTTCGGCAGCACCGGACGGGTGCAGGGTTCGCAGCCGATGCTGATGAAACCGCGCTCGTGCAGGCTGTTGTACGGCAGTTCGAGCATGCGGATGTAACCCCAGATCTCCTCGCTGGTCATTTGGGCCAGCGGGTTGAATTTGTACAGGGTACGTTCCGGGGTGGAGAAGGCGGTGTCGATTTCCAGCACGGCGACGGCGCTGCGGGTGCCTGGGCTCTGATCCCGGCGCTGCCCGGTCGCCCAGGCGGTCACGTCGGACAGCTTGCGACGCAATGGCTCGATCTTGCGGATGCCGCAGCACTCGCCATGGCCGTCCTTGTAGAAGCTGAACAGGCCCTTTTCCTTCACGAACGGTTCCAGTTTCGTATAGTCCGGTGACACCAGTTCAATGTCGATCTTGTAGTGCTCGCGCACCTGATCAATGAAACGGTAGGTCTCGGGATGCAGGCGACCGGTGTCGAGGCTGAACACCTTGACGTTCTTGTTCAGCTTCCAGGCCATGTCCACCAGCACCACGTCCTCGGCACCGCTGAAAGATATCCACAGGTCATCGCCAAACTCGGCAAACGCGAGTTTCAGGATGTCCTGGGCGGATTTGTTGGCATAGGTCGTGGCGAGTTCCACGACATCGAACGATGGGCTCATCAGGGCGGCTTCCTACAGGTCGGTGGCGCTGGGCGCTCTATATGGGCCTGATGGTAACAAAATCCGGCATCGGCTGGCGCGCCCTCTGCGTTGCGCCGGCCCGCCCGAGTCGCTAGAGTTCGGCAGTCTTTTTGCTCGCTCGACTCAATAATCAATACAAATGGGAGTGTCTTGTGGAAATTGCCTGTCTGGATCTTGAAGGTGTGCTGGTCCCGGAAATCTGGATCGCGTTCGCCGAAAAAACCGGGATCGAATCCCTCAGGGCTACTACCCGGGACATTCCCGACTACGACGTGCTGATGAAGCAGCGCCTGCGGATCCTCGACGAACATGGGCTGAAACTCGCCGACATTCAGGAAGTGATCGCCACACTCAAGCCGCTGGATGGCGCTATCGAGTTCGTCAACTGGCTGCGCGAACGTTTTCAAGTGGTGATTCTGTCGGACACGTTCTATGAGTTCTCCCAACCGCTGATGCGCCAGTTGGGCTTCCCGACCTTGCTCTGCCACCGTCTGATTACCGACGACAGCGGGCGGGTGACCAGCTATCAGCTGCGTCAGAAAGATCCGAAGCGCCAGTCAGTCTTGGCGTTCAAAAGCCTTTACTACCGGGTGATTGCCGCAGGGGATTCCTACAACGACACCACGATGCTGGGCGAGGCGGATGCGGGGATCCTGTTCCATGCGCCGGACAATGTGATTCGCGAATTCCCGCAGTTTCCGGCGGTGCACACGTTTGAGGATTTGAAGCAGGAGTTCATCAAGGCTTCGAACCGCACCCTGTCTCTGTAAACACGATCCCTGTAGGAGCGAGCATGCTCGCGATGGTCGCCAACGATGACGATGGGTACCTGACACCCAGCGGTATTCTCAGGTTCATCGCGAGCAGGCGCGCTCCCACAGGGGATGGTGTTTCAGGTCAAAGGTTTTGTAGTGTTTCCAGGAGCACCTTCACCTTTGTGATCGATTCCTGATACTCCGCCTGCCACTGCGAATCCGCGACAATCCCGCCGCCACCCCAGCAACACACCTGCCCATCCTTGACCAGCAAGCTGCGAATGGCGATGGAACTGTCCATCTCGCCACGCACGTCCAGGTACAACAGCGAGCCGCAATACAGGCCGCGCCGGGTCGGCTCCAGCTCATCGATGATCTGCATCGCCCGAATCTTTGGTGCGCCAGTGATCGAGCCGCCAGGGAAGCTACCGGCGATCAGGTCCAGCGCGTCGCGATCATCCGCCAGCTCCCCGGTCACGCTGCTCACCAGGTGATGCACGTTCGGATAGCTCTCCAGACTGAACAACTCCGGCACCCGTACCGAGCCGATGCGGCAGGTGCGGCCGAGGTCGTTGCGCAGCAGGTCGACAATCATCAGGTTCTCCGCGCGATCCTTTGGGCTGGCCAACAGTTCGGCGGCGTTCGCCGCATCTTCGGCGGCCGTCAGTCCGCGGGGGCGGGTGCCTTTGATCGGTCGGGTTTCGACATGGCGCTCGCTGACTTTGACGAAACGCTCTGGCGACAGGCTCAGCACCGCGCCACCGTCAGGCAGGCTCTGGAAACCGGAGAAAGGGGTCGGGCACGCAGCGCGCAGCGCGCAATAGGCAGCCCAGGGATCACCCTCGCACTCGGCGCGGAAACGTTGGGCAAAGTTGACCTGGTAGCAGTCGCCGGCCTGGATGTACTGCTGAATGCGCGCCAAGGCGTGGCGATACTCCTCAGCGTTCAGGTCGGCACTCATCGGCGTTGTCAGTTTGAAGGGCTCGATCGCATCAACCGCAGGCTGACTAAAAAGTGCGGTCAAACGCTGACGTTCGCTGTCAATCAGCGTCGGGTGAAAAACCAGCTGACTGGTCGCCCGTTGGTGGTCCGTGATCAGTGCCCAGTCATACAAGCCGAAACGCGCATCCGGTAGATGCAGGTCGTCTAGGGCCTGGCTGGGCAAGCGTTCCAGGTGCCGACCGAAGTCGTAGCTAAGGTATCCGATCAGGCCGCCCGCGAAGGGCAGGTCAAACGCAACGGCGGCTTCACCGAGTCGCGTCAGATTTTCCCGCAGGCGTTGCAGGAAATCGCTGCCACTTTCATCAGGCAATACCGCGAGCTGCTCGATTGGCCAGGCGCTGAGCAGGTCAAAGCGACCGCGGTCGGCCGTCGGGCGGCCGCTGTCGAGCAGCACGGCGCCAGGCGCATGGCGAATCGCCGCGAAGTACTCGGCAGGGTTGGCGCGATAGGGGAGGGGATGTACGGAGCAGGTCAGCATGGGCGGGGCAGGTCAGCCATTGAAGCGGGGTGGCGATTGTAGTCCCCTCGGGGGATTGCTCCTAGAGGGATGTCGGGGACTGGCATATTGGGGGCAGGGTTGGCGCGGCGATGCCTGTTCGATTGTCATCGCGAGCAGGCTCGCTCCCACAGGAATTCATGGTGTGAATGCAATCTGGGCAACGCCGGCAAAACCTGTGGGAGCTGGCCTGCCAGCGATGGCCGCACCTCGGTTCGGATCAACCCTCAACCGGTGGAATATGCCCGAACATTTCCTGCACAAACGCCACGCGCTCTTCGACGGTTTCGCTCACGCCGCGTGCCTTCAGCTCTTCCAGCCGAGCCTCGACCGCATGGGTACGCAGCGTCAGGCCGCAATCATTGGCAATCTGGATGTTCAACCCTGGCCGGGCGTTCAGCTCGAGAATCAGCGGCCCTTTCTCCTGGTCGAGCACCATATCGACACCGATGTAACCCAGCCCGCACAGCTCGTAGCAGCCGGCCGCAAGTTTCATGAAACCGTCCCAGTAGGGCAGTTGCACACCGTCCACCGCGTTGGTGGTGTCCGGGTGCTTGGTGATGATGTTGTTCAGCCAGGTGCCGCGCAACGTCAGGCCGGTGGCGAGGTCGACCCCGACACCGATGGCGCCCTGGTGCAGGTTGGCCTTGCCGCCGGATTGGCGCGTCGGCAGGCGCAACATCGCCATGACCGGGTAACCCATCAGCACAATGATGCGGATGTCCGGCACGCCTTCGTAACTGATGCTTTTGAAAATCTGGTCGGGTGTCACCCGGTATTCGATCAGCGCCCGATCCCGGTGTCCGCCCAGGGAATAGAGGCCGGTGAGGATGCTCGAGACATGGTGCTCGATTTCCTCGTGGCTGATGATCTTCCCCGACACCGTGCGATAGCGGCCCTCGAAGCGGTCGGCTACCACAATGATGCCGTCGCCGCCCGCGCCCTGGGCCGGCTTGATCACGAAGTCGCTGCGTCCGCCGATGATCTCGTCGAGGTTGTCGATTTCTTTCTCGGTGGAAATGATGCCGTACAGTTCCGGCACATGAATGCCGGCGGCGATCGCGCGCTCCTTGGTGATGATCTTGTCATCGACGATCGGGTACAGGCTGCGCTTGTTGTACTTGAGCACGTAGTCCGCGTTACGCCGATTGATCCCCATGATGCCCCGGGCTTCCAGGGCCTTCCAGGTCTTCCAGAAGCCGAACATCAGGCGTCAGCCTTCTTCAGGAAAGCCTTGAAACGGATCAGTTCGGTCAGGCGGTAGCCACGGTAGCGACCCATGGCCAGCATGAAGCCCACCAGGATCAGCAGGACCGCCGGGAAGGTGAACACGAAGTACACCAGCTCCGGCACGCTCATGATCAGGTGCGCCAGGGACGCGGCGAACAGCGTGCCGATCGCCACTTTCATCGCATGCCCGGAACCGCGTTCTTCCCAGGTGATCGACAGGCGTTCGATGGTCATGGTCAGAATCACCATCGGGAACAGCGCCACGGACAACCCGCGTTCCAGGCCGAGTTTGTGGCTGAACAGGCTGATCGCGGCAATCAACACCACCACGAAGGTCAGCACCACCGACAGCCTCGGCAGCATTTGCAGCTTCAGATGTTCAAGGTACGAGCGCAGCGACAGCCCCAGCGCGGTGATGATGGTAAACAGCGCGATGCCGAAACCGAGCTGGGTTTCGCGGAAGGCCAGGGCGATCAGCACCGGGGTGAAGGTGCCGAGGGTCTGCAGGCCGATCAGGTTGCGCAGGATCAGGATCACCAGCACGCCGATCGGGATCATCACCATGATCATGAAGGTCTGCTGGGTTTGCAGTGGCAGGCCGTACAGCGAGTATTCGAGGAAGTTGGCGTCGGTGTTTTCGTCGGTCAGCTTGGCCAGGCGAATCGCGTTCATTTCACTGTTGTTCAGGCTGAACGTCACGGTCGCTTTCTTGCCGCCATCGACAGTGATCAGGTTTTCGTCACCGGTCCACCACAGCAGGCGGTCGGTCGGCAGGCCCTGTTCGCCGGTTTCCGGGTTGAAGTACAGCCAGTCGGTGCCGTTGAAACTGCGCAACCAGAGCTCCGGGGTTTGCGGCTGGTCGGCCACCAGGCGGATGGTGTGGACCTTTTCCACCGGCACGTGGGCGATGGACAGCACCAGTTCGACGATCTTGGCCTTGTGCCCGCTGGATGGATCGCCGCCCAGCAACAGTTTCACGTTGTCGTCGTTGACGTTGTTGACTCGCTTGATCGCCTCGCCAATGAAGGTTTCGACGTCGGCGGAATGCTGGCGAATCGGCGCGAGCAGGGCTTCGGCGGCGACTTTTTCCGCGCCTTCAACGGCGATGCTGTCGCGGAAGGTCGGGCCCTTGATCTTGGATTTTTCACCGGTGTAGCGCTTGGTCAGCACCAGGCGGTAATAAAGAGTCTGGTTGCCCTTGGCGCGGCGTGCTGACCAGGTGACCTTGCGGTTGCCGTCGACACGGTTCACGGCCACGCCGTAATTGTTGGAGATAAAACTTTCGTTGAGGCTGACGTAATCGCGGCTCAGTGGCGGCACGAACATCTGGATCTTCACCGGGTCCTTGGCACTGGCGACGAACTCGACCTTGGCGTCGATGTTCCACAAGTCGTCGGTGGCATCTTCGGTGACGGGAATGCCGAGCACGAAGATCTGATAGGCCGTAACTGAAATGCCCAGCACCACCAGGATGGCGATCAGCAGTTTCAGATGGAGGGTAAGAGAGCGCATTGGAATTACTCTGCGGTATGTGCGTCGGTGGCGCAGGCGGGTTTGCCAGCAGCGTATTTAAGACTGGGGTCGACCAGCGCATCAAAGCGTTTCAGCGCTTCGGAGCCGATCAGGAGCGGGTATTGGAAGGCACTTCGGTCGGTCAAGTTCACTTCTATGCTGCGCAAAGCCGATCCCATGCAGATGTCCAGTTCGATCACCGGACGGGCGGTGTACTTCTTGCCTTCTTCCGGATCGTAATCGCCGGCACGGCGCTTGATCTTGCTGACCCGGGCCAGTGGGCGTTCGATCGGGTGCGAGTGCGCGGCGTCGATTGCCAGGTAAAAGCGCACCCAGGATTCGCCGTTGCGTTTGAACCGTTTGATGTCGCGGGCGCTGAGCGAGGCGGTTTTCGCCCCGGTGTCGAGTTTAGCCGCGACTTCCAGGTTGATGCCGTCCAGCGAGGCGTACTCGTTGAGGCCGTACACAGTCTTTTCCCCCGCCGCGGCGACACCGGGCAGGCAGATCAGATAAAGGAAGGTGGGGAAGGGCTTGAGTCTCATAAATCCTGGTGCGCGGCGGTCCGTGTGTCGATTCAAGGCCCTGGCATCGCTGCGCAAGCTCCCTCGTATGCCTAGCAACTATTTATGACAGGCAGTGCAGATGTCACCGACAAATGCGGGCGGCATTCTAGCACGGTGGTTTTATGGCGCCAGCGCTGGCAGGCGCCTGTAAACAGAGGTGCTGCTTCGTTATGGTGCGGGTGGTTATTAGACGATTGTCGACAATACGCATTTTATCTTTGACTAAATGCCCTGTATTCGTTAGTTTTCCCTGCATCAGCTTTCAAGGTGTCGACAATATGCTGGATCAACTCGATCCCCCGGTCTTTGCTCAAGATGATTCGGAAACACTTTCCGAGAACGTCTTCCGGCGCATTCAGGCGGCCATCGTCAAGGGCGAGATCGCCCCGGGCAGCAAGATCTCCGAGCCGGAACTGGCGCGCACCTACGGCATCAGCCGGGGACCGCTGCGCGAAGCGATCCACCGTCTGGAAGGCCAGCGCCTGTTGGTGCGCGTTCCTCATGTCGGCGCGCGGGTGGTGTCGCTGAACCATGCCGAGCTGATCGAACTCTACGAAATCCGCGAATCCCTCGAAGGCATGGCTTGCCGCCTCGCGGCCGAACGCATGACCGTTGAAGAAATCGACGAGCTGCGCCACGTCCTGGAGACCCACGAGCGCGATGCGGCGTTTCAGGCCGGCGTCGGCTACTACCAGCAGGAAGGCGATTTCGACTTCCATTACCGGATCATCCAGGGCAGCGGCAACCGCACCCTGACCCAGATGCTCTGCGGCGAGCTTTATCAACTGGTGCGCATGTACCGCATCCAATTTTCCACCACGCCGAATCGCCCACGCCAGGCTTTTGCCGAGCACCACCGGATTCTCGATGCCATCGCCGACCGTGACGGTGAATTGGCCGAGTTGTTGATGCGTCGTCATATCGGCGCCTCCAAACGCAATATCGCCCGTCATTACCAGGACGGCGCTAACCCGACAGCCACTGAACGAGGTGAGTCATGAGTTCCAACAAGAGCACTCCAGGCCAGCGTTTCCGCGATGCGGTCGCCAGCGAACATCCGCTGCAAGTGGTCGGCGCGATCAACGCCAACCACGCGTTGCTGGCCAAGCGCGCCGGTTTCAAGGCTATCTATCTGTCCGGTGGCGGTGTCGCTGCGGGCTCCCTCGGCGTGCCGGACCTGGGCATCACCGGCCTGGATGACGTGCTGACCGACGTGCGTCGCATCACCGACGTCTGCGACCTGCCGTTGCTGGTGGACGTCGACACCGGTTTCGGTTCCTCGGCGTTCAACGTCGCGCGCACCGTCAAGTCGATGATCAAGTTCGGCGCGGCGGCGATTCACATCGAAGACCAGGTCGGCGCCAAGCGCTGCGGTCACCGTCCCAATAAAGAGATCGTGTCCCAGCAGGAAATGGTCGACCGCATCAAGGCCGCCGTCGATGCCCGCACCGATGACAGCTTCGTGATCATGGCCCGTACCGATGCCCTGGCGGTGGAAGGTCTGGAGTCCGCACTGGATCGCGCCGCGGCGTGCATCGAGGCCGGCGCCGACATGGTGTTTCCGGAAGCCATCACCGAGCTGGAGATGTACAAGCTGTTTGCCAACCGCGTGAAAGCGCCGATCCTGGCTAACATCACCGAATTCGGCTCGACGCCGCTGTACACCACCGAGCAACTTGCCGCTGCTGATGTGTCGCTGGTGCTGTACCCGCTGTCGGCGTTCCGCGCCATGAACAAAGCTGCGGAAAATGTCTACACCGCGATCCGCCGCGACGGCACGCAACAGAACGTGATCGACACCATGCAGACCCGCATGGAGCTTTACGATCGCATCGATTACCACACCTTCGAGCAGAAGCTCGATGCGTTGTTCGCCGCGAAGAAGTAATGCACCGCCTGTATTTATGAATGGTGCCTGCAATCTTAGATGCGACGGCACACCCTTGTAGTAGCGAGCTTGCTCGCGAAGGACGTCAACGATTACGCGGGGGCTCTGATGCCCAGCGGTGCAACGTCCACCATCGCGAGCAAGCCGCTCCTACAGGGGTAGTTGGACAACCGAAATATCTCTGACAAATTCAAGAAAACTGGAGACAGCAATGGCCGAAGCAAAAGTACTCAGTGGCGCCGGGCTCCGTGGCCAGGTTGCCGGGCAAACCGCACTGTCCACCGTGGGCCAGTCTGGTGCAGGCCTGACCTACCGCGGCTATGACGTCCGCGAACTGGCGAATGACGCCCAATTCGAAGAAGTGGCCTACCTGCTGCTGTACGGCGAGCTGCCGACCCAAGCGCAGCTGGACGCCTACATCAGCAAGCTGGGCAAGCTGCGCGACCTGCCGCAAGCGCTGAAAGAAGTGCTGGAGCGCATTCCCGCCGATGCCCATCCGATGGACGTAATGCGCACCGGTTGCTCGTTCCTGGGCAACCTCGAACCGGAGAAGGACTTCTCCGAGCAGCACGATAAAACCGACCGCCTGCTGGCCGCGTTTCCGGCGATCATGTGCTACTGGTATCGCTTCAGCCACGACGGCAAGCGCATCAGCTGCGTGAGCGACGAACAAACCATCGGTGGCCACTTCCTGCACCTGCTGCACGGCAAGAAGCCGAGCGACCTGCACGTCAAAGTGATGAACGTTTCGCTGATTCTCTACGCGGAACACGAGTTCAACGCCTCGACCTTCACCGCTCGCGTCTGTGCATCGACCCTGTCCGACCTGTTCTCGTGCATCACCGCCGCCATCGGTTCCCTGCGCGGCCCGCTGCACGGCGGCGCCAACGAAGCGGCGATGGAAATGATCGAGCGCTTTTCGTCGCCGGAAGAGGCGATCAAAGGCACCCTCGGCATGCTCGAGCGCAAGGACAAGATCATGGGCTTCGGCCACGCGATCTATAAGGACAACGACCCGCGCAACGAGGTGATCAAGGGCTGGTCGAAAAAACTCGCTGACGAAGTGGGCGACAAGGTGCTGTTCCCGGTCTCCGAAGCCATCGACAAGACCATGTGGGAACAGAAGAAACTGTTCCCGAACGCCGACTTCTACCATGCGTCGACCTACCACTTCATGGGTATTCCGACCAAGTTGTTCACACCGATTTTCGTCTGCTCGCGCCTGACCGGCTGGGCGGCGCATGTGTTCGAACAACGGGCCAACAACCGTATCATCCGCCCGAGCGCCGAGTACACCGGCGTCGAACAGCGCAAGTTCGTGCCAATCGAACAACGCTGAATGGTGGGGGCTACCCCACTGGTTGCTGATTGAGTCGGGAATCAATGTGGGAGCGGGCTTGCTCGCGAATACGGACTGACATTCGACATTCAAGTTGACTGAAACAGCGCTTTCGCGAGCAAGCCCGCTCCCACCTTTGACCGAGTCATCTCGGTGACCGGGTGCCAAGCCCCACCTTTTGAAACTACCGTGACCGAGTCCTGACGATGAACACTGAATTCCGTAAACCGCTGCCCGGCAGCCATCTGGATTACTTCGACGTCCGTGCGGCGGTCGAGGCGATTCAGCCTGGCGCCTACGACACCCTGCCGTACACCTCCCGCGTGCTCGCGGAAAACCTGGTGCGTCGCTGCGACCCGGCCACGCTCACCGAATCCCTGAAGCAGTTCATCGAGCGCAAACGCGACCTCGACTTCCCGTGGTTCCCGGCCCGCGTGGTCTGCCATGACATCCTCGGCCAGACCGCCCTGGTCGACCTCGCCGGCCTGCGCGATGCCATCGCCCTGCAAGGCGGCGACCCGGCCCAAGTGAACCCGGTAGTGCCGACGCAACTGATCGTCGACCACTCCCTGGCCGTCGAGCGTGGCGGCTTCGATCCCGAAGCGTTCGAGAAGAACCGCGCCATCGAAGACCGTCGTAACGAAGACCGTTTCCACTTCATCAACTGGACCAAGAAAGCCTTCAAGAACGTGGACGTGATTCCACCGGGCAACGGCATCATGCACCAGATCAACCTGGAGAAAATGTCGCCGGTGATCCAGGTGCGCGACGGCGTTGCGTTCCCTGATACCTGCGTCGGCACCGACAGCCACACCCCGCACGTCGATGCGCTGGGCGTGATCGCCATCGGTGTCGGTGGCCTCGAAGCGGAGAGTGTGATGCTCGGCCGCGCCTCGTGGATGCGCCTGCCGGAAAGCGTCGGTGTCGAACTGACCGGCAAACTGCAACCGGGCATCACCGCCACCGACATGGTGCTGGCGTTGACCGAGTTCCTGCGCCAGCAGAAAGTGGTTGGTGCGTGGCTGGAGTTCTTCGGCGAGGGCGCCTCCAAGCTGACCCTCGGCGACCGCGCGACCATCTCCAACATGGCCCCGGAATACGGCGCCACCGCGGCGATGTTCTACATCGACCAGCAGACCATCGACTACCTCAAGCTCACCGGCCGCGAAGATGAGCAGGTGCAGTTGGTCGAAAACTACGCCAAGACCACCGGACTGTGGGCCGACAGCCTGAAGGGTGCGCAATACGAGCGCGGCCTGACGTTTGATCTGTCCTCGGTGGTCCGTAACATGGCCGGCCCGAGCAACCCGCACGCCCGTGTCGCGGTATCGGATCTGGCGGCCAAAGGTATTTCCGGCCAGTGGGAAGACGTGCCGGGCCAGATGCCGGACGGCGCGGTGATCATCGCCGCCATCACCAGTTGCACCAACACCAGCAACCCGCGCAACGTGATCGCCGCCGGCCTGCTGGCGCGCAACGCCAACAAACTCGGGTTGACCCGCAAGCCATGGGTCAAATCGTCCCTGGCCCCCGGTTCGAAAACCGTGGCGCTGTACCTCGATGAAGCCGGTCTGACCGATGAACTGGAGCAGCTGGGTTTCGGCGTCGTGGCGTTCGCCTGCACCACGTGCAACGGCATGTCCGGCGCGCTGGATCCGGTGATCCAGCAAGAGATCATCGACCGCGACCTGTACGCCACTGCGGTGCTCTCCGGCAACCGTAACTTCGACGGCCGGATTCACCCGTACGCCAAGAACGCGTTCCTCGCTTCGCCACCGTTGGTGGTCGCGTATGCCATCGCCGGCACCATCCGTTTCGACATCGAAAAAGATGTGTTGGGCCTGGACGCCGACGGCAAGGAAATTCGCCTGAAAGACATCTGGCCGAGCGACGAAGAAATCGATGTGGTGGTCAAAGCTTCGGTCAAGCCTGAGCAGTTCCGTCAGGTGTACATCCCGATGTTCGCCATCCACGAAGACACCGGGCCGAAAGTCACGCCGCTGTACGACTGGCGTGAGATGAGCACCTACATCCGCCGTCCGCCGTATTGGGAAGGCGCACTGGCCGGTGCGCGCCCGCTCAAGGGCATGCGCCCGCTGGCGGTGCTGCCGGACAACATCACCACCGATCACCTGTCGCCGTCGAACGCGATCATGCTCGACAGCGCCGCGGGCGAATACCTGGCGAAAATGGGCCTGCCGGAAGAGGATTTCAACTCCTACGCGACCCACCGCGGTGACCACTTGACCGCGCAGCGCGCGACCTTCGCCAACCCGAAACTGTTCAACGAAATGGTCCGGGAAAACGGCAAGGTCAAGCAGGGTTCGCTGGCCCGCGTCGAGCCGGAAGGCCAGGTCATGCGCATGTGGGAGGCCATTGAAACCTACATGGAACGCAAGCAGCCGCTGATCATCATTGCCGGCGCCGACTACGGTCAGGGCTCGTCCCGCGACTGGGCCGCGAAGGGCGTGCGTCTGGCCGGTGTGGAGGCGATTGCCGCGGAAGGTTTCGAGCGCATTCACCGTACCAACCTGGTGGGTATGGGCGTGTTGCCGCTGGAGTTCCTGCCGGGCACCGATCGCCACACATTGGGCATCGACGGTAGCGAAACCTATGACGTGATCGGCGACCGCACTCCGCGTGCGCAGCTGACGCTGGTGATCAATCGTCTCAATGGCGAGCGCGTCGAAGTGCCGGTGACCTGCCGACTCGACACCGCCGAAGAAGTGTCGATCTACGAGGCCGGCGGCGTGTTGCAACGCTTCGCCCAGGACTTCCTCGAAGAGTCGGCGGTCGCCGTCTAAATCTGTTCAGCGATCAAAGGATGATGAGTCCTTTGATCGCTTTGAAGGAGTACCCATGGCTCACGTAGCACAGATCAAAATCCCCGCCACCTACATGCGGGGCGGCACCAGCAAAGGCGTGTTCTTCAGCCTGAAAGACCTGCCCGAAGCGGCACAGATTCCCGGCCCGGCGCGCGATGCGTTGTTGCTGCGGGTGATCGGCAGCCCCGACCCGTACGACAAGCAAATCGACGGCATGGGCGGCGCGACTTCCAGCACCAGCAAAACCGTGATCCTGTCGAAAAGCATCAAGGCCGACCACGACGTCGATTACCTGTTCGGTCAGGTCTCCATCGATAAGCCTTTCGTTGACTGGAGCGGCAACTGCGGCAACCTGTCGGCGGCGGTCGGTTCGTTCGCCATCAGCAACGGCCTGGTCGACGCCAGCCGCATTCCGCATAACGGTGTGGCGGTGGTGCGCGTGTGGCAGGCCAACATCGGCAAGACCATCATCGCCCACGTGCCGATCACCAACGGTGAGGTGCAGGAAACCGGTGATTTCGAACTCGACGGCGTGACCTTTCCGGCCGCCGAAGTGCAGGTCGAATTCATGGACCCGGCGGCGGAAGAAGAGGGCAGTGGCGGCTCGATGTTTCCTACCGGCAACCTGGTGGACGACCTCGAAGTGCCCGGCGTCGGGACGTTCAAGGCGACCTTGATCAATGCCGGCATTCCGACCATTTTCGTCAATGCCGAAGACATCGGTTACACCGGCACCGAGCTGCAGGGCGCGATCAACGGCGATCCGAAAGCGCTGGCGATGTTCGAGACCATTCGGGCTTACGGCGCGCTGCGCATGGGGTTGATTTCGAATCTGGATGAAGCCGCCAAACGCCAGCACACGCCGAAGGTGGCATTCGTTGCCAAGCCTGCGGATTACGTGGCGTCCAGTGGCAAAGCGATTGCCGCGGGTGATGTCGATCTGTTAGTGCGGGCGCTGTCCATGGGCAAGTTGCACCACGCGATGATGGGCACCGCGGCGGTGGCCATCGGCACGGCGGCAGCGATCACCGGCACCCTGGTGAACCTCGCCGCCGGCGGTGTCGAGCGCAACGCCGTGCGCTTCGGCCATCCGTCCGGCACCTTGCGCGTGGGCGCTGAAGCGAGCCAGGTGAACGGCGAGTGGACCGTGAACAAAGCCATCATGAGCCGCAGTGCTCGGGTGTTGATGGAAGGGTTCGTGCGTATTCCCGGCGATTCGTTCTGACCTCCACACCGAACCCGTGTGGGAGCGGGCTTGCTCGCGAAAGCGGTCTGTCATTCGACAGTAATTTTTGATGTAATTACG
>NZ_JANLOD010000055.1 GCF_025466085.1 Pseudomonas sp. 14P_8.1_Bac3
CCCCCCCCCGCCCGCCCCCCCCCCCCCCCCCCCCCCCCCCCCCCCCCCCCCCCCCCCCCCCCCCCCCCCCCCGCGCCCACAGTTACTGCGCTCAGCCGTTAGAGCGCATCACGCGACGGCTGGCCATCGACCAGGCGCTGGATCCATAGCGGATTGCCGTTCTTCAACGCGTCCGGCAGTAAGCTGTCGGGGTAGTTCTGGAAGCACACCGGCCGCAGGAACCGATCAATCGCCAGCGTACCCACGGAGGTTCCACGCGCATCGGAAGTCGCCGGGAACGGACCGCCATGCACCATCGAATCACAGACTTCCACACCGGTCGGGTAGCCATTGAGCAGAATCCGCCCGACCTTCTGTTCCAGCAACGGCGTCAACTCGCCGAACTGCTCGAAGTCTGCCGGCTCACCAATGATCGTCGCCGTCAGTTGCCCGTGCAGCCCGTTCAATGCCGCACTGAGTTGCGCCTGGTCCGCCACTTCGACAAACACCGTGGTCGGGCCGAAGATTTCTTCCTGCAAGACTTCATCGCCATCGATCAACAGACCGACATCGGCCTTGAACAATTGCGGTTGCGCCTGATTCCCTTGCTGCGTACTACCCGCCAGATGCGTCACGCCGGGATGCGCGAGGAGTTTGTGCAGGCCTTTGCCGTAGCTGCTCAACGTCCCGGCATTGAGCATGGTTTGTGCGGGTTGATCATCGATCAACGACGCCACTTGCTGCACGAACGCACTGAACTGCGGCGAGCGGATGCCGATCACCAGGCCGGGATTGGTGCAGAACTGGCCGCAGCCTTGAATCACCGACGCCGTCAGATCACGGGCGACGGTTTCAGACCGCGCTTCCAGCGCTCGCGGCAGAACGATCACCGGGTTGATACTGGACATCTCGGCAAACACCGGGATCGGTTGCGCACGTGCCGCCGCCATGTCGCACAACGCGCGGCCGCCCTTGAGTGAGCCGGTGAAGCCAACCGCCTGAATCGCCGGATGCTTGACCAGCGCCTCACCCACCCCGCCGCCGTAGATCATGTTGAACACGCCAGCCGGCATGCCGGTTTTTTCCGCCGCACGGAGGATCGCGTCGGCAACCCGCTCGGCCGTTGCCATGTGGCCGCTGTGGGCCTTGAACACCACCGGACAACCGGCGGCCAGGGCTGAAGCGGTGTCGCCGCCCGCGGTGGAAAATGCCAGCGGGAAGTTGCTCGCACCAAACACCGCTACCGGACCGAGGCCGATGCGGTACTGACGCAGGTCGGGGCGCGGCAGCGGCTGGCGATCCGGCAAGGCTTTATCGATGCGTGCGCCATAGAAGTCGCCGCGCCGCAGGACCTTGGCGAATAACCGCATCTGGCCGCTGGTGCGACCGCGTTCACCTTGAATGCGTCCAGCCGGCAACGCCGTTTCGCGGCAGACCACGGCGACGAAGTCATCGCCCAACGCGTCCAGCTCATCGGCGATGGCATCAAGAAATTGCGCACGACGTTCGGCGCTCAGGCTGCGATAGGCCGGGTAAGCCACCGCGGCAGCCTTGGCGGCGGCGTCCACTTCTTCGGGCGTGGCCTGGACGAAATCGTGAGGCAACGCTTCGCCGGTGCTGGCGTCCACGCTCTGCAGTTTGACGCTGCCGGCCGCGCTGCGCTGGCCGCCGATGTAGTTGTGACCAAGAATCTGGGTCATGGGTTGCTCCTCAAAGTGTGCCTATGGTGCCGGGCTCGAACGCCGCTGCAACCGGTGCGATACCGTTGATCAACGGTGCGCCGAACTCGGCTTGACTGATTTCGAACACGTCACCCGGTTGGGTGCGAATGCCGTCAGCAAACGACAGGGTCGCGGTGCCGAAGAAGTGAACGTGCACGTCCCCCGGACGCAGGAACTGGCTGTATTTGAAATGGTGGTACTCAAGGTTTTCCAGGCTGTGGCACATGTTGGCCTCGCCGCTGAGAAACTCGTTCTGCCACAGCACCTCGCCGTTACGGAGAATGCGGCTGGTGCCTGCCAGGTGTTGAGGCAATTCACCCACGCGAAGTTCCGGCCCATAGCTGCAACTGCGCAATTTCGAGTGGGCCAGGTACAGGTAATTCTTGCGCTCCATGACGTGATCGGAGAACTCGTTGCCCACCGCGAAACCCAGGCGATAGGGCTTGCCGTCGTGGCCGATGACATACAGACCGCTGAGCTCGGGCTCTTCGCCCGCATCTTCGGCGAACGGTGGCAGCGGAAACGGTTGGCCCGGACGCACGACGATGCTGCCGTCGCCTTTATAGAACCATTCCGGCTGCACACCGGCCTGCCCCGCCGCCGGCTTTCCGCCCTCCACGCCCCATTTGAAAATGCGCATGGTGTCGGTCATTGCGGCTTCGTCACCGGCCTGTTGATGCATTTTGTCCCGCGCCGAGGCGCTGCCCAGATGGGTCAGGCCGGTGCCGCTGACCAGCAGGTGCGCCGGGTCCGGATGATCCAGCGGCGGCAGAATACGCAGTTGGCTCAGCAGTTCGGCGTAGTCGTGGCTGATGCCCAGGCCCAGGGTCTTCACCTGTTGCTCCAGATTGACGCCCGCCTCGATCGCCGCCAGTGCCAGGTCACGCACGGTGCGCGCATCCTGCACTTCGCGGACCAGACCGTCTTCGACTACGCCGACCCGGCGCTCGCCGTTTACCAATTCGAATTGAACCAGACGCATGAAAGTCTCCTGTTTAAGTCCACACCGCTTCCCCATGTGGGAGCGAGCCTCCTCGCGATAGCGGTGTGTCAGTCGCCGTAAATGTTGAATGGGGTATCCATCGCGAGCAGGCTCGCTCCCACAGGGTCAAGCGGTGTTGCTGAATCAGGTGCGGGTCGCGCCGCGGGCACTCGCCGCGAACTGATCAACCGGCAATACATGCTTGCGCTCCAACAGGCGATACACCACGCCGGTCAGCACCAGCCCGAACAGCATCACTGCGGAGAGGAAATACAACCCGGATGCCAGATTCCCGGTGTATTCCTTCAACGCCCCGATCACGAACGGACCGATGTAGCCGCCGAGGTTGCCCACCGAGTTGATCAGCGCAATGCCCGCCGCCGCACTGGCGCCGGCAAAGAAGCGACCGGGCAAGGTCCAGAACACCGCGGTGCAGGAAAACAGTGCGAATGCCACCAGGCACAACGCCGCCAGTTGCAGCACCGGCAGCGTCAGCCACGCACTGAGGAACAGGCCGATGGCACCCAGCACATACAGCACCGCCAGGTGGCCGTAGCGATCATTCAAACGGTCGGAACTGCGCGGGATGATCAGCAAACCGATGATCCCGAAGAGATACGGCACCGAGGACACGAAACCGGTCACCAGGTCAGTGCCGCCAAACTGTTTGATCAGCGTCGGCAACCACAGGCCCAGACCGTAGATGCTCAGGGTCACCGGCAGATAGAACAGCGCCAGCAGCAACACCCGCTTGTCCTTGAGCGCATGCAGCGGATTGCCATGGCGAGTCTGGCCGTACTCTTCCAGGTCCTTTTTCAGCTCGCCGGCCAGCCAGTCTTTCTCGGACTGCTCCATCCATTTCACCTGTTGCGGGCCATCAGGCAACCAGCGCAGCACCGGCCAGGTCAGCAGGATCGCCGGGGTGCCGATGACGATGAACAGCCACTGCCAGCCGTGCAATCCAAGGATGCCGTCCATGCCGAGCAGGCCGCCGGACACCGGGCCGGTGATCAGCATGGCAATCGGTTGAGACAGGATGAACAGGCCGAGGATCTTGCCGCGATGGCGAACCGGGAACCACTGGGTGATGTAGTACAGAACGCCTGGGAAGAACCCGGCTTCGGCGGCACCAAGCAGAAAACGCATCACGTAAAAGCTGTGCGGCCCCTGGACGAAGGCCATGCCGATGGTGATGGCGCCCCAGGTGATCATGATCCGCGCAAACCAGCGCCGCGCGCCAAAACGTTCGAGCATTAGGTTGCTGGGGATTTCCAGCAGGAAGTAACCGATGAAGAACAGTCCGGCACCGAGGCCGTAGGCCGCATCGCCGATACCGATGTCAGCGCCCATGTGCAGCTTGGCGAAACCTACGGCGGAGCGGTCCACATAGGCGATCAGGTACAGCAAAATCAGGAAGGGAATCAGTTTCAGCGTGATGCGACGAATAAGCCGCAGTTCCTGGCTCATGAGATCGGTCTCCGATTGTTGTTGTTATAGAACCTCGGGGGACGCCTCTCGCGGAAAACCACCAGGGCCATCCCTCCACTGAGCGCGACTATATAGTAATACTATTTAAGCTCGCAACACTTCCAAACCGCGGAATTTGCGCTTATGTTAGGCGTCAGCTCGAACAATATAGTCATACAATAAGAGAATCGATCATGTCTGATAAGAAACCCACCCTGCGCTCCGCCCAATGGTTTGGCACGGCCGACAAGAACGGCTTCATGTACCGCAGCTGGATGAAGAATCAGGGCATCGCCGACCACCAGTTCCACGGCAAACCGATCATCGGCATTTGCAACACCTGGTCGGAGCTGACCCCGTGCAACGCGCATTTCCGTCAGATTGCCGAGCACGTCAAACGCGGCGTGATCGAAGCCGGGGGCTGGCCGGTCGAGTTCCCGGTGTTTTCCAACGGCGAGTCAAACCTGCGTCCGACCGCGATGTTCACTCGCAACCTGACGAGCATGGACGTCGAAGAAGCCATTCGCGGCAACCCCATCGATGGTGTGGTGCTGCTGACCGGCTGCGACAAAACCACCCCCGCCCTGTTGATGGGCGCCGCCAGTTGTGACGTGCCGGCGATCGTGGTCACCGGCGGGCCGATGCTCAACGGCAAGCACAAAGGCCAGGACATTGGATCGGGCACCGTGGTCTGGCAGCTCAGCGAACAAGTGAAGGCTGGCACCATCACCCTCGATGACTTCCTGGCGGCAGAGGGTGGCATGTCCCGATCCGCGGGCACCTGCAACACCATGGGCACCGCGTCCACCATGGCCTGCATGGCCGAAGCCCTCGGCACTTCCCTGCCCCACAACGCGGCGATTCCCGCCGTCGATGCACGTCGCTATGTGTTGGCGCACATGTCCGGCATGCGCGCGGTGGAGATGGTCCGGGAAGACTTGCGGTTGTCGAAGATCCTCACCAAGGAAGCCTTCGAAAACGCGATCCGGGTGAACGCGGCCATCGGCGGTTCGACCAACGCGGTGATCCATTTGAAAGCCATCGCCGGTCGCATCGGCGTGGACCTGGAGCTGGACGACTGGACCCGCATCGGCCGCGGCATGCCGACCATCGTCGACCTGCAGCCGTCCGGCCGTTTTCTGATGGAAGAGTTCTACTACGCCGGCGGCTTGCCGGCCGTGCTGCGTCGCCTCGGCGAAGCCAACCTGATTCCGCACCCGAACGCCTTGACCGTGAACGGCAAGACCCTCGGCGAAAACACCAAGGACGCGCCGATCTATGGCCAGGACGAAGTGATTCGCACACTCGACAATCCGATCCGCGCCGACGGCGGCATCTGCGTGTTGCGCGGCAACCTGGCGCCGTTGGGAGCCGTGCTCAAACCGTCTGCGGCCAGTGCCGAACTGATGCAGCATCGCGGCCGTGCGGTGGTGTTCGAGAACTTCGACATGTACAAGGCGCGGATCAACGACCCGGAACTGGACGTCGATGCCGATTCGATTCTGGTGATGAAGAACTGCGGGCCGAAGGGTTATCCGGGCATGGCCGAAGTCGGCAACATGGGCCTGCCGGCGAAACTGCTGGCGCAAGGCGTGACCGACATGGTGCGGATTTCCGATGCGCGCATGAGCGGTACCGCGTACGGCACGGTGGTGTTGCATGTGGCGCCGGAAGCGGCGGCCGGCGGCCCTCTGGCGACCGTGAAGGAAGGTGACTGGATCGAACTGGATTGCGCCAATGGTCGTCTGCACCTGGATATTCCGGATGCGGAGCTGGCGGCGCGCATGGCCGATCTGCAACCGCCGCAGAACCTGATCCTCGGCGGTTACCGTCAGCTGTACGTCGACCATGTGCTGCAAGCGGATCAGGGTTGCGATTTCGACTTCCTGGTCGGATGCCGCGGTTCAGAAGTGCCGCGCCACTCCCACTAATCTCACCCTCCCCTGTGGGAGCGGGCTCGCTCGCGAAAGCGGTGTGTCAGTTAACTTATGTATTGACTGCAACACCGCTTTCGCGAGCAAGCCCGCTCCCACATTTGATTTGCACTTGCCTCAAGATTGCGCCGTGCCTGCTATCATGCGCGGCATCTCCACCGCACAGGATCGCGCCGTTCCCCATGGATTACCGCAAACCCTCCGACCGCAAAAGCATGCACTCGCGCATCGTCCAGGAACTGGGCATGCAGATCGTTTCGGGTCGCTTCAAACCGGACGACAAACTGCCCGCCGAAGCCCTGCTGTGCGAAGAGTACGCGGTCAGCCGCCCGGTGCTGCGCGAAGCCACGCGCGTGCTGGTCGCCAAAGGCCTGGTGTATTCCCGTCCGCGGGTGGGCACGGTGGTCAAGCAGCGCAAGGAATGGCACATGCTCGATCCGGACGTCCTGCACTGGTTGATGCAAAGTAGCCCGCAAAATGAATTCTTCGATCTGCTGACCAGCGTGCGCAGCATCATCGAACCCGCCGCTGCCGCCCTGGCCGCGCAGTTCGCCACCGACGCCGACATTGCCTCCATCGGTGAAGCGTATCAACGCATGGAAGCGGCACTGACACCGGAAGCCCTGCTGCAACCGGACCTGGATTTCCACAGCCGCATCGCAGACGCGACCCACAACGACCTGCTGGCCAACCTGTGCAACATGTTGTCAGTGGCGATTGCCGAGGCGCTGAAGCATTCCAACCAGCGGCCGAACCTGCATGAACTGGCGTTGCCACGGCACAAGGCGATACTCACCGCGATCGAGAACCGTGATGCGCTGGGTGCGCGGCATGCGACGTTGGTGCAGCTGGATGATGCGCGCAGTGCGTTGAATGTGGTGTTGGGTTCCGAGCCTTCCTGAACACCACTATCCCTGTGGGAGCTGGCTTGCCAACTCCCACAGGAGTTGTGTCGATCTTCAGTGTAAAAAAAGCCGCAACCCTGAGGTTGCGGCTTTTTCAGTTCAAACCGGGATCAGTGGGCAAACAACGAATTGCCCTTCTGCCCCGCCAGCTTTTCCGGCTTGATCAGGAACCGCGCCAGTGCCGGCAGCAGCCACAGCGCGCCGAACATGTTCCAGAGCAGCATGAAGGTCAGCATCAGGCCCATATCGGCCTGGAACTTGATGGCCGAGAAGATCCAGGTGCACACGCCGATCGCCAGGCACAGACCGGTGAACAGCACCGCTTTACCGGTGGATTTCAGGGTCTGGTAATAGGCTTCCTGCAACGGCAGGCCGGCACGCAGGAAACTTTCCAGGCGGCTGTAGATGTAGATGCCGTAGTCCACGCCAATCCCCACACCCAGCGCCACCACCGGCAATGTCGCGACTTTCACGCCGATGCCCATGAAGGCCATCAGGGCATTGCCGAGCACCGAGGTCAGCACCAGCGGCAACACAATGCACAAGGTCGCGGCCCAGGAACGGAAGGTGATCATGCACATCGTCGCCACGCAGATGTAGACGAGGATCAGGATGGTCAGCTCGGATTCCTTGATCACCTCATTGGTGGCCGCCTCGATCCCGGCGTTACCGGCGGCCAGAATGAATTCCAGGCCTTCCTTGTTGTTCTCCTTGGCGAAGTCCTGCACCGCATGCACCGCGCGATCCAGCGTCGCCGCCTTGTGATCGTTGAGGAACACCAGCACCGGCGCCAGGGAGCAACTGTTGTTGTACAGGCCATCGGCCCGGGCGATGGAGTTGTTCAGCACGTCCGGGTTGCGCGACAGGGTTTCCCATTTCAGGTTGCCCTCGTTCATGCCCTTGATCATCTGCTTGGACACGGTCACCAGGGAGATCGCCGACTGCACGCCCTCGGTGTTCTGCATCTTCCACATCAGTTCGTCGATGGGCGCCATGGCTTCGTAGCGCGAGCAGCCTTCAGCCTTGGTCTTGACCATCACCACCAACACGTCGGAACTGGTGGAATAGTTGTTGATGATGAAGTTGTTGTCCTTGTTGTAGCGCGAATCCGGGCGCAGCTCAGGGGCCCCCTGGTCGAGGTCGCCGATTTTCAGGTTCTGGCTGTACCAGAGGCCGCCACCGAAGGCCAGCAAGGCCAGGACGATCGACACCGGTGCGACTTTCGGGCTGGCAAAGTTCGACAGCAGGCGCCAGAACGGGTGTTCGCGGTGCGCGTCTTTCTTGCTGCGCTCGACCGCACGTTTACTGATGCCGACGTAGGAAATCGCCACGGGCAGCAGGATCAGGTTGGTGAACACGATCACCGCTACGCCGATGGACGCGCCGATGGCCAGCTCGCGGATCACGCCGATGTCGATGATCAGCAGCGTGATGAAGCCGACCGCGTCCGCCAGGATCGCGATCATCCCCGGCAGGAACAGTTGGCGGAAAGTACGCCGTGCCGCGGTCAAGGCGTTGTCGGCCTCGCTGGACTGCAAGGCGATGCCATTGATTTTCTGCACGCCGTGGGAAATACCAATGGCGAAGATCAGGAACGGCACCAGCATCGAATACGGATCGAGCCCGAACCCGAAAAAGTGCATCAAGCCGAGCTGCCAGACCACCGCCACCAGCGTGGTACTCAACACCGCCACGGTGCTGCGCATGCAGTTGGTGAACCAGTACAGCAGGATCAGGGTGATGATGAAGGCGACGCCGAAGAACATCACCACCATCACCAGGCCATCAATCAGGTCGCCGACTTTCTTGGCGAAACCGACGATGTGGATCTGCACGTTGGGGTTCTGTTTTTCAAACTTGTCGCGGATCTTTTCTTCCAGCTCGTGGGAGAACTTGCGGTAGTCGAGCGCCAGCAACTTGCCCTGGTCCTGCGGGTCCGGATAAGACTCCAGCAGCGGGATGTCGACGATGCTCGACTTGAAGTCGTTGGCCACCAGACGCCCGACCTGCCCGGACTTGAGCACGTTGTTGCGCAGCAGGTCGAGGCTTTCCTGGGATCCGTTGTAACTCTGCGGGATCACTTCACCGCCAGCGAAGCCCTCCTCCGTCACCTCGGTCCAGCGTACGCTCGGGCTCCACAGCGACTTGAGGCCGGAACGATCGACGCCGGAAATGTAGAACACTTCGTCGTTGATCTGACGCAGGGTCTCCATGTACTCCTTGGAGAAGATGTCGCCGTCGGTGGCTTCCACCGAAATCCGCACGGTGTTGCCCAGGTTCGCCAGATCGTTGCGGTGCTCCATCATCTTTTGAATGAACGGATGCTCCAGCGGGATCATTTTTTCGAAGCTGGTGGACGGCCGGATCAGCGTCGCCTGCCAGAACAGAAAAATGCTGACCAGCAGGCAGATCACAATCACTGCCGGGCGGTTGTTGAAGATCAGGCGTTCGAGAAACGTCGCCTTGTCCTGGTGATGGCTTGTCATGGATGTCATAGCTCCGCCCTTCTTATTATTTGCCCAGCTCTGAGCCGGTTGGCGAAGTAGCGCGAACGCCGCCCTGTCCTGCCAGAATCAGATTACCGTTGCCCGCTGCAGTCACCGCCGAAACGGAAATGCGATCCGGGCGGTTGAACACGCTGAAGGTTTCGCCGTTGTCATTGCTGCGGATCACGCTGCCACCGTTGCCGACGATCACGATGGAACCGTCGTCCAGCAGCGTAGCGCCGGACAAGCCAAATTCCAGTGCGCCGCGGGCGGCTTTCAGCTCGACCGGTTCCCAGGTGCTGCCGAAATCGGTGGAGCGGAACAGATTGCCGCGCAGACCGTAGGCCAGCAGCGTGTTGGCCTGGGCGGTACCGATCACACCGAACAACGAGCCTTCGTATGGGCCTTCAAGCTTTTCCCAGGTCTGGCCCCAATCAGCGGAGCGGAACATGCTGCCCTGCTCGCCGACGATGAACAGCCCGGCATCCTTGATCGCACCGATGGCGTTGAGGTGATACTGGTCTTCGTTGTCCAGGCGATCGCTGACGTCTTCCCAGTGCTTGCCGCCGTCGGTGGTGGCCATCAACGCGCCGTAAGCCCCCACGGCAAAGCCGCTGTTGACGTCCTGGAACCAGACATCGAGCAGCGGCGCTTCACGTTTGAGGTCTTCGAATTGCTTGGTCCAGGTGACGCCGCCGTCCTCGCTGGCGAGGATCTGTGCGTCGTGGCCGACGGCCCAGCCGTGCTTGTCATCGACAAAATAGACCGAGGTCAGCAGTTGCCGGGTCGGCACTTTGGCCTGGGTCCAGGTGGTGCCCTGGTCATCGGAATAGAGAATGTGTCCGCGATCACCGACCGCCACGAGGCGCTTGCCGGCATGGACGACGTCAAGCATCAGGCTTTTGCTGGCCTTGGCGGACTCAACGGCATAAACCATGTCGGACGCTGGCGCCGCCGCGGCCAGCACCGGTGCCGACAACACGGCACAGCCCAGCAGCGAGAGCGCTGTAGCCAGCAACGCGATTTTGCGCAGCGCCGGCGGGCGGCAAGTACCCACACCCATGACAGGCTCACTCATAGACCTTCCCCCATTATTATTGTTAGGTCGTTCAACCTTTCAGGGCGCCGTAAGGGGTGCTCGTGGGGATTGAATGGTTAGGAGCATAGTCCTGAAACCCGCAATCCAGAGCCCCTTCGGAAGCTGGCTTATCCTATCGGGGTTTGGAAAGGTCTGACAATCGACGCCACGTTATGTTTTGTTAACCTGCGGGGTGCAGTGGGATGGGTGAATGATGGGGTATCAGGCGGGGTGATTGTTGGGGGACGCATTCCACTGTAGGAGCGAGCTTGCTCGCAATGGACGGCAACGATAACACGGGAAACCAGACGCCCGCGGCGCTCTCGGGTATTTCGCGAGCAGGCTCGCTCCCACAGGATCCGAGTGAACCCCGAGGGAGCTAACCGCGACCTTATGCCAGGCTTTTGCTGACCACTTCAAACACGTCGCTGGACAGCTGACCCGAAGCGCGAATTCGCTCCAGCTCACCTTTCATCAATGCCTGACGAGCATCGTCATACTTGCGCCAGCGCGTCAGCGGTGCCAGTTGGCGAGAGGCGATCTGTGGGTTGAAGCCGTTCAGTTCGATCACCAGATCGGCGAGGAAGCGATAACCCGAGCCATCCGCCGCGTGGAAGTTGATCAGGTTCTGCCCGGCAAACGCGCCGACCAGTGCCCGCACCTTGTTCGGGTTCTTGATGTTGAACGCCGGGTGCTGCATCAACGCCTTGACCCGCTCCAAGCCACCCGGTAACGGGCTGCCGGCCTGAACGCCGAACCATTGATCCATGACCAGCGGGTTATCCTTGAAGTGCTCGGCAAAACTCGCCAGCGCGGCGGCCTTCTCTTCTTCATGAGGCGAGTTGACCAGCACGGCCAACGCCGTCAAGCGCTCGGTCATGTTGTCGCTGGTCTCGAACTGCTCGAGCGTGGCCGCCAGGACTTCAGGTTTACCCACCAACATCAGGTACGACAGCGCAATGTTCTGCAGCGCACGACGAGCAAAGTGCTCGGCCTCGGCGACATACGGCGTTTTCTTCGACAGGTCGCGGTTGGCCTGATAACGCAGCCACAACGCCTCGAACAAACCATCGGCCAATTGCTTGCGGGCAAATTCCCGGGCGATGTGGATGGCGTCGACGTCGGCCACTTCGCTGATTTCGGTCAGATACGCCTCGCCTGGCAGCGAGAGCATTTCGGCGACCATCGCCTGGTCCAGCGTCTCGTCCGACAACACCGTGCGCAAGGCCGTTACCAGACGCTGATCCAGCACCAGCGTCTCGCCCCGCTGCTGCTGGGCGATCAATTCTTGCAAGACCTGAACCGACAATTGCTGACCGGCATCCCAGCGGTTGAAACCGTCGCTGTCGTGCTGCATCAGGAACATCAGTTGGTCGCGGTTGTACGGGAAGCTCAGTTTCACCGGCGCCGAGAAGCCACGCAGCAGCGAAGGCAGCGGTTGTTCGGCGATATCGACGAAGGTGAAGGTCTGCTCGGCTTCAGTCACCGAAATCACCCGCGACGTGCCTTGAGCGCTGGCTTCGCCGGACAGACGCAGGGCAATCGCTGCGCCTGTCGAATCCAGCAGGCCCAGCTCTACCGGAATCACGAACGGCAGTTTTTCAACTTTATCCGGGGTCGGCGGGCAGCTCTGTCGGAACGTCAGGCTGTAGGTTTTCGCGGCGGCGTCGTAGGACTCACTTACCGCGAGACGCGGCGTACCGGCCTGGCTGTACCAGCGCTTGAACTGAGTCAGGTCGACACCGTTGGCGTCTTCCATGGCTTTGATGAAATCGTCGCAGGTGACGGCCTGGCCGTCGTGGCGTTCGAAATACAGGTCGCTGCCTTTGCGGAAGCCGTCGGCGCCGAGCAAGGTGTGGATCATGCCGACCACTTCCGAGCCCTTTTCATACACGGTCAGGGTGTAGAAGTTGGAAATCTCGATGAAGCTGTCCGGACGCACGGCGTGGGCCATCGGGCCGGCGTCTTCGGCGAACTGGTGCGTGCGCAGGTAAGCCACGTCCTGGATGCGTTTCACGGTGGCCGAGTTCATATCGGCGGAGAAACCGGAATCACGGAATACGGTGAAACCTTCCTTCAGCGACAACTGGAACCAGTCGCGGCAGGTCACGCGGTTGCCCGACCAGTTGTGGAAATATTCGTGGGCGACGATCGCTTCCACACGCTGGTGCGCGGCATCGGTCGCGGTTTCAGCACGGGCCAGCACGGCGCTGGAGTTGAAGATGTTGAGGCCCTTGTTCTCCATGGCGCCCATGTTGAAGTCGTTGACCGCGACGATCATGAAGATGTCCAGGTCGTATTCGCGACCGTAGACTTCTTCATCCCAGCGCATGGACTTCTTCAGGCTGTTCATGGCGTGCTGGCACTTGTCGATATTTTCCGGCTCGACGTAGATGCGCAGCGCCACCGAGCGCTGGGTCATGGTGGTGAAGGTGTCCTCGACGCACCACAAGTCACCGGCCACCAACGCGAACAGGTACGCCGGTTTCATGAACGGGTCTTCCCAGGTCGCCCAGTGCCGGCCGTCTTCGCCCGGACCGCTGGCAATCGGGTTGCCGTTGGACAGCAACACCGGGTAGCTGTGCTGTTCAGCGACCACCGTGGTGGTGAACTTGCTCATCACGTCCGGACGGTCGAGGTAATAGGTGATCTTGCGAAAGCCTTCAGCCTCGCACTGGGTGCAGAACATACCGCTGGATTTGTACAGGCCTTCCAGCGCGGTGTTGGTTTCCGGATGAATCCGGACGCTGGTGTCGACCGTGAACGTGGTGCTGGTCGGGTGCAGGGTCAGGTGGTTTTCGGTCAGTTGATAATCCGCGTCGCTCAATTCGCGGTCCGCCAGCGTCACCGCCAAAAGCTCAAGCTGCTGACCATCCAGCACCAGCGGCGGCAGGCCCGGGCCACGCTCGGGGTTGCGGCGCATCACCAGTTGCGCGTGGACCAGGCTGTGGTCCTCGAACAACTCGAAGGTCAGGTGCGTCTCGTCGATCAGGTATTCAGGCGCCTGATAGTCCTTCAAATAGATCATCTTCGGTTGTTCGGTGCGCATGCTGGAATCCTTACTGATGCACGGCGAGCTGATAAGCCGTGTATTTACGAATGTTGATCACGCCGGTGTCGAAAATCAGGTATTGGCCCTTGATCCCCAGCAGCGTGCCTTCGGCAATCGGGTTCTTGTCCAGGTTGAAACTGACGATCTTGGCCGGGTACTGCTCGACCGGATAACGGATTTCGAGTGGCGCCACGTCCGCAATGGTCTGGATTGCCTGCAGGCCGAATCGTTCCTGCAATGCTTGTAATCCCTCGGCACAGCTTTCAAACAGCTGATCGCGAACTTCGGCCAGGTCCACGGAAATCGCTTCGCCCTTGAGTAAAGCACGCCAATTGGTCTTGTCGGCCACCTGACTGCGGAACAGGTCTTCGACGAAACCCGACTGCTGGCGGCTCGCCACGCGCATGATCGGCAACGCCTGACGGGCACCCTGGTCGATCCAGCGGGTCGGCAGCTGGGTGGCGCGGGTGATTCCGACTTTCACCCCGGACGAGTTCGACAGGTAAACGATGTGATCGGTCATGCAGAACTTCTCGCCCCACTCCGGCTCACGGCAGGTGCCTGCGTCGTAGTGGCATCGCTCTGGACTCATGATGCACAGGTCGCACTGCGCCAGCTTGGTCATGCACGGATAGCAGTAACCCTGGCTGAAACTGGTTTTGGTCTTGCGCCCGCAATGGGAGCAGAAGATCGCTCCCAGGTATTCGAGGCGAACCGTGCTGCCGATCAATGGATTGACCGGCACCTCGACCTCGCCCAGACGAAACGCGTACTGCACGTCGGACCCGTCCAGGCGTGCCGACATCTTGCTGATTGCACCGCGGCCAATCTCGATCAATGGATGGCATCCGACTTGAACAGGATGTTGGGCACGCTGATCGACTTGGAGCTGCATTCCTGCGGCCCCATGTAGCCCGTCCGCTCTTCTTCCGGCAGGTTCTGGACTTCCCAGGCGATCATTGCTTGCAGCGACAATTCCCTTTGCTCGGCGGTGAGCTTGCCACCGTCGGACCATTTACCGATTTCCACCGCCAATTTCAGGCTCTGGTAGATGTCCGGGGTGATGTTCTTGATCATTTCGTTGAAAGAGGACATTGGGTCTCCGCGCTCTTTGATTCACGTAACTGTTTTAGACGGCCAGTTTACGGCGGTTGTACGAACCACCCAACAAGCCGGTCAAGCATCCGACGAGCAACCCGCCAACATGGGCGGCGTTGGCGATTTCACCGAAACCGATCATCGAGACCAGCCCCGACAGGCACAGCAGCAGCCACACCAGCATCATCACCAGCACGCCACGCGGCAGGCGATAGGCGCGGTTCGGCGACAACAGCTGGAAAATCCAGCAATGCCCGAGCAGGCCGTACAGCACACCGGACAACCCGCCGAACAGGGTCGGGCCGCTGAAAACGAACTGCGCATAATTCGACACCAGGGCAAACAGCAGCGTCAGGCCGATCAGGTTGATGCTGCCCTGACGCGACTCGATGCGCCGCCCCAGCTCCCAATACCACATGCCGTTCATGGCCAGGTGCAGGAAGCCGAAGTGGATCAGCATCGGCGTTACCAGGCGCCACCACTGCCCCGCTTCCAGGCTGTCGGCCAGTGGGGTGAAATGCAGGTATTCGCCAACCACGCGAAAATCGAGGAAGGTGAACCAATGCAGGGTGGCGAGGTTTTCACCCAGCAGCGTCACCGCACCGACGATCAGGGTCAGCAATAGCACCAGCGCCGTCGCCTTGGCGTGGCGCAGCTGCTCGACGAAACCCGGGCGCTTGGTGGTTTGCGCCACCGGGATATCCAGCTGGTGATCGGGATCGCCGGCGGGAAAGCGCTCGTACAGCACGCGCACGTCGTCGCTGATATTGGCCGGCACCCATAACACCTGCTCGCCCTCTTCTTCACTGACCCGATGTGGCACCTGCATGCGTTGCAACAGGTTGACGAACCCGCTCAGGTCCACCGCCAGCGGCAGGCGCAGTACGGCAACGGCACTCATCGCAGCACCTCCGGCCGTTCGACATCGACCCAGACAAACTTATGCGGATCGAGCCGGGTTTCCTGGTCCAGGCGATAGGCAACCAGTTTGCCGTAGAGCACCGCGCTGTAGTCCAGGCAGGCCAGGTTCGGCCGGATCGGCGCCGGTTTGCCGCTGCGCCAGTAGTGGCCGACGAACAGCAAAGGCTCGTCCACGCCATAGCGCAGCAGGGTGTTTTTTTCGGTGGAGGACAGCGGCGTTCGGGCCACGGGTTCCGGCAGGGCGTCAGGCTGGAACACAATGTCTCCGTAGGTTTGCGGGTCGTCTTCCCAGAACTTGGTGCGGAAGAACGATCGCGTCAGGCCATCGCCGCTGGTCATGGTCAAGCCGTCAGGCAAGCGCATGTCGGTGCCGCGCAGCAAACGGTCGAACACGGTGCAGGCAAAGCTGCCCGGCACGGCCGAGGCCTGGAGGAAGTGCTCATCGATGCAGCCATCGGGAAACTGCGCGCGCAGCGGCTCGATCAGGCCCGCGTCCCAGCAGGCGTGCACCACGCGGAAACGCCCGGCATCGACAAACAGCGGCAAATCGTAGAACCACTGCTGGAAGTCGTGCCAATCGCCGGGGTGGTGTTCAAACTGGGTCAGGGTCTCACCAAGCAGACGCGCGTGACGGGGCGTGTGCTCGCGCACGAATTGCTTGCCACTGCCCGGCGGCGCTGGCGTGCTCCAGCCGAGTGCATTGAATTCATGGTTGCCCATGATGCACAGCGCCTGGCCGGCCTCGACCATGTCGTGGACGATGTGCAGCGCTTCGCGAATTCGCGGACCTCGGTCGATGATGTCACCGACGAACACCGCCATGCGCGACGCATGCCGCCAGACGCCACCCTGTTTGTGATAACCGAGCTGGTCGAGCAAGTGCTCAAGGGTCAGAGCGCAACCGTGCACGTCACCGATCAGATCGTAACTTCGCGCGGGATCGAGCATCAGTCGCCTCCACCCCCCAACTTGCTGCCCCAGCCGAGCTTGGTCCGGCAGACTTCATAATAGTTGTGGTCGAGCGGGTGGATCAGCCGCAGCTTCTGCGCTTTCTTGCTGACGGTGATGGTGTCGCCCGGTGCGCAGGTGAAATGGTTCTGCCCATCGCAGGAGACTTGCGGGTAGATCTGCATATCCTTGGACACGACGATTTTCAGCTCACTGTTGCCATCGACCACAATTGGCCTGCCCGACAAGGTATGGGGGTACATGGGCACAATCACAATAGCGTCGAGCTTGGGATGCATGATCGGGCCGCCCGCCGACAACGCGTAGGCGGTCGAGCCGGTCGGCGTGGCGACGATCAGCCCGTCGGCCTTCTGGCTGCAGACGAACTGGCCATCGATGTACAGCTCGAACTCGATCATTCGCGTGGATTTGCCGGGGTGCAGCACCACGTCGTTCAGCGCATCACCCTGACCGATGGCCTCGGCGTGACGGCGGACTTCAGCCTGCAGCAGAAAGCGGTTTTCCACCAGATAATGGCCGTCCAGCACTTCGGCGACTTTGACTTCGAGTTCGTCCGGGCGGATATCTGTCAGGAAGCCCAGGCTGCCGCGGTTGATGCCGAGCACCGGGATATTGTGTCGGGCCAGCGCGCGGGCGGCGCCCAACAGGCTGCCGTCACCGCCGACGACAATCACCATGTCACAGACTTCGCCGAGCATCTTGCGCGACGAGGTTTGCAGGCCATGCCCCGGCAGCACTTCGGCGATGGTGTCTTCGAGGATCACGTGCAAGTGACGATCGAGCAGAAAGCGTTTCAGTCGGCGGACGGTATCCAGCACCTGCGAACTGCCCAGGCGACCGATGATGCCGATATTACGAAATTGCTCCATGGTGCCTCTAAAGTCTGCGGCGACGAAAAGCACGATTATGGGCGAAAGCGCGGGATAGACAAAATCCTTTCAGCTACAAGGGTGTACTCAGGTTTAGGGCTATGCTCGCAAGATGATCCTATTTCCCGATTTGCTGCAGTTACCCCACCAGTTGCGCCACCCCGAGGTGCGCGACCTGGCCTGGGTCATCCTCGCGCCGCCGATGCTCGAAGTCACGCCGTGGCCCCAACGCCATCCGCTGACCGGCAGCGACTGGGTGCAGGCCCCGGAACGACTGGAGCTGTGGCTGCGACAGCTCGATCGCGACAGCTACGATTTACTGCACTGGCTGGCCCAGGCCCGGACCCGCCGCCTGGGCCTTTATTACGAACGGCTGTGGCAATACGCGGTGCGCCACGCGCCGGGCATCGACCTGATCGCCGCTAACCTGCCGATCCGCCGCGAGGGCCATACCTTGGGCGAACTGGACATGCTGTTGCGCGACCGCGACGGTGTGCATCACCTGGAACTGGCCATCAAGCTTTACCTCGGCCCACAGAATGGCGACGGACACGACACGGCGTTGTGGCTGGGCCCCGGCTGCCATGATCGGCTGGACCGCAAACTGGCGCACCTGAGCCAGCATCAACTGCCGATTTCCGCCCGGCCCGAAAGCCGCGAGGTACTGGCCGCGCTGGATATCCAGCCATTCAGTGCGCATTTGTGGTTGGGGGGTTATCTGTTGTATCCCTGGCCGGGGCAGTCGCAATCGCCGGACGGCGCGCACCCGCAGCATTTGCGCGGCAGCTGGCTGCATCAAAGGGACTGGAAGGACTTTGTCGCCCAGCGTCCGTACGGGCGCTGGCAACCCCTGCCCCGGCATGCCTGGCTGGCGCCGGCGCATTATCCGGTGGAACAGACCTGGAACGCCGAGCAGCTGCAGACGTGGCTCAACGAGCTGGAGCCGCTGGCGCCAGCGCAGTTGCTAGTGCGCCTGATCGAGAACGACGATGGCGACTGGGAGGAAGCGGAGCGGTTGTTTCTGGTGGCGGATCTTTGGCCGAATGTGCCGGGTGGTGGTTGAGTGTTGTGAGTGTTCGCACCGGCCTCTTCGCGAGCAAGCCCGCTCCCACAGGGAAACGCATCCCATGTGGGAGCGGGCTTGCTCGCGAACGGGCCAACCCGGTTTATATGGACAGCCGCACTGCCAACGCCGCCAACGTCACCAGCAACACCGGCACCGTCAACACAATCCCGACCTTGAAGTAATACCCCCAGCCGATCCGGATATTCTTGCGCTCCAGCACATGCAGCCACAGCAACGTCGCCAGGCTGCCAATCGGCGTGATCTTCGGCCCCAGGTCGCTGCCGATGACGTTGGCATAGATCATCGCCTCCTTTACCACCCCCATCGCCTGGCTGGCATCAATCGACAACAGGCCGATCAGCACCGTCGGCAGGTTGTTCATGATCGACGACAGCACCGCCGTCAGCACGCCAGTGCCCATCGCTGCACCCCAGACGCCGTAACCGGCAAACCCGTCCAGCCAACTCGCCAGATACCCGGTGAGCCCGGCGTTGCGCAGGCCGTAGACCACCAGATACATGCCCAGGGAAAAAATCACGATCTGCCACGGTGCTTCTTTCATGACCTTGCGCGTGGAAATCTTGTGACCTCGCGCGGCAATGCCCAACAGCAGCGCCGCGCACACCGCTGAAATGGCGCTGATCGGGATGCCCAAGGGCTCCAGCGCGAAGCAGCCGAGCAACAGGATCACCAGAACCACCCAACCCGCGAAAAAAGTCGCCTTGTCGTGGATCGCGCTGGCCGGATCTTCCAACTGCTCAGGGTCGTAATCCTTCGGAATGTCGCGCCGGAAGAACCACATCAATACCGCCAACGTCGCCGCGACGCTGACCAGGTTGACCGGAATCATCACCGCCGCATAGCGATTGAAGGTGATGTGGAAGAAATCGGCGGAAACGATATTGACCAGGTTCGACACCACCAGCGGCAGGCTCGCGGTATCGGCGATGAACCCGGCGCCCATGACGAAGGCCAGGGTCGCCGCCGGGGAAAAGCGCAAGGCCAGCAACATGGAAATCACGATCGGCGTGAGGATCAGCGCCGCGCCGTCATTGGCGAATAGTGCCGAGACCAGCGCCCCCAGCAGTACCATGTAAGCGAACAACTTGCGGCCACTGCCGCGGCCCCAACGGGCGACATGCAGCGCCGCCCAGGCAAAGAACCCCGCCTCATCCAGCAACAGGCTGATGATGATCAACGCGACAAAGGTGCCGGTGGCATTCCAGATGATCTGCCACACAATCGGGATATCGCTCAGGTGCACCACGCCAAAGATCAGCGCCAGCACAGCGCCGAACACGGCGCTCCAGCCAACGCCCAGGCCTTTGGGTTGCCAGATCACCAGGGTGATGGTCAGCAGGAAAATCAGCGACGCGATGAGCATGCAAAGCAGCCTTACAAAAAACAAACCGCGATTCAGCCGTAATGTGCGCGAGGAGTAAAGCCAAAACACATCGCCGTGCAGCGATTTGCCTGTACAAACCTCGGAAACGACGATCGCCCTTGCAGGAGCGTGGCTTGCCCGCGAAGGCGGGTGTGTCAGGCGGCCTCAATGCTGACAGGCACGCCGCCTTCGCGGGCAAGCATCGCGCCTGCAGGGTTTGTCAGACTTTCTTGTGCTGCTCGACCCACTGCCCGTAAGCATTGATAAAGTTTTGCAGAAACGGCTTCACCGACTCCGACAACTTGCCCGCCTCATCGAACGCCGACCCCGCGCCGCCCAAATAGGCTTCCGGCTGCTGCATGCACGGCACATTGAGAAACACCATCGACTGACGTAAATGATGGTTCGCGCCAAACCCGCCGATCGCCCCCGGCGACACGCTGATAATCGCACCCGGCTTACCGCCCCACGCGCTCTGGCCATAAGGGCGCGACCCTACGTCGATCGCATTCTTCAGCGGCGCCGGAACCGACCGGTTGTATTCCGGGGTGACGAACAGCAACGCGTCGGATGAACTCACTTGCTGCCGGAAAGTGCTGTAGGCTGCCGGCGGTGAAGCACCATCGATGTCTTCGTTGTACAGCGGCAAATCGCCAATTTCGACGATCTTCAGTTTGAGGTTTGCAGGTGCGAGATCGGCCAGGGCCAGTGCAACCTTGCGATTGATCGATTCCTTTCTCAAGCTGCCGACCACAACGGCGATCGTGTAAACGTTGCTCATGGAAGATTCTCGACTGTTCGATGGAAAGAGCTTGTAGTTATAGATGACGTATCAATCAGTGGGCGAGCAAAAATGCCGCCCCTGACTATTTTTTTCCTGTAGGAAAACTTACCTCGCCCAACAACGGTCTACAGAACCGCAAATTGAGTGATTTATCTCCAGAGGTTCTAAGCAGATGGCAGCAGTACTCGTCGGTCAGTTCCATGCAAGAGACGCAGAAGGCCGTGTCTATTCCGTGCATGAGTTCCAGGAATCCACCCCACCGGCAGACGGCCTCACCGGCTCCGCGCCTGTCACCACCTATAAACTGGCCATCGGTGATCGCGTTAAAAAACTCGATGACAACCAGTTTCTGCTGGTTCAGTCGGACATCACCATTGTTCGCGAACCTGACACCTACATTGCTGGCCTGCCGGAAACCAACGTCGCCTCATAACCTCGCGTTATGAGCAGAAGTCATAGGCACGGACTTGGGTTAGGATTCAGCCACTGACTCTTCCCACCTGCTGAACATGGACTTCACGCATGCGTTTACGTCATATCGAAGTGATACAGGCGCTTTTGCAGACCGGTCACCTGGGCACCGCTGCCGAATGGCTGCAGCTGCCAGTGACCGAGGTAGAAAGCCTCCTGCGTGACGCCGAGAGCCTGTTGGGTTTCATGCTGTTTTCCAGCGTGCGGGGACGCTTGCAGGCCACGCGCGAGGCGCGAGAGCTTCAAGTCGAGATCGCTCACGTCTACGAAGTCCTCGAACCGGTCCAGCGCCTTGCCAGCAGCCTCAAGCAATATCACGCCCCACCGCTTCGCCTCGTTTGCACCCCGCCGCTGGCACAACAGTTGTTGCCACAAAGCATTGCCGCCCTGCGCCGGCGTCTGCCTGACGTGCCTTGCAGTCTTCTGAGTCAACCCACCCGCGACATCGTCAGAAGCCTGCTCCTGCGGGAAAGCGATGTGGGCCTGAGCCTGCACGACCCCGATCATGCGGACATTGATTGTCAGGTCATCGCCCAAGGCAAATTGCAGCTACTGGCCCCCCATGGCTGGCTGCAACCGAAGCAGAAATATATTTCCTTGCAAGATCTGGCGGGCCAATCGATGGTCGGCCTCGAAGGGCATGATCCGCTGAGCCCGGCGCTCGACAACAAACTCCACGCCTTGCGCCCTGCCCCCGTCATCCATACCCGGGTTCAGACCCACCAGATGATGCGCAGCATGGTCGAGGCCGGTGAAGGCCTGGCGATTGTCGATCCGTTCACCGCGCTCGGAGCCAAATCCGCAGGCCTGGACGCCTGCCCGCTGGCGCCTGCCGTGCCGATCAGCGTCTATGCCCTGACGCTGAAGAACGGCGAACCTTCACCCGCCGCTCAGGCGTTACTGGACATCGTCACGGAACAAGCCGCGGCGATGTTGGCGAACTGATCGGCTTCTCCAGCGGATTATCGAACAATCGATACCAGAACAAGGCGATCTCGGCGGTGTTCGGGTCAATGCCGCGATAACGCAGATGATCGGTTCCACCGATCACATACCCGCAACGTTCATACAGTCGGCACGCACCCAGGTTGTTGTTCTGGGTTTCGAGCATGATGCCCGGCAACTTTTTCTTGCGGCTCCAGAACTGCGCCACGTCCAGCAGCGCCTTGGCCACACCATGTCGCCGGGCCGGCGCGTGCACCGCCAATTCGTCGATGTGGGCAAAGCCGTTCCAGTTGGTACTGATCACCAGGTGCCCCACCGGCTCATCGTCGAGATAAGCCATGAAAATCGCACTGTCGGCGGCATCACGGAAACTGCTGAACTCTTCGGGATCGATGCCGTAACACTTGCGGTAAGGAGTGATCGGCGTCACCGGCCACTGCTCCACCGGTTTGCCGATTTCGGCCGCACCATAGGCCGCGACTTCAAAACTGAAATCACTGCCCCAGATATAAGCGGCGAAACCATCATCGGCAACTCGCACCGACAGCCCTGGGTATTTCGGATTCATAACCGGTTGCATACTGGGAAAGGTCCTCACTCCTTGATGCAATCGACGGTGTAAAGCCGCCCATTGCCCTCGTCTTCGTGTTGCAAGCCGTGCACATCGGCGACAAATCCGGGGAAACTGCTGTCGAACGTGCGGGCAAACGCCAGATAATCGTTGATCGAGCGCGTCGAGTCGGTAAAGCGCTCGCCGGGCATGATCAACGGGATCCCCGGCGGATAGGGCACCAGCATCACGGCGGCGATGCGCCCGTCCAGCGCATCGATCGACACGGCCTCTACCTCGCCACGCACCAACTGATCATAGGCGTCCGCAGGCTTCATCGCGATTTCCGGCAGCACGGTGTACATGCGCTTGAGGTGCTTGGCCGTGGCGTTGCTGCGATAACAGGCATGCAGTTGATCGCACAAATCACGCAATCCCATGCCCTTGTATCGCGCGACGTCCTGTTGCGCCACACAGGGCAGGCACGCCGAGAGACTGACGTTAGCGTCGTAACTGCGTTTGAACTCGAGCAACTCGGTCAGCAGCGTGCTCCACTTGCCCTTGGTGATGCCCATGGAAAACAGCACCAGGAACGAATACAAACCGGTCTTCTCGACCACCAGTCCGCGCTCCCACAGAAACTTGCTGACCACCGCCGCCGGAATCCCGCGCTCACTCAGTGCGCCGCCCGCCGTCAGCCCCGGCATCACCAGGGTCACCTTGATCGGATCGAGCAGCACGTAATCGTCGGTCACGCCACCAAAGCCGTGCCAGTCGGCATCGGGTTGCAGCAACCAGTCTTCGGTCACCACTCGCTCGATGCCCTCCACCGACGGCGGCTGCCAGATGGAAAACCACCAGTCATCGGCGGCGATGTGCTGACGCAGATTGGCCAGCGCCCGGCGAAAGCTCAAGGCTTCATCGAACATTTCCTGTAACAGCGAACGACCGGCCGGGCCTTCCATCATTGCCGAAGCCACATCCAGCGACGCAATGATGCTGTACTGCGGCGAGGTGGAGATGTGCATCATGAACGCTTCGTTGAAGCGATCGCGATCCAGCTGCCGCGCGCCACCGTCCTGCACGTGAATCATCGAGGCCTGACTGAAGGCCGCGAGCAGTTTGTGCGTGGAATGGGTGGTGAAGACCAGCGGGCTGTCGTCACTGCGCGAGGTGCCCATGCCGTAACGTCCGGCAAAGAATTCGTGAAACGCCGCGTAGGCGTACCAGGCCTCATCGAAATGCAGCACTTCTACGCTGTTGCCCAGGCTCTGTTTGATCAACTCGGCGTTGTAGCACAAGCCGTCGTAAGTCGAATTGGTCACTACCGCCAGTTTGACCTTGGGCTCGCGGCCTTTGGTCAGCGGGCTGGCATTGATCTTGGCCTGGATCGATTCGCGGCTGAATTCACTCAACGGAATCGGGCCGATGATCCCCAGCTCGTTTCGCTCCGGGCACAGGTACAAGGGAATCGCGCCGGTCATGATGATCGCGTGCAGCACCGACTTGTGGCAGTTGCGGTCCACCAGCACCAGGTCATCGCGGCCGACCATCGAGTGCCAGACAATCTTGTTGGCGGTCGAGGTGCCATTGATCACGAAAAACGTGTGATCGGCGCCGAAGTTGCGCGCCGCTCGCGCTTCGGCCTCGGCCAGCGGCCCGGTGTGATCGAGCAACGAGCCCAGTTCGGGCACCGACACCGACAAATCCGAGCGTAAGGTGTTTTCCCCGAAAAACTGGTGGAACGCCTGCCCCACCGGGCTTTTGTGGTACGCCACGCCGCCGCCATGCCCCGGCGTGTGCCAGGAATAGTTGGAGTCGGCAGTGTGCTGCACCAACGCCTTGAAAAACGGAGGAAGCAGACCGTCCAGGTATTTGCGCGCGGCGCGTGCCACCTGACGTGCCAGGAACGGCACGGTGTCCTCGAACAGGTAAAGAATGCCCCGCAGTTGATTGAGCTCGTCCATGGCGTCGGCCGGGGCGTTTTCCAGAGTCACTTGTTCGCCGAGGGCAAAGATTGGCAGGTCCGGTGCACGCACCCGTGCCAGGCCGATCAGGTCAGCCATATTCTGTAATAAATGACAATTAACGCTGGGATCTTCAGCGGCAATCAACATGCACGAGAGGCCGTGATGGGTCGACGCAACCAGCCGTCCTTCGGTGTAGTCCACCGCTGACACAATGCTGAAACCTTCCTGCTCCAGCTCCCGGGCGATGCCACGCACGCGGTCACCGGCGACGGTGTCTGCCTTGATGTCGCGATGGACGATCAGGACCGGAAATTTCAAATCTTTATACATGAGGCTCAGTGTCCTGAGGCGGCAGACCGTGGGCTGCCAATAACCTCAGGGTAGAGGGTTGCGGCGGAAGTGGCGAGCATGATGCCCTCAAAGGGGTCATTGGATGCGTGTTGATGGTGCGCAAACATCGCAGCCTTCGGCAGCGCCTACAACGGGATTCGCATTTCCCTACAGGCGCTGTCGAGTGCAACGAGGTCCCGATCTTTCAAGCAACCTATGCCTGCGCCTTTGCCTCGACCAACTGCTGCCACAGCGACGGAGCGCCGGCGGATTTGGCGATGACTTCCAGGCGCGCCAGGTGCTGCGCCAGATCGTCTTCGCTGGCGCGGATGACCCGCGTCGGTTGGCGATCGGCCGGCAAGCGGCGGATTTCGGTGGCGGAGTTGTCCGCGCCTTCGCCGGAACCGTTGCCATCGGACGCATTGCCGGCCAGCGACAGGCTGGTCTGGCCACCGGTCATGGTCAGGTAGACGTCGGCGAGAATCTCGGAGTCAAGCAAGGCGCCGTGGAGTTCACGGCCGGAGTTGTCGACGCCATAACGCTTGCACAACGCATCGAGGCTGTTGCGCTGGCCCGGGTGACGTTCCCGGGCCATCATCAGGGTGTCGAGAATCGAACAGTGCTGGGTGATATCCGCGCGGTCGTGCTGCCCCATCAGGGCAAATTCGTTGTTGATGAAGCCAACGTCGAACGCCGCGTTATGGATGATCAGCTGCGCGCCCTTGATGAATTCGAAGAACTCATCGGCCACTTCGGTGAAGCGCGGCTTGCCCACCAGGAATTCGTTGGTGATGCCGTGGACGCCGATGGCGCCTTCATCACTTTCGCGGTCCGGTTGCAGGTAAACGTGGAAATGCCGGCCCGTCAGGCGCCGACCAATCAACTCGACACAACCGATTTCGATAATCCGGTGGCCGTCGGTCACCGGCATGCCGGTGGTTTCGGTATCGAGTACAACGGATCTGGTGGCCATCAGTGCTCAGCTCTCAACGGGTCAATCGTGCAAAAGCGGCGATATTAGCACGCGATCTGGCGAGGTGAAGCGTACGGGCGCTCGCGCCTCAAGTTATAGGCACCAATGCGAGCTGGATGCACTGACTCACAAATTCAATGTGGGAGCGGGCTTGCTCGCGAAGGGAACGACGCGGTTGCTCAAGACGCAGCTCAGGCTTGTTTGTAACCGCGCACTTCGTCCACGCCACGGTTGGCCAACTGGTCAGCGCGCTCGTTGCCGTGGTGGCCAATGTGCCCACGCACCCATTTCCAGGTGACGTTGTGACGGTTGACCTGCTCGTCCAGCAGCTTCCACAGGTCAGCGTTTTTTACCGGTTCCTTCGCCGCGGTTTTCCAGCCGCGCTTCTTCCAGTTGTCCATCCATTCGTTGATGCCTTTCATCACGTACTGCGAGTCGGTCGTCAACACCACGTCACAGGCACGCTTGAGCTCTTCCAGCCCGCGGATGGCACCCATCAGTTCCATACGGTTGTTGGTGGTGTTGGCCTCGCCACCCCAAAGTTCTTTTTCAACGCCCTTGCACACCAGCAACGCGCCCCAGCCGCCAGGGCCAGGATTGCCTTTGCAGGCGCCGTCGGTGAAGAGTTCTACGCTATCGCTCATGCCAATCTATCCAGAAAATGCGGTGGCTCGCCGATCAGCGACCGACGATGCCCGAGGCCGGGGCAAACCCGGCCGGGAATAAAACAGTATTACGGTTCGATGTTGCGCCGGTTGACCTTGGCCATCGGCAAGGGAATCAGCTTGCCCATCGGTTCGCGCCGTTCCTGCCGCAATGGACGCAGGCCCACGACGATCTTGCGCGCCACCAATAAATAGAAGCCGCCACCCGACAGTTGCCAGTCACCGGCCTTGCGCTCCCAACCGGCGAGCCGGGCTTGCCAGGCGGGGGACGCCAGCGGCGGACGATAGCACCCGAAGCGGCGTTTCTCCAGCGCGAAGCCCAGCAGATTCAACCAGTCGCCGACCCTCGACGGCGATATGCAGCGGGCCTTGCGCAGCGCATCGTGGGCGAATACGTGGCGCAGGCCCCAGCTGCTCCAAGGATTGATCCCGATAATCAGCAAATGCCCGCCGGGGCGCACGCTGCTCGCAGCTTCGCGCAGCAGGCCGTGGGGCGACAGGCAGAAATCCAGGCCATGCTGCAACACCACCACATCGGCGGCGTGCTCGCTCAAGGGCCAGGCCTGCTCTTCGCAGACAATCTCGACCCCCGGCAACGGTGCGCCAAGCCGCACGTTGCGCTGGACCTGAGGCGCCGACGGCGGAATCTCGGCCGAAGGACCGTAATGCACCAGATAGCCGCCGAAGAAGCGCCCCAGCTCGTCTTCAAGCATGCGTCGTTCTTCGTCCAGCAGAAATTGGCCGAGGGGGCCGGACAGCCATTCACGGGCCGCGCTGATCAAGGCCAGCCAGTCAGGATCAGCCTGAGCGAACGCTTTATCGGTCATTGCATTCTCCAACGCGCCAGGAAGTTCTAAGATGCGCCATTGTTTACCGCTTGGCGAATCCGACGATGATACAGATCACAGCCCTGCCCGCCTTCACCGACAACTACATCTGGTTGTTACAAGACCCCGAGACCCGGCGCTGTGCCGTGGTCGATCCCGGCGATGCCGCGCCGGTTCAGGGCTGGCTCGCGGCGAATCCGGGGTGGGTGCTCAGTGACATTCTGATCACACACCATCACCACGACCATGTCGGCGGCGTCGAACAACTGAAAAAAGCGACGGACGCGACGGTCTATGGTCCGGCCAGCGAAACCATCCCGGTGCGGGACGTAGCCCTGAAGGACAACGATCGCATCAGCGTCCTCGGTTGGGACTTCGAGGTCATCGCTGTGCCCGGCCACACCTTGGGGCACATTGCTTTCTATCACGAAGGGACGCTGTTCTGTGGCGACACCCTGTTTGCCGCCGGTTGCGGGCGCCTGTTTGAAGGCACACCCGAGCAAATGCACACCTCGCTGACGCGCCTCGCCTCGTTTCCCGAGGACACCCGGGTCTACTGCACCCATGAATACACCTTGAGCAACCTGCGCTTCGCCGTCGCGGTCGAACCCGGCAACCCGCATACCGTCGAGCGCCTGGCCAAGGTCACGGAGCTACGCCAGGCAGGGATCATCACGCTGCCCTCGACACTGGCCCTGGAAAAGATGACAAATCCATTTATACGGACAGGCGAAACATCCGTTAAAGAAAAAGTGGACGAACGGATGGGAGCTCATAACCGGGCGCCCAGTGAGGTTTTTGCGGCCTTGAGGGCGTGGAAAGACACGTTCTAATGGGGCTCGACGCGACTGCGGACAATCTGAATGGTTGACCGCAGGGGGTGCGCTTTCTAGAATCGCCCGACATTTTTGCCCGGAACTTACTTCCAGCCAATGTCGTCATCTATTCGTAAAGCCATCAATTCAGACGCATTGACCCGCTTGGCTCAAGCCATAGCGGTGGCTGTGTCCGCCACCCTGGCGGGCTGTTCAAGCCATGTGCCGCAGACCGAAGCGGCCCACACACCGAATATTGCCGCTCGAGCCAAACAGAAGCCTATCTGGCTCAGCGAAAAGCCAACACCACAAATTCCACAGGACGTCTGGGAGCGCATGCGCCAGGGCTTCCAGCTGCAGGAAGGTCTGGGCGTCAACCCGCGCATCGAGCAACAGCGCCTGTGGTTCGCCAGCAATCCTTCGTTCCTCGAAAACGCCGGCGAACGCGGCAGCCTCTACATTCATTACATCGTCGAACGCCTTGAAGAACGCAACATGCCGCTGGAGCTGGCGCTGTTGCCAGTGATTGAAAGCGCCTACAACCCGATGGCCTATTCCCGGGCCGATGCGGTTGGCTTGTGGCAATTCATTCCTTCCACCGGGCGTTATTTCAATCTGCGTCAGACCCGTTTCTATGATGGCCGTCGCGACATCACCGCCTCGACCACCGCAGCGATGGACTACCTGACGCGCCTGCACGACATGTTCAACGGTGACTGGTTGTTGGCCCTCGCGGCCTACAACGCAGGCGAAGGTACGGTCAGCCGGGCCATCGAGCGCAACGAAAAGCTCGGCCTGCCGACCGATTACTGGAACCTGCCGCTGCCCGCCGAAACCCAGGCCTACGTGCCGAAGCTGCTGGCCTTGTCGCAAGTGGTACTGGCACCAGAAGCCTACGGGGTGAACCTCAACCCGATTGCCAACGAACCGTATTTCCAGGTCGTCGAAATCAACCAGCGCATGGACCTGTCCAAGGTCGCCGCGGTGGCCAATATCGACGAAGACGAACTGTTTCAGCTCAACCCGGCCTTCAAGCAGCGCACCACCATCGACGGTCCCCAACATTTGCTGGTGCCGACGTCCAAGGCGCAGCTATTGACCGCCAGCCTGTCGACCATGCGTCCGGACGAATTGATCAGCCAGCGTCCACTCAAGCCAGTCTTCGACGGCGTTGATAATTCCGAAGTCGCCACGCTTAAACGCGCCTACCGCGTCAAACGTGGTGACAACCTGGGCACCATCGCCAAAGCCAACAAGGTTGATGTCAAGGACCTGCAACGCTGGAACAAGCTGACCGGCAAGGACCTCAAGGTCGGCCAGACGCTGGTTATGCAGGACAAGACCAACAAGCGCAATACCGGCCGGATCAACACCGTGGTGGCGGCCAACGCCAAGACCAAGACCAAAGCGACAAAGCCGCAGACCCAGTATAAGGTGCAGCAAGGTGACTCGCTGTACATCGTGGCCAAGCGTTTCAATGTCGAGATGCAACATCTCAAGCGCTGGAACCCGCGCGTCGGCCAGGCCCTCAAGCCGGGGCAGATGCTCACGGTTGCTTCCCCGCACTAAAAACAGCCCCTGAATTCAGGGGCTTTTTTGTGAGCGGACATTACCTTCCTGTAGGAGCGAGCACGCTCGCGATGCACCCGAAAGCGACGCGGGGCGTCAGGTTGCCAGCGTTATCGTTAACGACCATCGCGAGCATGCTCGCTCCTACAGAGGTGGGGATAGCCAGCAATTAACCGAGCATTAAATCCCCATCTTTTTCCTGTCCATACAAGCTGTTACTGTACGGCCCACAAAGCCCAAGCCGCCTGGATCGGATCTCTGACTTGAAGCGTCCCCTCCTCCTGCTCCTGATCAGCCTGGCCTTGAGCTCCTCCGCAAGCGCGACGATCAGCGAAAGCCATGGTTATGCGCAGTTCGGCACGCTCAAGTACCCGGCCAGATTTACCCACTTCGACTGGGTCAACCCGCAAGCGCCCAAGGGCGGTACGTTGCGGGTGATGGCGTTTGGCACCTTCGATACGCTCAATCCTTATACCTTCAAGGGCTCCAGCCCGGTTTCCACGGCGAATTTCCTGCAGTACGGCATCAACGAGCTGAACGAACCGCTGATGGTCGGCACCGGCCAGTACGCGCCGTCCGGCGATGAACCCACCTCCAGCTATGGCCTGATCGCTCAATCGGTGGAATACAGCGAGGACCGCAGCTGGGTGGTGTTCAACCTGCGTCCGGAAGCGCGATTTCACGATGGCGAGCCGATTACCGCGTACGACGTCGCATTCTCCTACCGCTTGCTGCTCAAGGAAGGACACCCGCAATACCGCACCAATCTCCAGGAAGTGTCGCGCGTCGACGTGCTCAACCCGCATCGCATCCGTTTTGTTTTCAAGCGTGCGGGCAATCCGCTGCTGATTCTGCGCCTGGGCGAATTGCCGGTGCTGCCGCAGCATTACTGGAAAGATCGCGACTTCAAGGCCACCACCTTCGAACCACCGTTGGGCAGCGGGCCGTATCGCATCACTGCGGTCACGCCCGGGCGGCAGATCGTGTTTGAGCGGGTCAAGGATTACTGGGGCAAGGACCTGCCGGTCAACCGCGGCAAGTACAACTTCGACCGTATGGAAGTCGAGTTCTATCGCGACAGCGACGTGGCGTTCGAGGCGTTCAAGGCCGGCGAGTTCGACATCTACATCGAGCACCAGGCCAAGAACTGGGACAACGGCTATCGCTTCCCGGCGGTCAATCGCGGCGACGTGATCAAGGCGCAGATCCCGCACCAGATCCCGACCCAAACCCAGGGCCTGTTCATGAACACCCGGCGCCCGGCCTTTGCCGACACGAAAGTCCGTGAAGCGCTGGGGCTGATGTTCGACTTCGAATGGACCAATCGCACGCTGTTCAGCGGTGCGTACACACGCGCCATGAGTTACTACCCCAACAGCGAGTTTTCCGCCACCGGCCTGCCGGTCGGGCACGAATGGCTAATGCTCAAGCCGTATCGCGAACAACTGCCGGCCAAACTGTTCACGGAGCCGTTCAGCCTGCCGCAAACCCAGGGGCGCGGCATTCCCCGGGAAACCATGCGCCAGGCCCTGAGCCTGCTGTCTGAGGCCGGCTGGAAGCTCAACGGCCAGCACGTACAGAATGCCGCCGGGCAACCGCTGCGCCTGGAGATACTGTTGGTCAACCCGAACCTGGAACGCATCCTCCAGCCTTACGTCGAGAACCTCGCCAGCATCGGTATCGATGCCCGGCTGCGGACGGTGGATCGCGCCCAGTACAAACAGCGCCTCGATCAGTTCGATTTCGACATGATCCTGATGACCCTCAACCAGACTCTGAGCCCCGGCCTGGAGCAATGGCAGTATTTCCATTCCAGCCAGGCCGGAGTCAAAGGCAGCAAAAACTACGCGGGCATCGCCAACCCGGTGGTCGACCACCTGCTCGATCAACTGCTCGGCGCCCAGACCCGCGATGAACAAGTCGCCGCCGGAAAGGCCCTGGACCGGGTGCTGCTGTGGCAGCACTACATCATTCCCAACTGGTATCTCAATTATCACCGCCTGGCGTACCGCAACCGGTTCGCTTTCGTCACTACGCCGCCCTATACCCTGGGCCTGAGCGCGTGGTGGTTGAAATCTTCGGAGAAAGATCGATGAAACCCGTACGTGCCCTGCTCCTGCACGCCAGCGGTCTGTTGTTCGCCGGGCTGGCTTGCGCCGCCCCGCAACACGCCGTGACGCTTTACAACGAACCGCCAAAATACCCGGCGGACTTCAAGCATTTCGATTACGTGAACCCGGATGCGCCCAAGGGCGGGATATTCCGCCAGGCCGGCTTCGGCGGCTTTGACAGCCTCAACCCGTTCATCAGCAAAGGTGTGCCGGCCGACGACATCGGCATGATCTACGACACCCTGGCCAAACAGGGCCTTGACGAACCGTTCACCGAATACGGATTGATCGCCGGCCAGATCGAAAAAGCCCCGGACAACAGCTGGGTGCGTTTTTACCTGCGCCCGGAAGCACGCTTCCACGACGGTCACCCGATCCGTGCCGAGGACGTGGTGTTCAGTTTCGAGACCCTGACCAAGGACGGCGCCCCGCTCTACCGCGGCTATTACAACGACGTCGAGGAAGCGGTCGCCGAAGACCCGCTCACGGTGCTGTTCAAGTTCAAGCACAACAATAACCGTGAACTGCCGTTGATCCTCGGCCAGTTGCCGGTGCTGCCGAAACACTGGTGGGCGAACCGGGATTTTAACAAGGGCAACCTGGAAATACCGTTGGGCAGTGGTCCGTACAAGGTCAGCGAAGTGAAGGCCGGGCGCTCGGTGCGTTATGAGCGGGTCAAGGATTACTGGGGCAAGGACCTGCCGGCCAACCGCGGCTTCTACAACTTCGACGTGATGACCACCGATTACTACCGCGACAACACCGTGGCGCTGGAAGCGCTGAAGGCCGGGCAGTTCGACTTCTGGCTGGAGATGAGCGCGAAAAACTGGGCCAATGCCTACAACATTCCGGCAATCACCGAAGGCCGATTGATCAAGGAACAGATCGCCAACGGCAACCCGACGGGGATGCAGGGGTTTGTCTTCAACCTGCGACGTCCGACGTTCCAGGACGTGCGGGTGCGCCAGGCGCTGACATTGCTGCTCGACTTCGAATGGACCAACAAGCAACTGTTCAACGGCGCCTATGTGCGCACCCGCAGTTTCTTCGAAAATTCGGAAATGGCTGCCACCGGCCTGCCCGATGCCGATCAACTGGCGATTCTCGATCCCTTCCGCGGCAAGATTCCCGAACAAGTGTTCACCGAGGCCTTCCAGAACCCGACGACCGATGCCAGCGGCATGATCCGCACGCAGCAGCGCAAGGCCTATCAGCTGTTGCAGGAGGCTGGCTGGAAAATCGTCGACGACAAAATGGTCGACGCCACCGGCAAACCGGTGACGATCGAATTCCTGCTGGCCCAGACCGAGTTCGAGCGGGTATTGCTGCCGTTCAAGCGCAACCTGAGCGACCTGGGCATCGACCTGGTGATCCGCCGCGTCGACGTGTCCCAATACATCAACCGCGTCCGCTCCCGAGACTTCGACATGATCGTCGGCAGCTTCCCGCAGTCCAATTCGCCGGGTAACGAACAGCGCGAGTTCTGGATGTCGGCCGCCGCCGACAAGCCTGGCAGCCGCAACTCCATGGGCCTCAAGGACCCGGTGGTGGACCAGTTGGTCGAGCAGTTGATCAACTCCGACTCGCGCAAGAGCCTCGTGGCCCACGCCCGCGCGCTGGACCGTGTGCTGCAATGGGGCCATTACGTGATCCCCAACTGGCACATCAAGACCTGGCGCGTGGCGTATTGGAACCACATCGGCCACCCGAAAATCTCACCCAAATACGACATCGGCACGGCCACCTGGTGGATCAAGCCGAACGTGACACCGGCGATAGAAGTCGAAACCAAACTGCAAGCCGACCCTGCGGGCACGGAGTAATAGATGCTGGCGTATATTTTTCGGCGACTGCTGCTGATCATCCCGACGTTGCTCGGCATCCTGCTGATCAACTTCGTGATCATCCAGGCCGCTCCCGGCGGACCGGTGGAACAGATGATCGCCAAGCTCGAGGGCTTCGAAGGTGCCACCAGCCGCATTGCCGGCGGTGGTGCGGAAGTCTCGGTGGCCGGTTCCGCCTATCGCGGCGCGCAAGGCCTGGACCCGGCGCTGGTGAAAGAAATCGAGCACATGTACGGCTTCGACAAATCGGCGCCGGAACGTTTGTGGATCATGATCAAGAACTACGCCACCCTGGATTTCGGCGACAGCTTCTTCCGCGACGCCAAGGTCATCGACCTGATCAAGGAAAAGATGCCGGTGTCGATCTCCCTCGGGCTGTGGAGCACGCTGATCATGTACCTGGTGTCGATCCCGCTGGGGATCGCCAAAGCCACGCGGCACGGTAGCCACTTCGATGTCTGGACCAGCTCCGCGATCATCGTCGGCTACGCGATCCCGGCGTTCCTGTTCGCCATCCTGCTGATCGTGGTGTTCGCCGGGGGCAGCTATTTCGACTGGTTCCCGCTACGAGGCCTGACCTCGAACAACTTCGATGAACTGAGCATGGGCGGCAAGATCCTCGATTACTTCTGGCACCTGGCGTTGCCCGTGACGGCGCTGGTGATCGGCAACTTCGCGACCATGACCCTGCTGACCAAAAACAGCTTCCTCGACGAGATCAACAAGCAGTACGTGGTCACGGCCAAGGCCAAAGGCCTGACCAATCACCGCGTGCTCTACGGCCACGTATTCCGCAACGCCATGTTGCTGGTGATCGCCGGTTTCCCCTCGGCGTTCATCGGCATCTTCTTCACCGGCTCGTTGCTGGTGGAAGTGATCTTCTCCCTCGACGGCCTGGGCCTGATGAGTTTCGAAGCGGCGATCAACCGCGACTACCCGGTGGTCTTCGGCACGTTGTTTATCTTCACCCTGCTGGGGCTGGTGGTGAAGCTGATCGGCGACCTGACGTACACCTTTGTCGATCCGCGCATCGATTTCGAAAGCCGGGAGCATTGAGATGAACCTGTCCCCTCTCAATCGCCGACGTTTCGAACTGTTCAAGGCCAACAAGCGTGGCTGGTGGTCGTTGTGGCTGTTTCTGGTGCTGTTTGGCCTGAGTCTTGGCGCCGAGCTGATCGCCAACGACAAACCGCTGGTGGTGCATTACGACAACTGCTGGTACTTCCCGGCGCTCAAGCGTTACCCGGAAACCACCTTCGGCGGCGAGTTTCCACTGGAAGCCAACTACAAGAGCCCGTACATCCGCGAACTGCTCAAGGCCAAGGATGCCTGGGTGCTGTGGGCGCCGATTCCCTTCAGCTACCAAAGCATCAACTACGACCTGAAAGTGCCGGCCCCGGCGCCACCCTCCGCCGACAACCTGCTGGGCACCGACGATCAGGGCCGCGATGTGTTGGCGCGGGTGATCTACGGGTTCCGGATTTCGGTGCTGTTCGCCCTGACGTTGACCATTCTCAGTTCGGTCATTGGCGTGATCGCCGGCGCGCTGCAGGGTTTCTACGGCGGCTGGGTCGACCTGGCCGGGCAGCGTTTCCTGGAGATCTGGTCCGGGTTGCCGGTGCTGTACCTGCTGATCATTCTCGCCAGTTTCGTCCAGCCGAACTTCTGGTGGCTGCTGGGCATCATGCTGCTGTTTTCCTGGATGAGCCTGGTGGACGTGGTCCGCGCCGAGTTCCTGCGTGGGCGTAACCTCGAATACGTACGCGCAGCGAGGGCGCTGGGGATGCAAAATGGTGCGATCATGTTCCGCCATATTTTGCCCAATGCGATGGTTTCGACCATGACGTTCATGCCGTTCATCCTGACCGGCGCCATCGGTACACTGACTGCCCTCGACTTCCTGGGCTTCGGCCTGCCGCCGGGCGCGCCGTCGCTGGGCGAACTGGTGGCCCAGGGCAAATCGAACCTGCAAGCGCCGTGGCTGGGCATGAGCGCGTTTGCGGTGCTGGCGTTGATGTTGAGTTTGCTGGTGTTCATCGGCGAGTCCGCTCGCGATGCCTTCGACCCGAGGAAGTGAAATGAATCAGGACAATCTGATCGAAGTGCGCGACCTCTCCGTCGAATTCGTCGTCGGTGATCGCTGTCAGCGCGTGGTAGAGGGCGTCAGCTTCGACATCAAGTGCGGCGAAACCCTGGCCTTGGTGGGTGAAAGCGGTTCCGGCAAATCGGTGACGGCGCACTCGATCCTGCGACTGCTGCCCTACCCGCTCGCCCGGCACCCGTCCGGCACCATCGAGTACGCCGGGCAGGACCTGCTGAGTTTGAAAGAGAAAACCATCCGGCACATCCGCGGTAACCGGATCGCGATGATCTTTCAGGAACCGATGACCTCGCTGAACCCGCTGCACTCGATCGAAAAGCAGATCAACGAAGTACTGGGCATCCACAAAGGCCTGATGGGCAAAGTGGCGACCAAACGCACCCTGGAATTACTGGAGCTGGTCGGCATTCCCGAGCCGCACAAGCGCCTCAAGGCCCTGCCCCACGAATTGTCCGGTGGTCAGCGTCAGCGGGTGATGATCGCCATGGCCCTGGCCAACGAGCCGGAACTGCTGATCGCGGACGAGCCAACCACCGCGCTGGACGTGACCGTTCAGCTGAAAATCCTCGAATTGCTCAAGGAATTGCAGGCCCGCCTGGGCATGGCCCTGCTACTGATCAGTCACGATTTGAACCTGGTGCGAAGAATTGCGCATCGTGTATGTGTCATGCAGCGCGGTTGCATCGTCGAACAGGCATCGTGCGAAGAGCTGTTCCGTGCGCCGCAGCATCCGTACACTCGGGAACTGCTGGCAGCGGAGCCCAGCGGCAAGCCGGCGACCAATGTTATCGGCCCGCCATTGCTGCAGGTCGAGGACCTGAAGGTCTGGTTTCCGATCAAGAAAGGCCTGCTGAAAAAGACCGTCGACCACATCAAGGCGGTGGACGGGATCAATTTCAGCCTGCCGCAGGGGCAGACCCTGGGGATCGTGGGCGAAAGCGGTTCCGGCAAGTCGACATTGGGTCTGGCGATTTTGCGCTTGATCGGTAGCCAGGGGGCGATCCGTTTTGAAGGCAAGCAGCTAGACTGCCTGACGCAGCAGCAGGTTCGGCCGCTGCGGCGGGAGATGCAGGTGGTGTTTCAGGACCCGTTCGGCAGCCTGAGCCCGCGGATGTGCGTGAGCCAGATCGTCGGCGAAGGTCTGCGGATCCACAAGATGGGCACCGAGGCGGAACAGGAACAAGCGATTATTGCGGCATTGAAGGAGGTAGGCCTGGATCCGGAAACGCGGAACCGCTACCCCCACGAATTTTCCGGTGGGCAACGGCAGAGAATCGCCATTGCCCGGGCACTGGTGCTGAAACCGGCGCTGATTCTGCTGGACGAGCCGACTTCGGCGCTCGACCGGACAGTGCAGCGCCAAGTGGTGGAGCTGCTGCGGTCACTGCAAACCAAGTACAACCTGACGTATCTGTTTATCAGCCATGACCTGGCTGTCGTCAAAGCGCTGAGCCACCAGCTGATGGTGGTCAAGCATGGCCAAGTGGTCGAACAGGGAGACGCGCAGAGTATCTTTGCCGCCCCCCAACATCCGTATACACAGCAGTTGCTGGAAGCCGCTTTCCTGGCTCCAGCCACTGCGCAATAACCTGAAAGAGAGGAGCAACACATGGGTTTTCTCGCCGGTAAGCGCGTACTGATCGTCGGTGTCGCCAGCAAGCTGTCCATCGCATCCGGCATCGCTGCCGCCATGCATCGCGAGGGCGCTGAGCTTGCCTTCACTTATCAGAACGACAAACTCAAGGGTCGTGTCGAAGAGTTCGCACAAGGCTGGGGTTCGAATCCGGACCTGTGCTTCCCGTGCGACGTAGCCAGCGATGAAGAAATCGCCAAGGTCTTCGTTGAACTGGGCAAGAAGTGGGACGGCCTGGACTGCATCGTGCACTCCGTCGGCTTCGCACCGGGTGACCAACTGGACGGCGACTTCACCGAAGCCACCACCCGTGAAGGTTTCCGCATCGCTCACGACATCAGCGCCTACAGCTTCGTGGCCCTGGCCAAGGCCGGTCGCGAAATGATGAAAGGCCGCAACGGCAGCCTGCTGACCCTGTCGTACCTGGGCGCTGAACGCACCATGCCGAACTACAACGTCATGGGCATGGCCAAGGCTTCGCTGGAAGCCGGCGTACGTTACCTGGCCGGCTCCCTGGGCCCGGACGGCACCCGCGTAAACTGCGTCTCGGCCGGTCCGATCCGCACCCTCGCGGCTTCCGGCATCAAAAACTTCCGCAAGATGCTGGCCGCCAACGAAGCGCAAACCCCGCTGCGTCGCAACGTCACCATTGAAGAAGTCGGCAACGCCGGCGCCTTCCTTTGCTCGGACCTGGCGTCCGGCATCAGCGGTGAAATCATGTACGTGGACGGCGGTTTCAATACCACGGCCATGGGCAACCTCGAAGAGTAATCTTCGACCGGCCCAATAAAAAACCCGCCTCGCCAGGCGGGTTTTTTTGTGCCTGCGATTTCAGCTTTGCCGTGATCACCTGTGGGAGCGGGCTTGCTCGCGAATACGGTGCATCGGACGACATCAGTTTCGACTGATACACCGCATTCGCGAGCAAGCCCGCTCCCACAGGATCAGTGTTGTGCCAGGCAGGTGGCGAACAATTGCTGGATCGGCTGCGAACGCTGGCTGTAGCGTTGCAGCAGGACGATCTCGCGGTGGAACGTCAATTCGCCCAGCCGGATGATCCTGACCTTCGCGCCATATTCCAGCCACAACCCGGCTTCGGGCAGCAACGAGATGCCGAGCCCGCATTCGACCATCTTCACGATGGCTTCCAGCTCATCCAGCTCCAGTGCCACGTGCACGTCGATGTGCTGTTCACGCAGGAACCGCGTCACCAAGCGCCCGCCAAAAGAGTTACGGTCGTAGCGCACGTGGGGATGATCCGCCAGAAGCTGCAACGGATCATCACCTTCAAGCCCAGCTGGCACGATCAGCACAAACGGCTCGCGGCGGATGATGTGTGCCGACAGTTCCTTGGGCAATTCAAACGGCGGCTGGATCAGAATCGCCAGGTCCACTTCGCCGGTGTCCACCTGGCTCAGCAGATTCAGCGACACGCCGGGCACCAGCTTCGGTTCAAGCCGCGGTGCTTGCTGGCGCAGGCGCAACAATGCCTGGGGCAGCAGTCCTGTCTGGGCCGTGGCCACTGCACCGATTTTCAACTCGCCGCGGTACTCGCTGACGTCATCGCTGACCGCCATGCGGCTGAAGGTTTCCAGCATTTCCCTCGCCATCGGCAGCGCCCGCTGGCCTGCGGCATTGAGAATGGCCTGACGCCCCGTGCGATCAAACAAACGAATGCCCAGCGCCTGCTCAAGATTACGCATCTGCGCACTGACCGCCGATTGGGTCAGGCCGATGTGCATGCCGGCCGCCGCGAACGTGCCGTAGCGTGTAACTGCAATGAACGTTTTCAATTCACGCAACATAACGGCCTCGATTGATCGAAATAATTTGAGCTCGATGCAAAAACTATCGTCTTTCAATCAAAAAGCACAGCGCTAAACTCAGCCTCAATCCCCACCGCCTGCGAGGCATCAGCGATGCAACTCTCCCCGTTTCACCTGGCCATCCCCGTGTACGACCTGGCGGCCGCCCGTGCCTTCTACGGTGAAGTCTTCGGCCTGGAAGAAGGCCGCTCCAGCGACCATTGGGTCGACTTCAATTTTTTTGGCCATCAACTGGTCATTCACTTGGCGCCGAAAAACGCTTCTCAGCAAGCGGCACACACCAACGCTGTGGACGGGCATGACGTACCGGTGCCGCATTTCGGCGTGGTGCTTGGGATGGCGGAATGGGAAGGTCTGGCGGAACGCCTGAAGGCGCGCGAAACGCGATTCGTGATTGAGCCGGGTATTCGATTTCAAGGGTTGGTGGGGGAGCAGGCGACGATGTTCCTGTTCGATCCGTGCGGCAATGCCTTGGAGTTCAAGGCGTTCAAGGATATCGGGCAGCTATTTGCCAAGTGAATGGGTGATTTTTCCGGCCCTTCGCGAGCAAGCCCGCTCCCACAGGTGCGGCGCCGTCCTTGCTCGCGAAGACGCCCGCTTATACACCACACCACTTGCAGGCTACCGGTGCAGCGCTCTCTCGGCATCGTCCAGCAACTCATCAATTGAGCCGTGACGGCTGGCGTCATATTCCACCTGCCCAATGCTGAAGCGAATATCATATCCCCGACGCATCGCGGCACTGCGCTCGTCGAGAATTTCCTCAAGGCGCACCTTGATCGCGGCCAGGTCCACAGCACTCGAACCGGTCAACAGCGCCACGAACTCATCATCACCCAACCGCCCGATCACGTCGCTTTCGCGAAACGCAATCCGCAGCACATCAGCGAAACTCTTAAGGGCATCATCACCCTCGGCACGACCGTACAGGTAATTGATCTGCTTGAAATTATCGAGATCGAAAAAGAGTAAAGTGGCCGGTACTTCCAGCCGCTGACACGTATCCAGTCCCAACTGGGCCAGTGTGGTGAATCCGTGCCGGTTGGACAGCAGCGTCAGCTCGTCCATGCTCGCCATGGTCACGCCCATGACTTCCTGCTCGGCCTTGCGAGCCATGTCACGCAGCACTTCGCGTGGCTGTTGCGGCGACACCGCGGGGGCGGCGCAAGCGCCGTGTTTGACCGGTTTGCCTGGGATCAGCATTACTCACTCCAATAGCGGGTATGTTGTTTAGAGTCGCCCATACCCGCTTTGACTCCCGGCTAACGGACCGCCGGTCAACTGCCCGCCACCGGGCAAGGCCCTCCCGCCGCGGCCCAGAGCTTGAATTGAGTGACAAAAATATCGTGAGGCACCGGCACTGGTGCCCTGCCCTCGCCTGGATTCCAGCCCCACAGCACCAGTTTGTCGTCGCTGACATGCTTGATCAGCGCCGCGAAATCCCGGTCACCGTTGCTGCTACGGTCCTTGATCATCGCGCACAGTTTATCGGCCGGCAGGCCGATCCAGGCCATCTTGTGCGCCGCGGGCGGCAGGCTCCAGTGCGGCGCACCCGGCGGAGCATGCGGGCCGTAGCTGGCCGGCGGGTTGTTTTCGGCGTGACACGTGGCGCAGGGCAAACCCGCCGCGCCCTTGCCGTCCATGCCTCGCACCACGTTCATTGCGTGGGGAATCCCGGCGTCGAACTGCAACGGTGAATCGCCGGGGATATGGCAGTTCTGGCAACGCGGGCTTTGGAAAACTTTCTGCACGGTATCGAAGGCCTTCAACGCCGCCTTGTCTTCGGCGAACAGGTCCGAGGCGTAGATCGTCAGCCCAACCAGCACCACCGCGCCCAACATCAAATGTCGTTTCATCTCACACCCCCGACAGGTTCAAGGGTAATTCGCGCAGACGCTGCCCGGTCAGGGCAAACACCGCGTTGGCCACCGCCGGCGCTGTCGGCGGCACGCCGGCCTCGCCGATACCGCCCGGTTTGTCGGTGCTAGGCACGATGTGCACCTCGACCACAGGCATCTCGTTAAGTCGCAATACCTGGTAGTCGTGGTAATTGGACTGCACCACCTCGCCGTTCTTGAAGCTCAGCTTGCTGTGCAAGGTGAATCCGAGGCCAAAGGTCACCGCCGATTCCATCTGCGCGGCGATGCTCATCGGGTTGACCGCAATCCCGCAGTCCACCGCGCACACCACCCGGTGCACGCGGATCGCCAGGTTGTCCTGAGACACTTCGGCGACCTGCGCGACGTAGCTGCCAAACGACTCGTGCACGGCCACCCCCAACGCGTGGCCGTCCGGCAACGGCGCGCTCCAGTTGGCTTTCTCCACCGCCAGATTGAGCACGCCAAGATGCCGCGGATGGTCCTTGAGCAACGTTCGGCGGTAGTCCACCGGATCCTTGCCGGCCGCCGCCGCCAGTTCGTCAATCAACGATTCCATGACGAACGCAGTGTGGCTGTGCCCGACCGAGCGCAGCCACAACACGGTGATGCCGGTTTTCGGTGAATGCAGTTCCACCGAATGATTGACCATGCCCTCAAGGTAAGGACTGTCGGCCACGCCTTCGACCGAAGTCTTGTCGACGCCATCCTTGACCATAGTGGCTTCCATCATGGTGCCGGCCATGATCGACTGGCCGACCATCACGTGTTTCCACGCGACCGGCAGCCCACCGGCATCCAGCCCGACACGGGCCTGATGCAGGAACGCCGAACGGTAGTAGCCGCCACGAATGTCGTCCTCCCGCGACCACACGGTCTTGACCGGCGCGCCCGCCGCTTTCGCGACCTCGACGGCCTCCGCGACAAAATCCGAGGTCGGATTGGCCCGGCGACCGAAACCGCCGCCGAGAAACTCGGTATGAATCTCCACCTGCTCGGGTTTTAGTCCGGTGATCTTGCCTGCGACCATCTGATCCAGGGTCTGGAACTGCGTGCCGGTCCAGATCTCGCATTTGTCCTGGGTGATTTTTACCGTGCAGTTGAGCGGTTCCATCGGCGCATGCGCCAGATACGGCACGCTGTACTCGACGTCGATGGTTTTCGTCGCTTTCGCCAAGGCACCTTCGGCATCGCCCGCCTTGCTCGCCGGGACGCCAGGCGTGGCCGCCAGTTTGCGAAAGCTTTCCAGCAGGTTCTGACTGTCGAGCCCGGCGTTCGGCCCCAGGTCCCAGTCGACCTTGAGCGCGTCACGCCCCAGCTTTGCCGCCCAATAGTGATCGGCAATCACCGCGACGCCCGTGGACACTTGCACCACTTTGTGCACCCCCGGGACCGCCAGCGCTCCGGCGCCTTCGAAGGATTTGACGTGCCCGCCCAGCACCGGCGGACGCGCGACCATCGCGGTCATCAGGCCGTCGAACTGCACGTCCATGCCGAACCTGGCGCGCCCGGTGATTTTCTCGGGCGTGTCGAGGCGCTTGGTGGGTTTGCCGATGACCTTCCAGTCCTTGGCCTCCTTGAACTTGATCGACGCCGGATCCGGCACCGGCAACTTGCCGGCGTCGTCGGCCAGTTCGCCGTACGTGACGCTGTGTTCGCCGGCCGTCACCACCCCCGATTCGGTGCGAATGGTCGAAGGCGCGACGTTGAAGCGCTTGGCGGCAGCATCGACCAGCATCAGGCGCGCCGCGGCGCCGGCCTGACGGTAGCGGTCGAACTCCATCCAGGTGGAGGTCGAACCACCGGTGATCTGCATCCCGCCAAACCCGGCCATGCCGTAGTCCGCCGCCGATGCAGGCGAGTGTTCAACGCGGATTTTCGACCAGTCGGCGTCCAGCTCTTCGGCGATCAGCATGGTCAGGCCGGTCCAGATGCCCTGGCCCATTTCCGAATGACCAAGCAGCACGGTGACGCTGTTGTCGTTGGCGATACGCAAGAACGCATTGGGCGCGAAGGCATTGCCCTGATTCTCGGCGCCCAAGGCAAACCGGTGCGCGCCGGGGATGACAAACGCCACCACCAGACCGCCGCCCAGCAACGCGCTGCCCTTGAGGAAACCTCGGCGCGATAACGGATGGATGCTGTTCATTCGAACCTCCCTCAACCGATGTCGGCGGCGCGTTTGACCGCAGCGCGAATCCTTGGGTAAGTGCCGCAGCGGCAGATATTGCCGGACAGCGCCTGATCGATGTCGCTGTCGGTGGGTTTGGGGATCTTCGCCAACAGCGCCGCTGCTGACATGATCTGCCCGGACTGGCAGTAGCCGCACTGGACCACATCGAGTTCGGCCCAGGCTTGTTGCACCGGGTGCGAGCCGTCGGTGGACAGGCCTTCGATGGTGAGGATTTTTTGCCCGTGGGCCACGACGGTGGCGGGCGTGATACAGGAGCGCAATGGCGCGCCATCGACGTGCACGGTGCAGGCGCCACACTGGGCCATGCCGCAACCGAATTTGGTGCCGGTCAGGTGCGCGACGTCGCGCAGGACCCAGAGCAACGGCATGTCCGCGGGGACATCCAGCTCCTGATCCTTGCCGTTGATGTTCAGGGTCAGCATCGCGATTTTCCTCAGACTCACGGTGTTCTGAAGGGCGACGCTGTGGCATCCAACATGCCCACGCGCGCCTCGGGTTATCCCTACAGCTAAGCGCAAAATGCCGGGCGAGACCGGTTCATCGACCACCGGTCACATCCCGGCCGCCACAAAACCTGTAGGAGCGAGCGTGCTCGCGATGGTCGCTAACGAAGACGCGTATTTTCTGGATATACGTGGCGCTCTTCAGACCATCGCGAGCAAGCTCGCTCCTACAGGCGAGCGATGGTCGAGGGCGATTCGACCAGCGAATGGCATTTGAGAAATTCGGTGCGGTGATCACACGGTACGCAGGATGATTGCCCGGAAAAATGGCCTCGTGTTACAAGCACTATGAAGCAGTCTTTCACAATGGTGGCGGCAATGAATCAGGATCCGTTCGATGGCTTGACCGAGTTTCTGGCGGTGGCCGAGCACAGGAGTTTCACCCTCGCCGCCACTCGCCTGGCGGTGACCCCGACAGCGGTGAGCCAGGCGATCAAATTGCTGGAACGGCGTACCGGGGTGTTGCTGTTCCAGCGCACGACACGCCGGGTCGCCTTGACCGAGGCCGGTGCCAGCCTGTTCGCCCGCCTGCGTCCGGCGGCCAGCGAAATCAATGAGGCCCTCGCAGTGCTCAGCGGCTTTCGCGATCAGCCGATGGGCACGCTGCGCATCACCGCGCCACGGCTGTTGGGGGCGTCGCTGATGGAGCCGCTGATCCCGCTGTTTCGCGAGGCCTGCCCGCAAGTCACCCTCGACATTTCCCTTGACGACGCCACCGTCGACTTGATGACCGGCGGCTTCGACGCCGGAATCCGTCTGGGCGAGTCCATTGAACAAGACATGATCGCGGTGCGCCTCACGCCCGACCTGCAATGGTCAGTGGTGGGCGCTCCGGATTACTTCGCCAAGGCTGGCAAACCCGCCAGCCCCGAGGAGCTGACCGGCCATCAGTGCATCGGCTTTCGCTTCTCGAACTCGGGCAACGCTCACCGCTGGGAGTTTCGCCGCGACGGACGCGACTTCACCGTGGGCGTCGAAGGTGGCGTCATCGTCAATGACCGTCGGCTGCTGGTGGCCGCCGCTCGCAGCGGATCGGGTCTGGCGTACGCCTGTGATCTGGAGATTGCCGAAGAACTGACGGACGGTCGACTGGAGCGCGTGCTAGAGCCGTTTGTACCGCCCAGTTCAGCGCTGTACCTGTACTTTCCCAGCCGGACCCAGACCCAGCCGAAACTGCGCGCGTTCATCGACCTGGCGACGCGCTGGATCGCCAGTCAGGGCGGGCTTAAACCCTCGGTTTGAGCAAGAGGCCGATGCTGAAGACCGGTGCGGCGGCGAGCCGACGCATCAGGCCGCCACCTTGATCCGGTGGTGGGCGCTCAACCGATGTTGGGCCAGCAGGCGCATTACGTAGCCAATCTTGATCAAGGTCGGGCCGATGATGGTCATGGCGTGCATCGACACGAGCACCACGATCGACAACTGCCCGGCGTAGAGGTAGGCGCCGTAGATACCCGCCAGCAGCAGCGCGAGGCCGATGCCCAGGACTTTGCTCGACAGCTGAAGAACGTTCTGAGGATTGTTGAAGTAAGCGAACATTTTTTTGTACTCCTGTATCAGCCAGTTGTACGGTTGTTAGTTCACCTTTCGTGCCAGGTTTTCCACGCCTGTAAATCAATACGTTAGGGCTTACAGTGTCAATTTGACTCATTCCACCTAGTCAGTACGACACCAAACCATGTCATTTTGACTGCGTTCAACTGATAATCCGATGGGATTTCTGATCGGCAATTCGCGCCAGAGCTAATACACTCCAACGCTGACCTGTCGAGGACACCGTGATGAAGCCCACCGCTGCCAAAGACGCCGACAAGGCCCCACGCTTCTGGCGCGACGACGCCCTGCCCTTCATTGAAGCCCGCTCCATCGCCGACGGCCGCGAGGTCTGCTACACCCGGCATGCCCACACGCATTTCTCCATAGGCGCGATCACTGCCGGGCGCAGTACCTATATTCATGAGCGATCGCAGTTTCAGGTCAGCGCCGGCACGGTGGTGCTGATGAATCCCGGCGATGTTCACGCCTGCAACCCGATTGACGACGAGCCGTGGTCGTACCTGATGTTGTACGTCGATACGGCATGGCTCACGGATCTGCAGCATCAGCTCGGGTTCAGCCATGACCTGGCATTTCGGCGGTTTTCCATCACCCACAATCGGGACGACGATCTGTTCACCGGGCTGAAGGTGTTGTACGAAATACTGGTCGACAGCGAACAGGACGTACTACGCAAACAGAGCGCGGCGGTGGAGTTTTTCACCGACGTGCAGCAACGCCTCAACCCCGGTGATCAACCGCTGCGCGAGCCTAATTTCAAACTGGAGCGCGCGGCGGATTTCATTCGCGACAACTGCACACATCTGCTTAAGCTCGAGGACATTTGCGAGGCCGCGCAGCTGTCGCCGTCGTACCTGATCCGCGCGTTCAAGCAGCATTTCGGCATGACGCCCCACGCGTTTCTGGTCAACCGCCGGATCCAGTTTGCTCAGGACCAACTGCGCAACGGCCGGTTGATCGCTGACGTCGCGCTGGAGGCCGGGTTTGCCGATCAGGCGCATTTTCAGCGGGCGTTCAAACAGCATCTGGCGGCGACGCCGGGGCAATATCGCGGTTAGGGCAGCAGGAGATAGATCGCGCTCATGGCCAGCAGCAGCGCCATGATCCGGTTGAACCAGCGCATGCCCGCCGGGTTGTTCAGGTAGCCACGCAAAAAGGTCCCGGCGTAGGCCCAACAACCGACCGACACATAGCAGATCACCAGGTACACCGCAGCAAACTGCCAGACCAGCCGCGCTTCGCCATCCGCGACAAACGCGCCCATGCCGGCCACGCAAGCCAGCCAGGCTTTCGGATTGAGCCATTGCATCACCGCGCCATACATCATCGACGGCGCCCGTGTTGAGCTTTTCGCATCAAGCTCGCCGTTGTCCGCCGCCAGTTTCCACGCCATGAACAACAGGAACGCCACGCCGGCCAGTTGCACCGCCCGCGTCAGCGCCGGCCAGGCGATCAACACCTCATGCAGTCCGAGGCCCATCAACACCAACAACAGCACAAAACCCAGGGTCGCCCCGGCCACGTGCCGTTGGCTCGCGCGAAAGCCGAACTGCGCGCCGGAACTCAACGCGACAATATTCACCGGCCCCGGCGTGATCGACGCCACCAGCGCAAACGCTGCCATCGAAATAATCAGACTCATTGCACGTTCTTCCCTTCAGTTAAACCAGCCCTGAAGGTAAAGAGCGGCTTGGCTCGCGTATTGAAGAAAACTGCCCAGTGCCATTACCGCAACCTCCTTTAGGAGCGAGCACGCTCGCTCCTACAGGTGAATGCGTTCGCGCCGTATACGCCGCCATGCCCACGGCCCCCAACGACAGGCGGATCGCATGCGGCACGTGGAGTGAAGTGGCGAAAGGCTCGGCGGTGGAAACGGCAACTTGCTCCCAACGGGCCGTGGCGTTTTCCATAAGGAATTTTGTCTGAATAGAAACGCTGAAACGGCTTGTAGCAAGACTGGCGAAGCCGACCATGCAGCGGAGGTATCCATGACGGCTTTTGATTGTCTGCTCTTTCGCCTACACGATGTGTGCAAGGCATCCTTCGCCGCACCCTCCGCAATAAATCAGTGTGCTACAGATCATTTCCATCTAAGTCTTGCAGCAATACCCGGTAAATCAAACAGACGGTTGGTCACCCCTGTCGATGGCAGAATTTCTCGGCTTCCCATCCTGGCCGCAGAAAAATGGTGATCAATGAAACCTCTACCGCTCTTGCTCAGCGCGCTGTTCATCAGCCCTGGCGCCTTCGCCATGAACGGCGATTTCTGGTATTTCCAGACAAGTGCCTATACCAAACACTGGAAAAGCGACCCCGACCACAACAACCGTCAGAAGCTGATCAGCGTCGAACGCAACCTGGCCGACGGCTCTCTGTGGGGAGGCGCGACGTTTCGAAACTCTTTCGACCAGCGCTCCTACTACGCGTACTACGGCCATCGCTGGGTCGCCGAGCAGTATCCGGTCTACTTCAAGCTCAGCGGCGGATTGCTCAAGGGATACAAAGGCCAATACAAGGACCGGATTCCATTGAACAACCTGGGCGTCGCGCCGGTGATCATTCCCGCCTTCGGCACTTTCTACGGGCCCGTGGGTGCCGAACTGGTCGTCCTGGGCGGCGCCGCGGTCATGGTCAATGTCGGTTACCGCTACTGATCATCCCGGCCCGGGTTGGCTGAAAATTACAGGTGTTCACACAGCCTCTCTGTAGGAGCGAGCTTGCTCGCGATGGACGTGAACGATGACGCGGGCAGCCTGAATGCCCGCGGTGTCCGGACGTCCATCGCGAGCAAGCTCACTCCTACAGGTGAATGCGTTCGCGTCAGGTATACGCGCCGACCACTCGTTTCACTTTAATCAGCGCATCTCTCAGCGAGTCCATGTCCACGGAACCCAACGCCAGACGGATCGCGTGCGGCACGTGGACTGAAGTGGCAAAAGGCTCGGCAGTGGAAACGGCGACTTGCTCATGCATCAACTCCACGGCGATCTGGTCCGCCCGCGCGTCTTCGCCGAGCGGCAACCACAGAAAGTAGGACGATGGGTGTGTCATGCAACGCAGACCTTTCAGCAGGTCGGCAGCCATCGCTTGCCGGGCTTGGGCGTCGGCGCGCTTTTGTGCTTCCAGAGTGCTCACGGTGCCGTCATCGAGCCAGGCACAGACAATGGCGGTCATCACCCCCGGCGTGTTCCAGGTGGTCGCGCGGATGGCATGTTCCAGTGCCGGCACCTTGTCCAGCGGCGCGGCGACGAAGCCGACGCGCAGCCCCGTGGCAATATTCTTGGAGAACCCCGAGACGTAGACGGTCCGTTCTGGCGCCATGTCGGCCAACGGGGCCGGGGCGTTTTCCACCAGGAAGGCGTAGGCGGCGTCTTCAATGATCAGCAGATCGTGCTGGCGTGCAATCGAGACAAACTGCTGACGCCACTGGGCGTCCATGACCCATCCCAATGGATTGTGCAGGGTCGGCATGGTGTAAACCGCGCGTACCGAGCGGCGTCGGCACAAGGCGCTCAAAGCCTCCAGATCCGGTCCGGTCTCCGTGACGGGAATCGGCACGATTTCCAGGTGCAGCGATTCGGCCAGCACCTTGAAACCGGTGTAGGTCAGCGCATCCGCCGCGATCACGTCGCCGGGTTTGAGCAACGCCATCATTGTCACCGCCAGCCCATGTTGCGCACCGCTGACGATCAACACCTGCTCGCCCTGGACCTTCAGCCCACGTGAAAGCAAATGGTTGGCGATCGAGGCCCGCTCATGGGGACGCCCGGCATGGGGCTGGTAACGCAGATGGGATTCAAGGTCGCCGGACAGCGCGAGTTGCCTTAGCGCGGTTCGCAACAAATCCGCCTGACCGGGCAACGACGGGTAGTTGAAGTTGAGATCGGCCATGCCCACGGCGACCGCGTGCTGGCTGACACCCTGGCCGGGCGGCAGCGACGTCTCCCGGACAAACGTGCCCCGCCCCGTTTCACCGCTGACGAGGCCCATCGCCTCCAGCTCCGCATACACACGGCTGGCAGTTACCAGCGCCAGCCCATGGTCCGCCGACAGTTGGCGATGGGTTGGCAGCCGCGTGCCGGGCGCGAGGCGTCCTGCACGGATGTCGGCGGCAAAGGTGTCGACCAGGGTCTTGTAACGCAAGCGCGGCATAGGCGATGTATCCATGACAATTTTTTGATTGTCTTGATAGTCAACCCTACGATGCGCTCAACGCAACCCTGCGCAGACGCCACCAGTCGAGTGATCTTCAATGGAACGAGTATCGAACGTGCACAGCCAGACTCAAGCAAAGGCCTCGAGCGGCTGGATCAACGGCCTGATCGGCGTGCTGATCTTCAGCGGCTCGCTGCCGGCGACCCGCATCGCCGTACTGGAATTCGACCCGGTATTTCTGACCGTCGCCCGAGCCACCATCGCAGGCGTGCTCGGGCTGTTGATGCTGATGCTGTTCAAAGAAAAACGTCCGGCTCGCGATCAGCTGTTGCCGCTGGTCATTGTGGCCATGGGCGTGGTGGTCGGGTTTCCGCTGCTGACGGCGCTGGCGCTGCAATGCGTGACCTCGGCGCATTCGATTGTGTTCGTGGGGCTGTTGCCGCTGGCTACTGCGGTGTTTGGTGTAGTGCGCGGTGGCGAGCGCCCGCGGCCGGTGTTCTGGGTGTTCTCGGTGCTGGGCAGCCTGCTGGTGGTGGGATTTGCCGCGTCCCAGGGCCTGACCGCCGCACCCGAGGGCGCCATCCTGATGCTGTTGGCCATCCTGGCGTGCGGCCTTGGCTATGCCGAAGGCGCGAAACTGTCGCGAACCCTCGGCGGATGGCAGGTAATTTCCTGGGCGCTGGTGCTGGCGCTGCCGGTCATGGCGTTGCTGAGTCTGTGGCGCGCACCGGCTTCGTTCTCCGGGATCAGCACACCGGCGTGGTTCAGCCTGGGTTACGTCTCGCTGTTCAGCATGCTGATCGGCTTCGTCTTCTGGTATCGCGGGCTGGCGCAGGGCGGGATTGCCGCTGTAGGGCAGTTGCAATTGCTGCAGCCGTTTTTTGGCCTGGCGCTGGCGGCGTCGTTGCTGCACGAGCAGGTCAGCCTCGGCATGCTGGCGGTGACGATGGCAGTGATTCTCTGCGTGGCCGGGGCGCGGAAATTCGCGTAGGCGCGAGAATTTCCCGCGAAGCTGTCCTTGAGGCGGCATCGCCGATCGGGATGCCATCCTGACCACCGAGCGATTGTACGGCGCCAGCGCTGCTCGACTGTACGGGTCGAGCCGCCCGGCACCTGTGGTAAAAATATCGCTCTCGTCACTGGAGCCGATCATGGACCTCGCCACTCTCACCCTCTTTCTTCCGGCCTGCTTCGCCCTGAACATGGCCCCCGGTCCGAATAACCTGTTGTCGGTCAGCAACTCGACGCGCTATGGCTACCGCACCGCGTGCGTGGCAGGCCTAGGTCGGTTGCTGGCGTTCGCCGGGATGATCGCCCTGGCGTCGGCGGGTCTGGCGGTGGTGTTGCAGACGTCGGAAGTGTTGTTCTACGTCATCAAGATTGTCGGCGCGGCGTACCTGTTCTACCTCGCGTGGCAATTGTGGCGCGCGGATCCGGGGGCGGAAAACCGGGTGACCGGCGCCCCCGCAGGCCTGCTGAGTTTGGCCCGACAGGAATTTCTGGTGGCTGCCGGCAACCCGAAAGCGATCCTGATCTTCACCGCGTTCCTGCCGCAGTTCGTCGACCCGAGCCAGGCCGTGACGCCGCAATTCGCCGTGCTCGGCGCGCTGTTCCTGATGCTGGAATGGATCGCCATCGGCGCCTATGCCTACATGGGCCTGCACATGCGCCGCTGGTTCGCCAGGCCGCGGGGCAAGCGGATTTTCAACCGTTGCTGCGCGGGGTTGTTGTCGGCGGCGGCTTCGGTGTTGTTGATGGCGCGCCGGGCCTAGGCCTCATTCACTGTAGGAGCGAGCATGCTCGCTCCTACAGGGGGGCTTGGCGGCGTCTGAAATTTCTTGTCGATTTTCCGGTGGAGACGCCGGGCGGCGGGCCTTATGCTCAAGCCATGAATATACAAAACGCTTTCCTGCCGCCCCACGCCGAGATGGTGCGCGCCATGCTCGAACGAGACACCACCTACGAGGGGGTGTTTTTTACTGCGGTCAAGACCACCGGCATCTTCTGCCGCCCCAGTTGCACGGCGCGCAAACCGAAACCGGAGAACGTCGAGTTCTTCGCCCATGCCGATGAATGCCTGTCCGCTGGCTACCGCGCCTGCCTGCGCTGTAAACCGCTGGACGCGGCCGCCATCGCCCCGGACTGGGTGCAGGCGCTGCTCCACGCAGTGGACGCCGATCCCGAGCGACGCTGGACCGATGCCGACTTGCTGGCCAAAGGCGTGGAGCCGCTGAAACTGCGCCGCTGGTTCAAGCAGCACTTCGGCATGACCTTCCACGCGTGGCTGCGTACCCGTCGCCTCGGCATGGCACTGGGCGGGATCAAGCAAGGCGATTCCATCGACAGCGCCGCGTTTGATTCGGGCTACGAATCCCTGAGCGGATTTCGCGACGCCTTTCAAAAATCCTTCCACATCACCCCCGGCCGCGCGGCCAACAGCGAACCGCTGCTGTTCACACGCCTGACCACGCCGCTGGGACCAATGATCGCCATGGCGGAACGGCGTGGACTGGTGCTGCTGGAGTTTCTCGACCGGCCGGCACTGACCCGGGAAGTCGAGGCATTGCAGAACCGCCACGGCTATGCGGTGGCGCCTGGGCACAACGCGCACTTGCGGCAAATCGAAGAGGAGCTGGCGCAGTATTTCGCCGGCCAGCTAACCGAATTCAAGGTGCCGTTGCACCTGCCCGGCAGCGAATTCTCCCGGCAGGTCTGGGCCGAATTGGCCAAGATCCCGTACGGCCAGACCAGCACCTACGGCACCATCGCCGCGCTGATGGGCAAACCCGGTGCCAGCCGCGCGGTAGGCCTGGCCAATGGGCATAACCGGATTTCGATTGTGCTGCCCTGCCACCGGGTGATCGGTGCGGATGGCTCGCTGACCGGCTATGGTGGAGGACAGCCGCGCAAGGCGTTTCTGCTTCGGCTGGAAAAAGCCGCCGTGCAGCTCACCGAACCACTGGCGTTTTGATCATTTCACCAGGAATCAACGCTTGACCCCCGACCCGTATTTATCCGCAACCGAATTTCTCAAGTCGATCGACGACGATTGGGCACGCCACATTGCTGCCATCGGCCCCTGCCGGCACGAACCCCACGCGGCGCACGATCCGTATGAATCGCTGGTGCGTTCGATTGCCTATCAACAGCTGCACGCCAGGGCCGGGGATGCGATTGTCGGTCGATTGCTGGCGCTGTTTCCTTCAACAACGTTTCCTCGTCCTGAACAAATCCTGGCCACCGGGTTTGACTCGATGCGCGGGTGCGGCTTTTCCGCGAGCAAGATTGCGACCATTCAAGGCATCGCCCAGGCCGCGCTGGACGGGGTGGTGCCGGACTACGCAACGGCGTTGGCCATGGAGGATGAGGCGCTGATCGAGCGGCTGGTCACCCTGCGGGGCGTTGGCCGCTGGACGGTCGAGATGCTGCTGATCTATAGCCTGGAACGGCCGGATATCCTGCCGGCCGATGATTTCGGCGTGCGTGAAGGGTATCGGCGGCTGAAAGGGTTGGAGGTGCAGCCTACCCGGAAACAGATGATTGAAATCGGGTTGGCGTGGAGTCCTTTTCGGACGGTGGCCTCTTGGTATTTGTGGCGGGTGCCCAGCAGGTAGACCGGGTTATCGTTCTTCGCGCGCAAGCCACGATCCCTGTGGGAGCGGGCTTGCTCGCGAAGGCGTCATCCCGATCAACAAATCACTCAAACCTGTTCACAACCCCGACTTCAACCGACTGAACGCCCGAATCAACGCCCGATTGAAGGCCTTGCCGTTGTCATTCTTGGTGTACAACGAAGCCCTCACTGCTGCCGACGGATACGTCCCCGGGTCATTGCGAATGGCCGGGTCGATCAACGCGTCCGCCGCCGTGATCGCATTGGCGTAGTGAATCGTGTCGGTGATTGGCGCAATCACCTCGGGCGTCATCAGGTAGTCCATCAACGCCAGGCCTGCCTGGGGGTGCGGCGCGTCCCTGGGAATGACCATGGCGTCAAACCAGATCAACGTGCCTTCCTTGGGAATGCGGTACTTCAGCGTGAACGGTTTTTTCGCCGCTTCCGCCTGGCCCGCCGCGATGGCCACGTTGCCGTTCCACGACATCGCCACGCAGGTGTTGCCGTTCGCCAGGTCGCTGATGTTCAGGTCATTGTCGAAATAGCGAATGTACGGACGGATCTTCGCCAGTTGCTGCTCGGCCTGCTTGAGGTCGTCGAGGTTCTGGCGGTTGATGTCCAGCCCCATGTACTTCATCACCGCGGCGAACACTTCATTGGGATCGTTAAGCAAACTCACGCCGCAATCGGCAAATTTCGACACCACGTCCGGATCGAACAGCATTGCCCAGCTGTCCGTTGGCGCATCGGGCAGGCGCTTCTTGACGGCTTCCTGCTGGTAGCCCACGCCGGTCGTGCCCCAGGCATAAATCCCGGCGTAACGATTGCCCGGATCGAACACCGCCATGTGCTGGCGGAACTCATCACCGACGCCGGCAAAATGCGGCAGTTGTTGCGGGTTCAGCGTCTGAATCGCCCCGCTCTGGATGGCCCGGGACAGGTGCTGCCCCGCCGTCAGCACCAGGTCATAGCCGCTGCGGCCGGTGAGCAGCTTGGTCTCGACGGTTTCCAGGGAGTCGAAGTGATCGGCGACCACGTGAATGCCGGTCTTCTTCTCGAAATTGGCCAGGGTGTCCGGGGCCAGGTATTCGCCCCAGATATACAGGTTCACCACCGGTTTTTCGCTGTTGGCGGCCTGCACACACAGGGGTGCAAGCACCAGCAATAACGCTTGAGTCAGTTTGTGCAGGCGCATGTTCACGCTCCCTGTTTATTGCGGGCAGGCGCGGCGTATTGCGGCATGGTGATGCACGCGACGTTGCCGCCGCCCAGGAGGATTTCCCGGGAGTTTTCGATGCCGACGATTTTGTGCTGCGGGAACAGTTCGGCCAGTGTTGCCAGCGCCACCTGGTCGTTGCGATCGCCAAACAGCGGCACCACAATTGAGCGGTTGCCGGCGTAGTAATTGATGTACGAGGCGCAGATCCTGGTCCCGGCCTGGCGGGTGTGGGTGCTGTCCTGCTGATCCAGGCCTTCGGCCTCTTCAGCAGTCCATTCCAGCACGTCAGGTTGTGGCAATTTGTGCACGATCAGTTCGCGGCCACGGCTGTCGCGGGTGCTGCGCAGGATGTCGTAGGCCTCCTGGTAGATTTCCCATTGCGGGTCATCGCGATTGTCGGTCCATTGCAACACCACTTCACCCGGACGCACGAAGCACGCGAGGTCGTCGACGTGGCCGTCGGTTTCGTCGAACTTGCAGCCGCGAGGTAGCCAGATGACCTGCTCGGCACCGAGGTAATCAGTGAGCCGGCGAGTGACTTCTTCCTTGCCCAGATGCTGGTTGCGATTGCGGTTGAGCAGGCATTGTTCGGTAGTGAGGATGCTGCCCTGGCCGTCGCTCTGGATGCCGCCGAGTTCGGCAATCAACGGCGCGCGATAGCGGTCGAACCGCTCGATTTCGAGAATCTTGCTCGCGATCTGATCGTCCTTGTCCCATGGGTAGTACAAGCCGCCATCGAGGCCGCCGTACGCGTTGAATTCGAAGTCGACGCCGCGCACTTCGCCGCTGGCGTCGTTGACCACGAAGCACGGGCCGCTGTCGCGGAACCAGGTGTCGTTGCAGGTCATTTCCACCACCCGCACTTGCGGCGGCAATTGCCGGCGCGCGGTGGCGAATTGCGCGGCGGAAGCGCACACGGTGACCGGTTCGCTGTGGGAGATGGCAGTGACAATCTGTACCCAGACTTTCTGCGCGGGCTTGGCGCCGTTGCGCCAGACGTCGGTGCGCTCCGGCCAGCCGAGCCAGCAGCCGGCCTTGTTCTCGAATTCGCCGGGCAGGCGAAAACCGTCTTGTTTGGGGGTGGAGTCGAGCGAACGTGCCATGGTCAAACCTCGTTAGCGGGGATTGGGATGACCACAGGCTACGGTCGCCTGGCCCCTCGTCGCCAACGATGATTATTTCGGAATACTTGAATTCAACTCATCAATCGATCAGTTGATCGTTGAACCATTCCAGCATTTGCGCCACGGCTGGACGCTCCAGGCGCACCCGCTCACACACCAGCGCGTACTGACCCAACGCGGTCATGCTTGAGGTGAACGGCCGGACCAGACGACCGCCAAGCAAATCTTCCTGGGCCGTGAGGTTATCGCCCATCGCGATGCCCTGCCCTTGCGCCGCTGCCTCCAGCGCCAGACCGGCGTGGGCGAAATACAGCTGCCGTTGCGGACGCAGGTCACCGGCATGACCGGTCAGCCAGGCGGTCCAGGTCTTGCCGTCCTGGTCGTCGTGCAACAGGCAGTGACGCGCCAGGTCCTTGGGGGCTTTCAGCGTGCCCTGGTTGAACAGGCCGGGGCTGCACACCGGGAAGAACTGCAGCGCGGGCAACGGCCGGACGAAGTAGGCGCTGCTGTCCACGGGGCCGGTGCCATAGGTGATCGCCAGGTCGATGTCTTCCCCTGGCGCGGTGGCATCGATCGGTTGTTCGTAGAGGTGCAGCGTGATGTGCGGATAGCGCGCATAGAAGTCGGTCAGACGACGCATCAACCACTTCTGCGCCAGTTCGGCGGTGACCGCCAGGCGCAGTACCGCGAGCGACGAGGGATCGCGCAATTCGTCGCAGGCCTCGCCGATCAGCTCGAAGGCTTGCTGCAGGCTCTGCATCAGGCGTCCGGCGGCGATTGTCGGGCGGATCTGTCGGCCTTCGCGGATGAACAGCGACACGCCCAGTTGCTCTTCGAGTTGACGGATCTGATGGCTGACGGCGCTGTCGGTGACACACAACTCCGCCGCCGCGCGGCCGAAATGGGCGTGGCGGGCAGCGCATTCGAAGGTTTTGAGGGCCGCGAGGGAGGGTAAGCGTCGCATCAGGTCAGGTCCCGGAGGTGAGATGCCCATGCTGACCGGGCGGGCGGTGGGCGTCCAGTGGCACCGAGTGATCGTGTGTCAGCAGCAAGCCGGCTCCAACAGGGAATGCTGTGGGAGCGAGCCCGCTCGCGAAGGGTCTACGCCGAAAGATGCTCGTAAAGGATGGTCGCGCCGACAATGATCAACACCACGCCGCCCACAATCTCTGCACGCTTGCCCATCACGCTGCCGATCACCCGGCCCAGCATTACACCGATCGTCACCATGGTCAGGGTCGCCAGGCCGATTAAACCGGCCGCCAACCAGATGTTGACGTTAACGAACGCCAGGCCCACACCGACGGCCAACGCATCGATGCTGGTGGCAAAACCGGTGACGGCGAGCAGCCAGAAACCATGTTGCTTGGGCTTCTCGATTTCCTCTTCGGCATCATCGGGCTTCACCCCGTTGTAGATCATGTGCAGGCCAAGAACCAGCAACAGTGTGAAGGCGATCCAGTGGTCCCAACTGGAGACGAATTGCGACGCCGCCTGACCGATGAACCAGCCGACAATTGGCGTGATGGCTTCGATCACGCCGAAGATCACGCCGACGCGCAAGGCTTCGAAAAACTTCGGTTTGTGCAGGCTGGAGCCTTTGCCGATCGCAGCCGCAAAGGCGTCGGTGGACATGGCGAAAGCGAGGAAAACAAGAGAGGCTGGGTTCACGCTGAAACATCCGGTCGGGCTGGAGTCCACGACATGCCCGCGCGCCCGACTTCAGCGCAGGTATGTCGATGGTCTCACCAACCAGAAGGTGCCCGTACCACGGCAGGTTGCCGAGAATGTTGATACGGGCGCTTGCGACAGGCGCAAGCAGGCTACTCCCCAAAGAGGTGCGCAGGGTAAACCAGTGAATGTGAAAATTGCATTAACGCGTTCGAGACCGAGTCATCGTTCTTCTCCCAACGCCGTCACATTCACCACAAATGGCGCCGGTTTCCTGCACGCCGGCTGACCGGCGCCCTGCTCGACACCGTTTGCGGATTTTCCGCCGGGAACGTCCTCGCTTCACACTTTTCAGTGAATTGCCTGGCGCCCGCCGTCGGCGAAGTGTTTATCGCCCGGGGTCGCGTGGTGAAAGCCGGCAAGAAACAAGTGTTCGCCCGCGCCGAACTGTTCGCCCAGACCGGCGACCAGTTGAAACGGGTGGCGACCGGTGATGCGATTCTGCTGCCAACCTCACACTGAACCTGCGGTTTTTCGGGCGGTCATGGAAATAACAGCCAGTCATTTGGAGGTTCGGCCATGCAACTCGAAGGTTCTTGCCATTGCGGCGCGGTGTCGTTCAGCCTCACCAGCGTCCACCCCTACCCTTATCAACGCTGCTACTGCTCGATCTGCCGCAAGACCCAGGGCGGTGGCGGCTACTCGGTCAATATTTCCGGCGACGCCGCCAGCCTGAAGGTGCGGGGTCGCAAATCCATCGCGATTTACCACGCGCGGCTCAAGGATGACGGCGACCAACGCGCTCATCGCAGCACCGCGCAACGGCATTTCTGTTCGGTGTGTGGCTCCGGATTGTGGCTGTTCAGCCCGGAGTGGCCGAAATTGATTCACCCGTTTGCCTCGGCCATCGACACGGCGCTGCCGGTGCCGCCCGAGTACACCCACGTGATGCTCGGTTCGAAGGCACCGTGGGTCGAAGTGCCGCCGCATCAAGGTGATCGGCAGTGCGAGACCTGGCCCGAGGAATCCATCGCGCAGTGGCATGAGCGCCTGGGTCTGGCCCGCTGATTCAGCAACACACTTGCCGCGCGTTTTCGTTTTGCCCTGTGCCCGCTGGCGCCCCGCTTCCACAGTTGTCAATGCACTGCGATCGCTGCCGCCAGCAAGTTCTGCCCCTATGCAGGCCCATCGGTCTGGGGCAGCAGTTGTACCCCCAGGTACAACGCCAGCATCCCGTCCAGCCGCAACGGATCCACCCCGCTGATCTCGGCAATTCGCTCCATCCGGTACCGCAGACTGTTGCGATGGATCCCCAACGCCTCCGCACACGCCTGGCTTTGGCCATCGTGATCACACCAACTGCGCAAGGTCGCCAACAATTGACCGTTACCGTCCTTGGCAATGACCTTGCGCAGCGGTTTGAGCAGTTCATCCAGCGCATCGTCGTTGCGATGCCGCCAGAGCATCACCGGCAGCCGATAACGGGTCAGCGTCAGCAAGCGCGAATGGGGCAGCACATCACGCCCGTACGCCAGCAGGTCGCCGACTCGCCGATAGCATCGGCGCAAGCCCGACAAGCCATCGGCCTGCCCGCCCACGGCGATGCGCAAAATATTCCAGCCAAGCCCATCGAGCTTTTCCAGCAACCGATCATTCTCGATGGCCTGGTTTGCCGGTCGACACCACAGCAACGATGACTTCGCCGAACTCACACACCAACTGTCCGGGTAGCGCAACGTCAACCACGCACTCAGCGCCTCGACTGTCTGCCCCGGCCCGTGTTCCAGTCCCAACTCGAACAGGTACGGCACCCGCGTCATCTGCGGTTTCAACCCCAACTGTTGCGCCTCATCGATCAACCGCGGCGCATCACCCGACTCGCTCAGCAGCAAGGCCAGCAGGTCATCACAGCGCTGGCGCCGCCATTGCTGCTCGGCCTGCTGATTGCGCTGGCCCACCAGCATCTCCGCGGTCATCCGCACCAGCTCGGCATAGGTACGCAATTGCTCCGGCTCGCCGGTGATGCCCAACACCCCAATCAAGCGCTGATCGAGCAACAACGGCAAATTGATCCCCGGCTGCACGCCTTTAAGGTGAATCGCCGTTTGCGTATCGATTTCCACCACGCGCCCGTTGGCCAGCACCAGTTGCGCGCCTTCGTGCCGCGTGTTGATCCGCTCCGGTTCACCGCTGCCAAGAATCAATCCCTGGCTGTCCATGACATTGACGTTGTAGGGCAGGATCGCCATCGCCCGGTCGACGATGTCCTGGGCCAGGTCGTGATCGAGTTCGAACATAGGGGGAATCCTTGCAAGCGTAATGAATCGAGGGTTGTTCACCCGCACAGGGCCGGGCCGCAAACCCTGTGCTCAGGCACAAAGACAGCCACCCTCGAGGTGGCCGAGACTCTCAGGGCGAACAACGTTACCCTTTGCATCGCAAAAAATCATAATAAAGAGAGAGCCGCCATGTCACAGAGCGCCGCCACAACCCAGGCCGTCGTTGACGAAAAAAATGCCGTCTACAAACGCATTACCCTGCGTTTGATCCCCTTCATTTTCATCTGCTACCTGTTCAATTACCTCGACCGGGTGAACGTTGGATTTGCCAAGCTGCAGATGCTCGACGCGCTGAAATTCAGCGAAACCGTGTACGGCCTCGGCGCCGGGATCTTCTTTATCGGCTACGTGCTGTGCGGCGTGCCGAGCAACCTGGCGCTCACCAGATTCGGCCCACGGCGCTGGATCGCGCTGATGATGATCGTCTGGGGCACGCTGTCGACCTGCCTGCTGTTCGTCACCACCCCGACCGGGTTCTACACCTTGCGCCTGTTCACCGGCGCTGCCGAAGCCGGGTTCTTCCCCGGCGTGGTGCTGTACCTCTCGCAGTGGTTCCCGACCTTCCGCCGCGGCCGCATCATGGCGCTGTTCATGTCAGCGATCCCCGTGTCCGGCCTGCTCGGCAGCCCGTTCTCCGGCTGGATCCTCAACCACTTCGCTGCGGGCCAGGGCGGTTTGGCCGGCTGGCAGTGGATGTTCCTGCTGCAAGGTATCCCGACCGTGATCCTCGGCGCGCTCGCCTACTTCCTGCTCAGCGACAGTTACGCCAACGCCAAATGGCTGACCCCGTTCGAGCGCTCGGTGCTGGAAGCCGACCACGCCGAAGACCTGGCCAACCAACCGAAAACCACCAGCGACACGTTGTTAGCAGTGTTCAAGAACCCGGCAATCTGGGCGTTCGGCCTGATCTATTTCTGCATCCAGAGTGGTGTCTACGCGATCAACTTCTGGCTGCCGTCGATCATCAAGAACCTGGGCTTCAGCGATAACCTGGTGATCGGCTGGTTGAGCGCGATTCCGTACCTGCTGGCCGCGGTGTTCATGTTGCTGGTCGGCCGCTCGGCAGACCTGCGCAAGGAACGTCGCTGGCACTTGGTCGTGCCGATGCTGATGGGCGCAGCGGGCCTGCTGATCGCTGTGAACTTCGCCACCACGCCCGCCATCGCCATCCTCGGCCTGACCATCGCCACCATGGGTGCCCTCACCGGCCTGCCAATGTTCTGGCCAGTGCCCACCGCCCTGCTCAGTGCCGGCGCGGCCGCTGGCGGCCTGGCGTTGATCAACTCCATGGGCCAGATGGCGGGCTTCCTCAGCCCGTACCTGGTGGGTTGGGTCAAGGACAGCACAGGCTCGACCGATGCGGCGTTGTACCTGCTGGCCGGTGTGATCGTGTGTGGCAGTGTGCTGGCGTTGCGCATGACGCGAACGCTGCGGGTTTGATGTTTTTCATCCCGTGAGTCATTTGCCGTGCGACATGCAGGAACCTTCCTACTTGTCGCACTGCTGGCTCCTACAGTAATTACTTAGATGAGGCGATAGTCTGCAATCGCCTCGTTTACTGACGTTTAGCGAGGTATAAAAAATCTAGAAGGATGTATCTAAATGATCAAACTATCCGTAACTAGTTTGTGCCTGTCGTTGTCATTAGCTTGCCTGCCGCTGACCACTAACGCGGCCGTCCCCACACAATCCGACTCTGGCAAAATGCCTTCCGTTGCGTTCAGCCTTTCGTGCAGTAAAGATGGTTTCAGGGGCGAAGCCAGAGGGCATTACTATAACTATGGCCAAAACGGCAGAAGCGTCTATGTGAATCAATACAGAATCCTCAATGCTGACCCTACACGTAATAAAGCCAATGTAAACACGACCATTGCCAACGCTGGCGGAGGCGGAAGCAAACCGTTCAAATCAACCGACAGTATGAAACAGGATGGCCAGTGGCATGACGTCGGTGTTTCCTGGCACTCGCCATGGCCAGCCACTCAGGTAAGGGTTGAGTTTGTCTTCGACAAAAAAGGCAAAGATCCGAGGTGCGAAGGAGCGGCCAATCTTGGTTGAATAAAAAGCGTGGTTTCCAAGCGACTTGATTGCGATTTTCCCTAGCACTAAGACCTTTGCTCGCGGCTTTATAAGGCCGCGAGCGCTTTCCGAAAAAAAGGATTTTTGAATGCACAAGTTTATTGCAGGTTTTTTGCTGTCCGTATCGCTAGCCTGTCTGTCCCCTATCGCCAGTGCTTCGAGCCCTGTCCAAGCAGACATGGCCGGAGCCGTTGCCAAACCGTTCGAGCTTTCCTGTGGTGTTGGCAACGGTCTCTTTCAGGGATATGTCAAAGGTCATTACTACAATTACGGTAGCAGCAAAGGTATTTACATAACTCAGTACAAGATCTATCAAGACGACGAGTTAGCAACTTATGGCGACAAAGCCAATATAAACCTGGCTGCCTTCAGCTCGAATGGACCTGTCAAAGAGGTCGCATCCCCCGACAACCGTAGACAAGACAACCAATGGCACAGCGTCACACAAAACATCCCGAGCATTGCCGGGAGCAAGGTGTTGGTCCGAGTAACTTTTGTCTTTGACAGACCCAGAAAAAAGGATCCCAGTTGCAGCAGCGAACTCCTTATCTGATTTAAATCAAGCATCAATCTAAAATCCCATAGCCATTCAATATAGATAAAACCTGCTCGCCACCCACAAAGTGGCGAGCAACGTCGCCAGCCCTCCATGAATGCCTGACATCGCTATGAATGAGCGTCTCATCCACCTTTTAAACATCCAGAAAAGCTATCAACACTCCATCGAAAACCTGGCCATCCTCAACAATGTTTCCCTGACAATAAACACAGGTGAAAGCTGCGCCCTACTCGGCACTTCCGGCTCAGGCAAAAGCACGCTGCTTAATATTCTGGGTTTACTGGACTCAGCCGATTCCGGTGAATATTACTTTGCCGGTCACGACATATTCACCGCCACACCGGATGAACTGGCTGCCATCCGCAATCGCCACATCGGTTTCATTTTCCAGAGCTTCAACCTGATGCCGCGCCTGAGTGCACTCGACAACGTGGCTTTGCCCCTGCGCTATCGGAATACCCCACACAACGAAGCGCGAGAACGCGCCCTGCACATGCTCGTCAAGGTCGGCCTGGAACAGCGCGCCCAGCATCGCCCTGCCGACCTCTCTGGCGGTCAGCGGCAGCGAGTGGCGATTGCCCGGGCGTTGGTCGGCGAACCGTCGTTGATCCTGGCAGACGAACCCACCGGCAACCTCGACCGTCGCACCGCGGACGAGATCATGACGTTGCTGCTGTCGCTCAACCAAACCCACAACGTGACGCTGATCGTGGTCACCCATGACCCCGCGATTGCCGCGCGCCTGGACCGCCAGGCGCGGGTCGACAACGGTGTGGTGCGAGAGGGCGTTGCTTGTTCAGCCTGATATCCAGCGCCCTGCTGCAGGACCTCGGCGCGAGCCTGCGCGGGTTGGGCAAACGCTCGGTGCTGGCGCTGATCGGGATTGCGATTGGCAGTTCTTCCGTCGTCGCCATGATCAATATCGGCAGCAACGCCGCCGAGGAGGCAGCAATGATTTTCAAGGGAATGGGCGTCACCACGCTGGTCGCTCAACTTTCCGAAACGACCCAGGATGGAAGTGCCGCTCGCACAACGCTGGACACTGATCACCTACGCGCCACAATTCCGAACCTCATGCAGGTTGCCCCGACCGCGCAAACAGGCAGTGCGGTGACGTTCAAGGGACGTACCTCCTACACCCAACTGGTCGGCAGCACGGCCGAGTTGCCGGGCGCAATGGGGTTAACGCTAAGTGCGGGGCGGTTCCTATCGGACTTCGATCAGGGTGATACCTATGCCGTGGTAGGGCACCGACTGGCCGCAGAGCTCGGTACGACCAGGGATCCCTTGCGTATTGGTGACCGGATCCGCGTTGAAAACTACCTGTTTCAAGTGGTCGGCATCTTGCGCGAGCAACCCGACAGCCTGCTGATACCGGTCCGGCCCAACGACTCGCTGTTCCTGCCCTTGGCCGGCATGCGCCGGGTCAGCGATTCGGCGCCCATCCGTGACGTGATCATTCGGGTGACTGCCGAACACTCCGTCAATGCTGTTGCCATGGCGTTGGTCGCCCCGCTGAAACGGCTGTCCGGCGCCAAGAACGTCGAGATCTTCGTTCCGCAGCAACTCATGGATGGCTTGACCCGCCAAACCCGCACCTTCGCTTACCTGTTGATGGCGCTCGGGGGTATTGCCCTGATCGGTGGCGGCACCGGCGTGATGAACGTCATGCTGATGAACGTATCGCAGCGCCGCCGCGAAATTGGCGTGCGCATGGCGCTGGGCGCTCGGCGGCGCGACATCCGCCATTTGTTCATGCTCGAGGCCATCACCCTCACCGCCGTCGGCGCCTTGTGTGGCGGGCTGCTGGGCATCGCTTGCGCCTACACCTACGCGACCGTCTCGGGCTGGACGTTTTTCCTGGCGCCGATGTCACTGCCGCTCGGCGTGTCCAGCACGTTGCTGGTGGGTGTGTTTTTTGGCCTGTACCCGGCCGTGCTGGCTTCACGGTTGCAACCGGTGGAGGCATTGCGGGATGAATAGTCGGGGCGCCCTGGCGATCACGTTGCTGTGTCTGATTGCGCGCAGTGGTCACGCATCAATGGACGTGTCGGCACCGACCGTCACCCGTGGCGCCGAGCCCGGCGTGCTGTTGAGCCAGCAATCGACGCACCTGACCCTGGGCGATGCGGTGTACCTCGGCCTGCGCAATCATCGCGGAATTCGCAGCGCTTACCTGCATCGAGTGGCGCAGAAATTTGACTTGCGCGTGGCCAAGGATGCGTTCAATCCAAAGCTGCTGCTCAAGGCTAAACACGAAGGCACCCAAGGCAGCGTCGACCGGGGCCGCCACACCGCGCTGTCGCCCAGTGTGAGTCTGCTGGGCGAACACGGCACGCGCCTCAGCACCGGCTGGACCCACCAGCTGGGAGATGCCGAGCGTGCCGGTCGCGTGCGCAGCGACGGCCTCAACCTGTCGATCATCCAGCCACTGCTGCGCGGCGCGGGCCGGGACGTGACCACGGCGCCCTTGCGTCTGGCGCAGGTATCGGAACAGGCCAACCGCCTGAATCTCAAGGCCAGTGTGGCCCAGGCGATCTCCGACATCATCACCACTTACCGCGAGCTGCTACGGTCGCAGGAACAGCTGACCATCGCTCAGGAGGCGCTTGAGCGCACCCGGTCATTGCTGGAGGTGAACAAGGCATTGATCAGCGCCGGGCGCATGGCCGAGTTCGAAATCGTCCAGACCGAGGCCGAGATTGCAGCACAGGAACTGAGCGTCGAGGACGCGCACAATCAGCTGCACATCAACCGTCTGGCGCTGCTGCGCCTGCTCGCCCTGGACCTGTCGACTCCGGTCCGCGCCAGTGAAATGCTCGAAGCGTCCCGCGTCAGCATTGACCCGCAGGAAGCATTACGTCTCGCGCAGGTCCAGCAACCGAACTATTTGTCGACGCTGCTCGGCAGCCAACAGGCCGATCTGAACCTGCTGATCGCCAGGGACCAGGCGCGTTGGGATGTCTCGCTGGTCGGCGGCGCCAATCAACTGAACGGCCGGTCTGACAGCGGTGCTGGCGTCGGTCGTACCTGGGACAGCTACGCCGGCGTGCAACTGGAAATCCCCCTCGGTGACCTGAGTACCCGTCAGGCCGAGGTGCATGCGCGGATCAATGTCGAGACGCAGGCAATCAGTTTGGCCGACGCCCGCCAGGAACTGGAACGGGACGTCAACAATGTGGTGCGCGATCTCGGCACGCGCTGGCGCCAGTATGAAATTGCCCAGCGCGCCACCGAGCTGTCACGCCGAAAACTGGAAATCGAACGGGAAAAACTCAATGCCGGACGCTCCAGCAACTTTCAGATCATCAGTTTCGAGGGCGACCTGCGGGCGGCGGAAAATGCCCGGCTCAGCGCGCTGATTGCCTATTTGAATGCCCAGACCCAACTCGACCTGACCCTCGGCATGACGCTGGAAAGCTGGGAGATTGCCCTTAATGACGCCTGATAAAAAAAACCGCTGGCAAAAGATTGCCCTGCTGGCGTCGATCGTTCTGGCGGGCATTGCAATCATCGGCGTACGGGCAGCGTTCACCAGCGCGCCTGCCCCTGAACAATGGCTGGCGGTGAACAGCGAACCGTTGGTTCACAGCATTGCGCTGGCCGGAAAAATCGAACCGCAAAAGACCATTTTTCTAAGCGCGCCATTTGAAGGCAACATCCAGTCGCTGCTGGTAGAGCACGGCCAACGGGTGGAACAAGGACAACGGCTGCTGACTCTTGATTCCGTGCTGATCGAAACGCAGCTGCGTGATGCCTTGGCGGCGCAGCTCAAAACCCGGCGTGTGGCGCAGGAACTGAAGGACTGGGAAAACAGTGCGCAAGTGGTCCGGGCACGGCGAACGGTGCGAACGGCTGAAGTGTCCCTGAGCACTGTGCAGCGCCGACTCCGCGACGCCCGGCAGTTGCTGGCGCGAGGCATCATTCCCCGTAACGAGCTGGACGATCTGGACCAGCAGCTGCAGATGCAACAGCTGGAGCTGACGGCGGCGCAAAACGAACTGCAACAAACCCTGGACCAAGGGACGGGCGAGCATCGGCGTATTGCCGAGATGGAGCTGAAAAACGCCACGGTCAAATACGAGGGATTGCAGGCATTGCTCGACGGCCAGAACATCGTCGCCCCGTTCACCGGGGTGATCGTGCCCGTCACCACTAACGCCGTTCCCGGCGCTGGCGCCGCCGGACCGTTGCAGGTCGGGGCCCGATTGAGTCAGGGCCAGGTGGTGTTCGGCCTGGCCGATATCGAGCGGCTGAAGATCGTCGCCATGGTCTCGGAACTCGATATCAATCAACTGCATCCGGGGCAAGACGTCGAAATCGAGGGCGATGGTTTCGAGGGAGAACGCCTTGCAGGCACGGTGCAGATCGTCAGCAGCCTGGCCGAGCCCAATGACGAGGTCGGCGGCAGCGCGAAGTTTTCGGTGACGCTGTCGGTGCCACCGTTGACGCCCGAACAGTTGCAACGGGTGCGCCTGGGGATGAGCGCACGCCTGTCCATCACCACGTATCGCAACGAGCAGGCGATCATCGTCCCGCCGCACGCCATTCGTAAGGAAGGGCCGGATCGGGTGGTGGATTATCGTGAGGCGATGGACCAGCCTGCCCGGCCAATGACCGTTACCACTGGGCGCCCGACGCTCAACGGCGTTGAAGTGTTCGGGCTTGCGCCGGGATTTGTTCGCGCGGGCGATCGGGACGATCGGTTGTAGGATTTCGCGTGATGCCATGAATGCTCGCCGCTCTCGACGCCAACAATTCATTTTGCTACGCCCGGTGTTTCTGGTATTTGATTGAAGCTTTCCCACTCGTAAAAGGAATTCGTCATGAGCTACCGCACGTTGGGTCATTCAGGTCTGCAGGTGTCCACCCTGACCTTGGGCACGATGATGTTCGGCGAACAGACCAGCACCGAAGATTCCCTGCGGATCATCGACAAGGCCTGGGACCAGGGCATCAATTTCATCGACACCGCCGACGTCTACACCGCGGGCCGCTCCGAAGAAATCGTCGGCGAAGCGATTGCCGGTAACCGCCATGAATGGGTCCTCGCCACCAAAGTCGGTTTCGGCCCGGTGGACGGCGTGCCGAACCGCACTGGCTTGAGCCGCAAGCACCTGTTCAATGGCATCGACGCCAGTCTGACGCGCCTCGGCACCGACTATCTCGACATCTACTACCTGCACCGCGAAGACCACAACACGCCGCTGGAAGTGACCGTGTCGGCAGTTGGCGACCTGATCCGCCAAGGCAAAATTCGCTATTGGGGGCTGTCGAATTATCGTGGCTGGCGTATCGCCGAGGTCATTCGCGTAGCTGACAAACTGGGGGTGGACCGGCCTGTCATCAGCCAGCCGCTGTACAACATCGTCAATCGTCAGGCTGAAACCGAGCAGATCACCGCCGCGCAGAATTATGGCCTGGGCGTAGTGCCTTACAGCCCGCTGGCCCGTGGCGTGCTCAGCGGCAAATATGCGCCAGACGTGAAACCGGACGCCAACAGCCGCGCCGGCCGCGCCGACAAACGCATCCTGGAAACCGAATGGCGCGTGGAATCCCTGCGCATCGCCCAGCAGATTCAGGAATACACCCAGGGTCGTGGCGTGGGCATCGTCGAATTTGCGATTGCCTGGGTGCTGAACAACAGCGCCGTCACCTCCGCCATCGTCGGGCCGCGGACCGAAGAGCAGTGGGACGCCTACACCAAGGCCCAGGCGGTGAAGATCACGGCGGAGGACGAGGCGTTCATCGATTCGCTGGTGACGCCGGGGCACGCGTCGACACCGGGGTTCAATGATGTGAGTCATTTCGTGTCGGGGCGTAAACCGCGTACGGCTTGAAATCTTTCGCGAGCAAGCCCGCTCTCACTCGGGTGATGTGTCGATTCCGTGACTATGCTTCGACGCAGATCCCAGTGTGGGAGCGGGCTTGCTCGCGAAGGCGTCGTATCAGTCGACATCATTATCGCGAGCAAGCTTGCTCCTACCGAGTAGAGCCTGCGTGTTCCTGGAGATGACCGACGTTGATCGATTGGTCAATATCCGGCACAAAAACCACGTATCCTCCGCCCCCCGCTTCACGTTCAACTTCGCGAGGACAGTTTGTCTAAAGGTATCGCTCTATCGGTTTCGGCCTCGGTGCTGTTTGCCGTCATGTATTACTACACTTCACTGCTCACGCCGTTGAGTGGTGTGGAAATTTTTGGTTGGCGCATGCTGCTGACGGTGCCGTGCATGACCGTGTTCATGGTGATGTCCGGTGAGTGGAAACGTGTGCGCGAGATCATCCGCCGTGCCGCCGCCCAGCCCAAACTGATCGCCGGGCTGATCGCCTCCTCCGCCCTGCTCGGCGTGCAACTCTGGCTGTTCATGTGGGCGCCGCTCAACGGCTACAGCCTCGACGTGTCGCTGGGTTATTTCCTGTTGCCGCTGACCATGGTCCTGACCGGAAGAATGGTTTACGGCGAACGCCTGTCCTACTTGCAAAAAATCGCGGTGTTTTTCGCCTGCCTCGGGGTGATCAACGAAATTTATCAGGTGGGTGGTTTTTCCTGGGCGACCTTGCTGGTGTGCGTGGGCTATCCAGCCTATTTCATTCTGCGCAAGCGCCTGGCGGCGGACAACCTGGGCGGCCTGTGGCTGGACATGGCGCTGACGCTGCCCGTGGCGTTCTGGTTCGTGCAGACCGGGGAGCAAGGGTTCAACGTGTTTGACCAGCACCCCTGGCTGTCGCTGCTGATCCCGATGCTCGGCGTGATCAGTGCTTCGGCGCTGGTGATCTACATCGTCGCCAGCCGGCTGCTGCCGTTCAGCCTGTTCGGGCTGTTGAGCTACGTCGAGCCGGTGTTGCTGCTGGGTGTGGCGTTGCTGCTTGGGGAAAGCATCAAGGCCGGGGAATGGCTGACCTACATCCCGATATGGGCGGCGGTGCTGGTGCTGATGTTCGAAGGGTTCAAGCACCTGACAAGACAGCGCCGCCCTTAAGCCCCACGCAAAACAAATGTGGGAGCGGGCTTGCTCGCGAAAGCGGTGAGTCAGTCAACACTTGAGTTGAATGACACATCGCCTTCGCGAGCAAGCCCGCTCCCACAGTTTTATTGCGTTGACGGGTTAGTCAGTGGACAACACGCCACGACGAACCTGGTCACGCTCGATCGATTCGAACAGCGCCTTGAAGTTGCCCTCGCCGAAGCCATCGTCGCCTTTGCGCTGGATGAATTCGAAGAACACCGGCCCCATCAGGGTTTCCGAGAATATCTGCAACAGCAGACGCTTGTCGCCCGACTCGGACGCACCGTCCAGCAAAATACCCCGCGCCTGCAGTTGATCAACCGGTTCACCGTGGTTCGGCAAACGGCCTTCGAGCATTTCGTAATAGGTGTCCGGCGGTGCGGTCATGAAGCGCATGCCGATTTTCTTCAGGCGATCCCAGGTATCGATCAGGTTATCGCTGAGGAACGCCACGTGCTGGATGCCCTCGCCATTGAACTGCATCAGGAACTCTTCGATCTGCCCGGCGCCCTTGGACGATTCTTCGTTCAGCGGGATACGGATCATGCCGTCCGGTGCGGTCATCGCCTTGGAAGTCAGGCCGGTGTATTCGCCCTTGATGTCGAAGTAGCGAATTTCACGGAAGTTGAACAGCTTCTCGTAGAAATTCGCCCAGTACGCCATGCGACCGCGATACACGTTGTGGGTCAGGTGGTCGATGATTTTCAGGCCAGCCCCGACCGGATTGCGCTCAACGCCTTCGATGAACACGAAGTCGATGTCGTAGATCGAGCTGCCCTCGCCGAACCGGTCGATCAGATACAGCGGCGCGCCGCCGATGCCCTTGATCGCCGGCAGGTGCAGCTCCATCGGGCCGGTTTCGATGTGAATCGGCTGGGCGCCGAGTTCCAGTGCGCGCTTGTAGGCCTTCTGCGAATCCTTGACCCGGAACGCCATGCCGCACACCGACGGGCCATGCTCTGCCGCGAAGTACGAGGCGACGCTGTCAGGTTCGTTGTTGAGGATCAGGTTGATTGCGCCCTGGCGATACAGGTGCACGTCTTTGGAACGGTGGGTCGCTACCTTGGTGAAGCCCATGATCTCGAAGATCGGCTCCAGGGTGTTCGGGGTGGGCGACGCGAATTCAATGAACTCGAAGCCCATCAGGCCCATTGGGTTTTCGTATAAATCTGCCATGGTTGACGCCTCATCATGCTGCTTTTGAAATTAACGAATCGTTAGTTGCAAGCACTGCTGAGACGGGCGGGTGGCGCACAGGAGATGCCCCGCACGCTGCGGGCGAGGAAGTCACCGTAGATCAATTGAAACCCGAAACTCTTCATTGTCGACCCAAGGCTCTTGCGGGCGAGGCTTCTGCTGCCAGAAGACGATTATTCTTATATGCGTAACCGGATTCTACACAGCGTAAATAGGTTTGTCCGCCTTCTGTATCAAATCCCCTTTTTCCCTGCTCGCGCAAGGGGTTTTAACAGGCCCGAGGCTTGCCGTGGACTATCATGGCCACTGACCGAACTCATCGTGGGAGGTGTGCCGTTGTCCTGCCAACATTTGAGCGCCCTATTTCCTCGCTTCAGGTTTCGCACATGCCATTGACTGTCAAACCCCGCCGCCCGCGCGCCAGCCGCATTGCCGTGACGCTATTGAGCGGCCTGCTGCCCGTGATTCTGGGCTCCGCCATCCTGTATATGCAGGCCGGACGCACGCTTGAGCAAAGCACCCGGCTGACTGCCGAAGAAGCCATTCGCCAGTTCGAACTGATGCTCGACAACACCGCCCAGGCCGCACGCGAACTGCTGCCGCTGGCCGGCCAGAGTTGCATCGACGTCAACCTGGCATTGCGCGAGCAAGTGACCCGCCGCCCCTTCGTGCGCTCGACCAACCTGGTGTGGGACGACGTGAATTATTGCAGTTCATTGTTCGGCGACTTCCACGAAAAAATCGATGCCGGCGACTACAGCGACGGCAAGCTGGCGCTGATGAAAGGCAACCTTGTTACGCCCAACAGCGCGGTGCTGGTGTATCGCATCAGCGAAGGAAAAAAGGGTGCGCTGAGCACGCTGGACGGCTATCACTTGAGCAATGTGTTGCGCATGATTGGCCACTCCACCGTGCTCCGACTGCAAGTGGGCTCAAACTGGCTGTCCGCCGATGGCCAGTTCCACCAGGAAGCCCTCCCCGCCCTGCCGGTGGCGCAAACCCGACTCGATTCCACGCGTTATGCCTTCTCGGTCACGGCGGGGTTTCCCGAGGGCGAGACCTGGCGCTACATGAGCAGCGAGTACCCACCGTTGTTCAGCTTGCTGATCTTCTTCGGCGTGGTCTCGGGCTGCATCGGCCACTTTCTGCAGAAGCGCTCGACGTCTCCCAGCCATGAACTGCAGCGCGCGATGGAAGCGGCAGAATTCGTTCCGTACTTCCAGCCGGTGGTTCATGGTGACAGCAAAAAATGGTCCGGTGCCGAAGTGCTGATGCGCTGGAATCATCCGAAGGAAGGCCTGGTGCGACCCGACCTGTTCATCCCTTTTGCCGAGCACTCGGGGCTGATCGTGCCGATGACGCGCTCACTGATGCAGCAGACCGCGCAACTGCTGGGCCCTGTCTCGGCCTCGTTCAACGAACCGTTTCACATCGGCATCAACATCACCGCCAGCCATTGCAAGGACCTGAAACTGGTCGAGGATTGCCGGCAATTTATCGGCGCCTTTGTCCCGGGCACCATCAACCTGGTGCTGGAACTGACCGAACGCCAACTCATCGAACCCACGCCCGTCACCCTCCAGCTATTCGAGCAATTGCATGAACTGGGCGTAATGATCGCCATCGACGACTTCGGCACCGGTCATTCAAGCCTCGGTTACTTGCGTCAGTTCAATGTCGATTTCCTGAAAATCGACCAGAGCTTTGTTGCCATGATCGGTGCCGATGCCCTGTCGCGGCACATTCTGGACAGCATCATTGAACTGTCGGCCAAACTCGATCTGGGCATCGTTGCCGAAGGCGTGGAAACCACCGAACAAAGTGATTACCTCAGCGCCCATGGGGTTAACTTCCTGCAAGGTTATCTGTTCGGCCGACCGATGCCCGGCGCAGACTTCCTTAGTGCATTAAGTCACCGTTAACTAGCGGTTTTATGCGATGAGCGCGTACCACCGTGCACCGATTTGAATCAAAAAACCCATCTTGTTACATGAAGAAAAAGACAGGATTTACTCTTTGCCAATTAACTACTACAATTTTTCTTGCCTGCGCTAGATTGGCAGGTGAGCCAATTATCACCGAGTCGCTTCAAGGCTCTTGGCTTATAGCTTTGTTTGCGGTTGGTATCAGCCAAACACACTATTGGAGTAAAGATATTGTCCAGACTCGCTGAATTTCGTGCAGCTGAAAAGGCCCTTCAAGAGCAGCTCAAACAGCTGGAATCCCTGAAGAACGATGCCGGGCTCAAGAAAGAAATCGAATTCGAAGAAAAGCTCCAGGGGCTGATGAAAACCTACGGCAAGAGCCTGCGTGACATCGTCGCCATTCTCGATCCGAACCCATCAAAATCCGGTCTGCAACAGGCCACTGCGCCGAAAACCCGCCGCGCTCGCGTGGTCAAGGTTTATCAGAACCCGCACACCGGTGAGCTGATTGAAACCAAGGGCGGCAATCACCGCGGCTTGAAAGCCTGGAAGGAAAAATACGGTGCGGGCACCGTTGATTCCTGGCTGCGCGGCTAAACACTCGCAATGACAAAAACGGCCCCGCCTCGAAGCGGGGCTTTTTTATGGATACCTGACAAATGAAACGATTTGAAATCGATCAAGTCGCTACATGAACAACAACTTTTGGCTTAATTCTTTTGGGTATCTAAAGATTGCGAAATGCACGAACGTGCAAATCCACCACTAAAGTTTCAAGCTGCTTCGAGCAGCCTCTATTTCATCCTGGCTGGCCTTATAAGCCTCGGCCTGCCCCGCGTAAGAAAGAACATAAGCCTTATCCTCATCCACTGCCGCGACCAATGTTTGCGACAACACATGCCGGCCGTTCTGGGTAATCGTGCAGGTCGTCTCCAGGGCCGATAACCGGCTCAAGGTTGCCGGGTGGATCTTGTTGCAAACGCTTTGATAGCCACCCTGAAAAAAGTCCTTCTGCAGTGACTTGCGCATCTCCAGCAACACGCCTTGCACATTGACTTGATGCCCGGTGTCCACGGGCGTCATGGTCAGTTCCATGACCATCACCGGCGTACCGCCCTGATCGTTTTTCACCGCGCGCTGCCGGCTCACCTGAGGCCTGGCATCATCCGGCGGCACCGCTTCGACTTCCCAGCCATCTGGCCAGGTCACGGCTGGCTGATCGGCATGAGCACCGGCAATCCCGGACAGCAGACCAAGCAGAACCAACAGCGATTTACAGGATCGGATCATTACAATGAATACTCGCGGGTTGAACCGCAAAGTCTGAGCCTCCCCAACCCGTCAGGCAATAGCCGACGGTTTGGGTTTGGTGAAGCCTGCGCCCTTGCGTATCATTGGCGCCATTCGTTAGCCCCACATATTTCCGGAGGGCCCATGAGCCTGCACGAATTGAACACCTTCCCGGGCGTGACCGCCCAGCCTGACACCGCGACCCAGAAGTTCGTCTTCAACCACACCATGCTGCGGGTCAAGGACATCACAAAGTCCCTGGATTTCTACACTCGGGTGCTCGGTTTCTCGCTGGTGGAAAAACGCGACTTCCCGGAAGCCGAATTCAGCCTGTATTTCCTGGCACTGGTCGATAAAGCGCAGATCCCGGCCGACGCCGCCGCTCGTACCGAGTGGATGAAGTCGATTCCCGGCATCCTTGAGCTGACCCATAACCATGGCACCGAAAACGACGCGGACTTCGCCTACCACAACGGCAACACCGACCCGCGCGGCTTCGGCCACATCTGCATCTCGGTGCCGGACATCGTTGCTGCGTGCGAACGCTTCGAGGCGCTGGGCTGCGATTTCCAGAAACGCCTGACCGACGGCCGCATGAAGAGCCTGGCGTTCATCAAGGACCCGGATGCTTACTGGGTCGAGATCATTCAGCCAGCACCGCTCTAAAACCCCGTCCAGAATCCCTGTGGGACCTTCCTTTGTGTGAGCGAGCCTGCTCGCGATTGCGGTACATCAGTCACCGAGGTAGTGAATGATGCTCCGCCATCGCGAGCAGGCTCGCTCCTACAATTGACCGGCACAAAAAACCCCATGATCGCTCATGGGGTTTTGTGTTTCAGGCCATGGCGTCAGGCTGGGGCCGAAGTGCGGATCAGGTGGTCGAATGCGCTCAGGGAAGCCTTGGCGCCCTCACCCACTGCGATCACGATCTGTTTGTACGGCACGGTTGTCACGTCACCGGCAGCGAATACACCCGGCAACGACGTCTCGCCACGCGCGTCGACAATGATCTCGCCACGGGGCGACAGTTCGACGGTGCCTTTGAGCCAGTCGGTGTTCGGCAGCAAACCGATCTGCACGAAGATACCTTCGAGGTTGATCGTCTTGAACTCGCCTGAATCGCGATCCTTGTACACCAGGCCGCTCACTTTCTGGCCGTCACCCTTCACTTCACTGGTCAGTGCGCTGGTGATGACATCGACGTTGGGCAGGCTGAACAACTTGCGTTGCAGCACCGCATCAGCGCGCAACTTGCTGTCGAACTCCAGCAGCGTGACGTGGCTGACGATGCCTGCCAGATCGATTGCCGCCTCGACGCCGGAGTTACCGCCGCCGATCACCGCGACACGCTTGCCCTTGAACAGCGGGCCGTCGCAGTGCGGGCAGAAACACACGCCCTTGGCTTTGTATTCCTGCTCGCCCGGCACGCCCATTTCACGCCAGCGGGCGCCGGTGGCCAGGATCAGCGCCTTGGTTTTCAGGCTGGCACCACTTTCGAAGCGCACTTCGTGCAGCTCGCCTGGGTTCTTCGCGGGAATCAGTGCGGTGGCGCGCTGCAGGTTCATGATGTCGACGTCGTACTGCTTGACGTGTTCTTCGAGGGCGCTGGCCAGTTTCGGCCCTTCGGTTTCCTGCACGGAGATGAAGTTCTCGATGGCCATGGTGTCGAGCACCTGCCCGCCGAATCGCTCCGCCGCCACACCGGTGCGAATGCCTTTACGCGCAGCATAAATCGCTGCGGCAGCGCCGGCTGGGCCGCCGCCAACCACCAGCACGTCAAAGGCTTCTTTCGCGCTGATTTTCTCGGCCTGGCGTTCGGCGCCGCTGGTGTCGATCTTGGCGAGGATTTCTTCCAGGCCCATGCGACCCTGACCGAACACTTCGCCATTCAGGTAAATGCTCGGCACGGCCATGATCTTGCGATCATCCACTTCGGCCTGGAACAACGCGCCATCGATGGCGACGTGGCGAATGTTCGGATTGAGTACCGCCATCAGGTTCAACGCCTGGACCACGTCCGGGCAGTTCTGGCAGGACAGCGAGAAGTAAGTCTCGAAGCTGAACTGGCCTTTGAGCGAGCGGATCTGTTCAATCACTTCCGCGCTGGCTTTCGACGGGTGCCCGCCGACTTGCAGCAAGGCCAGCACCAGAGAAGTAAATTCATGGCCCATCGGGATACCGGCGAAACGCAGGCTGATATCGGCACCGGGGCGATTGATCGAGAACGATGGCTTGCGTGCGTCATCACCGTTGTCGAGCAAGGTAATCTGGGTGGAAAGACTGGCAACGTCTTTCAGCAGTTCGAGCATTTCCTGGGATTTCGCACCGTCGTCGAGGGATGCAACGATCTCGATCGGCTGGGTGACCCGTTCCAGGTACGATTTCAACTGGGCTTTAAGATTGGCGTCCAACATACGGGCGATTTCCTTTTTGCTTTACTGAAGACATAAAAAAACGCCCGAGCGAATCTCGCCCGGGCGTTTTTATTGGGCGGTGCAGCTTACTGAGTAGGTGCGGAGTTCCGCCCTGAGTAGCGTGTCACAGACTTAGATCTTGCCGACCAGGTCCAGGGACGGAGCCAGAGTGGCCTCGCCTTCTTTCCACTTGGCTGGGCAAACCTGGCCTGGGTGAGCAGCAACGTACTGGGCAGCCTTGATTTTGCGCAGCAGTTCCGAAGCGTCACGGCCAACGCCGCCATCGTTCAGTTCAACGATTTTGATCTGGCCTTCAGGGTTGATCACGAAGGTGCCACGGTCAGCCAGACCAGCGTCTTCGATCAGCACGTCGAAGTTGCGGGAGATGGCGTGGGTCGGGTCGCCGATCATGGTGTACTGGATTTTGCCGATCGCTGGGGAGGTGTTGTGCCAGGCAGCGTGGGCAAAGTGGGTGTCAGTGGAAACGCTGTAGATTTCGACGCCCAGTTTCTGGAAAGCGTCGTAGTTGTCAGCCAGGTCTTCCAGTTCGGTCGGGCAAACGAAGGTGAAGTCAGCTGGGTAGAAGAACACTACGGACCACTTGCCTTTCAGGTCAGCGTCCGAGACTTTAACGAAGTCGCCGTTTTTGAATGCGTCAGCTTTGAATGGTTTAACTTGGCTGTTGATGATAGGCATCGATGACTCTCCGTCAGGGGTTGTGAAGTTGATGGAGTGAACTCTACCCACTCGACGGCCGGATGGCTCATTGGCAAACCTGATGCTGCTGATCGACTTTCGCTATTAGCCATCAGTATTAATAGAAGGAAATGGTATCTAGGGCGCCAGCGGCTTTTCCTCGATCCGTGTCATTCCGAGAAAAGGGTTGGCTTCAACGTAACGCATCGCCGATTTCATATCTTTCCACCCCACGTAACTCATCAGCGATTTCAGGTCCCAACCGCTTTGATGGGCCCAGGTGGCAAAACCGCGCCGCAACGAGTGACTGGTGTAGTGGTCAGCCGGAATGCCGGCGCGCTCCAGCGCCTGGCGCAACAGCGGAATCACGCTGTTGGCGTGCAGCCCCTCCTCGCTCAGGTGCCCCCAACGGTCGATGCCACGAAAGACCGGCCCGCGTACCAACGCCGCTTCGCTGATCCAGGCGATGTACGCCTGCACCGGGCACAAACGCTGCAAGGCTGGCGTCTGGTACGTTTTGCCAAGGTTTTCGCGATCACTCTTGCTGCGCGGCAGGTACAGGGTGATGCCGGAATCGGCACTGGCCTGCACATGCTCGATCTGTACGCGGCAGAGTTCATCGCTGCGGAAACCGCGCCAGAAGCCCAGCAGGATCAGCGCCTTATCGCGCAGGGCTCGTAACAGCGCCGGTCGATCGCCGTCCGACCTTGCGGTTCGCGCTTCCTGTTCCAGCCAGACAACCAATTTCTCAAGCTGTTGAAGCTGCAACGGCTCGGCCTGCTTTTCCTGCGCCGGGTGCAGCGCGCGAATGCCTTTGAAAACCTGGCGCACGACCGGCGCCTTGGTGGGGTCGGCGAACCCTTGGCTGTTGTGCCATTGCGCGAGCGCCGACAAACGCAGCTTCAGCGTATTGATCGACAACTCACCGGCATACGCCACCAGGTAACGCGCAACGCTGTCGGCCGTGGCCGGCAGGAAGCCACCCCAGCTGACTTCGAAATGCTCGATGGCCGCTCGATAGCTGCGACGGGTGTTGTCGCGGGTGGCGGCTTGCAGGTAACGGTCCAGATCACTCATGGGACGGCCTTGTTGAACTGTAGGCGCGAGCATGCTCGCGATGGCGTTAACGGTGACGCGGGTTTCCTGAATGAATGTGGTGCTCTCACGCTTTTCGCGAGCGTGCTCGCTCCTACCGGTAGATGTCGTGTACCGAAATCAGGGTCAAAACTATGCAAAATTGCCGTGACGCGGGGTAATACCAGTATATCCCGTATCAAGAACTTACAAATTTAAAGATAAAAAGATCCTGTGGTACACTGCGTACTTTAGTGGTACGTACCACAGTACGAAAACGTAGGAGAGCACATGGCTCGTGGCGGCATCAACAAAGCAGTGGTTCAAACGGCGCGCCTGGCAATCCTCGCGCGAGGCGAGCACCCGAGCATCGATGCGGTACGCATCGAAATGGGCAACACCGGCTCAAAGACCACCATTCACCGGTATTTGAAGGAACTGGACGACGGCGTCGAACCGGCCGCGCCCTCCTCCGAACCCATCGACGACGAGCTGGCAGGACTGGTATCACGCCTCGCACAGCGCCTCAAAGAGCAAGCCCTGGCACCTATCGACCAAGCGCGCGCGCAGTTCGAGCAACAACGACAAGCGCTGGAGATTGAGCTGACCATCGCCCAGGAAGCCACCAACGAATTACAGCAACAGTACGAACTGCAAACCCTGGCGCTGACCCAGGAGTCCGACACCCTGCAAAACACCCTGTCGATGCTGCAGACCGAGCAAACCCGCAACGCCGGACTGAACCAGGCGCTGGCCGACTTCGAGTTACGCTTGCAGGACAAGGACGAGCAGATCCGCTCCCTCGAGGAAAAGCACCTGCACGCCCGCGATGCGCTGGAGCACTATCGCAGCGCTGTGAAAGAGCAGCGCGAACAGGAACAACGCCGCCACGAAAGCCAGGTTCAGCAGATTCAAATGGAGTTGCGCCAGGCACAACAAAGCGCGCTGGTGCGCCAGGATGAGATCACCCAACTGCACCGCGACAATGAACGCCTGCTGACGGAAAACCGCGGCACGCTGCGCGAGTTGAGCCTGCTGCAGGAGCAGCTCAAGCAAACCCACACCCGCCAGGATCAGTTGCTGGAACAGGTCAACCGCATCGACAGCGAGCGCACCCTCCTCCAGGAACGGCTGCGCACAGCGCTGCTGGAAAGCCAGGCGCTGAAGCAGAATGTCGATGAGCAGGTGCAGATCAACAAGTCGCTGGAAGTTGAGTTGACCAAGGCCCAGGCGGAGATTGTGGAACGCGCCCGCCAAAACGACGCAGACCCTCTGTAGGAGCGAGCTTGCTCGCGAAGGACGTGAACGATAACGCGTAAAATAAGATAACCAGGGGCGCTCTCGGGTTTTTCGCGAGCAAGCTCGTTCCTACAGAGGGCAGCGCCTGGCGCAGTCGTTGCGACAGCGCCAGACGTAGACGATCAACCCGCGACCGGCGTCCGCATGGTGACGAACTCTTCGGCGGCCGTCGGGTGCACGCCGATGGTGTCGTCGAAATCGCGCTTCGTGGCGCCCGCCTTCAAGGCAATCGCCAGCCCCTGCACGATCTCGCCGGCATCCGGCCCAACCATGTGGCAACCCAGCACCTTGTCGGTTTTGCCGTCCACCACGAGCTTCATCAAGGTGCGCTCCTGGCATTCGGTCAGGGTCAGCTTCATCGGGCGGAAACGGCTTTCGAAGATCACCACGTCGTGCCCCGCTTCACGCGCTTCCTCCTCGGTCAACCCGACGGTGCCGATGTTCGGCAAGCTGAACACCGCCGTCGGGATCATCTTGTAATCCACCGGGCGATACTGCTCAGGCTTGAACAAGCGACGCGCAACGGCCATGCCTTCAGCCAGGGCCACTGGCGTCAGCTGGACCCGACCGATCACATCGCCAAGGGCCAGGATCGACGGTTCGGCAGTCTGGTATTGCGCGTCGACTTCGATAAAACCCTTGCTGTCGAGTTTGACCCCGGTGTTTTCCAGGCCCAGGTTGTCCAGCATCGGACGCCGGCCCGTGGCGTAAAACACACAATCCGCCTCAAGCTGGCGACCATCTTTAAGCGTTGCCTTCAGGCTGCCATCGGCGAGCTTTTCGATGCGTTCGATGTCGGCATTGAATTGCAGGTCCATGCCGCGCTTGGTCAGCTCTTCCTGCAAGTGCTTGCGCACAGCTCCGTCAAAACCGCGCAGGAACAGGTCACCGCGATACAGCAACGTGGTCTCGGCGCCCAAACCGTGGAAGATCCCGGCGAACTCGACCGCGATGTAACCACCGCCCACGACCAGCACGCGTTTTGGCAGCTCCTTGAGGAAAAACGCCTGGTTCGAACTGATCGCGTGCTCGTGCCCCGGAATCTCCGGGATCTGCGGCCAGCCGCCGGTAGCGATCAGAATGTGTTTCGCGCTGAAGCGCTCGCCCTGGATCTCGACCGTGTTCGGGCCAACGATCCTGGCGTGGCCCTCATGCAGGGTCACGCCGCTGTTGACCAGCAGGTTGCGATAGATGCCGTTCAGACGATTGATCTCGCGATCCTTGTTGGCGATCAGCGTCGCCCAATCGAATTCAGACTCTCCCAAGGTCCAGCCAAACCCCGAAGACTGCTCGAAGTCTTCGGCGAAATGCGCGCCGTAAACCAGCAATTTCTTCGGCACACAACCGACGTTGACACAGGTGCCACCCAGGTAGCGGCTTTCAGCCACCGCCACCTTCGCGCCAAACCCGGCCGCAAACCGCGCAGCCCTTACACCACCGGAACCGGCGCCAATTACATAAAGGTCAAAATCGTAGGCCATTGTCTATCTCCTCGGCAGGCCACCAGCATACCCGCCGCCGTTCGTTGGGCAAGCGCTGCACGTTATTTGGGGGCGGAAAATGAAAAAGCCACCCGAAGGTGGCTTTTCAATACAAGCAGGTCAGGCGCTATCAGTAAGCCTTGCCAGTCTTGTAGAAGTTCTCGAAGCAGAAGTTGGTCGCGTCGATGTAGCCTTCGGCGCCACCGCAGTCAAAACGCTTGCCCTTGAACTTGTAGGCCATGACGCAGCCATTCTGGGCCTGCTTCATCAAGGCGTCGGTGATCTGGATTTCACCGCCCTTGCCTGGCTCGGTCTGTTCGATCAGATCGAAGATATCCGGGGTCAGGATGTAGCGACCGATGATCGCCAGGTTCGAGGGTGCATCTTCAGGCTTCGGCTTCTCGACCATGCTGTGTACGCGATAGATGTCATCGCGGATCATCTCGCCGGCGATCACGCCATATTTTTGCGTTTCCTGCGGGTCGACTTCCTGGATCGCAACGATCGAGCAGCGGAACTGCTTGTACAGCTTGACCATCTGGGTCAGTACGCCGTCACCTTCGAGGTTGACGCACAAGTCATCCGCCAGGACCACGGCAAACGGTTCGTCGCCGATCAGCGGACGGCCGGTCAGGATCGCGTGACCCAGACCTTTCATTTCGGTCTGGCGGGTGTAGGAAAACGAGCAGTTGTCGAGCAGTTTACGGATGCCGACCAGGTACTTTTCCTTGTCGGTGCCCTTGATCTGGTTTTCCAGCTCGTAGCTGATGTCGAAATGGTCTTCCAGAGCGCGTTTGCCACGGCCGGTGACGATGGAGATTTCGGTCAACCCGGCTTCCAGTGCTTCTTCGACGCCGTACTGGATCAGTGGCTTGTTTACCACCGGCAGCATTTCCTTGGGCATGGCTTTAGTCGCTGGCAGGAAGCGAGTACCGTAACCGGCTGCTGGGAACAAGCATTTCTTGATCATAAAAGTCCTTGAAAGGGCTGTGTGTACGAGTTTCGGCGCAGTCTAATCAGGCGGCGTGCACCTTACAATGCCCCGCGCTGGCTAACCGATGCCATCATAGAGAAATATTCTCGCGGATAGTTCCGCATATCGTTCAGGTGCCTTTATAGATAGCAGAGATTCCGCCCAGCGCCGATGAATCTGCTGCCCGCACAATCGCACCACCCTACGCCCTTCTGCACCCGTTGAGGGCGTTTGGCGTTATCATTGCGCAATTGAACCAGCCAACGAGGCAGATAGATGTCGGAAGCAAAAAGCGTCAACGGGTACCTGATCAACAAGGCGAAAGACGGCCAGTGGTGGGTAGACAGCGTCGGCGGCGAAAACATAGCCGGGCCTTTCCCGACCGAGGCGATGGCGATTGAAGTGGCATCCGTATTGCAGCTTGAACACCCGACCGTCAAACGCCGCGGCAAAGACAAGACTTGATCCTGCTTGCCAAGCCCTGCCTCCTGCGGGGCTTTTTTTCGATTGAATGAAACGAAGTGGCCTTTCGCTATAACCTTTTGATTGCGGCGCTGTCACAGGCTTAGCCCCATCATCCTGACGACGACCCCATCATGAATAAATTTTTGCCCTTGTTAGCGGTACTGGCCCTGAGCGGCTGCGCTACTTCCGAAACCACTTACCTGAACAACGGCGAGCAAGGCCTGTCCATCGACTGCTCGGGGGAAGCCAATTCCTGGGCCACCTGCTATGAAAAAGCCGATGCCTCTTGCGCTGGCACCGGCTATCGAATCGTTGGCACCGATGGCTCCCCTTCGACCAAGGAAAGCGACAAGACCCTGGGCGTCGACGTCGGCAACTTCAAGAACCGCACCGTTGTGGTGGTCTGCAAGTAGGGCGCCCTGTCTACATGTGGATTTCAGCGAATTTGATCCCGAGACCGCGAACGGCCTCGATCAGATCGTCCAGGCGACTGAAGGATTCGACTTCATCATTGTCATCCACCAGAAAATAACTACGTCCTGCACTTTTCTTGAAAAACACGATCCACTCACCCAGGTTCGCCGGATTCTGAATCACATGGGTGGCAGAGATGTGGCCCTCTGCGTGACGTGCCCGTACCTGCTCTCGCTTCATGCCGAACTCCAGAAATGACAATGCCGCCAAAGCCTTGCTTTGACGGCATCGGTGTTGACGGTGCCCAGTCTATCAGCCGGAAATGCACGCGGTGGCGGCGTTGCGCACATCCCTCGGCCGCAACGGCACATTGGAGATACGCTCATGCAGCTTGATGCTGCTGCCACTGGAACGCTCCTCGATATCGAACACGGCGGCCGGACCCGAGGAAAACTTCTGCGGCACGATCACCCGCACACCTTCCTTCGGCTGCGGCTCGATCTGCAGGGCGCCGCGGCTGCTGGCCAGTTTCTCGGTCAGGCATTGCGCGTACTCATGGGGTTTCTTGCCGGAAATCACATTCATGGTCGGCAGCGTTTCGTTGATTTCCTCAACACTCGCACAACCGCTAATCGTCAATGCCAACGGCAAGACCCAAACACCCCACTTCATACAAAACCTCCGATAAAGACCCTCCGACAGCATAAATGCTGGTTTTCTCCGAGGCTCACTGCTTTTTTCGCTCGTGGAATTCCGAATATCCGTTTTTAATTGTCAAAGCGGACCCCGACGACCGGATAATAACCCGTTCGGGCTGATAAACTGCGCCCATTGCCCATGCTATCGTTTTGATTTTGTACAAAAAGCCCTTCCGGAGGCGCCTCATGAAATTTATCCACCAGCGCGAGCACCTCAATGAAGACGACATCGTCGTCATCCAGTGCTCGCAAATGTGCAACATCCGCTTGATGAACGACGCCAATTTCCGCAGTTTCAAGAATGGTGGTCGTCACACTTACCATGGTGGAGCGTTTGACACCTTCCCGGCGCGCATTACTGCACCGAGTACCGGTTTCTGGAACATCACCATCGATACCGTCAACCGTCGGCCTATCAGCGTGACTCGCAAACCGACCCTGACCCACTCGATCAAGATCATCCGCCGCTCCACCTCGAAACTGAGCTAAGCGACCGAACACAGGCAGAAATGACCGTGGCCCAAACGACCAAATACGTCATCAAATACAAACTCAACGGCGAACGCCGCTTCGAGTTCGCCCAGCTTGAACACGGCACCGAAGCTGAAGCTAAAGCCGCACTGGACGCACTGCATGATGGCGAAGACGTCATCAGCGAGATCAGCGTCAGCAAAGCGCTGTAACCGGATTCGGAGCGACAACCAGGATGTCGGCTCCGTCCGTAGAATTTGACCGCAAGCGCCGGAGTGTTCGCCCCGGCCGCGCTCCGTAGACTGGCCACCTCAACCTTTGGTTCAGGAGTCAGAACATGTCTACTTCCCCTATTCGATTCATCAGCGGCACGTCCAGCCTCGGCACCCTGCTGCTGGCCTTTAGTGCCAATGGTCTGTGCGCGATGTTACTCGGTGATGACCTGGCAACGCTCGAACACGATCTTGCGCGGCGCTTCCCCGGCCAACCGACGCCCCAGCGCGACGAAGCATTGCTGCCTGAACTGGAGAAAACCCTGCGTTACCTCGATAACCCGCTGGCCGCGCTCGACCTGCCGCTGGACCTGACCGGCAGCGCTTTTCAACGGCGAGTCTGGGAAGCGTTGCGCCAGATTCCGGCCGGCAAAACCATCAGCTATCAGGAAATCGCACGCCAATTGGGCCAACCCAATGCGTTCCGGGCCGTGGCCAATGCCTGTGGCGCGAATCCCCTGGCGGTCATCGTGCCGTGCCATCGCGTAGTACGTCAGGACGGTAGCCTCGGCGGCTACCGCTGGGGCCTGGAGCGCAAACGGCAATTGCTGGCACGTGAGGCGCAGCAATGATCGAACAACGGCTGCATGCACTGGATTGGACAGCGCTGACACAGCAACTGGATCAGGATGGCTGCGCGATCATCCGCTCGCTGATCAACACAACCACCTGCGATGACATCAGCGCGCTGTACGCCCGGCCTGATCCGTTTCGCTCTCAGGTCATCATGGCTCGTCACGGCTTTGGCCGTGGCGAGTACAAATACTTCCGCTACCCCCTGCCTGACATCGTCTCCAGCTTGCGCGAGGCGCTTTACCCTCGACTGGTGCCGATTGCCAATCGCTGGTACGAGCAAATGGACTTGCCAATCCGTTTCCCTGAATCCCATGCGGCGTTTCTTGAGCGCTGTCATGCCGCCGGTCAGGCGCGTCCTACGCCGTTGTTGCTGCAATATGGGCCACAGGACTACAACTGCTTGCATCAGGACGTGTACGGCGAACACGTTTTCCCGCTGCAAGTGGCGATTCTTCTGTCAGCGCCGGACGAAGATTTCACCGGCGGAGAGTTCGTACTGACCGAACAACGCCCGCGAATGCAGTCACGGCCGCAGGTCATCGGACTGCAAAAGGGCGACGCGGTGATCTTCGCCGTCAACCAGCGACCGGTCAAAGGCGTGCGCGGCCATTACCGGGTCACATTGCGCCACGGCGTGAGTCGCCTGCACAGCGGAAAACGGCATACCCTTGGAATCATCTTTCACGATGCATCATGAGCCTATGAACCCGACCACTTTTGATTTGTTTGCCGATGCAGAGCCCGAGCAGCCAGCCCGGAGCGAGCAGATTGGCGAACAGTCCTACGTCTTGCGAGGCTTTGCCCTGCCCTGGCTGGTGCAGTTGCTGCCCGCGCTGGGGGCGGTTCTCGCGGCAGCACCGTTTCGGCAGATGGTCACACCCGGCGGGTTCACCATGTCAGCGGCCATGAGCAGTTGCGGCACGTGGGGCTGGACCACGGACCGCAGCGGTTACCGCTACTCCCGGGAGGATCCCCGCACCCATGCCCCCTGGCCGGCAATGCCAGAGGTGTTCCTCGCGCTCGCCCAGGCAGCGGCGCTGGAAGCCGGTTTCGCGGATTTCGTACCCGATTCCTGCCTGATCAATCGCTATGTTCCCGGCGCCAAGATGTCATTGCACCAGGACAAGGACGAAGCGTCCTACGGCGCGCCGATCGTTTCAGTGTCCCTGGGATTACCGGCGATGTTTCTGTTCGGCGGTTTTGAACGCGGCGACAAAAGCCAGCGAGTACCGCTGTTTCATGGCGATATCGTGGTCTGGGGCGGTGTCGATCGCCTGCGGTACCACGGCGTTCTACCGATCAAAGAGGGCCAGCACCCGCGCCTGGGCGAGCAACGGATCAACTTCACGTTTCGTACCGCGAAGTGAGTACTCGAATTTGACCGCAAGACCCGGAGTGCAGCGACCCTGCCCGTTGGATAATCTGAATCAAACGGGTCAACGGACATGAAGCCATGACAACCACCGAGAACGATCCCCGCTGGGCCGCCGTCGTCGCCCGCGATCCCCGGGCTGACGGGCAGTTTGTGTATGCGGTGAAAACCACCGGCATCTATTGCCGCCCCAGCAGCCTGGCGCGCTTGCCGAAACCGCAGAATGTCGAATTCTTCGACTCGGCCGAACAAGCCCAGGCCGCGGGCTATCGCCCGAGCAAACGCGCGGCGAAGGATCAAAGCGATGTCGCGGCACAACACGCCGCGACTGTCGCCGCAGCGTGCCGGCAGATCGAGACCGCCGAGCATATGCCAGCGCTGAGCGAGTTGGCCAAGGCCGCAGGGCTCAGCAGCTTTCACTTTCATCGCGTGTTTAAAAACGTGACCGGCCTGACGCCAAAGGGCTACGCCACAGCCCACCGCTCACGCAGGGTTCGTCAACATCTGACGGACGGCGGCTCGGTGACCGATGCGCTGTATGAAGCCGGCTTCAACTCCAACAGCCGTTTTTATGAGGCGGCGGATCAGTTGCTGGGCATGAAACCCGGGGACTACCGCGCCGAGGGCCAGAACAACGACATTCGATTTGCCGTCGGACAGTGTTCCCTGGGCGCGATACTGGTGGCGCAGAGTCAACGCGGGGTGTGCGCCATTTTGCTGGGTGACGATCCGCACCAGCTGGTGTGCGATCTGCAGGACAAGTTTCGACGGGCCAACCTGATTGGCGCCGATCATGAATTCGAACAACTGATCGCCAAGGTTGTCGGTTTTATCGAGGCCCCGGCCATTGGCCTGGATTTGCCGCTGGACGTTCAGGGCACCGCGTTTCAGGAGCGAGTCTGGCAGGCGCTGCGGGAAATTCCCGCTGGCAGCACCGCGAGTTATGCCGATATTGCCCAGCGCATCGGTTCACCGAAAGCCGTGCGCGCCGTGGCGCAGGCCTGCGGCGCGAACAGTCTGGCGGTGGCGATTCCGTGCCACCGGGTGGTGCGCAGCGACGGTAACCTGTCGGGCTATCGCTGGGGTGTGGAGCGCAAGCGGCAGCTGCTGGAACGCGAAGCGCCTTAAGCAAGGCCGATATGCACCGCCACGGCGTCCGGGCCAGTATAAGCCTCAAAGTCGGTGACGAATCGGCGCTTGATCTGCGGGTTGGCTTCGAAGTAGCTCCAGATGCGTTGCCAGGTCTGGACAATGACATCAGGCATCGGCCCCGTGCTTTCGAACACCAGGTACTCGCCGCCTTCGACCCTGACCGTTTGGAACCCCGGCACCGCTGTCACCACTGCAACGCCGGCCGTCACATCGAACGCCCCCGATGCATCGGATTCGTACCCTGAGTAAACGCCGTAAATCGCTGAGGCGGGCGGTCCGGAGCCGATGCGCGCCGCCAACCCTTCGCTGTAGAAACGCCCCCACATCGGACCGATCTTCGCCGATTCGGCGCTTTGTTCTGCATGGTTAAAGGTGCGCACCTTCAGCCCCGCGACACTGAACGCAGCTACATAGACCTGCTTGATATCCATTAAGGTGCCACTCCTTTTTTGAGATGACGGCTCCGGCGAGCCGTCACGGCGCCTACCTTGTCAGCGATTGACGTCGACGACAACCCTCCCCCGCAGCTGACCGGCGAGCAATCGTGGCGCCGCTTCGATCGCTTCGCTCAGGCCGATTTCATGGCTGATCAGCGGCAGCAAGGCGAAGTCCAGGTCTTTGGCCAGTCGATTCCAGGCCAATACACGCTTGGCCTTGGATTGGGTCACGCTGTTGATCCCGGCCAAGGTCACGCCACGCAGAATGAACGGTGCAACGGAGGCCGGAAAATCCATGCCCTGGGCCAGACCACATGCCGCGACCGTGCCATTGGCCTTGGTGCTGGCGCAGGCGTTGGCCAGGGTGTGACTGCCCACCGAGTCGATCACCGCCGCCCAACGTTCCTTGGCCAGTGGCTTGCCCGGCTCGGACAGCGTGGCGCGGTCGATGATCTCGCTGGCGCCCAATTGCTTGAGGTAGTCATGTTCGGACGTGCGACCGGTGGACGCGACCACCCGGTAACCGAGCTTGCTCAGCAAGGCAATGGCGAAACTGCCTACACCGCCATTGGCGCCCGTGACCAGTACGTCGCCCTGTTCGGGCGACACACCGTTATGCTCCAGCGCCAGAATGCTCAGCATCGCCGTGTAACCGGCCGTGCCAATGGCCATGGCCTGGGCCGGCGTGAATTCCCGGGGCAACGGGATTAGCCAGTCGCCATTCAGGCGCGCCTTTTGGGCCAGTCCGCCCCAATGCCCTTCGCCGACGCCCCAGCCATTGAGTACGACTTGATCACCGACCTTGTAGTCCGGATGCCCACTGACTTCGACAGTCCCCGCCAGATCGATACCCGGCACCATTGGGAATTTTCGCACCACCGGGCTGCTGCCGGTGATGGCCAGACCATCCTTGAAATTCAGCGTGCTGTACGCCACTCGCACGGTCACATCGCCCTCGGGCAGCTGGTCGTCATTGATCTCTTGCAGTGTGGCCCGGTAACCGCTGTCGTCTTTGTCGATCAAAATGCCTTGGAACATGAGTGTCTCCTATGGAATGACCCTGGTTGTGGTGCAGTGGAAATAACACACGGCAACATTTTTCCGTACCCGACTTTAAGCCAATCCGGGCGATTCCATCACCACCGACTATGCTTTTTTCGCGGCCCTGAAAAGCCAAGCGAACTGACCTGTCGATGGAGCTGACAATGCCTCACTCACGCGCCTTTACTGTTTTGCTGATGCTCTGTCTGCTGGCTTTCAACACGGTTCAGGCTGCGCCGGCGAAAACCCCACCCGCTTCCACCGAGCAGGCTCCGGCGAGCCCGACATGGCCTCAGGTGCTGACCAGTGGCGACACCAGACTCACCCTCTATCAGCCACAGCTCGACAGCTGGGACGGCTATACCCTTCAGGCCCGGGCAGCAGTGGAAGCCACCGGCGCTGACGACAAATCCACCTACGGCATCGTGCAATTCAGCGCCCATACGCTGGTCGACAAAGCGACCCGCTGGGTAGCGCTCGATCAGTACAAAATCGTTAAAGCGGACTTTCCTTCCAGCGCGGCAAAAGCCGACAGTTGGGTCGCGACCCTGCAAAAAGACGCGGCAAACCGCAAGAAAACCATTTCCCTCGATCAGCTCGAAGCTGCCGTTGGCGTGCTCGCCGCCGAGCAGAAATCCAGCGGCGATCCGATCGACAACACCCCGCCGATCATCATCACATCCGACGTCCCGGCCTTGCTGGTGTACATCGACGGCGAACCGGCCTTTCGCCCTGTAGAGGGGACCGCGTTGCAGCGGGTCATCAATACTCGGCCGCTGCTGCTCAAGGATGCTCAAGGCAAACATTACCTGCATGTGTTCGATGGCTGGATGGTGGCTGACGAACTGAACGGCCCCTATGCGCCTTTGCCCTCACCGTCCGCCGAACTGGAAAAAGCCATGAAAGTCGCGATCCAGAGCCGCCAGGTCGATTTGCTGACAGGCCAGAGCGATCCGAAGGACAAAAAACCGACACTGGCCAAGCCGCCGACTCCGCAAATCCATATCGCCACCACGCCCACCGAACTGATCGTCACCGACGGCGCGCCGCAATGGCAGCCGATCCAGGGCACCCAGCTGCTGTACGTGACCAACACCACCGGACACATTTTCAAGGAAATCGGTGACCAGGACAGCTACACGCTGATCTCCGGTCGCTGGTTTCGCGCGACCGACATGAACGGTCCATGGACCTTCGCACCTGCAGACAAACTCCCTGCGGACTTCGCGAATATTCCCGATGACAGCGCCAAGGAAAACGTCAAAGCCTCGGTGGCCGGCACGCCGCAAGCCAGGGAAGCGGCGATTGCGGCGACCATCCCGCAGACGTCGGCGATCAAGAAAAGCCAGGTCAAGATGACCGCGCCGCAGTTCGACGGCGAGCCACAGCTCAAGGCCATCAGCGGAACGCCGTTGCAATACGTGGTCAACAGCGCCACACCGATCATCATGTTCGATGCCAAACGTTGGTACGCGGTAGAAAACGGCATCTGGTTCAGCGCCACCTCGGTACAGGGCCCGTGGTCGGTAGCCACTTCGGTGCCGGCGGTGATCTATTCGATTCCACCCAGTTCGCCGATGCACTACATCACGTATGTGAAAGTCTATGAAGCCAACGGCGATACCGTGGTGGTGGGCTACACGCCCGGCTATCAGGGCTCGACGGTCGATCCGAACAGCGGCGTGGTGGTGTATGGCACCGGTTATCCGTATACGCCATGGGTGGGCAATGTCTGGTATGGGCCACCGGTGACCTACGGTTTCGGCGTCGCGATCCGCTACACACCGTGGACCGGCTGGACCTTCGGCTTCGGATTTGGCTGGAGTTGGGGTGGCAGCACCGTGGCCATGGGCTGGGGCTGGGGCGCCTACCCTTGGTGGGGAAATTACGGCTGGGGGTACGCCTGGGGGCCGCGTCTGTATCCGGCACCGCTGCCGTGGGGTGGCGCAGCCTATGGCTATCATGGCGGCGCGGTCGCCTGGGGGCCTGGCGGCTGGGCCGGCACCAGCGGCAACATTTACCGTCAGTGGGGAGATCGTGCCTCGGTCAGTCGTTATGGCGCCGGTTACAACGCCTGGACCGGCAACCGTTGGGCCGGCCAGGTCGGTGCTTCGTATAACTCGCGCACTGGCGTCTCGGCCGCGGGTCAGCGGGGTGCGGTGCATAACGTCTACACCGGTAATTATGCGGCCGGGCGCAGCGGTGTAGCGGTGGGTCCAAACGGCGGTGCCATTGCCGGTCGCCAGGTGACGGCGGGCAACGCGCGGACCGGAAACCAGGTCACCGCTGGCCGAGGCGCCGTCTACAACCCCAATACCGGCAATACCACGCAGGTCGGCGGCATACGGGGCCGTAACAACAGCGCCGCCAGGATCGGCGATAACGTCTACGCCGGGCATGACGGAAACGTCTACAAGAAAACCGACGACGGCTGGCAGTCGATGGTCGGCGGTGAAAAACGGGTCAACCCGGCCAACAATCCGCAACTACAAAATCTCAACCGCGAATCCGCGGCGCGTTCGTTTGGTAATCAGCGCCTGAACAACTATCACAACTCTTCCCAGGTCATGAATCGCTCATTCGGCGGCGGTGGCGGATTGCATCGGCGTTGAGCGGTCGCCCCCGATGCAAAAACTCGATTGGTCTTGCGCCTGCTATTGCTGGTACAAATCCGGCTCTACCGTCCCTGCCCTGTTTTGACGCCGGAGAACCTTGCAATGAGCCAATGGCCAGACACCCGAATTATTGACCTGCTGGGCATCGAACTGCCGATCATTCAGGCTCCGATGGCCGGCGCTACCGGTACGGCCATGGTGATCGCCGCGAGCAACGCCGGCGGCCTGGGTTCGATGCCCGCGGCCATGCTGAGTACCGAACAGTTACGCGAGGATTTGCAGACGATTCGCCAACACAGCCAGCGCCCGATCAGCGTCAATTTCTTCTGTCATCAACCGCCAGCCGCCGACGAGCAACGCGCCCGGGACTGGAAAAATCTGTTGGAGCCCTACTACCGCGAGCTGGGTGTCGACTTCCATGCGCCGACGCCCGTGTCCAATCGCGCGCCGTTCGACAACGCGACCTGCGAAGTCATCGAGGCGTTGCGTCCCGAAGTGGTGAGCTTCCACTTCGGCCTGCCGGAAAAATCCCTGCTGGATCGCGTCAAGGCGACCGGGGCGAAAGTGCTGTCTTCGGCAACGACCGTCGAAGAAGCCATCTGGCTTGAGCAGCACGGCTGCGACGCGATCATTGCCATGGGGTACGAGGCCGGCGGCCATCGGGGCATGTTCCTCAGCGATGACCTGAACAGCCAGGTCGGTCTCTTCGCGCTGCTGCCGCAGATCGTCGATGCGGTGAAAGTCCCAGTCATCGCAGCGGGCGGTATTGCCGATGCACGAGGTGTGGCCGCGGCATTTTTGCTGGGTGCTTCGGCGGTGCAAGTGGGTACGGCGTATCTGTTTACCCCAGAGGCCAAGGTCAGCGCCTCCCATCACACGGCATTGCGTACGGCCAGGGAAAGTGAGACGGCGGTTACCAACCTGTTTACCGGCCGCCCGGCGCGGGGGATTCTCAATCGGGTAATGCGTGAGCTCGGGCCGATCAATGATAAGGCTCCCGCCTTTCCCCTGGCCGGTGGCGCGTTGATGCCGTTGCGGGCGAAGGGCGAAGCGGATTTCAGCAACCTTTGGGCCGGACAGGCGTTTACGCTGGGGGTTGAAATGACGACGGCCGAGCTGACCCGACGCCTGGCGGAGGAAGGCCTGGCCAAGCTCACCAAGGCCTGACGAACGTCCCTGTGGCAGCTGCCGAAGCTGCTACAGGGACAGTGGCCATTCAACAACGCGCATCCAACACATTCCGTTGGCAGGCAATTCGCTATATATTCCGCTATATAACGTTTTCACCCCCCTTGCTGTACTTGCCTACGACGGAGCCGTTTCATGACCATTCGTGCCTCACGTTTTGCCCCTACCTGCCTGACGAGCCTGCTCGCCGTGTTCGCCATGGGCGCTGCCCAGGCGGATGAAGTCCAGGTCGCGGTCGCGGCCAACTTCACCGCACCGATCCAGGCCATCGCCGCGGATTTCGAGAAAGACACCGGGCACAAACTGGTCACCTCCTTTGGTGCAACCGGTCAGTTCTACACCCAGATCAAGAATGGCGCGCCGTTCGAAGTGTTCCTCTCGGCGGACGACACCACCCCGCAAAAACTCGAGACCGAGGGCGACACCGTGAAGGGCTCGCGCTTCACCTACGCCATCGGCACCCTCGCCCTGTGGTCAGCCAAGGAAGGTTACGTGGATGCCAAGGGTAAAGTGCTGAGCGACAACCAGTATCAGCATTTGTCGATCGCCAACCCGAAAGCCGCCCCTTACGGCCTCGCCGCCACCCAAGTGCTGGCCAAGCTGGGCCTGACCGACAAGGTCAAAGACAAAATCGTTGAAGGCCAGAACATCACCCAGGCGTACCAGTTCGTTTCCACCGGCAACGCGGAACTGGGCTTCGTCGCCTTGTCACAGATCTACAAGGACGGCAAAGTCACCGGCGGTTCGGCGTGGATCGTTCCGGCGAGCATGCACGACCCGATCAAACAAGATGCGGTGATCCTCAACAAAGGCAAAGACAACCCGGCTGCCAAGGCGCTGGTCGACTACCTCAAAGGGCCAAAAGCCGCTGCTGTCATCAAGTCCTACGGTTACCAACTCTAAATGACGCTATCGAGTGCCGACTTTTCCGCGATCTGGCTGACCCTGAAGCTCGCGTCACTGACCACGGTCATCCTGCTGATCATCGGCACCCCGATTGCGTTATGGCTGTCGCGCACCCGCTCCTGGCTGCGCGGCCCGGTCGGGGCAATCGTCGCCCTGCCCCTGGTTCTGCCACCCACGGTGATTGGCTTCTATCTGTTGCTGGCGCTGGGCCCTAACGGCTTTGTCGGCCACTTCACCCAATCACTGGGGCTCGGCACCCTGACGTTCAGTTTTGCAGGGTTGGTCATTGGCTCGGTGCTCTACTCGATGCCGTTCGTGGTCCAGCCGCTGCAAAACGCTTTTTCTGCCATTGGCACCCGCCCGCTGGAAGTGGCCGCGACACTGCGTGCCAATCCCTGGGACACGTTTTTCAGCGTCATCCTGCCGCTGGCCCGCCCCGGTTTCATCACCGCAGCCATTCTCGGTTTCGCCCACACCGTCGGCGAGTTCGGGGTGGTGCTGATGATCGGCGGCAACATTCCCGACAAGACCCGCGTGGTCTCGGTGCAAATCTACGATCACGTCGAGGCGATGGAATATGCCCAGGCTCACTGGCTGGCCGGCGCGATGCTGGTGTTCTCGTTTGCCGTGTTGCTGGCGCTCTACTCCAGCCGTAAAACCAAAGCGGGCTGGAGCTGATCAATGATTCATACGCGTCTGAAACTGAGCTATTCGGGCTTCGCCCTGAATGTGGATCTGCAACTGCCGGGCCGTGGCGTGACTGCGCTGTACGGTCATTCCGGTTCGGGCAAGACCACGTGTCTGCGCTGCATCGCTGGCCTGGAACGGGCTGAACACGGGTTTATCCAGGTTAACGATGAAGTCTGGCAGGACAGCGACCGGAAGATTTTCGTCGCCCCGCACAAACGTGCGCTCGGCTACGTTTTTCAGGAGGCCAGTCTGTTCCCGCATCTGTCGGTGCTGGCCAACCTGGAGTTCGGTCTCATGCGCATCCCGAAACTGCAGCGCCGGGTCGACATGGCCCACGCGACTGAATTACTGGGCATCGGCCATCTGCTGGGCCGCCCCCCACAGCACCTGTCGGGCGGCGAACGGCAGCGTGTCGGCATCGCCCGCGCGCTCCTGACCAGCCCGAAGCTGTTACTGATGGACGAACCGCTGGCGGCGCTGGATGCGCAACGCAAAAGTGAAATCCTGCCGTACCTGCAACGTTTGCACGATGAGCTGGACATTCCGGTGCTGTACGTCAGTCACTCCCAGGATGAAGTGGCGCGATTGGCCGATCACATCGTCCTGCTCAGTGACGGCAAGGCGCTGGCCAGTGGTTCCATCGGTGAAACCCTGGCGCGCCTCGACTTGCCGCTGGCGTTGGGCGATGACGCCGGCGTAGTGATCGAAGGGCACGTCAGTGCGTATGACGCCACTTACCAGTTGCTGACGCTGCAGCTTCCGGGCACCGCGCTGAACATTCGCGTTCCGCACACACCAATGGACGCCGGCCAGACCCTTCGCTGCAAGGTTCAGGCACGGGACGTCAGCCTGAGCCTGCAAAGTGTCGAGCACAGCAGTATCCTCAATCGGCTGCCGGTGACGGTGGTCAGTGAAATGGGCGCGGACAATGCCGCACACGTGCTGATTCGCCTGGACGCGGCCGGCACGCCATTGCTGGCGCGGATCACCCGCTACTCCCGGGATCAGTTGAACGTGCACCCCGGTCAGTCACTCTGGGCCCAGATCAAGGCGGTGGCGGTGCTGGCGTAAATCCGCTGGCACCACTGCAACGGCACGCGGTCAATGGCTGTAACGGCCCCTGATTCGTAGCCAAGGATTACCGCCATGCCCGATTCCGCAATGCTCGATGTGCTGCCACCTGACCTGCATTACGTCGACGACTCCCAGCCCGGCATTACCCGCAAGAAACTGCGCGGCAAGTTTTGCTATTTCGACCCGTCGGGTCAGCGCATCACTGATCCGGACGAAATCAAGCGCATCAACTCGCTCGCCGTACCACCGGCCTATGTAGATGTGTGGATCTGCGCCGACCCGCGCGGGCATCTGCAAGCCACGGGGCGCGATGCACGGGGCCGCAAACAATACCGTTATCACCCGCGCTGGCGCGAAGTGCGCGACGCCGATAAATACTCGCGGCTGCGCGACTTCGGCCTGGCCCTGCCGAAGCTGCGTAAACAACTGGAAGCGCTGCTGGAGGCGCCGGGTTTCAGCCGCGACAAAGTCATGGCCACGGTGATTACCCTGCTCGATGCGACGCTGATTCGGGTCGGCAACACACAGTACGCGCGGGACAACCGCTCCTACGGGCTGACCACCCTGCGCAACCGCCACGTCGAGGTCAATGGCACGGCGATTCGCTTCCAGTTCCGCGGCAAGAGCGGCGTCGAGCACCAGATCACGGTAAAAGACCGGCGCCTGGCGCGAATCATCAAGCGTTGCCAGGAGATTCCCGGACAGAACCTGTTTCAGTATCTGGATGAAAACGGTGAGCGGCACACCGTCAGCTCTTCCGACGTGAACGCCTACCTGCAAACCCTCACCGGCGCCGATTTCACCGCCAAGGATTACCGCACCTGGGCCGGCAGCGCGCTGGCATTGGCGGTGTTGCGCGAATTGCAGTGGGAACCGGAGTCGGACGCCAAGCGCCATGTGGTTGAGATGGTCAAGAATGTCGCCAGGCAACTCGGCAACACTCCGGCAGTCTGTCGCAAGTGCTATATCCACCCGGCGGTGCTCGAAGGTTTCCTGCTCGGGGCCCTGGCCGAGTTGCCCCGTCCGAGGACGCGCAAAGGGCTCCGGGCCGAGGAAGTGGGCTTGGCGATGTACCTGGAAAAGATGATCGAGGCGACTCAACCGACGAGCTGACCGTCCATTTTTTGCGCGATCAAAAATGGCTTCTATAGTTGTTGTGACAGAAATTAGCTGGATGACGCCATGGAAGACATTTTCGTTGTGAAGCGTTGCAACAAGATCATCATTCATGGTCGCCGGGCCGGGGATGCCGGTCATCAACCACCGGACGCCGCCGTCTGGTATCGCATCGCCGATACCCGCACCCACGGTTTCATCGGCGACGGCTTCGATCTTGAGGAAGACGCGAAACGCGCGTGTTTTCAGCTCAATGCCCGATCGCAAGTGACGGTCCGACAAGGCTGAAGTCCGGGTCTATACTGAAATGGCTGAAGGACCAGCGACCCCATCGGCAGAAAGCTCGCTCCAAGCGGGCTTTTTGCTGCCATTTGCCAGGTTTCTTGAACGGAGGTGTTTGCCATGTCCGAAAAAGAGTCCATCACCACCCTGCTGACCCTGCTTGACTCCCGCCAGGCGCGTTTGGCCGCCGCGTGCAAGGAGATCGCCGACTGGGTCGATCATCAAGGCGGGCACCCGACCGCGCTACGAATTCGTGATCGGCTGAATGACATCGAGAAGGACACGCCGCTGATTCGCAACACCCTGTCCTCACTCAAGCCTGTCGACCGGCCGCTGCCTCGGTTCAGATGATCCAACCTGTAGAAACGGTCTGATGCAGGGCGCATGAACGGCGACGCTTTCGTCACCGGGTGCGTCCTTGCCTGAATATCTTTCGCTGAATACCCACCCGACCTGGCGTCGGGATTTTTTTGCCTGGCCATTTCACACGGCATTCACAACCCGCTCCGTACAGTGAACCCACTCCTTTTCAATGAATCCCTTGGCCCGCCCGCATGCGGGCTTTTTTTTGCGCGGCTTACTGTCAATGTTCGCACGCCTCGTGCAGGAGTCGGCTTGCGATCAGGAGCCGGCTTGCTGGCGATGGCCGCCAACGGTAATGCGGGCTGTCTGAATCAACGCGGCGCGCTTGAGTCCATCGCCAGCAAGTTGGCTCCTACATGTTTGCACTATCTCTGAAGGGATGCCGTGCAAAATGCCCGGCCGCCGAACGTCGCCCTTAGCGGGAGGTCCAACGATTACACGTCACGAAGGAGGCGTCTGATGGTTACTCACTTCAAAGTTGGCGGGCATCTGGCCTGCGGTCACAAAGGCAGCAAACTCACCTCAACCACTGAACTGACCCGGGTGAAATGCAGGAGCTGCCGAAACACCGATGCATTCAAGGACGCGCGCAAGGACCAGCGTAATGCTACACGGCGCGCCGCACGCAAAGCCAAGGTCACACACACCGCCAATGATTGGCGCGCGGCCTGGGTCGAGCGGTTGACCGCGATGGCCGGCCTGCAACGACTGCCCCGTGGCTTTACTGGCCAACCCTTTGTTTAGCTGACCGATCGGGCGGTTGTGACGTTATTTGGTCCAGCCGCCCGAACAATTCAGGGGTGACGCCCGATGCCCAGCGGATAGCGATAAGTCATTTCTTCAACTAGGGTTTCTATCTCATCGGAATCAAGCCGCCCCTCATGTGCGCAGCTGATCAAGGAGGAATAGATGACCCCGATTCATATGGCAGAAAAGACGTACCGCGCCTGGTCCAGCCCGATCCTGTTGGAGCTCAAGGAACGAGAGCATCAGCTGGACCCCGCCGCCCGGCAGGCCTTGCAAAACGTATTGGTGGAGAGAAGGCTGGTGGACTCGGGAAACCCTTCAGGCATCGAGCGGCGCAATGCCTGGAAAAACGACAAGTACTGACCGAAAACACACAAGGGTTTACGTCGGCTCTCGCTCGCAAACCCTTGAATCGTAAGATCGGATGCGCACGGCGCGACATCGCTCCTTCGATGAAGCTTTTGTGCAGGGGAAGAATCTTGCAGGCCATTACCGAGTCGGCGGCAGTTGGCGCAAGCCCCAGAGCAGGAGCAGCGCAGCAACAATGATAGCGACGCCGACGCTGGCAAATCCCGCCGTTACCAAATTCTCCTGCCAGGGCTTGGCCGCCTGTCCTGCGCCAGTGAATGGCGACATGGCCGTTGTCCCGAGAATGGCAGCCAGTGTCGTCACCCCCCAATTTGCATAAGTGCCGTACAGAACGCCCCAGTACGCTATGGTCTTTTTGCGGGGAGAAAGCTGTATCTCCGTCCACACCGAGCCAATGGCGAGTAGTAAGATGCCGTTCATCACCCCCTCAAGGTGTGCGGCCAGGCCCATGCGCGGGTTGCTGAATTGTTGTTCAATCAGCCCCGTGCAAAGACCGAGGAGCAACAAAAACAGGCCATGCCAGAGCAGCCTGCGACGAGTGTCGACCATGGCCACGCACCTCCCGCGATTGACTGAAAGTTAATGCCCCCTGACACCAACTCTAGATCGTTCTGCAACAGGCCGGTTAGCGCCCTGCTCTCGCCGACATCATTCACCTGAAGATTTCCCTTCTCCAGACAATAAAAAACCGCCCGAAGGCGGCAGTTTTATTTGGAGCGGATCACGATCGTCGACGCGAGCATGTCGCCCAAGCGTTTCCGTGAGCCGAAAAAAATGAATATCCAGTCAAAAATACTCAGGAACGGCGTCGTGATGTTTCGCATGAACGATTGATAAAGATTACAGCTGAGGTAACTGCGTTCATCAATCACGGACATGCCCAACAATTTTTTGCCAAGGCTTTGACCGTTGGGCATTGCGTCGGAAAACAGGTAGTAAGCGACGCCTGAGCCGACAGCGAGCGCGCCAACCATATCAGAGGGTAAGCCAACAAAATCGGCTGATCGCCCTACGAAGAAAAACAGAAAGACCGTCATCAGGGAGTCAATCATTTGCCCGCCCCACCGACGCCCCAGACCGGCCAGGTTTTTCGGCTTCTGATACTCGACTTGGGTATTGCTTACGTCCATGCACTGCTGCTCCGCTGATATATGGGATCAGAGACTATCGGCACTGCCCGGAAAACATTTAGCTCACGCTAACAAGAGCGGCCATTCCCGCTTCACGACCGGCATCGTTACCCAACATGGGCTTCCCCACGGGCATGAGGACCGCGGCCGGATTTCCCCGAACAGCCTCGATCACGTTGGCCAGCGCAATTGACTGTTCAACCTGCGCCGGCAAAGCGTTATAACGAAGCCAGCACTCATCGGTCCACAGTGAATCACCCGAGGAGAACAACGCGATGTGCGGACGACTCTCCCAGTACGACGGCATTCACGATTTCGTTGCAGCGCTGGGCATGCCCAACGCGCTGGTGAACAACGCGGGTGACCGGCCGCTTGAGCGCTACAACGCCGCACCGTCGACTCAGCTCGCCCTTTTCCATCAGGAGGGCGAATACCTGCACGCAGACATGGTTCGCTGGGGATGGCGGCCGCACTGGGCGAAGGATCGTGCAGCACCCGTCAACGCGCGAGTAGAGAAAGTCGCTCACGGCCCGTTCTACCGCGCGATCTGGCCACACCGGGCAATCATCGCGCTCAACAATTGGTTTGAATGGGTGGACGAAGGTGGCCCGAAGAAGCAGCCCTACCTGATCCGCCGGCGGGACCGGTCGCCTATCCTGTGTGCTGCGATTGGTCAGTACCCGAACGACGAGCAGGAACAAGGCGAGCATGACGGCTTCGTGATCATCACCGCAGATAGCGCCGGCGGCATGGTGGATATTCACGACCGGCGCCCGGTGACGCTGTCGCCAGAGCTCGCACGTGAATGGCTCGACCCGGCCACACCCAGAGAACGCGCCGAACAAATGGCGCTGCACCAAGGCGAACCCACCGAGGCGTTCGAATGGTTCAGGGTCGGCTATGCCGTTGGCAATGCGAAGAAGAATGACGGCCCGGAAGTCATCGAGCCTATGGCGCAAGAAGGCCTGTTTTAGATCTGCGAGCTGAAGGTTTTGATTAATCCTCTATCCAACTGACCTGGATTGCGGACCAACTTCAAAATTGCGACCCAGAAACAAACAAGGGTTTGCATCAGCTTTCGCCCGCAAACCCTTGATTTTAAATGGTGCCCGAAGCCGGAATCGAACCGGCACGCCCTTACGAGCGGGGGATTTTAAGTCCCATGCGTCTACCAGTTTCGCCATTCGGGCGGTAGCGCGGTCAAGCAGTCCAGAGGCTGGCAAATGTGCATCTGTCAGTTCTGACGCCTGTGCAACAGAGGACGAAATATATACATCCCGTCCCGGTGAAGCAAGTTTGCAACTCCCCTTTTCAAGACTAAATCTTGCAGGGCAATGCCAATAAAAAAGCTCCGTAAATCATCGATCTACGGAGCTTGTTTAAAGTGGAGGCCGAGGTCGGAATCGAACCGGCGTAGGCGGATTTGCAATCCGCTGCATAACCATTTTGCTACTCGGCCTCAAACATCTGATGTCATGTAGCACAACACCAAACGCGTACAAACTTGGAGTAGATTCGAGATCTAACTCCTTGAAAACATTGAGCTTTTTCAGCGATCAGTGCTTTCGATGGCGTGAATTATGTACTGATTTCCCGAGGCTGACAACCCCTTGATTTCAAAAAAAATTCTGCTCGCCGCTTTAAGCGTTTACAGGCGCTTGCGCAGGCGTCTGCCCGGTACAGGCAAAAAAAATCCCGGGCAGCTGATGGACGCCCGGGATTTAAAAATGCATAAACCGTGGTGGTGAACGCGGCGCGGATATTACGGAATATTTCGCCGTGTAACAAGATATTTTAACTCACCGTCCGGTTACTAAGCGTTCTAACCCATTAAATATCCACACATTTTCTAAGGCTGCGGGGCGACCAGCGGTGACCTACAGATACCAGCGATATTCCCGGGCACTGATGTCTTGCAGAAAGGCCAGATGATCCTGGCGCTTGTTTTCGCAGTACACGTTGACGAATTCAGCGCCCAGGCCTTCGCGCAATTGCGCATGACTTTCCATGGATCGTACGGCCTCCAGCATTTCAAGCGGGAAGTCGACACCGCTGCTGCGATCTTCGTTGAGCGCTGCGATCGGTTCGCGCCCCGCTTCCACTCCTTGTTCCAGCCCCACCAGAATCGCCGCCAGCACCAGATATGGGTTGGCATCCGCGCTGGCGAGGCGATGTTCGATCCGCAGATTCTTCGCGTCGGACTCCGGCACGCGCAGGCACGCATCCCGATCTTCGAAGCCCCAACTGGCGCGCGTCGCGACGTTGACGGTGCCGCTCAAGCGGCGCATGGCGTTGTGGTTCGGCGCGAAGATCGGCATGCAATGGGGCAGCACTTCAAGGCAACCGGCCACCGCATGGCGCAGCGCGTGTTGGCCGTTCGCCGCCAATAGGTTGTTGCCCGCTTCGTCATACAGGCTCACATGCACGTGCATGCCGCTGCCGGGGTGTTGCAGGTAAGGCTTGGCCATGAAACTGGCGCGGTAGTTGTGTTTCATCGCTACGCCGCGGGTACTGCGGCAGAACAACGCGGCCCAGTCAGCGGCACGCAGGCCGTCATCGAGGTGGCCGAAGTTGATCTCGAACTGCCCCGGGCCCAGCTCGGCGGTGATTACCGTGGCATCAATGCCCTGCGCACGCGCGGTCTCGACCATTTCATCGAGCACCGGCGCAAACCGCGTCAGCCGTTCAATATGCATGTTCGGTTGATCGTCCGCATCGTCGGTCAGCGGGTCCCGCGCAAACTGCGGCAAGCCGTCGCGCAACTGGCGGTCGAACAGATAGAACTCCAGCTCGAAGGCCACCACCGGGAAAATCCCTTTGCGGCCCAGGCGCTCCAGTACTTGCGCCAACACTTCCCGCGGTTCGAAGACGATCGGTTTTTCGGTGCCGCTGGAAGTGATCAGCATCTGGCCCAGTGGCTGCTTTTCCCAATTGACGAGTTTCAGCGTGCCCGGCACCAGGCGACGTGGCGCATCCGGGTCGCCGTCGTTGAAACAATAGTCGCCAATCTTGAACAGTCCGCCCTGAGTACCCAGCAGCACACAGTTCTGCGGTAGCTTGAGCGCGCTGCCGGCCGCCACCTTTTCGAGCATGTCGATCGGATAACGCTTGCCGTAGAAATGCCCTGGAATGTCCAGGGAGATCAGGTCCACATAACGCACATCCGGGAAACGCTGGCGAAACGCGCGGACTTCAGCGACCAGATCAGAGCACACATCATCCATCATTGTTGTTCCTTGTTATTTATCAGGTGTAGACCCAGAGCACGCGGGTGAGCTGATCGGAGAGATTGCCGTAGCGGCAGTGGGTATAGCTGGCGAGCTGAAAGCTGTCCCCGGCGGCCAACGTGACCGGTTGATCATCATCCAGCCACAGGGTCAGTTGCCCTTCGAGCACGTAGCCGCCCTGCTCCGAGCTGTCGTTCATGTGCCGGTCACCACTGCTGGCGCCGGGCTCGAGCCGGCTTTCAAGCATCGAGAACGATGCGCGCATTTTCGGCGAGACCAGGATGTCGGTGATGCCGTCGGCGTAATACAGCGTGCGGCGCTCGTCTGGCCGGGTCACCCAGGGCAAGGCCATGGGTTTGGGCAAGCTGTAGAAATAGGTGGTCGGCACGCCGAGGGTTTCACTGATGGCAGTCAGGTCTGCCACCGTCGGCCGCGAGAGTCCGCGCTCGACTTGCGACAGAAAGCCAACCGAGCGACCGATCTTGTCCGCCAGCTCCTTGAGCGTGTACTTCTTGTGCTTGCGCAGGTCCTGAATCAGGATCGCCAGCGCCGAGATTTCTTCTTGCATGTCCATCTGAAAGCTTCCAGAAAATGTGCGGTTCAAAGGCTGTCGCGCAAGCGATACCAGGCCTTGCCGATGGCTTCCAGCGGCGCTGCCATGTACTTGCCACCGGGAAATCTGCCGTTGACCAGGCCCTGATACAAGCCCAGTTCCTCCGGTTGACCGAGTATCGCGTCGGACACGGCGCGGGCCCCGGCCAACGTCGGCAGCACGCCGTGGCCGGAGTAACCCTGAAGCCAGTAGAGATCGCGCCGACGGCCGATATCCGGCGTCCGTTTGAGGGTGAGGTCGATGTGCCCGCCCCAGGCGAATTCCAGCTCCACGCCTTTGAGCTGAGGAAATACCCGCTCGAGGAACGGCCTCGTCGCCGCGGCGATGTCCTTCGGCATGCCCCCCAGGTACGTGCAGCCACCGCCGAACAGCAAGCGGTTATCCGGCGTGCGGCGGAAATAATCGAGGACGAACTGGTTGTCGGTCACGCACACATTGCTCGGCAGCAGCGCCGTCGCCTGCGCTTCCGAGAGTGGCGCGGTGGCCACCTGATAGGTGCCGACCGGCAACACGCAACTCGACAGTTCCGGATCCAGTCGGTCCAGGTACGCGTTGCACGCCAACACCAGCACATCGGCGCGAAGGCGTCCGCGCTCAGTGGTGACCACGTAGCGGCCGCCCTCCTCGCGATAATTCAACGCCTTGCTTTGCTCATGAATGCGTCCGCCGGCACGCTCGATGGCGGCGGCCAGGCCGAGCGCCAGTTTCAGCGGATTCAGGTGCCCGCCTTCCGGATCGAACAGGCCGGCCTGATAGCGCTCACTGGCGACCCACTCGGGCAACTGCTCGCGAGGGATGAATTGCAATCCGTCGTGGCCCCACTTGTGGCTGGCTTCGTGTTGCCACTCCGTCAGCAGGCTAACCCGGCGCGGCAGCACCGAGGTCCAGAGGTGACCGGCCCGGTAGTCGCAGTCGAAATCGTGTCGCGCGGGCATCGCACGCAACTCCTGCGCGGCCCAACGCATGCCGTCCCATAGCCGCCGCGCGCGCTCGTAACCCAACGCCGCCTCCAGCGGTGGCATGTCGCATGACCAGCCGAGAATCGCCTGACCGCCATTACGCCCCGACGCCGCCCACGCCACGCGACTGGCTTCCAGCAACGTCACCCGCTTGCCGGCCAGGGCCAGGCGCAGCGCGGTGTGCAAGCCACTGAAGCCGGCGCCGATGATCACAATCTCAGTGTCCTGCTCGCCCTCCAACGCGGCCCGCTCGACCAGACGATCTGCACAAGTGTCGGCGTAATAGCTGGCGACGTGTCGCGAGGATTGCTGGAACATGCGGGCCTCATGAAATTTTATTATTGAAATTTCATGAAAAAATACATGGGTTATTTCATGGATGCAAGGAACCTGTAGGAGCGAGCTTGCTCGCGATGAACATTCAAGACTGGCTCGACGGTCGTCGGGAAAGGAAAAGCAGCACCGCCACGGTCAACGATGATCAAACGATCCCGGTCACAGACGTCACCGACTGAACCTCACAGACAATCGCGAACCGCCTGACGCAACGCGCCGGACTTGGCCCAGGGCGGACCCTGATACAACGAGACCCGGCTGCCATCCTTGGATTTCACGATGTCCAGAATCTCGTCAGCGGTGATGATGCTGGGCGCCGTGATCCGGTAACCATTGGAGATCCCGGTCTGAGCGGCTTTCGGCACCTCTTTCTGCCATGCCGGCAACAGGCAGGCGGCATATGCCTTCGGCGGTTTTTCGCTGTATTTACTGAAATTCGGCTCGCCGGGCACCAATGAGGCGGGCAATGAGCACCCGGTCAATAACGCCACTATGACGCCCGTCATCATCGTCCGCATCTCGCATCCTTAATGTGAAAAAGGGCAATGTAGCGCGTCGTCGAGCAGACAGCCATTGCTCGAACCAGCCTCATTATTGCGGAGCGCTTTTATCTTCCGGGTCCGGATAAGTCCGGGTGTTCAGATACGTCATCCAGCGTTCATACGCATCGTGCTGCCACTGACTGACCCGTTCCCATTCCGGGCCGCTCAATTGATGAGCAGAAATCAGCTGCATCATCGCCGTGGTCGCCGCGTCGAGATCAACGATCAGCTCATGGGCGTGAAATCTAAAATCATCGGTGTTCGTCATTGAAGTTGCCTCGCCCTAGCGAAAGTTCACCACTCCAGTACGACATCAGCTCTGTCAGTTCTCGTTCAACTTCCCGACCAAAGGCTGCTCCGACGAACAAAACGCCCTGCTCGGGGATTCGCGACTAAAATTTCCTGGCGCAGACATTCAGGAGGTCGCCATGTGGCTCAACGAATCTGAAAACGAACTTCGGCGGGATCTGCAAAGCGTTGCGTCGGACTTGCGATGGTCGGCAGTCGAACTGCTGCGCCTGGCGGACCAGTTACGCCAGGCGGGCAACGATGTGGATGCGCAGGCGGTGCTCAGGCTATGCGATTTGTTTCAGGGGGATGAACAGCGGCTGGCAGGCTATGCCGAGGAAGTGAAGGCCAAGATGATCAGCCGCAACAAGCACGGCGGGATGAGCGGCGGCGGTGGTTCTCCCCACCCATGAAAAAGCCCCGGCAGACCGGGGCTTGAAGCGTGCTATTGATCGACCTTCTGCCCAGCGGACGGTCTTTTCGCCCGGGCTTTGTAGCCGGGTAGCGAAGCGGCGAACGCCAGTGCCTCCTCCCGGCTGCCAAATGACCCGAGACGGTCACCTTTGGTGCATACCCGCCAGGGGCCGTTGTTCACGCTAAGTACGTCGTAACCGTTCATGTGCATCTTATTCAGCATCGGAACGCTCATAAGCTACCTCCATTTCGGTACCGATTTTCGGAACTGACGCGCCTACCTTACACCTCTCATCCCGGCGGTGCGGACCAGACGTCGTGCCAGGCTTCGCGCATTCAGTTGCACTTTCCGTCGCGCCGACACCTCCAACCAGCCAGAGCCCCGCAAAATCGGGTTCCGGCGTGTATATTGCATTTTTATTACTAAATTGTGACAGACGAGCAGTCGGGTAACGCATGAAAGTACGCGCCACCGTTATTTGCGAGCAGGATCGGCACATTCTTCTGGTGCGCAAGCCCAGATGCCGCTGGACGTTGCCCGGCGGAAAAGTCGAGAGCGGTGAAACCATCGCCAACGCGGCCATGCGCGAACTTCAGGAAGAGACCGGGCTCGCCGTCGATGACTTGCTGTATTTGATGGAGCTGGAAGCGGGCAACACCCGCCACCACGTCTACGAGGCGTCGGTGCTGAACCTCGACGAGGCGCGCCCGCAGAACGAGATCTTTGACTGCCTGTGGTTTCCCCTGGACGCGGTGCAGAACCTCAACACCAGCGACGCCACGCTCAGAATCGTCAGGGCGTTCCAGCGTCGCTTGTAGGGTCCGGCGATTTTGTCAGCCCTGATCGCCACCGCCCACGGGCATGATCATCCCGGTGATGTAGGACGCCTCGTCGCTGGCCAGGAACAGAATGGCCGCGGCCTGTTCATCCAGGGTGCCGTAGCGTTTCATCAGGCTGGAATCGAGGGTCTGCTCGACGATTTGCTGGTACCAGACTTTCTCCTGCTCACTCTGCGGTGCACTGTTGCGCGGAATCACCCGCGGCGGCGCTTCCGTTCCACCCGGCGCCGTCGCATTGACCCGCACGCCACGCCCGGCGGTTTCAAACGCCAGGCACGCGGTCAGCGCATTGACCCCACCCTTCGCCGCACCGTACGGCACGCGATTGATACTGCGCGTGGCGATGGACGACACGTTGACGATCGCGCCGCTGCCCTGCTCCAGCATGATCGGCAGCGCGGCATGGCAACACCACAGCGTCGGGAACAGCGAGCGCCGCACTTCGGCTTCCATCTGTGGTGCTTCGTAATGCTCGAAAGGTTTGGCCCAGATCGTTCCGCCGACGTTGTTGATGAGAATATCGAGACGACCGAAACGCTCGACAGCGGCGTGCATCACGCGGTCGCATTCGTCGTACTGCTCAAGGTCGGCAGTCAATGCCAGCACTTGGCTGCCCTGTCCTAATTGCTGTTGCACTTCGAACACCCGTTCGGAGCGGTCGACCAGGATCAGCCGCGCCCCTTCCGCCGCCATCCGCTCGGCGACACGCCGCCCGATGCCTTGGGCGGCGCCGGTGATCAAGGCGACTTTTTGGTGAAATCTGTTCATACCTACCTCAAAAAATTCCGGCCAATCAGAAAAATGCAGGCGACACGCGCTCCCACACGTTGCGCGGCACTCACGCCGCGCTGGCGGCAAACTTCTCGTAGTAAAAATTCACCGGCGCGATGCCTTGCTCGCGAATGAACTGGCTGACCGCTTCGACCATCGGCGGCGGGCCGCACAGATAGACGTCGACGTCGCCATCGTTCAGATGCTTCGGCTCGATGTGCTGGGTCACGTAGCCCTTGAGCGGGTGCTGGCTGTCGGGGCTGGCCACGCAGGCGCTGAAGCTGAAGTTCGGGATGCGCGCGGCGAAGGCTTCGAGTCGATCGATTTCCACCAGGTCGAAATCATGGGTCACGCCATAGATCAGGTGCAGCGGATGGTCGCTGCCCTGTTCGGCGATCTTTTCCAGCATCGCCGTGAACGGCGCCAGCCCGGTGCCGCCGGCCAGCAGCAACAGCGGTCGGCGAATGTCACGCAGATAAAAACTGCCCAACGGCCCGGCCAGCCGCATGCTGTCGCCGGCCTTGGCCATGCCGGTGAGGAAGCTGCTCATCAGGCCGCCAGGCACGTTACGAATCAGGAAGCTGACTTCGCCGTCGCGCTGCAGCGAGCTGAATGAATAGGCGCGAGTCTGCTCGCTGCCGGGAATCCCCAGGTTGACGTATTGCCCCGGCAGGAACGCCAGTTGGCTCAACGCATCGCCTTTGATCGACAGCGCAATGGTGCTGTCGGACAACTGGCGCACGGCGCTGATGGTCGCGTCATAACTGGCCTGTTGCGTGCGGCACACTTGCGAGGACGCCGGCACCCGCACCACGCAATCGCTCTGGGCGCGCATCTGGCAGGTCAGGACAAAACCCTGCTCGGCCTCTTCGGGGCTGAGGGCGTCTTCGATGTAGTCATCGCCCAGGTCATAACGACCGGCTTCAGCGAAACACTTGCAGGTGCCGCAGGCGCCGTCTCGGCAATCCAGCGGAATGTTGATGCCCTGGCGGTACGCGGCATCGGCCACGGTTTCGCCGGTGTTGGCGTCGATGAAGCGGGTGACGCCGTCTTCGAAATTGAAGGCGATGGAATGAGTCATGACGGCTGCCTCACAGATGGTAAACATCGATGACCTGACGAACGTAGTCGTTCTTCAGGATCACTTTCTTGGCCTTGATCAGCGGGTTTTCGCCGCGCACGTCGAGGGTGTAGAAGCTGCTGCCGAAATAGCTGTCGACGGTCTTGTAGCGAAAGCTCAGGGTGTGCCAGTTGAAGCGCACCTTGCACAGGCCGTCCGCCTGTTCCAGCAGCTCGATGTTGCTGATGTTGTGGGAGGTGCGGGTGTCCGGCAGGGTGGCGCTGGAACGTTCGGTCTTGATGCGAAAGACACGGTCTTCAAGCCCCGTGCGGTTGCCGTACCAGATCAGCGAAATTTCCCGCTGCGGGTCTTCGGTCAACTCGTCGTTGTCGTCCCACGAGGGCATCCAGAAGGTAGCGTCCGGCGCGTACAGCTCCAGCCATTGGTCCCACTGGCGATCGTCGAGGTAGCGCGCTTCGCGGTAGAGAAAATCGCGCACGCTGTCGTAGGTGATGGTCATTGCACGTCCTCCACGGCGATCAGTTTCGACTGTTCGGCGGCCAACGCCTTGAGCATGGTTTGCTGCCAGTATTTGTGTTGCAGCACGAACAGCCCTTCGTCTTCGGTGCGCACACCGCTGAGCAGTGGCTGCAGGTCGATTTCTTTCGCCGCCTCGTCGGGGCCTTCGATCCAGTGCTCGGCACCACGGGACATGTCGTTCCACGTAGTAACGCTGCCCTGATAGCTGGTCTGGCACGAGCGGAACTCTTCCAGGTCATCCGGCGTGGCCATGCCGCTGACGTTGAAGAAATCCTCGTACTGACGAATCCGGCTGGAACGCGCCTGATCGCTTTCGCCTTTGGGAGCGATGCAATAGATGGTGATTTCCGTGCGATTGACCGAGATCGGCCGGGCGATACGGATCTGCGAGCTGAACTGGTCCATCAGGTACACGTTCGGGTACAGGCACAGATTGCGCGAGTTCTCGATCATCCAGTCGGCGCGGGCGCGGCCGAAGTCCTGAGCCAGTTCATCGCGACGTTCGTACAGCGGACGATCCTCAGGGTTGGCCCAACGGGTCCAGAGCAGCATGTGCCCCTTGTCGAAGGAATAAAAACCGCCGCCCTGCTTGGCCCAGCCGCCTGCACTCATGGTCGGGTTGCTGTCGCAAGCCTCGCGTTGTTTGCGCTGGTTCTGGGTGGCCGCGTAGTTCCAGTGCACCGAGCTGACGTGGTATCCGTCGGCACCGTTTTCGGCGGTGAGTTTCCAGTTGCCCTCGTAGATATAGCTGGATGAGCCACGCAGCACTTCCAGGCCGTCAGCGGACTGGTCAACGATCATGTCGATGATTTTCGCCGACTCGCCGAGGTGTTCAACCAGCGGCAAAACATCGGCCTTGAGGCTGCCAAACAGGAAGCCGCGATAGGATTCGAAACGCGCGACCTTGGTCAGGTCATGGGAGCCTTCGCAGTTGAAGCTCGCCGGGTAGCCCGCCTGGGCCGGGTCCTTGACCTTGAGCAGTTTGCCGGAGTTGTTAAAGGTCCAGCCGTGGAACGGGCAGGTGTAGGTGCTTTTGTTGCCGGACTTGTGCCGGCACAGCGTCGCGCCGCGGTGGCTGCAGGCGTTGATGAACGCGTTGAGTTCACCGTCCTTGTTGCGCGCGATAAAGATCGACTGGCGCCCCATGGTGGTGGTGTGGAAATCGTTTTTGTTGGGGATCTGGCTTTCGTGCGCCAGGTACAGCCAGTTGCCTTCGAAGATGTGTTCCATCTCCAGGTCGAACAGCCGCGGGTCGGTGAACATCTCGCGTTTACAGCGGTAGATGCCCTGTTCTTTGTCATCTTCGAGCAGGGAGTGAAGGTATTCGGGTCGCAGGGACATGTCCGCCGCCTCCATTGTTTTTATCAGGCAGGGCCATGCTAGGACGAGAGGCTGGGGCGGACTATCCGCTGAGTGCAGACCTGTATCCGTTTTGTGCAAACCGTTTTCGGGGGGCCGGAAAACCGTGCAGCGTCATGTGGCGCCGCCACAGGCCTGGTCACGACACGGCCCCTGTAGGAGCAAGCTCGCTCCTACAGGGGTTTCGCGCTGATCATTCTTCCACTGTTCATTTTCGGAAATGACCTACACCTCGGCCTACATAAACACAAAACGTTCTGCCCTAGACTGCCCGCCTGAATACAAGGAGTGCGTTCTATGGCCAATCATCCGGACCGTCGTGACCTCTGGGATGTCAACAGCGCCGCCGGCAAACTGATCGGCCAAGGCCGCACGATCAGCGCTCGTCATATCGCCGACGGCATGGCGCGGGAGCAATTCAACCGGGAAGTGGCCAGCTACGCAAAACGCATCGCCGACGATGTTGCCCGAGGCCATAAGACGCCGGAGCAAGGCCTACAGGCGCTGCTGCAGGAGCAGCGCAATCTGCTCAGTCAGTCACAGGCGCTGACACGAAAAGCTCAGGGCGCAATACCTGACCAGGTGAAGAAAGCGCCCACCTCGACACTCAAACAACCGGTGTTGAAGCCTGACCCGCAGCGACTGCTGCGCCATGTTCATGCGCAGCATCTCAAGGCATCCCGCGGCGTAGACGCCTCACCGCACCCTGTCGCCGACTTGAAATTTTTCCCCCGTGAACGCTGGCCGCCGGAAGTGCCACTGGAAGACCCGGGGTTCTACATCGTCCCCAGAACCACGACGGCCGACAAACTCGAAGCACAGCTATTCACATCGGCCTCCCCCGCCGTCATCGCCAAGTTCCACGCCCTTAATCCAAATCTGGATCAAGTGAAAGCCGGGACGATGATTGTGCTCAGCGACCCGAACAATCCTCGCTGTAGTTTCGAAGATGCGCTGTTGATGCAGGCGGCGGATAAGGTGAATAGAGCCCTGGAGCCTCTCAGCCCGGATGAAGCCGATTTCATGGCGCGCCATTACGATGAGATCGCCCTCTTTCTATCCAAGGGCTCACTCGGTGCCAGTGTCGGACTGTCCATGTTCTCGAAGAACCTGGACGACGTGAGCGGCGTCCTGCGGGAGATCGAGCATTTGCATAGGCGAACTTTTGAGGCCAATGGTCGCTTGAACTCGCCCGAGTTCTTTTCAGAACGTAAACGCTTGTTATCTCAATTGGATACTCACCTCACCAAACTGACAAAGCAGAGCATTGGCTTCCCCGATCATCCCAATCTAAAGGCATTACTGGGCATATCGACCAAAAGCCTTGTGCATCGCTGGAGAAAAGCCGGCGCCCCCGGACGGATCCCGGGCTACGCCACGCATATCGCGGGCGTTTCGAAGGCGGCGAAGTATGTGAAATATGGTGGCTGGATTGGTACGGCGGTGGGGGGTGGGGCTTCGGCGGTCAAGGTCAAGGGTGTTTGTGCAGAAGGCGATGCAGAGGCTTGTGAGAAAGTGAAGTTTACTGAAGGCGGGAGCTTTTTAGGTGGGATTGCCGGCGGCGTGGCTGTTGGAGCGATGTTTTCGGCGCCGCTTGTAAGCAGCATATGCGTAGCGCTTTCCGTGCCAACGGGTGGAACTGCTGGTCTGGTATGCGGAGTATTGGTAGTCGGCACAGGAACTTACGCGGCTGGTGCAGCCGGAGCTAACTTTTTTGAAAAAGCGGGAGAAGTTATCTACGAGAGTACGAAATGAATACCAGCAGAGTTGTCGTCGCATACTTGGGTTTATTCGTTCTTGTCTGTGCTTTTATCTGGTTCGGAGTGGCGTTATATGTGGCAAATAAAAAAATTGAAATTCTTTTGCGCCTTTTTCCGAACAGCCTTGGAGTCAAAACGCTGTCTGCGCTGAGATACGGAGGGGTTTGGGGGAAAATCATGTTGATCGGCGGAATAACCAGCTACGTCACATTTCCTTTTCTTTATTTGAAAAATGGGCAATTAAGCCGAAAAGATCTTCAAGCTATTCCCACCCCACTGAAGCGCAGACTGATAACTATGCAATGGGTTCTCGTATCACTTGTGTCCTTGATGTTTGCACTTTATGTAATTGATGAATCCGGTCTGTTGTATTAGCTGCCTGCTGACGTTCAATAATCCAGTCTGGAGCAAAGTTGGACATGATGTTAGCGCACCTTTTCTACGGCCCGCCCCACGGGAAACGTTTTTCACCAGACACAGGTGAGGATCATCGGAATGTCAAGAGCGCCGCTTAATCGTATTCGACGGCAATTCCCCAAACTGCTTGCGATAACTCTCGGCAAAACGCCCCAAATGCACAAAGCCATAATCCATCGCCACTTCAGTGACGTTGCGCACATTGCAAGTCGGGTCACTCAGGCAGGCGTTGATGCGTTCCAGGCGTTTCTGCCGGATGTAGTTTTTCGGCGTGGTGCCGGCGTTGCGCTCGAACAGGCTGTAGAGCGAACGCAGGCTCATTTGCGCCTGGCGCGCCAGCTCTTCGCTGCCAATGTCCTGCTTGAGATGACGGGCGATGTAATCGGCGATGACTTCGAACGTGGCCGTCTGTGAACCAAGGCTGATACGGCTGACATTGGTCTGCATCAGGCTGAGCATCTTGCTGACGATGATCTGCGCGTAGTGCTCCTGCACCTTGGGCATCGGATCGCGGGCCTCGGCTTCCTGACAGATCATCGCCAGCAGGCCGACAAACCCTTCCAGCGCGTTGAGCTGGTAACGGTTCTCCAGGAACCGTACGCCCTGCCCCGGATAGCGCCAGCGCTGCTCGTTGCAGACCGATTCAAGCAACGACGTCGGGACTTTGAGGATGAATTTTTCGCAATCGTCGGAGTACGTCAGGTCCACCGGATCGTCGGGATTGATCAGCAGCAATTCACCGGGGGCGAAGTAATGTTCCTGTCCGTGGCCGCGCCACAGGCAGTTGCCACGCAGCAGCACTTGCAGGTGATAGACGTTTTCCAGCGCGCCGGAGGTGACGCGAACTGCAGCGCCATAACTGATGCGGCACAGGTCGAGGCTGGCGAATTTTCGGTGATTGAGACTGGCCAGCGGACGCCCGGCCCGAGGCATCACGATGCAATGATTACCGACATGCTGATTGACGTAGCCGGACACCGCATACGGGTCGGCATGGTCGAATACGGCGCTGCGCTGACTCAACAGTTGCGCTTGCATGATCGGGGCACTCTCGTTGTTGTAATGGGCTACGTCCAACTGCCCCTGTAGGAGCGAGCCTGCTCCTACAGGGGGTTGCGGTGGTCAGTCTTCCAGGGCGCGAACCCGTTCGTGACGCTGCTGCTCTTCTGGCTGGGCTGTCGACTGCAAGGTGAAATCGAAGTCGATCTCGGCAAAACGTCCAGTCACGCCATAAGCCTTCGCACGCGCCTGATCTTCGCTGAAAGTGATCCGGGCGATCAACTCGTCACGGGTGGCGTAGGCAAAGTCGTCGTGCAGGTACTGATCGCCGTCGAGGTTGATCTGGGTGGTCAGGTGACGATGATCCGCTGCCGAGATGAAGAAGTGGATGTGCGCCGGACGCTGGCCATGACGGCCCAGTTGATCGAGCAGTTGCTGGGTCGGACCGTCCGGTGGGCAACCGTAGCCCGACGGCACGATGCTGCGGAAGCGGTAGCGGCCTTCGGCGTCGGTAACGATGCGGCGACGCAGGTTGAACTCCGATTGCGTGGTATCGAAGTACGAGTAAGTGCCACCGGTGTTGGCGTGCCAGACGTCCACCACCGCACCGGCCAGCGGTTCACCGGCGGTGTTGAACACGCGGCCCTGCATGAACAGGGTCACACCCGGATCAACGCCATCATCCAGACGCGCTTCTCCCTGGGACAATGGCGCACCCGCCACGTACAGCGGGCCTTCGATGGTCCGCGGCGTGCCGCCGGATTTGCCGGCCTGCTCGTCTTCCGCGTCCATCAGCAGGTCCAGGTAATGTTCCAGGCCGAGCCCGGCCACCACGAGGCCGGCTTCCTGACGCGCACCCAGCACGTTGAGGTAGTTGACGGCTTTCCAGAACTCTTCAGGGGTCACGGCGAGGTCTTCGATGATGTTCACCGAGTCGCGCAGGATGCGATAGATCAGCGCCTTGACCCGCGGGTTGCCGCCGTCGTTCAGCAGGCCGCTGGCCTCTTCGAGAAATTTCTGGGCACTGGCAGTGTGGGAAATCTTGACGTTCATTTTGCTGGGTTCCTCATCTTGTAATTATTGGCGTAGCGCGCTGGGCAGGCTGGGCTCAGCGGTCATCGTCACGAATGGAAGAAGGATGCCGGCACATCGCGTCGATATCGATGGCCATGTACGGAAACAACGGCAATTGCATCAGCAGGTCATGCAGTTCCTGGACGCTGTCGACGTCGAACACGCTGTAATTGGCGTAGTGCCCGGCGATGCGCCACAGATGGCGCCATTTGCCTTGCTCTTGCAGGCGCTGGGCCAGGGCTTTTTCGTCGGCCTTGAGCTTGCTGGCCGTTTCCGGGTTCATGTCGACCGGCAGGTTCACGGTCATTTTTACGTGGAACAGCATATCGCTCTCCTCAGGCTAAATGGACGGCAGTAGAAGTCTTGTCGCGACGGAAGAACGCCAGGCGCTCTTCGTCGAGGCTCAGGCCCAGGCCGGGGGTTTTCGGCACGTGCAGTTCGAAATCGCGATACTCCAGCGGTTCGCTGAGAATGTCTTCGGTGAGCAGCAACGGGCCGAACAGCTCGGTGTCCCATGCCAGTTTGTTCAAGGTGATGAACGCCTGGGCCGCCGCCATGGTGCCAATGCCACCTTCGAGCATGGTGCCACCGTACAAACCAATCCCGGCCGCTTCGGCGATCGAGGCCGTTCGCAATACGGCGCGCGGGCCGCCGTTCTTGGCGATCTTCAGGGCAAACACTGAAGCCGCGCCTTCGCGGGCCAAGTTGAACGCGTCTTCCACGCACTCGATGGATTCATCGGCCATGATCGGCGCCGGACTCGTCATGTTCAGGCGCACCATGCCCATGCGGTTGTTGCGCGAAATCGGCTGTTCGATCAGGTCGATACCGTTGCTGCCGAGGATCCGGCAGGCACGCAATGCAACCGCTTCGTCCCAGGCCTGATTGACATCGACCCGCACACTGGCACGATCGCCCAGGGCTTTCTTGATCGCAATGACGTGGGCCAGGTCGCGGTTGACTTCGCCGGCGCCGATTTTCAGTTTGAAGATGCGGTGACGGCGCAGGTCGAGCATTTTTTCCGCTTCGGCGATGTCCTTTTCGGTGTCGCCGCTGGCCAGGGTCCAGGCCACCGACAGCGCGTCGCGAACCCGGCCGCCGAGCAGTTCGCTGACCGGCAGGCCGAGGCGCTTGCCCTGGGCGTCGAGCAAGGCGGTTTCGATACCTGATTTGGCGAAGGTGTTGCCGCGGAGGCTGCGCTCCAGGCGCAACATCGCCGCGTTCACATTGGCGCTGTCCTGGCCGAGCAGCAGCGGCGCGAAGTGACGGTCGATGTTGGTCTTGATGCTGTCCGGGCTTTCGCCGCCGTAGGCCAGGCCACCGATGGTGGTGGATTCGCCGATACCTTCGATGCCGTCGGCGCAGCGCACACGAATGATCACCAGGGTCTGGTTCTGCATGGTGTGCATCGCCAGCTTGTGCGGGCGGATGGTCGGCAAATCGACGATGATCGTCTCGATCGATTCAATGGCTGTTGCAAGCATGTCGATACCCGTCAGGTTCTTAAAGTTCTGCAACCGATTCTGGTACGGCTTTTTTAAGGAAGCCAATATAGAATTGGTCTGACTTGATACCTTAAAGGTATGCAATTGTTTTGTTCGCGGAGGCTCCATGGAATTACGTCACCTGCGGTATTTTCAGGTGCTGGCTCAAACCCTCAACTTCACCCGCGCCGCGGAGCTGCTGCACATCGCCCAGCCGCCGCTGAGCCGGCAGATTCAGCAGTTGGAGGACGAACTCGGGGTGTTGCTGCTGGAGCGCGGTCGGCCGCTGAAGCTGACGGATGCCGGACGGTTTTTCCATGAGCACTCCACTGCGCTGCTCGAGCAATTGAGCAAGGTCTGCGACAACACGCGGCGGATCGGACTGGGTGAAAAGACCTGGCTAGGGATCGGTTTTGCGCCCTCGACCCTGTATGGCGTGCTGCCCGAACTGATTCGGCGTTTGCGCAGTGGCGAGCCGCTGGAGCTGGAACTGGGGCTTTCGGAATTGACCACGCTGCAACAAGTCCAGGCGCTCAAGGCCGGGCGGATCGATATCGGCTTCGGCCGGATTCGCATCGACGACCCGGCGATCATCCAGACCGTGTTGACCGAGGACCGCTTGGTCGCCGCCCTGCCCGCTGGCCATCCTCTGTTAGGCGCGCCGATCAGCCTGCGCGATCTGGCCAAAGAACCCTTCGTGCTCTACCCCGGCAACCCGCGGCCCAGTTATGCCGATCATGTGATTGCCTTGTTCGAGTCCTCTGGTGTGAGCATCCATGTAGCGCAATGGACCAACGAACTGCAAACCGCCATCGGCCTGGTGGGCGCGGGTATTGGCGTAACCCTGGTGCCGGCCTCGGTGCAGCTGCTGCACCGCGATGACATTGGTTTCACCCCGCTGCTGGAGGACAACGCGACCTCGCCGATCATTCTCAGCCGTCGCGTGGGCGATGTGTCGCCCGGGTTGAATCATTGTTTGCGGATGATCGATGAGTTGTTGCCGCGGGACTAACCGGCAAACGCCCGGCGCCCGGCGCGCATTTCCGTGCGCAGCTCGCCGATCAGGTTGGAGATGGCGCGCACGCTGGTCAGTTGTGCCGGGGAAACGCCGGTGAGCAACAGGTCGATCCGGCCGGTGGCACGCTCGAAGACCTTGATCCGCAGCGACCCGTCGGGGTTCACCGTGCAGGCGCAGGACAAAGGTTGAAAACCGGACTCCACAATGCGGCAAAGTTCTGGAACTGAAACCATGAAGGACGCCTCCGTCGCGGCTGATCGGATTCAACGGTTCAGAATAGCTGCGCTTTTTCGGTTCTGTGCCACCGACCACCGATAAAAAGCGTGATCCAGCGCTCATTTTTGATGGGCTTTAATGCGCGTCGCCATCCCAGATCCAGTTCCAGATCCCCGGCAGCTTCACCGGTTGTGAGCTGTCTCGCACCGTACGAGCCAACGCCGCCCGTTGCAACGCGGCCTGATCGTCATAAAACGGCTTCTGCGCGGTTGTCAAACCTGTCGCCTGCGCACTGTCCAGGAGAATTTGCAGGTACTCCCGGGCGTGCCGGGCGGTGTAGCGGTTGAGGTCGTGGAAAGTCACCACCACCGGGATCACCCCGTCCACAGTCGGCAATTCGCCCAACGCAATGCGCTCTCGCACTTCCGACAACTGCCGCAGCATATTTGCCCGACGCCGCGGGCTGCCGTTGAAGCCCCAGATCTTGCCGTCGTTGGCGCTCAGGTCGGTCAGCAACACGTGCAGGCCGTGCTGTTGGTAGGCGGCGAACACCCGTTTGTCGTAATTCCAGAATGGCGGCCGCACCAGGGTCGGCGGCGTGCCGGTGATCGCGGCGATGTCCGCAATGCCCTTGTTCAGCGATTGCTCCAGCGCCTCCGGGCTCAGGGAGCGATGATTGGTGTGCCAGTGCGTGGCCGTGTGGAAACCCAGGACCTGCCCGTCGGCGTGCTCGCGGCGCATGACCTCACGGCCGATGTCGCTGTCCCCCGCCCGTGGCGCGCCGGTCTGCACGAAGAACACCGCTTTGAGGTTCGGTTGCACCGGGTTGCTCGCCAGGCTATCGAGCACGGTCATCGTTGGATTCCAGAAACTCGAGGCGCTGGGGCCGTCATCGAACGTCAGCAGAAAACGGATCGGTGCCTGCGCGCGCAGCCGCTGTTCAGTCTGCTGCGTCAGGTCGATGGGAGCGGCGATGCAACCCGCCAGCCCGACGGCAATAGCAAGTGTGCAGAAAACCTTGAACAGCTGTTTCATGGTGTGCCCCGGGCCAGACCGTTAAGCCCGCACAAAGGTGCGGGCGCGGGTTGGATCAGGGTACACAGTTTTGGTTCCGGTGCTGCGCCGGTTACTCGGCAAAAGCCTGCTGGAACGAGTTATCGATGATCGGCGCAGTCGCCAGCTCTGTCGGCAGCGCCTTGACCTTGAACAGAAAGTCCGCGGTGCTCTGCAGATCCTTGGCCGCCTGCGCGTCCACCGGGCCGACGGTCATGTGCGCCTGACGCAGCCAGTGGCGCGAGACGTTCTGGTCCAGGTTGGCCTTCTTCGCCCACAGATCGGCGTATTCGTCGGTGTTATTGTCGACCCAGGCGCGGGCCTTTTTCAGGCGCACCAGGAAGTCGGCAATGGCTTCACGCTTGCTGTCGATCGAAGGTGTCGACGCGGCGATGGCGCTGAGACCGGGCATCAGGTTTTTCGCGGTAAGGATCGGCCGCGCGCCGGAAAACAGGATCTGCTGGGAAATGTACGGTTCCCAGACCGGGAAGGCATCGATGCTGCCCTGTGGCAGCGCGGCGGCGGCATCGATCGGCATCAGTTTGATGAAGTCGACGTAATTCTCCGGCAGGTCGGCTTTTTCCAGGGCGCGCAAGGTCAGTTGCTGACTCCAGGCACCGGGCCAGTAGGCGACTTTCTTGCCCTTGAGGTCGGCGATGGTTTTGACCGGCGAGTCCTTGGGCACCAGCAAGGCGATGGTGTCCGGGTTCTGCCGGGAGACCCCGATCAGCTTCACCGGCGCCTGCTTGGCGGCGAGAAACAGAAAGCCCGAATCGCCAAGAAAGCCCAGGTCCAGCGCGCCGGTATTCAGCGCTTCAGCCAGCGGCGCAGCGGCCTGGAAGTGCTTCCAGTCTACGGTATAGGGTGCCCCTTGCAGCACACCCGAGGCCTCCACCGAGGCACGCACGTTGTAGTAATTCTGGTCGCCGACATGCAGGACTACAGGTTCGGCGGCGTAGGCCAATGGCGCGGCAAACAGTGCGCTGGTCAATAGACTGCGGACAAATCGGGACAGGTTCATCGGGGCTCCTCGAGAGTGAATGGCATAGACCATAACGCTCTTACAGGACGCTTTTTAAATTCTATTTATGCATAAGCTCATGACGGTCAGCCCGCACTGTTCGCTCAGCAACAGTGGTCGGTCAGAGTGTCTGCCAGGCAACACTTCCGGCGCATCCAGACCCGCGCGAACGCCTGATAAACCCACGAAATCGCTGATATGGCACAGAGCCTGCAATATTCCTTTTATGCAGGAACATTCCATAAAAAATGATTTTTAAGACATAAGTCTATCAACGCCTTGCCGGAGCCGATCCCATGAAGTCCACCGTCCGTTTTCCCGCCGTCAGGTATCTGCTGAGCGCCTGCGCCCTGGCCTTGAGCCTGCAACCCTTGGCGCAGGCCGCTGAAACGCCGCCGGCTGAAGTGCACCTCGACTACGCCTATTACTCGCCGGTCAGCCTGGTGCTCAAGCACTTCGGTTTTCTGGAGAAGGCCCTGCCCCAGACCAAAGTCAGCTGGGTGTTGAGCCAGGGCAGCAACCGCTCGCTGGAATACCTCAACAGCGGCGGCGTCGACTTCGCATCCTCTGCCAGCCTCGCCGCCGTGCTCAGCCGCGCCAATGGCAGCCCGATCAAATCGGTCTACGTCTACAGCCGCGCCGAATGGACCGCGCTGGTGGTGCGCAAGGACTCGCCCTACCAGACCGTCGCTGACCTGAAAGGCAAAAAGATCGCCGCCACCAAAGGCACCGACCCGTACCTGTTTACCTTGCGCAGCCTGCAGAAAGCCGGCCTGAGCAAGGACGACGTGGAACTGGTGCATCTGCAACATCCCGATGGCCGCACGGCGCTGGAAAAAGGTGACGTCGACGCCTGGGCCGGTCTCGATCCGCACATGGCCGCGAGCCAGGTTCAGGCCGGCTCGCGCCTGCTGTATCGCAACACCGATTTCAACAGCTATGGCGTGGTCAGCGTCACCGACACCTATGCCAAAGAGCATCCGCAAGCCATCGAGACCGTGCTGAAGGCCTACGAACAGGCCCGCGAGTGGGCGGTGAAAAACCCCGATGAACTGGCGCAACTGCTTGCCACCGAATCCGGCCTGCCGCTGGAAGTGGCCAAGCTGCAACTGTCGCGCACAGACCTGAGCAGCCCGCAATTGACGGCCAAGGATGTGATTGCGTCGAAGGCGGCCGCGCCGATCCTGGTCTCGGAGGAGTTGGTCAAACGGGGCGTGAACGTCGATCAAGTGATCGATCAGTTGATCGACACCGGCTTCAAGGAAACCGTGGCCCGTCAATAAAAGCGAACCTTGAGACCCTCATGACCAGCAAAAGCAAACACCTGCCCCTCGAACTGCCGGCGCCCCGGCGCGCCACGTTTTCGCTCAGCGACGCCTGGCGTCTGCGCCTCAAGGGCCTGGCCCTGCCGGTGCTGATCCTGCTGGTGCTGGAATTCGTCGTACGGGTCGGTTGGCTGCCGTCCTACCAGATGCCGGCTCCCAGTGAAATTGCCCTGACCCTGCGCGACCTCGCCGAAGGCGCGCTGTGGAAGCACATCAGCGCCAGTCTGTTGCGGGTGCTGCTCGGTTTCGCCATCGGCGCCAGCCTAGCCCTGGTATTTGCCGCCTGGGTCGGTTTGAGCCGCGAAGCCGAAGCCTGGCTGGAACCGACGTTTGCCGGCCTACGTTCGATCCCGAGCCTGGCCTGGGTGCCGCTGTTGCTGCTGTGGCTGGGCATCGACGAAACCTCGAAAATCGTCCTGATCGCCATCGGCGCCTTCTTTCCGGTGTACCTCAATGGCGTCTCGGCGATCCGCGACATCGACCGCAAACTGGTGGAAGTCGGGCAGATGTATGGCTTCAGTCGCTTGCGCCTGGTGCGGCGGATTTTGCTGCCAGCCGCCCTGCCCGGCCTGTTCACCGGACTGCGCAGCGGCATGAGCCTGGCGTGGATGTTTCTGGTGGCAGCGGAGCTGATCGCAGCAACCAAGGGCCTGGGTTACCTGCTCAGTGACGGGCGCGAAACATCGCGTCCAGACATCGTGCTCGCGGCGATTATCGTGCTGGCGCTGCTGGGCAAACTCAGCGACGGCATCCTGGCCGGCCTGGAGAAACGCTTCCTGGCCTGGCGCGACACCTTCAACGGCCAACGGGCGGAGGATTGAGCCATGACCGGACACCTGCTGGATATTCACGTCGAGCGCAAAACCTTCGCCACCACTACCGTGCTGCAGAATATCCACCTGCAATTGCAGCCAAGGGAAACCGTCAGCCTGCTGGGGCCAAGCGGTTGCGGCAAGAGCACGTTATTGCGGATCGTCGCCGGACTGGAGAAGGATTTTCAGGGTGAGCTCGACAGCCGCGCCGGGGAAATCGCCTTCGTGTTCCAGGAACCGCGGCTGATGCCGTGGCTGACCGTGGAGCAAAACATCGGCTTCAGTGCCGACAGTCGTTACGACAAGGCCTGGGTAACGCAACTGATCGATGAAGTCGGCCTGAGTGGTTTCGCCGATGCCTTGCCCAAAGCGCTGTCCGGCGGTATGGCGCAACGGGTCGCGATTGCGCGTGGTCTTTATTCGCGGCCCGCTGTGCTGCTACTCGACGAACCCTTCAGCGCCGTGGACGCCTTCACCCGGATGAAACTGCAGGACTTGCTGCTACAACTGGCGGAACGTCACGCCATTGCTCTGTTGCTGGTGACCCACGACGTCGATGAAGCGCTGTACCTCAGTGACCGGGTATTGGTCATGGACAATCGCCCCAGCAGCATTCGTCAGGAACTGGCCGTGCAACTGGCGCATCCCCGCGACCGTCGCGACCCGCTGCTGGCGCAATTGAAAGCGTTGTCGTTGACCGAGTTGCAGCGGGCGCATGTGATCTGACCGCCCGCCTGTATTGCTGCAAACTTCACGACTAGCAGAACTGGCTTGCCGGCGATGGCGTCCGCAAAGACGCCACCCTTATCAATTCCAACAAAAATACCGTCGTATTTCACACCTGCCGCTCTAGCTTAATAACTGCAACGTTACAGGCACTGTTTCACCCAAGAAACACTTGGCGAAACATGGCGTTTTGATGCGTCAACCGCTTGTCTGACAATTTGATCGTCATACATACATTTAGAATAACTACAGCTAGCATGCGCGCCGCATTTCCATGGCGCCGCCCAGTTGACCAAAGAGTCAATAACTAAGGAAATCCCTACTACTACAAGCCTTGCAGAGAACTCAATGCGCGACGATTTTGCAATTGATCAAGTCGTTGGTCTGGAGTGTGTTTATCTTTCGACGACAGAACACTATCGGCTGGACTGTTTTATCGAACAATACATAAAAACGCGGAATCTTCGATCAATTCCGGGAATCGACGGCATCCTGCGTGCAGCCCTCAAACACTATCCGGGCAAACATCCGGTGATGGTCAACGAGTTGAATGCCTGGATCGACAAGACGCTCGGCTATCGGGCGTCGCACCCCGATGTATTACAGCTGGACGACGCTTGAAACGCAAAGCCCCGCTATATGCCTCACCCTGTAAGAGCGAGCTTGCTCGCGATGAACGTTAACGGTAACGCGGGTTTCCTGAAGAAACGCGGCGTTCTGGCGTCCATCGCGAGCAAGCTCGCTCCTACAGGGGGATGCGTGTAGCGGGGCTTTGTTGTGTTCAGGGTTTCAACGGAAATTCCTGGTCACGATCTGACAGTTCCTTGCCGTCGTCGGGGCGCTTCCAGGTCGGCGACGAACGCTTCTGCCGCTCGATCTCTTCTTCCGTCGGTTCATCCTCGTCGTCATCCAGATCCGGACGCTGTGGGTCAGTTGCCATGCTCACCTCTCTTCCTAAGGGATCAGTCATCAGCTTTAAGCGTAGAACAGTTTCGACCGCCCGGCTCAGAGCCACCAACGCAGTAAAAAGAAAAACCCCATGCTCAACAACATACTGAGCAATGTGTTGCGGGTGTACAGCACCAGGCCCACCGCCACCAGCGAACTGATCAGGTACGGATTGTCCCAGTGCAGGTTCAGCTGTTTGTCCGGCATGAACACGATCGGTCCGCAAATCGCCGTGAGCATGCCCGGCACGGCGAAACCGAGAAACTGCCGGGCATTGCTGCTCAGCCGCAGCGGCAGGCGCGGTTCGAGAAACACATAGCGGTTGAGGAACACCAGGATCCCCATACCGATAATCACTGCCCAGACCATCATATGCGTCCACCGTAGAATTTGTTGCAGACGAAACCCGCGCTCATGCCCGCCAACCCTGACAGCACCAGCGCCGAGCCCCATTGCCAGTAACTGAACAACACCGAACAGAACAGCGACACCGCCACGCACACCACCGTCGGCACGTTGCGCACCACCGGGGTGATCAGGGCGATGAACGTCGCTGCGATGGAGAAGTCCAGCCCCAGGTGCTCCAACCCCGGAATGCTGGTGCCCAGCACGATACCGGCCAGGGTGAAGAGGTTCCAGGCGATGTAGAACGTCAGGCCCACACCCAGCGCGTACCAGCGGTTGAACTGCTGCTTGTCATGCTGGCTGGTCAGGGCAAACAACTCGTCGGTGAGCAAAAATCCCAACCCCACGCGCCAGCGACCCGGCAGCGGCGAAATCACTGAACGCATGCTCATCCCGTACAGCAGGTGCTGGGACGTCAGCAGCAAGGTGGTCAGCAGAATGGAAAAGATCCCGGCCCCGCCCTTGAGCATGCCGATCGCCACCAGTTGCGCCGCACCGGCAAACACGATGCTCGACAAGCCCTGGCCTTGCAGCGGCGTGAGATTGGCTTCGATGGCCATGGAACCGGCGAGCAACCCCCACGGCGCGGTCGCCAGGGACAACGGCATGATCGCCGCGGCACCGCGAAGAAACGCGCTGCGCGGCAAAAGTGAATTGGACATAACGCTCTACAACCTGGGAAAGACCTCCGACTGTGCCAGCAGTAGCCGCCGATGGCTTGAACAATCTTGCGCACTGTAGCGAAGGCGTTCCTTTCATCGGCTTCCCGCTTGATTCGCCGCCGTGGTAGCAACATGATGGCGCTGCATTTTTCCCAGCGAGATCCAGTCCGTCATGAGCGCAACCGACACCGACAGCGACGTCTACAAAACCCTGCTTGAATCGACCAAGGCCATACCGTGGCGGATCGACTGGAAGAGCATGACTTTCAGCTACATCGGTCCGCAGATCGAAGGCCTGCTGGGCTGGAAGCAGGACAGCTGGGTATCGGTCAATGACTGGGTCGAGCGCATGCACCCGGACGATCGCGACTACGTCGTTGAATTCTGCGTTTCGCAATCCCGCGCCGGGGTGGATCACGAGGCGGACTACCGCGCGCTGACCCACACCGGCGACTACGTGTGGATTCGCGACGTGGTGCATGTGGTGCGCAGGGACGGTGAAGTGGAGGCGCTGGTGGGCTTCATGTTCGACATCAGCGAGCGCAAGAAAACCGAAGAACACCTGATTCGCCTGCAGAAGCAACTTGAGGAATATTCCTTCCAGGACGGCCTGACCGGCATCGCCAACCGACGCATGTTCGACACGGTTCTGGAACGCGAATGGGGCAATGCCCAGCGCACCGGGCTGCCGCTGTCGCTGATCATCATGGATATCGATTATTTCAAGCAGTACAACGACCATTACGGGCATATCAAGGGCGACGAATGCTTGCGCCAGGTGGCCCAAACCCTGTCGCAGGCCGCTAACCGGCCACGGGATTTCATTGCGCGGATCGGCGGCGAAGAGTTCATCTGGCTGTTACCGGAAAGCGACGCCGAATCGGCGCGACGGGTGGCGAACAAATGCCTGCACCTGATTCGCCAACAGCACATCGACCATGGGTTTTCCGCGGTTTCGCCGCTGTTGAGCCTGAGCCTGGGCGTCGGCACCACCACGGCAGCGTTGCAGGCAACCGCGATGGAGTTCGTCGAGCAGGTCGACAAGTTGCTGTACAAGGCCAAGCGCAACGGCAGGATGCGCGCCGAGTTCGCGGATTTTCGTGGTTAATCGCTTGCCCGCGTAACATGGAGCGAGTCGCATCACAGTCATGGAGTCGACATGCTTTACCGAATCGCCGCCGACGGGTTGGTGCTGTTCCACCTGTTGTTCATTCTGTTCGTGCTGTTCGGCGGGCTGCTGGTGCTCAAATGGCGCTGGCTGATCTGGTTCCACTTGCCGGCCGCGGCATGGGGGGTTGCGGTGGAGGTGTTCCACCTGACCTGCCCGTTGACCCAATGGGAAAACCTCATGCGCCAGGCCGCCGGGCAAACCGGGTATGGCGGCGGGTTCATTGAGCATTACGTCTGGCCAGTGATTTACCCGGCAGGGCTGACGCCCGCGATTCAGCTGGGATTGGGCAGCGTGGTGCTGGCAATCAACGCTATGGTCTATGTTCGATTGATGAAAAACCTGTAGGAGCCTGCTTGCTGGCGATTTGTCCTTGAGTCCGGTGCTCGCGGTGCCGACCATGCGCGCGAAAATCCTCGCCCAGTGCGACGGCCTGGGCGTGGGCTGGCTGCCCCGGCACCGGGTCGGCTCTTTGCTGAAAAACGCCACGTTGGTGGAAAACCCATGGCCTACCCACGGGAGCCGAACATTCTCTACGCCGGTTGGCGCGGCGATCACGACGGCCGCGCCCTGGGCTGGTGGCTGGAAAAACTCAAGCAATCGTACCTGGCGACCAAACTGGTCCAGGGCAGCGACCGGTTCGCCTGAACCGCCACGCTCAGTTGGCAATCACGCTCATGTTCCGCCCACTGGCCTTGGCCACATACAGCGCCTTGTCCGCCGCGCCGATCAAGTCGTCGGCCTGGGCTTGCGAGGCCGGATCGTACGCCGCGACGCCCAGGCTGACCGTCACCACGCCGTCGGCGCCTTCGGCGTGATGAATACCCGCCTGCTGCACCGCACGACGGATTTTTTCCGCCACCAGGAACGCCCCGACGTAATCCGTCCCGGGCAATACCACCGCAAATTCCTCACCACCGTAGCGCGCCGCCAGGTCTCCGGGGCGCTTGATGTTTTCCGTGATGATCGCGCTGATCTTGCGCAAACACTCGTCCCCCGCCACGTGGCCGTATTGATCGTTGAACAGTTTGAAGTGATCGACATCGAGCATCAGCAACGCGAGGCCGCTCTGGCTGCGGCGGGCGCGGCCCATTTCCGAGTGGATGAACAGATCGAACTGGCGCCGATTGGACAGCCCCGTGAGCGCGTCTTCCAAGGCCAGCAATTTCAGGCTGTGATTGACCTCGATGAGTTCGTCCCGGGCATCCAGCAGTTCACGCTGAATGCGGTTCTGTTGCTTCATCAGACCGATGAGGCGATAGCCCAGCACACCCAGAAACCCCAGCAACAATGCAACGATCCCGGCACTGAGCAGGGATTGATCGCGCCAGCCTTTGAGAACTTCATGCTTGTCGAGCGCGGCGAAGATAATCAATGGATAACCGTCGACCCGACGAAATCCCACCACCCGCTCGACACCATCCATGACCGACTTGACCGTTGCCGTTCCAGAACTGCCCGTGGGCAGCAACTGTGTGAACAACGGGCCACCGGCGACGCTGGTGCCGATCTCCGTTTCATTGAACGGCCGCCGCACGACGATGGTGGCGTTGTCGGCGATCAGGTTGATCACCCCGTTGCGGCCCATGTCGATGCTGTCGTACAGGGACAGGAAATGATTGAGATAGATCGTCGCCAGCGCCACGCCGGCAAAACTGCCGTCGGCATGATTGATCCGGCGGGACACGGTCATGATCCATTCGCCGCTGGAACGGCTTTTGATCGACGGACCAATGTGCGGCCCACGGTCGGGGTGATCGCGATGAAAGATAAAATATTCACGGTCGTCGTTATTGGCGTCCGGCACGGCGGCACCGTTCGAATTGGCAACCCAGCGTCCCGTTTGGTCGTAAACGAACAGGCCGTGTAACTGGCTCAGCTCATTGCGCTGAGCCCTGAGCAGGCGTTCCAGGTGAGGCAACTGCGCGGGCTCGAATCCATCGTTTTCGAGGCGCTCCACCAGCGTAAACAGCAGCGTGTCGGCCTGCTTGATTGTCGCCTGCGCTTGCGAAGACAAGGTCTGCGCAAGGTTGGACATTGCCACTTCCTTGTCATGCAGATGGTACTGGCGCGAGCTCCACGCTTCCCAGATCACGATGGCGATCATCGACAAACATACCGCGACGAGCAGCACCACCACCGAACGCACCTTGAGACCTGACCCGACGGGCGCGCCGGTCAATGGCGAGCCTCGGCGAAAATGTTCGATTCGGTCTTTGACGTACGGATGTCCCATGACGCTCCCTGAATCTGGATGAGTGGCGATTGATCCTGCTCGCCTTTTTATGATCATTGCACCGCCGGTTACGCTGGCGTCTGCTTGACCGCTTCAAGCCACGCCGGGTTGAGTCGCGTCTGTTCAGTCTCGAGGCCCAGCGCTTCCATCCGCGCCTTGTGCAGATCCATCTCCCGTATCAATTGGCTGTGATCGCTGGAGTTGCCGTCCAGCTGGTGCATCTGGTGCAACCCCAGATGATAGAAGCGCAGCAGCTTCATGGCGTCGGGATCGTCCTTTTCCACCGCCGCCGTCACCTGGTGCATGACGTTGGTGACGCTCATCAGGCTGCGCTTGAGCTGCCAGCCGTAGACCGCGGACGCCATCCAGGCCTGGGTCCAGAATGTGCCGCGCATCAGCGCTGCCATCAACAGCACCGCGACGAATACGCCGCCGACGTTGAAGCGTAGATTGTCGCCCCCCGGCTCGCCGAACATCGCCACCGCCGCCGTCGATAACACCATCGCCAGGGCCAGGAAAATCAGGGCGATGATGATCGTGCTGCGACGGGTCTGGCTTCGATAGCGTTCAGGGTTCTGCGGCTGGATTTCGAACATCGCGACGGGTTTCCTCGGGGGCTGGGGCAAAAAGGCTGCGGGGCATTATCGCCTCTGCGGCGGATTTAGCTATGCTGGGGCTCCTTTTCATCTTTTCATCGTCAAAGGGGAACATGGCGATACAGCGCAGTTCGTGCCATCTTCTTTTGTGGATACATACTATTCGGATGTCATGCGTCCTCGGCGGGTGACATCGTTTTAAGGATCATTGAATGTCTCAACGACAAGTAATCAACGCCTCGGTCAGCCCGAAAGGCAGCCTGGAAACCCTCTCTCAACGTGAAGTGCAGCAACTGAGCGAAGCCGGATCCGGCAGCACCTACACCCTCTTCCGCCAGTGCGCCTTGGCCATCCTCAACACCGGCGCCCATGTCGATAACGCCAAGACCATCCTCGAAGCCTACAAGGACTTCGAAATCCGCATCCATCAACAGGACCGTGGTGTGCGCCTGGAACTGCTGAACGCCCCGGCCGACGCCTTCGTCGACGGCGAAATGATCGCCAGCACCCGGGAAATGCTGTTCAGCGCCCTGCGTGACATCGTCTACACCGAAAACGAACTCGACGCCCAGCGCATCGACCTCAGCACTTCGCAGGGCATCAGCGACTACGTGTTCCACCTGCTGCGCAACGCCCGCACCCTGCGTCCCGGCGTCGAACCGAAGATCGTGGTGTGCTGGGGTGGCCACTCGATCAACACCGAAGAATACAAATACACCAAGAAAGTCGGCCACGAACTGGGCCTGCGCAGCCTCGACATCTGCACCGGTTGCGGTCCCGGCGTAATGAAAGGCCCGATGAAAGGCGCAACCATCGCGCATGCCAAGCAACGCATTCACGGCGGCCGCTACCTCGGCCTGACCGAACCCGGCATCATCGCCGCCGAAGCGCCGAACCCGATCGTCAACGAACTGGTGATCCTGCCGGACATCGAAAAACGTCTGGAAGCGTTTGTGCGCGTGGGCCACGGCATCATCATTTTCCCCGGCGGCGCGGGCACGGCCGAAGAGTTCCTGTACCTGCTCGGCATCCTGATGCACCCGGACAACGAAGGCCTGCCCTTCCCGGTCATCCTCACCGGGCCGAAGCATGCCGCGCCGTATCTGGAGCAACTGGATGCGTTTGTCGGCGCCACCCTCGGTGACGCGGCGAAGCAGCACTACGAGATCATCATCGATGACCCGGCGCAGGTCGCGCGGCAGATGACCGTTGGTCTCAAAGCGGTGAAACAGTTCCGCCGCGAACGCAACGACGCCTTCCATTTCAACTGGCTGTTGAAGATCGACGAAGGCTTCCAGCGTCCGTTCGACCCGACCCACGAGAACATGGCCAACCTGAAGCTGAGCCGCAGCCTGCCTCCCCACGAACTGGCGGCCAACCTGCGTCGCGCGTTCTCCGGCATTGTCGCCGGCAACGTCAAGGACAAGGGAATCCGCCTGATCGAAGAACACGGGCCGTATCAGATCCGCGGCGATGCAGCGGTGATGCAGCCGCTGGATCAGCTGCTCAAGGCCTTCGTCGCCCAGCACCGGATGAAACTGCCGGGCGGCGCGGCGTATGTGCCGTGTTATCGGGTGGTTGCGTAACAAAGAGCCGCCGCCCCTGTGGGAGCGAGCCTGCTCGCGATGAGGCCGGCACATCCAACACTGTGGTTGCCTGCCAGTCCGCCATCGCTGGCAGGCCAGCTCCCACAGTTGATCGAGGGTGTCCACCACCTCTGTGTTCACCGAAAAACCACTGTGGGAGCGGGCTTGCTCGCGAAGAGGCCGGTCCATTCAACATCGTCGTTGCCTGCCAGGCCGCCTTCGCGAGCAAGCCCGCTCCCACAGGTTAAGGGGGCGCAAGGTGTCTCGGGGGGCGCTCGATACCGTGACGAAAAAAACTGTCTTGTATGCCCCTGTATCAAACCCGAAGGCAGATTACAGTGGAATATAAAGGCCGGCAGGCAGCGGGAAGCGGCTTTCTGGAATGCGCAACGTGCGGACAACAAGAGGGTTGAGCGATGGAACATGTGAACCACATCCTGATCGTTGACGACGATCGCGAGATCCGCGAGCTGGTCGGCAACTACCTGAAGAAGAATGGCCTGCGCACCACGGTGGTGGCCGATGGCCGGCAGATGCGCAGCTTTCTCGAAGCCAACCAGGTGGACCTGATAGTGCTGGACATCATGATGCCCGGCGATGACGGCCTGCTGCTGTGTCGAGAATTGCGCTCGGGCAAGCATAAAGCCACGCCGATCCTGATGCTCACCGCGCGCAATGATGAAACCGACCGCATCCTCGGCCTGGAAATGGGCGCCGACGATTACCTGACCAAACCCTTCGCCGCCCGCGAACTGCTGGCGCGGATCAACGCGGTGTTGCGCCGCACCCGGATGCTGCCGCCCAACCTGTTGATCACCGAAAGTGGCCGTCTGCTCGGTTTCGGCCGCTGGCGCCTGGACACGACCGCCCGTCACCTGCTGGACAAAGATGGCACCATGGTCGCCCTCAGCGGTGCTGAATACCGCCTGTTGCGGGTGTTCCTCGATCATCCGCAGCGGGTGCTCAGCCGTGACCAGTTGCTGAACCTCACCCAGGGCCGCGACGCCGACCTGTTCGACCGCTCCATCGATTTACTGGTCAGTCGCCTGCGTCAGCGCCTGATGGATGACTCCCGGGAATCGACCTACATCAAGACCGTGCGCAGCGAAGGCTACGTGTTTTCCTATCCCGTGGAATTGCTTGGCGCCGAGTCATGAATATCTGTCCCCCATCGTTTTTGTATGCCTTTGTATAAAGACCCAAGGCTGATACACAGACGCCGATTTCGCGGCGTTCAAGCACACACAAGCGATACACCCGAGCGTTTAACTGTGTTCACCGGATAGCAGCCGCTACCGCCCCCCACTAAACGTACGGAGAATCAACCATGTTCAATTTCTCGAAAGTCTCGTCCCTGGCACTCGGTCTGGCACTGGTCGGCGGTCTCGGTCTGTCGAACCTGGCTTCGGCCAACACCGCGTCCCACACTCAGGAGAAGCAGCTGTTCGTGGAAAATGGTTCGGATCATCCGCAACAGAATCGCGTCGCTGAAGGTGGCGCGGACCGTCTGCAGGAACTGCGCGAACGTGTAGCGTTGGTCGCCCCGGGCGACGCGGTGCGCGGCGGGGTGATTGTCGCGGACAACCGCGCAGAGTTCGGTTCGAAATATCAGCGGTACTGATCGCAGCGCAGACCACCTGCCGTCCTGATAAAGGATCAACACCCTCGATATCGACTATGCCTCAGGGTGTTTTTTCATCGTGAAGCCCCGGCACTACAGTGGACCCATCTTCTCCCCACTCTTCTGGAGCTACATCATGAAAAGCATTATTGGTCTGGGTTTTGCCCTTTCGGTTCTTGGCGCTACGTCGGCTATCGCTGCACCTCATGCCAGTCCACAAATGGTCGCGGCGGCGGCAAAAGTCAGCCAGCCGGCTACCCTGAATGTGAACACGGTGGGTGTTGATCACAAAGATGTTCAGGCGAGCAAGCTGTACGTAGCTGACAACCGCCCTGAGTTTGGTTCGAAATATCAGCGTTATTGATTGGCCGGTTTGTGCGGCTGCTTAAACGGGAACCCCGGAAAGATTTGATCTCTCCGGGGTTTCTTTGTTTTTGGATGAGCGCTCGAACTCAATCCCGGAACTGCGCCGGCTGCTGATTCAGCGACCCGGCCTAGTCGCGTGCTTGATGTTATAGGACCGCCATCAAGAAACCGATCGCGCAGGCTAGACCCTCCATTAGCGAATGCGCTCTATCCAGATGCTTTCACGACATGACCCGCCATCGGGGGCCGACTGCAGTGCGCTAAAAAATAAACCATATGATTCACTTGACTGAATAATGATTCAAGTGAATCATTCGCTCAACGCTTCATCCCCAAATCGCTGCCGCACAGGCACCCGAGGACAAGAACAATGAGCGATTTCAAGCTGACCTATTCCACGATGTTCAACCCGCCTCTGCAGGTGCATGAGCAGTTCGAGCGCGCATTGGCCGCGCTCAAGCACGACCTCGGCCGTGACTATGGGTTATTCATCGACGGCAAGCAGGTGTTCAGCCCGCAGAAGATCGAAAAACGCAGCCCGATCGACCAGTACTGGTTGCTGGGACGCTTTCATATGGCCCGGAAAGAAGATGTCGACGCCGCCATGAACGCCGCCCGCAAAGCGTTTCCGGCCTGGCGTGCCACCCCCTGGCAAGTCCGTATCGACCTGCTGCGCAAAGTGGCGCGACTGATTGAAGACCGGGTGTACCGGATCGCCGCCGCTGTCAGCCTCGAAACCGGTAAGAACCGCATGGAAGCCTTGGGCGAAGTCCAGGAAACCGCGGTGTTTTTCGACCATTACTGTGACTTGATGGAGCAGAATCAGGGCTTCGATCACACCCTGCCAAACGACCCGCTGGAGGACTTCACCAGCACCAATCGCAGTGTGCTCAAGCCCCACGGCGTGTGGGCCGTGATTGCGCCTTACAACTTCCCGTTCGCCCTCGCCGGCGGCCCCGCCAGCGCCGCTTTGGTAACCGGCAACACCGTCGTGCTGAAAGGTGCCAGCGAGACCCCGTGGTCCGGTATTTTGCTTGCCGAGTGCATCCGCGATGCAGGCATTCCCGACGGTGTCTTCAACTACGTCAACGGCAGCGGCAGCGTGGCCGGCCAAGCCTTGATCGAGCATCGACATACCGCCGGCATCACCTTCACTGGCTCCTATGACGTGGGCATGCACATCGCCCGGGCTCAGCTCGACAAAGCCTATCCACTGCCTTGCATCGCCGAGATGGGCGGCAAGAATGCGGTCATTGTCAGCCGTCACGGCGACCTCGAACGCGCGGCGCTGGGCATCATTCGTTCGGCATTCGGCATGCAGGGCCAGAAGTGTTCGGCGCTGTCGCGCATCTACGTCGAAGAAGCGGTTGCGGATCGGTTGATCGCGCTGCTCACCGAGAAGATTCACGCCATCCGCATTGGCGATCCTGCGGTGCCCGAGAACTGGATGGGCCCGGTGTCGACCCGCAAGGCCTACGACGATTTCGCCGCCTACAGCGAGCAACTGCAGCAACACGGCGCGCGGGTGATCACCGGTGGCGAACAGCTCAAGAGCGAATCCTACGTCGCCGGTTTCTATTGCACGCCAACCCTGGCCGAGGCGCCGCTCGATCATCCGCTGTGGAAAGTGGAAATGTTCCTGCCGATCGTGATGATCGCTCGGGTAAAAAACCTCGAGGAAGCCCTGGGACTGGCGAACGACAGCCAATACGGATTGACTGCCGGCTTCTACGGCAACGACCCGGAAACCGACTGGTTCTTCGACAACATCGAGGCCGGCGTCACGTACGCCAATCGCCCGCAAGGCGCCACGACCGGCGCCTGGCCCGGCTATCAGCCGTTCGGTGGCTGGAAAGGCTCGGGCAACACCGGCAAGGCCATCGCTTCGTACTACTACTTGCCCCAGTACCTGCGCGAACAGTCCCAGACCCGCGTCGAGTAAACCCCTTTCAACCGTACTCACCGAGGAAAATGCACGTGCAAAACACTAACAACAAGCATCTGCTTACCGCTCTGCCCGGGCCGAAATCCCTGGCCATGATCGAGCGCGACAGCGCCGTGGTCTCTCCGTCCTACCCGCGCGACTACCCGTTCGTGATGAGTCATGGCCGAGGCGCCGAAGTCTGGGACGTGGATGGCAATCGCTTCATCGATTTCGCCGCCGGGATCGCGGTGTGCTCGACCGGTCACAGCCATCCGAAAGTGGTGACCGCGGTGAAGAACGCCGCCGACAAGTTCCTGCATATCTCTTCCGATTACTGGCATGAAGAACAGGTACGCCTGGCTGAAACCATCAATCGTTTGTCGCCGTTCGGCGAACCGGCCATGACCTTCTTCTGCAACTCCGGCACCGAAGCGGTCGAAGGCGCGATCAAGCTCGCTCGTTACGTCACCGGGCGTTCGCGCTTCATCGGTTTCATCGGCGGGTTCCATGGCCGGACCATGGGTTCGCTGTCTTTTACCGCCAGCAAGTACACGCAACAGGCCGGGTTCTTTCCAAGCATGCCGGGGGTCACGCATATCCCTTACCCGAACAATTACCGGCCGCTGCTGGCGGGTGAAGATCAGGGCGCGGCAGTCCTCGATTATCTGGAAAACGTGTTGTTCCAAAGCAACGTTCCGGCCAATGAAGTCGCGGCGATTCTGCTGGAACCGATCCAGGGCGAAGGCGGCTATCTGGTACCGCCCGATGGCTTTCTCGCAGGCCTGCGCGCGCTGTGCGATCGCCACGGCATCCTGCTGATTGCCGATGAGGTGCAATCCGGCACCGGGCGCACCGGCAAGATGTTCGCCTGCGAGCATTGGGGCCTGAAGCCCGACATCGTCACCCTCGCCAAAGGCCTCGGCTCCGGGTTGCCGATCGGCCTGGTCACGGCGAAGAAAACCATCATGCAACAGTGGAAACGCGGCGCTCACGGCAACACCTACGGCGGCAACCCGCTGTGCTGTGCCGCCGCTTCGGCGACGCTGGAACTGGTCGAAGGCGGCTACATGGAAAATGCCGCGCAGATGGGCGAGTACCTGATGGGTCGCCTCGCTGAACTGCAAGGGCGCTACCCGGACCTGATCGGTCAGGTGCGCGGCAAAGGCCTGATGATCGGCATCGAGCTGGTCACCGATCGCATCAACCGCAAACCGGCGAAGGCCATCGCTGATCGGTTGCTGCACACCGCTTACCGCAAAGGCTTGCTGCTGCTGACCTGTGGTGTCAGCACCCTGCGCCTGATGCCGCCGTTGATGATCGACAAAACCCTGTGCGACGAAGCCATCGCGCTGCTGGACGCCGCACTCGACGAAACCCTGAACGCCTGATCAACCCCGAGGAAGCAGACATGAAGAAGTTGCACGGTGTATTGGCTGTGGTATTGAGCCTGGCGGCCCTGACCGCCCAAGCCAAGGACTGGAAGGACATTCGCCTGGCGACTGAAGGCGCCTACAGTCCTTTCAATGAGATCGGCCCGGATGGCAAACCGAGGGGGTTCGATATCGATATCGCCAACGCCCTCTGCGAGCAAATGAAGGCCCGCTGCACTTGGGCCATTCAGGATTGGGACGGGATGATCCCGGCGTTGCTGGCCAATAAGTTCGACGCGATTGTCGCCTCCATGACCATCACCCCGGAACGCCAGCAAAAAATCGGTTTCACCAAGAAGTATTACACCTCCTGGGTGCAACTGATCGCCAAGGCCGGCGCCCCTTATGACGCCGCCCGACCTTCGACCCTCAAGGGCATCCGCATTGGCGTGCAACGGGAAACCACTCACGAGAAATTCGCCAATGCAGTGCTCGCTCAAGGCGGCGCCGAGATCGTCAGTTATCCGTCGCTGGAAGAGGCTTACATGGACCTGAAAAACGGCCGCCTGGACGCCACGCTGCAAGACACCATCCCCGGTGTCGAAGGCTTCCTGAAGAAACCGGATGGCCAGGGTTTCGCGCTGGCCGGGCAACAGCTCAACGACCCGCGGTACTTCGGTGACGGTCAGGGCATTGGGCTGCGCAAGGAAGACGACGATCTGCGCCTGGCCATGGATAAGGCGCTCGGCGAAATCATCGCCAACGGCAAGTACGAAACGCTGCGCAAGAAGTACTTTGACGTGCCGATTCTCTGAGGGCGGAACCAGCCCCTGTAGGAGCAAGCTTGCTCGCGAAGGGCGTGAACGATAACGCGTCATACCAGATGCCCAGCGGCGCTTATGGTTTATTCGCGAGCAGGCTCGCTCCCACAGTTATGAGTTCGCATACGCCACCCCCGTTAGCCTGAATAACAAGAACAACGCGGCTGCCCAGGCAGCCGGAGGGTTTTGCCGTGTCTCGTGATCCCCGTTTCGACATCCTTTTCGAGCCCTTGAAGATCGGCCCGGTCACCGCGAAGAATCGCTTCTTCCAGGTGCCTCATTGCAACGGCATGGGCTGGACTCAACCGCGCGGCCTCGCCGAACTGCGCCGAATCAAAGCCGAAGGCGGTTGGGGCGTGATCTGTACCGAAGAAGTGGAAATCCACCCGAGCAGCGATTGCTCGCCTTTTCACGAAGGTCGCCTGTGGAGCGATCTCGACATCCCGGCGCTGGCTCTGATGGCCGAAGCGGTGCATGAATACGGCGCGCTGGCCGGCATCGAAATCATGCACCACGGTCCGTCGTGTGCCAATTACGACAGCCGGGAGATCCCCATTGGCCCGTCCCATCGGCCGATCACCTATAACGCACCGGTCCAGGCGCGGGCCATGAGCAAAAGCGACATCCGCGAACTGCGCCAGTGGCATCGTCAGGCCGCCTTGCGCGCCAGACGCGCCGAGTTCGACATCGTCTACGTGTACGCCTCCCATGACCTCGGTTTGCCCATGCATTTTCTGCAACGGCGCAAGAGCGACCGTGGCGACGAGTACGGCGGCAGCCTGGAGAATCGCGTGCGCCTGCTGCGCGAGCTGATCGAAGACACCAAGGACGCCGTCGGGGATCGTTGCGCCGTCGCCGTGCGCCTCGGCGTCGAGGAGTTGCTCGGTCCGGACGGCATCGTCAGCGCCGACGAAGGCCGCGACATCATCGCCATGCTCGCCGAGCTGCCCGACCTGTGGGACGTCAACGTCAGCAGTTGGGCCAACGACAGCGTGACCTCGCGCTTCAAAAAAGAGGGTTATCAGGAAGAGCACACGGCGTTCGTCAAATCCCTGACCCGTAAGCCGGTGGTCGGCGTCGGGCGCTTCACGTCCCCCGACACCATGGTCAGCCAGATCCGACGTGGTGTGATGGATTTCATCGGCGCGGCACGGCCGTCGATTGCCGACCCGTTCCTGCCGAACAAGATCAACGAAGGCCGTACCGATGACATTCGCGAATGCATCGGCTGCAATATATGCGTGTCCAGCGACTATTCCAGCTCCAACCTGCGTTGCACGCAGAACCCGACCATGGGCGAGGAATGGCGCCGCGGCTGGCATCCAGAAAAGATTCCCGCCCGCGGTTCGGCCAAGACCTTACTGGTGGTCGGCGCCGGCCCGGCGGGGTTGGAAGCCGCACTGGCCGCGGCCAGACGCGGTTACGAGGTGCACCTGGCCGAAGCCGGCAGCGAATTGGGCGGTCGCGTCCTGCGCGAATCCGCCCTGCCCGGTCTGGTCGAATGGGGCCGGGTTCGCGAATGGCGCATCAGCCAGTTGTTGCCGATGAACAACGTCAACATCTACCGCGAGAGCCCGCTTGGCGCTGGGGACATCCTCGAATTCGGTGCCGGGCATGTCGCGATTGCCACCGGCTCCCACTGGCGTCGCGACGGCGTCGGACGCGCCAATGGCTGGGCGATTCCGGGGTTCGATTCGCCCCAGGTGTTCACCCCCGACGACCTGATGGCGGGACAGGTGCCCGAAAGTCCCATAGTGATTTTCGATGATGATCACTACTACATGGGCAACGTGCTGGCCGAACGCTGCGTCGCACTGGGCCTGAAAGTGACGTTGGTCACCCCTGCCCTGCAAGTCGCCAGCTGGTCGGGCAATACCCTGGAATCGACCAGCATTCTCAAGCGCCTTATGACGCTGGAGGTCGACCTGGTACGCCATCACAACATCATCCGCTTCGAAAACGGCACCGTGCACCTGCGCTGCGAAATCACCGGCCACAGTCGCGAGCTGGAATGTCGCTCGCTGATCAACGTCACCGCCCGCCTGCCCGACGATGCGCTGCATCAAGCGTTGCTGGGACATGGCGAAGCGCTGAGCGAAGCCGGCATCAGCACGGTCAGCCTGGTCGGCGACAGTCTGGCCCCCGGCACGATCGCCGCCGCGGTGTATCAGGGCCACAAGTTCGCCCGCTACCTCGACAGCAACCTGGCACCGCACGACTACACGCGGGAATTGCCGTTGATTGCCATGTCGGCGCCCCTCTTCGAACAGTGAGAACACGATCATGCTTTATGGATATGCGGACAGCATCCTGGTGGGTGCGCTGGTCACGGTCAAAGTCGGCGTGTGCTCATTCGCCGTCGCCCTGGCGTTCGGCTTGCTGGTGGCCAACGGCAAGCTGTCGCGGCATCGCTGGCTGGCCTGGCTTTCAACCGGGTTCACTTCGGTCATGCGCAGCGCGCCGGACTTTGTCTGGCTGCTGTTTCTCTATTACGGCGGGCAGACCGCGTTGAATTTGCTCGGCCAGCGCATGGGGTTTCAGGCCATCGATATCGATGCCTTTGCCGCCAGCGTGATCATCCTCGGGGTGATCTATTCGGCGTACCTGGCCGAGACCTTTCGAGGCGCCTTCCTCGCGGTCGACAAAGGCCAGGCGGAATCGGCGCAGGCCTTCGGCTTCAACAAGCTGCAAGTGCAGATGCACATTGTCGTGCCGCAGATGATGCGCTTTGCCCTCCCCGGCATCAGCAACAACTGGCTGGTGATGCTCAAGGCCACCGCTATCACCTCGATGGTCAGTCTCAACGAGCTGATCTTCCTCTCGCGCTCGGCGGGCAAGGCCACCGGGCACGGTCTGGAGCTGCTGATCGTCGCCGCCCTCATCTACCTGCTGCTGAGCACCGTCTCGGTGGTCGCACTCAGGTTTATCGCCGCGCACTACGCCGCCGGCAGCAAGGAGATCACCTTATGAACTGGAATGTCGTGTTCGATAACCTGGCACTGTTCCTATGGGGCGACGGCACCCGCACAACGGGCCTGCTGCTGACGGTCGAGTTGTTCATCACTTCGCTCGGGCTCGGCTTGGTGATGGCGATTCCGTTGTCGTTGCTGCGGGTGTCGAGCAACCCGTTGCTGCGCACACCGGTCTGGCTGTTCACCTACCTGTTCAGGGGTACGCCGTTGCTGGTGCAGATCTACATCATCTATTTCGGTCTCGCCGAGATCGGCTGTATTCGCACCAGTTGGGCCTGGACGTACCTGCGCGAGGCCTACATCTGCGCTTGGCTGGCGATTGGCTTGAACACCGCGGCCTACACCATCGAAATCCTCGCCGGCTGCATCCAGAAAACCTTTCACGGTGAAATCGAAGCCGCCCGGGCCATGGGCATGAGCCGCTGGACGCAGATGCGCCACATCATCCTGCCGGGTGCGATGCGGCGGGCGATTCCGGCCTACAGCAACGAAGTGGTGCTGACCCTGCATTGCACCGCGCTGGCGTCGAGCATTACTTTGCTCGATCTCGCCGGTGTCGGCCGCTCGATCAGCATGCGCTATGCCTCGCCCTACGAGGCCTACATCGCCGCGCTGCTGCTCTACGCCGTGTTTACCGCCTTGCTGTTTCTGCTGTTTCGCCTCGCCGAAGGCAAATGGCTGGCGTACCTGCGCCCACGCTCAACCCATCCATGACAAGACAGCCAAGCATGGCTGCAGAGGTGAACGACATGTCCAAACTCCAGGTCAACGACCTGCACAAAAGCTACGGCCAGCACGAAGTGCTCAAGGGTGTTTCGCTGACCGCCAATGCCGGTGATGTGATCACGCTGATCGGCTCCAGCGGCTCGGGCAAAAGCACGTTCCTGCGCTGCCTGAACCTGCTGGAACAACCACAATCCGGCGAGATCATCTGGGACGGTACGCCCATCGCCATGAAGCGCGCCCGGGACGGCAGCCTGCAAGCCAAGGACGCGCGACAGCTGCAACGCCTGCGTACCCAGCTGTCGATGGTGTTCCAGAGTTTCAATCTGTGGGCGCACCTCAGCGTTCTGGAAAACGTCATCGCCGCGCCCATGCGTGTGCAGAAGCTCAGTCGGGCCGAAGCCACGGAAAAAGCCCTGCACTACTTGAACAAGGTGCAGATGGACCCGGCCCGGTTTGCCAACAGTTACCCGTCGCAGCTGTCCGGCGGCCAGCAGCAACGCGTCGCCATCGCCCGGGCGCTGGCCGTCGAGCCGGAGATGATCCTGCTCGACGAGCCGACGTCCGCCCTGGACCCGGAACTGGTCGGCGAGGTGCTGACGGTGATTCAGAACCTGGCCAGCGAAGGCCGCACCATGATCATGGTCACCCATGAAATGAGCTTTGCCCGCGAGGTATCCAGCCAGGTGATTTTCCTGCACCAGGGCCGAATCGAGGAGCAAGGCGAGCCGGCGCAGTTGTTCCGTTCGCCCCGCAGCGAACGGCTCAAGGCGTTTCTGGGGACATCGCTGCGCAACCCGGAAGCCTTGGTCACGCCCGCAGATAAACCATTTGTTTCACTAACATAAAAAATTTACCAATCGAGACAGCTCGCGTTTCATCTGCCTGACGGGTGACGCCAAGGAAGTGTCCGCATGACTCATATTTTTCACCGCAACCCCGCTGTGACCCTGCCCCTCGCCGTGCGCGGCGAAGGCTGCTACCTGATCGATGCCAACGGCCGCCGCTACTTCGACGGCTCAGGTGGCGCGGCCGTGTCGTGCCTGGGCCACGCACACCCTGCCGTTATCGCGGCCATGAAGCGGCAGCTGGACACGCTGGAATATGCGCACACCAGTTTTTTCAGCAGCGAACCGGCCGAACAACTGGCCAGCCTGTTGGCCGATCACAGCCCTTCAACCCTGGGCCACGTGTATTTCCTGTCCGGCGGTTCGGAGGCGATGGAAACCGCCTTGAAAATGGCCCGCCAGTATCACGTGGAAAACGGCCAGCCCCAGCGCCATCACTTCGTATCCCGGCGTCAGAGCTATCACGGCAATACCCTCGGGGCCTTGGCGATTGGCGGCAACCTGCCGCGACGCAAGCTGTATGAACCGCTGCTGATGAAGACCACCCAGGTCTCGCCGTGCTTTGCGTTTCGCTACCGCCACGCGGCTGAAAGCGACGCCTCGTATGTCGAGCGCCTGGGGCTGGAACTGGAACAGACCTTTCTTGAATTGGGCCCCGAGACCGTTGCGGCGTTTGTCGCCGAAACGGTGGTGGGCGCGACCTCCGGTGCGGTGGCCCCGGTACCGGGTTATCTGGCACGGATGCGGGACATCTGTGATCGCCATGGCGTGTTGCTGATTCTCGATGAAGTGATGTGCGGCATCGGTCGAACCGGCAGTTATCACGCCTTCGAACAGGAAGGCGTAGTGCCTGATCTATTGATTCTGGCCAAGGGCCTGGGCGGCGGTTACCAACCTATCGGCGCGGTCATGGCCAGCGACCGGGTGGTCCATACCATCAGCGCCGGCAGTGGCAGTTTCCAGCACGGCCACACTTACGTTGGCCACCCGATCGCCTGCGCCGCCGCACTGGCGGTGCAACAGGAAATCATGGAACACGACCTTTGCTCCACGGTGCGCAGCAGCGGTGAATTGCTGGGCGGCCTGCTCAACGAGCGCTTCGGCCATCACCCCCATGTCGCTGATGTACGCGGCCGCGGCCTGTTCTGGGCCATCGAACTGGTGCAGGACCGCGACGACAACCAGCCCTTCGCGGCAGACCTGCGCCTGCACGCAAAAATCAAACAGGCCGCCCAGGCCCACGGCCTGCTGTGTTACCCCGGCGGCGGCACCATCGACGGTGTCAGCGGCGACCACGTGCTGCTCGCCCCACCCTATATCAGCAGTCCCGAACAACTGGCTTTCGCCGTCGACACGCTCGCCGTGGCGCTGGATGAAAGTCTCGCCGGTCAATGACAACAACAAAGAGGCAAAACCCGATGAATCACCGCTATCTGAATGCTGCACTCATGGCATGCGCCGCCACCTTGCTCAGTCAAGCCACGTTCGCCGCCGAGCCACAACGTGCAAGAGACCTGGGCATTCCCTTTGAAGGGACGCCGGGAAAACTCAACGCCATCACCGACGTCGCCGGTGTCGAAGTCGGCCAGGTCACCCTCAACAGTGGCGAGGGCAAACTGGTACCCGGCAAGGGCCCGATGCACACCGGTGTGACCATGGTGATACCCCGCGGCAAGGCCTCGGTGAAGGCCGTGAACGGCGGCTTCTTCAACCTCAACGGCAATGGCGAAATGACCGGGCAATCCTACTTGCAGGATTTCGGACTGGTGTACGGGCCGATAGGCCTCTCCAACACCAACGCCATCGGCCCGGTCTACGCCGGTATCACCGAATGGTCGGCCAAGACCTTCGGCAATGCCATCTGGCCCGTCGTCGCGGAAACCTGGGACGGGCGCCTCAACGACATTGAAGGCCTGCACGTTAAGCAGGAGCATGCGATCAAGGCCATCGAAACGGCGAAAGGCGGCGCGGTGCAGGAAGGCAACGTCGGCGGCGGCACCGGCATGGTGTGCTTCGGCTTCAAAGGCGGGATCGGTACGTCATCGCGGGTGGTCGAGGTCGATGGCAAGTCCTACACCGTGGGGGTGCTGGTGCAATGCAACACCGGTCAACGCGACGTGTTGCGGGTAGCAGGCGCGCCGGTCGGGCAGGAGCTGGCGCAAAAATGGCTGGGCTGCTTCCAGCCGGGTGTCGCGGCGACCGACAAGACTCCGCATTGCCAGAAGAGCGGAGATGGCGGCGCGCCGAGCAAGGACCAGGGTTCGATCATCATCGTCGTGGCCACCGATGCACCGTTGCTGGCGACCCAGTTGAACCGCATCGCCAAACGCGCATCGATGGGCCTGGCGCGGATGGGCTCGTTTGCCGGTAATGGTTCGGGGGACATCATCGTGTCGTTCTCGACCGGTGAGGCGATCAACGATGTCGAAGAAGAAAACCCGGTGACCGTGACCCAGTTCCCGAACGACAAGATCGACCCGGTGTTCAATGCCACTGTACAAGCCACGGAAGAAGCCATCACCAACGCACTGGTCGCCGCACGGGACATGACCGGCACCGACGGCTACACCTCGTATGCCCTGCCCCACGGTGAACTCATCAACATTCTGAAAAAGTACAACCGCCTACAACCAGCCCCAGAATTGTAAACCCAACCCTGTAGGAGCCGGCTCGCTGGCAACGGCGGTCAGCCGTCGATAAACGCGCTGCCTGACACACCGCCATCGCCGGCAGACCGGCTCCTGCAAGGGATCGTGTTCACAACCCGATCTGTGGAATCACTCGACGTAAACACTGAACTCCTTGAGCTGCGCTTCGCTGTTGGCAATTTGCTGAAGGCTGTCTTCGCTGCCATTGGCAACCAGCAACGCCGCCAACGTCTGGGACACCGCCAGCGCCGGTACGACGGAGGGAAACAACGACGGCGTGGCGTTGCGCACCACGATCAACACATCGGACGGGGCCGCAACCGGTGACACCGGACTGTCGGTGATGGCAATCACCTTGGCCCCGCGTTCACTGCAAAACTTCACTGCGCGCAACGCATCCTGGGCATACGGGTGATAACTGAACACCACCAGCGCATCTTCCGCGCCGATGCGTCGCAGCTCATCGGCGAACGCCCCACCGATGCCGCTCAGCAACGTGGTGTTGTTGAGAAACATCCCGCAGACATAACTGAAATAGTAGGCCGCCGGAAACAGACTGCGCAGGCCGACGACATAGATATGCCTGGCACCGGTCAACAGACCATGGGCCGCGAGGATCTGCTCATAACGTTCAGGGCTGAAGGTATCTTCCAGGTTGCTCTGCTCAGCGCTCAGCATCTCGCTTATCAGGCCGGTGTTCTGGTCACCGTTGGAACGCCGACGCAGCGCATCGGCCCGCTGGGTGAACATCGAGTCGCGCTCGGTCAGCCAGTGGCGGAAACAATCGCGCAACTCCTCGTAGCCACCAAACCCCAACTGACGGGCCAGACGCAACATCGACGCCGGCTGCAACTTGGCCATGCCCGCCACCGTGCGCATGGACTGCAAGGCCACCTCATTGGGGTGATCGAGAATGAAACGGGCGGCGCGCTGAAGCGTTGGCGTCAGCGAATGAAAGGTTTCTTCAATGAGCTTGTCGAGTTGATGCTTATCCATAGATTCCTACACCCTGGTGTGGCGCAAATCCTAACATGCCTCCCTGCAACGGTACGCCGCAAATCCTTGTAGCAGCCGGTTGGCAGCGTGAGCATTGCTAAAAGATTATGCCTATCAGCCCTCAATACTCGGCCTATTAGCTGACTTCCAGACTGGGGTCTACGCTTACCCGAGCGTCGGCGCCATAAGCCGGCCGTTACACGCTGATAAGGAGACAGGAATGAGTCCGAATCGTGACCAAGCCTGCCAAGGGCCACCGTGCTGGAACTCGATAGCCGCTGTTTATACCCCCGTGCGGTCATAACAATCTGTTGATCGAACTGCTGGCCCAGCAGCCTGTGTCATGGATTTTGCTCGTCGCTATTCAACGCCCGTCCCGGGCCGATAGCCGGATGATCACGACCAAAGGTAGCTCGCACATGGCAAATGAATCGAAATGCCCGTTCAATCACGCCGCTGGCGGTGGCACGACGAACCGCGATTGGTGGCCGAACCAACTGAATCTGAAGATCCTGCACCAGCACTCGTCCCTCTCTGACCCCATGGACGATGGCTTCAACTACGCCGAAGCCTTCAAACAACTGGACTTCGCGGCGGTCAAGCGCGATTTGACGGCGCTGATGACCGACTCGCAAGACTGGTGGCCGGCCGACTTCGGCCACTACGGGCCGTTGTTCGTGCGCATGGCCTGGCACGCGGCGGGCACCTACCGCACTGGCGACGGGCGTGGTGGCGCCGGTTCCGGGCAACAGCGATTTGCCCCGCTCAACAGTTGGCCGGACAACGTCAGCCTGGACAAGGCGCGCCGGCTGCTGTGGCCGGTCAAACAGAAATATGGACGCAATCTGTCCTGGGCCGACCTGATCGTCCTGACCGGCAACGTCGCCCTGGAATCCATGGGCTTCAAGACCTTCGGCTTTTCCGGCGGGCGTGCCGATGTCTGGGAACCGGACGAGGACGTTTACTGGGGTTCCGAGAACAAATGGCTGGGCGGCGATACCCGTTACGACAAAGGGCAAAAAGACGTGCAGACACCCGGCGATGTTCCATTGGTAGCCGAGCCGGGCCGAAATGAAGACAGCCGCACCGAACACGGGCGCAATCTTGAGAACCCGCTGGCCGCCGTGCAAATGGGCCTGATCTACGTCAACCCCGAAGGCCCGGAAGGCGAGCCGGATCCGGTCAAATCCGCCCTGGACATCCGCGAAACCTTTGGCCGCATGGCCATGAACGACGAAGAAACCGTAGCGCTGATCGCTGGCGGCCACGCCTTCGGTAAAACCCACGGCGCCGGGCCGGCCGACAATGTTGGCGCGGAACCGGAAGCGGCCGGCCTGGAACAACAGGGCCTCGGCTGGAAAAACAGTTTCGGCACCGGCAAAGGTCCGGACACCATCACCAGCGGCCTGGAAGTGACCTGGACCACCACGCCTACCCGCTGGAGCAACAACTTCCTGGAAAACCTGTTCGGCTTCGAATGGGAGCTGACGAAAAGCCCGGCTGGCGCGCATCAATGGACGCCGAAAAACGGTGCCGGTGCCGGGATCATTCCGGATGCTCATGACCCGTCCAAACGACGCAACCCGACCATGCTGACCTCCGACCTGGCGCTGCGTTTCGATCCGATCTATGAACCGATTTCCCGGCGTTTCCTGGAGAACCCGGATCAGCTGAGCGACGCTTTCGCCCGTGCCTGGTACAAACTGATTCACCGCGATATGGGCCCGCTGTCGCGCTACCTTGGTCCGGAACTGCCCAGCGAAGAATTGCTCTGGCAGGATCCGCTGCCAAAAGTCGACCATGAATTGGTCAACGACAGCGACATCGCCGCGCTCAAAAGCAAAATCCTCGCCTCGGGGCTGAGTGTCTCGCAGCTGGTTTCCACGGCGTGGGCGGGGGCTTCGACCTTCCGTGGTTCCGACAAACGCGGCGGTGCCAACGGCGGTCGTCTGCGCCTGGAACCGCAGAAATCCTGGCAGGCCAACCAGCCGGACCAACTGGGCAACGTGCTGGCGAAACTCGAGGGCATTCAGCGCGAGTTCAGCAGCGGCGGCAAGAAAATCTCCCTGGCAGACCTGATCGTGCTGGCCGGCAGTGCCGGTGTCGAGCAGGCGGCAAAAAATGCGGGGCATAGCGTGACGGTGCCGTTCACACCGGGCCGGGTAGATGCCTCGCAGGCACAAACCGATGTGGAATCCTTTGGTTTCCTCGAGCCCATCGCTGATGGTTTCCGCAACTACACCAAAGCGCGCTACACCGTGCCGGCGGAGCATCTGCTGATCGACAAGGCGCAATTGCTGACCCTCACTGCGCCAGAAATGACCGCGCTGATTGGCGGCCTGCGCGTGTTGAACACCAATGTCGGACAGACGAAGCATGGCGTGTTCACGACGCAGACGGAGGCGTTGACCAACGACTTCTTCAAAAACCTGCTGGACATGGGCGTGGAATGGAAACCCACCTCGGACACCAACGAAGAGTTCGAAGCCCGGGATCGCAAAACCGGCCAGGTGAAATGGACCGGTACGCGGGTCGACCTGGTGTTCGGCTCACATGCGCAGTTGCGCGCGCTGGCCGAGGTGTATGCGAGCAGCGATTCGAAGGAAAAGTTTGTGAAAGACTTCGTCGCGGCCTGGACCAAAGTGATGAACCTGGATCGCTTTGACCTGAAGTAACCTTGCAGCAAAAGCACAACGCCTCCCGAGTGGAGGCGTTGTGGTTTTTGCAAGCCGGTCGATCACGTCGGAGGAATCGTGGCCAAAACACCGATCAGAATGGTCAATACCAGAAATCCACCCAGAAAAAGGGACATCTTGGCCATGGAGCCTCCTACAGAATGAGTATGCGGAGCAGCGCTTGAAGCGACTGCCAACCGTAACGTCATTGTGCGGCGCAAGCCCTGTGCATGACAGACGCAGATCCGACGGAAAAATACGGATCAGATGAAAAAACAGCGCCTCAACGCGTTAACCGAAAACCATGTCCAATCAACCCCACCAACACCTCCCCCGCCTCACTCAATGCCCCCGGCGCGCGAACCAGCCGCAACTCATGCAGAGGCAACTGCGGAAACCCGTCAGTCAACGTCAGCACACGCATGCCTGAACGCACCTGCGCACGATCGACAATGCCAATGGCCAACCCCGCCTCAATGGCCGTTTCCAGCGCCGTGACCCCGGCACTCATGATCACTGCCCGCCATCGCCGCCCTTGTCGGGACAGCGCATCGACTGCCACGCTGCGGTACGGGCAGCCTTTACCATGCAGAGCCAGCGGAACCGGTTTGGCAGGGTCCGACGTGTAATCATGAGCCGCCACCCACACCGGCTGAGTAAGACCAAACGTTCTTACGCAATGTGGATCCGCCGGCGCCCCCTCAACCGGCTCCACCAACAGCGCTAAATCCAGCTGCCCCCGCTGCAGCCGGCTATGCAAACGCCCGCTGGAGCCGGTTTCCACCTCCAGCTCGATATGCGGAAAATCCGCCGCCAGGTGCGGCAACGTACACCCCAGCACCGCCCCGGCGTACTCCTCGGAAATGCCCAACCTGATCCGCCCACTGGCCACCGGCGTGGTAAATCCCGCCAGCAGACGATCATGCAGCAAGAGCAGCTCGGCACTCTGCAGCGCAAAGCGCCGGCCCAGCGGCGTCAGGTTGACCGTCTGGTTATCCCGCTCCAACAAACGCCCACCCGCCAGCGCTTCCAGGCGACGCACATGCAGGCTGACCGCCGACGGACTTTTGTTCAAAAAACTGGAGGCCGCGAGAAACTGCCCGAAGCGCACAACGGCGTGGAAAGTCCGCAACAGTTCTATATCGAGCGCCTCGGCCATGATCCATAAATCCTGCACCACTGGTGCTGATCGTATCGTTTGATTGCATCACGCTTTCCTTCATACCATCGAACCCAGCCCATTGTCAGGTGACATTCGATGAACGTCGCACACACCCGCTTCTCGCTGATCGGCAGTGGCTTGCTGTTGATGGCGATGGTTGTCAGCTGGAGCTCCGGTTTCATCGGCTACCGCTATGTGGCCGATCAGGGCAGCGTTTACCTGGCCACCCTGTGGCGTTTCATTCTCGCCGCCGCCGTGCTGCTGCCCTTCGCCTGGACAGGCATGCGCCAATTGCGCCGCCGCGATGTGCTGCATCAAGGCCTGCTCGGGTTATTCGCGATCGGTGGTTACATCGGGCCCATCGCCGCGTCCATTCAGCTGGGTATTGCGCCGGGCACGGCGTCGCTGATCGCCAATCTGTTGCCCTTGACCATCGTCGTCATGGCCGCGACCGTACCGGGACAACGCACTCGCGGCTGGCAGTGGCTGGGCCTGGTGGTGTGCCTGATCGGCATGCTCGTGGCCAGCGGTGCCAGCGTTGAATGGGCCGCCGCCGACCTCTGGGTCTATGCCCTGCCCCTGCTGGCCGTGCTTTCGTTGGCGGCCGCCACCCTCTACGAAAAAGCCGCGCCGGGCGCATCAGTCTCGGCCCTGACCGCGTTGTTCATTCAGGTCTGCGCCGTGATCCCGGTGTTTGCCGTACTCGCCGGCCTCGAAGGTGAAATGCGCCCCACCGCCAGTGCTGGTTTTGCCGGGGGCGTTGTCTGGCTGGTGCTCTTCGCGACACTCGGTGGCTACGGCTTCTATTGGCTGTGCCTGCAACGCTTCAGTATTCAGCGCATCAGTGGCGCGCTGTTTCTGACACCACCGGTGACGATGATCTGGGCCTGGCTGCAGTTTGGTGATCCGTTGACCCTCAATGCCATGGTCGGCGTCGGCCTGACCCTGCTGGGATTGCCTTTGCTGGGCATGCGCGCTCGTGAGGACGTACCCGCCAACGCGGTCATTCAGCCAGATCGTTGCCCCTGACGGCGGGACTGGCAGCACGCAGAAACCGACCGGCCGGCAATCCTTTCGAACCTTTCAAAACCGGCATCCGTCCCAGCTTTATCATCTTCGATAAATGCTCCAGGAGCGGCCGATGCTCATTCATCCAAAAGCGCATTTTCAGCCCTACACTCACGCGAGCGGCGGTTGGGGATCGGCGAAATCGGTGATGAAAATCCTTTGGCGAGAGCAGGCTTTTACCAAGGCCCCCGGCGCCCTGCTGAAGCAGAACAAACCCGACGGGTTCGCCTGTGTCAGTTGCGCCTGGGCCAAGCCCGGACACCCGCATGCGCTGGAGTTTTGCGAAAACGGCGCAAAGGCCACCGCGTGGGAACTGACGTCGAAGAAGACTGACCCGGCCTTCTTCGCCGCACACACGCTGACTGAGTTGCGGCAATGGCCAGACCATGCGCTGGAACAGCACGGCCGCCTGACCCATCCCCTGCGTTATGACCCGGCCAGTGACCACTACAGGGAAACCACCTGGGAAGAGGCTTATCAAGAGATCGGTGCGCAGCTGCGGCTGATGACGCCCGACAGCGTGGTGTTTTACGCCTCGGGACGGGCCTCGCTGGAGACCTCGTTCATGTATCAGTTGTTCGCCCGCGCCTACGGTACGAACAACCTGCCCGACAGCTCGAACATGTGCCACGAAAGCACTTCGGTCGGTTTGCAGGAAAGCATCGGCGTACCGGTCGGCACGGTGACGCTGGCGGATTTCGATCACACCGATTGCCTGTTTTTCTTCGGCCAGAACGTCGGCAGTAACAGCCCCCGCATGCTTCATCAATTGCAGGACGTGCGCAAACGCAACGTGCCGATCATCACTTTCAACCCTCTGCACGAAAGGGGGCTGGAGCGCTTCGTCAATCCGCAGTCGCCTACGGAAATGCTCACGCCCGAGTCCACCACCATCAGCACCCAATATCACCAGGTGGCCATCGGCGGGGACACGGCGGCAGCGATCGGCATCGCCAAGGCCTTGCTGGAAATGGACGATCAGGCGCGCAAGGACGGCGCCAGGCCGCTGCTCGATGATGAGTTCATCGCCCGCCACACCGAAGGTTTCGAGGCGTTCGCCACGGCCGTGCGCGGCTATCACTGGCAGCACATCGAGCGAAAATCCGCCCTGACCCGCGGCGCACTTGAAGCGGCCGCCACCGTGTATGCCCACAGCCACAAGGTGATGATGATTTATGGCATGGGCCTGACCCAGCATCGGCACGGCGTCGAGAACGTGCAAATGCTGGTGAACCTGCTGCTGATGCGCGGCAATATCGGCAAACCGGGGGCGGGTATTTGTCCGGTGCGCGGCCACTCCAACGTCCAGGGCCAGCGCACCGTGGGCATTACCGAAGACCCGAAGAAAGTCCCGGCCGAACTCATCGAGCAGCAGTTCGGCTTCAAGGTGCCGCCACAGATGGGCCTGTGTACCGTAGACGCCTGCGAAGGCATTCTCGCCGGCCGCGTTCGCGGTTTCATTGGCCTGGGCGGCAACTTTCTGCGGGCCGTTCCGGACACTTCGCGCATGGAGCCGGCCTGGACCGCGCTGCAGCTGAATGTGCAGATCGCGACCAAGCTCAATCGCACCCATTTGCTGCCGGCCCGGAACATGTGGCTGTTACCGTGCCTGGGGCGCATCGAAATCGACCGGCAGAACGGCGTCGCGCAAACCTACACCACCGAGGACAGCACCGGTTGCATCCACGGCTGGCACGGCAGCGCCGAACCGGTCGGCCCACAGGTGCGTGCCGAAGCCAGCATTGTCGCCGGCCTGGCGCTGGCCACCCTGCCCGCCAGCCATGGGATCGACTGGCAGGCCTGGTGCGATGACTACGCGAAAGTCAGGACCGCCATCGGCGCGATTTACCCGGAGATTTTCCACGACATGGAAACCCGCATGGCCGAACCCGGTGGCTTTCATCGGCCCATCGCCGCGGCGCGCCGAGAATGGTTGACCGACACCGGCAAGGCTCAATTCATCACGCCACGCTCGCTCAACGAAGACGATGACGTCAACCCCGGCGGTGCTCCGCGCGACGTACTGCAATTGATGACGCTGCGCAGCAACGATCAGTTCAACACCACGATCTACGGCTATGACGATCGCTTTCGCGGCGTCAGCGGCACGCGTGAAGTCATTTTCATGCACTGCAACGACATCGTGCGCCTGGGCTTCGAGGTCGGCGAGCGGGTGCTGCTCACCACAGCCGTCGAGCCCGAGGTCAAACGTCAGGTCGGGCCGTTCGAGATCATTGCCTACGACATCCCCGAGGGTTGTGCGGCGGCGTACTACCCGGAATGCAATCCGCTGGTGCCGCTCTGGCACCACGCCGAACGCAGCAAGGTGCCGGCAGCCAAATCCGTTCCGGTGCGGTTGAGCGCGCCTTAGCGAGTCGCTGATTCGCCGAGGATGAACACCATCATCACCAGCAACCAGCACAGGTACAGCCAGCCAAACAACCGCACCCAGCCGCGATGGCGATAGAGGCCCAGGTAAAACACCAACAGCAACAGAAACTGGCCAGCGGCGGCGAGCATGATCAGGCTGTCGTGCCGCGGCCAGAACAGCGCGACCAGCACTTCCACGGCCAGCAACACCAGCAGGCCGGCATAGACTTGCAACGCCTTCAACGGGCTCATGTCAGCGTCCCACCAGGTAGAGCGTCGGAAACAACAGCACCCAGATCCCGTCCACCAGGTGCCAGTACAACGTGACCATTTCCAGGCGCGTGCTGGCCTGATGGCCTTGCAGCCGGTCGCGGGCAAACCCCACGTAGAGCCAAAGCCCCAACCCGACGGCGATCAGCACGTGCACGCCGTGCAACGCCGTGGCGATGAAATACAGGTTCATGAACAAGCGCGCGGACGGCAGGTGCAGCGGTGAATCCACGGCGAAACCGGGCAGCAGTCCTTCGCGATATTCCAGCGTGTATTCAAGGCCTTTGCAGGCCAGAAACAGCGCAGCCAGCAGCGTCGCGCCGATCAGGCAGTGACGCAGACGCCGCCGACTCCCCAGCTCGTTGGCGGTCAGCGCCAGGGTCATCAGCAAACTGCTGGTCAACAGAAGGAAGGTGTTGACTGTCGCCAACCCGAAGTGCAAACCGGCCACGGCTTCGGCGACGCCGTCGGGGTGCTGCAACCGGTAGAACCACGCCACCATGATCAGACTACCGAACATCATCGCCTCGCCGGCGAGGAACAGCCACATGCCCAGTCGCGCCGCTTCACGCTGTTGCGCCCAGGCCACGAACGGTTCAGCCGGCCGGTCCTCAGAGCGGATCACGACGTGCCTCCGGGGAGTAATCGTAGGCCTCGAAATCCACGGTCACCGGGGCTTCGAAATTGTGCACCGGCGGCGGCGATGGCACGCGCCATTCCAGCCCGGCCGCCTCCCAGGGGTTCATCGGCGCCCGTTCGCCCCAGCGCAGGGAACCGAGCAGATAGAAAAACGGCAAGACGTAGGCCAGCGCCAGAATCGAAGCCCCGGCGGAAGACAGCACATTGAGGAATTGCAGGTCCGGGTCATAGCTGTGGTAACGCCGGGGCATGCCCAGGTAGCCGAGCAGAAACTGCGGAAAGAACGTCAGGTTGAAGCCGCAGAAAATCAGCACCGCGGTGATTTTCCCCCACAACTGCGAATACAGGCGCCCGGTGATTTTCGGCCACCAGAAATGCAGCGCGCCGAAATACCCGGCCACCGCCGCACCGACCATGATGTAGTGGAAATGCGCGACCACGAAGTAGGTGTCATGAGCATGCAGATCGGCCGCCAGCAGCGCCAGGAACAACCCGGTCACCCCGCCGATGATGAACAGCCCGATAAAGGTCAGGGCAAAGAGGAATGGCGCGTGCAGCGTCAGGTCGCTCTTGTACAGCGTCGCGCTCCAGTTGTAGGCCTTGATCGCCGAAGGGATCGACACCAGGAAGCTCAACAGCGAAAACACCAGGCTGGCGTACATCGACTGCCCGGCGACAAACATGTGATGGCCCCAGACCAGGAAACCGATCACCGCAATCGCCACGCTCGACCAGGCGACAAAGCGATAGCCGAAGATGCGCTTGTGCCCGGCCGCGGTGATCAGCTCGCTGACCACCCCCATCGCCGGCAGGATCATGATGTACACCGCCGGATGGCTATAGAACCAGAACAGGTGCTGGAACAGCAGCGGATCGCCGCCCAGGCGCGGGTCGAACACGCCGATGTTGAACAGGTGCTCGGCAGCGACCAGCAACAAGGTGATCGCCAGCACCGGCGTGGCCAGCACCAGAATGATCGAGGTCGCGTACATCGACCAGATGAACAGCGGCAGGCGCATCCAGGTCATGCCCGGCGCACGCAACGTGTGCACGGTGGCGATGATGTTGATGCCGGTGAAGATCGAGGAGAACCCGGCGATGAACACGCCGCAGATCACTGCCACCACGTGACCGTTGCTGAACATCGTCGACAGCGGCGTGTAGAAGGTCCAGCCGGTGTCGACCCCGCCAAGCAGCAGCGCCAGCAAGGTGAACAACCCGCCTCCCAGCAGCAGGTACCAGCTGAACAGGTTCAGGCGCGGGAACGCCATGTCCGGGGCGCCGATCATGATCGGCACCAGGAAATTGCCGAACACGCTGGGGATCGACGGGATCAGGAAGAACCAGACCATGATCACCCCGTGCAAGGTGAACGCACGGTTGTAGCCGTCGGCGGTCAGCAGGTCGCCGTTGGGCGTCACCAGTTCGATGCGGATCAGGCTTGCCGCCAGCCCGCCGACGAAGAAAAAGAAAGTCACGGTGATCATGTACAGCACGGCGATGCGCTTGTGGTCGCGGGTCAGGAACCACGACAGCAGGCCTTGCCGGTGCAAATAGCTGGGTGAGCTCATTTCGGATCCCCGGAGGCGGTGGCGGGCAATGAACGCAGGTAAGCCACCAGGCGTTGCACGGCTTCTTCGTCCAGCAGATTGCTGTAGGTCGGCATGATCGGCAGGTAGCCGTCCACCAACTGTTTTTGAGGCAGCAGGATGCTGTCGCGCAGGTAGGCGTCGTCGGCCACCACCTGGCTGCCATCGCTCAGGCGCACCGAGCGGTTGAACACCCCCGCCAGGGGCGGCGCGCTCGGGGAATCATGGCAACTGCCGCAGCCGTACTGGCGGTACAAGTCCTGGCCCTGGCTGATCAGGTCGGCGGCGCTGCCGTTGTCCTGCAGCCATTGCTCGTAGTCGCCAGGGTCGAGCACCACCAGCCGGGCGAGCATCGCGGCATGGTCGGTGCCACAGTATTCGGCGCAGTACACCTGATAGGTGCCGCTGTGCTCGGCCTGGAACCAGAGCATGCTGTAGCGCCCCGGCAGCACGTCCTGCTTGATGCGCAGGCTGGGGAAAAACAGGCTGTGGATCACGTCCTCGGAAATCATCGTCAGCTTCACCGGGCGCCGCGCCGGGACGTGCAAGGTGTTGATCTCGCGCTGCCCGCCCTGATGCTGGAATTTCCACATCCATTGGCGCGCGGTGACTTGCACTTCCAGGGCATCGGCCGGTGGTGTACGGGCGAAAAAGAACAGCCGCGCCGAGAACAGGAAGATCACCAGCGAGCCAATGAACGGCAGAATAATCCACGCCAGTTCGATCGGCAGGTTGCTCTGCGGCCGATGATCGCGATCGGCCTTCTTCCCGCGCCGATAACGCCAGATGAATATCCACAGCGCCACGAACACCGGCACCACGAACAACGCCATCATTCCGGTGAAACCGATCACCAGCCAATCGACCGACACCGCGTAATCCGACGCCTGCTCGGGCCACAAATGCAGGAAGCGCTCGTTCATGACAGCCTCCGGCGTTCGCGACGCAGCGCCAGCAGGATGAACAGGCCCAGCGCCAGCACGGTCGCGACGCCGGCCACTTGCAGCAACAGGATGATTCGGCTGTTGTAGGTGCCGCTCTGCGGATCGTAGTGATAACACAGCAACAGCAACTGCTCCTTGAACGCACCCAACTTGCCCTGCCCGGCTTCAGTCAACGCCAGGCGCAGATCGGCGGCCTGATAGCCAAGGCCGTAGAGCCAGCGCGACAGACGCCCGTCGCCGGTCACCACGGCGACGGCGGAGCTGTGGGCGTATTGCTGCTGGTGTTCGTCATAGCGGTAGCCAAACCCGATCGAAGCGGCCAAGGCCTGACTGGCCGCCGCATCGCCGGTGAGCAAATGCAGGCCCGGCTCGTTTGTCAGCGCCGGCCAGTGCTGGCCGAGTTTGGCCAGCTCCTCGCGAGCAGCCGTGGCGTCTTCCCGCGGATCGAAACTGAAGGCGATCACCTGAAAATCGCGGCCGATCCGGTAAGGCTGATTGGCCAGTTGGCTGAACAGCGTCGAAAGCGCCGCGCCACAGACATTCGGGCAGCGGTAATACAACGGCACCAGGAGCGTGGGCTGGCCATTCAACAGGTTGCCCAACCGAACCGGTTGGTCGTGCTGATCGATAAACCGCGTGTCCAGCGCCAGAGGCTCGCCGACCCGGGCCGGGTCGATGCCGGCGGCGCTGAACGGGTCGAACGTCTGCGCGACACTCTGCTGCATCGTCAGCAGCCACAACAGCGCCAGCACCCGCTTGCCCCGTTCAAGGTTCATGAGGCGGGTCCCCGGGCGTTGGCCAGCCCTGCTCCAGCATGATCGTTCGCGCCTGCTCCAGTGGCAGGTGCACGATGCGCCGTTCGCGGTCGACCCAGCCAAAGCTGTCGAGATGAATGCGTTCGGCGGCGAGCTGCCGTTCACCGTCCTGGCGGGGTTGGGATTGCAGGCGCGGGGCCGGTGGCAGTAGCGGTTCTCGCTCCAGAGCACTCAACGACGGTTGTTGCGACGCCGCACGCTGCTGATATCCATCAAGCAGCCAGGCCACGCCGCTCAGGCACAGCACAATGGCTGTCAGCAGCAACGCCAGCAAACCGGCGACTTTGCGACTGTCGACCCGATTGGGCTCATAACCGTGCGGCTCTTCAGGTTTCATGGCGCCTCCTTTGCCATTGCCAACGCCACCAGGTCCACAGGCCGAGGCCGTAAACGCCCTGACAGAGCAGCGCCACGACACCCGCCGCGAGGGAAAACTCAGGAAACACCGCTGGCAAACCGAGCCAGATCGACTCCAGCGTCCCCAGCAACAGAATAGCCACACAACCCCAGACCAGCACCCGAGGTCGACCACCCCACGGCGAAGCCAGTGCCAGCAGGCAAGCCAACTGCCCCGCCACCAGCACCGCGCTGACCACGCCCCACGCGCCCACTTCGCGCACGCGATACCACTGGCTTTCGTGCTCAAGGTTCACCGACCAGATGATCAGGTACTGCATGAAGTGTACGTACGCCCAGAAGGCCAGCGCGCTGACCAGCAATCCGCGCAACACCTGACACTGTGGCGCGGGCAGCGGCACGAGGTTCCAGCACAGCACGCAAAGACCGGCGAAGGCCAGGCCCTCGAGCAGGTGTCGCGCCGTCAACAGCAAACCGAAGATGCTGGAGGCAAACCCCGACTGCAACGACATCAACCAGTCGACCGCCGCGAGGCTGGCGGCCAGTGCGTAAAGGATCAGCCCCGGCCCACAGCGCCGCGGCGCCCAACGTTGCAGAATCAGGGCAATGCCGGCGTACAACACGGTGCGCAGCACAAAGAACCACGGCGACAACCACACCCCGCGAAACCCGGAACCCTCGACCGCGAACCACGGATACAGCCACGCCAGGGTGAATAACACCGGCAGCAGCATGGGCAATAACCACACCGCGGCGCTGGCCCCCAATCGACTGCCCGGTGCCAGCAGCATGTGCCAGCGGCCCTTGATCAAGGGCGTGAGCAGCGCCAACAACAAACCGCCGAAGACGATGTTGCTGCCGTTGACCGCGGCAGCCAATGCGCCGGCGCCGACCCACGCCGGTTGCCAGAACCCGAGCAGCACGAGGACGCTGGCGCTAATGGCGAAGACTGCAGTCGGGCGGTTCATGGAGCGCCCTCGTCGAACGCCTGTCGCACGGACTCAGGCAAACGGTCCAACGGCGCGTGCTGACTCAGTTGCAACACGCGCACATAGGCGACGATGGCCCAGCGCTCGGCCGGCGGAATGCGCGACGCGTAGCCGTACATCAAGCCTTTGCCCTGGGCGATCAGCTCCATCAGTTGCGCGTCGGACGCATCGAGCAAACGCGCTTCGGTCAAGGGTGGCGGTGCCGGAAAACCACGACCGACCACCAGACCATCGCCCCGTCCGCTCAGGCCATGACACGGCGTGCAGAATGTCTGATAACCCGCCTCGCCGCGATCGAGCAACGCCTCGGTCATCGGCGGACGCTGTCGCACCAGCGCTTCGCGCGCCAGCTGCCCGCGGGCGACGGTGCCATCGGGAGGCTGACGACTGCTCAAGCCGTTGGCGAACAGGGCGCCGGGGCGTTGTTCCTGAACCTTGGCCTGGCGCGACATGTCATCACAACCGCTGCACAGCACGGCGACGAGCAATGCCCAGAGCCAGGCGTTCATCGCTGCACCGCGTGCACGTTAATCGCCCGTTCGGCCAGCCAGGCGCGGGTGACTTGTTCGTCGAACAATGGGTCGCCAGCATCGATGAACAGAAAGAAGCCATCGTCGCTCGCCCGTTCAAACGCCTGCGCGCCAAACAGCGGGTGATGCAGACGCGGCAAGCGACTGCCGATCAGCAGCATCAGGACCGCTGCCACCGCCGCCCCGACAATGCCGAACAGAAACGTCACCACCATCAGCGACGGCACGGCAATCAACGGTCGCCCGCCGACGTTCAGCGGGTAACTCAGCACCGAGCCGATTTGCATCAGCAGCGCCAACGCGATGCCGAGCAGCGCCCCGACGCACGCGATGCGCGGCACTCTCGACGCCTTGGGGTTGCACAGCGGCAGCAGCGCTTCCAGGGGAAACGGAGCAAACGCATCAAGGCGCCGGTAACCCAGGGCCCAGGCCTGCAGGCTGGCCTCAACCAGTGGTTGCGGCGCATCGAACTCTGCCAGCAAGCCCAGGGAGTCAGGCATCGCCACGTTCCTTGTGCAGCGCCTGCTTGACCTCGAACGCCGAGACCATCGGCAGGTAGCGCAGAAACAGGCTGTAGGGCACCAGGAATACGCCGAAGCTGCCGATGAACAGCGTCCAGTCCCATAGCGTCGGGGTGTAACCGCCCCACGCCGAGACCAGGAAATCCCGGGTTTGCGGCACGATCAACAACATGAACCGCTCGGCCCACATGCCCACCAGCACCGTAACGGCCACCGCCGCCAACGTCGCCGGCCGCTGGCGCACCGGCCGCCACCACAAGGCCTGGAGCACGCCGACGTTGCAGATGACGGCCAGCCAGAAACTCCAGGCATGCGGTCCGGCCAGGCGCGTCATCAAGACGTCGATCTCATGGGCATCGCCGCTGTAGAACGGCATGAACAGGTCAGCCAGATAACCGTAGGCCGTCATCAAACCGGTGGCCAGCAACAGGCGCCCGAGCATGTCCAGGTGTCGCAGGGTAATCAGCGCTTCGATACGCAGCAGCCAGCGCACGCCAATGGCGAGCACCGCCACCAGGGCAAAACCGGAGAACACCGCCCCGGCCACGAAGTACGGCGGGAACAGCGTCGAGTGCCAGCCGCTTTGCGGGCCCATGGTCAGCAGAAAGGAATAGCCGCTGGACACCGCGAACACCAAGGGAATCGCCAGCATCGCCAACACTCGCGTGGTCTGTCGCCACAGCGCCCAGTGCCGCTGCGAACCGCGCCAACCCAGCGCCATCAAGCCATACAGGCGTTGCGCGAGCACGCCGTGGGCACGGTCGCGCGCGGTGGCAAAATCGGGGATCGCGCCCACCAGCAGAAACAGCACCGACACGCTGAGGTACGACAGGATCGCGAACATGTCCCACGCGGTCGGGCTCTTGAACTGCGGCCACAGGCCCATTTCATTCGGGTACGGCATGGTCCAGTAGAACAGCCATGGCCGCCCCAGGTGCAGGATCGGATACAACGCGGCGCAGATCACCGCCATCAGGGTCATCAGTTCCGCCAGGCGATTGAGGCTGTGGCGCCAAGGTCGGTCGATCAACCAGAGCAGCGCCGAGATGAAGGTTCCGGCGTGACCGATGCCCAGCCACCAGATGTAGTTGAGAATGCCGAAGCCCCAGTGCACCGGCTGATTGTTGCCCCACATGCCCACACCGTTGGCCAGCAGCACCGTGGCGGAGGCGAGGTACATCAGCAATAAAGCGAGGCCGAGGCCGAACAACCAGCGCCAGGCCATCCGGCGCGGGAACTGCTGCAAGGGACCGAACACTTGCCGTGATACCTGCGGGTCGCTCAGGTCCCGCGGCAGGAAATGCTCGGTGTCGTGCAACAGGGGTTCAGGCTTCATCGCCGCCCTCCCCATCCTCGATCCGCGCCAGATAGCTGGTGCGTGGCCGCGTGCCCAGGGCCTCGAGCAGACGGTAATGGCGTGGATCACGGCGGCCGTTGCTGACGGCGCTGGCAGGGTCGGCGATGTCGCCGAAGCGGATGGCCTGACTCGGGCAGGTCTGCTGGCAGGCGGTGACCACGGTGCTGGCGTCGAACTCCCCGCCTCGTTGCTTGCTGTCGATCCGCGCAGCGCTGATGCGTTGCGTGCAATAGGTGCACTTTTCCATCACTCCGCGCGAGCGGACGGTCACCTCGGGGTTGCGTTGCGCCTGGATCGAGGGGGCGGCGTTGGCGCTCCAGTCCAGCCAATTGAAGCGCCGCACCTTGTACGGGCAGTACGACGCACAGGTGCGGGTGCCGATGCAGCGGTTGTAGACCATCTGGTTCAAACCATCGCGGCTATGCACGGTGGCATTCACCGGGCAACCGGTTTCACAGGGCGCCTGTTCACAATGCATGCACGGCAAGGGTTGAAAGCGCGAGCGCGGCGCGTCCAGGGAACCCTGGTAATAATGGTCGATGCGCAGCCAGTGCATGCTGCGCCCGTTGGCGACCTGTTCGGCACCAACCACGGCGATGTTGTTTTCCGCCTGGCACGCCGTGACGCAGGCATTGCAGCCGGTGCACAGGTCGAGGTCGATGACCATGCCCCATTGCGGGCCACTGTCGGCGGCTGCGCTATAAAGCGACACCGGAATCTGCTCTGCCGGAATCTGCGGTCGATCCCGCGGCACCACGCGAATCGGCGGGGTTTCGTCGTCCGGCAAGACGTGATGAACCTGAGTAGACGCCAGGGTATGGCGATCTGCGTTGGAGCGCACCGAAGCACTGACCGACGAGGTCTGGAGCGACCGCACCGCGTAGCCCAAGCCGTTGCCGACCCGCCCGGCGTGACTGCGCCCATAACCGGCGTACAAGGCGATCACCTCATCGGCCTGCCCCGGTTCGATCCACGCCGCGCCGCGCAACAACTGGCCCGGCAGCGCCACGTCGACGCCGTCGCCATTGCCCACGCCGATTCGCTCCGCCAAGCGTGGCGACAGCCCGACCACGTTGCTCCAGGTCAGGCTGCTGATGGGTTTGGGCAGTTCTTGCAGCCAGCCCAGATTGGCGAAACGCCCGTCCCAGACGCAAGGGTCCGGGCGCACGACGGCTTCCAGGCCTTCGGAGTCCGGCAGGTTCAACACCACCGGCGGCGCAGCCGGGACATCGACGGCTTTGGCACTGGGTTCGATCCAGCCATCAGCCAGCGCTTGGCGCCACTGCTCTTGCTCAATGTGGGCCCATGTGCTGCGCACGTGACTCAAGGCATCGCTGTCGGCGGACGTCAGCCACAACTCGATGAGCTGATGCACGGTGCGGGTCGAGTACATCGGCTCGATCAATGGCTGGACAATGCAGGCGCTACCGTCCGCCGCCCGCGCGTCAGTCCAGCCGTCCAGCGCATGGTTAAGGGGCACATGCCAATGGCAGTGCGCGGCGCTTTCGTCGTAATAAAGCCCGGCGTGCAGGCAGAACGGCACCTTCTGCATCAAGCCTTCCAGACCCAACTCGGGTGCCGATGTGGGTATCGGATTGCAGTCGAGCAGGATCAGTTGGCTGACCTCGCCCGTGGCCAATTGCTGACTCAGCTGTTCCAGCGGCGCCCAGAATTGCCCGCGCTCGTAGCCCAGCAAGGTGGGCACCTGCCACTCCAGGGTTTGGCCGTGCGCGCGCAATCGCTGATTGAGGCGCATCACCTGGGCCTGCACATCCGCCGCCGCTTGTGGGCCAACGCAGATCAGGCTGCGGCCGGGATGGGCCTTGAGCGCTGCGGCAGCGGCCTCGACCCAGTTGAGTTGGCGCGTACTTAGGCGCGGCTGGTCGGCGACGTTTTCGCCCAATGCCCGACTCAGCGCCAGCGTCAGGTCGGGCAGTCGCGACGGCGCTATCGCCAGTCGGCGCGTCGCGGCGGCACCGGTCAGGGTTGGAATACTCTCGGCGACAAACGACAACGCCGCGCCCTGCCCTTGCACCGCTTGCCGCCGACGTTCGGCCCAACCCCGTTGCAACGGCGTTTGTCGCGGGCCGCTGCCCAGCGGATCATCCTCCAGGCAGACCAGAACCTCGGCATTCTGCAGATGGCGCCGGGCCTGCAACGGCAGGCCGAACACCCGCTCACTGGTGCGCAAGGTTTCGGTTTCGGCGAAGGGTTCGGCGTGATAAAAGTGCGCCTCGGGCCAGCGGCGGCGCAGCGCCTCGAACTGCCGCGCCAGGGTCGGCGAACTGCTGGCGCCGCAGACGATGTGCAGGCCTTTGCCATGGACGGCGTCCAGCATCAGCCGTTGCCGGGCCAGCGCGCCGCTCACTTCGTCCCAACTGGTTTCCCGGCCCTTGAAGCGCGGTGCCTGGGAGCGGTCCGGATCGTAGAGTTGCAGGATCGCCGCTTGGGTGAAGGCGTCGCACGTGCCGCCGGACATCGGGTGCTCGGGGTTGCCCTCGAGTTTGATCGGCCTGCCCGCCAGCGTCTTGCCAAGCACCGGTTGGGCGATGCCGCAAAAGGGGATGGCGGTGGCGTACCAGCTCGCAACGCCTGGGGTCAGTTGCGGCGCCTGGCGGACCGTCGGCACCGCGTGTTCAGGGGTTTTGCCGCAGGCCGCGAGACCGGCCATGGCCAGGGACGCCGCCATCAGTTGCAGAAACCGCCGGCGATCCAGCAGGGGCGCGGCGCCGGGGAATTCCGCTTCGATCAACGCCTGCGCCTCGGGCGTCGCGGCCAATGCTTCCAGCCCGCGCCAGTAAGCCGCGCCATTGAGCCCGGCGAGGTGCTCACGCAGCGCGGCGAAGTCCATGCCGGAGGCGCTCATCGATGGCAGGTCCCGCAGTCGGTCAAGCCTTGCGGATCGATGTGCCGCTCTTTCATCAGGCGTGCACCGAGCACCCGTCGATCCTCGTCGGTGTGCCATTGCTGCGCGGTGACTTGCCCGACCGGACGCAGGTGCGGTGCCGGATCGCGATGACAAGCCAGGCATTGCCCCATGTTCAGCGGTTCGGCCTTGAACAGCAGTTGCATGCGGTCCACCGCGCCGTGGCATTCGCTGCAGCCGACGCCGGCGTTCACATGCACGCCGTGATCGAAGTACACGTAATCCGGCAGCTCGACCACGCGCTGCCAATGCAATGGCTGTTGCTCGCGCAGGCTTTTGCGCAACGGCTCGAGCACGTCGGCGTTCTTCCAGATTTGCGAGTGGCAGGTCATGCAGGTTTCGGTGGGCGGCAGGCTGGCCATCGCCGAGGATTCCACCGAGCTGTGGCAGTAGCGACAATCGATCTTCAGCTCGCCGGCGTGGTGCGCATGGCTGAACGGCAGCGGCTGCTCGACCACCCAGTTACGGCCGGTTCGATAATCGGAGCGGTCCAGGGCCAACACCACGAGCAAGCCTCCCGCCAGGCCGACGAACAGCATCAGCAGCCCCAGGCGCAGCCAGGTATCGGCCGAGCGGCTGAAGATCTGCGCCATCGCCGGATTCCAGAATTCAGGTTCTTAAGGCTATGGCTACGTTTGCGCCCAGGAGTTCTGATTTTTTAGCGATTTAATCCGGGCAGGCGCTACAACTTGCAGGAGCCGGCTTGCTGGCGATGGTCGTTAACGATAAGGCGTGCTGCCTGGATCAACGCGGCGCACTTGCGTCCATCGCCAGCAAGCTGGCTCCTACAGGGTTTGGCGTTTCTTCCGGGATTGCGTGACGGGGCCTATTTTTTGCTGCGGGGCAGTACCGCCCCCAGCACTTGCTTGGCTGTTTGCACGATCACTCCGGCTTCGTCCGGGTCGCCCTTGAGCAAGGTCGTGGCGAATTTTTTTGCCTGTTCGAGCTTGATGTGCGGCGGCAGTGGCGGGACGTTGGGGTCGGTCTTGAACTCGATCAGCACCGGCACGTCCGACGCCAGGGCCTTGTCCCAGGCCGCGGCGACGTCCTCTTCGCGATCGACGAAAATCCCCTTGAGTCCGATCGACAGGGCGAACAGGTGATACGGGACGTCAGGAATGTTCTGCGAGGCTTCAAACTTGGGATCGCCCTCCATCACCCGCTGTTCCCAGGTCACCTGATTGAGGTCTTCGTTGTTGAACACCGCGCAAATCCATTTCGGGCTGTCCCACTGCCGCCAGTATTTGGCGACGGTGATCAGCTCGGCCATGTTGTTCATTTGCATCGCCCCGTCGCCCACCAAGGCAATCACGGTACGTTGCGGGTAGGCGAATTTTGCTGCAATCGCATACGGCACAGCGGCGCCCATGGAGGCCAGTCCGCCGGAGAGCGAACACTTCATGCCCCGGCGGATTTTCAGGTCGCGGGCGTACCAGTTGGCGCAGGAGCCCGAGTCGCTGGTGACGATCGCCAGCTCCGGCAACCGTGGCGACAGCTCATAAACCACCCGCTGCGGGTTGATCGGGTCGGCCTTCACCAACGCGCGCCTGGCCAGGGTTTTGTCCCAGGCGCTGTGCCAGCCTTCGACCTTCTTGCGCCATTTGCGTGAGGTCTTTGGCACCAACAACGGGGCCAGCGCCGCGAGTGTGTCAGCGGCGTCACCCACCAGGTTGACCTCCATGGGATAGCGCAGGCTGAGCATGTCCGGCTGCAGATCGATCTGCACCCCGCGCGCCTGTCCTTCCTTGGGCAGGAATTCGGAATAAGGGAAACCGGAACCGATCATCAGCAACGTGTCGCATTCCATCATCAGCTTGTAGCTCGGCTCGGTGCCCAGCAGGCCGATGCTGCCGGTGACCCACGGCAGATCGTCCGGCAATGCGGCCTTGCCCAACAGCGCCTTGGCCACGCCGGCGCCGAGCTTTTCCGCCACGGCAATCACCTCATCGGTGGCGTTCAAGGCACCGGCGCCGATCAGGATGGCGACTTTCTCACCGGCGTTCAGTACCTCGGCGGCGCGTTGCAGATCGGCGTCGTAGGGCACGACCTTCGGCTTGCTGTAACCGACCCCAGAATGCACCGTGCCGTGCGCCCTGCCCGGTTCCTCGTAGGGAGCCTCCTGCAAGTCGTTGGGCAGGATCAAAGCGGTGACCCGCCGTTCGCCGATGGCCGTGCGCACCGCCCGGTCGATCAGGTGCCGGACCTGCGCCGGCACCGAAGCCTGTTGCACGAACGCCCCGGCGACATCCTTGAACATCGACAGCAGATCCAGTTCCTGCTGATAGTGCCCGCCGAGCGCCGCGCGCGCCTGCTGACCGACAATCGCCAACACCGGCATGTGATCCATCCGCGCGTCATACAGGCCAGTGATCAGGTGCGAAGCCCCCGGGCCGGAAGTCGCGATGCACACGCCCAGCTCGCCGGTGAATTTGGCGTGGGCCGAGGCCATGAACGCAGCCATTTCCTCGTGCCGCGCCTGAATGAATTCAATCTTGCCCTGGGCGCGGCTCAGGGCGCCAAAGACACCGTTGATGCCGTCCCCCGGATAGCCAAAAATCCGCGTGACGCCCCATTGGCTGAGTCGCTCAACCAGAAAATCACCTACTGTCGTTGTCATGTCGATCCTCGCCTGTCACCGATCCGTCGAGCATTCCCGGGCGCATCCGTGTCGCACGAGAGGTGTAAGGGTCTGGACAGCCGGGGTGACGTTGAAGTTTCGATTGATTGGATTGAATGACGGGAGCGCCGTGCTTTCAGGCCCTCCCGCTTGCGCCTAGATCATCGGCGAGCTGCTGACCACGCGCAGCGCCAAGCCTTCATAGGCGTCCAGGGTAATGGTGAATTCGCCCTCGGGCGTGAGATCGCCTTCGACCCGTTCGTTGATGATGTCGACCACAGGCCCTGGCGCGATGTTGGGCAGGTGCAGGGTTTCGGTGATCGGCGTCGCGCCGAAGTTCAGCGCGGTGATTTGCGTGCCTTTGCCGGCCGGCAGTTCGTGAACCATGATCAGCAAGCCCGGATGCTCGACATCCGGCACCAGGATCTGGCGACTAGCGGCAATGTCGTAGGAGCGGCGCACCGCGAGGATTCGCTTCAGTTGCGAGGCAAACGAGTCATGGTCTTTCAGTTGGTGGGTGAGGCTGCCGTACAGGGTTTTCGGACGCGGCATCTGGCCTTCCGAGTATTCCGCCTCCGGGTTGAGGTCCACCAGATCGTAGGCGCCGCGATGAATCCAGCGTGTATCGCCATCGACCATCAAATGCGCGACTTGCTCGGCCGGCAGCGGCAGTGCGCCCACCAGGTCCCAGCCCGACAACGCTAACACGCCCGGCTGCATCGCGTTGTACATCACCAACAGCAAATGGATCTGGCGTATCTGCGCGATATCCGCCGGGCTGATCGCATCGAGGTCGCGGATCCCCAACGCGGCGGTGATGATGCTCACGGTGGTGCAGGACACGCCATTGGTGACGAACTTGAGGTTGTAAGGCGCGTGCTCGCCGGCCAGGCGTTCGTACATCTGCTCGCGAATGTGCTCGCGCAAAATGTTGCCGGGGAATGTCTGCCCTTGATAAAGGAAGGTGTCATGGGCGTGCAGGGTCCAGAAATGCACGAGTTCGAGGGTCAGCTCGTCATGGTTCTGCAATGCATGGATCAGCGAACCCGGATCGATGCCGAGGCTGTGCATCTGGCGCAGCATCAATCGGAGAAATTCGGTATCGCCCATCAACAACGCGTGCTGGTAGGCCGGCCGGGTGATGAAATCGTACGAGAGATCGGCGCCGCCGTGGGACATGGCGGCGATATCGTCAACGGTCAGGTTCAGTTCCTGAAAGCTGAAACCACCCGCCTTGCGAATCGCCCCGGCGAGCAACTGGTTACCGGTGATCGATAGCGGATGGCTTTCCGACCAGGCCGTGCCGTCGAGCTTGCGCTCGACGCCGAGAAAGCCATTGGCGTCGAGACGGAGGATTTTCGCGCCCATGACGTCGATGGCATGCAGTGCGTCGCCGATGATCATCTGCTGCGCGGCAAAAGTCGGGTCCAGCCAGTTCAGCGACGGCTGCCCTTCCTTGAAGTAATGCAGGTAGACCCAGCGCCGCGGTTTGCCGTCGACCCCGATGACGATGGGTGTCGCACTCCAGTCGGTTTCCTTGACCCCGGGTTCGAAGAAGATCACCCGCTGCAACTGACCGACGATGTAATGCTTGTCGCGCAGCGCGTCGACCTGCAGCGGGCTGAGGTTCTGCGCGTCGCGACCTTCGAGTACATCGGGCAGGAGCGGCCAGTCCTCCTCGCGGATTTCCACCATGTGGTAGAGCCCCGGATAGTCTTCATAGGCCATCTCGGCCAGGCGGAAGTCCGCGCCTTTGCCGGTGTGCGAAGGGATCACGTCGTCGATGATCACCGCGTTGTGCGCGGCGGCCATGCGCACCAAGGCCTGCAACTGGGCTTCGGTGCCCAGTTGCGGATCGATGTCGAAACTGATGCGGTCGAAATTGCCGTCGATGGTCGGCGTGTGTCGGGTGCCCGAGAGGCCGCCCGAACGTTTCAGCGGGCCGTTGTGAATGCCCTGGATACCGATTCTCGACAGGGCCTGCCACAGGGTCTCGTCGCCCAGGGCTTCCAGCACCGTGCCATTCTCGCGAGTGACAATCGACGCCGGGTACGCGGTGAACCACACCGACGCCAGGGCCGAGGCGTCACGGGGACGGGTATGCGCGTAGGGTTGCTGCCACAGGCGACCTTGCCCGGAGTAAAGCTTGGCCCGTTGCCGGGCTGCGTGCAGCATCGATTGTTCGACCAGCCAGTCCACGTGGTTTTTCTCAGCTGCCGTCATGGAAACAATCACCTCTCGTATGAAAAATGGCGTCCGCCCTTCTGCATCAAAGGCACCGCTCGTTTTCATATGAGGCCCTGACGGGGCATTCGTTGCATCGTGCTGCGTTGTCACGGGTCTACTCGGACACCGCGACCTGATTGCGCCCACGGGCCTTGGCGCGATACAGCGCTTTGTCGGCGTTGTTCATCAGGCTGTGCAGATCGTTATCCCCGGCATTCATCGACGCGACGCCGACGCTGGCCGAAATGCGGTTCACCGGCCCGGTCATCAGGCCGGCGATCGACTGGATGAGGGCTTCGGCAATGTTCTGTGCGACCTCGATCGAGGTGTCCGGCAACAGCACGGCGAACTCCTCGCCTCCCAGGCGGCCATGAACATCGTTTTCGCGGAACGAACGGCTGATGACCATCCCCATCTGCCGCAGCACCTGATCGCCGACCTGATGGCCGTAGGTGTCATTGATGTGCTTGAAGTGATCCATGTCCAGCATCACCGCGCACAGGGGCAAGCGGTTGTGCTTGCAGTGGCTGTACAGCTGTTGCGCCTGCTGGAAAAACGCCCGGCGGTTCTTCAGGCCGGTGAGCTCATCGGTCTGCGCGGCATGCGTGGACAGGCGGTGCGCATGCTCCATTTCACGCGTTAACCGAAAAGCGGTTTCCAGCGCGTCGGCCACACTGCGGGTCGCACTGAACGCGAAGGAGGCAAACACCAGCGCCGCCACCCCCATGCCCAGCTGCAGGGTCGACGGTTGAAACAGCAGCCAGATCGTACAAGGGAACAGGACGAGGGAAATGGAAGCCATCGTCATGTAGCGATAAGCCGAATAGCAAGACACCGCACTGACCGACATGCCGACGCAAAAGAGCATGACCAGGGCCTGGGCCAGCAGGTCATGGGCGGGAACGACCACGAGCGCACCGACGCCCCAGATCCCGGCGGACAGTACGAGCGTGACCCAATACGTGCGCTCCCAGCGTTGCGGGGTGCGTTCGCTGTCCGGGCTACGGAAATAGGCGATAAACATCGAGATGCGCAACAACGACGACGCTGCCAGCGCGGCTATCCACCAGGTGATCACCGTGTGATCGAAACGCTCCCAGCACAGCCAGCACAACATCAACACCGCAAGAAAGCTGCCGACTACCGCTGAAACCGACTGCCGGAACAACTGGTGCAATCGGTCGGTGCGCACCAGTTTTACAATGACGTCTTGCTGTTCGTACCGCAATCCAGGGCCATCCATTCGAACCGCCTGATAGGGATCCTGCGCGAGGGCTCTATTCTGGCACCTTGCTACTACCGCTCACAACCGAATCCCGATTGCCCGCCGCCCTCCTGCTTTTTGTCGCCTTCCGACCAGAAACCCGTTTCGGGCACTTGCATCACCGGTATTATGGTATACCATCATACGCACAGACATCCTTCAGCCCATACGGAGCAGCTCATGAGTTTCGAAATCCGCAAGATCGTCAGCTATGTCGAAGAAACGTTCATCGAAGGCGGCAAAGCCGGCGATACGCCAGTGACCATGGTCGGCCTGGCCGTTGTCATGAAGAACCCGTGGCTGGGTCGTGGCTTCGTCGAAGACCTGAAACCGGAAATCCGCGCCAACTGCTCTGACCTCGGTGCGCTGATGGTCGAGCGCCTGGTCGGCATCATCGGCGGTGCCGACAAGATCGAGGCCTACGGCAAGGCGGCGGTGGTCGGCGCCGATGGCGAGATCGAGCACGCTTCGGCGGTCATCCACACCCTGCGCTTCGGCAACCATTACCGCGAAGCGGTCAAGGCCAAGAGCTACCTGAGCTTCACGAACAAGCGCGGTGGCCCGGGCACCTCGATCCAGATCCCGATGATGCACAAGGACGACGAAGGCCTGCGTTCTCACTACATCACCCTGGAAATGCAGATCGAAGATGCACCGCGCGCCGATGAAATCGTCGTGGTCCTGGGTTGCGCCGACGGCGGCCGCCTGCACCCGCGCATCGGTAACCGCTACATCGACCTGGAAGAACTGGCTGCCGAGAAGGCCCAGTAATCACTGGTCGGTTACAACAACAAAAAGGTATGCAGGAGCGCTCCATGATTCGGCTCACCGCTGAACGCACCCCGGCTGGCACCAGTTATCTGGCGACCGGCGAAGGCCAGCCCGTGGTTTTGATCCACGGCGTGGGCCTGAATAAAGAAATGTGGGGCGGCCAGGTCGTTGGCCTCGCCCCCCATTACCGCGTGATCGCCTATGACATGCTCGGCCATGGCGCCAGCCCGCGACCGCAGAGCGGCACGCCGCTGCTCGGCTATGCCGACCAGTTGCTGGAGCTGCTCGATCACCTGCAGTTGCCCCAGGCGACGGTGATCGGTTTCTCCATGGGCGGGCTGGTCGCGCGGGCTTTTGCCCTGCATTACCCGCAACGCCTGCAAGGCCTGGTGGTGCTCAACAGTGTGTTCAATCGCAGCGCCGAGCAACGCGCCGGCGTGATTGCCCGCACCGCCCAGGCCGCCGAACACGGGCCGGATGCCAACGCCGAAGCGGCGTTGTCACGCTGGTTCAGCCGCGAATACCAGGCGGCCAACCCGGCGCAGATTGCCGCGCTGCGCCAGACCCTGGCCGAGAACGACCCGCAGGGTTACCTGACCACTTACGAGCTGTTCGCGACCCAGGACATGTACCGCGCCGACGACCTGGCCAGTATCCAGGTGCCGACGCTGGTCGCCACCGGCGAACTGGACCCCGGCTCGACGCCGGAAATGGCCCGGCAACTGGCCGAACGCATTCCCGGCGCGACAGTTGCCGTGCTTGCCGAACAGCGGCATATGATGCCCGTAGAATCGCCACGCCTGGTCAACCAGCTGTTGCTGGAATTTCTCGACAAGGCCAACGCCCGACCAAACCCAATCAAGGGGATCGTTGCATGACACTCGCACGCTTCCAGATGTGCATCGGCGGTGAATGGGTCGATGCCCTCGCCGGCAAGACGTTCCAAAGCCTGAACCCGGCCCTGGCCGAACCCTGGGCGGAACTGCCCGATGCTGACGAAGCCGACGTCGAGCGCGCCGTGCAGGCGGCGCAGACCGCCTTCGACAGCCCGGCCTGGCGCGGGCTGACCGCGACCGCTCGCGGCAAATTGCTCCGACGCCTGGGCGACCTGATCGCTGACAACAAGGAACACCTGGCGCAGCTGGAAAGCCGCGACAATGGCAAACTGATCCGCGAAACCCGTGGCCAGGTCAGCTACCTGCCGGAATTCTTCCACTACACCGCAGGCCTGGCGGACAAGCTCGAAGGCGGCACCCTGCCCCTCGACAAGCCGGACCTGTTTGCCTACACCGTTCACGAAGCCATGGGCGTGGTCGCCGCGATCATCCCCTGGAACAGCCCGCTGTACCTGACCGCGATCAAACTGGCGCCGGCCCTGGCCGCGGGCAACACCATCGTGATCAAACCCTCCGAACACGCCTCGGCGACCATCCTCGAGCTGGCACGCCTGGCGCTGGAAGCCGGGATTCCGCCGGGTGTGGTCAACGTCGTCACCGGATACGGCCCGAGCACCGGTGCCGCCCTGACCCGCCACCCGCTGATACGCAAGATTGCCTTCACCGGCGGCGCGGCCACCGCACGTCATGTGGTGCGCAGCAGTGCAGAGAACTTCGCCAAGCTCTCGCTGGAGCTGGGCGGCAAATCGCCGAACATCATTTTTGCCGACGCCGACCTCGACAGCGCGATCAACGGTGCCATCGCCGGGATCTATGCCGCGTCCGGGCAGAGTTGCGTTTCCGGTTCACGCCTGCTGGTGCAGGATGAAATCTATGACGAGTTCGTCGAGCGTCTGGTCGAGCGGGCCAAGCGCATTCGCATCGGCAACCCGCAGGAAGACAGCAGCGAAATGGGCCCCATGGCCACCGCGCAGCAGTTGGTTGTCGTGGAGGGCCTGGTGGCCGACGCCATCGCCGAAGGTGCGCGCCTGCGCCTGGGCGGCAAGCGTCCGCCGAACCTGGGCGAAGGCTGGTTCTACGAGCCGACGCTGTTCGAATGCGACCGCAATTCAATGAAGATCATGCAGGAAGAAGTCTTCGGTCCGGTGGCCTCGGTCATTCGTTTCAAGGACGAGGCCGAAGCGTTGGCGATCGCCAACGACTCGCAGTTCGGCCTCGCCGCCGGCATCTGGACTCGCGACCTGGGCCGCGCCCATCGCCTGGCCCGGGACGTGCGTTCGGGGATCATCTGGGTCAACACCTACCGCGCGGTTTCGGCCATGGCGCCGATCGGCGGCTTCAAGAACAGCGGTTATGGACGCGAGAGCGGCATCGATTCGGTGCTGGCCTACACCGAGCTGAAAACGGTGTGGATCAACCTGTCCCAGGCACCGATGCCTGATCCGTTTGTGATGCGCTAGGAGTTTTACGAAATGATCGAACCCGGCATTTACAAAGACGTCATGAGCTCGTTCCCTTCCGGGGTCACGGTGGTCACCACCCTGGATCCGGACGGCGGCATCGTCGGCATCACCGCCAGCGCCTTCAGTGCGCTGTCGATTGACCCGGCACTGGTGCTGTTCTGCCCCAACTATGCCTCGGACACCTACCCGGTGCTGCGCGACAGCAAGCAGTTCGCGATTCACTTGCTGTCCGCCGACCAGACCGCTGAAGCCTACGCCTTCGCCAGTAAGGGCAAGGACAAGGCCAAAGACATCGAATGGCACCTGAGCGCCCTGGGCAATCCGTTGCTGGGCAAAGCCACGGCGATCATCGAGTGCGAATTGTGGCGCGAATACGACGGCGGTGATCACGCGATCATCGTCGGCGCGGTGAAGAACCTGATTCTGCCGGCGCAGCCGGTCACGCCGATGATTTACCACAAAGGCAAGCTGGGGCCGCTGCCGACCCTGGCCTGATGACACATACCGTCTCCCTGTGGGAATGAGCCTGCTGTCATTTGCGGTGTTCTTTCAACCTTAGGGGTGACCGAACTGGCCCCATCGCCAGCAGGCTGGCTCCCACAAGGGAATGACGGTGTGAGCATCAGTACTGTGGGAGCCAGCCTGCTGGCGATTGCGGCAAGAGGAGGAATGATGAGCAACGAAAAATACGAAAAAGGCCTGCAGATCCGCACCCAGGTGCTCGGCGAAGCCTACGTCAGCCGCTCGATCGAGAACGCCGACGACTTCACCCGGCCGCTGCAGGAAATGGTCACCGAGTATTGCTGGGGCCATGTCTGGGGTCGTGAAGGCTTGTCGCTGAAGGAACGCAGCATGATCAACCTGGCGATGATCTCGGCCCTCAACCGTCCGCACGAACTCAAGCTGCATGTGCGCGGCGCCTTGCGTAACGGCTTGAGTCGTGAGCAAATACGCGAAATTCTGCTTCAGGTCGGTATTTATTGCGGCGTCCCCGCGGCCGTAGACAGTTTCCGGCTCGCCCGTGAAGCCTTCGCCGAAGCCGATGCCGAGGCCTCCAGTTAACCCTCGGCTGTTTTGATGCCCGTCTGGCATGGACAGCCACCGTATAGAGCGTACCCCATGAAACGCCTGCCACTCGACGACAGCTTCAAGGTCAATCGCAACCCCGTTACCCTGCGCGAAATCGTGCTGGATAAACTGCGAAGCGCCATCATGAACTTCCAGCTAATGCCGGGAGACCGTCTGGTCGAGCGCGATCTGTGCGATCGCCTGGGTGTCAGCCGCACCTCCGTTCGCGAAGCCTTGCGTCACCTGGAATCCGAAGGCCTGGTAGAGTTTGCCGACGCCAAGGGTCCACGGGTGGCGATCATCACCCTGGCGGACGCCGTCGATATCTACGAATTGCGTTGCGTGCTCGAGGGCCTGATCGTCCAGCTGTTTACCCTGCGGGCCAAGGCCAGGGACATCAAGGCGCTGGAGAAAGCCCTCGAGGAAAACCGCAAGGCCCTCAAGGAAGGCGAGCTGCAACAGGTGATCGACTCGGTCCAGGGTTTCTACGACGTCTTGCTCGAAGGCTCCGGCAACCATGTCGCGGCCACCCAGCTGCGTCAGTTGCAGGCGCGGATCAGCTACCTGCGGGCGACTTCGGTGTCCCAGGAAAACCGTCGCGGCGCCAGTAACCAGGAGATGGAACGCATGGTCGAGGCCATCAAGAGCGGCGATCCGCTGGTGGCCCACCAAGCTTGCGTCGATCACGTGCGCTCCGCCGCAGCGGTCGCGCTGGACTACCTCAAGCGCAAACAGGAAGAGACCGGGAAGATCCCCGAGATCACCCTGCCGATCCCGCTGAAAGAACCACGCATAGGTCGCTGAGATGTTCAGCCCGAGCTTTTGCCCAAAGTGCGGCAGTAACGACCTCAAGTCGCAGCTGCCGCCGGGCGATACGCACGAGCGCCTGATGTGCCGCGTTTGCGGCTACATCCACTACGTCAATCCGAAGATCATTGCCGGCTGCATCATCGAGCAGGATGGCAAGTATTTACTGTGCCAGCGTGCGATTCCGCCGCGTCCCGGCACCTGGACGCTGCCGGCGGGCTTCATGGAAGGCGGCGAGACCACCGAACAGGCCGCGCTGCGCGAAGTCTGGGAAGAAAGCGGCGTCCGCGCGGAAATCCTTTCGCCCTATTCGATCTTCAGCGTGCCGAAGATCAGCGAGGTGTACATCATCTTCCGCGCCATCGCGCTGGAGATCACCGGCCAGTACGGTCCGGAAACCCTCGACTACCAATTCTTCGCACCCGAGGACATTCCCTGGGACAGCATCTACTACCCCGCCATCCGGCAGATCCTCGAACGCTATATCGAGGAACGCCAGGCCGGGGTGTATGGCATCTACATAGGCAATGACGATACCGGGAAGATTCATTTTATTCGGTGAATCCCAAGCCCTGTCCCGGTAGAACCTGTGGGAGCGGGGCGGGGGGGGCGGGGGGGGGGGGGGGCCAAAATCCACGGGGCCGG